>SBHC01000008.1 GCA_006226375.1 Deltaproteobacteria bacterium | reverse complement strand
TTGCTGCAGGCTACATTCGAAGTGTAGGACGGTGTAGAGAGCTTCGGGAACTCCTGGTAAGTCGTTGGCATCGCACATTTGTTCTTGTGCTTGGACGATTTCTTGCAGTGAGGATTGATTTCTTTGGCAACGGCGCAAATCGATTTGCTCACCGCGAGGTACGCCATCGACGCCAGCATCAAGACGCGCAAGTACTTAAGACCTGTTGCGACTCGTTGGCAACCCTTGATCGCTGGGGGGAGTGTTTGAACCCGTTGTCCTCTTTTCCCCCACATGCCTTCTTCAAAGGTTCCCTGGAAGACTTTGGACCAATACTCATTGTGTCCTTTGAGCGCTTCGGAAACCTTCTTGGAGGTAGGAACCATCACCTTGAAGAACCCCTTGGTTGAGGCGATGACTCTGGGGACAGTCTTGGAGAGAGGGTGAACGGACTTCTCTGTTGCTTGCGCCTGCTTTTCCAAGGCGAAAGAAATGAGTAGATAGGAGCATGTCATCGCCGTTACACCGTGAAACAATTGAATGGTAGCAGCTGTGATGGCCATGTCTTTGGCTAATTTTTCATCGTGCACGGAACAAAATTTTTGTGTCGTTGAAGCAACTGCTTGCTTTGGGGTGACTAGAAGTAGACCTAGAAACAGATACATCATGGTCTTCAAGAACTTGTTCATCAGAACCTCTCTTGCTCAATTTGGAGTGGATTGTGATTTCGTACCTTCTTCTAAGCACAATTCATGTCAATTGTAATGGTGTAGAGAGGCATTCAATAAAATTGTAGGGTTAGAGGCTTGTTGTCATGCCAGAACTGGCGCTGAAAACGCGGTTTGTCCTGGATCGAGTAAGTTAACCTGTTGGATCCAACAGGTTGGTTCTACGATCGTTGAATTTGGGATTCACGGACCAAGTTTGTCCTTTGCTCTAGGACCACTCTTGTATCCGAAATCTCCGACGAATCGGGGAGACCGCCTCTCCATCAAAGAGCAGTTCCATGGGGGTGTCATGGCCTAAGAAGAGCAGGGGGCTTGCGCTCAGTCCGTAAGCTCCTGTGTTGGGCCAGGCCAGCAGGTCACCTTTCTGAGGTTGAGGGAGAGCAACGTTGCGACCCAGCCGGTCTCTGGTGGTGCAAAGGGAGCCGCACACATCCACAGACTGAAGGGGGGCTTGAGGCCGTGACAGGTTTTCAATCCAGGGTCGTATCTTCCCTTGTGGAACGTCTGACAATGTAGCTTCGTAGAGGTGGTGGATGCCCCCGTCCATGATGCAAAAGGTTTGCCCGTAGGAGGTCTTGGTTCGGACAACCCTAGAAACATACGCTCCTGTCGGTCCTAGCAGCCATCGACCTGGCTCCAATCGTATGCGGAGCGGCTTGTTTCGTTCCGCGAGCATTCCTCGAAGATGACTCGCTATTCCCTTAAGGCTGATTGTTTTGTACGGAACCCACGAGGCAAGTCCGAGTCCTCCACCTACATTCAGTGTAGACACGTGCAAGCCCGATTCTTCGATTTGGTCCACCAGCTTGAGCTGCTCCTGGATGCTTCGAGCGTATGCCTTGGCGCTGAAGCATTGCGACCCTGCGTGTACATGGACTCCCTTAAACTCCAACACGCGGGCGTGCCGCTTGAGGTGTGAAATGGCTTCTGGTAAGGACGGCAGGTCAATGCCAAAAGGTCCAGGGCGACCTGAGATCTGCATCCCAAATGCATGGACAGGTTCGGGAGGGTTCAAGCGCAGCATGACCTTGACGGGCTTGTTCATGTCGAGGGCAAGCTGCGTGATTTCCTCCAACTCATCGAGGGATTCAATGCACAGGACTCCCACTTCTTCCTGGAGCGCTTGACTCAGGTGTTCCTTTGTTTTTCCAGGTCCGGTATAGCTTAGCTGGGAGGCTGACCATCCTGCTTCTCTCGCCAAACTCCACTCTCCCAGTGACGCGACATCCACACCATCAACCAACGATTCTTCTTGCAAGAGTCGGTGAAGGTGAAAGTTAGGGTTGGCTTTCATCGCAACATACAACGAAACATCGGGTCCGAAGACTTCTCGAAACTCCTGGGAGCGAGCGCGCAACGTGGGAAGAGAGTACACATACAGAGGTGTGCCAAACTGTTCGACCCAGCTCTCAATGGGGAGTGTATGAAGCCAGTGCTGGGATTCTTGTGTCATTTCTTGATGCCTGTTGGAAAAGGGAGAACTTCCGATCTCAAGGTTGTCGTGATTCGAGTCGAACGCAGAGTGTCTTGAATTGCAACATGTTTCATTTCTGTATACAGTTTTAGCTGTTCTTGACTGGATGAATCTTAGTGAAAGGATTTTCAAATGAAAAGGGATCGTTTGTTTCGTTGGAAGCCATTGGTGGCGTTGGCTTTGTTTCTTGGCTTCAGCTTTCAGGCCGTCGTTGCCTGCTCTGGTCCTGAACAGACTGGCTCTGATGCTGGGAGTGAAAGTCCTTTGCCGGATGCTCAAAGCCTTGACGACCTAACGGCAGGCCATGATGGCTTGCTTCGTGAAGGAACGGGTGGGGTGGAAGTTGAACCGATCAAAATCTCCGACAAGGCCGAGTGTGAGAACTTGAATCCCAGGTACTGTCCTCTTCCTTGGCCTTCCATGCGATACCTTACAAAAAACGAGAAAACAGAAACAGGCTTCCACATCGACTACGACCCGAAAGCTCTGGTCCGCAATGCGGACGGAGAATACTTGGATCCTACCCCTTACAAACGACTGGATGGATTTAGCACCAACACCCAAGTGGCCACTCTTTTTGCTGAACCTGTGGATGTATCAGAGCTTGCAGGAGTGGATAGCATTGATAGGTCCTTAAAGAAGGAATCGAACACGCTTTTGGTGGATCTGGAGAAAGGGGAGTTGGTGGCTCACTGGGTGGAGAATGATGCACGCGCGGACTCTCCAAAAGAGACGCTGTTTTTCCTCCGTCCTTCGGTTCGCTTGATGCACAACCGGCGTTACGCTGTGGTGTTACGGAACCTCAAAGGAAAGAGTGGTGCAACCCTTGAACCCACGGATGCGTTCCGTGCCTTCCGAGACAACCTTCCGACAAACTCACCTCAACTGGAAGCTCGTCGGGCATCCTTTGAAGCGCTGTTTACGAAGCTGGCTTCTATGGGTGTGGAGCGAAAAAGCATCCTGTCCGCCTGGCAGTTTCATACCTCGTCATTCAACTCCAACCACGCCGACATGTTTGCGATGCGAGATGATGCTGTGAAACGTCTTGGTGCCGAAGGCATAGGTTGCAAGGTCGACAAAGTCGAAGAGGACGTGAAAAAAACAGGGGCACGTGTCGTTGTCGGGACCATCAAGGTTCCCTTTTACATGACAGCCGACAAAATGCCTGCTGAAATCGCCAGAGATAAGGATGGGAAACCCTCGTGGCAAAAAGATAGGGACGTTAAGTTCACAGCCGTTGTCCCCAAGTCGTTGTTAGACAACCCCACGGCATCGCCCTTGATTACATTGGGGCACGGCCTCTTTGGGGAAGCAGAAGGAACCCTCAAGAATGAGGCCATTATCAAAGCGGCCGACGCCTTTAAGGTGATTTGGGTTGGCGTGGATTGGGACGGTATGAGCCGAAAGGACCTTACTTTCCTGGCGACAGCCCTTGGGAACCCCTCCAAGTTTTACATGGTCGGTGAGATGTTACGTCAGGCGATGATTAACCAAATCGCCTTGACCCGGACCGTGCTTGGAAAATGTCGTGGAATGAAGGAGTTTAAAAAAGACGACAAGGAGTTGATTGATCCCAAACAAGCTTTCTTTATTGGTGTTTCCCAAGGCGCAATCTTGGGGGGGACGCTGCTTTCTCTGTCTCCCGACATTAAGCGTGGGGCTTTGCTGGTCGGTGGGACACACTTCTCCTTCATGATCGAGCGAAGCATCCACTTTAACGATTTTGAATTGTTCTTGATACCTTCGTTTCCCAAACGCATCGACCGTGGCGCACTGATGGCATTGTCGCAACATGTTTGGGACCGCGCTGAGTCTGGAAACTACATTCCCCATCTCACCAAAGGGCTGAATGGATATGGGCCCAAGGAGTTTCTCTATATCATCGCAGAGAATGACGCTCAGGTTCCCAACCTCTCCTCCGACCTGGGAGCGCGACTTGCTGGCATTCCTGTGTTGGACCAGTCGGTGCGTAAACCATGGGGTATCAAGGAAGTAAAAGCTCCCTACAAAGGGTCGGCTTACATCTCCTACCACTGGGGAGATCCCGACAATCCCGTTGGAAACGTATCACCCAAAAAAGATAATGGAGGACATTGGAACATTCCCATTAATCAGATGGTAGGCGAGAGCATCTTGCATTTCTTTCAAACCGGCGAGGCCATTGTTAAATGCAAAGGCCCCTGCGACCTCAAGAAACAGTAAGCAGAGCCCCCCTTCGAGTGCACGTTCTTATGTGCCACGCCATCCCTACGCAAACTCAATGCGTCAAGCTAAAGTCTACGCACCCACGAAGCCACAGCGCCGGAGAGTTCTTTGGGTCGCTCCCAAGGCAACATGTGGCCTGCATCCATCGGTGCCAACGTGGCTTCAGGGACTCGTTGGGGAATGCGTTCCTGGTACTTTGCGGGTGTTAATACATCGGAAGTCCCATACACAACAAGCAGCGGACAGGCAAGCTTGTCCAAGCGGTCGCGCACGTCATACGTGTTACAGGCTTGCCAATCCATGAACCCGGTCTCTGGTGGCGTTTGCTGGGTGTTCTGTTGGTAGGCTTCTGCTGCCTGGGAAGGGGTCGAGGGCAAAAAGGACGTGGTGAAGTCGAAAGGGTTGTCCGGGGTTGCTGCCTTTACTATACCCATCACAGCATCGGACACTCGCAAGCGAAGCCCGGAACAAACAAGCGCTACCCCTTGGAAACGATTGGGCTGCTGGAGAGCCAGAGTCAGAGCGACTCCTCCTCCCATAGAATGTCCAACAAGAATAGGAGAGTCCAACTTTAACTCGTCGAGCGCTTGTCCCAGCCAGGTCGCTAACTCTTCCGTGGTGGCCAGTGGAGGTTGTGTGCTGCCCAATCGGCCAGGGAGGTTAGGACACCAAACGTTGGCCCACCTCCAGTGGGGCAAGGTTGGGCTCCAAATGGAGGCGTTTCCTCCTGCGCCGTGCACCAACACAACAGGTGGACCGTCTGAGGATTGGTGAACAAAATGGGCTCTCTCTCCCTGCACGTTCACATGGAGATCCTGGATCATGCAACTCTCCTTCCTGAACACAAACCTTGCAACAAGGAGTCCAAGTCTTCGGTGGGTGTGGTGATGATGGACGCAACCTCGGGTTGGTATTGGTACGATACCATAACTCCCAACGATGGATTGAGTCCATACCACGAGCCATCAGCTCCTACAACAATTTCACCTGTCTGGGCTCCGTTCCCAAGGTGAAACCAGGCAACAGGGGTTCGCACTCGGTCACTCTCGTGGGTTTGGTTGAGGTCGTGAAGGACGATGTTGTTGAGGGCCATTTGGGATTCAGGCGAGCAATTTTTTCTTCCATAGCCATTGAAACGCACGACGTAGAGCTTCCTTCCCGCCGGTCTCAACGACTTCACCGTGTGCCATCACGATGCGATCAAAGTCCCAAGAGAGGAGGGTCGTCAGTTCTCGTCGAGCCAGGTCTCGTTGCATCCCTATCCGCTCAAGCAGAGTGGTTTTGCACCCAGGGTACCCACACAAACAACGCATCGCAACGCGTGTCATCCAGGGTGCTGAGGGAGGTATGTTGAAGACCAAATCGGTCACCACAAGAGTCCGGCTGGGTTGATGCAAGACGACGACTTCGTTGGTGAGTCCAAAGCACGCGAGCGGGAGCAACTTCACATCGCCACCAAAGGGGCTCTGCTGCGACGTGATCTCTTCCTGAAAGGTCAGATCGGGTCGTTTCTTGGAGAGGCCAGGGCAGGCGTATACTTCGAGTCCTGCTTCGATCCAAGGGCCAACATACAGGTGGTGCAGGAGGTTTGGAGCCAAGACCCACTTCGGTGAACCTAACGGTGTCAGGTCTTCCGGCTTCATTGCAATGGGAGAGTGGACGAGCAAGCCTCCGTCTAACTCCAAAAGAGTCATCCTGGCACCCATTTCGAGGCCAAAGAATCGCTGGCGAGCTTCCACCACATGAACACCGTCTGCCAGGGTTCGAATGGGTTGATGAGTCATGACCGATTTCCTTTTGTGGGTTCTTCCCTTGTCCATTTCGTTTCGATCTGCCCTACGAAAATGGACTACATTTGGAATGAACACAAGGCAGGTGATGTTCCTCTACCAACTCCATCGATCTTTGGGTCTGGGCCATCGTTGCTAGACAATCGACTCTCTACCTCGAAGTGACCCAGACTACTCACTCCCACGAAAAACAAAGGCTATCTTGCGATTTCAAATTGGAATGCATTTTTTGCTTGACTAAAAAAATGTATTCAACTAAAAGTTTGACCGAGTCAAGTTTTTGGCTGATCCAAATTTTCGGATAAACTATGTCGACGATTGAATCTTACAAAGAGCTTCTTAAGGCTCATCATCTTAGCGTTACATCGATACGGATTGCAGCCTTGCAAGCGCTGGAGTCGTACCCTCACTCCAACGCAGACCAGCTCTTTAATGTTGTGAAAGAAGAACTTGCGACGACGTCCAAACAAGCGATCTACAACACACTCAAGACCCTGGTGGAGCATGGTTTAATCAGGGAGATTAAGCCCAAAGGTTGTCCCTCTTTGTACGAAACAAGGGTCGGTGACAACCATCATCATCTGGTGTGTCGACAATGCCAAACTGTAGTGGATACCGATTGTTTTGATGCCGCTCCTTGTTTGGAGCCGATGGACAAGCAAGGTTTTGTAATCGACGAAGCTGAAGTGATCTTTTGGGGCACCTGTCCCTCCTGTCAACACATGCTCAACGAAGTAGGAGAGCACAATGAGTGAAGCGAAGAAGTGTCCGGTCATGCACGGTGGCCACACCTCCGCCGGCCGGTCCAACATGGATTGGTGGCCGAAAGCCTTGAATCTTGACATCTTGCACCAGCATGATTCCAAGACCAGCCCCATGGACGCTGACTTTAACTACCGCGAGGAAGTGAAAAAACTCGATGTTGCTGCGCTGAAGAAAGACTTGACCGATCTGATGACAGACAGTCAAGATTGGTGGCCTGCTGACTGGGGACACTACGGTGGTTTGATGATTCGTATGGCCTGGCACGCTGCAGGCTCCTACCGCATCACCGACGGACGAGGCGGCGCAGGCACTGGTAACTTGCGATTCGCACCCCTCAACTCTTGGCCCGACAACGGAAACCTCGACAAAGCACGTCGTCTGCTCTGGCCCATCAAGAAGAAGTATGGAAACAAGCTGAGCTGGGCTGACTTGATCATCCTGGCCGGAAACGTTGCTTACGAATCCATGGGTCTGAAGACCTTTGGTTTCTCCTTCGGCCGTGAAGACATCTGGCACCCCGAAAAAGATACCTACTGGGGTTCAGAGACCGAGTGGCTCGCCACCTCTGACAATCCCAACAGCCGCTACTCGGGTGAGCGCGACCTGGAAAACCCCCTGGCTGCAGTGATGATGGGGCTGATCTACGTCAACCCCGAAGGTGTGGACGGCAAGCCCGACCCCCAGAAAACTGCACACGATGTGCGCGAAACCTTCGCTCGTATGGCGATGAACGATGAAGAAACCGCCGCTCTCACCGCAGGTGGTCACACCGTGGGGAAAGCTCATGGAAACGGCGACGCTGGTCTCCTCGGACCCGAGCCTGAAGGTGCAGACATCCACGAGCAAGGCCTGGGTTGGATCAACAACTCCAAGCGTGGCGTGGGTGGCGACGCTGTGACCAGTGGTCTTGAAGGTGCATGGACCACCAACCCCACCCAGTGGGACAACGGTTACTTCGATATGCTCCTCAACCACGAGTGGGAGCTGAAGAAGAGCCCGGCAGGTGCATGGCAGTGGGAACCCATCGACATCAAGGAAGAAGACCGTCCTCTGAACGCAGAGAATCCTTCCGTTCGTCAGAACCCCATCATGACCGACGCTGACATGGCCATGAAGGTGGACCCCGAGTACCGCAAAATCATCGAGAAGTTTGCCCAAGACCCAGCGTACTTCTCCGACACCTTTGCTCGCGCCTGGTTCAAGCTGACCCACCGTGACATGGGCCCCAAGGCTCGTTACATCGGCCCCGAAGTTCCCGCCGAAGATCTGCTCTGGCAAGATCCCGTCCCCGCAGGAAACACCGGCTACGATGTTGCTGCTGTAAAGGCGAAAATCGCAGCCAGCGGTTTGAGCGTGAACGAGCTGGTTTCCACCGCTTGGGACAGCGCTCGCACCTTCCGTGGCTCTGACTTGCGAGGCGGCGCTAACGGCGCTCGCATCCGTCTGGCTCCCCAGAAAGATTGGGAAGGCAACGAGCCCGCTCGCCTGTCGAAAGTTCTCACCGCTCTTGAAGGCATCGCCTCCGAGACTGGCGCAAGCGTGGCTGATGTTATTGTGTTGGCGGGTAACGTCGGCGTGGAGCAAGCTGCGAAGGCTGCTGGCTTTGACGTGGAAGTTCCCTTCTCTCCCGGCCGTGGCGACGCGACTGCTGAGATGACCGACGCTGATTCGTTCGCTTACCTGGAGCCGGTTCACGATGGTTTCCGCAACTGGCTCAAGAAAGACTACGCTGTTAGCGCAGAAGAATTGTTGCTTGACCGCGCTCAGTTGCTCGGCCTGACCGCATGCGAAATGACCGTTCTGGTCGGTGGTATGCGTGCTTTGGGAACCAACCACGGCGGCACCAAGCACGGTGTGTTCACCGACCGCGCTGGAACTCTCACCAACGACTTCTTCGTGAACCTCACCGATATGAGCTACTCGTGGAAGCCCGCTGGTGAGAACCTGTACGAGATTGTGGAGCGCGCTTCTGGCAACGTCAAATGGACGGCCACCCGTGCGGACCTCATCTTCGGTTCCAACTCGATCCTCCGCGCTTACGCTGAAGTGTATGCACAAGACGACAACCAAGGTAAATTCGTCAATGACTTTGTCGCAGCATGGACCAAAGTGATGAACGCAGACCGCTTCGATCTCAACTAAATGTGGTTGTCATTGAAGTTCGGGTCGAGAGCCTAGCTCAGACCCAAACCCTCACTTGCAGGTGAACTCTTGCAAGTTGTGAAAAGCCGCCCTCCCCAAAAAAAACCAATGGGAGGTGTCGGCTTTTTTGGTTTTTAGGAAGGGAACACTTCCGTTTATTGAGGGCGCGAAGGAAAGCCAAAGCTCATGGGGTTGACGTTGGGATTCTGGCGAGCCTGTAGGATCTGTTGCTCCATTCGGTTAACGTATTGTTGTCCAGAAGCTGCGGTTCCTTGTTGACTTGGGCCACTCTTGGACATTGGATCCCAAACCTGCGTTTGACCATTGCTATCGCGACGGACCAACACCCAATGGTTTCCATCTTTGCCGTCGTTGTTGATGTTAATCTTCATCGGCCATGACGTATCTGGACTCCAACGACGGGTGTTTTGAGGGGATTGAATCGGAGGAGTTGTCATCAGAATGCCCATGTTGGTGCCATCAACCGCCCTGGAACCTGGTATCTCAGAACCATCGGGAGCAAACTTCGGCATCCCATAGTCTTTGTGGATCAATGCAGCCAACTCTCCGAGGTCGCCGTACGTTGCGTCTCCACTTCGCAGCTTCTGTGCGAGCGCTTCGTACTTTTGTCTCATCTCTGCTGGGGACGACTTGGCCAGATTCTCTGCAAGTTTTGCGGCTCCCTCTTTGCCTTCAGACTGAATCGCTGCTGCGACAACAACGGCAGAACCGCATCGTTCCTTTCCTCCGGCAGGGCCGTTTTGCTGGGTAAAGTTATCAAGAACCTGACCACTGTCGTTGGGTAACTTGGTTTCGTTGGAGACTCTTGGTTTCTTTGGGGTGTAATCAACGCCGTCAGGAGTGGTTACGGGGATGTCTTCTCGATTCCAGGTTGATTCAGTGTAACCCAACGCTGTTGCAGCTTGCTGCTCCGTGGGGTTGAGCTGACCCCAGTCTTTTTGAGCAGAAGACGGTGTTGGACCATTTTCCCAACGTTGCTGGTTCCAACCGAGCTTTCCCCAGCTGGTCTGTTCGTGAGACTTCATGTGGTTCCATTCTGGAGGTGCATTCCAACTTTGCTCGTTCTGGCCCAGCGCCGTCGCGGCGGAACGCTGCTCTCCTGACAGTTGGTTCCAGGGAGTTTGCACAGTGGAAGGAGCAGGACCGTTCTCCCAATTGTTCTGGTTCCAGCCCAACTTTCCCCATTGTTGCTGCTTGTCCGGACTCATCTCTGCCCAGCTTTGGGCTGAGGAATCAAAGGATGCTTTGTGTGTGGCAGCCTCCGCTGTCTGAGTTGTCGGAGTATCGCTCAACCGTGCGGTCGTTGCTGAACTTAAGCGGTTCAGGCTTGCCGTCCCAAGTCGGCTCCGCTGCACAGCGCTGGCAGACGAAGAGGATGGAGTCGTTCCACGTGGCGCTCGTTTGACTCCAACTGTCTTCGAGGAGGATGAGTTGAACCCTAAAGCTCGGCTGGCCTGTTTCAACCCACCCGCTACATAGTTGTCCAGCTTGGACAACGTCTTGGATGCGTTAGAGAGCAAGCTTTCTTCTGAGGCCGCCTCTGTTTTGGATGACTTTCCCACATCAGAAGTCTTGCTCTTGCTTGCTTCTTGAGTCGATGCCTGTTGCTGGGCATTTCGCTTAACTTTCATCTGTCAGCCCCTTCTTCGATGGAATGTCTTTGCACCAAGCGTACCACCAATTTTTCCTTCCGACAATCAAAGAATTCTATTGACTTCCAAGGACTTTCTTTCTAGGAACGACTACTACATTCTTCTTTGGGAGCTTCAGGATGTTCGGGATTTTTTCGATCGCCTCACCTGTCTCGACAAACCCTGGGTTCGAACCCGGATGAATGCCAGCCCAAACAACTTGGCATCCATCGATGAAAGCTTTGCTGTGAACATGTCTGCAGACTTCCGGTTCGCTGTTCCTGGCGTTGGCGTGAGTGGACTGACTTGTTTCCATTCCCTTTCCGACATAGGATGCCAACACGTTCCAATGTTGTTTGATGCTCGCACTTGCTTGGACGCAGAGAGCTTCCTTCGGGCCTTGCAAGCTGCTGTCGAATCCTTCTAGATCTTCCTTTTCTGTGGGCTTGAAGCCATTGATTTCTCGGTCGCTTTGTGAAAAAAAACGGATGTCGTTCTTGTTCGTTGTTTCGGTTGAGGTAGAACCCATCATGGCAACACATCCCATGGAGAATCAGGTCATTCCCGTCCCTTTAGCCGACGGTTATGTCGTAGAGTCCGTGTTCTATGGCAGCGGTACGTTGTGCATTTCCACGCAGGTGGGTTGCGCTGTGGGTTGCCCGTTTTGTGCTTCAGGCTCCAAAGGCTTCTTTCGGAACGTGAGCATGGAGGAAGTTCTTCAACAAATTAAGGCTGCGGAAGAAACGACCCATCCTGAGCGAATTACGCTATCGGGTATCGGTGAGCCTCTTCACAACTGGAACGTCACACAGGCCTTAATTGAAACGTCAGGCTGGCCGGTCTCTGTGACAACGACTGGCTTTCCCTTGAAGCGGTTTCGTGCTTTGTTGCACTTGCCTCATAACGGCGTGATGGTCTCTTTGCATTCGGCGGTGCCATCAACCCACAAACGACTGGTTCCAAAAGGTCCCGATTGCAACGAACTTCTCGCTTGCTTGCATGACGAATGGAATCACCTGTCTCGGAACAAAAAACGGAAGATTGGCATCAACTATTTGTTGTTGGAAGGCATCAATGATTTACCGGAAGAGTTGGAGGCTATGGCGGCGGTGATGCGGTCTCTTCCCGAAGCGACTCTTCATCTGTTGTTGTGCAACCCGATGGAAGATTCTACGTTCCAAAGTCCACCGGATGAGCGACTCCAAGAGATCTATCACTTTTTCCGAGAGCAGGGGATTCATTGCCGAAGGGCCAACAGCTGGCGGAGAAAGGAAGATGGAGGCTGTGGGACGTTGATGGTGCGTGGTCTGAACGGTAGAGAAGAGCGTGCTTGAGATGTGCTCTACGGGGAGCCTTTGAGGATCTCTTGTTGGAACCGAAGCCTCATGAACTGCAAATCAAAGCGTTGTTTGTCCAGCTTGTCTATCATCCTGTTGAACAAGATCTTTTGTTTTGGAGTGAGGACGCTTCGCACGGACGCCCGAAACCCATCTCGGAGCCTGTTTCCTTTCCGTAGAAAGTTTGTGACTTCGGGCGGTCGATTCTTAAAAAGAAGGAGTCCTTTCCTCAGAAAGGAGCGTATCAAGTGATTGACCTTCTTGGTTTGCTTGGGAGACAGTTGGAGCTGTTCTCCAAAGAATCCCACCAACATGTCAAGGGTGATGGGTTTGTCTTGGTAACGAGTCTTCTCGATCGAATTTTGCGTACTGTAGTGCAGGTACAGTCGGTCCAAAAAGACACCGAGCGCCATCCCAAAGCAGACAAAGGCCAGGGCGATCAAGTATGGTTTCCATCTAAGCGAATTGGCCGTCATATTAGTCGAGCTCCAAGCCCAGTGCATTGGCTGCGATGGATAGCTTGTTGGGTTTGAACGAAGGTCCTTGTATCAACTTGAGGCGTTGCTTCACGAGATGGTCAGAGGATGAGGGCGTTACGGGGATGGAAAAGACGCCCACCATCAACACAAACGACATCGCAAAGGCTGTGCCCGCCGCGATCGAAAACCAACGGGATCTCTTCCACTGTTCGATCCATGGCAGGATCTGAGGCTCGTCCGCGATTTGAGACATGATTCGCTGTTCAAAGTCGTCGGATATGTCTGGAATGGTCCAGTGGTCCCGAACACTCTGGGTCAGAGTCGTGTACCGGTGCAAATCCCGACATGACGAACAAGAAGCCAGGTGCTCTTCCAGAGCGACCTTCTCAGACTGCGACAAGGATGCAACGTCCCTGTCTTCCAGCATCCTTTGCAAGGAACTGCATGGTTTCATCTTGACCTCCTATCGTTCCAAGGCGTTTGCAAACAACTTCTTGAGTCGTTGCTTAAGTTTAAGTCTTGCTCGGTGCAACCGTGATTCAACAGTGGAAAGAGAACATCCTAACATCTCGGCGATCTCCTCATAGCTGAAATGACCGAACTCACGCAAGCGAAGTATCACGCTGTGTTTCTCATCCAAGGCCTCGATCGCTTGTTTGACCAATGACGATAACTCTTTGGAGATCATCTCCTTTTCAGGTGTCAGGCCAGAGGTATGTTGCCAGGCTTCGAGAAACTCTTGGGTCTCCAAGGAAACGTTCAAGGAAACATTCTTCGTTTTGCGTTTGAGCTTGCGACGGTGATCCCGTGCGACATTGTAGCTCATTTGGCAGAGCCAGGACCATGCTGCTTGAGGGTCTCGCAATTGCGGAAGGCTTTTCCAAGCCTGAATCATGACTTCTTGCACGACGTCTTCGGCCTCAGCTTGTGTGTTCATTTGAACAAAGGCACGGCGAAACAAAGGTTGTTGGGTAAGCTGAACCAAGGCTGAAAAAGAGGCACGATGCCCATCGGCAGCCTGGGCTGCTAACATCGCTACCTGATCCACAAAGTTAGGTTCCTGGCTCACTTTAAGCCTTTCAGTGTTAAGACGGTTGAACAAGGACGATACGAAACCCCAAGACCTCCCTTCCCACCACTCTATAGGTTGAATGTTTCCCACAGTTTCTTGCAAGATTTTTCTTTCTTTTTCTTGAACCCTGAATCGCAAGGACTTTTGGCCTTTTTTCGTTTTTTTTGCAAGGAAACGAGAAGGGGAAACAACCTCTCGTGCAGCAGTCATTCGTGACGAATCTCAATTCGAGCAAATCTGTCAATGCAGAGAGGACATGAAAGTATGAACACAACGACAACAAAGAGTTTGGGTTGGAAGTGGATGGTTCTAGGAGCACTAGCGGGGTGCTTGGTGTTTTTGGGCACCGGGTGTGGATCTCCTTCTGATATCAACAACAACTCAAACTCCAATGCAAATCCTCCTGACAACAGGAATGTGTCGACCGATTTGAATTATTACAAGGACGTCAAACCCATTCTCAACCGAAGTTGCTTAAGTTGCCATAGCTCGGGTGGTATCGGACCGTTTGAGTTGACCTCGTACGAACAAGTGAAGTCGATCAAGAGTCTTGTGGCCGATGCTGTCAAAACAAAGCGGATGCCTCCCTGGCAGCCTGGTGATGGATGCCAGGAGTATGTGGGAGATAGCTCCCTCTCCGAGAAAGAAATCAAGACCATCGTTGACTGGGTAGAGAGTGGAGCCAAAGAAGGTGACCCATCGGAAGATCAGTCTCAACCTCCTGTCAAACCCCAGGGCATCAGCCGTGTTGATCTGACCCTCAAAATGAACGAAGCGTTTGGGAAGTTCAAAACCCCAGACGACTACCGATGCTTTGTAGTCGACTGGCCCAAAACAGAGAAAATGTTCATCACTGGGACTCAGATTGTTCCAGGAAACCTCAAGGTTGTTCACCATGTCATTGCCGTTGTGGTTGGACCTTCCGAAGTGGATAAGTTGGCCAAGCTGGAAGCCCAAGATCCTGAACCCGGTTACGAATGTTATGGATCTCCAGCCCAAGGTATCCGAGTCACCAATCTTAGCTCGTGGGTTCCTGGCGCTTCTCAAATCGACTTTCCAACGGGTGCCGGTATTCCTGTGGAGCCAGGATCCAAAATTGTGTTGCAGATGCATTACAACGTGTTGAGTGGTTCGCCTGAGCCGGACCAAACCTCCATCAGCTTCAAGATCGATTCCAAAGTCGACAAAGTGCTGAAGCTTCTTCCACTGATCAATCCGCAGTGGCCGTTGACGCAGTCAATGAAGATTCCAGCAGGCGTTTCCGAGCAGAAACATTCCTTCTCCTACGATCCTGCTGTGGGTCTCCTTGGACAGTCTGTTACCAAGAGCAAGCCTGTGCTGATCCAAACCGCGAACCTTCACATGCACACACGAGGGAAGAGTGGCAAAATCTGGATCAAGCGGAAAGACGGCTCGCAAACCTGCTTGCTCAACATCCCTCGTTGGGATTTCAATTGGCAAGGGCAATACCGATTCAAAACACCCGTACTGTTGGAGCCAGGTGACCAGGTCGCCATTGAGTGCACCTTTGACAACTCTGCCGAAAACCAACCCATCATCGGTGGCAAGAAACAAAAGCCAGTCGATCTCAACTGGGGTGAAGGGACCAACGATGAAATGTGTTTGGGAGGACTGACCTTCGTCGAGCAGTAAGTTGGGTTTATGGCTTGGCCCTACAAATGGACTTCACACATACATAGCCCACCTGACAGTTGAACCCACAACCCCCACAATGTTTGGGGTCGGATGTGGTGTCTACGCAATCCTGGTACGATTTCCCCGAAGAGTCATATCCGGAACACACCGTCATTTTGTCCTTGGGGCAAACACACGAGCCGTTGGTGCAAGTTGCGTTGCGAGGGCAAGCTTTGTTGCAGGCTCCGCAGTGGTTCTGGCTGGATTGCAGCTGCACACAAACCCGACTTGAGCTTCGAGTATATGGGCTGTACTCGAAGCATTGCGTGGCGGATTTGTCGTTGCAGACACACTTGCCTTGGGTGCATTTCGAGCCTTGACCGCATGCGTTTCTACATTGGCCGCAGTGTTGGTTGTTGCTGGATAAGTCAAAACAAGAGTACAGGTAATGGGGGTAACTTCCTCCAACCGTCTGGCTCAGACAGGCCGTTTGTTTTGCATCGGCGCAGGCACATTTGCCCTTGTTGCAACCTCGGGTTCCTGAACTGCACATGGCGTTGCAATAGCCGCAATGGTTGGCGTCGGTGTTTGTGTTTGTACACCGAGGATAAGAGCCGGAATAGCAGACATCCTCGCACGAATCGCACACTCCATTCTTGCAGGTGGCGTTGCCTTTGCATCGGATGCCACATCCACCGCAGTGTTGTGTACTTGTCGCAGTGTCTACACAGGTTCCTCCACAAGAAGTCTTACCTTGCGGACATTGGCAGACCCCGCTCACACAAAGGGAGCTTCCACAGTGTTTGTTGCAGACTCCGCAGTGAGCCTTGTCCGTGTTGAGGTTGAAACATTGAGTCTCCATCTGTCCCGATGCTCCTCGAACTTGACAGCCTGTTTCTCCTCTGTTTTGGCAAACACAAGCTCCTTTGACGCAAGCGCTGCCTGATCCGCAAACGTTCCCGCAGGCGCCGCAGTGTTGGGAGTTTCTTTGCAGGTCGATACAAACCACTTCTTTGTCTCCGTACCTTCCGCCCAGCTTGTTGATGACACATCGGGAATGCTTGGAGTCTTTGCACGCGCATTGACCGGAAGAACAGTTTGCTGTCGTTCCTGAACCGCAGGTGTGTTGGCATTCTCCGCAGTGGTTCACGTCGGATTGTTTGTCCACGCAGACGTACTTGGAGTTGCTGTCACGGCATACATCTTTGCAAGGGCTGCAAGTACCCTGGTTGCACGTCGCGTCACCCTTGCATCGGTTCCCACAGGTTCCGCAGTGGGTAATATCTTGTTGCAAGTCGACGCACGCTCCCTGGCATAAGGTTTGGCCTCTGGGACAAGCGCACACTCCCTGCAAGCAACTTTGCCCTTTCCCGCAGACGGTTCCGCACGTGCCACAGTGTTTGGGGTCGTTTTGCAAATCGATACAAATGTCTTCGTAGTAGTTGGGGTACTTGGTTGTGTTTTTGACCTTGCAAATGCTCTTCCCTTGTTCACATTGGCAAGCGCCTTTCACGCAAAGCTGGGTTCGCAAACAAGAGCTCCAGCAGGTACCACAGTGACTGGTGTTGCTTTGGAGGTTTGCACATTCTGACTGCGTTGATGTTCCGATGGTTTGGGTACAAAGGGTGTCTTCGCTTTGACTGCATGTGCAGGCTCCGTTTTTGCATTCCCCTGTTCCACAAGAGTTTCGGTACCCTCCGCAGTGACTCTTGCTGTTGAGGTCTGCGCAGACGTACCCCTTTTTGGAGCTTGTAAAGTTGACGAGAACGGCCGTCTCTTTGGGGTTCTGGCAAACGCATTGGCCTCTTTGGCAAGTTGAGCGGCCGCTGTTGTAACAGGTGAGGCCACATCCCCCACAGTTTCCGTTGTCGGATTGCATGCCCGCAAGCGATACACATCGACTGTTGCAGTACACCGTTCCTTGGGGGCATACACAAGCTCCTCGTACGCAAGTCCTTCCTCGGGTGCATCGGTAGTTGCAGCGTCCGCAGTGGTCGTTGTTCGTGGACGTGTTGACACAGTCTCGCCCACACAGAGTCTGGTTGCAGGCGGGAGGCGTTGGACGATCTGGAAGAATAGGGGGCTTCTTCTCTTCTTCGGGTGTGGGCTCTTCGGTTGGTTCTCCAGAGTCAGAAAGGGACTCTCCCACCGACTCACCATCTTGGGAAACTTCTTCCTGGTTTCCAACCTCTGTATGTGAAGACTGTTGGGTCTCTTGAGTGTCTTCGTCTTGGACTGCCAATTCGGGGGGCAAACCACATGCCGTCACAAACAGAGACAAAGCCAATACCAACCACCATTCTTTGTACGATTTCATCGGGCCCTCGCTGGTTCATGCGTTTCAACTTTGGATGTGCATTTGCATGAACCGGGCCAATTTGTTTGAGAGTTGTATCCATCCTTTTTACAGGTTTTCGTGGGTTGTAAGACACCTTGGATTGGATAGTTTGTGTTGAGGTGGGGGCGAAGGGATAGTTTGTATCCCCATGTATTGTGCCACTCCTCGTTCCAACATTCGGTTTGGTTTGTGAATGCAGGCTGGATGGCCTGTTGTGAAGGGCTTGGTGTTCATGTAGTCTTTGGCCAATTGCATTCGTTTTTCTGGTCGATGAACCATTGAGTTGATAGCTCCCGCCACCAATACCTAGATAGGAAGATGTTATGTCAGAAGAGTCAACCATCGGAAGTTCAAGGTTCCTCAGTCTCTTTGGTGCTTGCTTGCTAGGCCTTGCAACCATCGCTAGCGCCTGGTCTGGCTACCAGGCCGCCGTTTGGAGCGGGAACAGTCAAGTCAGCTTTATCAAGGCCTCTAACACTCTCAACGAAGGGAACGCACGCTTCTTGTTGGGAGTGCAAATGATGATGGCGGATGGCAACATGTACCTGCAAGCCTCAAGTCAGTACTTGCTTGGGAAAGGCTTGGAAGAACCCGCACGTCTGGCGCTTGCCAAAGGCATCGAATCGACCATGCAAAAGGACTTCAAAAAGTTTGTGACCTGGGCAAAAGTGCAATACAAAAAGACAGGCAAGCCCCACAACCCCTTCGACAATCCTGAATATTTGCTGATGCGGTTGGGTGGGGCAGAGGCTATGCGGAACAAAAGCAACGCTATCTTCAAGAAAGGTCAAGAGGAGGGTGCTTTTGGCGATAGCTATGTCTTAACGGTTGTCTTCTTCTCCATTGTCTTATTCTTTGCAGGGATGGCCTCTGTGATGCGTCAAAGGATGCTTCAAATTACCTTCCTTGGAGCTGGCACTGTAACCTTCCTTTATACCCTCATTCGATTGGTCACTCTCCCCATCGCTTAACCCGAATCCCCCGTGCTGGCTTTCTTCTCCCTCCCATCTACTCTTCTGTTGTGGGCCTCGCTACTCCTTTGCTTGATGCTCTCCTCTTCTTAAGGTCTTGATGTAGGTCAATGCCATTCTCTTTCCATTTTTTATCCTACCTGTTGTGTGGATTGGATGGATGGAGCGTGACATGAGAACCAAACCCATTCTTACCTTGTTGGCTTTTTTCTACATGGCTTTGATGCCTCTAACTTCTGAAGCGTTCATCTTTCAAACTGGGCCTTGCGTTGGTCCCAACTTTGTGAGTGGAACCGCAGGCATCTTTGCAGGGCCGCCTGTTCTTATCACTCTGAGTGGTAACATTGCTGTCTTGGCTAAGAAGCGACGTTCTGTGGGATGGGGAGTTTCAGGCATCCTGTTTGGTCTGATTGGAACTGGGGTCCATCTGCTTGGCGTCGGTCTTGGCCCTGATTGTGTGGGGAATGCTGTTAATGTACCCATGATTCTCATAAGTCTGACCACCGTTGGATTGTCCATCGCCAATCTAAACTCTTCCAATTTGAGCCTTTCTTGGACTTACTCAAAGACAAGCTCCATTGAAGACTCCATTCGTTACTCAGAGTGGGTCAAACCGAAGACCAAATCTCAAGGCAGAGAAGTTGTTTCGGAGCAGTGTAAACATGACATTCATCAATACAAAATCATTCTGGATAGGTACTTAAGGAAGAAACAACCAGCCGACCTGCGATTGCTCGATACGTTTGAAAGAAAGCTGCCCCAGTGCTTCAAAAAAGGAGAGGGCAAAGAACTGCTAGAGCTTCGTAAGAGGCTTGTTCCAAAAACAACAACGAAACCCGTCGGCTCTTCGAGCCCTCCTGCTCAACAACCTGCTGGATCGTTTGTCATCCTTTCTCTGTCCAAAGCGAAGAATCGAAGGGCCTGGGGGATCTCCGGTGTTGTGATTGGTCTTGTAACACTTGCAGTAGGGTCATATACATTCACTACAGGTTCCGCTGAAGGAGTTACCGTTTCATCCGTTGTCGTTTCTGCTGGGGCCGTCATGTGCGGGTTGGGGATTGCGAACATCTATTCAAGCACTCTGCCTCCTTCTGTGGCTCATCACAAACAAGGAAAAGTTCAACCTTCAACGGTGCGGGTTGCACCTGTTGAAACGTATCATCCTTCAACGCATGTGGCTTTCAAGGTTGAAACCTTTGAGTAGAGCACAAACGGATTCTGCTCCCTGCCTATTCTCGAAGGGAAGGAGACAAAGGGCAAAGGCCATGAAAACAACAGTCCTGGTTGTGTTCGTGTGTAGCTGTATTCTCACGGTTCCTGCTCTGAGTTTTGCCGAGAACCATGTTCTTGTGACGGAGAGGTATCGTTCCTTTGTTCTGGAGAACCCAAGATTATTGAACACACGATTTCTTCTGGGAACAAACCAACCGGATAAGGCTGAAAGTCAGCGGATTGGGTATGGGAACTCCAATGTCTTTGAGAATCTTAACTCTACCATGAATGTGTACTACACACTCATTGGAGTTGGTGCTGTTGCGCTGACGTCCACCTTGGTTGTTGGGAACAGTGTTGCTTTTCATACGCGAGCGAAGAACAGAATGGGGTGGGGGGTTTCTGGGGTCGTGTTTGGCTCAGTAGGAATCGCGACAAGCCTATCCCTCGGCTTGTATTCACTGGCGATCTCCCCGAAAGGAGCTTGGCCTTTCTTCCTGATCCCCTTTGCCGTCAGTTCGGTGTATTTGGGGTTGGGAGTTGCGAATATCGTATCGAGCAAAAACGATAGCATAAAGGAGAAAGGCCAGAGTCAATCGGGTCCTCTCTTGTATGCTATCCCGTGGCTCGCAACAGGTGCAAACCATTCCGTCACAGTAGGGCTCTCCTTCGTTGGTATGAACTTTTAGGAGCTAGGCTTCCCTTCCAACATCATAGCTTTCAAAGCAATCGGTCAAGCTTTGGATTCTAGAATTGTTACTTTTGTGGATGGGAAGTTGACCCACGTCAAATCTTAGGTTGATGTTCTCAAAGCTACGGTTCTGTGATTGCTTATGCTTTAAACATAGGTCTTCTTCTTGTTTGAGGGATAGCCGTCATGAAACGTCACACCTATCCATTCATCCTGATGGCTCTTGGGTTACTGGTTTGCGCAACGGCCCATGCTCAGGAGTCTTCCCCAAGGTTCCAACTGCAAAGAACCACACCTCTTCATCGGACAACACTGAGCCAGACTGTTCCCACAAATGGCTCGGTCGCAACGACCATGGGTGTTTCTCGCAATGCCTACATGATCAGCGCAGGAAGTGACTCTTCAGCGAATGGCCTCATCATTTCCTTAACCCTTTTGGGGCTATCCATTCCAGCTACCCTCATTGTTGGTAACAGTGTTGCCTATCATACCAAAGCCAGCAACAGGATGGCCTGGGGCATCTCTGGGATGTTCCTTGGAGCGCTTACCATCGCGATTGGTGCAGGTATCATCAATCCAAAAACCTCGATTGGAGTTGGCATGCCGATACTCGTTGGATCTATGGGAGTCACCATGTTTGGGCTGGGGGTTACAAACATCCATTCAGCCGTGAACCACTACGCAAAGTCCCAAAGGAGACAAACGAAGGAAGGGTTGGCACACTTGAAAAGGCTACCCACGTTAAAACAACACTCCACGAGGCATCTTACCGTAAGGATGGGTTCCTTTGAATAGCTACTTTGTTCGCTGCTCGTTAGGGGGGTTCTTGAGGAGCCTTGGGAGATTTAGGGAAGAATGATGCCTAGGAACATGTCCGTGTTGACTCCGGCTTGGACAGGTTGAGAGAGAAAGGTAAGATCGCCCGTAAAGTGACCTGCTACGTACAACCTTCCGGTGCCTCCTATCTTGATGCCTGTTAGCTCTGAGTCCATCATATCTTCGGTTTGCGCGCTCTTGACCCAGTCCCATTGACCCTTGCTGTCCGCTCTTGCAACATACAGCGCTCTTCGAAGACCAATGGACTGAATGGTCAAGCTACCGAAGGATGCCTTGTCATTCACAAACCCTCCAACGTACGTGTTACCTTGTCCATCCAGCTCCAAGGTCAGGGCGTGGTCTTCGCTCATTCCTCCAGCAGTGCTCAGCCATTGCCACGCGCCGCTTCCGTTCAGCTTGCCAAGGAAGATATCTTGTATGCCTTGGGATGTGTAGGTTGTTGTGCCCACCGTGATTTTGTCTTGAAAGTGGCCGGTGACATAGACATTGTCTTGGGCGTCGATAGCGATGGATTTGGCTTCATCCCGGAACGTACTACCCAAGCTTTGGACCCAAAGCCACTTACCTTGTGGGTTGACCTTCCCGACAAACACATCGGATTCGCCGTTGCTCTTAAACGGTAGGCTGTCATAGGTCTCTGTCTGAGAGCTTCCTGCTACCACAACGTTTCCGGCCTTATCGAGCGCGAGGTGATGCGCTGCGCTTGGGAGCTTGCCCGTGTTGGTTGCGAGCCATTGCCAACTGCCTGTGGCATTAAGTTTGGCAACATACATCGCAAAGGGACCCTGGGTTTTGAAGGTTAGACTCCCAAAGGAGCCGGTGCCGCTTGAACCTGAAACGTAGATGTTTCCGCCACTGTCCACTTTGATCTTGCTTCGGACTTCCTGAGATGGAGCGGGAGCATCGGCTCGAACCCACTGCCAGTTCCCGTTGGTGTCGAGCTTTGCAACAAACAACGAGTTACCTTTGTTGGATACGGTGAGGGTGCCAAAGCTACCGGACTGATTTCCAGCCATACTTCCCACCACGTAGACATTGCCAGAAGAGTCAACATCGACTCCCATTGCTTTGTCTTCGCTTGATTTGGCACCGCCGCTCTTGGCCCAAAGGAGCGAACCTTGCGCGCTGTATTTGAGAACGTACACGTCCGTATCGTTCACGCCGCTTTGAGAATTTAAGGTGGTGGAGCCTACGACGAAGCGGTCTTGAAATTGCCCCACCACGTAGAGGTTCCCTGAGGAGTCCCTCGCGACATCAAACGCCTTGGTTGCAGCGCTTTGTTGTCCCGCGTAGCCCGTGACTCGTTGAAGAGTTCCGCTCGTGTCGACTTGGGCAACAAAGATATCTCTGTTGCCTTTTGACGTGAGCGTTGTGGTTCCAAAGGTTGACTCTGTCGAAAATCCTCCAGTGATGTAAACCGAGCTTCCACTGGTTGCTATGCCCCTGCCTCTGTCGTCGGAGGTTCCTCCATACGATTGGGCCCATTGCCAGCTTCCTGTGCTGTTGAGCTTGGCCACAAAGATATCCGAAAAGAACTCGGGGCCGCCTGACTTCAACGTTGTTGAGCCAAACGTTGCATACGACGTGGCTGCCGCCTTGGTTGAAAAGTTACCGGTCACATACACATTGCTAGAGCCGTCCACTGCTATGTCGTAGGGCTCTTCAAGGCCGGCTCCACCTGCCGTGGCGACCCACTGGAACAAACCGTTTCCGTTGAGTTGAGCCACAAAAATGTCCATACTACCTTGGCTCGTTACTGAAAGCGTGCCAAACAAGCCTTCGGATTGGTACCGGCCTGTGATGTAGATGAGTCCGTTGTCAACGACCATGGCATCTGCCTGTTCGTACGACTTGCCGCCGCCTCGGTTGACCCAAACCCAAGTTCCTGCTGGGGTTAGTTTTCCGACAAAGATATCGTCGCTTCCTTGTGAGTTGAGGCTGGTAAAACCAAAGGCAGCCGTTTGCTGGTAGTTGCCCACCACAAAGACGTTTCCGGATCCATCGATATCGATGGCGCTTCCGCTGTCATTGCCTTTTCCACCGCCAACGATGACCCATTGCCAAGCTCCTTTGGCGTCGAGCTTTGCGACAAACACATCGTTCTGCCCTTTGCTGGTGAGCGTTGTGGTCCCAAACACAGAGTTGCCTTGGTCGCCGAAGTGGCCGATGACGTAGGTGCTCCCGGCGGTATCTCCAGCTACACCAATCGCAACTTCAGCGTTGGAACCGCTTCCACCGGCTGTTGCAAAGAGCCACTTGCCTGACGTATCCATCTTCGCAACAAACACCTGGCTGGTGTAGAACCCTTGGACCGTGGTCGGTGGGTTGGTGATGGTAAATGATCCGAACGTAACCTTTGTCTCTGAGAAGGTTCCTGCGATGTAGACGCTGCCTTGAATGTCAACATCAAACGCCCATCGTTGGACGTTGTTGTTGATGGGCAACACCTCGAGCCATTGTGCGTCACCTTGTTTGTTGAACTTTGCAATGAAGACGCCGCTGTTTGGGGTTGATCCTGATAGTGAGCCTAGCTCCAACCGGGTGCTGAAGCCGCCAATCACATAGTAGTTTCCTTGGCTGTCAAACTTGATTCTGTAGCCCAAATCTGAAGAGTCGAACGAGTAGCTTGTTCCTTGGGTAGACCAGGACAGGGCGCAAGTCCCTTTCTCACAGATCTCGTTTGTCTTGCAGGCGTTGTTGCAAGCGCCGCAGTGCATGTTGTTGGATTGAGTGTCGAAGCAAGTCCCGCTGCAGTCGGTCTCTCCTTGAGGGCACACGCACGAGCCACCCTGGCAAAGTTTCCCTGTTGCGCAGACGTTGTTGCAGGCTCCACAATTTTTGGTGTCGGCTTGCAGGTCGATGCACGCGCTGTCGCAGCAACCGCTTCCAGAGGCGCAGGCTTTGTTGCAGGCGCCGCAGTGCTGGCTATCAGAGGTTGTGTCTACGCACGTATCCGAGCATTTGGTCTCTGTGCTTTTGCAAACAACGGTGCATTGGCCTGTTTCGCAGGTTTGTCCAGCGGTGCAGGCGGTTCCACATGAGCCGCAGTGTGCGGTGCTGGTTTGCAGGTCGACGCAGTTTCCAGAACAGTCTGTCTCGTTGTTGGGGCAGTTGGCTTCACAGACTCCTTTGGAGCAGGACTCGCCTTGGGAGCAGGCTTTCTCACAGGCTCCACAATGATCCGGGTTGGACTGCAAATCGTAACATTGGTTGTCGGAGCAGAGCGTTTGACCTTGTGGACATTGCTTGCTGCAGGTCCCTGCTTTGCATTCTTCGCCAGACTGGCAGGCGGTGCCACAAGCGCCACAGTGCGTTGCGCTGGTTTGGAGGTCTACGCAAGCGCCCGAACAGGCTGTTTCTCCCGCACTACACGAGGGTCCACATTGACCGCCGCTGCACTCTTCGCCGGTCTTGCAGGCTTTCTCACAGGCTCCACAGTGTTGGGCGTTTGTGGAGGTGTCGACGCAAGCGTCACCACAGAAGGTTGTACTTCCGGAGCAGGAGGTCTTGCATTCACCGGCCTGACACTCCGTTCCAGCGCTGCATGCTGTACCACAAGCCCCACAGTGGTTGTTGTTGGTTTGTGGGTCGACGCATTCTCCGTTGCATCCTGTCTTGCCTTCTTCGCATTGGGGTGTGCATTGTCCTTTGAGGCAGGACTCTCCCGTTTTGCATGCCTTGTTGCAACCGCCACAGTGCTTTGCGTCGGTCTGGGTGTCGCTACAGGTCTGACCGCAGAGCGTTTGACCGCTGGAACATGCGACCTGACAGAGACCGTTTTGGCAGGTCAGTCCCGTGTCGCAGATGACGGAAGCACATGGGTCTCCTGGACCGCAGCCTACCGATAAGAATCCAACAAACCACAACAAACTTATCCAAACAAACCATCGAGCCATATTCAAACAACCTTTTCCATAAGGGAAACATTCTTGTACCGCGCACTACGGCCTTGCCCTCAAGGGTAGAGATTGTCTCTCTTCCTGTCGAGGGTTTTGTTGGGAGCTAACTACCGAGATTTGTTCCAAAGAAGGAGTTGCATGAGGTTCAGCCTTGTCCCCGTTTTTTTGGGGAACGAGAGGTCGAAATGCTTCCTTCCATGCTTCTTTTTTTGGTTCTTCGTCCCACTTCAAAGCTTGAGGCCATTTCATGTTCGTGCTATACGCATCTTGTAACAACAGTCGTGAGCAGGCCTTTCGATTTTCAAATTTTTTTCAGTTTCTTCATTGTTTCGGAGAGGAGTGCCAACATGTCCCGAGTTGCCAAAGGTGATGTGCATGCCAGTCTAGCCCGTGTGGCTCAACAGATTATCGATGCAGGTGGACCGGATGGTCGAATCAGCCGCGCCGATATGGAAGCCAAACTTGAAACGATGGACGGCACCGAGCGTGCGCTGGCCAATATGTTCTTCCGTTTCATCGACCACCGTGACCATGTTCCAGGCGCAACGGTCACCGCGAAGGATGTGAACCGGGCTGTCGAATACGCCAAAGAGAAGCTCATTGACAAGTATGACCTCAATAACAACGGCCTCTCCAAGTCGGAAATTCAGGAGATGTCGCGGACTGGAAAGTTGGCGGTGCAGCTGGCCAAGGAACTTCGCGCTGTCAACGCGGACACACCCATTGGCTTTGACCAGGATTGGCCCGAGAAGAGCGTTCAAGGTACCTACTTTGCCTACTGGGATTACGACGACCTCGGCGATTGGTCGTATCTCGACTACAACAACTGGCAGCCAGACCTCAACGTCGACAAGGGCAGCCTCTCTCGGATTGATGGTGAGTTCAGCGCTGACGGCATGGACCCCAACCTGACGGAAGATCAGGTCGCTATGCTTAAGCAAGTGACGGTTGACCTATGGGACAACACCTTCCAGTACCGTTACGCGAACGGTGGCTCTGGCGACAATGGGACCGTCATCCTTGGCCAAGCCGGAAACGCAGGTCACTTTGAACTGGGTACCTTCACCAACGAGAAAGACGGCCAAGAGTATCAAATTGTCCGATGGGCTGATATCGATGACAACAGCTTCACGATGTTCTTCCAAAAGAACGACGCCGGTGACATGGTTCTCAAAGCCTCCCAATACGACAACTAATCCTCTCGCCTCACCGGTCTATCTCTTTTTCCTCCTTTAGATCTCTTTTCCTCCCATCTGGTCTTGGTAGCATACCATCCGTTATTTCTGAGTTAGACACGCTGTGTTTTTTTCTTCAGGATATTCTTCTAACCGAGGGTCGAGAAAGTATCTTTCAAGGTGATAGAAGATACAGTGTTAGGTCATTTGTTATGGTGGAATGACTTTTGCTGTAGCTTGCATAGGGCCTTGCAACTTTGTTGACTCCATTCGTTGAAGCCGTACTGTAGACCGAACGGATACCCCAAGAACCGAGTATTGCAAGGAGTCGACGAGTTATGGGTAATAGGTCTATAGCTACAATAGCTACAGAACATTCTTCATCACCAAGTGCATTTGGGAAGCTATCTTCCGCCTTGGATTTCTTTCTACCTGAGCACAGATACGAAGGGGATTCCGAGCTACAACGGAAAGGTCGGATTATCATCGGCTTCACCGTTACGATGTTTTTGGTTTGTGCGATGTCCTTGGCTTTTACCCAGCGCTCTCTTACGCATCCTACGATGATTGTGACTGCGATCTCGATGATCTTTCATGTGAGTTGTTTGCTGGTGATGCGTAAGACGGGCCAGCTTTCTTTGGCAACTCTCCTTATCTCGATTGGAATCGGCGGAGGGGTTTTCTTCTCGGTGTATTATTCTGGGGGGTTAGCCAGCAACATCTTTTACTGGAACATCTACATCATCCTGTTGGCTATGTTTTTGTCTGGAACCCGGTCAGCATGGGTCATTGTGGTGTTGGTCTTTGCTGAGTTGTTTGTGTTCTATGCTTTGGATGTCACAGGTTACAAACTGCCGACTCTACCGGAGGTTGCAGTCACTCCGTTCCAGCAAATGTTTGGCATTGCGATTTATGTTTTTGCAGGGGTTTTTATTGGATGGATGTATGACTCGTCACGACATCGAGCCGAAGTGTCCAAAGAGAAACTTGCGCAAGAGCGGAACGAGGCGGAAGCTGCACAAAAGGCTGCCGAGCTAGCTAGCCATGCCAAGTCTGACTTCTTGGCCACGATGAGCCACGAGTTGCGCACTCCGTTGAACGCAATTATCGGATACTCCGAGATGTTGCTGGAAGAGGCTCCCGAGATGGAGCCCGAGGAGATGGAACCCGATTTGGAAAAGATATGTCAGGCTGGGAAACATCTCTTGGCCTTGATCAACGATATCCTCGACTTTTCCAAGATTGAAGCTGGAAAAATGGTTCTACATCCGGAGGTTTTCTCTGTGGGTGAGTTGATGCTGGAAATCGAGCAAACCATCCAACCTCTTGCACAAAAGAACGAGAACACGTTTGTGGTTTCTTGCGACAACGAAGAGGAGAAGATGTGCACCGATCGGGTGAAGGTGCGTCAGTGTCTTCTTAATTTGCTCAGCAACGCAAACAAGTTTACCCAAGGTGGAGAGGTCACTTTGAAAGCATACAACACAGTGATCAACGATTTGGACTGTGTTGAGTTTCGCGTGTTGGACACAGGGATTGGGATGACATCCGAGCAGGTGGAGAACCTGTTTGAGAAGTTCACCCAAGCCGACTCTTCGACATCGCGTAAGTACGGCGGGGCCGGACTTGGTTTGGCCATCACGCAGCGTTTGGCGCGTTTGATGGGTGGCGATATCTTTGTGGAAAGTGTTGAAGATGAAGGAACCACCTTCACACTACAAATTCCCTTAAAAAGCGGCGCTGCTTTGGAGCACAAATCCTCTCCTACTGAACCTCACCCAGCCAAACGCTCCGACTCTCTGACGCAACTGCGTCAAGCCGCATCCCCCACCAATCGCACCGTCCTCGTGATCGATGATGACCCAACTGTTCTTGATATGATGACGCGGTTTCTTACGAAAGAAGGGTTCTTAGTGGTCTCGACCTCAAGCGGTGAGGAAGGGCTTCGCATCGCTGAAAAGCTCGAACCGTTTGCCATCACACTTGATGTGAAGATGCCTGATATGGATGGCTGGGCTGTTCTCAGCGAACTCAAAAAGCTACCTGCGCTGGCCGATACTCCAGTCATTATGGTCACGATTGTGGATGACATGCAGCGCGGCTATGCATTGGGCGCCGCTGACTTCCTCACCAAGCCGTTTGAACGGGAGCGCATCCTTAAGACCTTGCGTAAGTACCAACCCACTCAAAAACCATGGGATGTTCTCATTGTTGAAGACGATGACCTCTCACGAGATTTACTAACTTCCATCATGAAAAAGAGCGGTTGGGATACACGAGAAGCTATCAATGGGATCAAAGCTTTGGAAGAGGTTAAGGCCAAACAACCTGACCTGATCTTGCTTGACCTGATGATGCCGGAGATGGATGGGTTTGAGTTTCTTGAGAAGATGCGGGAAGAAGAAGACACCCGCACGATACCTACAATCATCATCACAGCGAAAGAGATCACCCAAGAAGACCGGCAGCGTTTGAGCGGATATGTGGATCATCTCCTCAACAAGGCTGGGTTCTCCAAGGAAGACTTGTTGCAAGAGATCCGTACCCTTGTTCGTTCACAGATCGACAAAGAAGCCTGATCTCTAACCTAACAAGCAGCCTCTTTTCTTTCTTTCCTTCCTTTCTCCCTTTTCAGCTATACATCCCCTGTCGCCGCATAAACAGGTGGGCTGGGCAAGGAATACAACTCCTCATGGCTTAGCTTCTTTCTCAACATAGCTTGTAGCTCCTGGTAGCTTTGGCAGCGATGCCGACGGAAGAGATGGTAGCCGCTCCACATCAGCTGCGCGCACAGGTCAACGGGGACCTGTCCTGTTCCTGCGCCAAGGCCGGGCAGTGCGACGGTTTGTATACTTCCTGGCTCTCTCCAGTTGTGGATGTTCACGGCTTGAAAGGCGGCTGCGCAAGCATAAGATACATTGAGTGTGTTTTGTATGTTATCCGCGCTTCCTAGCATGGTTGGCGTCGAAATGAGCCATCGAGGTGCAGCTGCGCCAGTGGGCACACAAGTGGCTGTTCCTACGGGCAGACCACTACCATAGTTGCTTTTGATTTCGTTCTTGATCCGTTGCTCCACCACATCTCCCAGATGGTATTTGATCGCGAGGTCCAAACCCCCATTCATCGAGCCTTGTGCGTTGGTGGGTGTTACCCAGGCGTCGACCTCTTGGTCCAAGATGGAGCCGTGGATGATTTCCACTTCTGGGTTGTTGTGAAACATCTTCTTCCATGCGGCAATGATCGATGGGTTGATGTCGACCAGATAGACTTTGGTTAGCATGATTCTCTCCATGATGGGATCGTATCCCAGGTTTCTTCCAGGCGTAGGGAGTCGGAATGAAAACAAGTTTCTTGAGGCACGCTAGAGGGAGCGTTTTTTTTGTTCTGTCTCCCTTATTCGGAGAACTCGACAAGATAGGCTAGCTTTTGCTGTCGTTCGTTGTAGATAACGAACTCATCATCGTAGAACTGAGTTCCACGAACACCGTGGCAGCTGTCGAAGCCTTGGGGAGGTTGTGTGAGTCCGTAGGTGATCTTGTGGTAGGGCTTGATGGCTCCCAAGGCGACATGAGCGACTGCCATAAAGCCTGTACCCTTCGAGCCTTCAGAAGCATAACCGGAGCTTGTGCAAGATGCGTCGCTGAAGTAAAGGCCATGTCCAAGCCATCCTTCGTCGGTGCGTGTTGCGCCCATGTTGACGGCGATTTTGGGGAGCAGCAATCCCCGAGAGAGGATGCCCACCCAGTTTTGGATGCGTGAGCCATGAAAGAGCAAACGTTGGTTGTCGAGTTCTTCCGAAAACTGGCTCTCTTCTCCATCGCGCTCCACTGCAAAGACGTTGTGAACTCGAAGGTTGTGCCGATGCAGTTGGCTTCGTTCTACAAGACGTTGGATGGTCTTGAACCGCTTGCTACGGTGGTTGAGGGCTTCGATGTTGCAATGCAGCGCCAGATATTCTTGTTCTTCTTGAGCGTTGTGAAGAACCACGCCGTCCTCACCGTTTACCTGCAGCATATCTTTCATCAACTGTAGGGTTTCTTGCTTGGTTTGAAAGTCCGAGAGGGACGAGATAACCGCCGACTCTGCTGCAGCTCGGCTTCGGCCAAAGCGATGAGGAATCACGGTGTAAAAATCACTGGAGAGTTCTCTTAACTTGTCTTCGCGTCGTCGCACTCGTTTCTTTTGAAGCACATCGTACAAATCGGCGAGAATCTCTTCACCTTTCTCGATTTGCCCAATGGTAAGGACCCCGAGAGGAGTCTCAATCCCATGGGCTGTGACTTTGGCGTTGACCCTGGAGGTTAGGGCTCCGACAGCTTCATCGTAGAGGTACCTCACCAAGGAACGAACGTTCTTGTTCAACTGGATGCTTGGCTGCTCGGTCTGCTCTTGTTGTGCTGAAACGGGATCTACTTCGATGCGTTCGAGGGTTTTCGCATCCATGGTTCCGCTGCTCTCGCCACGTGCGACCACTGAACCGATCTTGCACGAGGCCAGGGAGACCTCTTTGTACCCTTTGTTTGAGGATGTTTTTTGTCTGTAAATCTTGTTGTATCCAGCTTGGGCCTGATGCAAGGAAGGGTAGTATCGACATTCCTTCTGCCCGCTGTCTGGGTTGTTTTCCAGATCGTCGGTTCGGCCGTAGTGAGTAAACAAACGGTAGGGGAACTCCTCGCTGTTGTCCTTCCCTTCATGAAGCTCCAACGCATAGTATTTGTTGCGGTTGGTCTTTATGTCAGTCACCTGCAAGACGGCCCGTTGAACCACTTCATATTGGGCTGCAAAGCTGGGTTGGTAGGGGTCACTTAATTTCCAGGTTGTTATGCGAGACATGTTCCCTCCAGTAAACTCACAAACTCATCCAAGAGTGGGTGCCATCGTTTCCTGTAGCCTGCAGGGAGCTTGTGTCATATTGTGACAAAGACTGAAAGAACAGAGGGTTATGCGTTTCTTGTTTTGGGGTGGGGCACGAGGGTTCTGAAGGGGTCTGTTGTTGTCTGTTGACAGGAAGCTTTCCTCTATGAATAGATGGATTTCGATTCTTTCATCGCATGGAGCAAGACATGACAACCAAAAAGAAGAACAAGCTTTTGATTGCCATTGCCCTGCCAGTGCAGCTGTTGTTTTTGCTGGTGGTGTGGGTGTTTGCGGGGGTTCTTGAAGTCGTTCGGAAGTGGAAGTATCGAAACGCTTCCACACAATGCTGTCGAAGCGGCTGTGCCAATTGTCCTTGGGGAAATCCAGGTGCTGGCGAAGAGGAGTATGAGGAGTAAGCTAGGATGGTGTGAGCACATCCGAACAGAGCAGCGCTTGTTGCATTCGCTTCCCCTTAGATGTTTTGGCTCATGGGGGTGAGGTCGTACATCTCGAAGGTTTCGATGATGGACTCCATTTCTTCAGGGTCACCGTGGTTCTGTTTGCCTTCTTCGGTTTCCAGCCAATCGTACAGTGACTCTTTGTTGTCAAACGTTGCCCAAACAACAACAGTGTTTCTCTCCCTGTCCACGCTAACTTGCCGGGCGACCATGCCTTTGACAGAGCCCTCCATACTTTCACTGGGATGGCTTGCGATCCGTACAAGGTCGTCAAGCTTTCCTTCTTTGGCAGTGGACAGACTTACAAATGTGTATCCTGGATTTTGCATCCTACGCTCCTTCAAGTGTGTGGATTGAAACATGTGACGGTTGAGAATGAGGCCGCATCTAGGTTTGAGGTGGGTTTGACATCCCCATGGTTTCTTGGATGTAGGCCAACAATTCTGGGTCCATCCCATGCTCGTTGAGGGTTTGTTCGTCTTGTTGAAACATGTGCATCATGAACGCAACCATGGATGTTTCGCTCTCTGGGAGGAACGCCTTCATCGCATGGCTCCAGCGGTTGATGCAGGCTTGGACACGGGCCGAGTTGGGAGGTGTTCCCGCTTCCATCTCTTGGCGAAGCTCCAAGAGCGATTGGTTCCACTCGGTTTCGGCAGCTTCTTGCGCAGATGAATGCTTCTCTTTGATCGCTGCCCATTGTTTTGGTGTTAGGGCGTCTTCGTACCGGTTCATCGCTTCCATGGCGCTGAACAACACCTCGACAGTTTCGTCATCTTCGAGGTTGTTGTCCTTAAGATGAAGGAGCAGTAGCTGGAGCTTGTTTTCGATCTGTTCGAGCGCTGCTCTCTCTTTTTGAATCTTCAACAAGTGTTCTTCTACAATCTCTGTTGGTGAAGTTCTTTGTCCTTTCAGGAGGGCTTCTATCTCCGCTAGGCTCAATCCCATTTGTTGAAGGGACTTGATTTGTTGCAGCCGCTCTATCGCCGCTCGTCCGTACCGACGGTGTCCAGTTGACGTTCGTTCTGACGGTGTAAGCAGGCCAATCTCTTCGTAGTAATGCAGCGTTCGCACAGTGACGCCAGCGCGTTTTGCGACTTCCCCAATACGAAAGGTCTTCATGGACACCTCCATCTCCACGATCATCCATCCAAGAGTTACTATAGGACCTGACGTAACGTGAGGATCAAGCCCTATTTGGGCTCTTTTTCAACTTTTTTGATTGTTGGTAGACGAACGCACAAGGAGCTTCGGGAGGAGAGGGACAGGTGGTTGTTCGGGGATGTTAGGGTTGTTGGCGAGCGAAGTAATGTTCCGCTGCATGGGCAAAACGGTCCATCATGAATTGGATGGCTGCTTTGCTTACATCAGCTTTGGGAACAAGCTGGTCGAAGCCATGGTAGCAACCTTCATATACCTTGCATTCTGCTGTTACGCCTGCATTTTGGAGGTTTTTGATGTATTGCAGCGTTTCGTCCAGGAAAGGATCCAGGTCACCCACAAAGGTTGCAGCTGGAGGTAAGTCTTTGTAGTTTTTGGCTCTGGCTGGTACGGCGTAGATGGGGGGGGCTTGGTTTTGCTTTGTCACGTTTTGTAGGTACAGGTCCCAAGCAAGCTTGTTGTGCCGAGTGTTCCAAACAGGCATCGCGTTGTCGATGGAAGACGGGTTGGCGTGGCGGTCGTCAATCATCGGGTACAAGGGCATTTGGAAGGCGACATTCACCTCGCCCTTGTCTCTTGCCAGCATGCATGTGGCTACCGTTAAACCTCCTCCTGCGCTTCCGCCCATCACAAAGATCTGGTCAGGGTTCCCACCCCACTCCGCTGCGTTGTTTTTGATCCACAACAAAGTGTCATAGCAATCGTGTAGCGCAGCAGGGTAGGGGGCTTCCATCGAAAGTCGGTAGGCAGGGCAAACAAACACACAATCGTGTGCGTCCATGCAACGACGCAACCGATACAGCGCATGAGATTGTTCGGGCACCCCCAACGCGTAGCCACCGCCGTGGAGATAGAGAGCAATGGGAAGGGGTTTGGTGATCGTCTTGGGACGAAAGATCCTCGTCCGAATGCTACCCTCCCCATCGGAGCGTTCGATCCAAACCGTGCTGGAGTCGGCGCGCTTCATGTCTTTTCCTTTTTCCAGCTTGGAAAACCAGCGCATGAAACGAAAGCCAGCGATGCTTGGGCGTGAGAGCCATTGAAAGATTCGACCTGCAACTCGGAGTTGTTTGTCTATCTTACCAAATTCGTCGGGCATGGACTCTGCCTGTTTTGCTAGATGGATGTGATTCTTTTGTCGTGAACGTTCGTCGCGGCGGTATGTTTGGATAGAAAGGCTACCAAAACAACAAAGCCGTCACTCTCCCTATCGGAAAGGACGGCTTGTTTGGAAGCTATCACCGTCTGACTGATTTGTCAGGTAGGTGAGAGTTCTACTCTTTCTTACTTCTTGGCGGCGAGGTCAAAGCGGTCGAGGCGCATCACTTTGGTCCAAACCTTCACGAAGTCATTTACAAACTTCGCTTTGGCGTCATCAGAAGCGTAGACTTCGGTCACTGCACGGAGCTGGGCGTTCGCACCAAAGATGAGGTCGACAGCGGTTGCGGTCCACTTCACTTTGCCGGTGGTTCGGCTTGTACCAACAAAGATGGGCTGTTTGCCACCTTTCTTCTTCTTCCACTTCACGTCCATGTCAACGAGGTTGACGAAGAAGTCGTTGCTCAGTACGCCGGGTCGTTTTGTAAAGACACCGTGCTTGGAGCCTCCGTGATTGGCGTTCAACACACGCAGACCGCCGACCAAGACAGTCATTTCGGGCACCGTCAGGGTGAGCATGTCGGCTCGTTCGACGAGCATCTTTTGGGGCTTGCCAGAAGCTGCAGGGCCCCAGTAGTTGCGGAAGCCATCTGCGGCGGGCTTGAGGTGCTCAAACGAAGCAGCGTCGGTCATCTTCGCTGTCGCGTCGGTTCGTCCAGGGGTGAAGGGCACGACCACTTTTTGACCCGCAGCCTTGGCAGCTTTCTCAATGGCAGCTGCACCCGCCAACACAATGAGGTCAGCCATAGAGATCTTCTTGCCATCTTTTTGGGCTTTGTTAAAGTCAGCTTGGACCTTGGTGAGCTTGGCGAGTACTTTGCTCAGCTCGGCGGGCTCGTTGACTTTCCAGCTCTTTTGGGGAGCAAGGCGGAGACGCGCACCGTTGGCTCCACCGCGATAATCGGTGTCACGGTAGGTGGACGCGGAGGCCCAAGCGGTCTTCACCAGCTGGGACACAGAAAGCCCTGTGGCAAGAATTTGTTTCTTGAGCGCGGCGATGTCTTTCTTGCCGACCAGCTTGTGGTTGACTGCCGGCACAGGGTCTTGCCAGATCTGTGGCTTGGGCACTTCGGGACCGAGCAAGCGAGAGTGGGGGCCCATGTCACGGTGGGTCAGCTTGAACCATGCTTTGGCGAAGGCGAGGTCGAACTCTTTGGGGTTCTTGTGGAAACGCTCAGAGATCTTGCGGTATTTGGGGTCTTTCACAAGCGCAAGGTCCGTAGTGAGCATGAAGGGGTGGTGGTACTTGCCTTTGATGTGGGCGTCGGGAATCATCTTGGGTGCTTTCTTCGCAACCCATTGCTTCGCACCTGCCGGGCTCTTGGTCAAGGTGAACTTAAAGGTGAAGAGGTTGTGGAAGAACTGGTGGTTCCACAGGGCAGGTGTGCTGGTCCAAGCACCTTCCAGGCCGCTTGTTGTGGTGTGGGCTCCTTTGCCGCTTTTGTATTTGTTCTTCCATCCAAGACCTTGTTGCTCCATGGGAGCGGCTGCTGGCTCTTTTCCAAGATGCTTGGAAGATGCAGCTCCATGACACTTGCCGAGGGTGTGACCGCCAGCAATCAGCGCCACCGTTTCAACATCGTTCATTCCCATTCGGCCAAACGCGACGCGGATTCGTTGGGCTGCAGCGAGAGGATCGGGCTTACCGTTGGGTCCTTCGGGGTTCACATAAATGAGTCCCATCATTGTGGCGCCGAAGGGAGCCTTCAAGGACTTGCCTTTGAAGCGTGCTTCGTCTGACAACCATCGCGTCTCCGAACCCCAGTTTATGTCTGTGGGCTCGTATACATCGACGCGACCACCACCAAAGCCAAAGGTCTTGAGTCCCATCGACTCAAGAGCAACGGTTCCACTCAGGATGAACAAGTCGGCCCAGGAGAGACGACGGCCGTACTTGCGCTTGATCGGCCAGAGCAGGCGACGGGCTTTGTCCAAGTTGGCGTTGTCGGGCCAGCTGTTGAGGGGAGCAAACCGGATGGTGCCCGAGGCTGAGCCGCCGCGTCCATCCATCACGCGGTAGGTCCCAGCGCTGTGCCAGGCCAGACGGATCATCAAACCACCGTAATGACCGAAGTCAGCAGGCCACCATTTCTTGGACGTCGTGAGAACCTTCTTGATGTCGGCTTTCAACTTTTTCATGTCGAGTTTGAGGAACTCTTTGCGGTAGTTGAAGCTGGCGTCCATGGGGTCGCCTTTGGGGGCGTTGGCCTTGAGGACTCGCAAGTCCAACATGTTGGGCCACCAATCTCTCGCCATCATCGGCTTGTCCGCCTTGTGGTGATGACCATGGTGGTAGTGGGGATTTGCTTTCTTGGCTGACGCTTTGTGAGCCTTTTTCTTTGCGGGAGCGGCTTTGGCTTTCTTGGCTGCAGCTGGTTGGGTTGTTCCTTTGTCTGCCAGCGCTTGTTGAATGGCCTGGGGATTGTAAATGGTTGCAACAAGCAACCAACCCATGGCCATCGCAAGTGGTGTGAACCACCGAAGTTTGGAGGGAAGGACCTTCCTGCTACTTTGCTTCACTTGTTTCATGAAGTGTCTCCTGGAGTTTGTGGGGCGAACTCATTTGTATTGGCTCGCGCTTCGTTGGTGGCGTGCGTCGACATCCCTCTGTACCCTCAGATCGAAACTGAATGCCGTTCACTAAATATTTGAGAGACGGTATCTAAGTTTTGGTTGCAGTTCAAGTGGAAAAATGTACCAAATGTTGGCTGCTCCCATGCGCTCCGTTTCTTCCTTTTTCCTAGAGGTGCTTGGATATAATGGGAATCCACGAGAAACAGGTTTCGCTAAGACGGTCTTGTCCATTGTCTTAGATTCATATTTATGTCTAGATTTTGTCGAAATGGATTCTTTATCCTTCTTGACAACCTTTTGGGTTTGTATGTGTATATACATTTAACGGTACTTAACAGGTCTTGACTTGGTTTCCCTCTCCCTTGTGATTCAATCCAACATCTTCTTGACAGTACCCTCTTCTTTTACAAGTTGATATATCGTTGAAGTTTTTAGACCTTTGGGTAGGAGTTTCGAGTATGCCAGAGTCTGGAAGCGAAAGCAGGAAGGCTCAAATCTTAGTGGAAGCCAGGGAGCAGTTTTCTCGGTTTGGGTTCCGCAAATGTACCTTGCAAGATATCGCGGATGCGTGCGGCTTTACGAAGCAGGCTCTCTACTATTATTTCAAAAACAAGAATGAAATCCTTGCGGAGGTTGTAAGAGAAGAGAGCAGTCTGTTGCTGACTTCCATCAACAAAGCTGTTGAGGAAGCCGAGAGTCCAATACAAAAGCTTGAGTCGTTTCTGCTTGTCCGGTTTGAGGTCATCAAAGAGCTGGCGTTGTTGTACCCCCTTACCCAAAGTGCTGGCCGTGAGTTAATCCCAAGGGCGATCGAACTTCGTCAGGAGTTTTACGACCAGGAGATCAAAATGTTGGTCAAGATCCTCGATGAGGGGATGAAACAGGGCATGTTTAAGCCTTTGTCGAGTTGCTTGATGGCGCACTCGTTGTTGGCGATGTTAAAGGGTGTGGAGGCCATCTTTTTTTCGGCAGACCGAAAGCCTGAGGATACAATGCAATCTATGAGAGAGTTGATTCATTGCTTTCTACACGGTCTGGTTTGCCCGCAATATGAGGGCCAGACTTGAGCAAAACTCCATCCATTCGGTGGGAATCGATGTTGCCACCCCATGGAATGGACTGAAAGGTTCCTGGAGTGGGTCGGTAACGAGGATACCTGTAGAGGTTAGAACAAGATCTCCTTGGAAAGAACAGAGAGGACCGTTTGATGAGCAAGCCCGCTTCCCCAACCCCTCGTCGGAAAATGCACAGCCCAAAAACGCTGGAAGGCATCCCCATTGCGCCAGGCGCTTGGCCTCTTGTTGGGCATCTTCGGCCAATCAGCAAAGTGGGAACTCGCCTCATTCTCGATAGCGCTGAGAAGCTGGGCAACCTATTTTGGATTAACTTGGGCTTTGGCAATTGGGTTGTGGTTGTTTCTGGCGAAGCTACACAGCAGGTGATGAAAAACAAGAAGACCAGCTCGGATGTTGTCGGTGAGATTGCAACACATCTGACGGGCTCAACACTTCTGGCTGTGGACGGCGAGCATCACACGAGTACCCAGAGCCAGAGACCATTAAGTTAAAACGTTGGACCGAGCTGGGCCGCAAACCTCGGCCTTCTGAGTCTGCACAGTTCGGGGGTGGACCCCATTTCTGTCTTGGGTTCCACCTCGCTGTTCTGTAAGGAACACAGTTTATCGTGTACGCCGCTCGGGAGTTGGATCGGAGGAGGTACCGACCTGTGTTGAAAAGCGAGATCCCCAAACCCAGCGTGATGCTGCTGGCTGTTTCTCGACCTCCTCGTCGTGGAGTCGTCCATCTGGAGAAGGTTTCCTAAGGTTGTTTTGGATTCGGTTCTGACATTTCCGATGACTGTCCAAATTGACTCACCTTCTGCAGTTCGATACATTAAATCCCAAACGATTGCTTTTGAATACGAAGGGGGACTTCTATATCCGTGAGTCATCGTGTATCTGGATTTGTTGGTCGTTCCACCGAACGCTCTTGGTTGCTCCAACACATTGCGAGCCTTGACGAAGGTCGAGGTGGATACGTGTCTGTCGCAGGTCCGCCTGGAGTCGGGAAAACCCGGTTGCTTCGAGAAGTACTTCAGGTACAAGAGCACTTCTGGGCGAGCACATGGGAAGTGGGGGAGGCCCCAGCTCTATGGCCGATCACACAGTTATTGAGGAAGTTAGCCTTTCAACATCCTGACGCGTTTCTGCCTGAAAGAGAGGTCCTCTCGGGGTTGCTTGATCCTGCTGAGAAAAGCACATCCCCCAGCATCTTTGCTTTGTACCAGTCTATCATTCAATCTGTGTCACGGGTGGCTATGGAGAAGCCCGTTCTCCTTGTTATTGATGACATCCACGCCGCAGACCGTTCCACCGTTGAATTGTTAACACATGCGGAGCCCGAGTGGCGTTCGTTCCCCGTTCTATTGCTCATGACCCGGCGAACGGTCGACACGCGAACGTCACCCGATGCCCAACGTGAGCTCGCTCGGTTGATTCAAATCGCAGAAGAGTTCACCTTGGCGGGGCTCACTTGGGAGGAAGTTAAGGCCTATGCAACGCACCTTGCGAAGCGTGACGTGGAGGAGGACGAGGTCAATCTCCTGCATCACCGAACAGGGGGGTTGCCCTTGTTTGTCGAAGGGATCATGCAAACAAGCTTACGAGGAGGTCTTCATGGCTCCCTGAGTAAGGGAGCTTTACCCCCTTCGATTCGAACGGTTCTCTTCGAGCGTATGAGCCAGTTTCCTGATGCCCTGTTGTCACTCTTGAACCGGGCGGCCTTGCTCCGAGACCCCCTCGATGTAAAGGTTCTATCCGAGTCGCTTGGGATGGACCCTCTGGAAGTGGATGAACTCATGGAGCTTGCCCTGATTGAGGGGGTGTTCAGCCGGGTGGAGTCTACCTATTCATGGACTCATCAGCTCTTCTCGGAAGTCCTTATCTCGAAGATGAACAAAGAGGAAAAGGCGGAAGGTCATCGCGCTTTGTTGGATGCCATGGATGCGGTTGGTTTGTCCTCACTGGCAGCCCGCGCAAGGCATGCGATTGCTTCCCAACATCCTCAGGCTTCGGAACTTGTCATGGCAGCGGGTGCAGAAGCTGAGTCGATGTATGCCTACAAAGCTGCCGCTGATCTCTACCAACGTGCCGCACTCTCACTTTCCAAGCGGGAAGAGAAATGTGACGCATTGGTTGCCCGCGCCAAAGCCCTCCATCTTGCGGGAGAAAAGAACGCTGCGTTTGAAGCGTTGCAAACGGCGATTCGCTTGGACATGGACTCACGTTTGCCTGCCCTCGCTTGCGCCATCGCCGATATGGCAGCGTTTGCCTACGGAGATGACAAGGCCCGAAGCTTGCTTCGTAAAGCGCTCCAAACCCTAAAGCCTGATGACCATCAGACTCGCTCCGCTTTGTTGGCTCGTTTGGCTACGCAAGAGATGGATCACGATCCCAACCAAGACTTCATTGAGTCGATGCTGGAAGAGTCATTGTTGGAAGCCGAAAAGGTTGGCGATGCGGAGGTTCTTGCGGATGCCTTGGTCGCTTCCTTGCGGTTTTGGAGGGCCGACAGGCTGGATTTTCGAGTGAAGCGATTGGCTGCTTTGGAAGCCCTGCAACCGCAACTTGACCACCCCAAACATCGTCTGGAGGCTGCCCGTTGGAAGTTTAATATTGCTCTAGAACAATGCGATGGTGTGGGAGCGAGGGAAGCTTTGTTTCGCTACGAACGTGCAGCTGAAGTTCTACGTTCGCCGCAGGCCCACCTCAACGCATACTTCCGGCGATGCATCTTGCTTCAACTGGAAGGCCGGTTTGATGAGATTGATGGCGACCTGATTCTTCAATTGGGCAAGAAAGCCGGTGACCCACACACCGAATATTTCAACTACGCTTGTCGTGCGTATGGGGCTGCCCTGGAAGGTCACACAGAGCTGTTGAAACAATGGACACCAGTCTTGGTGAAACACTCAGCCAATTGGAGCCAGTATCCAGGTCTCCTGCTGAAAGGAGTCTGGCTGCAGCTAAAGTTAGGGGAACATGAAGCAGTGGATTCTGCGTACGGGGTTTGGAAGGCGGTTCAGTTCCGACGAACTCCGTGGTGGTGCCACTTGCATGGTTTGGCGATTCTGGCTGACATCGCTATCGCGCGTGAACAGAAAGAAGACGCCCGGCTGTTGATCCACTGCCTCCAAGAGTATCCAGAGGGATATGCCGGTTGTGGTCCGATGCTCCCCTTTGGGCCAACCGCTCGATTTGAGGCCAAACTTCACCGTTTTCTGGGGCAACCTGAGGAAGCCGAGGCTGCGAAAGAGCGCGCCCTCATGCTGTGCGAAAGGCTGGGTGCGCCAGGCATCGCTGCGCTGATCGAACAAGAACATGGCGACGTGTCTCGTTCCCATTCCACGAGCTTCGACCTGCCTCCTGCCACTGCTTCTCACACAGCAGCACAAATCGTTGTGGAGATGGTCCGAGAGGGTGATGTGTGGTGCTTCCGTAGAGGGGAGATAGAACATCGAGTTAAGGCCGTCAAAGGTTGGTCTTACATCGCGATGCTCGTGGAGCGAGCAGGGGAGCCTACCCATGTTTTGGAGCTAACGAGTGGCCCAAACCGCAAGCAAGTGAACGGGGATGCAGGTCCATTGTTGGATGAGAAGGCTCGTAAAGAGTACGCCAAACGTGCGCAGGAGCTGTACGAAGAATTGAGCGAGGCCGAAAGGAATCATGATCTGGGACGAACCCACAAGCTTCAAACCGAGCTGGACTTTCTCACGGAAGAGTTGGCCCTGGCTACCGGTCTGGGTGGCCGAAGCCGTCCCACTGCTTCCGCGGCCGAGCGTGCACGAACATCTGTCAAGCAGGCTATTCGTCGGGCCTTGAAAGGCTTGCAGTCCGATATGCCAGAAGTCTTTGAGCACCTGAGAAGTCAAATCGAAACCGGCGTGCTGTGTCGATACAACCTGCCTTCGTATGGGCTTCGAGTGGTCGTCACGTCATGACTGGATGACATTTGTTGGGTCGAGAGAAGAGCGGGCAGGTCTTGAGCCAAGGGTGGATGGGCTCTGTTGTCTCGTGCTCTAGGGTTTGGGGCGGAGTGAAGGCCAGTTCTTGTCCGCTTGGGCGATGTTGTTGGGGATGTCTTGCTCCCACTGCTTTTGCACAGACAGGCTGAAGTTCAGATACAACTTTTGGTTGACTACTTTCCAGGCAATGGGGTCAATCGAAGCCAGGTAGCCTTGGCTCACAGCCCAAGCACAATAGCCTCCGTACTGTGGTGCGTATTTTGTAGGGTTGGCCTGAAAGAGTTGCCGGTGTGGGTCCGATGAAAAATGCCAGGTCGCTCCGCTCCACCGCACAGCATACTTCGCGTCGCCTTGCGTTGGTTTCTGAAGCAAGAAGTAGGCGACCACATCGTATCCCTGCACAGCTACACCGTTGCTGTCTACATTGTAGGAGTCGGTCTGTGCGCTGGGTTGATCGGCCATTGCCTCGGCAGGTTTTTCGGCAGGCTCGTCATCTGCAGGCCATTCGGGTGTTGCGGCTTCTCCCGCTGGTTCCTCGTCAGCTCCTGCATCTCTTCCATCTGGCTCAACGATGGATTCTTCGGAGCCTTCTTCTTGGGTTGGTTCTTCGTTTTCCGCTCTCTCTTGTTGGGCCTCTACGTCAGCGTTGCTCTCTGCGCTTGGCTCGTTGTTGGTTGCTCCGGCGTCATGTCCGGCCTGAGGTTCATTGGTTGGCTTTTCCTCAGCTTGGTTGCCATTCGTATTGGCGTTGGCATTCGTATTGGAGTTTGTGGTGGTGTTCGTGTTGGAGTTGTCATCAGGAGACCCTCCACAACCCACCATCCACTGAGAAAGGCTCAAACTACAAATCAATAGACATCCCAAAACAAGACGCTGCATTCGTTTCGTTCTCCCTTAGCCGAACCATAGCGTGGGTGCTAGGCATGACCGTTCATGAGTGTTGCACTTCTGATGTATTCTATGTGGTAGAGAGGAAACGGTTACCAGATTGGAGAAGGATGTTTCTTTTTTCCTTGCGTTGGTTGGGCTGGGAGGTGTGCGAAAGAGAGCAGGGGAAGCTGAAGCAAAGAACCAAGAGGAGGTTCAGCCTCGGGTGTGCAGAACCTCCTTCTCAAAAGCGATCACTGCATAGACCGAGGCAACCAGCGCAAGCACAACCCGGACCCAATGAAGTATGACCCACAATTGGAGCTTTCCTGCGACTTCGCTGGCTTTGTAACTTTCTTTCATAAAGCCCAGGTTGACCGGGATGTGGTACACCATCGTGATGGCATTCACGGCCAACAAGACGCTAGCTGCAACGATCCAGGCCCTCCTCGCTTCTGGAGCTTCTTTCCGATTGATGGCCAAGAGCAGTGTGAGGACAGTGGCAGGAATCATGGTCGCGACGGCACCGGGTACGAACAAGGGGAACTTCTCCTTGAAGTCTCTCATGAAGGCGAGAGGCTCCATGGATGTCCAGTACACACAATAAGAGATGCCTATGAGTAGCACAAACCCTAGATAGGCAGAGGTTGTAATGACTGCAGAGGTGGTTATGGCTCGACTTTTGTTCATCTTCTTTCCTTTTTCACAACGATTGTCGGTGGAGAGACGAAGGGATTCTTTGGGTTCATCTGTATGACGTGACTTTTTGTGTCACGATGTGACAAAGGCGTGGGTGCATTTGGATTCGTTTGGGACCCTGCGGTGGTTTTGGATTGTGGTCTCTCTCACGCAACGGTGCCAGGGTCCTCCATTCTCCAGGTGCCGCAGATGGAACTTGACAGCCCTCGCTGAATGGGCTACCCATTCGGGAACAAATTGCCACCCTAGGGGGTTGCAAGACATACCCTATCTTTAGGTTTCTGCAAAGCGCTGCCAATGTTGGCAGCCTTCTTATCATGTACCCTACTGCTTCTTTGAAGGATGATGCAATTAGGGTCTTCTGTCTACATGGGGAGTTGAGCCACATGTCAAATTACCAAGCTACTCTTGATGCCTACATTCAGCACGTGGAAGAACGTGCGAATTTGCCCTACGCTTTTGAGTGTTCCGGGCAGGGCATTGATCCAAAGCCCATTCAGGACGCAGCGACGGCTGAGGCTATCTTGGCTGTGCTGCAAGGTTCTCATGAGGACAGCAGCGATAAGGCCATGGATTTCTGGGCCGATGCGTTTGAAAACCGAATCTTCCCGGCTACGGAAGCGGCTACTGTCAAGGCACAAGCTCTCGAAGCTGCTGCCACAGGCGCTTCCGCGATCCAGGGTTACTCGGCTCTGGAAGCTGTCAGCGCTCTCGGACGTATGCGCGGTGGTAAAGCCATTGTCTCCTTGACCAACCTGCTGAAGTCCAGCAACGAAGCAGTGGCACAAGGCGCAGCCAACGAACTGAAATCGATGGCTCTCGCTTACCACACCTGGGAAGACGTGTACAACCTCTCCTCCGACAACAAGTTTGCGAAGGAAGTGGTTGATAGCTGGGCTGAGGCTGAGTGGTTCCAAAATGGAAGCGATGTACCCGACTCCCTCGAAGTTGTGGTTTGCATGGTTCCCGAAGGAAACACCGAGCCCTTGTCTCCCGCGACCCAAGCTCACACCCGTGAAGACCTCGCATACCATAGCTTGGCTTGGATGAAGAAGGTTGACCCCAACGCCATCAAAGAAATCTTGGCGCTTAAAGAGAAGCACCCTGGCAAGACCATTTTGCCAGTCTTTACCAAGAAGGCTTTTGCTGGCTCTTCCCGCGCGACCGGCGCTTGGAACACCGTTCGTTGGTTCGGTGAGATGAAGAAATCCTTGCCTGGTTTCTGGTGGGGCGGTCTGGTTGCAGCTCCCGTCATCGACGCCAAGGGTTACAACGCCTTGTTGGGTATTGAAACCATCCCCGTGCAAATCGGCGACGGTTACAACAACCTCGAAACCGGACAGATTGTTACCGTAAACCTCAAAGACGGTAAGATTGAATCGACCGACGGTGACAACAAAACTCTCGCTGAGTTTGGCCTCACCAAAGTCGAGCGCATCACCTACAAAGCAGGCGGTTCCAGTAACTTCCTCTCGGGTCGTCTCCTGACTGGCGCTATCCGCGAAAAGCTCGGTTTGTCCGAGTACGACTGGGGCATCCCCGGTCTCCTCAAAACTGAGAACGGCAAATACACAGCTATGCAGAAGCTGTTCGGATCCAAAGTGGGTCTTCCCGAAGAGCAAGGCGTCGCACCCGGAAGCTCCGGTCTGTTCGATGTTGACCTCATGGCTAGCCAGGACACCACGGGTACCATCACACGACTGGCGTTGCGTCTGTTGACCTGTGAAACGTTTGTTCCGCCCGTGTTGCAAACTCTTTGTCACACCAGCGCCCACCCGAAGCCCAGCGATGTGGTGAACTTTGAGACCCTTCCCAAGTTCTTTAAGGACCGCGAAGGTATCGGACTCCACCGTGGTGACGGTGTTATCCACTCCTGGCTGAAAAAAATGAGCGCCCTCGGATGGCTCATCGTTATCGGTGACTCCCACGGACGAAACGTGTTCGGCGCTGCTGTTCCCGGTGACTCCTTGCTCGTGGCAACCGCTGGCGCCTTCGGCAAGATCCCCTACACCATTCCGAAGTCCATTCGGGTTGAGTTCAAGGGTGATTGGCGCAAGGTTAAGCCTCGCGACATTCAGCTTGCGCTGATCGAAAAGCTTCTCCAAGAAGGCCTCGTTGACAAGTTTGACGAGAAGAACATCTTGAACGGTAAGTTCGTGGAAATCTACGGACTGGACGAGATGGACAGCGAGCAGAAGTTCGAAATCATGAACGCCATGGGTGAGTACGGCCCTGCCAGCCAGTGGATGTACACTCCCACGGATGTTGCGGTCAAAGAAGTCAAAGACTTTATCGCGTTCTGGGAAGGCTACAAAGGCACCGAGCGTGGCGATGTTGGTATCCAAAAGCTCATCGACCGCTTGCAAGCCTGGGTTGACAACCCCGTGAACATGGTGGAAGACGAAGGCGCTGAGTACGACTACAAGTTGGAAGTTGATCTGGAGCGCCCCGAGCCCCTCGTTACCCTCCCCGGTGTGACGAAAACTGGCAAGCCCGGTAACAGCTACCTCAACGTGAAGCGTCTGAGCGAAGTTCCCGCCAACGTAACCACCGAGGCTCACTTAGAAGTGGAAGAGGGCATGGTTCTCTCTTGCGTTTCCCGCACCGAGCACTTCACGGACTCCATGTGCACCGTGATGGGTTACATCGAGAAGTTCAAGAAAGTCGGTGGAGACCGCATGTGGTACTCGGCTCCGACCGTCGATATCGAGAAAGAAATCCGCGAGCGTGGGTTGGTGGACAAACTCCGCGAGACCGTTGAGTCCGCTGGTCTTGTCTTCTGGGACTTCATGAAAGACCCCTACGATGCCCGCAAGTCCGCTAACTTCCGTTGGGAAATGCCCGGTTGCAGTCTCTGCATGGGGAACCAGGAAGTCATCGACGTGGAAGGCGCCAAGCTGATCAACGGTGTTGAGAAAGTCCGTGACATCCGCGTGGTTTGGGGTAGTAACACCCGTAACAACGACGGTCGTGTTGGACCCAAAGGAGAGACCTTCTCCTTCATCTGCGATCCTTTCCTCGCGACTTGTGCGTTCCTCCTTCGCAAGCCACCTACCGTGGCTGAGTACAACGAATTGGAAGCATTGCGAGATGAGTCCAAGCAGAAGTACCTCTCCTAGGGAGTCGGAATGAAAAAAGCGCTCAAGTTTGACGACGAATGAAGGGCCAGAACCCAGGCGGAGTGACACGGCATGGCAGCGCCATGGCAAGGAACTCCAACGCAGGGGGTGGTTCTTCAGACAAGTCAAAGTGAGTGGTTTTGAGTTTCGCCTCCCCCAAATCAAGCCTGACCAACGCTCTTGTCCCTTAGAGCGTTGGGTTTCTTCCTTCCTCTTTTCCTTTCTTCTCCCCACTCCATTCTATTCAACACATCATGGCTTGTTGCGCTTGGGTAGCACTCCAAGTTATACCCGTTTGTGTTGTTCTTGGTATGTTTCCACTTACTTCATGGTGTTGCGTCCCTGTTTCTGGGAGGCCCATACAAAGGATGTTTGATGACTCCTAATGATGTTCTCCGTAGACTGCATTCGATCTTTCAATGGGACGATTCCCAATGGGTAGGGATGTTTGCTCATGCTGGTCTCTCCGTGACTCCAGAACAAGTTGAGAGTTGGCTCAAGGAAGACGAAGAAGACGGCTTTGTTCCATGTTTGGATGTTGAGCTAGCCAGCTTCCTTAACGGGTGGATTGTTGAGAATCGCGGGAAGAAGGACGGTCCCCAGCCTGTCCCTGAAGAGCAACTTACGAACAACATGATCTTCAAGAAGATTAAGATTGCTCTAAACCTCAAGAACGATGACTTGCTTTACGTCTACGAGTGGGCTGGTGTGGAGTTGGGCGGTCGCGAATTGGGCCCTTACTTCCGGAAGCCTGGCCACAAACATTACCGACCTTGCCCGGATGAAGTCTTGGAGCAGTTCTTTGATGGCTTAGAGAAGAAGCACGACTTTGATAGCTCGGAAGACTGAGCGAAAGAAGCGCATCTACCTGCCGCTTCTTTGAGCAGCAGTGAGTGTCATGTCTCTTTGTTGTCTTTCAACCAACGATTGCAACGCTCAACTCTCTCTTTAAAATGGGCTTCGATGGCTTCACTTAATACCTTGACACGGGCCGGTAGAAAACTCCGGCTTGGGGATACGATGTGAATCTTCATCTGGCCGACCGTGTACTTCGGCAACACTCTCTTGAGCCGACCCGCCTCCAAATCATCAATCACATCAAACAAACTCTTGTAGGCAATGCCCATTCCCTTGATGGCCCACTTTCGTGCGAGGTATCCGTCCCCACACAAGGGGCTGTCCAAGGTTATCAGGTGAGCGTCTTGGTTGCTTTGGAGGAGCCAGGAGACTTTGGGAATGCTGGAGATCTGAAGGGTTAGACAGCGGTGATTCTCCAGCTCCTGTGGGATCTTTGGGACTCCATGCTCAGCGAGGTAAGACGGGGATGCGACAAGAACTCCAGGTGTGTCCACCACCTGTCTCGCAAGCAGCGAGCTGTCTTGTAGAGGACCATACCGAATCGCAATATCAATGGCATCCCTGTGAATGGGTAGAACGACATCGCTGCTGTTCAGCACTACTTGCAGCTTTGGATGTTGGGTGCATACTTTGACAATCAAAGCTTCAAGAATTTGATAGGTCGTATCGGCGGGCGCTGCGAGTTGAACGGTTCCTTCCACTTCGTAGCGCTGTCCTCGAAGCTCATCTAGGGTGCTTTGCCATCGCCCTACAACTTCATGACAACTTTCAAGTACAAGCAATCCTTCTTCTGTCGGATGCAGGGAACGAGTCGTTCGTTCAAACAGTCGAACTCCCAACGTTGTTTCGATGCGATTGACCGCTGCGCTTACGGCTGCTGGAGTGAGGTGCACCTGCTGCGCTGCAAGGGTCATGTTACCTGTCTCAGCCACTCGTATGAGTAGCTCCATATCGCCGATCTTCATATCTTGATTTTCAAATTTCTTTTGAAAGTGTTGCAAAGGAAGTTCGCTTCACTCTCGCACACGTATTCGCTACACTCAAGATATCAAAGGATGAATCCGGGAGTTGCCTTCTTTCATCTGTAACGAATGTTTGAAGGATACTCTGACCTGGAAACTCTTCACCTCTTGGAGTGGAATGATGAATCACCAACGGAGCGAGCCGGGTTTTGAACCCATCAACCGAGGTTACAATGCAACGTTTCGTTGGGGGAAGTTAAGTCTTGGGTTGGTCGTTCCCATTGAGGCGTATCCAGAGAGCAGCGTGCCCTCAATGGCTCGACATCTCGAACGCGTTCAAATGGCAGAGCAATTGGGTTTCGCTGCGGTTTGGTTGCGGGATGTTCCCTTCCATGTCCCAAGCTTTGGGGACGCTGGCCAGATCTTGGACCCCTTTGTGTATTTGGGCCTCCTGGTAGGAAAGACGGAGCAAATCGCTCTCGGCGTTGCAAGCATTGTGTTGCCCTTGAGACACCCTGCTCATGTTGCGAAGGCCGCTGCCAGCGTCGATGTCCTTTCCGGTGGGAGGCTTCTCTTGGGTGTTGCTTCCGGAGATCGTCCCAGCGAATATCCAGCTCTTGGCATTCCCTTTGAGGAAAGAGGCTCACGGTTTCGAGATAGCATGCTGTACATCCAGCGAATGTCTGAAGACTTTCCAGCCTTTGCTACTGCATTAGGCTCACCATCGGGTGGGGATTTGTTGCCTAAGCCTGTTGGAGGTCGACTGCCTCTACTCATCACAGGCAGTAGCCGACAACCTCCAGAATGGCTCGCAGAGAATGGAGATGGCTGGATGACCTATCCTCGAAATGTTGCTGAGCAGGGCAGGTGGATCCAAAGCTTGCGTGAAAAGGGGGAAGCGGCTGGGAACACTCCAAAACCTGCGATGCAATCCTTGTACATCGATTTGGTGGATGACCCCGATGCTCCGGTGCAACCCATTCATCTCGGCTTTCGGTCTGGGATTCATCAACTTCGTGCTTACCTGAAGTCATTAGAGGCCATTGGGATGAATCATGTTGCGCTGAACTTGCGATTCAACCAGGCCGATATCGAAGCAACCTTGCAGCGTCTTGCAGATGAACTACTCCCAGAGTTTATGGGGTAAGAGAGAGTCACAACATCATGAAGAAAACCATACTACTTACGGGTGCTACCGATGGCATCGGCTACGCCACAGCAAGGACGCTTGCCTCTTTGGGTCATACTTTGTTGTTGCATGGTCGCAATGCCTCCAAGCTAGAGACGGTAAAGCAACAACTCGTTGGACTTTCAGACTCGACCCGCCTTGATACCTATGTGGCCGACCTTTCCGAGCTATCGGAAGTAAAGAATCTTGCGAGCGCTGTGCTAGAACAACACGAGACATTGGATGTACTGATCAACAACGCAGGTGTCTTAAAGACGTCCGAGCCCACCACCAATGGTGGACTGGATGTACGCTTTGTTGTGAATGCGATAGCACCGTATTACCTTACAAAGCTATTGATGCCACTTCTGGATCGCTCCAGTCGTGTGGTGAATGTCTCTTCGGCGGCGCAGTCTCCTGTTGTGTTGAACGCAGTCGCTGGCGAGTCTCGTCTTTCTGCTATGGATGCTTATTCGCAAAGCAAGTTGGCGATCACCATGTGGTCTCGAACCATGGCTCATTCTTGCAAGGAAGAGGGTCCAATGGTGGTTGCTGTGAATCCAGGATCGTTGTTGGGAAGCAAGATGGTCAAAGAAGGATTTGGCATCGCCGGTGGTGATGTTGGCGTCGGCGCTGATATTCTCTGTCGTGCCGCTCTCAGCGATGAGTTTGCGGAAGCCAGCGGCCTGTATTTCGACAATGACTCTGGTCAGTTTGCTTCTCCTCACCCGGATGCTCTTGACCCACGAAAGTCACAAGAAGTTATTGCAGCGATGGAGCGGGTGTTGGATACCTACGACTCGTAGGTCATTCTTTTCGTTGAAACAGTACAACATACCTGAAAGGGCGGTGGAATGATGAATTGGAAAGTACTATCGATTGCTTTGATGTTAGGATTGTGTCTTGGTTTGGTTGGATGCAAAAAGTCTAACGGAAACCCTGCTCAACCGAACAAAGAGACGAAGGGCAGTAACGTCACCAAGGGCTCTCCTCCAGGTGTCACCTACAACGTTGTCCCTGCATCCAAGGTGAAGTGGGAGAAGCTGAATCCAAAGCGTGGTGACAAGAGTCCGAAAGCTGCTACGTTGTGGGGAGATCGGAAAGGTCCTGTGCCTACTGGCTTTCTCGTTAAGTTTGTCGATGGCTTTCAATCACCGCCTCATATCCACAACGTGACCTATCGTGGTGTTGTCATTCACGGCCTTGTGCACAATGATGATCCCAAAGCTGCTAACATGTGGATGCCGACTGGATCGTTCTGGACCCAGCCCAAAGGTGAGGTTCACATCACTTCTGCCAAAGGTTCCACCAACGTTGCGTTCATCGAGATTGAGAACGGTCCTTATCTCGTCCTGCCCATCAAGAAAGCGTTTGATAGTGGTGAAAGGCCCGTGAATGTGGACCCATCGAACTTTGTTTGGCTGAATTCTACCAACACGAGTTGGCTGTCTGTGCAAGGTCCTTCGGTCGCTCATCTGTGGGGGAAACCACAATCGAGGCACCTGAACGGGAGCCTTCTATCCTTACCAGCTGGATTCCGTGGAGTGCTCCGGAGCCAGGCTTCTCTTCTTCGCTCTGTTGTGATTCAAGGGAAACTCAAGTATCAGGCTGGGGAGAAAGCATCTGCTCTTGTTTTGGAGCCCGGTAGCTACTTTCGGTCCAAAGGGAATGGCGCTTTGCATCGGATGACTTGCCAAGGAAAACAAGCCTGTCTTGTGTACGTCCGAGCGAAAGGTACGTACAGGATCTCATCGACCTCCAGCAAGAACTAAAACGTCATCTCCTTCTGAAGGGCTGTTCGTTGGCGCAATTCGATGAAACATTGTCGCGTTCGGATGGTGGGAAATCGCTTTTCACCTGTATCATGTGGATCCAGCAACCCCTTGTGTTTCTTGAGAAGCAGGAGCAAGTCCTGGTTTGATTTGGGATGTTGGGAACAAAAGCGTGCTGTTTTTGGTTAGGTGTTGCGCTTCCCATTTTAGGCTCTTTTCCAAGGAGAATGTTATGTCTTCACTGAACCTCGTTAGTTTTGATGCTTGCCCCTTTGTCCAACGAGCGGCCATTTTGCTTGAAGAGCAAGGTCGTGAGTATGACATTACCTACATTGATCTTCGCAACAAGCCCGAGTGGTTTCTTGCGATATCGCCCAGCGGGAAGGTTCCAGTTCTCAAAGTGGATGATACCTCTATCTTTGAAAGCGCTGTCATCCTTGAATACCTCGATGAAACGACTGAACAAGGTCGTTTGCTGCCTTCCGACCCTCTAGGCCGTGCCCAACAACGGATGTGGATTACCTACATCTCAAACATCATGGGCAAAGCATGGCAGCTGCAATCGTCCAGTGAAGAAGAGCCCGTCCGAAACGTTGCCAAAGAAATTCGCGGTCATTTTGAAGAGTTGGCCAAGAACATTTCGGAGTCGGGTCCCTACTGGTCTGGCGAGAACTACTCCATGGTGGATGCGTCCATTGCTCCGATTCTTCAGCGTTTGACTTGGGCTGAAACTCTCGAACCATCGCTTGGTTTGTTCGAGGGCATTCCTAAGATTGCGGCCTGGCGTGACGCTCTTCTTGCTCGTCCCTCTACAACATCTTCCATTGTCCCTGACCTTGAACAACGCAGCGGTCATATGCTTCACTCCATGAACTCTTGGATCGCCCGGAACTTTGCGGTCTAACTGTCTTCTTTCCACTTCGCCAGATTCCTGGCTTGGTTCATTCGACTGACGGTAACGGTTCCCCCTTTCGCTGGTGCTTTTCCTTGAAGCAGGTCGAATACATCCACAGTCCGAACCTTGCCTGTCTTGAGATCTCCACCGGCTCGGACAAAGACCAACGCAGTTTCGATCTTGCTCGGTTCATTGATCTTCACCTTCTCCTGCTGTGCCACCCACTGCTTCATCTTCACTAGATCTTGAAGGGTAAGCTGTCCCTCTTTCTCCATCTTCTTGGCCATCGTTTGTAGCTCCGGCAAATAGCTTGCATACAAATCACAATGCGACACGCCTTTGACTCGATGGAGTGCATAGATGTTCGGAGTTTCTCCCTTTACTACAGCCCAAAATCCTTTCTGTACCCAGGTGACTTGGATCGCAACAAACAAAGCCATCCAGTAATCCATCCCAGCTTTCTTGGCATCTTTGGCAAAGTTTCTGAGCCCACGGGTCGTCGGCTTGGCAATTTTCAGAAATGGACAACGGATGACAGGCTGTTTCATCTTTCCAGCCATCGCAATTCGTTGGGCCGTTCTGCTACCGGCGTTGCATTGTTGAATGGGCACCGATGTTAAGGAATGATGTATCCACACAGCAAGCACGAAGAGGGCCAGAAGAAGCGCAGCGACTCCGAGACCTACGTACTTGAGAATACGTCGAGCCAGACTTTTCTTGGGGGATGTGTTTTCTTTCATGTTGCTCTCCAGAGGGTTCAGTTGAGTTTTCGATAGTCGGATGGACTCATCCCTGTCTTGGTTTTGAATAGCTTGCTGAAGTGCTGTGGGTAGTCAAAGCCTAGGCTGTATGCGACCTCTGCAACCGTTTGATCCGAGCCAAGAAGACGTGACTTCGCCTCGTCGATCAGGAAGCTATGGATGTGGGCCTTTGCGCTCTTTCCGGTCTCGGCTCGCAGCAAGTCGCTGAGGTAAGACGGTGACATGTTCAGGGCTTTCCCACATTGTTCCACTGTTGGGATGCCATCTTCCAGCAGCTTGGGTGAGTTGAAGTGGTCTTTGAGATAGGATTCAAACTGGACCAAGCGGTCCTTGTTTGCGCTTGTTCGGATGTAGAATTGGCGTTCGTAGTAGCGGTGGCTGTATCGTAGAATGGTTTCCAAATGATGAACCACAATTCCCATGGAGTGACGGTCGATGTTTTGGTTGAGCTCTTGCTCCATCTGGTCCAATACAACGTTGAGATAGTCACGCTCTTTTTGTGAAAGATGAAGGGCTTCGCTGAGGTCATAGTCAAAGAACGAGAAAGCACGTAGGCTCTGCTCAAGCGAAGTGCCCCGGAGCAGGTCAGGGTGGAACAGGACAGTCCAGCCAGGGTCTTCGGCTGGTTGTTGTGCTCCGGCAAAGGTGACGACCTGGCCAGGGCCAACAAACACCATTGTCCCTTTCTGATAGTCATAGGTGCTTCGGCCGTACTTCAAGGCCCCGTCGTTGTAGTTCTTGAGCGTCATGAAATACAGCGCGCTGGTGAACTTGTACTGGCTGACATCAAGTCCAGTTTGGGGCCATCGTCGAATGATGGTTATCAAGGGGTGGGTAGGTTCACCCCTTCCGATGAAGTCGTATATCTGGGCAAGGTTCTCAAAGTGAACAAACTGGGACATTGGCTTCCAGGCCTCTTGGTTCCAAAGGAACTGCTTGGTGTGGGTTCGTTCTTGTGATCCTATCCTAACGAAACCCTAAGCCTCTGCGAATAATCCAATCGCTTTTTTTCGAACACATTTCGCAGATTGTCGATGATTCCATAGAGGAGACGATATAAGGCCCGGCTTTTGCAACATGAACCAGGTGGTGGCGCAAATAGCTTAAGTTTTGGCGGCTTTTGCGATTGTTCCCCTGTGGAAGGTCGACTATCTTGGTGCTATGGGTTGGATTTATCTGAACTGAGAAAGTGAAGTACGTCAATGGCCAAACAAGTTCCTGTCGAACCTAACTTCCGAACTTTGTTAAAGGACTTGGGTCTGTCGGAGTCGAACATTCTTCGACGAGCGAGGCTCCCTGAAGACCTTTTTTCTCGGACAAATCACTCCATCTCCTTGAAGGAAAACGTTCGCCTTTGGAATAGCTTTGAAGAGGAAGCCAAGGATCCTTTGTTGCCTCTTCGGATTGGTCAGTCTGTGCCGGTGAACTCCATGCATCCTCTCATCATCGCTGCTTTGTGCAGTGAGGACCTGCTTCAATCATGCCAACGAATCGGGCAGTTCAAGCGGTTGGTCTCTCCGCAAAGTCTTGACGTAGCGTTACACGCCAGCTTCATACAGGTTACTTTTTCTTGGCTGGGAAGCGGACTCCAACCCCCTCCTTTTTTGGGAGTTGCTGAGCTTGTGGCTTTGGTCCAGCTTGCCCGTATAGGAACCCGAGAACACATTCGTCCCTTAAACGTGACAACAACGAAGCTTCCCGAAAAGCTAGAGGAGTATGAACAATTTTTTGGTGGCATCGTTGAGAAGGGAGCATCGTTTTCACTTTGCTTTTCCGTGGAAGATGCGACGCGTCCATTTCTCACAGCCAACGAATTCTTATGGAAGTCGTTGGAACCCACACTAAACAAGCAACTTTCTGAGTTGACTGCGTCTGCTTCCATGGCCGAACGTGTACAAAGTCTCCTCATTGAAGCGTTACCTGCTGGAAGAGCTTCGGTTGATGCCGTTTCGAAGAAGTTAGCTTTGAGTCGGAGGACTTTGCAACGACGTCTTTCTTCGGAAGGCACAAGTTTTCAAGCGGTGTTGAATCAAACCCGAGAGAAGCTAGCCAAACATTACCTCATCCAAACTTCCTTAACTGGGTCTGAGATCTCCTTTCTGTTGGGTTTTGATGAACCCAGCTCCTTTTCCCGTGCATTCGTTCAATGGACAGGACATTCCCCTGAGCATTTTCGCCAAGCTATCTAACCTTCTTCCTTCCATCGGTGCCCATCTTTTCTGAACTCTTCTTGCCTCTCACACTTCATGTCTCCGTTCTTTTAGGCCAAGCGTGCGAGCTTAACGTTCCCGTGTTTGTGATGGAAAGTCTGTGCCGGTTTTCTTGGCACCATTGGCTTAATGATTGGCATGTCTCGCTATCGACTTTCGTTTTGACTTTTCCCATTCTTTTGTAAGCCTGTTCTATTGCAAACCAAGTGTACGAGGGAGAGTCGTCTCATGGGAACGTTACCTATCATTCTTCTTGTTTTGTTCGGTGTTGTTGTAGTATTCGCGTTGTTAGGATGGTCTTACATCGAATCGATCTCCATTCCGACACCTGAACCTACCATGAAGCAAACCTTTGGCGCTGGGAAGCATCGGGTTGAATACAAGAGCAAGGGTAAGAAACTTGTCGCGAACTTGTACATCCCAGAGAACCTCAAAGAAGGCGAGAAAAGGCCAGCGATTGTCATCGCCCCCCCTGCTACTTCTGTTAAGGAACAATCGGCTCATGTCTACGCTGACAAGTTTTGCAAACTTGGATACATCACCCTGGCGTATGATCCCCGTGGCATCGGAGAGAGCGAAGGCATTGATTGTGACTCCAATCCGTATGTCAGCGCCAATGATATGGCTAGCTCGGTTAGCTTCCTTAGCTCACTTCCCCAAGTCGACTCTGACAAGCTATTGAATGTTGGGATTTGTGCTGGTGTCTTAAGCGCCGCTTACGAGACGATTCATGATGCAAGAATCAAAGCTTTGGGGATTGTTGTTCCTTCCATTGTTGGAAGTGAAATGACCAAAGGAAACATCTTTCTGGTGCGCTGGATCATCTATGTTATTGGTGGCATCACTAAGTTTCTGTCGTTCTTTGGTATCAATCTCAAGGCACCCAGCATTCCACCCGAGGACAAACTCACAGAAGGTACCTTTCAAGGGCTGCTTGAAGTTGCAACCTATTATCCCGAAGGCAAAGTTGGTTACCACCCTCGATGGAAAAACTCTATCGCAGTCGCTTCGTTGCCTGGGGTCGCCAAGCTAGACATCAACAACGATGTGGACCGATTCGATGAGGTTCCAGTGTTCATGGTTTCAGGCGAAAATGCGTACAGCTTGGAGCCTGCGATGCGCTTTTACAACGCGCTGAATGGCCCGAAAGATAGCGTTGTTCTCAAGGACGCCAACCATGTTGAATTCTATTGGAAGCATGAATATGCAGACCAGGCTGTGGCATGCATGAATACGTTCTTTCAAGCGCAGCTGGGTCAAGGCTAGGAATGACGCACTGCTTCCATTCTGATCGCTGATTCTCCATCAAAGTGCGAAACTTGGAGTTGTTACTTCATAAATGGGGTAAAGGAGAAGCCTTTGTTTCAGTTGGATCGTTCTCTTTGGTCTTTTTGACGATGAACGTCGCAATTGGCTAGCCGTTTGGCGTGAATGGATTACATGGCTGCGGTCAAGTTCCTTAGACTACTTTCAGGACATCCACATTGATATCCTATGAACAACATTTCTAGATAGGGAGAGATTCGCTATGAGCCAAGTCATCATGATAACCGGTGCTTCCTCTGGTATGGGGAAAGATTTTGCGCTTGCCCTGCTGAAGAAGGGCCACATGGTCTATGGGCTAGCCCGACGTGTTGAGAAAATGCAGGACATTGTCCAAGCAGGGGGAAAAGCCATTGCCATGGACATCACGGACGAAGCTCAAGTGCAAAGCGCTGTCGAGCAAGTCATTCGAGAAAAAGGGAGAGTGGATGTCCTGATTAACAACGCTGGCTACGCCGTGTACGGTCCTGTGGAAGAGGTTCCCATCGACAAGGCCAGGCGACAGTTTGAGGTTAACATGTTTGGCTTGGCTAGCATCACCCAAAAGGTTCTTCCCCACATGCGTGAACGGGGCTCTGGACGAATCATTAACATCTCTTCGATGGGTGGGAAGGTCTATACGCCTATGGGAGCCTGGTACCACGCAACCAAGCATGCCCTCGAAGGTTGGAGTGATTGTCTTCGGGTGGAGTTGATGCCTTTTGGTATCGATGTTGTCATCATTGAGCCCGGTGGTATTGCCACTGAGTTTACCGATGTCTTTCAAGCAAACTTGCAAGGAGATTCTGAAAATGGACCTTACGCGAGCGGCTTGCAAAGTATCATCCAATCGACAAAACAAATGGCGAGCCAGCTTTCTCCTCCAAGTGTCATTACCAAGCTTATTCTCCGAGCGGTCCATAGCAAGCGACCCAAAACTCGGTATGTCGCAGGTGCCTATGCCAAGCCCCTCATTTTTATGAGAAAGTACTTGAGCGATAGGATGTTTGATCGGATCTTAAACAGTCAATTTCAGAAGCCACCCAAACAACTCCCCTAAAAAGTTTGCAAGAAACTGAGCGACGCAAACAACCTTCTTGTTGAGAATCTGATTTGCATTGGAACATCTTAACAGGGAGCACCTTATGAAACTCAAAACGTTCTTGGTCTGTTTGGTCGGTTTGTTGGCTTGCTGTCTTACCTCTTCCGTCTATGCGGGCTTTCCAAAGTCCAACCTGGGCACGTATGTATACACAGGCGGCGACGCTCAAAAAGATGCCTTTGGCAAGGCAGTGAAAGCCATCTCAGACAAGGTGGGGTTCTTTTTCCGTGGTCGTGTTCACAATGGCCTACTAAAGGCTTTTGCGATCAAAGACAAGCTCTCCTTTCAAGCAAAGGGGAAGTCGCTCCTGATTCTTGCGAAAGGTAGAAAAACTATCCCCTTGCATGTCAATGGAAAACCGAAAACCATCACCACAAAAAAAGGGTCTGCATCATTAACTTGCACATTTTCCAATAACACATTGACTGAAACTCTCCGAAGAGAGGGCAAAAAAGGATACCGAACGAACCAATATACCTTCAGCAAGGATGGTAAAACCATAACCTTGGTTGTCTCTGCTTATCTCTCCAGGCTTAAGAAAACCCTCACCTTCTCGCTTACCTATTCCAAAAAGTAAAACCCTTTCGAACTCTACCTTTTCCTTTGTTTTTTTTGTCTTTCTTTCTGATTGTAGAGGGGAACGTTATGCAGCACTGTTCTTTCGTCTCACCTTTCTTTTCTTCTATATTCTTCATGGCGTTAGGAGCTATCCTTACCCTGGTTGTATCTCTTTGGTCAGGTTGTGGCGAGCCTCCAGGAAATACCCAGGATGGAGGGGTCGCAAACTCTTGCTCTCCTGCTAGCTATCCTGCGGTTGATCTCCACGAGACACCTCCTGTTAAGTTAGCAGACTGCACCAATGCCACGCCTCTTGCACAGTTGGCTGAAACGCAGCTTAAAGCGGCTGCCGAGACAAGGGCGAAACGACGCCAGGAACTCCTGGACAAAGGTAAGATCACCGTGGTGGCTTGTGGTACAGGGAATCCTGTTCCCTCCGACCGGGCTCAGTCTTGCCTTGCCATCTTCGCAGGGGGCCAATTCTTTGTGTTTGATACCGGCGATCGGGCCGCTCGCTCTCTTGAAACTTTAGGTCTACCTACCCAGGATCTTACGGCCGTGTTCATTACCCACTTTCATTCTGATCACATCGCAGACCTCGGAGAAGTGGTGAGCCGAAGCTGGATCATGGGCCGTACAAACGGCGTCCTACCGATCTATGGTCCCAAAGGTCTTCAACGGATCGTCGACGGCTTTAATCTCGTCTATTCTCTCGATGAAAGTTACCGATTCGCCCATCACGGTCCGAAAGTGTTTACCGAAGGAACCAACGGAATGAAAGCCTTTCCTTTTGAAAGTCCCTCTGAACAAGGCAGCGTCGTGTTCGAAAAAGATGGAGTAACGATCAAGGCGTTTCCTGTCGATCATTCCCCTGTCGCTCCTTCAGTTGGATATCGCCTTGAGTATGGAGGGCGAGTGATTGCTGTCAGCGGCGATAGCATCGTCTCACCGGGCTTTAAGGCTCTCTCCAAAGACGCGGACCTGTTGGTGAGTGAGGTTCTTAGTCGAAGCGCTACCTCAGACTTTGAATGTGCGTTCCGAGGCGCTGGTGATGAGCGAAATGCCAAGATCTTTGCCGATGTAAGGACCTACCATATCAGCATCGAAGAGCTTGCAAAGCTTGCCAATGATGCAGGCGTGAAAGCGTTGATGCTTGTTCATATGACTCCTTCGTTCGGCCAACAGACTCAGGTTCAAAATCTGTTTGGGAACCCCATCGTTCAAGCTGGGTACAAAGGCAAACTGATCTTGGCTGTGGATGGCACCGAAGAGGTCTTTACCACGCAGTAACCTATCGCGACTATGAGATTTCACGCAACCATTTGACACGTTTCTTTTCGCTCGTTTCTTCCTCCAGTGCACCTCTCCGTTTCTTTGAGTTTGGTATCCACCCCAAAACGTATATAGTCAAAGATTCAGTCTGAGTGGTCGTACTCTATGAGTACAACTTCAGGAAGCAGAGAGAAAGAAAAAGTGAAGATTCAGGGAAGCGCACGCCACCCATTCTTCATTGCATTAAGAGTGGAGTGAATGATGAAGAAGTTCTTGCTCATTGTTGGTATTGTGCTGGGTGTGGCTGCGCTGGGTGTGGCTGGGTTTGTTGGGTTTCAAGTCATGAAGTTCAACAGCAGCGTTGCCAAAGTTTACAAGGTGGCCATCCCAAAAGTAACACTCTCCAAGGACCCTGCTGTTCTTGAGAGGGGCAAGCATTTGGTCCTCTCCTTGGGGGCTTGCGCGAGCAGTGATTGCCATGGAGGAAATCTGGCTGGCGGAAACGTACTTCAAATGGGTCCTGTGGCGACTGTGATTGGATCCAACATTACACCTGCAGGTGTCTTGAAAGATTACTCAGACGGTGAGCTGGTTCGTTTGCTTCGGCATGGGATCAAGAAGAACGGCCAGACTGTGTTGATGATGCCCATTGAAGACTTTAACTGGCTGCCCAAATCAGACATTGTTGCGATGGTTTCGTACCTGCGAACGGTAAAGCCTGTGAAGAAGAAGATGGGAACGACTCGGATTGGCATCCTCGGAAAGGTGCTGGACCGACTGGACCAATTTCCTTTTGATCAAGCGCGTCGTATCGAGCACGACAAGTTGCCTTCTGCGCCTAAGCCCAGCGTCACTGTGGCGTATGGTTCGTTTGTCGCTACCAGCTGCCGTGGTTGTCATGGCAAGACGATGAGCGGTGGAAAGCTACCTGGGGCGCCGTCGAACTTGCCCATTCCTACCAACCTCACGCCTCATGAATCGGGCTTGAAGAAGTGGACGTACCAAAACTTTAGGAAGATGATTGCGACAGGGATTCTTCCGAATGGAAAGAAAGTAAAGCCGTTTATGCCACTGAACATGCTCAAGAACATGAACCTTACTGAGAGGAAGGCATTGTGGCTCTATTTGAAGAGCCTTCCCCCCAAACCATTTGGCAATCGATAGGGCAGGGTGTGAGCGCGCTATGTGTCCAATGAAAACCGTTGGTTCATCGCCGACGAACGCAAAAAATAGAAGGACAGCCCAAGGTACATCACGTATTCAAGACTCATCACCAAGAAACGAGTGTTCCCTCCCCCAAACGCCATAAAGTCGACGGTCTCGACAAAGCAGAGCGTGGCCATCACTGCAAACAGTAACACCATCGCAAACGGTGTATGACGCCATCGTACAACGTAGCCCACCAAAAAGACCGTCCCTGCCGCAAGAATCGAAGCAAAGTGAAGGAACTGCAGACCTGTTGGAAACTTTGCATTCTGCAAGCCCAGTTTGACTGTCGGAACGAAGTACTCAACCATCCCCAGCAATCCCCATGCAGTTAATGCGGTGAAAAGAAGTAGGAGCGCATAGGGAAACCACTTTGCTATGGAATTCATTCAACCTCCAAATGGAACGTGTTAGAGACCTGACTTTTAGGAATCTCAATCCACCCTCACCCATACACCTTTGTAATAGGAGAAGAAGCTTCGAAACTCTATCCCAGAAGATCGTAAGGGGACCTCTCCCTTGTTGGTTCTTACTTCGACAAGCCGACCACCCATGGAATTCTTGAACACCATTTCCTGCTGGGGGGCGAGTGGATACATCGTAAAGTCCTTCTCTTTCAGGGCGCTGGCTGTGATCGTCTTAAGCTGACGGGTCATTGTCGAAGCATCCAACCCAAAAGCTGCAGCCGAAGACTGGATGGATAGCTTGTAAAGAGCCATAATCTTCTTCAGGTTTTTGGCCTGGTACGCTTGATGGATTTTCTTAAGCTTGGCATAAATGGCTTTCTTATCCGAGGGCGACAGCTTGGGTTTGGGGGTGGCCTTCCAAACCAACAACGTGGGCGCATGTTTCAACGTGATAGTTTCAACCTTAAGCGTTGGCTTTGGGGGGCATGTTTTCCAAATCTTGGACCAAATCTTTTTCCCAGAATAAGCACCCCTCGTAGATAGCTCTATCTTGAACGAGCCCTGGCAGCTTTTGGCGTTGGGCTGGGCTTTGTACATGAGCTTCAATGTGTTGGCTCCAGGTCGCATCCACTTGTTTAGCGGTTGACCACCAAATCCCGTTGTCTTCTTGATGACTGCGACAGGAAAGTCGTTGAAGGATAGCTCAACCACACATCCCTGCGTGGAGTATCTCAAGCTAAGGATATAGGTGTCACCGTCTTTGTCCTTCATGCTGAAGCCTGGCGAGTTGGCTCCTGCCATTGTACTGAGCATCAAAGAAAAACAGACACCTGCAAGGATGTGAATTCTTCTCATCGAGGGCTCCTTTGTTGGTCACGGTGAAATGAATCGAGGAAACGAACAGGAAGTTAGGGTTGTTTTACCCCTGAGAAGGTTGTGAAGAATACAAGGAGCCCGATGCTAATCAGAAGGCAAGCACCATAGAGAACCATCGCGATCCAAAATTGGGTGGGCTTCTCCTCTTTTGTTATCCAACCAAAGAAGTGGGTATAGGTTTTGCCTTTGCTTGCACCCAAACCTACCAATCCACCAAAGATGATGATCATGGTTATCGGAACCAGTAGAATGTTCATGTCGTGTTCTTTCTTCTTCTGTAACTTCAAAGGACAACAGTCGAAAGCAGAGTCTTCTTTGTTCTACTCGACTGCAAGTATACACGATTCAGACATGCAACGTTGCGGGGTAAGGAGCAAGCTTTCTTCTTTGCGTTTTTAGGTCTGGCGTCTGCTGGGGCTTGCATGTATGATGACAATCTTCGATAACAGTTGTCGCAACAGGTAGGGCGCCCAATCCAATGGGCCTTCATTCTCAACATGCGAATCAATACGGGTGGGTAAGTATGGTATCCGTGAATGGTAACCAGGGTGGGATTCACTCCAACAATCTTAAGAGAGCTGCGCGATTGATACCCGCTTCCAAAAGCGTTTCCCAGCCCATCTGCTTGGGTCGGTTGACTGGACATGAACTCGCTCCGGCTTTTACAGCTCAAGTCTTGCGGCTGCTCAAACGCTACGTGGAAGAAGTTGTGATGCGCTACTCCCTCTGTCCTTATTTGAAGGACATGGCATCCGGCTTGGGTTCGACCTTGATCGTCCTCGATGATACGTTGTGTTTGGACACGGCTGCTGATGCTATTTGCGAGGCCAACTCTCCCATCATTCACCTTGTGTTTCCCTTGGTGAACAATCGGCCAGAGGAGTTTGAGCGGTTTGGTTCGGCGTTAAACCGAGCGTTGAAGGGCCGGATGGACGAACTGCCTGTGCATGCTACCTTTCACCCAGCTCTTGTCGGTGCTCGTGATTGTCCTCATCGACTGATTGGGTTGTTGCGCCATTCCCCAGATCCATTCGTTCAGTTTATCCCTGGTAATATTCAGAAGAATCATTCACCAACCCAAGAGAACCCGGAGCGCTTGTTCCAAGAGTTGGTGGGGGAAACGCTAGAAACCTTGCTTGTGACTCTGGAAGAGATTGCGGCGGACCGACAGCGCACCTATGCCCCCTACCGGGCTGCGTTTGGTCTCCCTGAGTTTCCCCCTCCTGTTTGAACATCCCGCCTCTCCTCATCTTGCCAGTCCAACGTAACTAGATTTGGGGCTTTAGGGGTGAGGTCTTCTCGTCGCTTCCAGAACGAAAGGTGTTTGAGGTGTTGTCTGTCTCCAACGTAGGGACAGTGTCTGGTGGAGGCTCTGTCTTCGATGGTATGACCTCAAGAGGAAAGTCGAGCTGATGAAACAGAGCTTGAAAGTGCGAAGGCACCGGTGCTATCAGGCTCATGACCTCCTTGCTGATGGGATGCTGAAACTGCAATGCATAGGCATGCAAAAACATGTTCTCCACTCGAAGAGAGACCTGCATCTGCCGGTTCCAGGGTTTGTATCCGTATTGTCTGTCACCAAGGATAGGATGACCCACCGAACGAAGATGTCGTCTTAACTGGTGCCTTCGACCGGTGTGGGGAAAGAGCTCAAGCAGGGAGATGTGATGCTCGGAAGAGTAGGCCAGCCGTCGAAATCGAGTGAGGGCCTGGAGCAAGGGAGCCTTTGTGCTGTTGGCTTTTTTGGTGAGGGGGGTGCTGATTTGTCCTTCCGCTATGATGTCTCCGTAGACGAGGGCGAGGTAGCGTTTGGAGATTCTTCTCTCTGCAAAACTTTGGCTCAAAGCCACTGTCGCTTGTTTTTGACGCCCCAACACCAGGACACCGCTGGTCGCTCGGTCCAGTCGATGAATCACATCCAAAGACTCCCCTAGCTCTTCTCGCAAACGTTCTCGAAGACCCACGGCTTCTTCACCTTCCCATCCCTGGTAGACCATCACTCCCGCGGGCTTGTTCACCACGATGAAGCTATCATCTTGGTAGAGGATGGGGAGCAGAGGTCTCATGTCCATGCGTTTTCGTTTCGGGTTTTTTGTTTGACGCTAGTGCGAAACATAGAGGACGATCCCTTCGAAAGGAGCGAGCTGTTTTGGAGCATCCACCGTTCCTTGTTCTGGAGCAAGTGTGCTGAACAATATCCTGGTTTTTGATGCATGAGCTAATGGAACAGCATGTTTGCCAAAGTTGAGCATCACATCGATGCTCTGCATTCGATCGGCTGATGTACGAACGAAGTGCAGCACCTTCGGGTGTTCTTTGTTGATGGGCTTCCATTCCATCGCTCCGTACTGCAACACGGGGTGTTCCTTCAGGAGCTTCAACAAGGCTTTGTAGCAGTTCAGCAGGGAGTTACCTTTTTCTTGTTGCTGGACATTGCGGTTGGGGAAGTCCTCATGCACAGGAAGCCAGGGAGTCTCTACCGAAAAGCCCGCATTCTGGGAGGAGTCCCATTGCATCGGAGTGCGACATTCATCGCGATTGAGCAAGATACCTTTTCGGGTGATCCAGTTGGCGACCCATTGAGGCACCCATCGGTATTGGGTTGCAATCGGGTCTTTGGCTTGGGCGAGAGGAATGGGGCGGTGCTGCATCCCAATCTCTTCCCCGTAGTAGACAAACGGGACCCCACGGGCTGTGAGTTGAAAGGTCGCTTGCAAGCGGGCTTGGGCTTCGGTCTTGCTCCGCCTGGGTCGGTCGTGGTTTCCAAACACCAGCGTGGGGATAGCAGGTTCGGGAAAGTGTCGTTCGTAGTCCTGGATTAAGGCTGAGTAGCCTTTCGCGGTACACGGTGTTTGCAGCGATTTGAAGAGAAAGACCATGTGAAGGCCGTCTTGGTCACCACAGTATCTCCGAACATCCTCGGTCGAGCCAAACACTTCACCAACGACAAACCGTTCGGGATCGTCAAATTCATCGACGACCTGCCTCAGCTCCTTGGCAAACGCAAAAGTGTCGGGGTGGTTTATCGTGTTTTCATTTTTCTGGAAGAAGCCGTCTGGGTTCTCTTCGGAGGGTAACGGTCGCCTACTGAAAGGGTTGTTTTGGAAGGAAGCATCTTTGTAGATGGCGTTGAAGATGTCTAGGCGAAACCCATCCACTCCCTGTTTGAGCCAGTGCCTGACAATCCCAAACATGGCTTCTTTGACGTCTGGGTTTCGGTAGTTGAGGTCGGGCTGGAAGGGAAGAAAGGTCGCCCAATACCATTGTTCTGTGGCGTCATCCTTGTGCCAGCCGCTGCCACCGATCATCGCCTTCCAGTTGTTGGGAGGTGTTCTCGGACCTCTCCCATCGCGCCAGATGTACCAGTCGCGTCGGGGGTTGTCACGGCTGCTGCGTGACTCTTGAAACCAAGGATGTTGGTCGGAGGTGTGGTTGAGGACCATGTCGAGCACGATCCGCATGTCGCGTGCGTGGACTTCTTCAATGAGACGCTCGCATTCCTCCATTGTTCCGTACTCTGGGGCGATACTGAGGTAGTCGCTGATATCGTATCCAAAGTCAGCCTGGGGACTCATCGTAAACGGGGAGAACCAGATCGTCTCAAATCCTAGCTCTTTCACGTAGTCGAGCTTTTCGATGATACCTTGGAGGTCTCCGATTCCATCGCCGTTGCTGTCGTAGAACGAGCGCGGGTAGATCTGGTAGACGGTGGTTCGTTTCCACCAGGGAACAGAGGGTTCAGGCATAGATTCTATCTCTGCGTTGTGGGTTGAGCGGATGGATTCAGGTTCTACAGGTATACCCTGCTCACTCTTTCTATCCAAGGGAAACTCGTGTATCGTCTTCGGCGTTTCCGTTGTGTGGTCTTCTTTCAACGTTTTCCAAGCAGGTGAGTAGTGCAGTGAGCTTTCCATTTCAGGTCCCACAGTCCGATGAAGCCCAGGAGGTTCTCCAAGGCTTAACCCAACTGCAGGAAGAGTTTCGAGCAGGGTTGACTCGAATCGACCCAAATTCCCATGACTTTGAGCAAGTGACATGGCTGCGCAACGATGGTGACAACGGTGGAGGCACGCGATTCCAGCGTACGCAAGATGCGTTTCTGAACCGTGCATCGCTTAACTTTTCTTCGGTTCATTATGAATCCGAACCCCAGAGGGCTTTGGGCTCTGCAACAGCGCTTTCCTGCATTGTCCATCCTGCTTCTCCGCTGGCTCCTTCCTTGCACATGCACATCTCTTGGACTCAGCTGAAGTCGGGCCGTTCTGGATGGAGGATGATGGCCGATCTCAACCCATCCAATCCCATCCCGAAGCACACTTCGACGTTTTTGGAGCGATTGAAGCTTGTCTTTCAAGGTTATGATTCGGAGCTTTTGTCCCATGGACTGGAGCAAGGTGACCAGTATTTCTCCATCCCTGCGTTAGGACGCCATCGAGGGGTTGCCCATTTGTATCTCGAACAATACAACTCAGGGGACTTTAAGGCTGACCAGGAGCTTGCATACAGCCTTGGGCATGAGGTGATTCAGTGTTACCTCACCTTGGTCGAAGACGCGTTGGTGATGGGGAAACCGACTGAAGCTCAGGTCCAGAAACAACTCGATTATCATACGCTCTATGTGTTTCAGGTGTTGACCTTGGACCGGGGAACCACGTCGGGCATCCTGGTTCATGACCAAAACGACCAAGGCATCCTTGGCTCCTTGCCGAGTGTGTTGGAGCGTCCTCTGCTAGAGAGTTGGGTGCCGAAGCTACCTTCTTTGCAGCAGACGTTGCTGCAGAGCCTTCTGGATGCGCTCCCCGATACGCCACAGGTGGAGCTTACTTCCTCTTTGCGGGTTAAGCTTGCACAAGTTTTGCGTCAGCACTACCAAGAGTATCCTGAGACCCAGTCGTTGCTCGCCAAAGGATTTAAGGTGCCTCCCACCGTCAAGAATCATCAGGTGGTGATGGAGCCGAAGTGACCGAGGAGGGTTTGAACGCAGAGAGTGGCAGAGAAACCCTTAACCTTTCTGAAGTCAAATGCTTCCGTATGTTCGCATACCTGTACGATTTGACACATGGTTTGAGCTTTTGTATCATGCCGAAGTAGAAGGGGATTGTCTGTCTTTTTGTCGTGATGCAATGCGAGGAAAGTGAAACAAGTTCTTTTGCAACGATGAAATTTAAGTATGCTTACGCCCAGGTCTCAAAGTGTTCGGATCATGCAGAGTCCGACCTTCCAATGAACCCAAGCTGTTCCAATCATCAGAAGGTATCATCATGTCGACTTCTTTTTCTTCGAGTTTTCGCACGACTTTCGTGCGTTACTGGCCTTTGAGTTTTGTTTTGTTCGCGGTCATGTTGGTCCGATGTGGTGAACCTCAAACTCCTGAAGATCCACAGCCGAGCATCTACTCCTACGCCAACGGTTGTTATGCGATCGAAGGTTCGGATGGTGCCGATGTTGTTCGCTACATTGGTCCTGGGCAAAACAAAGACCAGTTTAGCTTCTCGGCTGAAACTCTTGAAACTGCAACGCGCTTTCATTTGCGCGCCTCGGACCTTGGAATGTATCTGCTGTACGATACAGACCGTCGCTACTTTGCAGCGAGTGGCAGCGCTGAACAATGGACGTTCTCAAGGCTGGCGAAGCTCTCTTCCATTGTGGATAAGCTTGACGAAAAGTACAAGTCACCGGCGGAATGGCGTTTTCAGATCTCTGCGCGAAACTCCAACCGTCTGCAACTTCAACATTATGCAACCGATCGTTATTTAACCTTAACGGGCCTGACCAGCGACAAAGAGAAGGCGGTGCTCATCAAACTGCATCGTGTCGAGGGATGTGTCAGCTATCCTGAAATGAGCCTGGATGCGACGGGTTCTGTAAAACCTCGCAAGTGGGAAGACGGCGCCGTGTTCGGAATCGCTGAGATCCACTCCCACATGCTGACCAACGCCGGCTTTGGCGGTGGCGGCATTTTTCATGGGGCTCCTTTTCACCGCTTGGGTGTTGAGCACGCCTTGCCCGATTGCACCCGCTCTCACGGTGCAGAAGGGCGAAACGACTTGCTAGGCTTCTTCTACGATCAGAGCGTGAAGTTTGACCTGAACACTCTATTGCCCATTGTCACTAACGGTGAAGTTCCCGATTTCAACCACCATACGGAAGGGTATCCCAAATTCACCGAGTGGCCGAACTCATGGCGTCGAGCCACCCACCAGACCATGTATTACAAGTGGTTGGAGCGGGCCTACCTCAGTGGACTGCGACTGCTGGTTCAACACGCTACAGGGAATTCGGCGTTGTGCAAACTTACGATTGCCTTAAACGCCCAGCTCCCGTTGTATTCCTGCAACGACATGGTGAGCGTGGATCATTCACTTGACTCCATCTATGCGCTTGAAAAATACATCGACGCCCAATCGGGAGGTCCCGGGAAAGGATGGCTGCGGATTGTTACAACCCCGAAGGCCGCGCGGGAAGTGATTAACCAAGGGAAGCTCGCCGTCGTTCTCGGAATTGAGATCTCCAATTTGTTTGACTGCTTTCTGACTCCGCCCAAGGGCTTCAAGGCCTGCACCAATGAAACCGTCAACGCCAAGCTGGATCAGTACTACAAACGAGGCGTTCGTGTGATCTTCCCTGTCCACAAGTTTGACAACGGTTTCTCAGCAGGGGACGGTCACCGAGGCATCATTGAATTGGGTAACTTTATTAACAGCGGTCATTACTCCAACTTTATTACGGAATGTGAGGGTATCTCAACGTCCTTTGACAAGGGAGATGTTACGTTTGGCGGGTTGAACAAACCTCGTGACTCGTACCAGGCGAAAGCGCCTGTCGATATGTCCACATTTGTGGATGATCCAGTTGGGACCTTGCTTCCCTTCCTCTCCGATATCCAGGCTCCGGCTCTCAAAGGGAAGTACTGTCAGAAGACAGGCCTGACCGATTTGGGAAGACACCTCATCAACGAGCTGATGAAGCGGGGAATGCTGATGGACATCGCACATTTGCCTCAGCGTTCGTTGAGTGAAGCCTTCAAGATGCTTGAGAAAAACAAATACCCTGCGACGAAGACTCACGGCGACAGCAACGACGGTCGTATCTATGCACTTGGCGGCATGATTGGAACCAGCTTGGGGCGTTGCAGCGATCCAAAGAATCCAGGAGCTATGGGGAAACGGCTGGCCGACGATGTCGCTTTGGCGAAGTCAAAGGGTGCGTACCCTGCTGAGGCGCTGAGCTTTGACTTGAATGGTCTGGCCGGTGGTCCTCGCCCTCGTTTTGGAAAGAACTCCCGATGTAGCGGAGAGCAGGGCAACCCCATCACCTACCCCTTCAAATCGTACGATGGGGAGGTCACGTTTACACAGCCCAATCTGGGAGAGCGGAAGGTCGACTTCAACCAAGAAGGGATGATTCACATTGGATTGTTGCCTGAATTGATCGAGGACGTTCGCCGTGATGGTGTCTCTGACAAGCAACTGGAGCCGCTCTTCCGGTCGGCAGAAGCTTACATCCAGATGTGGGAGAAAGCAGAAGCTCGCTCCAAAGAACTTGCCAAATAGAAGATGTCTGAACGTTTCCTCTCTAGGTGTTGTTATGAATTCGGCAGGTGAATATCGTCTGAAGCTTGCTTTTTCCCTTGAGTTCCACTGCGCTTTCCTCTGGTTGTAACTCTTCCATGAACAATGTGTGTTTTTCGCCAATCGATTGTCTTGTGTTGAGGCTGAACACTATTTCACCCACCTCAGCTTGAGATGAAAGCCGCGCTGCTACATTCATCTCGTCACCCAAGGCAGTGATGTCTGATACTTTGCCCGACCCGACCGTGCCCATGAACACCATACCTGTGTTGATGCCAACGCCGAGAGGAATCCAAGGACCCTCTGCTGAACCGTGTCCTGTGGCTTCCAGCAGTGCTTTGGCCGACTTGAGCGCGAGATATGGGTGCTCACTTCCTGCAAAACCTGGGATGAACAACCCTATGGCTTCATCCCCAACAAACTTGTCAATCCAGGCACCATTGTCAGTGAGAACATCGGTAGCGACCTCGTAGAAGCGATTGAGAAGCTCTCGAAACTCTTTCGGGCTCATGGTCTCGCCCAAGGCCGTTGAGCCGCGGACATCCACAAACAACATCGTCATATTGACCTCAGCCCCGCCAACATGACGTTTGGCAAAGTCCTCACACTTCTTGCAAAAATGTGGGGTCAGGTTGGACTGTCCACTCCACATGAGTTGAAAGGGCAGCGAGCCAAATCCTGTGAAAGGTATATTGCACACCTTACAACGATGCGGGGAACGTACTATGTTGAATACGTTTCGCATCCAGTACATAGGAACACCTGGATCATCTCCCGTTAGTAGGCCTCGCCAAAACTCATCTTCATCCTTATGACGGTTTGTGATGGCCTCAACAATCAGGGGCATGTAGCGTCGTAGTAGCAAAAGACCTGCTATTGTTGCGGCCAAGGCAAGGATGAACTGGAATGGGTTGTCGGGCATAGACTCTATACTCCCTCATTTTCCATGCCCTCCGCTCCTTTTGAGCCAGAGGTTCTTCTGGATGGAAGGCGATCTTGTTCCTGATAGCAGTTTCGATGCATTCAGACTATCATGATCCTACTGATTGTTGGAACCCCATATTAAGAAATGAATTTCATGGCTTGGTTCTTTCATGACTTGGCCTAATCTTCTTTTGAGTTTGACCATCCTTTACTTGGTATCCCATCACTGTATTGTTTGCCTTAATTCTCAAGACCTTCTAAGCACAGGGAATGTTTGATATGAATCGTATTTCGCCGTGGTTCTATCGTTTCTTGACTGCGCTTCCCGCGCTTCTTTGGGTAGCTGTTTGGTATTATACGCTGTTGGATGGCCATCTTGGCTTGGGTGATTCTGCTATTCTCATTGTGTTGGGTTTGTTTGTGTGCGGGTTTTACATCTACAGGTTGAAGCAGTGGTCCCGTCAGCGCTCTTCGCAAGAGCAACCCGATGACTCCAAACCTCCCGCTCCCTTTGTTGTGACGATGGGGAACCTGTTTCGAGGTGGCGCTTATCTCATCGCAAGTGTGTTGCTTGTTGTGGTGGAAGGCGCCTTCGTCTTTCTCCTTAGCTTTGGAGGGAATCCAAGCCCCCAAGGGTCGAATCCAACCGTTCTGCTGGGCTGGCAGTCTGCTGAGTTGATGGTGGCCATCCCGATTGTTTTGCTGGTGATGAGTACAGCGCTGTATGGGGCATCCTTCGCTGTCTCGGAGGCCAACAAGATCAGGCTACGAGCAACTAACTTTGTTGTTTTTGCGTTGCTTGGTTTGTTTCTTCTTTACCTCATGTTCTTCACTTGAAGCGGGGATTGAGGGCGTAGCAGTCCCATGCCTGAAGTCGAAGGACAAGCTATGTTTGGGGCGACAATGCGTTCTTTTGGGCTTGGGAGTTCGATGAGTAGGAGCGGAGCTTAAAAATTAGGGTGGCAGATCCCTTGGGCACAGACAGTATCGGAAGGGCAGTCTGCTTTGTCTGTGCAAGTAAATACGCAAATCTTGGTGCCGTCTCTATTTATCTGCTGACAGCTCATGGTCTTGCCGTCGCGCTCTTTGTTGCAAACGGAGGGGTTGTGATCACAACTACCCGAGCAGAAACCATTCGGAGCCCCTTCAAAACCCAAACAAGTCAGACCCTTTTTGCAGGCATCTGTTGCGGCCTTTTTGGGATCGTGATGACAGTTGTCACCCAGCTCTTTGGGGCCGGTGATATCCCCCATACACGCGCCAACGCCTTTGGGGGAACCATTGGTCTGTTTGCAGGTCTTTCCAGCCTTGCATGGGTTCTTTTCGTCACACAGGGGCGCGCAGACCCCAATGTTTCCAGTCAGCCTAAAACAGATCAGACCAAATGCACAATCTACGTTGGTGTGGCACGTTGAATCTTCCTTCACTCCACTTAGGCTTCTGACACAAACGCCCCACTTGGAGTGTCTCAAAGCGCAGGCGGGGTTCTCTGCCGGACATTTGGAGTTTGCATACGTGCAGAAGGGGCTGCAGACCTTGAAAGCACTCGAACAATAAAGTCCGGCTCCACAGATCGCTGTCTGATCACAGGGAAGCTTCTCACAGGCCAATTTCTGATCGCATGGCTCATTCAACGATGCAGCCTTCCCTTTGGCGCAAATGCCTTCCCCTGTCCCCAAGAGAAAACACAAAGCTCCCCCTGGACACTGTGGTTTCATAGGGTCACAGCTCTGATAGCACTTTTCTCCTTCACCACAAAGATAGCCTGGCGGACAACGTGGGGAAGTGTTTTGGCAGACTTCTGCACACTTCGATGTGCCTTCGTCACAATACAGCTCAGGAGTCTGGCCCTTCTTGCAGAACGCTTGTTGCGGTCCTGCAAAGCCACACTCCTCACCTCTGGCCGACTCATGCAAACACAGCATGAGAGGATTCCCCTGAGGATCTGTTCCGGTGGTTAAGCACTTGTTCCTATAACTGTAGTTACAATCCTCATCTTTGGTGCAGCGCTCAAAACAATACGAGGTCCTATTGGATTTATGACACTCCAAGCCTGAAGGACAGGGGGAAGCATCTGTGCAGACTGTACCCACTCCATTGGGTGGCTTTTTTCGACAGATACCATCGCTGCATATTTGCTCGGAGGTACAAGCTGGATTGCACTCGGCCTTCTTTTTCTGACAAGTGTTGTTTGCGCATTCTTCGTCAGGGGCACAGGCAGGGCTGCATCCCGTCTGCTTTTTCTGACAGGCGTTGTTTACGCACTCTTCGTCGGTAGCACAGGCAGGGTTACATACCGTTTGCTTTTTCTGGCAGGTGTTGTTTACGCACTCTTCATCGGAAGCGCAGGCAGGATTGCAACCCGTTTGCTTTTTCTGACAGGTGTTGTTCACACACTCTTCGTCGGTAGCGCAAGCAGGGTTGCATTCCGTTTGCTTTTTCTGACAAGCGTTGTTTACGCATGCTTCATCGGTCGCACAGGCAGGGTTGCATCCTGATTGCTTTTTCTGACAGGCGTTGTTTACGCACTCTTCATCAGAAGCACAGGCTGGATTGCAAGTTCCTTCTTTCTTGCCTTCACTGCATGCCATTTGAAGCGAAACTAGAAAGACAAGGAAACTTAGGACCAAAAAATAGTGGAAACGATACATCCCTTAACCCCTTTATACATGAAGCTTTTTTGACTCAAGGTTAATGGGTCAGTCTATCCCGGATACTTGGAGAAGTAAAGAGCGATTTCATTTCTTTGGGGGGGGGGTTAGGTCCCGTATTCTTGGCCTGAACGAGTAAACCCGTTATCGATGTTTTGGAGAGGAACGAAACAGTGTACAAGTCCATGGACACTCCCTGTGCACAGTCCTGCACACTCCCTGTCTTCAAACGTAGACACCTTTGCTTTCTCATTGCAAACGACTCAGAAAAAACACTTCTATATTCGATTGCTACTACTCTTTAGGAAGTGTGGTATCAATCGTGGAAGGCAAGCAGTCCATGCTCATCCTCACAACCTAGGAGAGCATCGGTGAACCACGTAGCTTGGGAGATCATGAAATGAAAGCGATACAACATAAGTTCAAAGCCGTTTGCATCGTATTGGGGTGCTGTTTTCTTCTCTCTCTGTTAACCTCTTGCCTTATGCCTCCGACAGCCGCCTATTATGCAGACGGGAAGCTTGTTTTTGTCCTCTATAACGGTAAGATGGGGGACGGATTCGAGGTCGGAGCAGAAGCGAAGTCTTCCAACCCCAGCAATCCTTCCAAGTTATCGTACAAAGACAACACAAGAGGTACCTCTTTCTTGTTCTGCAATGGCTTCTCAAAACCTGCTAATTTTTCGCTTGAATTTTATAGCGAGAAGGACCAAGCCGGTTCCCTTCTCGACAAGCACAGCTTTGTCGTTGAGAGCAACATGTGTGTGGTGCGAAATGTAGGACCTGCTACTACGGCTCAATCGTATTGGGTTGCGGCAGAGGTTCAGTAGCCAAGCCCAAAGCAGGCTTCCTTCCTTGGCTCGCAACGGACTGGTGTTACGAAGTTAATGGTAGTGGTGTGCGGAAAGGGATGCTGCTATCGGGCATGTAGAAAGTCGAGCAACGATAGCAGCACAGGTTCGATCTTTCGGAAGCTCTTCTCATAGTCCTCTGTCTTTGAAAGACCGGAGTTTATGAGCAGCTTTGCGCCCTTGGGCCAGATGAGGATGACAAGCTCTGGGAGCCCATAGGCGACCAACTTATGCTGCATATCGTACGTGAAGAAGTCGCGGACAAAGTCGTGGGCCTTTGGGCGGTAGAACACATAAAACTTTTTGCCAAATGTTTGGTGAGTTGCTTCGAAGTGGGCCATGTTTTTTCCATGGTGTTTGTGATCCCAACTTTTGGGGTAGAGACAAACAGCGCCACCGAGTCGATGTGCATCTTCAGGGATGGGGAACTCTTTGTGGATGTAGTACACGACTTGATCGAGGTCATCTCCACCGTACTTGTAAGAGGCAACAATGGCTTCTCCGTGGAGTGGGATTGTGGCGTAGGAGTTGGTCGGTGAGAGGACATCAGCGTCTTGTTGATTGGACTCCTCGATGGTCATCAACAGGGGATTCCTGTAATGAAAATGGAAGCTTCCATAGCGCTGTCCGGCCCAGGCTTGCAACGGTTTCCCTCTTTTTATCGCGAAGTCTTCTCCAAGGCGGCCCCCAAAGCGAAGCATCAAGTAAAAAGGGACAAAGAGTAACATCATGAAAATGATAGCCTCTGTTAGGGTGAAGCTACCTTCTCCTGATGTTGTGAGGTAGGTGAGGAAGATGGCGAGGCCAACGAGTAAGCCGGAAGCTATCATGATCAACTGTAGGATGGTTAACTTCTTCATCTTGCTTGGCTCCTTGAGGGAGGAATCGAATGGAATTCAATTGTGGATACTTGTGGACCATACAATCATTAATTAAGACAATAAGAAAATCGGAAGGTGTCGCTGGGTGTATCTACACGAAGCCAACCAAAGGCGGACCCCGCAAGTCATCCCTCTTTTTGTCTCCTCACACTCTCTCTTCCTCTCCAATGAAACCAAACTACGCTACTCTGTCACTGAATCATTGTCTATGCCAGTCGAAATGCGCAACAACCTACTGTCCAAGGACATCCTTGCATTTTGACGCCATCTGCTAGTGGAATGTCGTGAAAGGACATAGCAGACAATGTAGGATTCTGTACATTGAGAATGGATTGTTACGAGAGGGTTTAAGGCAATGGTGGAGCAAAGTTGATAGGAGTGATGATGAACAAACCAACGGACTTTCCCATAGAGAAAGGGTGGCAGTTGATGCTCCAAGAGCTGGGTATGGCTCCAGTGGATGTCTTGCGTCGAGCTTCGTTACCGGAAGACCTGGTGCTTCAGGATAGGTTTAGCTTGAGCAAAGATGAGCACACTCGTTTGTGGGTCGGTGTTGAAGCTGAGGCCAAAGATCCACTGCTCCCTATGCGTTTGATTGAGAGCTTCTCCCCTGAGCTATTCAGCCCACCAGTGTTTGCAGCTTTATGCAGCAAACATCTGGTCGCAGCTGCAGAGCGTATGAGCCTTTACAAAAGGTTAATGGCCCCAGTGAAACTCCATGTTCAGAAGAGTGAAAATGAATTGAAGTTGACCTTTGATTGGCTTGATAAGACGTTCCAGCCTGTCGCTTCCTTTGTCGCGATGGAGCTATTCTTTTTCATTAAGATTACTCGGCTTGCGACAAGAGAGAGGGTCAATCCTCTTGCAATAACGATGGTCCAACTTCCCCAACAGCACGAGCAACTTGAAGACTACTGTGGTGTTCCCCTCAAGTCGGGTTCGCATGACTCGATTGTTTTCTCAATGAAAGACGCGACACTTCCTTTTCTCACCGTTGACCATGCCATGTGGGAGATCTTTGAGCCGGCCTTGAAACAACGCCTCTCAACGTTGCAGAACTCGGCCACTACAACCGAACGTGTGCGAGCTGTCTTGCTGGAAGCCCTCCCTGGAGGTACTTGTAGCATTGAGCAGGTGGCACGAAAACTCGCCGTAGGGAAACGAACGTTGCAACGGCGTCTGAGCCAAGAGAAAACAAGCTTTCAAACGCTCCTCAACCAGACTCGTGAGGAGCTTGCTCGCTACTACCTCACCAGCACGGATCTCACTCATATGGAGATCTCCTTTCTTCTTGGTTTCGGCGAACCCAGCTCTTTCTTTCGCGCCTTCCAATCCTGGACAGGAATGACGCCCGAAGAGGTTCGCAGCCTTTAGGGCAGAGAGCCTTGAAAGCAGAATGTCGTCTTTTGCTACTACATTGTCATGATCTGTGAATGACGAACCTTCATCGGAAGATTATTCTCCTCTTCAGTAGACAGACTTTGACTTCGTTGAGGTGGCGAACCCAACGGAACAATCTCAGGAACAGGAGAATTAACATGGGCTCATGGATAAAAAGGATTTTTGGGATGGCTCCCTCTGCAGAGAAGGACGGTCAAGGCTTCATCCCTTCTCCACTTGGTCTCTTTCTTGGCGTTGACAGCAAGAGTGGCTACAAGCCAGCCAACTTCAACGGCAGGAAGTACTCTGGTGACAAGAAGATCCTGGTCTTGTGCACCGAAGAACGTTATTTAGAAATGACCAGCGGTGTGTTGTTTTCGACAGGCCAAAACGTACAGGAAACGACTGTGCCTTTGATGCATCTGGTTGATGCTGGGTTCGACTTTGACGTGGTGACTCCGACCGGAAAACCCGCCATTCTTGAGCAGTGGTCGATTCCAAAAAAGGATAAGGCTGTGCTTGGATTTTTGAAAGACAACCAGGCCAAGTTTGACTTCCCCCTGTCCTTAGCTGACCTTGTCGCTCGAGGGGAACTCAATGAAAGCTCACCGTATGTGGCCCTGTTTCTTCCAGGGGGTCATGGTGCGATGGTTGGCCTACCCGACGATGAGAATGTCGGCACATTGATTCGTTGGGTCAGCGACTCTGATCGATACCTCGTCGCCGTATGTCATGGCCCAGCCGCCCTTTTGGCTACTACGTCGAACGGTGATGGGCCGCATCCCTACAAAGGGTATGAACTGTGTGCCTTTCCAGACAGCCTTGACAAGCAGTCACCTTCTATCGGCTATCTTCCGGGCCAACTCCCCTGGTTTCAATGCGAGAAGCTTGAGCAACAGGGCATGCGGATCATCAATGAGAAGGTGACTGGAGCAACTCATATCGATCGCAAACTTTACTCTGGGGACAGTCCAAAGGCTTGTGACCAGCTTGGTAAGATGATTTCGGAAGCCCTCCTTAAGGACTTTGCTTGATAATCACTCTTCTCCAGTATCAAACGGTTTGGCCGTTAACGTGCCTTCGCTCAGCTGCTGTTCGCAGGTCGAGTGCGAAACGTTCAATAGGTTTTGAACATTTTCCAAAGGTGCGATATGGCCATCAAGCTTCCTCGTTCCTTACAAAAAGAGCTTTAACCCATCAGAAGAGGAGGTTGCTCGTGCTAAGGACCTCAGGCGGTGATGAGTTGCCTCTCCTGCAGATAGTGCCCGAGACCTAGGCCGAGGTCTCAGCCCCACCCGCAGACGGGGTCAGAAACCCATCCGCACCCAGCGGTGTTTTTTGTCCTGGAGTTGATGAGCTGTCACCCCAGATGAGAAGATACAGCCACCCGATGCGCAGGCTGTCATCCCAACTTTCTGGGTCTCGTGGGCCAGTTTGTTGTTGAGCAGCGGCGTGTTTTCTCCTATCCTATGAAAAGCAGACAACACAAGAGTTCATCGCACCAAAACCACTTCTTCTCGAAGTCCTGTAAACATCGGGGAAAAGAAGGTACTGGTATCCATCTGTATCAGGAGAAAACATGACACCACCAACAATCTCATCCTCCCCGACGCTGTTTCGAACCCAAGTAGGGTTCCACTTGCTATTGGTCGTGTTGGGGATGTTTCTGTTCCTGGCTCCTTCTCTTTCTCAGGCAGACCCCACACAAAAATGCCGCAAAGTTGTCGACAAAATCGCTATCCATTTGACTCTAGCGAGCAAACAGGCTCTAAAGAAGGAGGAACTCAACAAGTTCTCCGATGCCCTGACTGTGTACTACCGGATGAACTGTCCTACATATGTCCAGTTCTGGTGGGATCGAACGAAGGCGACTGGCAAAAACAAAAAAAGGTGGGATCGCATCGTTCGTGACTTGAATACCCCTTGCAAAACGTACGATCTGAAAGCGTGTGTCAAGGGTGGTTTCATCCTTGATTCCATGACTGGTGGTAAGCATGCGATGTGGGGCATGAACATATCGAAGATGAAGCTCCAGGTTGGGTTCACACCCGTTGGAAAGATGGTTGCAAAACGTCGCGGCAAGGTGTGGGCACCTGGTTATAAGCGAACGCTCTTCAAGAAAACGCGCTCGCCTTTGGGAGTGTACTGGTACCATTGCGCCTTCCAAAAGTGGGCTGGGGGTGTGCGTCTTCCTGCTCTCCTGAGACAACGAGTCTTGTGTTGGGTTGGGCTCGATGGTTCTGTGTATGTTCAATCCTTCCATGCGGGTAAAAAAATGGTGGATCCGTTGAGACAACGACAGCTTTGTACTATGACTCTCAAACACAAGGTTTACAAAGCGGGCGTAAAGAGGTTCTGTGGACCCATGCCACGCTGAAGGTCCTACAAAGCCAAAGCAGTCTCAGATTCATGCAACTTCGATACATTCGAAGTTGTTTGTAATGGACTGGCAGACATACCACAAAAATGCCCCATCGAACCGCCTGATATCCCAAGATTCTCCTATTCCAGACTTTGTGTTAGGGGTCTGTGTCGGTCGTCGTGGAGCGACGAAGACAGGACGCACGACGGTAGCCATAGCGCTTTTTGTAAGGTACGTAGAGCATGCATGAGCCTTTCAAGCAGATCCACTGGCAGGTACGATAATAACGGGAATGCCTGTGTTTGAGCGTGGCTCCGGAACGTGTTGAGATCAGTCGGTTGTATGGATTGCGTTGGCGTTCTGCGGCAGAGTGCAGGCTGGTGACAATGTGGGAGGGGACGCCCTTGGCCCACATTCCTCGGCGCTGTCGTTGTGCTGTTTGCTGGATGCGAAGCAGGGTGGCATCACCGCGTCCACGAACGCTGTAGACATGGGCTAACCCCTTAGAGATGAGAGCCCGCGCCAGGTCGGGGCAAGACACCAGGATGCGTTTGTAGGCATCGCGTTTTCCGACCTTTTGACAGTTCCAGACGCCACGTCGTGCAACTTCGGTTGCCTTCCAAGCTATGCCAAGTAACTCGTGGGCTTTCCAGGTCCCCCATCGATGAACAGGTCCGTGGTTTTCGAGGGTGTTGAACCCGGCAATACGAGCGCGTACTCCTCTTCGTGAATAACCCACCACGCGGAAGCTATCGCCATCATTCCAGTACACATTCGTGCGAGATTCATTCAGGTACACGGTTGAGCGCGAACGTCGTCGCGCTTCTGACTCTTCCTGCCAGCCGCCTGCAACGACCCATAAGACCAGGACAACGCACCATAAGGTTCTAGCATTCATGGGAATGTTCCTTGGGTGGGGGCCTCCCCCACATATCTTTGAATTTTTTTATGACAGCGAGAGGGGAGAGATGTCAACAACTTATGACTTTGTCATACCGTGTACCAGTTGGCAGGCGGCACATCGTATAACTCCGATCGATACTTGAATTGGGTAAGGGCTTCGCTTTTATCGGAAATCAGGTTCATCCAGAGGTCGGAGGCGAAGACTCGTATGTGGATCTGCTCTTTGTGTGATCCGTATTACACCTGAATGTTGCTTTGTAACAGACAGATAAGCAGCCCCCTTGGCTGCTTATAGGTCTGCCGTGGACCCCTCAATTAATGAAGCAATGAAGCATGGCAGAGGAGGGGGAAGGAAGGAGGGTATCGGTGGCTAAAATGAAAAACGCCCAGCAACACTTTCCAGGGCGTCTTAAGGTACCATTGAGACATTAAGCGAATAAAGCCATCGCAATCCATGAAAGGAAAGGACGGTTTTGAATGCTCCCCAGGACAGACGCTCAGCAAAAAATCAACATCCTCGACTACAGCTTCCCATTCTGGAAGATTCGCAAACGAAAACAAGATGGCTGGGTCTGGTTGTTGGTTCGCACTGAGCCTGTTGAGGCGAAACCAGATCTTCTTCCAATCCAGAAGATGTTGTTGCAAGCCAGACAATGGCAGGAGCTGTTGGAGCAAGGTAATGTGTCAAGGGCAGGTCTTGCTGAGGAACATGGATACAGTCGGCCAAGAGTGACTCAATTTCTCAATCTTATGAAGTTGGCTCCAGAGGTATGAGAACTGATTCACTCCTTGCTGCCCATTCCCATTCAGGTGGGCGACTGTGGAGTCTCTGAACGAGCTTTGCGTCCGCTGCTTTCGCTCTCACCAGAAGCCCAATTTGTTGCTGTCCCATGCTGGTAGAGAAGGCCTCTCATGGGGTGGCTTTGCGCCTCCAACGCTTCTGCCGAGGAACTCGCTCCGGGAGTGGATAAAACGTGCCGAGGGTCTTGGGACTGTTGTATACTCCTGAGCGCTTGAAACTGCTTGTTCGTAGACACAGGAGCTTTTGAATGTCAGAAACTCTTCCTTCTGTTGAGGGTTATGGAGCTTTTCTTGAGGAACTCAAAGAGCGAATCCAACAGGCTCAACTCCGTGCAGCTCTTGCTGTCAACAGTGAAATGTTGCTGCTCTACTGGCAAATTGGAGCCGATCTTCTGCAAAGGCAGCAAGTGCAGGGCTGGGGTGCCAAAGTTGTTGAACAACTCTCCACAGATTTGCGCCAAGCCTTCCCTGATATGAAAGGGTTCTCTCGGACGAACCTGCTGTATATGCGTAAATTTGCAGACACTTATTCTGAGCAGCAAATTGTCCAACAGGCTGTTGGACAAATTCCTTGGGGCCACAATGTGCGCTTGCTGGATAAGGTCAAAGACTCCGACGAGCGCTTGTGGTATGCCCAACAAACCATCGAATATGGCTGGAGTCGTGATATCCTTGTGATGCAAATTGATTCAGGGCTTTACCTGCGCGAGGGCAAGGCTTTGACCAACTTCTCCCAGACCCTCCCAAAGCCTCAATCCGACCTGGCCCATCAGACGCTCAAAGATCCCTACAAATTCGATTTCCTGTCGTTGGGAAAAGAAGCGCAAGAGCGTGAGGTTGAAGAAGCTTTAGTGCATCACATTCGCGACTTCTTATTGGAGTTAGGCAAAGGTTTTGCTTTTGTCGGAAATCAGGTTCATTTGGAGGTTGGAGGTGAAGACTATTATGTGGATCTTCTCTTTTACCATTTGCACCTGCGCTGCTTTGTTGTTGTTGAGTTGAAGTCGGGCAAGTTTTTGCCGGAATATGCGGGGAAGATGAGCTTTTATCTGTCGGCAGTGGACCACTTGATGAAGCATCCTGATGATCAGTCCAGTATCGGCATCATCTTGTGTCGTGGGAAGAACCAGACTGTTGTTGAGTTTGCCCTTCAAGACAACAGCAAGCCTATGGGCGTCGCAGAATACGAGCTGACTCGTGCTCTGCCTGCAGAATTGCAAACGAGTCTCCCAACCATTGAACAGTTGGAGTTAGAACTCTCACAAGAATCCGATGAGGATGAGTCGTGAACAGGCTTTATTACGGCTGTGCGCTCAATACCCAACAGACAGTGTCTGTTACATCTTTTCACGAGAGCATGGCTGAGGAGGGGGAGGTAAGGTGGAAGTTGGTGGCTAAAATGAAAAACGTCCACATTCAATTTTGCTGAGCGTCTTAAGGGTCCATTGAGACATTAAGCGAAAAAACCGTTACTTCCTTAAGTGGAAGGACGGCTTTTATTGTTGCTCACCTGGACGGACATGTTCGCGAGCCCGGTCGAACCGCCGCACCAGGTGGTTAACTGCCACCTGCTCCACAGCTGAGGTGGGGGTGAGTTCTCCTAAAACAAGAAAACCGCCACAATCCATGAAAGGAAAGGACGGTTTTGAATGCTCCCCAGGACGGACTCGTTCGCGAGCCCGGTCGAACCACCGTACCCGGTGGTTAACAGCCACCTGCTCTACAACTGAGGCGGGTGTGAGGTCTGCTAAAACAAAAAAACCGCCACAATCCATGAAAGGAAAGGACGGTTTTGAAGCTCCCCAGTCGAATACCGCAAGGTACTAAACCTGTGCTCTATGTGTCCATCCATTTCAAGGTGCTGTCCCAGTTCTTGACCAAAAAGGGACAATAGGTTCGTGATTTTGTCTAGAACTAAGATATACTAAGAACAGATATTTTTTTAGCGCGGGTTTTTCTTGGGTATAGGCAGGGGATTCATTGTTGAGAAGATATAACGAAAAATCTTCCACCGGTTTCCCTTTCGTCGGAAGAGAAACAGCTCCTGATTACTCTCCTTTACTTTTGCGCCGTTTGCCAGGATGGTTGTTTGGCCTGCGCTGCGGGTTCTTGCGTAAGCAAAGGTTGGATTCACCACCACAACCTCGTCGATTTGAAAGGCTATCTTCAGGCGAATGATTCCGAAGATTGAACGGTAGGCCGCTTTGATCTTGCGATGGCCCACAGACGGTGTCCGATGCTGCGCCATAAACACTGCGTCCGAAGCGTACAATGAGATAATGCCATTCACATCACTTTGATTCAGGCCTGCCTCATAAGTGCGAAGGAGTTTCCTGATTTGTTGTTCGGCTACTCTGGGATTCGTCGCATTTGCTTCTTGCCATAACTTACAACCACTTACAATGAAAACGAATAGCAAGAGGGCTGGTAATACGCGATTCCACTGGTATGTATTAGTGTTTTGGTTCATGAGAAACTCCTATGGTTTGTGAAGCCGATTCTTTGGCATTTTAAAAATGGGGTTTGAGTTTGGTTGAGGCTAGAAGGTTATGACGATCTTGCCGCCTGCTGTCCCACTATCAAGGAGATGATGGGCCTCCTGAATTTGTTCTACTGTGAACTTTTGGGCAACAAGATCAGCGATGACACCTCTCGACACTTGTTCGGCAACCCAGTTCAGTGGGCTTTCTTGTAGAGGCAAAGCCTCGGAGCCTAGAAGGCCGCTGCTAAAGAAACTGAGACGTACGGTGTTGGGGAGATCTCCCATCAAATTGAAGGACTCAATAATCGGAGGGCCACCCAATAGTCCTACTACAGCGACCTGACCCCATCGACAAACAGATTTCAAAGTGTCCTTCACTGTCGCAGCACCCACCACTTCCAGTGCGTTGTGTACACCTTCAGGGACAATGGCTCTGACCTTTTCATGAATTTCACCATCATCCAAGAGCACGTGAACTGCACCGATTTGTTTGAGCTTCTCTACACTCTTTGGGTTGCGCGTGGTTGCCAGAACTGTGACCCCATGAGCCTTCGCATAGGCAACTGCTGCCATCCCAACACTTGAAGTTGCACCGCGAACCAACAGAGTTTCGCCTTCTACAATTCCAAGATTTTTGTCGAGCGCACCCCATACAGTCAGATAGGCTTCAGGTAATCCAGCCAGCTTGTCCACAGGGAGATCTGCGTCTATAGCAACAACATTGTCGCCTTTTACAGCAATCCGCTCAGCATATCCTCCGTGTCTAGAGAACATCATTCCGCCCATGACTGTCACAACTCGCTGGCCAGGAGTGAACTTTCCACTTCGGTCCTGGATGATCTCTCCCACCGCTTCGATCCCTAGCGCCTGGTTGGGGACAAACGCTCCATAGTTACCACTGCGATAATAGCTTTCTGCTTTGTTCAAACCAAAGGCTCTAACCTGTATTTCCACTTCACCTTCTTGAACAACAGAAGGATCGATATTGACAAGTTCTAGTACTTCTGGACCACCTGGGTTTTGCGCAACAATTGCTCTCATAACAATCTCCTTTTAGCTCCCTTCAATGGGTTGACTTTCACTCTTGTAGTTTCAGCTGCTGTGTCCTGAAGTAAAGGTTAGCTATTTCAGATGTGAGTTGGTAGAGTGAATAATGAGAATGTGACTCTCATTTTTGAAAGGCATTGGAGAAATGATAGATGATGGACCTTAATGCACTTAAACTCTTTATTGTTTCCGCACAAACCGGAAGTTTTTCAGAAGCATCACGCCGAACGGGTGTACCGTTACCGACCTTAAGTCGACGTGTTCGTAAACTGGAAGATGAGTTAGGAGTTGGTCTTCTACTGGAGCGCAGTCCACAAGGTCTTAATCTTACACTGGCTGGTACACAACTTCTTGCTGAGGCTGGGCCAGCATTAGAGTCACTAATACAAGCTGAGCAGCGACTACATGAAGCATCGGGGATTGCCGGTACGATTCGGATTTCAATCCCACCGTACTTTGAACCCATATGGCCGTTGTTTTCAGAGTTTCAACGTCGATATCCTGCGGTACATTTTGACGTGTTTGTGACGAATCGACGGATCAACCTAGTTACAGATGGTATCGACATTACGATTCGAGTGGGGGAGGGCGGCTTTCGTTCATATGTGGGACGCACTCTCAAACGCTATCGGCATCAGGTTGTTGCTACGTCAGAGTTGCTATCGCAATACAAGATTACAACGCCAGAACATTTGCTATCTGCTCCTTGTGCGTGTTGGCGTTCAGACACACCACCTGTGTGGCAGCTTGGAGATGAACAAATCCAGCTAGAGCCAGTGTTGATGACCAATGACTATCTGCACTTGCTTCGTATCGCCCTGGCAGGTGAAGCGGTTGTTGAGCTACCACCATTTCTTGCGCACCACCACCTGGTCGAAAAGAAGCTTACCCATGTATTGCCTGACTTTTTAATGCCTGAACAACAAATACGAGCACTCGTTGTTGAAAAACGCTCTCTCACTCCTCTTATCCGTCAGTTTCTTGATTTCATTGTTGACTTGCTACCAGATGCCCTGGGTTGTTAGTGAGTGATATAGACCTCAATCGGACCTGGTGGACAGAGCTTGCACGAGAACATGCTCTGTATTGGCCCAGACTTTTCAAAGGGCTGATTGGAGAAAGAAAAATACGCAAGCCACCATCTGTCCAAGCTAAACCCTTCAGGTCATGCGCGTGACTTGGGCGCGGGGGGATTACCCGCGCCGATGGCAGGGCTGTTGGTGACCAAGAACGCCAAGCCTACCACGTCACTCTCAAACGAGCGGATGGTTTCCTGAGCGTTATCATCGGTTTTTGGTCGTGGATAAGGTGTGTGGTTTTTTATATGCTTGGGTAGAATGACCCAAGAGTGATTGAGTGGGATAGAATGATCCGCATTCATGGGGTCCCAGAGAAGAAATAGTGAAACAAAAAAGCCGTCACTCCCATGTTCAGGAGGACGACCGTTTTGTCTTGCTCCCCAGGACGGACTCGTTCGCGAGCCCGGTCGAACCACCGCACCCGGTAGTTAACAGCCACCTGATCCACAGCTGAGGTGGGGGTGAGGTCTGCTAAAACAAAAAAACCGCCACAATCCATGAAAGGAAAGGACGGTTTTGAAGCTCCCCAGGACGGACTCGAACCGCCGACCCGGTGGTTAACAGCCACCTGCTCTACCAGCTGAGCTACTGAGGAATCGCTCGAAGCGAGTCGATGTATTAGCAAAATGAATTTAGAGTGTCAACACTTTTTTTTCAGAAAATGAGTACACCTCGAAATTTCGAGGGTTTGTCCCGCTGCTGCGAAAGAGTCGTTACCACCAAGTTTGTCGAGCCTGTGCAAAAAGTTGTTGGTCGGCGTCGTTCATCTTTCGATAGGACCATCTGGATATCTTCAGCGGAGGTTGGGTTCTGAAGTTGCGATAGTCCCGGAACCACGGGCGTGAATACACCATGTACAGCAGAGGACGGGTTTGGTTGGAGCGGTTCGCCGTTCCTCCGTGGTGGAGCCGATAATCCATGATCACACAAGATCCCACCGGTATGACTGGAGCCACGCCTTCTTTGTTTTCTGCTTGCTCCAACGGAAGCCTGTGGGTTCCTGGCCGAAGCAGGGTGGTTCCGTGTTCGTGGTTGGCTTCGATCAGAGGGACCAAGACCGTGAGTGCATAACAAGGAAGCTGGGAATCGATCGGAGCGTCATGGAACAAGGCGGGCAAGTCGCGATGCTCGTGCTGTGCTTTGGCGCCAGGTAACGATGCCACCACCCCGATGTTGTTGAGGACATACTCATCTTCCAGAAGCTCTTGGAAGAGGTTGACAAGCTGGGGAGGGTGATAAAGGTCTGGAGTTGCAAACGGTGGCTTGACCGTGATGGTTTTCATCCATCGACCATCACCCACTCGCTGTATTTCTCGTACCGTTTCAGGCTCAGCCAATTCGTTTTTGTGACGCTGCAAAAAGGCGTTGCGACAGGTCTCCACCAAATGGGAAGGGAACAGGTTGTGAAGGAGAACCACCCCATGTTCTCGAAGTGCCTGTGAGCAATCTTCCACAGAGAACGGTTTCTTATCTTTCTTGGTATGTTCTTGATCCAGAAAGTTAAAGGTTGGAATGTTTGCGGTTGTGTTTCGAGTCGGATTCATCGGAGCCTGGGTATGTTGTTGCTTTCTTTGGGGAGGGGACTTGAGGAATGCTAAGAGTTTCTTGCAGAGCAATCAAGGGGCGCATACAATGGCTCCTTCTGTTGTGTGAACCATCATCGGATTGAGAAGGAGACGCAAGGTGGCTATCGATCTGTATCCCATTCCCTTTGCAACACTGGTAGAACGCTTGCAGCGCGAAATGAACGGTCCCTCCATGTATGCGCTGCCCAAACGCTTCTGGTGGACTCCCGATCCTGATGTGTCCCTCAACTTTGACCACTTTGGTATGACGCTCGGGACTCCCGTGGGTCCAGCTTCTGGTCCTCATACCCAGCTGGCTCAAAACCTTGTCTTGTCCTGGCTGGGCGGCGCTCGGTTTATGGAGCTTAAGACCGTCCAAATCCTTGATGAACTGGAGATCCCCAGACCGTGCATCCACGTCCCTCATGTGGGTTACAACGTGGAGTGGTCGCAGGAGCTGTTGGTTCACCAGTCAGCCAAAGAATATGCGAAAGGTTGGTATCTTTTGCATTTGCTGGCTTCGGAGCAGGGACCTGGGCTGTGGCCGACTATGGACGCCATCTTTGATATCAGCGTAGGTTACGATCTCAAAGGGATTCAGAGCGAGAAGATCGTTTCGTACCTTCGTACCATGAAAGATGCCGGCGAACTTCTTCAGTCACTTCGTGATGAGCTGCCACCCACGCTCCGTTCGTTTGCTGACATTGAGGTGCCTTCTCAGATCAGCAACAGCGTGACCATCTCGACCTTTCATGGTTGTCCAGCTGACGAAATTGAAGCCATCGCCACCCACCTGTTGGAAGAGTATGGGTTTCACACTGTGATCAAGCTCAATCCGACCTTGCTTGGCTTTGAGCGGGTGCAGGATATCGTTCGAGAGAAGCTGGGTTACAAGCAGATTCACTTGAGCCCAGAGCCTTTCGAGAAAGATCTGAAGTGGGACCAGATGCTTGATATGTTACCCCGGCTTCAGAAGATTGCTTCTGACAAAGGCGTTGGTTTTGGGGTGAAGTTCTCCAACACCCTGGTCATGCAAAGTGAAGAACCTCCCTTTAAGTTGGGCGAGGAGATGTATCTGTCCGGTCCTCCCTTGCATGTTCTTGCCTTAACCCTCGCCAGCGAGTTTGCAGAGGCGACCAACTACAACATCCCCATCACGTTCTCGGCCGGCGTGGACTCCCAAAACTTTGCAGGCTTGGTGGCTGCAGGGATTGGTCCTGTCACAACCTGTTCCGACCTCTTGAAAGCTCGTGGCTACGGACGCCTTCACAAGTACCTACAGAACCTTGAGAAGGATATTAAGGCAGCAGGGCATGCCTCTCTGGCAGACTTCCTGGCTGAACGTCATGGCTCGGCTACACAAGACAAGCGGGAACTCCAACCGTTGCAAACGCTGGCCCAAGAGACGTTGGTGGATCCCGCGTTTCACAGTGAAACGAACAGCAAAGCGCCGAAAAAGGTGGGGAGCGAGCTGGTTCTGTTTGACTGCCTCACCTGTGACAAGTGCATCCCCGTTTGCCCCAATGCTGCGAACTTTGCGTTTCCTGTGGACCAGGGAACTTACACTCCCGGTCATGTGCGTTGGAGCGATGGCTCGTTTCAACTGGAAGAAGGCGAGCCGCTTCTTGTCGATCGGAAGCACCAGATTGGAAACACAGTGGACGCTTGCAATCTTTGCGGTCATTGCGACACTTGGTGCCCCGAAAATGGTGGACCTTACCTTGTGAAGCCCAACCTGTTTCTTTCCCATGAGAGCTTTTCCGACCATCCGGAGCGAGATGGATTCTTGCTGTCCGATGATCGCAAGTCGATTCGTTGGAGAAGGAATGGTGAGGTGTATGCTTACGCGCAAGGAGAAGGAGCAGAGGCTACGTTTGAGCTTCCCAGCGGAGCCTCTCTTTCGTTGCAAAAAGACCAACCCACGCGATGCGAAGGAGAGGGCGACGCCGACCTCCGTATCGCTGTTTCTATGCGATTGATCCTTGAAGGTCTCACCCATCCTGACGCCGACACCTGGCTCCCCTCCGCAAAGCAATAGACCGCCTTCGTTTTTTTCTCCCTTCATCTCGTTTTCAATTGTGCCGTTTCTAGAAGATGTGCTTCTGTTGTGGTCGCAAACTTGATCTTTCTATTGTCACATATTAAGTCTGTAGATACGCAACGTTGACATTGCGGAGTTTTTCTGTTGGCCCACAGTTTCACTTTGCAAACCAACCCCGAGACTGAATTTGCGTTGCCCGGCAAGTTCCAACTGGCTTAGACAACGATGACCATGAAAAAAACTCTACTGCTTTCCTCGATGGGCTTCCTGCTTGTTGTGGGTTGGAGTGGCGCAGGATGCGTCTCCACAACCAAGCAAAAGCTGACTTCCAAATCTCAAAAGCGCACCAAGTACCGGTACCAACGAAGGCGAACGGCGCGACGTTCTAGAACGAAGTCTACTCGGTATGTTTGGCCTCACATGCGAGGGCAGGCTCGTTCCCCAAACTGGGGGACATACGAGCGGCGGGGCTACATCGCCAAGCGTAGGGAAGATCCACGTGAAGGTCAAACGATGCCGCAGCATGTGCAACCGAAGCGTGTGTATCGCAAAGAATCCTTGCGGGACATGTTCGTTCGATACGGTGAATATGTCTTGAAGTTGGGTGATTACCACAGGAAGCGCTCCCTCTATTTGCACAACGCCTGCAACAAGTTTAACGCATCTCCCGCACTGTGTGGGATGTACAAGCGGTCACAGCGATTGTTTTCCATTAATTACGCTGCGCCCAAGTCGAAGTACCGTGGCTACTTTGCCTTTCATCGACGTCGAAAGCGTCGGATTCCACGACCCATGATGCGTTGGTACACCAAGGTTTGGAAGGAAAAGTACAAATCTCCTCAGGGCCAATGCCACTTGGAGAAAGGCTTTGTCAGCAACTGCATGTCGTTTGCCATGTGCGCACAAAAGGACGCTCTGGCGAACTTTCAGGGGCAATGGGGTCGTGGATTTCAAACGCCGACCTGGGGCCTGGTCAACTACTGGAGCACTCGGGCTTTCTATCGACTGTCACGCAGGTATCGAAGCGGTGGATCCTGGAGACCTGGAACTCTGCAAGTGGTTCGCGATTTCTCCAAGTGGGGAAAGCGCAAGCGCAAGCGAGTGGCTCGTCGTCTTGTGAAGGACATGAAGATTGAATTCAACAAATTGGCCCGAAGAAGAGGTCATGGGTATTGGAGTCGGAGGCTGTTCGACAAAGCTTTTTGTTCCAACATTGTTGTGAACATGAACAGCTACGACCGCTCTCTTCCAGGTGACATGTTCACGCTAGCCACTCTCTCCAAGCGCCGCCGTCGCATCTCCCTTGGATTCAACCATTGGGGTTTGGTCACAGATTCCATGCGTGGGGAAGTTCTCCACAACCAAACTCCAGGGGGCATGTGGCGTCGTCAGTTTGAACGATGGGGCATTCAGTATGGCTTGTATCCCCCCAGCAAGCTGACCGGTCGATGGAAGTACGACCGTCGACGACGTCGCTACCGTCGGAAAATGTTCTTTGTCAATCGCTTGAATGTTCACTATTACCAATACGCTCGAAAGCGAGGAGTGGACATCTACGACACCAAGAACCGCTCGCTGTGTGATGACTACATTCGCGACCACGCCGAGATCTTCTTTACCGAACTCATCCCTGGAGTGTCGGCCCCCCAGAACCAGCCTTCCTCTCTTGTCAGCTTGCTTCAATCCGGTCCTCAACTTCTTGAGGCCAATTCCTCCAACTTCTAGCTCTTTTCCTTCATTTCTCATTGCATCGTTCGGCTTCGTCTGGGAATTCTTCGGATTGCACGACGGGCGAGAACATGGTACGTCCATGGGCACATTTTTTTGATGTCGCCAGTGGATCTTATCCTGTCTGGCTCTCCCACAAACGAAGAAGAAAGGACCGCAGATGAAGCCAATGTCGAGATGTCTTCTTGTTGTTGCAATGGCCCTGCTTGCCTTGGGTTGGACGTTTGCTCCTGCTACCGCAGATGTTGTTCCTGCACCAGCCAAGCCAAAAGCCAAACAGGCGAAGAAGGCCAAAGCCAAAGCTGCCGCCAAACCTCTGGCGAAAGCTGCAAAAGCGAAGGTCACGTTTCCCGCCGCCATCCCAACTCGCACCGTGAAGGTTGTGGACGATTACCATGGAACCAAGGTGGCTGACCCCTACCGTTGGTTGGAGAATGGGAAGTCCAAGGAAGTGCAGGCTTGGGGCGACAAAAACCAACAGCGCACCCGGAAGGTCCTCGACCAAATTCCCGCTCGCACCAAGATCATTGATGAGCTGAAGAAACTCTACAACAACAGCTCCAGCACGAGCCCCCGCTCGTACGGTCATCGGTACTTTTTCTTCCGACGCGAAGGCCTCAAGAACCAACCCATTTTGTACATGCGCGAAGGCAAGTTTGATGCGCCAGCTCGTGTGTTGTTGGATCCCAACACTTTGAGCAAAGACGGAACCGTTGCTATCCAGCAAATCTCCCCGTCTCCCAGCGGTAAGTTTTTGGCGTACGCTCTCGCCGCCAAAGGAAGTGACTGGTCGAAGGTCCGCATCCTCAATGTATCCACTGGAAAGCACCTCAACTACGACATCAACCAAACACGTTGGCCGTCGATGGTTTGGGATGCCAACGGTTTGGGCTTTTACTACGTGAAGTATCCTCCCACAGGAACGGTTCCCAAGAGCGACCGCAACTACTACCGTCGTATCTTCTACCATCGCCTGGGCACCTCGCCCAGCCAAGACCACTTGATCTTTGGAGAAGGTCGCCGCAAAGAAACCTGGATGTCACCGGGAATCTCGTCGGACCACAAGGTTCTGATGGTGTCTGCCAGCGTCGACTGGTCTCGCAATGACCTGTACTACCGACAAGCCAACTCACAGGGTCCATTCTTGCCCCTCGCTGTCGGCCTGAAGGGTCAATTCAACGCGGACACGGACGGTGCCAACCTCTACATCTGGACCACCTACAAGGCTCCCCGCGGTCGTATTGTGGTTGCTCCTACCTCGAACCCCACGCAGAAAAACTGGAAGACCCTCATCCCCCAAAGCAAGGGTGTGGTGCTTGCGTACCATCTCGTGCCCAACGGCATTCTTGTTCACTACCTGGAAGATGTAACGTCCCGGTTGGTTCTGTTTGATCGAAAGGGCAAGCAAGTTCACGAGATCAAGCTCCCCGCCAAGGGCACGGTGAGTGACCTTAAGACACGTCACGACCGCAGCGAGATCTTCTTCCGCTTCACGTCCTGGATCTTTCCTTCCGTTGGGTTCCGCTACGACCTCAAAACGCACAAGCGCACCCAGCTTGAGCAAATCAAAATACCTGTGGACCTGAAAAATTACAGCACTCGTCAGGTGTTCTACAAGTCGAAGGATGGAACTCGTGTTTCGATGTTCCTGGTCCACAAAAAAGGCTTGAAGTTGGACGGCAACAACCCTGTTGAACTCTATGGCTACGGTGGCTTTGAAATTTCCCTTCGTCCCCGGTTCTTGCCTTCCGTTCTCCCATGGCTCGACCGGGGTGGAGTGTTTGCTCTGGCCAACCTTCGTGGTGGTGGTGAGTATGGTTCTTCCTGGCACAAAAACGGACGTCGCGCCAAGAAGCAAAACGTATACGACGACTTTATCGCCGCTGCCGAGTGGTTGGTGAAGAACAAGTATACAAAACCCAGCCGCCTTGCGGTTCGTGGTGGCAGCAACGGAGGCTTGCTTGTGGCTGCGGTCATGACACAGCGACCAGACTTGTTCGGCGCTGTGATCTGTCAGGTCCCTCTTACCGATATGATTCGATTTCCCATCTCGACCGTCGCACGATTGTGGATTCCAGAGTACGGGAACCCGAAAAAGCCCAACGAGTTTAAGTGGCTCTGGTCGTATTCGCCCTATCATAAGATTAAGAAAGGGGTCAAATACCCCCACACGATGGTCATGACAGCGGATCACGACGACCGGGTTGACCCCTTCCACGCCCGTAAGTTTGCAGCCCGTCTGCAAGCCAACACTGCCAAAGGTCGGAAGGTTCTGCTGCGCATTGAGTCGAAAGCGGGTCATGGCGCTGGGACCCCCTTGGCGAAGCGACTGGCTGGAGTGGCCGACCGCTTTGTCTTCTTGATGTGGGCCTTTGGTATGGACCTTTCCAAGTGATGACATCCCGCATCCCCCCCTTTTTGCAGGCTCCCCACTTTGTTGGAGTGGGGTTGCTTGTCCTCTCTTTCTTGTTTTCTCTCTCTTCCCAAGCACAGACACCAAGCCACTCTTTGGTTAATCCGAAGCTTTCTTCGGTGTCCTTGGAGCAGAGCGCGTGCCGTCCTTCTCTATCGCTGAAGAGAAGGGTGGAACAAATTCTGGTGGCAACCCTCTCGTACAACCAGCTTGTGGGTCATGCACGTACGTTGCTTGCAGAAGTTCGCTTGGGTAAGGCTCGCTCTCGGAGCCTCGCCTGGGGGGGCTTGGGCCTGCTGTTGCGCCGTTATCCTTGGTTTGCAGCCTCGCGAGTTTGGAACGAAGAGCGAACTTCGTTAAGGAAGGCCTTGCGCTCTAACCGTGGAAAGCGTGTCATTCACAAAGCCCTTGTAGGCACCTTGCTGATGGCCTTTTCTCCCAAGACATGGGGCTTCTCCTCTCAACGACGGCGAGCCTGGTTGCGGCAACTCTCTCAGCGACTGCAACGTCGAGGCTCGTCGTGGTCTGGCCCTTTGCTTCACCAACAGGTTCTCTTGTGCTCCACGCGGTTGTCTGCGTCTCCAACGTGGACAGAGAGCCGGTGGAGAGAGTTCGCTCGCTCGAAGGACCCTTGGGTTCGGGCTGCTTCCTTCATTGCCTTGGGCAAAGCCACGGAACAATCAAGCTCGTTGGCCTCTTTGTGGAAGAGTCTTCTCGATGAAGAAGACCCTCTCGCTCGCGTTGCTCTTTCCCAATCGGCTGCAAAAGTGGGCTCTTTCTCGACATCGTCTTTGTTGGGTGAATTGCCGAGTCGCAACCTTTGGGTGCGGACGAACGCCGCAGACATTCTTCGAGAAAGAGGAAGGTCAGTTTTCCCGGAGTTACTTCGACGTTTGTCCTCCCGCCGAAGAAACGAGCGGTTGCAGGCTGCCTTTGTTCTCACCGGAATGACTTCCCTGTTCAAGGGTTCCAAGGCGCAGCGGACGTTGGCTCAACGACTACGGAAGGAACGAAGCTCCACAGTTTTGGTCGGGTTGCTGAGGCTGGTTGGAAAGCTCAAACCACACAAGGCTTTGCTGCAGCGCTCGGTACGGAGGTTGCGGCGAAACCGAAATCGTTGGGTTCGCTCTGTGCTTGTCGAAACCTATCTGCAACACCTAGCCCTGTATCAGAAGTCGTTGCTTCGGATGCTTCGGGAGGACCTGCGCTCGCGTGACCGCCGAATTCGACTGCAAAGTATCGCTTTCTTGGAGCGTATGGAAGCAAGGGAAACGTTGCGCTCTGCGACGAAACAAGGCAGCTTGCGTGTGCGTGCGGCGGCCATTTGGTCGTTGGGGAAGCTCTACAAAGATCGTCAACCTCCTGCTTCTTGGCTGCAAGAGCTACGTGAGGGGCTGACCCATCGCTCCTGGCGTATCCGATATGCTTCGGCCGAAGCCTTCAATGAGATGGGTCCACGAAGTGAGCCCGCAGCGAAGGCGTTGGTGAAGGCCTTAGGCGACCGAAACTGGGGTGTTCGTGCGGCCTCCTTGCAGGCTCTTCGAAAGATTGGAGCCAACGCTCTCTCTGCGATGGAGTCAGCGCTCAAATCGTCGTCGGTGCGCTCTCGTCTTGTGGCCACCGATGCGTTGGGGCAGATGAAAGGGGACGAAGCCAAACGAGCCCGATGGTTGCGGAGGTTGCTCTCTCGTGATCGGTCCAGGCTGGTCCGATACCAGGCTCTCCTTGGTTTGTTTCGACTGGAGCGGTCCAAACTGGCCGGGCAGCGTACTCTTCTTCGAGCAGTGAAGCGCAGGGACTGGGGAACTCGGGAGAAGGCGGCTCGCCTGCTTCATGTGTTCGGTAGGTCCAAAGGTGTCCATCGGACGTTGGTTCGTCTCGCTACCAAAGATTCTCATCCCGCCGTTCGAGAGGCTGCGGTTCTGGCCTTCTCAAGGTGGTTCAAGTCGACAAGGACTACACTTGAAGCGGGTCTCAAACATTCTTCCTGGCGAATTCGTGCGGCCTCCCTGCAAACCCTGGCCCGGTTTGGCAGGCGAGGGCGGTCGCTGCTATCCGAAGTGAAGGAGCTTTGGAAAGACCGTAACCCCTATGTGGGTTGGACTGCGATTCAAGCCGCACACAAGATGGGAAGTTCCTTAAATGAAGGGGACTTTGACAACACCCCACGTCGATACCAAGGTCGCGTTGCTCTGGGTGGGTTGCTGCTGAAGAAGTCGGCTTCCATGAGGACCCAACTCTTGCAGTGGCTGCGTGGTGCTTCGTCTATGGGGCGTTCGGAGATCTTGGTGATGGTTCGTATGGCCTTTACAGGGTACTTTCCTGTTCATCCCATTCGCTCCAAAGCCAAACCGCTGACGAAGAAACAAGCCCAGTTGCTTCTTCCAGTTCTTTTCGAGTTTTTGGCAATGCCCGAGAGAGGCTTGCGTCGGAGCTCTCTGGAGCTGTTGAAGCGGCTGCACAAACTTCACAATCTTGGTCGAGGGGAACGCTATCGTACCCCTCATCCCGATGGACTCGGATTCAAGGCCTGGATGCAATGTGCGAACAAGGAGCAACCCTGATGCAAAACCTACGATGGCTCGCTTGTCTCTTGGTTCTTGTTGCAAGTTGTGCTGGTGCCTCCGTGACCTGGGGGCAGAGCTCTTGTCCGATCCAAAAGTCTTCGTTGGATTGGTTTACGAAGGCCAAGCTCCTCGCCAACAAGGGCTATCTGGCGAAGGCGTTTCGGAAGGTTCGGTACCGTCGCCCTCGTCGAAGCTTTGCTTTGGTGGCCAAGGTTGTGGAAGGAGCCGGGCAACCAGCTTTTCAGTATTACAGTCTGGGGGATACAGGGTTTGTCCCTTCACCTCGGAAGTTCTGGCCGGCCTCGACCATCAAGATTTGGTCTGCCTTGAGTGCGTTGATGACGCTCAAACAATACGGAGCGACCGGTGAATCCCAATTGTCATTGTTTGACCCTCTTGGCGTGTTTGCTGGAACGGCTCAAGATTTGATGAAAGAGATCACCAACGAAAACTACGACCGATTGACTCGGATTGCTGGATTGCAGTCCTTGTCGGAGTTTTCGGAGCGAAAGAAGTATGGTTTGCCCAACCTCGTGGTGCAACGTGGCTATGCTGGCGGGAGCGTCCGTCGTTCTCCCAAGATTCGGTTCTTGGAGTCGGGGCGGGTGGGAGTGATTCCAACTCGCAGGTGGAGCCAGCGCAACCCCAACTGTCGGAGCAACTGCACGACCTTGTTTGAAATCCAGGAGATTGTTCGGCGGGTCGGGCTTCATCATGAGCTACCTGTGGCCGAACGATTCCCCATTTATGCTTCCGATGCGACTCGCTGGAAGACCTCCATGCTGACGTATTGGAAGTGGATTCAGGAGGGGGTTGAGGCGGCGCTTGGAAAGGGTGCTAAGATCTACAACAAAGCAGGTAGCGTTCCTGGCAACCATTTTCTCGACAACGCTTTTGTGGATTCCGACTTGGGACGCTTTCTTGTCACCGTAGCATCCCCCTGGCCGCGAAGGCACTACACTGTGGATTACTCCCTCCGCAACCTGAACGAGTTGGCCCGGCAGTCCTTGAATGCCATCCTGGGAGACCCAAAGGCTCGACCCATTTTGCAAGCCGACTCTGGTCTGATGTTGGTTGCGGTTAAGGCGTCTTCGGCTTCGTCTCGACAGTTTTCGGTGGAGGTGAAAGGCGCTGATATCGTCAACCTCACGGCCTGGCTGGGGCAGCAGCGACTGCGAGTTCGTCGGGTTCGTGCTGGAACGTTCCGTGTCTCTGGGTCGTTTCGGGGCAATGGTAAGCGCATTTTGGTGTTCCAAGGATACGCAGGTGGGCAGTTGATTGCCTACCGATCTGTTGGTGTGGATGTACCGTTTCCAGGTGACAAATGGAAATGTTATTGACATCTTGGAGAACCCCCGTTAAACGGAGTCGATAAATCTCCGCATTGTATGGCTTGTTTGGAAAGGATCACAGTATGACAACAGAACCCCACTCCTCATCCTCTTCGGGTAATGACTACTCCGCTGGAGTGATGGGGGCCGATTACGCCGACGGTCGAATCAAGAAGCCTCACTTGAAGTTTCGCCTCAAAGTAAGAGCCGAAGTGGCGCTCGGCGGATACCAAAAGTTTCACCCCAAACAGAACCCACAACGGGTCTTGTCTCTTGGGGCGGCTGAGGGTGCCACGCTGTTGTACCTGAACAAGTTAACGGGAGGGGGCTCAACCCTCGACGGCATCGAACTCTCTGACGAGCTGCTTCAATCCGCTCCTCCAATGCCTTCCAATGTTAACCTGATCAAAGGCAACGTGTTGGATCTTCCAGAGTCTTTGGAAGAAGGCTCGTACGACCTTTGCATTGCTCTCGCTGTGTTGGAGCACCTTTCGGATCCGCTCATGTGTGTCCGGGAGGCTTACCGGATGCTGCGTCCTGGTGGTGTCTTTGTGGCAACCTGCCCTCATCCATTCTGGGACGATGTTGCTGGAAAGTTCGGCCTGGTTAAGGACGAGCACCACGAGAGCGCCGTGAACCTGGAGCGGATGCAAGCCTTCTGTCGAGGCGCTGGCTTCTCCAAAGTCTCGGGTGACCCCTTTATGTGGGTGGTGACCGGCTTTCTTCCCTACCTGGGTATCAACTTGAACCCCACCTTGTCTCTGCGTATCGACTCCCTCATTCGTGCCGCTCGGCCGTTCCACTTCTCCTTTGTGAACCAGGTCGTTGTTGCCCAGAAGTAGGCATCCGACGTTCCTGCATCCTTCCTTCGTTTCTGGTATTTGACTCAAATCAAAGACCAGTTTGATGGATTCGTGTGTCTTCTCTCTTGCCTTCCTCTACACTTCAGCCTGCCAAAGATATGTGCTGCACTTGGTTTGAACTTGGTTTGCGGTGTTGAAAGGGAGGCATAGAGATGGGATCCCCGAATTTTGCGACAATGGACGGTAACGAAGCTGCCGCACGGGTTGCTTATCAACTGAATGAAGTGATTGCGATTTATCCCATCACTCCGGCTTCTCCGATGGGGGAGTATGCTGACGCATGGTCTGCCCAAGGCAAGACCAACCTGTGGGGTTTGGTTCCTAAAGTTCAGGAGCTTCAAAGTGAGGGAGGGGCGGCTGGAACTGTCCATGGTTCTCTCCAGGCTGGTGCCCTAACCACCACCTTCACAGCGAGCCAAGGGCTGCTGCTGATGTACCCCAACATGTTCAAAATTGCTGGGGAGCTAACACCAGCAGTCTTTCACATCGCGGCTCGCTCGGTTGCAACACATGCGTTGTCCATCTTTGGGGATCACAGCGATGTCATGGCGGTTCGTTCGGCTGGATGGGGGCAGTTGTTTGCCAACTCCGTTCAGGAAGTGATGGACTTTGCGTTGCTGTCCCAGGCTATCTCCTTGCGAACGCGGGTTCCCTTTCTTCATGTCTTCGATGGGTTCCGAACCTCCCATGAGATAAGCAAGATCGAACTCCTTGAATCCTCTGTCTTGGAAGCTCTGATCGACTCCGATGCCGTTCATGCGCATCGTGAAAGAGCGTTAACCCCCGACAGCCCACAGCTTCGCGGTACCGCTCAAAACCCGGACGTTTTCTTCCAATCAAGAGAAGCGGGCAATCCTTTCTGGGAGCTTGTACCCCAAGTGACCATTGAGGTCATGGAAGAGTTTGCTCAGCTGACAGGCCGCGTATACCGACCCTTTGACTATGTTGGGGCAGAAGACGCTGAGCGAGTCCTCGTCATGATGGGTTCGGGCGTTGGGGCTGCGGAGGAAGCCATTCATTCGATGGTTGCGCAAGGAGAAAAAGTTGGTTTGGTCAAGGTCCGCTTGTTCCGACCGTTCTCTCCCGTCCATTTGCTCAAGGTTCTTCCTGAGTCTGTGACTTCCATCTCGGTGCTGGACCGAACAAAGGAACCGGGCGCTGCAGGCGAACCCTTGTTCCAAGACGTTGTCTCCGTGATCGCAGAAGCGGTCACCCGTGAAGGGCTGTTCCAAGGCTCAATGCCCACCATTGTTGGCGGACGGTATGGGTTAGGCTCCAAAGAGTTCACACCAGCTATGGCCCAGGCTGTGCTGGAAAACTTGAAGCAGGACAAGCCGAAGACCTCATTCTCTGTTGGAATTCATGACGATGTCAGCCACCGCAGCCTGGATGTCGATGTGGCCTTCCGGACTGAGTCGGATGAGACCATTCGCGCGATGTTTTGGGGCTTGGGCTCGGATGGAACGGTCAGTGCCAACAAGAACACCATCAAGATCATTGGTGAAAGCACCGACCTGTACGCCCAAGGCTACTTTGTCTATGACTCGAAGAAGTCAGGTGCGCGAACTATCTCACACTTGCGATTTGGGCCCCATCCTATCCAAAGCACCTATCTGATTGATCAGGCTAACTTTGTCGGCATTCATCAGTTTGGTTTCTTGGAGAAGTACCCAGTCCTTCGTGAAGCGGCTCACGGTGCAAAAGTCCTCCTGAACAGCCCGTTTTCGCCCGAGGAAGTGTGGGACCAGATCCCTCACGCGTTGCAAGAGGAAATCATTAAGAAAGACCTCCAACTGTATGTGATTGATGCCTACTCTGTGGCTGAGAAGGCCGGGCTTCGCGGTCGAATTAACACGGTGATGCAGGTCGGGTTTTTCTCCATCATGGAAGTCATTCCTGCGAATGAAGCGATGGAGAAGATCAAGGCCGCGATTCAAAAAACCTACAGCAAGCGAGGTCGGGTCGTTGTCCAGAGAAACTGGGCTGCCGTGGACCAGACCTTGGAAGCGTTGCACGTTGTGCCTGTGCCCAAAGAAGCCACCTCAACGCTTGCTTTGCCACCTGTTGTTTCGGAAAACGCGCCTCCGTTTGTTCAGAGTTGGACCTCCCGGTTAATGGCCGGAGAAGGCGACCTCTTGCCTGTCAGCGCGATGCCTGTTGATGGGACCTTTCCCACCGGAACAACCCAATGGGAGAAGCGCAACCTTGCCCGTGAAATCCCTGTATGGGACGCTGATCTTTGTATCCAGTGTGGGAAGTGTGTCGCGATTTGTCCTCACGCTGTGATTCGAGGAAAGCGTTGTGACACCGAGCTGTTGAACGATGCGCCCGAAGGCTTTCTGTCCGCGCCGGCCCGCTGGAAAGGACACAAAGACGAAGCCTTTACGCTGCAAGTGGCTGTGGAAGACTGCACCGGCTGTCAGCTCTGCGTTGAGATCTGTCCGGCTCGGGACAAAAGTCAGATTGGTCGAAAGGCGTTGGGGATGGAGCCTCAGGCGCCGCTCCTGGAGAAGGGCAAACAGGATTGGGATTTCTTCCTGTCACTCCCAGAGCATCACCGCTCCGACGAGGACATGAACACGTCCAAGGTCAAAGACGTCCAGTTGCTCACCCCGTTGTTTGAGTTCTCAGGAGCTTGCGCAGGTTGTGGCGAGACTCCTTACCTAAAACTCCTGAGTCAACTCACTGGCGATCGCTCCCTGATAGCAAACGCCACAGGTTGTTCCAGTATCTACGGAGGTAACCTGCCGACCACTCCGTGGGCCAAAGACGCCAACGGACGTGGCCCTTCTTGGAGTAACTCGTTGTTTGAGGACAACGCTGAGTTTGGGTTGGGCATGCGCCTCGCTGTCAACAAGCGTCAGGATTATGCCATTCGTTTGTTGCAGACGTTGTCAGGACATCTTCCAGAGTCTTTGGTTGAAGGGCTTCTCTCCGCGTCCCAAGAGACCGACGCTGCAATCGAGGAGCAACGGGAGAGAGTTGCTGCGCTGCGTTCCAAATTGGAGCCACTTTGCAACAGTGGAGGTGAGCAACAAAACCTCTGCCGCGACTTGTTCCAGCTGGCTGATGCTCTCGTTCGTAAGAGCGTATGGCTCGTGGGTGGAGATGGTTGGGCCTACGACATTGGGTTTGGTGGGTTGGACCATGCGATGGCCTCGGGTGAAAACGTCAACATCCTCGTGCTGGACACGGAGGTGTACTCGAACACTGGCGGACAATCGTCGAAAGCGACCCCACGTGCTGCCGTCGCAAAGTTTGCAGCCGCTGGAAAAACTGTGCCGAAGAAAGACCTCTGCATGGTGGGTGTCAACTACGGCAACGTGTATGTGGCTCGGGTGGCGATGGGTGCGAACGAAGGACAAACCTTAAAGGCGTTTCTGGAAGCCGAGAGCTACGAGGGTCCCTCTTTGATTGTTGCGTACAGTCCTTGCATTGCTCACGGAATCGATATGTCGAAAGGTGTCGAACAGCAGAAGAAGGCTGTGGACTCTGGCTACTGGCCGCTGTTCCGGTTTGATCCGCGACGGGTCGAGCAAGGCCTCAACCCCATGCAACTCGACTGCAAAGGGCCCAAAATCCCCCTTCGTGACTACGTCTATGGCGAGATGCGGTATCGAATTTTGCAGCAGGTTGATCCTGACTCAGCCAAGGTCTTGTTGGCTGCCGCTCAGAAAGATGTGGAGGATCAATGGGACCGTTACCGTCAGCTTGCAGAGCCGTGTTCACCTACCACTTCATGATTGTCGTTTCTGGACCGAAACGGAACTCTTGGGCCCAGTCGTCTGACCGCAGACCGGGTGTTTCCGCCAACGCAAAAGGAGTATCCCCATGGATATCACAACCAACTATCTGGGCTTAACGCTGAAGCACCCTTTGGTTCCTTCGCCATCACCCTTGTCATACAACCTGGATGGCATCCGTCGTTTGGAAGATGCTGGAGCCCCTGCAGTTGTGATGTTTTCCTTGTTTGAAGAGGAAGTTCAGAACACCTCACTCCATTTCTCCCATGCGTTGGATTATGGCAGCGCGAGTACAGCGGAAGCGTCCAACTTCTTTCCAGATATCGTGGACTTTGTACCTCCGGTTGACCGCTACCTTCAGCTCGTATCTGACGCCAGGAGCGCGATTGATGTTCCACTGATTGCCAGCTTAAATTGTACAGCATTGGGTCAGTGGTTGGAGTACGCCGCCTTAATTGAAGCTGCAGGAGCCAACGCTCTGGAGCTTAACTTGTACGACCTTCCCACCGATCCGTACACGGATGGGATCTCGTTGGAGAGTCGGTACGTCGAGATTGTCGAAGAGGTGAAGAAACAGGTCAGCATCCCCGTTGCTGTGAAGCTTCATCCCTTCTTTACGTCGCTGCCCAATGTCGCTCACCAGCTCGCCAACCAAGGCGGCGCTGATGGGCTGGTGTTGTTCAATCGTTTCTACCAGCCAGACATTGATATCGACGCGTTCGAGGTCACACCAGGTCTGCGTTTGAGCGATTCGTCCGAGCTGCGATTGCCCCTTCGTTGGACGGCCATCTTGTACGGCAAAGTCCCCGTTGATTTGGCGATTACTACGGGAATCCACACTCATGTTGACTTGCTGAAGGCCATGATGGTTGGAGCCAACATTGGTATGGTGGCTTCGGAACTCTTAAAACATGGATTGGGTCGGATCAACGAGATTGTGGAGGACCTCAAAATCTGGATGGAGGCTCATGAGTACGAGTCGGTCCAACAGATGCGTGGGAGCATGAGCTACCAACACATTGGGGACCCTTCACACTTTGTTCGAGCCAACTACATCCAAACCTTGGGATCGTTCCGGTTTGATCCCACAGGCCAAGACTTCTAGAGCCAAATTGACCAACCCCATTCATCTTTCCTCCAGTGCTTGTTTCTCCTTTTTTCCCAGCCTTTTCGAAAGACTCCGAAAAAACTTTGGTTTTCTTTCATGTTCTGCATAATGGTGTCGTTAAGACTGTTGAAACCCCTTAGGTGGGGCTTCAATCTTTCGCAGGATGCGGATCGTAGTAAGGAGAACGTCAACTGTGGGCAGTGTGATAACCAATCGATGGACGGCCTCATCGGCAAGCTGGGCCTTGGACCCTATGGTGACCCTGCTTGTAATTGGCAGCGCTGAAAAGACCCATCTTGTCGACCAGATCCAGCACATCTGCCTGGCTCTTCCCCATCGAAATTTTAAGATTGAACACGTACTAGGAATGGAAGAGGGCATTGAAGCTCTTCGCTCAGCAGATTATGCAGTGGGCCTACTGGATTCGGAGGCCATGGAAGAGAGCTGCTGGGCTTTGCTTGAGATCGCTCGGGCCTGCCAAATCTCAACGCCCATGGTAATTGTCACTCAGCGGGACGATCGAGTGACCACCGAACAATGGCTCGAAGCCGGCGCTTCCGATGTGTTGGGGCTGTCGTATTTGTCTCCGCCCTTGTTTGAGCGCGTCGTCTTTCATGGTTTGGAGAAGCAGAAACACGCACAGGAAGTTGGAAAGCTTAAACAACAAATTCAACTCGCTGGGCGTTGTTCGCGGGATGGCTTGTGGGTCTGGGACCCTCGCTCGTCAGAGATGTTTCTCTCCGCGCGCTGGCGGGAAATGATGGGCCAGCCTTCCGAAGACATGGTGGCTGGCATGGACACCTGGCTCGACACTGTCCATCCCGACGACAGAGAACGAGTCCAGGCTTCCTTGTACCAGTTTATGACAGGCCGCGCGCCAGCGTGGGAGATGGAGTATCGAGCGATTCACAACGATGGCTCCATGCACTGGGTTGTGAATGTAGGCCTTGGGAACCGCGATGAAAACAATCGCGTGAACTCGATGGTTGGGTGGTTGATTGATCTCAAAGACCGAACCGCCTCTCATGATGCCTTGACCAGTTTGCCCAACCGCAACTTGTTCTTGGAGCAGCTCCATGACGCCCTCCACCGCTCCAAGCGTCAGGATGACTTCAACTTTGCGGTGATCTACATCGACCTGGATCACTTCAAGGTGGTGAACGATAGTCTTGGACATGCTGCAGGGGATGCGCTGTTAATGCAGGTCGCGACCCGGCTTCGGGCTTCGATTCGGTCGCTGGACACTGTCGCCAGGATCTCTCCCGACGAAACCACCACGTTTACGCCCATCCCTCTGTCCCAGAAAAATGTGGTCGCCCGGTTTGGAGGGGACGAGTTTGCCGTACTCCTCGACAACGTAAAGACGCCGCGAGAGGCCGCTGTGGTTGCCGAGCGGATGCAGGAGCTTCTGCAGACCCCGTTTGATCTTAATGGACAGGAGATCTTCAGCAGCGCAAGCATCGGCGTTGCACACAGCCAGAAGCGTTACGAGAACGCGGAAGAGATGCTTCGTGACGCGGATATTGCGATGTACCGGTCGAAAGAGCAGGGCAAGGCGTGTTACACCCTGTTTGACTCTGGGATGCACGAAGAGGTCAAAGATCGTCTTGCGTTGGAGACCGATCTTCGAAAGGCCATCGAACGTGACGAGGTGATGCTGTATTACCAACCCATTGTTACGTTGCAAAACGAGCGGACGATTGGGTTTGAGGCACTGCTTCGCTGGAATCATCCTGAGCGAGGTTGGATCTCGCCGGCCATGTTTGTACCTGTTGCCGAGGAGACAGGCTTAATTGTTAAGCTGGGTGCCTGGGTCATGGAGAAGGCGGCCGAGCAACTTCATCTGTGGCACACCACCATTGATCCTTCTCTGTATATGAGCATCAACGTCTCGACAAAGCAGCTGATTCAGCCTCACTTTGCACAGAACCTGGAAGCGGTGCTCTTGTTGAAAGGTGTGAACCCTGATCGTATCAGGATTGAGGTCACCGAGAGTTCCATCATGAACAACCAGCAGATGGCAACTCGTGCTTTGGAGCAAATTCGGCAGACCGGAGCGAAAGTTCAGATCGACGACTTTGGAACAGGCTATTCTTCTCTCAGTCGATTGCACCTGCTCCCACTGGACGCGCTCAAAATCGATCGTTCCTTTGTTATGGAGATGGACTCCAATAGGACCCAAGAGGGCATTGTTGGTGCGATTGTAGCGTTGGCACACACATTGGGCCTTGACCTTGTAGCGGAAGGTATTGAAGAATCAAACCAGGGGCATTACCTCCGTCAGTTGGGCTGTCAATTTGGCCAGGGATATTTTTATGGTCGTCCGATGCCGCCCGAGAAGGTCCCAGCTCTTTTGCAGGCAAGGCCCACCAGCACACCGTTATATTAAGGGAACAGGGAACAGCCAGTGCACGTCATACAATCGTCCGAACTGTTGGAGGCGGTCTCTCCCTCCTCCGCTCATGCTCTTGCCACTGCTCCGAGCCTCGACGCCCTTCCTGCACCTTTGCTCGGCCAACGCTTTGCCGATCGCTTTGAACTCATCCAGCAGCTTACCTACGGAGAATCGGGAGTTTCGTATCTCGCGGAAGACAACAACCGGGGATACCATGTGGTTCTCAAAATGTACCACTCCGAGCTCTCGCAGCAGCCGGGCTTTTGTTTGTCGTTGTTACGTGCACAGTGGCTCCAAGGTCAACTCGCTCTGCCCGGCATCCTTACGTTGGACCTGCTTCAAAAAGATCCCTTCTCCGGTCGGCTGTTCTCCACGGTTCCCTATCTTCAAGGTCAGACGCTGCTCCAGAAAATGGAGGTGAAGTGGAGCCAGGGCCTCTCCTTTATGCCCAACGATGTGTTGATGCTCTTGGAGCAGATCGCTCAGCTTCTTTGGTCTGTCCATTCAGGCGGCGCGGCTCACGGTTATCTCAAGCCCAGCAAGATTCTCTTTACTCCACAATACCAGGACGCTCCCATTTATCTCTCCGGACTTGCTGCGCCGATCGGTTCCACGTTTGTCCAGGATATGGAGGCCTTCCAGCCGTCTCCCTATCTGTCGGAGGATGCGATCGGTCGCTCTGGCCACCCCAAGGCCGCCGACGACCTGTACTCTCTTGGAATGCTGGTCTTTGTTTTGCTGACGGGGGAGGTCCCTCACTCCGGCTCTTTGCCGTTGCATTCGTCTTCTTTGTCTCCTGCGATCCTCAACGCGGTGAATCGTGCGCTGATGTCACATCGGTCCGTTGGATTTGCGTCTCTGGATGAGATGTTGATGGCTTTCCGTGAAGCTCTGGCTGGCCGACCCTATTCTCCAATGACACCTTCTCCGTTGGCTCCCATTTTGTCGGAGCCAACAAGGTCCTATGCCAACGATTCTTCCTGGATTAAGCCGAAACCACAGCTGTCACCGGATCTTAAAGAGGTGCGTTCCGCCCAACTGGCCCGGCTTGTAGACCAGACCATTTGCATCGATAGGGACGAGGACGAAGACGATATCTTGGTGCTTCACCAAGATGGCAACCACCGAATGATGAAGGAGGCTCCTGACACTCCTCCTCCCACATCTTCGAGCATGACGTTGGAGTCTGGAAGTTATGCCGATGCATGGGACGGTACTCCTTCTGTGGAGACTGTGTTGTTTGGTTCCCAAAAACCAGCTCCGATGGAAGTTGTTGTTGTCGAAGACGATGGGATGAAAACCCAGCGGTTGTCGGATGAATCGTTGCATGCTGTGCAACAGTTGCCTCAACCGGCCTGGTCTGAAACTCCTGTCTATCAGTTCGCGACACCTCATCCCTCGATTACAGCCATGGCTGTCAATCTCAACGGGACCATCCTCAGTACAGCAGGGGAAGATGGTGTCTTGACGTTGTGGAACACGGCAAGTTGGGAGCCTGTACATCAGCTCGCGGTCGCTGATGACGTGGTCCAAGTCCTGGAGTGGAGTTCGGACTCCCGCTTTCTCGCCTGTGTCGCTGGAAACGGTTGGATGGTTGAGGTGTGGGACCTGGCCACCGAGCAGCGAATGGCCTGGTTGGAGCACCAAGCACAGGTGAGGGCTTTGTGTTGGAGCCAGAGTGGACGTTACATCGCCACGTCTTGCGAAGACGACAGCTTAAGTGTTTGGGATGTGATGAACCAGGAGTGCATCGCGTCCTGGCATCTTTCGCAAAATCCAGCGCAGTCGTTGGTCATGAATGAGGCGACACAAACGCTGGTGTCGGGGCATGCCCAAGGTCATATCCATCTTTGGAACTACGAAAAGCAACAGTACGAAGGGATGTTTGCGAGGGTGCCGTCCGACGTTTATCGCTTAAGGATTTATGGTTCTTCCGCTCGTTTGTATTCGGCTCATGCCAACGGACAGATTCTTGGATGGGATCTGGAGTCAAGCCGACAGGTTAACCTGTTAGACCAGCACCGAAACGCTGTGACTGCGTTACGTGTTGGGGAGAATCCCTCAACTTTGTATTCGACAGCCCTCGACCAAACGCTTCGGATTTGGGACACACACAACGACAGGCTCCGTTACACTTTCTTTTTGCCTTCTTCCACGTCCCACCTTGCGTTGTTGCCGTCGTCCTATTCCCTTGTGACCACACATGAAAATGAAGTGTACGTGTGGCAGGTTCCATGAGCATGGAGGGGTTTACAGTCTGGATACGTTGAGATTGCTGGGAGCTAAGGTAAAGAAAGGGGTGCAAACAGCCGTTGTTTTTCAGGGTAGGAGATACATGGTTGGCAGGATGCCGACCTCGCGTTGCTTTTCACTTGTCGTGGATACATAGAAGGATCTGATGCAAGCAACCAAAACCATCATCGATTCTCTTTTGGCTTCGGGGACCTTAAAACCCCAGGAGTTGCAGCACGCCGCTCGCATTCAGTCGGTGCAGGGGGGCGATCTGCTGCAGATACTCTTTCGCCTGGAATACATTTCCCCACGACAAGTCGAAGATCTTCAGCGGTTAACTCCCGGTCCTCGGCGTGGTCCTTCCCAAGGGTACAGCGCAAATCATCGTGAGGCTCCGACGCCCCACTTCCCGAAAGGATTTCAGGGAACAGGCCATCGCTCCAACCCCGGACTTCCTCCCCGGCACAATCCCCAAATTACTCCGTCGGCGGGGGCTGCTTCGACGGATGATATGATGCCACCCCCGAACCCGGAAGACCTTCGGGATGATCTGGACATTGTCTTTGATCCACCCACCATCGAGTTTCCAGAGGGTGGTTCCCCTGAATTCTCCATTTCATTGATGCAAGACGGACAGGTGCCTTCCCAGGCGGACCTCTCTCAGTTTATGAAGCAGGGAAGCCCAGCCCCTGTTGCTTCGCAGCCTCCCTCGCTTTCCTCCCAGGGATTGTTTGATACCGTCTTTGAGGTGTCTCCTCCCCCAGATGCAACGACGCACACTCTTCGAGATCGAGCGGGCGACCCTCCTGCTGATGCAACGCTTCATGTCTCGGGTGAGGATGCTCCCTTCGCTTCTCCTGACGCCACTCAATTCTCTGTGGGATCTTCCACACAGGGAACGGAATCCCCCGCTGAAGAGTCCACTGCTCAAGGTGGTCACTCCCTGTTTGACACGGCGTGGATGGAAGAGGTGCCTGACTTTGCCAAACTTGGAGTCGATGTTGACGCGCTGATGTCCTCTGGGAACGCTGAACAACCGGGTGTATTGGAGCAAATGCAAACCGCTCCCGGTGTCGTAACAGAAGCATCCAAGGCTCCCATCTCTGTGGTTCTTGCGCCCCCACAGAAAGACATTCCTCTTACGCACTGTCCAGCTTGCAAAGAAGAACTGCTTCCGACCGCGAAAGTTTGTTTTGCTTGCTGTGGTTATGTGTCGAACCTGCCAGAGGACCTCGAACTTGCAGGCACTTTGGTGCATGGGCAATTTCTACTCAGCGGCCGGATGGGTGGAGGGATTGGCTACGATGCCTACCACGCGATGGATCAAAAGAGCCAGAGCCCGGTTCAAATCAAACTCTACCCCTATGACAACCGGACTCCTGAAACGCTGTTTCTCTTTCAGCGTCGAGCCGAATGGTTGCGCGCTGTTCAACACCCGTCCTTGATCCAAATTGTGGAAGTTGGTGTGGACCCTGAATGGGGCGGGCTTGTGGTCGAAAGCCTCGTTCCTTCCGTCTCTTTGCGAGACTTTCTTCGCCGACAAAAAGGGTTCGCGCTGAAGGACTTGCTTCCTTTGTTTGATGCGTTGTGTGGGGTTCTTCAAGAGTGTCACAGCCAGGACGTGTTTCATTGCAATCTGAGCCTCAACAGCGTGGTCTTTCCGATCCCTGCCGAGTCCTGGTCGAATGTTTTGTTGGTGGACCCAAGTCTGCCTCCCTTTCTCCCTCATTCACGAGCGTTGGAGCGAGCCGTAACCTCACGACCAGAGTCGGATCTTGCTTTGCTTCCTGAGCTTCCAGAGCAAGGCAAACCGGAGCCTGGCGTTGGCGGGGACGTCTATCGCTTGGGAGTCATCTTGTTTGAGCTGCTGACGGGGCACCCCCCGTTCTTTGGTTCGTTTCCCCTTGTGCTTCAACTTCAGCATACGGACGTTCCTCCCCCCACGTTGTTCCAGGTTCGACCCGATATCCCCTTCCCCGAACAACTCCAAACGTTGTTGAATATGAGCCTTGAAAAGGACCCCGAGCAGCGGGTTCGGAGCGTACCTGAGTGGCTGACCTTGTTGCACAATGCGGTCTCGTTTGACTCGGAGCTGTGGGTTCCTGGCCAGTGGGATGCACCGCCTGCCACCTCCATGGACCGTCACATCCAGGAGGCTGCCCATGATCTGCTCCGCCAATGTCATCGGCCGATCTTTCGGGAGCCGATGTCGCACGTCGGTGTCTTTCACCACCTTTCCGTCTTGCTCCGAACTCCCAACATTCAATCGTTGCAGTCGGTCGAAGAGGTCATGGATTCGTTTGTTCCATCTCAGGAGCTTCTCGCGGCTGGTTCGGTCCTGTCTTCCGAAGGTTGGGATGCTGCTCCAGATCTGACATTGGCTGAGCCTCCTTATGTGGAGCCTATCCTCACCAGTGACCGCCAGATGTCCTACCAGGTTCTTCCCAGCGCCGCTGGTGATTTCTTCCGGCGAGACGACATCTTGGAGTCACGCCGCCGACGCAAGGGAGGTGAGCCCACGATCATTCTGGAGTCGGGGAGGCAAGGCCCCAAACGTACGGATGTGTCTTCGGCATCTTCCAAAGCCTCAAACACCTCGAAGGGTTGGACCTTAAAGGGAGTTCTCTGGCTGTTCATTGGGTTGTTGTTCTTGGTTGCTGCTTTTCTTTTCTTCTTCAAATAGGAAACAGCTCAATGAGGGATGCACACAGGACGGGGAGAACGTGGCGCTCATGAATCAGTTTACCGAATTCCTAACATCGTTGGGTGAGACCTTTGAGTCCTTTCGAGACCTATCCAACTCCGATCCCATCACCCAGGAACATCTCAGCCGCTGTGCCGTAAACTTGAAGCACTTGCTGCACAATCACGAACAGGTCAAACTTCGTCTTGCCAACACAACGTGGACCGTCAATGATGTGACCTGTGAAGCGGACTACCTTGAGAGCCGAACGCAGGTTTTGAGAGACTTGTTTGAGCAGCTAGACCTCAACGAACTCCGATTCTCGGAAGGTGCTGATGAACAAGCTATCTCTGACATTCTTGAGATCTCTCTCTTGATGAACGCAGATGCTGCATCTCTTGATTCCGTTGCAGAGTCGCTCCAGTCCCTGGCCTGCGTTGATGTTTCATTCAAGGGAAAAGATACCAACCGAGCTCCATCGTTGGATGAGTTGTTGGATGTCGTGATGGAGTCGTCCAGCTTCGATGTCTTACCTGAGTTGTCATCGGGTGGTGGTTCCTTGTTGCCGTTTCCCGACGACCCTTTGACCTCAGCTCCTCTCGACATTTCTTCCTTGCTTTCCTCTTCGAACGACGCACCGAAAAATTCGGGTAACGCGCAAGTTTTGGATGAAATCTCGTTCTTGCCTTTGCCGAAGAAGAGTCCTCAAGAAGCTGCATTGAAAGAGGGCGCGATTACTCAGCGAGTGGGTTCGTCTGTGGATGATTATCCTTTGTCTTTCGACACCACCTTTCCCAACGAAGACCTCGAAGCTTCCGAGCCAACGTTGAGAGAGCGAGAGCCTTTTGAGGAACAGAACCTTCAAGACGCGAGAGACACCTTTTCCTCAGACCCACCTGAGGGTGTCGATCAAGAAGGAGCCCATGTTCCTGAAGAACAAGCCCTGCAAGACGCCAAGGATACCTTTTCCTCCAACCCACCGGAAGAAGTTGAGCACGTCGACGTTTCTGCTTCAGAAGAACAAAATGAGAAGCTTGAGAAAGGGACCGCTCCTCATATCGCTGGCCTAACTTCCCCCCAGTCGTTGTTGAGCGAGCCGGACTTGTTGGTCACCAGCGAAGAAGTCAATCGAGGGGGAGCTGCGTTTGCTACTGTATCCTTTGGCGAGGACATTGCCGCGAAGCTTCTGGCCAATTCTGTGTTCAGCACGGACGATGCTTCCACAACGCAAACGTCACCGGCTGAATCGGCACCTCTTGAAGATGCTTTGTCGGAGAGCCAACCGACGATGGTTGAGGCTGACGAATCCGCTGCGTTTGACCTGGCTATGAATACAGAGCTATCGCCCGACAAAACGCTCTCCTCTGGGGATGTCGGTCTGGTGGATTCTTTGGAAGATTCCGACGAAGATGATGTTCCCTTTGATACTCCTGGAGTCGAAAAAGAAGAGACTGCACCTGCCAAGAAATCTGGAGATGTCTTCCAGACCCAAGACCAAGAGTTGGAAGACGAAGATAAGCCCGCTGTTCCTGTCGCTTTGCAAACCTTAGGAGGGGAGGTAGAGGTCGTTGCTTCTCCGGAGGTCTCCGCAACGAAAGAGAGCGCAACAGACACAGACGGAGAGCAACAGCCTTTTGTGCGGGCCAGCGCAGCGGCTGTCGCGACAGGTGGTGGAGGTAGCTACTCCGGCGCGCTCCACGAGTTACCCGGCTTTCTCACATCCCTTTTTCAGACCCAACACAAAGTATCTGGCCGAATTCGTAACGGGGAGTGGAGAGCGAACCAGGCTTCGACTCGTCCCGATGTTGTGCGGGATGCAACCTACGTTCAACAGAAGATCCTGGATGCGCTTAGCCTTCATTCTGAGTTAAGCCAGCAAGAGCAGGTGATTCCTGCCGTGATGGAGCATCTCCTTTCTTTGGATGTGGAGTTGCTACTCCTCCATCTTCAAGCCCTCAAAGAGATTGGGAAAGAGTCGGCAAATTGGCGTCGTTCCTTGTTGCTCTTTCTTTCCGAAGAGCGACTTCATCAGTTACAAGAACATCTATACCATCGCTGGCTTCGCACCGTGGAACCAGAGGCCGCTGATACGTTTACTGTGTTGTTGCAAGAGACGATTGATGCGATGTTTCGGCAGGAATGGGATCACCGTTTGGTCCCTCTTACCCATCAGATCAAGAAAGACCAAAACAAGGCGACGGAGCAAACCAAGGCGCGATTGCTTAAAGTTTTGCAGCATGTCGCTCAACCCCAGAATCTCTCACGACTGTTTCACCGTTCTCGACGAAAGAGAGACTCCTCTGCGTTCCAGCTTTTGGTGATCTTGAACCAGGAGAGCTTGGTGTTTGGTTTTCAGCAGATGGATTCCGCGAAGTCTGCGCTCCACCGGCAAGGTTGGGTAGACGCCTTGACAAGTCTGTGCCAGCAAACTTCACCCGATGTTCTCATCCCTACGTTGCAAGCCGTCTTGAAAGACTTAGGCTCCTTTTCATTAAGCACCCAGCAGTTTGTGTTTTTCCTCAGCCAGCAGTTTATCGCAGATGACTTGGAAGAGTATCTTTGTGAGTGTTTGCCTTATGCGAAGGCTGAGAATGTTCGAGAGTTCTTGCTGCAACAGGCGATGGTTCTGGACTCTCGACGGCTTCGGAAGTTACTTCTGCATTTGTTGGACCATGGTGTGCTTGCTCACACTCCCCAACAAGAAGAGTGGGTCTTGCGGTACTTGCAGAGGGTTGGCCGCGTTGAGCCTGTTCCCTTTTTGCTTCACCGTGTGTTTCAAACGGAGTTGGAGGTCGGAATTCGTTGCAACGCAGTTTGGATGATTGCCTCGTTCTCGCCGGACCTTTCGTTCCCCATTCTGCAAAGTGTATTGTGCTCCGAGCCACCCGAAGGTGACGCTCCTGGGAATTGGGAAGCTGTCCGGTTTCTTGCCTTGTTTTCGCTGAGCCGACTTCCCATTCAAGAAGTGGACGTCTTGTTGCAGCAGGGCAAACGCTCGTCTTCGTTGTTGCACCAGATGGCATCCAGGCAAATTCTACGAGAAGCTATCCCGGCTGACTTTAAACAGTTGTATGACAATCCCTAACATCGGTAGGGATGCTCATGAAGTGGGGGGAGCAAGAGCCTCTTCGAGGGTCGGAGCGAGGTCGAGGACTTTGTGGAGATTCAGAAGCTTAAAGATATCGTAGGGCTGGCCGTGGAGCCCTGCGATTTTGAAGTCTTTGTTTTTCTCTCGAAACTTCTTGTAGATGCCAACCAAAAGTCCAACTCCAGCGCTATCAATCGAAAGCAAAGAAGAGACATCGACCACCAAACAAGGCTTGGATGTCTCCACGAGACTGTCTACCTCTTGCTGGAGCGAGGCTTGTGTGACGGAGGTTAACTGGCCGCTGAGCTTTACAACAAGGGCCTGGTCCGTTTCCTCATGAACAATGTTGAACATCTGTTTTACTCTTTTTAATGTGGGAGCGCCTCAGGAATGAAGCGGCCTCCCATTCAATTCGTATGTTGTTGAAGCACATTCTCTTGGCGTTTGGCAAGGAGGTGCTCTCAAATTGTCAAGATTCTGGCTCTCGCTTGCGACAGAAAGAACTCGTGAAAGTATTTGTCTTACTCTTTGTCGTGAAAAAGACAGATCGAAACCAAGAAGTGATGTGCTTTTCATGCAGAAAAATAGCTGCTGCCAATGAGGGGTTTTCACCGATGACGATATTGTTTATGAATGGTACATTCCTTATGTGATACCATGATGCGGTGATCTGTTCTTTTGGAAAAGCTGTTTCTGCCGATAGTTTTTTGAGGGTTGTTCTTTATGGCGGATAGTTTTCAGGACCTCGAGACGTCTTACTTTATCTTAAAGCAGGCTCCTAACGCCATCCTGCTTGCAGATGGTGAGGGGGCTATCATTTTGGCAAATGCTCAAGCTGAGAAACTGTTTGGCTACGAGGAAGAAGAGCTCACAAATCTAACGGTGGATGACCTGGCCCCCAACGAATACCGAGCCAACCATCCTTCTCTGCGAACCCAATACATGAAAACTCCATCGTCTCGTACCATGGGAACTGGACGCGACTTGCGGGGGAGAAGAAAAGACGGCTCTGAAGTTCCAATTGAAATTGGATTGAACCCCATCACCCTTGAACAGAAAAGCTGTGTGCTGGTGTCGATTGTAGACATCACCGAGCGTCTCCGCTACCAACAAAAGCTTGAGCGGATTAACGCGCAGTTGCAGAAGAAGAACAAGGAGATGGAACGTTTTGTATACACCGTGTCTCACGACTTGCGTGCGCCCGTACACGGAGCAAGGCTTTGTGACGCTGATGGCACACGATGAGACCCTCTACGACGGAACGCGCCGACTTCGTTTTCGTGTGTGTGATAGGGGGATTGGGATTCACGAGGAAGATCAACTCCACCTGTTTTCCGACTTCTATCGTACGGAAGATGCCTTGATTCGTAGCATTAAGGGTACGGGTTTTGGCTTAGACACCATGGCATCCCTCACCATTCAACTGGGAGGGGAGTATGGAGTGAGCAGTGTTCAAGGTGAGGGCAGCACGTTTTGGGTCCAGTTCCCCATTCGCTGAGCAAGGGCCTACAACCACGACCAGGTTCATCAATCGGCTTGCTTCGTGGTTTTGCTTCTGTTAGGCTACGTTTCTTTGGCTTGTTCCTTCGGTAAATGGGTAACTTTGCTTCACCAATCACCCACCAGAACGGAACGTTGACGACGACTATTTAGTTTGTGGAGTTGGACTGGTATGACTCTACCCCTCATGCCCACGTTTCAGGAATTGCTCGATCCATCCCTTCAGCCCGCCGATATCCGCGCTCGGGCAAAGGCTTCCACCGATCCCTTGGACCCCATCCATTTGTTCCGCATCTCGTGGACCAACGATGAGGATCAGTTCGAGTATCGAATCTTGCCTCCCGAGTTGACTGGCGTGGCGGCTCCTATTGTTGTGATGTGTGCCTACCGCTTTCCTACAGGAAGTCATAAGGTTGGGCCTGTCTACAGCTGTGTTCGTGAGAGCCTGCTGGCTGGTGAGCTGGAAGACAAAAGCGCGAAACTTGTGTTTCCGTCCACCGGGAACTTTGGCATTGGCGGTGCCTGGGTTGGGCCACGTATGGGATTTCGGTCGCTCGTTGTTCTCCCCGAAGAAATGAGCGCCGAGCGCTTTGAGAAGATCCGAAACTACGGCGCTGAGATCATCGCGACTCCCGGTTGCGAGTCCAACGTCAAAGAAATCTACGACTGTGTGAACCAGCTGAAGCAGTCACCTGAGAACAAGATCCAAAATCAATTTGAAAAGTTTGGTAACTATCGCTTCCACTACCAAATTACCGGAGGAAGCGCCCTTCGATTGGTGGAAGAGTTGAACCAAACCAACGTTCTCTCTGGCAAGGTTGCAGCGTTTGTCTCGGCGATGGGAAGCGCAGGGACCATTGCCGCAGGCGACCATCTCAAGGCAGCCAACCCTTCCTGCAAGATTGTGGGAGTTGAACCCATTCAGTGCCCCACTTTGTACAACGTGGGATACGGCGGGCACCAAATTGAGGGGATTGGCGACAAGCACGTCACATGGGTTCACAATGTCCGAAACATGGACCTTTTGGTGTGTGTGGATGACCAGACCTGTGTCGAAGGGATGCAGCTTCTCCAAGAAGGCAGAGACCATCTCGCTGCTGAACTGGGCATCGCCGAAGATGTCCTTGCCACGTGGGATAACGTGTTTGGTATCAGCAGTGTATGCAACATATTGGGAGCGATTGCCACGGCTCGTCATTATGAAATGGAAGAAGACCAGATCATCGTGACCGTCGCAACCGATGGTTTTGATCGCTATCCTTCGGTGGTCGAGCGAATCCACCAAAAGGAAGGTCCTCTGACGCAGAAGGGCGCGCTCAAGCGAATCGACTCGTTCCGTCATGCTTCGGGTTACTGGGTGCAAGAAGGAACGATGGAAACCCGTCGTCGCTGGCACAACCAAAAGTACTTCACCTGGGTGGAGCAACAGGGCAAGTCCTTGGAAGAACTCAACGCTCTATGGGAGCCAACGTTCTGGAGTGACCAGGCTGCAATGACGGATGAAATTGACAGCGCTATCCTCAAGATGCGCTCGTAAGGAGGAGCAACATGAGTCCTTCGCCAGAGCAGAAACAATGGCTCCTCAAAGACATCATAGTGATCGGATGGGAGCCTCCTTCCGTGGAGCGATGTGACCTCCGTATCCGTGATGGCCTCATTGTGGAAAAGGGTGTTGCTCTCTCCGAAGAACCGGAGGAGCAGATCCTTGAAGGGCAGGGCGCGTGGGTGATTCCTGGTCTGGTTTGCGGCCACACCCACCTGTACTCCGCCCTTTCCTGTGGTATGCCGATGCCGAGTGAAGCCCCCATCTCCTTTGGCGACATGCTCGACAAGGTGTGGTGGAGGTTGGACAAAGCCTTGGACCGTGAGTCTGTTGCCGTTTCTGGCCTGGTTGGGGGCGTCTCCGCTCTTCGAGTGGGTGTTACCACGGTTGTGGATCATCATGCTTCGCCCAACGCCATTGAGCAAAGCCTGTTGGTCTTGGATGATGCCCTTGCTGACGTTGGTTTGCGCAGGGTTCTCTGTTACGAAGTGACCGATCGTGGTGGGCCTGATAAGGCTGCGGCTGGCCTCAAGGCACATGAGGAACTTCTCGCACGAACCGTTGGGAAAGACTCCAATGGAATGCGCGCCGTTATGATTGGTGCGCACGCCAACTTCACCCTCTCCGACGATACTCTGCGTCAGTGTGCCGAGCTTGCGAAGCATGCTGGAGTGGGTTTGCACATCCATGTCGCCGAGGCGATGGACGATGCTATCTTGATCAACGAAAACCCGGTGCGTCGCCTGGATCGGTTGGGCGCGTTGTTGCCTGGCAGCATCCTCGCCCACTGCGTACATACCTCCAGCGAAGACCTCCAGCGGATTCATGACGCAGGGGCTTGGGTCACGCACCAGCCTCGCAGCAACATGAACAACGGTGTGGGGTATGCGCCAGTTCCGGACTTTTCCGAGCAAACCTTCCTGGGCACGGATGGCATCGGTGCGGATATGATCACCGAACTGCAAACCGCTTGGTTCCAGGGTCAGGAAGGCAATGTAGGATGGGGACCCCAGCAGTGGCTTGGGATGTTTCATCAGGCTTCTAGGTTTGCCAGTCAACAATTGGGTGTGACTCTTGGTGTGCTGGAACCTGGTGCCGTGGCCGATCTGGTATGGATGTCTCCTCCTCCTGGACCACCGTTAAGCGCCGATAACCTCGCTGCTGCAGTGATCTTTCGCTTCTCTCCCCATCAGATTCGACACGTGATGGTCGGAGGACAATGGAAGCTTTGGGAGCAAACCCCAACGTCTGTTGACTCCCTTGCGCTCAACCAACGTGCTGAAGTGGTTTCCACAGAGATCTGGCGTCGAATGGAGTCTTTCTAATCGTTCTTCTCCCTGTCAAAGCCTCTTTTTTCCTTATCCTTTTTCTCTTCGCGCTTGTTTTTTTCTACTTCTTGCGAATAAAGTGCAGTCCTCTCCGTAAAGCCTGATCGAATCATCTGGATTCGTTGTTTGGATCAATGTGTTTTCTTACAAAGGAGATCGTACGATGTTGAAGTGTCGTAGTCACTGGAATTGCGTATGGATGGGGATGTTGCTCTCGGTTTGGTGTTTGGGAGCTGGGGTTGTCAGTGCGAAACCGAAGGCCAAAGACATCGCTCTTTCCTTTGTGAAGCATTCGATCGAAGGACGTTACAAGAAAGCGGTTGCGATGATGCACCCAAGGATGAAAGCTGCTCTCGATGATGCTCGATTGAAGCTCATGGTCGATGGGTTGAAGCTCCAATTGGGTGACTTCAAATCCTTGGGCGACGTCAAAATGGGAAGCCACGGTGTCTTTCATTTTGGTTTGGTGACTGTGCACTTCAGCCGAAAAAGTTTGATCTGGCGGGTTGTCGTGGATGGAAAAGGGCAAGTGGCCGGCCTTCAATTCCTTCCCACCAAAAAGAGACCGTCAGGCTCGAAATCGAAGAAGTCTGAACGAGTTCCTCCCTATGCCAAACGCTCTTTGTTTCATGAAACGTCTGTTGTGATTGGAACAAAGTGGAAGCTTAAGGGGACGCTGAGCACGCCCAAAACCAAGGGACTCAAGCCTGCGGTGATTCTTGTGCACGGTTCGGGTCCTCATGATCAAGACGAGACCATTGGACCCAACAAAGTGTTTCGTGATGTCGCGTGGGGACTCGCATCCCAAGGTGTGACGGTCCTTCGCTATACCAAGCGAACGCGGGCGCTTCGGGCTCAATTTAAGAAAAACAAAAAGCTGGCTTCGGCGATGGCTGATGTCGAGAACGAGGTGACTGACGACGTTGGGCATGCCATCGCTCTTCTCAAAAGCATCAAGGGCGTGGACCCCAACCGTATCTTTGTGTTGGGTCATAGCCTTGGAGGGATGCTAGCCCCTGCCATTGCTGTGAAGTATCCATCCCTTGCTGGAATCATCTTGATGGCGGGAGCGTATCGACCCTTGGAGGAGCTTGTCCTCGACCAGTATCTCTATATCTTTTCAAGCGATGGCAAGATCTCCAAGGGGGAGCGAAAGATTCTTAAGGAGTTGATGAAGATGATCATCACCCTACGCTCCAACCTGACGTTGAAGACCCCAACCAAGAAGCTGCCCCTGCACATTCCCGCGAAGTACTGGCTCTCTCTCCAGCGGAATGACCCTGCAAAGCTCATCACCAAGGTCAAACAATCTGTTCTTGTGTTGCAGGGCGGACGGGATTACCAGGTGACTGTCGAAGACTTCAACCTTTGGAAAAAGGCCCTAAAGGGTCGCAAGGATGTCAAGTTTCACTTGTACCCATCTTTGAACCACCTGTTCATCACGGGCAAAGGTCCCAGCCTTCCTGGCGAATACGGCAAACCCGGCTTTGTGCACGGACCTATGATTAAAGATGTTGCGACATGGGTCTTGGGAACCTCCAAGAAGTCGGCAACTCCTCCAACGACACGAACCACCAAGTAGCCCAACCTGCTCTAGCCACCTATCCCTTCCGGCTACTCGTCTTTTTTCAGCTTCACCGCATAAAACGCGTCCATGCCATGAACTTCGGGAGAGGTTCGCAGCGAGCCATCTTCTTGGAGGAGCGCGGCCCAGGGAAGTCCTTCCTGGCTTGTCACTTTGTGGAACTCTGGATGCTCTTGGAGAAAGGCGTCCATGACTTGTTCGTTTTCCTCAGGGGTGTCTGTACAAACCGAGTACACGAGCGTTCCACCGGGTCGAAGCGCCTCGCTCAAATTGTTGAGCAGCTGCTTTTGCACCGCAGCCATCTCTTCAATCTCTTTAACGCTGCGTCGGTAGCGAATCTCCGGCTGTTTCCGAAGGATCCCCAGTCCAGAGCAGGGGGCGTCGCAGAGGATTCTATCAAAGGATTGTGCAAACGGCTTTGTTCCGTTCTTGGGGAACAACTGGATGGCTCCTGGTTGAGGAGCCAAGTCTTCTTCCGTCGTGATCGTGGACGTAATTCCCAAGCGTTGGCTCAGTGTCTCAATCAAGGAGAGCTTGTGGGGATGTATGTCGCATCCTACCAGTTGGGCTTCGGGGGCCAGTGAGGCGATGTGGGTGGTCTTGCCGCCCGGTGCTGCGCAGGCGTCCAAAATAAGGTCATCGTTCTCAGGTTGCAGCCACTGGACAACAAGCTGTGCAGCTTCGTCCTGGGGAACCAGAAGAAGGGGGAACTCTGCGAGGAAGCGGTGCAAGGAAGTCGGCAGCGACCCCAATATTCGGACCCCTTCCGGAGACCATCGGGTTGCTTCCGCTTTTATATCTTGTTCATGGAGCTTCGCGAGAGCTTCTTCCCGGCTTCCTTTTGGTCCATGGACGCGGAACACAAGGGGAGAGCCCATATTGTGTGCGGCCAAACGTTGCCTTGTGGCTTCCGGTCCGAGGCGTCGAAGCCATCGTTCCACCAGCCATTGAGGGTGGCTGAAGGACAAGGAGAGGGATTCTGGAAGCTGAAGCAGCGGGTCGATCCGGATGTAACGTTCTGGGTTGCGTTGGATGTTGCGCAACAGCGCATTCACAAATCCACCGACGCGCTGACCTCGAAGCTGTCGAACATAACGAACGGCCTGATCGAGGATGGCGTGGGGAGCAATGCGGTCGAGGAACAACAACTGATACACAGCCACGCGGAGGTGGTTGAGTATCGCAGGATCAATGGACGAGACCCCTTTTTGGGCGACTTGATCCAAGGCATGATCAATGGCGTAGAGGTGCCGAATGACCCCATACACCAGCTCGGTGAGGAGGGCTCTATCCCTGGAATCCCACTCTTCCGACTGAAAGACTGCGTTGAGCATGCGGTTGGCGTAGGCATTGTCTCGAAGGACACGACCCACGATTCGGGCGGCTTCGCGTCGAGGGTCTGGCTTCTGTGAGGCGCCAGCTTTGTTCTTTGTTTGGGGACCTTTGGGAGTATTGCTGGACGTCATTCGTTTTCTTTGAGTTCTGGGGTTCGGAGGCGGAAGTCTTCGGGAAAGGATTGACCTGCGAGGTACGAGTCAACGCTCATTCTCTTTCGTCCTGGCATCTGGATCTCAGAGAGAGCGACGCCCCCTGATTGGCAGGCCACGACAATGTGGTCATCGTTCACTTCAACGAGAGTGCCTGGCTCTCCTGCAACGTCAGGTCGATACGAAGAACCAAAGAGCTTCATTTGGGTGTCATCCGGGAGCAGGCAGCGGGCACCTGGGAACGGGTCGAGGGCGCGAATCTTGTTGTGTACTTGCTCTCCTGACTGGTCAAAGTTGATCCAGTTCTCGGTCTTGCTCAACATCGGGGCGTAGGTCGCCTCTTCCTCCTTTTGAGGTTGGATAAGCAAGTCCCCTTTGAGCAAGGAATCCACGGTCTCCGTCAACAGCGACGCGCTGAGGGCCGAAAGTCGGTCATGGACGGAGCCCACCGTCTCATCTGCGCCAATGTCAATGCTTCCACGTTGGAGCTCGGGTCCAGTATCCATGCCGGCGTTCATCCACATCGTGCAAACCCCCGTTTCAGGTTCGCCGTTATGGATGGCCCAGTAGATAGGGGCAGCCCCGCGGTAGTAGGGAAGCAAGGAGGCGTGGCAGTTGATACAACCCAGCCGAGGGACGGCTAGGATTCGCGGACGAAGAATCTTTCCGTAGGCGACGACCACTGCGAGATCTGGGTCGTCTTCCTTAAACCGTTCGTAGGCTTCAGGGCTGGTCATCTTGTCCGGCTGGAACACCGGGAGACCTGCGGACAGGGCGAGCGTTTTGACCGGCGGCGGCTGGAGCTTTCTGCCCCGACCTTTGGGGCGGTCGGGCTGAGTATAAACGGAGACCACCTCGTGGGGGCCATCGAGCAACGCTTGCAATGTGGGCACCGCAAAGTCAGGTGTACCCATAAAAACAATGCGCAAAGGGCGATCTGTGGGAACTTCTTCACTCCAACCGGGGAAGTAATCGAGCTTGGACAACAATTCCTCCTGCATACTCACGAAGTCGCATGACCACGGGGTGAAGGCATCATAGACCGATTCCAGAAAAAGGCAAGTCAGAACCCTATGTCCTTCCTGTCGTAACATTTGCATGCCCTCTCGATTTGTGTCATACAAGCACGATACTTGCGTTGCGGACGGCGGTGAAGAGGACCATGGAGCACAACGAAACGTACTGGAGCAAGCTGTTACAGCGAAGGCTCATCATCAACATTGGGAAGGGCGGAGTCGGGCGGAGTACGCTTTCGGCTGCGATTGCCCGTGCCGCTGCTCGTCAGGGCAAAAAGGTTCTTGTCTGCGAAGTGAACGCGAAAGAGCGGATGACGAGTTTGTTGGGAGGTACAAAGCCTGACAACCTCGACACTCTGGATCAGATCTGGCAGGCCGACACCAATCTTTGGACTGTCAACATTGAACCCTGGATGGCCATGAAAGAATATGTCGTCCAGGTGTTGCGGCTCAAACTTGTCTACAATTTGGTGTTTGAGAACCGGATGATGAAGTATTTTCTGCGCGGAGTTCCAGGGCTACAGGAGCTTGTGTTTGCTGGGAAAGTCTGGTTCCACGTCGCGGAAGACATGGTCGGCAAAAATCCCCGCTTTGATATGATTGTCGTGGACGCTCCAGCCACAGGTCACGGCTTTGCAATGCTGCGTATCGCCAATGTGGTTCTTTCTATTTCCCCGCCGGGTCCGATGCGAACAGCCGCACAGAAAATGGTCGATGTCTTCTCGGATCCCAAGCGGACCTGGATCAATCTGGTCACGTTGCCTGAAGAAATGCCCATCCAAGAATCCATCGAGTTGCATCAAAAGATTCGAGAGCAGCTCCAGTTTCCTATGGGTTACTCCTGGATCAACCAGTGGCCCCCGCCTGTCTGTTCGGAGGAACACAAGGAGCTTCTTCAACAAACCCAAAGTCAGGGGTTGCAAGACAAGGAAGGCTGGCCGTTGTGGCATCTGGCCGAGCGTGTGGCCTTTTTGGAGAAGCGAGCGGAAGAACAAGAAGACTGGTTGAAGCAAAACGTTCCTCTACCGATTGTCCACGTTCCTTACGAAGAACAGGGCGAGCGAACGGAGCAGGAGTGGGTGCAGTCGTTGTCGGAAACCATTGAGGAACGACTGAAGGAGTCGACTCATGCTTCCTGATTGGATGAAGCAAGCCAAAGTCCTGGTCTCTGTCGGCTCTGGTGGTGTGGGGAAAACGACGGTCAGCGCTGCGATGGCTCTCGCTGCTGCGCTGGAGGGAAAGAAAGTCCTGGTGATGACCATCGATCCTGCGCGTCGATTGGCCAATGCCTTGGGGCTTCAAGCCTTGGACGACGGCGAATGTGAAATCCCCAAGAAGGATTGGTGCCCGAAAGGTGTCGAAACCAACGGTCAACTGTTTGCGATGATGCTGGATCAAAAGCAGGCCTTTGACAGGATCGTGGAACGATTCTCGCCTACACCTGAGAGCGCGCAGCGTATCCGGGACAATCGTTGGTACCAGCAAATGAGCACCGCGCTTGCTGGAGCCCAAGATTTCATGGCGATGGAGCGCTTGTACGAGATGTCGAGCCATCGCGACTATGACCTTATCGTGCTGGACACGCCTCCCACCTCCAACGCCATCGACTTTCTCAACGCGCCCGAAAAGATCAAAGGCCTGCTTCAGATGCGCTCCTTCCAATGGATCCAGGACAAGCTCGCAGAGGAAGGAAGCAAGGCCGGCCGCTTGTTGCGCTGGAGCGGTGGGGCTTTGCTCAAGCTTTTGGGCAAGGTCACAGGCCAGGAAGTGATGCAAGAGATCTGGACGTTGCTGGAAGATCTCAGCGTCTTGTCCGACAGCTTTCAAGAACACTCCGAGCAAGCCATGGCGCTGCTGCAATCGGAGCATTGCCACTTCGTCCAAATCTCCGTAGCGAAACAAACCCCGCTCAAGGAAGCTTTGTTTTTGCAAGAGACCTTGTTGGATGCTGGGATGACCGTGAGTGGGTTTGTCTTGAACCGTGTACCGGGTTTCCTCCATCACAACGAAGAGTGGATTCCTCTCCCAGAGTCGTCGATCGAACAAGATGAGCGGGCCATGGCTGCCTTGGCGAAGAGGGTGTCTCCCGAGCCGAACAGCGAGTCGGATGTGCTCGCTCTGCTGCAGGAACTAGGCTCTCACGTCCAGCAATTTCGAGAGCGGTCGGAACTTGCCAGTGAGGCTGTTGTCTTTTTGAAGGAGCACGTCGAAGGTGACCCTTGGATCCATCAGCTTCCTTTGATCTCTGACGACATCAGCAACCTCCAAGGGTTGCAGCGCATCGCCCAGCTCTTGATGGAGTCTTCACTGACTGTATCTTGTTGAGGGAAAATCAACCGAAACGGTGTGTCTGTCGTTTAACCGAGTGAAGCTTGTTTCCAGCTCATCCCTGAACCTGAGAAGTCATTCTCCAGGAATGTGTTGGAAATAGGAAACCGATGACGAGCGATTGCATAATATCTTGTAGGCACTATAGTAGTTTGTGAGTGCCCAACTCGAATCCGGCTCCATCAGCCAGAACTCAGCAGCAGAGAATCGCCGATTGTCTCAACACGGGAGACCCAGCATGACCATTCGCACTCTTGGACTTGTTGCCTTGGGCTGCTTCCTTCTTCAAGGATGCGTGAAGCCAACACAAGTCCGTGTCAAAACCGCCAAGAAACAGGTCCTTTCTATGGGACCCATGGTGTTTGTCGCGAAAAAAGGGAAAGTGATTCACATTGAACACTACAGCGACGAGCAACTCTTTGACAAAGGCGGACAGGCCTACCGTGCCGGAAAGTTTGCAGAAGCCAAACGTTATTATCTTCGTTTGGTGAACTACAAGCCGAAGTCTGAGTATGTCGCAGATACCCTTTACAACTTGGGGCTAGCTCTCGAAAAGTTGGATGACTTTCAACTCGCGGCCAAAATGTACAAGAGGCTTCTGGCTCGAAACCTTGATCAAAAAACACGCCGGGATACGGAGTTCCGACTCGGCGGTGCTTTGAGCGCGACCAAGCAATGGAAGGAAGCCGAAACCCTTTATACCCGGCTGAAAGCCTACAAAGGCTTAATGACTCCCGACCGAATTGAGGTGATGACTCGCCTCGCTGTCGCCTTGCAAGAGCAAGAAAAGCACAACCAAGCTTTGTTGTTGTTCCATGATGCCACCCGACTGTACCGGCGTGCGTCCAAGAAAGAGTTTTTGGGCAAAGACTACTTTACAGCGATGGCTCACTTTCGGATCGGTCATTTTTACGAGCAACGATTCCGCAAGCGGTTGTTCCGCAAAACGATCGACGACATGAAGCAGGATCTCCAGTCGAAGGCGCAAGACTTGCTCACGGCCCAAGCCCACTACATGCGCTCTATGCGAGTGGGGAACTCCCATTGGTTGGTGGCGTCCCTGTACCGCGTGGGTGGGATGTACCAGCAAATGTACAAAGATATGATGAACGCACCTCTTCCCAACTTGTCGAAGGAAGAGAACTCCGTGTACCAGTGCATGTTGAAGAAGAAGATTCGCATCCTCCTCACCAAGGCTGTCTATGCGTACGAGCGAAACATCCAGGCCGCTCAGGTGCTCAATGTTCAGGACAGTGACTGGATTCAGAAAACCAAAAAGCAACTTGTGGAGCTGAGGCAACGGATCGTCCAAGATTACTACAGTGAGTCGGCTTCCGCTTGTTCGGAGCCCAAGGCCAAGCCTGAAGATTCCAGCAAAGCCAAAGCTCCCGCCAAAACGAGTGGGGCCAAGAAGCGTTCTTCCTAACAGGCCTTCTCTTCAACGGAAACACTTTCAATCCCTTCGTTTTCCAATTCTTTGCTTCTTTCTCTTGCTTCCCCTCTTGAGCCTATCTTCAATAATCTGAAACTTTCTGGAAACCATGGTACACTTTGCAGGTGTATCCGGGGGGAAGACAGTGCACCCTTGATGTGATGGGTGGTCTACTCTTTCTTTTGACCTGTCTCTTGACAGTCGATCCCCTCTCTTGTATTTTCACGGGAATCGTTATTACTATTCTGTACCTGGAGGCTTTGTATGATGCGTTTTCGCGGGTTTCGTTTTTTGGTTCTAGCTTCAATTCTAGCGTTGAGTTTTACGGGCTTGGAGGCATGCAGTGGAGGTGGGAACACCAACACAAACAGCAACTCCAACGGGAACACCAACACAACCAACACCAACAACACCACAACCAACTCGAACAACAACTCGGGAACTTCCACGGGACGTTGTACGTTGGGTGAGCCCATCAACTCCTGCAAGGGAGACGGTGAATGCCAGGCCCAGCGAGACTGTGACCCCAAAACTGGTAGCAATCTTCCTGGCACCTGTCTTGAAAAAATGTGTGTGGCCAATCCCACTGCCGATGTCAAGACTGACCAGGGGAATGACCCCGATATGACTTGCCTTGCTACTCCTCCAGAGCTTCCCAAAGGCCCTGAGAAGGCGACCATGTTTGGTCCCGCTGAGACCTTCGGTTTGAACGGAAGCACCATCGGTGTTAGCGTCCAGATCTACAAGTACGATGGGAACAAGCCTCCCTCCGCGACAACCTTGTTGGGTTCGTTCACTACGAAAAACCCCGACGATATGGCCACAGACGACTGCGCAGAGAAGTGCAGCGAAGATCGTTTCTGCTTGAACAAGTCTTGTGTGAAGCGTCAGGATGATGCTGGCAACGATATCGGATACTTCAGCATTGAAGATATCCCAACCAACACCTCCTTCATCATCAAAACCACCGGTCCCAACCTTGTGACCACTGTACAGTACAATCTTTGGATTCCTGCCGATAAGGTAAAGGATGGCTTCTTCAGCGATCGCGCGTTTGTTGTGACCCAGCTGACCAAGAGCTTGATTCCTGGTACCGCAGGTATTCGTAAGATCCAGGACGGCAACGGTGCTGTGGCTGGTGAAATTCAAGACTGCAACGGTCGTCAGCTTTCCGGAGCGCGAGTGTCTGTCTCTCTTCGCTCCCAGAAGTTGACCTACTTCAACGGCGACGGCGACCAGCCCGACCCCAGCAAGGAAGAGACCACCAAAGATGGTATTTACGCCGCGCTGAACGTGAAGTTGAATGATACCACTCCGATCGGTCAGGAAGTTGAACTCCGCTCCGCAATCAAAATGGGTGGCAAGACTACACTGCACACCACCTACAAAGCTCGACTTTTCGCGGATGCGATCACCATCCTCACCGTGCTGCCCTGGAATCCCCAGTAATCCCCAACATCAAAGGCAACTTGTCCCTTCGGAAGCGTTTTCCTGAGCAGGGGACGGTTGCCATCAATCCACGAGATGCCATCGCTATGCAAACATCGAAACTACATCTGCATTCTCGACGGTGGGTGCTTCTATGCTCCTTGCTTTCCCTATGCTTGGCCATGGGTGTTGCCTGCTCGTCTGGGGATTCTAACAACAACAATACGAACACCAACTCCAACAGCAACTCCAACGTGAGCATCAACAAAGATGACTATGCGGCGATCTGTCCTGGTTCGGAAGGCTGCGACAAGAACGAAGGTGAGTTGAAGGCTGGGGCTGCTGCTGTTGCCATCTCCCCGACCAGCTACGAAGTGGCTTGGTGGCCGTATTACAAAGAAGAGGGGTTTTGCCCCACACCTACCCCCAAATCTCCCTATGGACTCTGGCGATGTGGGGAGCTTCAAGACCTCGCGCGCTTTAAAAAGCGTGACTGTGGACGTGATGGGGTATGCAAGGGAGAGAAAATCAAGACACGCGCGACATGCAGCGCGACAGAACAATGTCCTGATGGTCTGGTCTGCAACGAAACGGAGAAGCGTTGCTACATCGAGTACAAAGGCCCAGATGCTGATGGCTCTGAAGGTGACGGTAACCCAGACTGGTTTCTGGATTGTGGCCGCGACCGAATCTGTCCCTGCATGGATCCGAACGGTCAGCCTGCTTACTACGGAAAAGACAAGAAGTGTCTGGTGGGTCACAAAGAAAACCCAGAGTACAAAGGTCCTGACGCAGACGGCTCCGAAGGGAACAAGCAGTTTGAGGGACTTTGGATGGGCGGTTTCTCCAACAATCACCCCCTGCAAGGGAAAAACGATGACACCTGGTCGCGCGCCTTGGTTCTCCAATCAGGCGACACAACTGTTGCGATTGTTTCTCTTGATACCGTTGGGTTCTTCTACGACGACGTAGACGTGGCCCGAAAGCAAGTGATGGAGAAGCTCCCCAAAGGAGCCATCGATTACATCATTGTCTCGGCCACTCATACTCACGAAGGTCCCGACACTTTGGGACAATGGGGGCCTTCTCAAGATGGTGTTCCTGCCCAAACGGGTGTGAATCCGAAGTACAACCAGAAGGTGATCGATGACATCGCCAAGTCGATTATGGATGCTTACGCCAAACTCAAACCAGCGAAACTGCGAGCTGGAGCCATCCGCACTGGCGGCGTGGCCACCCGTGGGCAGGAAGGCCTTGTTCGTGACAGTCGTCAACCCATTGTTGTGGATGACACCTTGACTGTGCTCCAAGCTGTCGGGACAGATGGCACTCCCATTGCTACTCTTGTGAACTGGGGGAACCATCCCGAGGCGTTGTCGGATACCAATAACTTTCTCTCCTCGGACTTCTGTCATTACCTGAGAGAGGCTCTCGAAAAAGGTCTACCTGCAGGTAAGCTCCCCAAGCTGGATCCGATTCCTGGTGTCGCCATCTTTTTGCAAGGTGCCGTCGGTGGACTGATGACACAACTGGGTGTCAATATCCGGGACATTGATGGAAACCTCCAAGAGAAGTCGGATTGGGACAAAACCAAGGCTTTGGGCGACCAGCTTGCTCACAAAGCGCACGAGGCCCTCAAGACGGCTAAAGAACTCAAAGATCCGAAAGTTTCTGTGCTCGCTCGCAAGGTTAAGTTGGCCGTAGAGAACCTTGCATTTCAGTCAGCTTTCCTTCTTGAAGTGTTCAAACGGAAGACTTACGACTACGATGAATTGCTCCCCCTGGGGCCAACCAACCAAATCAAGATCTTGACGGAAGTTGCGATCATTCGTGTGGGTGAGTTCACCTTTTTCTCGATGCCTGGTGAGTTGGACCCTGAGGTCCTTGTCGGCGGCTACGATGGGAAATGGTCCGGAAATGTCCCAACGATTACGCTGGACAAGGATGACCCTGATCTTAAGGCGAAGATGGAGAAAAATGCTCCCAAAGGTCCGTATCTCAAGGAGAGAGTTCCTGGAACCTACAAGGCATTCATTGGGCTAGGCAATGACGAAGTGGGTTACTTAATTCCTTCTTGGAACTATGTACTCCACCCGACCGAGCCCTACTATGAGCAAGCGAAGGGTGATCATTACGAAGAGACCAACGGTTTGGGTCCCAACGCCATGCCCACGTTGATGAAAGTCTACGACGAAATGCTTGGCTTCCTCACCAAGTAATCCCCATCCTGCAGCATCCGCCTCGCCCTCTCTCCTAATACCTCTTCCTAACTCCCTATTTTTTGCGCCATTCTGAAAAGGTTGGTTGCATCTTTTTTCATACAATTCTACAATCGGAATGTTCTTATTCTCAAGGTATTGTTGTCATCCAACTTTCTTTGTTGGTAAGATCAAAGCGAGATGAATTTCCTGCCGTATGTAAAGTCTGACAAAGGCTTGTTTCTTGTTCGTGCATTGAACTCGCCGGACGATTGCGCAATGCAATCCAACGAAGCCCTTTGCTACGTACTTTTTTTGATGGTATGGCGTAGACTTCTTGTGACGTTGTTCTCTGAAGTCCTTTCTGCTGGATTCAGAACCCATCATACCAAAGGGTTGCACCATCACCTGGATTCACTTCATGGAATGCCTCTTTGATGAGACCGGAACCTTAGAGTTTGAGTCTGTGTTTGAGAGGTATAGGCTGCTTAAAGAAGGCAGCGCCTTGATTCTGACCTTGTTTTTATTGCTCAACAATGAGCCTCTGAGGGCGAGTTGCCCTTGTTTGACGATGTTTGTGGGGTAGTCGATGATGTCGAGACAATCTGGTTTGGGTTTTTGGTCTGCCCATCCCTCCTTCGCTTTGCTCGGTCGTTGGACCAAGCTTTTGATGAGCGGGGTTGTGCTTTTTTCCCTTGTGGCTTGCAACAGCTTTCCCAGCGACCCGATCACGATCGAGGCCGCTGAAGGCAACGTCTGCAACCCCAAGGTGCTGTTTGAAAAGCATCAGGAATTCACTGATAATTTGATTAACAAAGCCGAGCAGAAGGCGACCAATCCGTACAAGGACATCTTTGCGAAGAAGGAATTGTGGGGGTGCTTGGTGTCTCGCTGGGACAACCGGGACCAAACCCAAGACGACAAAACCTACTTCTCTCTCGTTAAAATCCTGGAAGACGGTAGCATCCTGAGTCTTGAGCCCATCGAAAAGAAGTACACTCCCGTGCTTCGCATCCCCAACGATGACAAACTGCAAAACTTCCGTTTCAAGCTGTTTGTGATGGACCCCAACCTCGTCGTACCCACCCAGGACAAAGACCTCGACAAGATCAACAAAGCAGACCCCAACACGTTGACGGCCGACGAGAAGCAAGTCCGGACCAACCTGGAAACCTTGCGCGGTTACTGTCGCGCGGCGGATACAGAAAGATACAAGTGCTTTGAAGACGGCATCAACAAGTGTCTGTTTGAGACCACGCTGTTTGTGTCTGCTCCCAACAACGAAGACGTTCAAAAGCGACTGGCTACTCCGGGTGAAGGAAAAACCTGCACCTCTTGCGTACCCGAAGTGTGCAACGGTGTTGACGATGACTGTGATGGTTTTGTGGACAACGTACGTGACCCCAAAACCGGAAAAACCTTGATGAATGACAAGGACCCCGTCCTTCTTACCCGCAAATGTTACAACAGCAAATTCGAGAACCTGACCCAAGAAGAAGTGGACCAACTCACCAACTCCGCCAAGTCCAAAGGCCGCTGCAAAACCGGTATTCAAACCTGTAGCAATGGAAAATGGAGCGAGTGTGTTGGTTCGGAAACTCCCGCGAAAGAAGAATGCAACAACGTGGATGACGACTGTGACGGCAGCGTTGATGATGATGACGAAGGCAAGAATCCTTTGTGTCCCGTTGGTTACGCGTGCAACAGTGGAAAGTGTGAGTTCGCAACCTGTCCTGAAGGACAAAACGCCTGCGAAGAAGCAGGCAAGCGTGTTTGCGTTATCTTTAGCTCCAACACCTCACACTGTGGTGGATGCGGCGTCGCATGTAAGTCGGGTGAAAAGTGCAACAACGGCACCTGTGGAACCGAGTGTGTTCAAGGCCAAACCCAATGTGAAGTTGGCGGTCAAAAGCAATGCTTCGACCTGAAAACGGACACCAACCACTGCGGTACTTGCAACAACAAGTGCCCCGATGGTCAGAGATGCTCTGCTGGAAAGTGTATTTCGAGCTGTTTGGCAGGACAAACTTTGTGTGATGTGAGCGGAACCGACGTCTGTATCGATCTCACCTCCGATACCAACCACTGCAGCAAGTGCAACCAAAAGTGTCCCGACGGTCAAAAATGTGTGGTGAGTCAATGTGTGACAAGCTGCCCCAACGGTCAGGCCGAGTGTGTTGTTGACAAAGCTCCCCAATGTTACGACCTACAGATTACCAACGCTCACTGCGGAAAGTGCGGAAACGTTTGTAAGTCTGGTGAATTCTGTGAAAAAGGCGTTTGCAAAACGGGCTGTCCCGGTACCCAGGTGGTCTGCAAAGTTAACAACGTGGACGTTTGCATTGAACTTCAGGATGACACCAACCACTGTGGCTCTTGCGGAAACAAGTGCCCCTCGGGGCAGGTCTGTAACGCAGGAAAGTGCCAAAGCTCTTGTCTGGCGGGACAAACTATCTGCAAGATCAGCGGATCGGACCAATGCATCGACCTCCAAGTTGACGTCAATCACTGTGGCACTTGCGGCGCTCGTTGCACGGGTGGAAAGCTTTGCATCGGCGGAAAATGCCAGTGTACCTCGGGTTTGACAGACTGTAGCGGCATCTGTGTGGATGCAACCGAAGACCGAAACAACTGTGGAACGTGTGCCAACAAATGCAAGTCCGGTGAGATTTGCAACAGCGGTAAGTGCGATGTCAGCTGCCCTGGTTCTCAAAAAGTATGCAGCGGCGTCTGCGTCGATACCCAAAGTGATGTCACCAACTGCGGTAACTGCGGCGTTCGCTGCAACGGTGGTAAAGAGTGTGTCAGCGGCTCTTGCAAATGCACGGGGGGCTTGTTTGATTGTGGCGGCGTTTGCCGTGACCGTCAGTCGGACTTGAACCACTGCGGTGCTTGCAACAAAAAGTGTGCAGCAGGGCAACTTTGTTCCGCTGGCCAATGTACCTTCAACTGTCCGACTGGACAGACCGCTTGCAGTGGCTCTTGTGTGGACACCAAAACCGACAGCACCAACTGTGGTCGGTGTGGGCGCCAATGTACCGGTGGAAAAGAGTGTACCAACGGCGTCTGTCGTTGTCCGCAAGGTTTGACGGACTGCAACGGCATTTGCCGAGACCTCAAGGTTGACTTGAGCAACTGTGGCTCGTGCGGCAATGTCTGCAAGTCGGGTCAGCTTTGTTCCAGCAGCAAATGCGTTTTCAACTGTCCGACAGGACAAATTCCTTGCGGCGGTTCCTGTGTGGATCCAAACAGTGACGGAAGCAACTGCGGTACATGTGGAACCACCTGCAACGGTGGGAAGCAGTGCACCAACGGTCGATGCCGATGCCCCGGCGGACTCACCGACTGTGGTGGTAACTGCCGAAACTTGACCAACGACCGCTCCAACTGTGGCGCTTGTGGAAAGATTTGTTCCTCCGGACAGCTCTGCACCAACAGCTCGTGTGCTACGAGTTGTCCCCCAAGCCAAACTGACTGCAGTGGTTCTTGTGTTGATACAAAGTCAGACGACGAGAACTGTGGAAAATGCGGAACCAAATGCACCGGTGGACAAATCTGTGCTTCGGGGAATTGTGCATGCCCGCAAGGTCAAACACTATGCAGTGGAATCTGTCGAACCCTGACCAACGACCTTACCAACTGTGGTGCTTGTGGTCGCGTCTGCAAGACAGGGGAGCGCTGCTCGAACAGCCGATGCGTCACTAGCTGTCCGACAGGCCAAACGGATTGCAGTGGCTCATGCATTGATACCAAAACCAACGATGACAACTGTGGACTTTGCGGAAAACGTTGCACCGGTGGTCAGATCTGCTCCAACGGCGCGTGTGTTTGTGACTCTGGACTTACCAACTGCGGTGGTATCTGCCGAAACTTGAGAAGTGACCGGTCGAACTGTGGCGCATGTGGCAAGGTTTGTTCGTCTGGGCAGCTTTGCAACAGCGGCCAATGCACAACAAGTTGTCCTGTTGGTCAAACGGACTGCAGTGGTTCTTGTGCTGACACCAAGTCTGACATTAACAACTGTGGTTCCTGTGGGACCAAGTGTTCTGGCGGTAAGACTTGTGTTAACGGTCTGTGCACCTGTCCTTCCGGTGAAACGGATTGCAGCGGTACCTGCCGTGATCTCACCAAAGAACTCGACAACTGTGGAGCCTGTGGCAAGAAGTGTGCTTCCGGGCAGATCTGCAACAACAGCTCGTGTTCAACGAGCTGTCCCACAGGTCAGACTGTCTGCAACAACGTTTGTGCAGATACCAAGTCCGACAACAACAACTGTGGCGCATGCGGAACCAAGTGCACCGGTGGAGCAGAGTGTACCAACGGCTCTTGCCAATGTACGGGTGGAACTACCCGATGTAGCGGAGTCTGCGTGGACACGAGCAAGGACCGAGCAAACTGTGGTGCTTGCGCCAACGCGTGCAACTCCGGCGAGCTATGCAACAGCGGTAAATGCTCCATCAGCTGTCCGGGTACCCAGAAGGTATGCAACGGCTCTTGTGTGGATGCCAACTCCGATCCCAACAACTGCGGAACCTGCGGTACCAAATGTACAGGCGGCAAGATCTGTGCAAGTGGCTCCTGTACTTGTCCTTCAGGGTTGTCGGATTGCAGCGGCTCTTGCAAAGACACCAAAACGGATCGCGCCTTCTGTGGAAATTGCAACACGGCTTGTGGGTCCGGTGAATTGTGTCTCAACAGCAAGTGTGAGACCAGTTGTCCGACAGGGCAGCGGGATTGCAACGGTGTTTGCGCCGACGTCCGTACCGATAGCAACAACTGTGGAGCGTGTGGAACCAAGTGTTCCGGCGGGACTGTTTGTTCCAACCGCTTCTGTGTCTGCTCAGGTGGAGAGAAACTTTGTAGCGGAGTCTGTGTGGATCAAAGCTCAGACCGAAACAACTGTGGAGCGTGTGGAACCACCTGCGCAAGCGGTGAACTCTGCATCAGCGGGGCCTGCAAAACCTCCTGCCCAACGGGTCAGTCGGTTTGCAACAACCAGTGTGTGAATCTGAAGAATGACAGCAGCAACTGCGGCGTGTGTGGTACCACTTGTTCGGGAGGCAACACCTGCCAGAATGGTACTTGTGCTTGTCCTTCGGGTCTGTCTCCATGCAGTGGAGTTTGCGTAAATCTCAACGCTGACCCCAGCAACTGTGGCTCCTGTGGCACAAGCTGTAAGCAAGGCGAGTCTTGCTCCAGCGGTACTTGCATCTTGCGATGCCCCACCGGACAAACCGCATGCAACGGCCAATGCGCCAACCTTCAGACGGATAGCAACAACTGCGGAACATGTGGAACGGTTTGTTCGGGTGGAAAGACTTGCACCAGCGGGACTTGTTCCTGTCCTTCGGGTCAAACCGATTGCAACGGAACTTGCATCAACACCAACACCGACAGGTCAAACTGTGGTGCCTGTGGCAACGCTTGTACAGGGACTCAGGTTTGCAGCAACGGTACCTGTACAACGGTTTGTCCCTCTGGGCAGACCAACTGCTCCGGAGCCTGCGTTGATCTTCAAACGAACCCCTCCAACTGTGGTTCATGTGGCAATGCTTGTGGAACAGGTCAGCCCTGCTTCCAAGGCAAGTGTGTGGTGGTTTGTGGCTCGGGTGAAACGAACTGTTCGGGTGTTTGCCGAAACACACAGACGGATGCAGCCAATTGTGGTTCTTGTGGTAAGGCCTGCCGGAACGACCAAACTTGTAGCAATGGTTCCTGCTCTTGTCCTACAGGTCAGGTCGAGTGCAGCGGAGTGTGTGTGGATCCACAGACCAACAACTCACACTGTGGCACCTGTGGTACGGCGTGTGCGACGGGGGCAACTTGCTCCAGCGGAACTTGCTCCTGTCCTTCAAGTCAACAAGTCTGTAGTGGTGCCTGTGTGGATACCTCGACAAGCAACAGTCACTGTGGATCTTGTGGAACAACTTGCGGCCAAGGGGTCGGTCAGTGTATCTCTAGTACATGTTGTCCGCTCGCGCAGGCCTGTCAAAACAACACAGTTTGCTGCTCTGGCACCTCTCAGTGCATTGCCAACTCTTGTTGTGATGTTGCGAAGGTCTGTGTGAACGCTTGTTGTGGCTCCAACCAGGAGTGTCTCAACGGCGCCTGCTGTGACAAGAGCAAAGTGTGTGGTTCGGTGTGTTGTGCAAGCAACCAAAGTTGTAACGGCGGTGTATGCCAGTAAGTTATGCAAGCGAAGGAGTTTTTGTTGATGACACCCACAAGGAAAGCAAATCCAATGGAACATCGAATCGCTCGCTGGCTTTTGGCAGCGTTTGTCTTGACCCTCGGCTGGAACTTCTCGGCTCCTGCACAAGCCCAAGATTCTCGGCAACTCTACGAACAGGGAAAGCTGTATTACAAGCAGCGCCTGTACCATGACGCCAAGAAAGCCTTCATGAAGTTGATCAAAACTACCCAAGGCCAACAGAGCTTTAATGCACACTACTATCTTGCCCGCTGTTACTACAAAACAGGCCAGATTGGTTCGGCGATTACGACCTTGCAGATCGCCAAGGGCTTGATGAAGCGGAACTCTCACCGCGAGGCGTACAAGCGCTTTGCTAGCAAGCTGTTGGCATTGTATGGGAAGCTCACCTTTGTTCCCGAAGTTGACCCCGATGAAGTGGGTCGCGTGAAGCTGAAGCTGGTTCCCAAGACCGCCTTTAGCAACAAGGACAAAGCTGCCTACTTCAACGGAGTGATGGCTCGGATCAAGCGTCAAGGCGGCTTGAAGCTCGACAACAAGCCCATCTTTCTCCCCAAAGGTGAGTACGAAATCTCGATCGAGAGGGACCAGTGCTTGAAGTTGGGTTTCTTTGAAGGAGAAAAGGTCGCTGGTGACTTGAGCATCGGAGATTCTCCTGTTTCACTCAGCGTGAAAGCCAAACGAAGCTGCAATTGTCCCAGCAACCAGAAAGTCTTTACGGAAGGCAAGCGGCAGTACTGTGCTTGTGCCAAAGGCACGGGTTGGAACAAGGAAAAGCAAATTTGTGAAGTCGTCAAACAAAACAACCCCTGGCCCTGGATCATCACGGGCATTGGTGTTGTTGTTGTGGGTGGTACTGTGGCCGCTGTGGTTGCAGTGACCCAAAACGATGGCCGTCGCAGCTTCCAGTTCACGGCACCCGGAGGCGGGCAAGTTAAACTCTGGAAGTAGCCTATTTCTTGTATGTTCTGCTCCTCATTCTTCCCTCCATCCGGTTCTTCTCTTTCCAAAGTCAGACTTTTCTTCTACTCTTGCTGAGTGAACTTCTCTTTCTTTGACAGGTCTCTTCAGAAATCAAGTCTCTTATCTAACAACAGGTAGAGTGGATGTCCTTTACTTTACCCGATTCATTGGTTCTCGACCGAGAGCTTTGTCGTAGCTCCAACACCGTGGTCCTTCGATGTCACGCACAGTCGGATGGCAGCCCTCTGATTGTGAAAATGCCGCAGGAAGCGCTCCCTTCTGCCGAACGGAAAGAACGGTACAAGCGAGAGTTTGATCTGCTTAAGAAGGTTGAGCATCCTCACATTGTCCAGGCGAAGGAGTTGCTGGAGGCCAAGGGGACCGTCCTGTTGGTGATGGATGACATCAACGGGGATGATCTTGGTTCCCTCCTGCAAGCCAAAGGTCACCTGGAGCCAGGTATCGTTCTGGAGATGTTGTGTCAGGTGGCGAGCGGGCTTGAGGCTCTTCATGCGGCTCACATCGTGCACAAGGATCTCAACCCCAAAAACCTGATCTGGTCGGAGTCCAAGCAGCGTTTCCAGGTTATCGATTTCTCGTTAAGCTCTACGCTGGAGCTGGATGCGTCGGAAGTCCCTGATGTGGACCACTTGGAAGGAACTCTTACGTATATTTCGCCCGAACAAACAGGACGCACTGACTTTGGCGTTGATTATCGTTCGGACTTTTACTCTCTTGGGGTCACGGCCTGGCATCTTCTGGTTGGGTATCCACCGTTTGTCTCTACTGACCCTTTGGAACAAATCCACGCGCACCTGGCTCGGACACCGACGCCACCCCACGAAAGACTCGACAGTATTCCCGCGAGCCTGTCTTCCATTGTCTTGAAGTTGATGTCGAAACATCCGGATGATCGGTACCAAAGCGCGGCCGGGTTGCTGTACGATTTGGAGCACACCCGAGAGAGGGTGAATCAGGGAAATCACTCTGTGTTTGTCTTGGGCACTCGCGATTTCTCTCTTCGGTTTGTTGTTCCAGAGCTGATCTACGAGCAAGAGACAGAGAGGCAAGCTCTCCTCGATCGCTTTGAAGAGGTGCGACAGGGTGGGACCGCCTTCCTTTTGTTGACAGGTCCTGCTGGGAGCGACCGGGCTCGGTTCATCCAGCATTCCCTCGCCGACAAGGTTCAAGAGAGGGGAATGTTTGCCTCCGGTAGCTTTGAGGCCATGCGTCAGGATACACCTTACTTTGCCTTGGCTGATGCCCTCCGAGGGGTTTTGAAGCAGCTGTTGATGCTGCATCGGAAAGAGCGGTCTCGCTGGAAACAACGATTTACCAAGAAACTCGGCGAAGCGGGACGTTGGCTTCTACCGCTTCTTCCTGAGCTTAAGTTCTTTCTACCGGAAGGGAGTGAGTCCCAGGAAGAGCTTTCTGGAGATATCCAGAGTCGAACACTCCATCTGTTTTCAACCTTGGTGGGTGTGCTTGCTTCCACCAAACATCCATTCTTGTTGTTTTTGGACGAGCTTCAATGGGCCGACCAGGCTTCCTGCCAGTTGCTTGAGTTTCTCTCCAAAGACAAGGAACTCGTTGGGTTTTGTTGTATCGGTAGCTACCGTGAGGGTGCTGACAGCCAACAACTTCACGAGCTGCGGACTTCTTTCTCTCTTAACAATCGTCACTTCTTGGAGCTCCAACTGTCAGGCTTAAGCGAGGAAGGTCTTCAGCGCCTGATTGCAGAAGCCTGTCACTGTGAATTGGAAGATACGGTCGATTTTGCTGCGTTGCTCTTCCAAAAAACCGCTGGACATCCCTTGTTTGTGAAATCGCTGTTGGAGCAACTGGCCGAGCAAGGGTTGTTGTTTCGCGAAGGTTGGCAGTGGAAATGGAACATCGAAGCCATTCGTTGGGTCGAAGTGACCCAGAATGTGGCGTCGATCATGACATCCCGGCTCGACCGTTTGCCTGAGAACACCCGCTCGATTCTCGGTGCGGCCTCTTGTGTGGGGTTGTCGTTCCGAAACACCGACCTTGTGACGTTGCTCAAGCTCCCCTTGATTGAGATTGTGGAGCGTCTTTGGCCTGCCATGGATGCAGGCGTCATCGTTTCTGACAAGGTTCGTGTGAGGAGGACCCAGTCCAAGATTACAGGGGACTATGCCTACAGGTTCGCCCACAACCGCTTGCATGAGACGGTCTACGAAACGGTATCCCAAGAGCAACGTGCTTTGTACCATCTTGCGCTGGCTCGGTCTTTCTCTGGATTGGCGGAGAACCCGGAGCAATCGGACCTGTTGTTTGATATCGTCCAACACTTTGAGTTGGGCCTGGAACAAGTCAACTGTGAGTCTGAACGCGTTGCTATTGCCAGGTTGTCGCTGAGCGCTGGGCATCGCTCTTTGCAGGCAGGTGCATTCGCTAGCGCTCTTTCATCCTTTGAGTTTGGGTTGAAGTGCCTGGGCGAAAATCGATGGTCCAACCACTACGAGCTTGCTCTAAAGCTTTGTTCGGGGACTGCTTCTGCTGGGTCTTGGGCGCATGAACTTGAACTGGCTGATCTTCGAATTCAAGAAGTTGTGCAACATGCAAAAAACTTGTCGGATCAGGCGCCTGTTTATCTGGCCAGAGTGAAGAATTGCATCGGGCATTCCCTCTTGAATGAGGCGCTTGAAACGCGCGATACGTTTTTGGCTCTTGCTGGTGAACCACGGATTAAGGTGTTGTCTCCGCTGCGAATTTTGTGGTGGTTTTCTCGCATTCGTTGGAAGATTCGAAGCAGGCCAATCGAACATTGGGAGAACCTCCCCGATATCACAGACCCTCTGGCGAAGGGTGTCATTGATGTACAGATGGCTTGTATCTCAGCGCAAGCCACTGCGGAGCCACGAGCGATTCCTACGGACATTCTCTTGTCTCTTGACTTGCTCTTAAAGCATGGAAAGACTGAAAGCAACGTTCAATGCTGGACAGGGTACGGTATTTTGTCAGCCCTGGTCTTTCGAGATTATTCCTCAGCCATGAAGTTTGGTGAGCTGTGTTTGCGACAGCTCGAAGAGATGAACGCTTGGTACTATTGGCCTCGGTCTGGTCTGGCCCATTTTGCAGTGATCTCCGTCTGGACACAGCCTCTGCGCTCCATTGCATCGAGCCTGGGTGAGGTCTTTCGGAGAGGCATCGATGTGGGTGACATCCCCAGTGCATCCGCGTCCAATGCGCTGCAACTGTATGTGAACTACGTGACGGGAATGCCTCTTCAAGAGCAGATGAATTTCTTTCAGGAGAGGAAGTCGATTCTCCAGCGCTATCATCTTGGAGAGAAACTCTTTGGCAATGTCGGGCAGATCTGGAACGTTCTTCTCTTCTTAAGGACGGAAGACTTGTCCCAACCGACCCCTCGCTTGATGAACCTGGAGTCTACGGAGTTTGTGGAAGGGATGGTGGACCCCTCGGCCTTCCGTATTGTTCTTCACTTTCTTCAAATGCACCTTGGCCTTGTTTGGGGGGAGTGGGACATCGCTTGGGAGGTCGCCACCGATGAACCCAGCGATTTGGCCCTGCCTGTCTTCAATTTGTTGCGTGGCCCCTTCTGTATGATGGCTCTGGTTGCCCTCTATGGTGGCATCGCCCGAGGACGACCTGAGACCCAACACACTCGTCGTTTGCGGCGAAGGTATTCAAAGATGCTGAGAAGGTGGTGCAACCATGTGCCTGCATCACGGTCGTACCGATTGACTTGGCTCAACGCCTTGGAGCTGCAACACAAAGAAAAAGGGCCCCTGGCGCTGCAGGCGTTTGACTTGGCCTTGTCAGAAGCCCGTGAGATTGAGGTTGTGCCGGATGCTGCTCTGATTGCTGAGCAAGCCTCTTCCCTGTGTGAGGCTATGGGGCGAACCTCGATGGCGCGTTTCTATTTGCAAGAAGCCTGGGCCAGTTATGCGCAGTGGGGAGCCGCTGCAAAGCTTACTAGCTTAAGGGAGAATCATCCTGGCTTACTTCATCGGCTTGAACGAGCCACCTCGTCTCATGGCCTCACGGTGTCGGTGAGTAACTCAACGAGCGGTCACTCTCCGCTCGACATTGAGACCATTCTACGAGCGTCTCAGACGTTGATTAGTGTTGTTCAGAAAGAGACCCTCCTTGAAAACTTGATGCAGCTTGTTGTCGAGAACGCTGGCGCTACCGATGGCTGGCTTCTCTTGCAACGCCAAGGCGAGTGGAGGATTGTTGCCAGGCTTGATTCGTCGCAAGGGCAGGTACATTTGCCCAACGAGCCGCTCTCCCTGGATGAAACACATGGACCTTTGCCGATGTCCCTGCTTCGGTACGTCATGCTGACCCATGAGAAAGTGGTGCTGAAAGACGCCCAAACAGACGGCGTCTATCAGCAAGATCCTTACATGTTGAAGCAACCGGTCCACTCTGTTTTGTGCGTGCCTGTGCTAAGTCACAAGGAGTTGTTGGGGCTGCTGTATCTGGAAAACAACCTGAGCGCAGGTGTATTCACCGAAGAGAGACAAGATGTCTTGGGGATTCTTGCCTCGTTTGCTGCGATCTCCATTGAAAACGCCGAAGTCTACGAAGACCTCGAAGCGATTGTTGCCAAGAGAACAGCCGAACTAGAGCAGGCCAAAGAGAGCGCTGAGCAGGCCAACCAGGCCAAGAGTACGTTTCTGGCGAATATGAGTCATGAGCTTCGTACACCTTTGAACGCGATCATGGGTTTTACCCGAATTGTCCGGCGTAAAGGGCAAAAGGTTCTGCCAGAGAAGCAACTCAGCAACCTCGACAAAATCAGCGAGAGCAGCGAGCATTTGCTTGGGTTGATTAACTCGATTCTTGATTTGGCTAAGGTGGAGGCTGGGCGAACGGAAGTGAAGCGTCGAAAGTTCTCTTTGGAGTCGTTGGTTCGGCAAACCGTGGAAGCTTCCCTGTCTTTGCTTCAACCAGGCGTATCTATGGAGGTTGTGGCTGATACAGAGTCGTCGGAGCTTGAGTCCGATCCCGAAAAGGTAAAGCAGATTCTTCTTAACTTGCTGAGCAACGCCGCCAAGTTCACGCACGAGGGAAGGATTGTTGTCTCTTTGTGTCGCACGGACGATTTCTACCAAATCGACGTGGAAGACACAGGCATTGGCATCTCGGAGGAGGCTTTGCCCCTGATCTTTGAAACGTTCCAGCAGGCTGAAGGAAGTTCCACCCGAAAGTATGGGGGGACAGGGCTTGGCCTCTCCATTAGCTTGAAGTTTGCTGAGCTGTTGGGGGGATCTCTCAAAGCCACCAGCAAAGTGGATGAAGGAGCCGTCTTTTCTCTCAGGCTTCCGGCTTAATCACAGGGATCTTGTACTCCGCGCTCAGTAGAGACGACCGCTTGTTTAAGTGCTTGGCCTTCTCAAGGTACTCCAAAGCGAGAGCGTGTTCGCCTTCCTCATGGGCAGCCTGTCCTGCGAGTTCGAGAAAATGGAGGACTTTCTCTGTTTCTTCGGCTTGTTCCCAGTGGTAGATCAGGCTGGGATAATGCGGGGTCAGGTTTTCCCCATGCTTTGACTCAAGCCAAATGGCCAGCGCTGCGTGAAGCTGACGCCTTTGGGCAAACAACATCAACTCGTACGCTGTGTTTCGCACGACTGGCATCGGGAACGTGTAGATCTGTCCGGATTTGGAGGGCATGAACTGGATCAAGCCTGCTTGCATCAGCTCCTGAACGTAGCCTGCCAGGTTCTCTTGTTCTGCCTCTACAGGATAGATTGCAACCAGCGTTTCCAGATCAAACACCTGTCCTACCAAGCTTGCGACTTTCAAGGTGAGGTGGGGGCCTGGAGGGAGCTTGTCGATAAAGCTCTGAATCATCGGAACGGTCGAACCCGAGGGGCGAAACAGAGAGACGGGCTCTTTTTTACCTTTCACCTGGATCGGAGGAAGGCTTTCGTAGGCATAGTTCTCTTTGGTCGCCTGGTATACCGCAGGATCACAAAGAATACTGTTTTGGGCCAACATCATAATCCGCGCGGCCAAGTTGGTTTTGTCTCCAACGGCTCCGTAGGTTCGACGTTGTGGGCTGCCATACGGGCCGGTTCGCATGAGCCCGCGAGCCAGGCCCATTTGAAGGGAAGTTACAAAAGAGAGGTGGGCAGGCAATACCCGAAGAGATTGAGCTGCAGAAACGGCGAGGACTGCATCGTCTTCGCAAGCGACGGGTGCGCCAAAGGTCGCATAGAGATAGCTTCCTTTGTCTCCTGTGCTGAATTGAAGAACGTACCCATCGTAGGCAAGGACCACGTCCTGGACCCAGCTGATAAATTGGCTGAGCTTGGTGCTCGCTTGGGGATCGTTTTCGTAATCGATCCCCGAGAACTTAAGGAACAGGGCCGTAACGGTTCGAAGCTCTGAAAGGTCGTTGCTTTGGCCCGTATGAACCCGATGGTACACCGGGTCGAGGAGCCAGGGTTTGAGCTGCTCTGGAGTCAACGCTCCTTCTGGAATGGGTGGCCAGGGAGCGGGGGGCGCTGAACTCTTGAGGTCAGACAGCACAGCAAATTGATGTTCTGAATTGTCCGGTTGTCGCCACTCTGAGACCAAGAGGCTGTCCTGAAGCTCCTCGCACGCGGACACGTGCACCAGCGTTTCATTCGGAGCCGCCAGAAACTCTCCGAGAGCCAGGGTATGCAGAGCGTCTCCCGCCATGACTTCGATGGATTGCACGGAAGGGTTGCCGACCAAGAAGCGTTTGGTGTTGCCTTTGACCACTGCGCACTTAATCGCGAGGGGGAAGGGAGTGCCTGAAGGCGTGACAATGGTGTCTATCTTTCGAATGGAATGCTGCATCGCCCACGCTGCCGAGGTCGCTCGCCACGACGCAGAATGGGCTCCTTGTGGAAGGGATTCATCAAACCAGCAGGAGATCGCATCCCCCGTAAAGTTTAAGATGCTGCCTCCAAACTCATGGACATGACCGACCAGCATTTCGTACGTTTGGTTGAGGTGCCTCATCAACTCTTCGGCGCCTCGTTGCAATCCCATCTCTTTGGCGAGCGCTTCCGTCAGGCGTGTAAAGCCTGAGATGTCGACAAACAGGGCTGCTCCGCTGGTGGATTCAGGGAGGTCTATTCCTTGCACCAGGGCGTACTTGCGATCCGCAGGGATGTAGACCCCTGGGGTTTCTTTGGCCGCCTGCTGGCTCTCTTTCGCGTCCGTTTGGATTCGCTCAAGTCGGTGCAAGAGGCGTCGCTCTCGTTCGTAAATCTCCTTCGCCATGCTTTGGAAGATGCGGGCCAGTCGGCCGAGTGCGTCTTGTCGTTCGGCGACGTGGTCGAGGCTTTCTGGCGCAAAGTTGTTGTTCTCAATGGCGAGGGCGGCCTGGGTGAGCCGCTCGACTTGTTCCAGGTAATCCAACTCTTTGTCACGCAAACGCTTCTTCTCCAGGCTAGCCTGGATGCGTGCTTCGAGCAGAACGGGGTCAAAGGGTTTGGGGAGGTAGTCCTCTGCACCAAGAGTGATGCCTTTCGCAACGCTGTCGATGTCAGACATCGCAGAGATGACAATCACTGGGATGTTGCTGTAAGGGCTGTTTTTCAGTCGCTCCAGAACTTCAAAGCCGTCCATCACGGGCATCATGATATCCAGCAGCACGAGGTCGGGTTTGTGTGCCTCGATCTGCTCCAAGGCTTCCACGCCGTTGAATGCGCTGAGGGTGTCGAGGTCGAGTTCTTCCAACTCTTGCTCAAGGTAATCGACGTTGAACGGTTCATCGTCCACGATCAGAATGCGAGGGTTTGGATGCAAAACAAGCTCCTGTCGAGCCAGGGAGATTGGATTCTAGGGGAGACTCGGTATGGCGGAGTTATACCAAAATTAGAAAGGGAGATACAGAGGAGTGTTCCAAGTGGGTGCAGCCGTGGGTCGTTGGTCAGGAGACCTCACCCCTGGCTCGTCAGACTCGCCTTCCCCTCTCCGTGCG
>SBHC01000034.1 GCA_006226375.1 Deltaproteobacteria bacterium | reverse complement strand
TTGCAACCATCCGTAGCTGGGAACGAATCGCCATCCTTGTATGTCTTGCCGTCGTAGTTGCAAGTCGTGGTGGAAGTACACTGTCCCTTGGCTTTGACGTTTTCTCCGGCGCTGGCTGCCGTACAGGCGTTGCCATAAGTCTTTCCGTTACAGCCACAAACGGGATCGTACTGTTGGGTGCAAGCTCCTGGACGAGCCGTGCATGTTCCAGTTCCAGAGCAGCCACTCTTGAGAGCGCAGAATTCGGTGGACTTGCAATCGCTGTTGGTTTGGCAAGCTCCTGGAGGACAAGCAATCTTTGTACAACCCACCGCTCCAGCTTTGCAGGTGCAGGTATTGCAACCATCCGTAGCTGGGAACGAATCGCCGTCCTTGTACGTTTTGCCATCGTAGGTACAAGTCGTGGTGGAAGTGCACTTGCCTTTGGCGCTGACCGATACACCTTTGGCCGCAGCTTCACAGGCGTTGTTGTAGGTCTGACCGTCACAGCCACACACAGGGTCAAGAATTTTCGTGCATGCGGTAGGTTTGGTGACGCAGTTTCCAACGGAAGCCTTGCAGTATCCGGTGACGCGAGCGCAATATTCGGTGGAGTTGCAGTCACCGTTGGTGGAGCACGTTTGTCCACAACCTTTGCGAGTGCAGCCCGCTACACCGTTGGAGCAAGTGCAAACGTTGCAGCCGTCTTTGGCGACAAAGGAGTCACCGTCGTTGTACGTATTGCCGTCGTACACGCAAGTTTTGGCTGCGCACTTGCCCTTTGCCTTCACGTTAGCTCCGGCCGCTTCCGCTTCACAGGCGTTGTTGTAGGTCGTTCCGTCACAGGAACAAACTGGATCAATGTTCTTGGTACAAGCTGTGGGCTTGGTTGCACACTTCCCTTGTCCACCGCAGGTGCTGCTGTACTTGCAATACTCCGCGGCCTTGCAGTCGGAGTTGGTCTGGCAAGCGCCTGGCGGACAAGCAATTTGGGTGCAGACAGGCAGGCCACCTTTGCAGGTACAGTTGTTACAGCCGTCACCTGCAGGGAAAGAGTCGCCTTCTTTGTAGGTTTTGCCGTTTACCGTACATCCTTTGGTGGGGCAGGCTCCTGTCGCTTTAACGCTTACACCCTTGAGCGCTGCATCACATGCGCTGGAGTAGTCGTTTCCATCACAGCCACACACCGGACTCGTGTCCTTGCAGTTGGAGGGGTCGGGCTTCTTCTTGCACTCCCCTTGTCCTCCACATGAGCCAGCCTTGAGTTCGCAAAACTCATCCGTCTTGCAGTCTGTGTTGGCGCTGCATTGACTGGGCGGACATGCTTTTTCCGTGCAGCTAACAGAGCCATTCTTGCAGGTGCAGGTGTTGCAGCCGTCGCCCTTGTCAAAGGTGGTTCCGTCTTTGTGTGTTTTGCCATCATGAGTACAGGAAGCGCCAGGGCAGGTATTGGTGGTGCAGGTCACCTTTCCAGCGGAGCATTTGCAGGAGTTGCAGCCATCCTTGGCAGGAAACTCTGCTCCGTCCTTGTGAGTTTTGCCTTCGTAGGTGCAATCCGCGTTGCAAACTTTTTCGGTGCAGGTTACGTTTCCATCGAAGCACTCGCAGGTGTTGCAGCCGTCGCCTTTGTCAAAGGTGTCGCCGCTCTTGTGTTCTTTGCCGTCGTGCTTGCAACTCTTGAAGGGACAGGCTTCTCCGTCGCACTCGATTTTGCCGTCTTTGCAAGTGCAGGTGTTGCAGCCGTTGGTGTGAGGGAACGTGGCCCCATCCTTGTGAGTCTTGCCGTTGTAATCGCAAGACTTCCCTGGCCCCGCACAGGCTCCCTTGGACTTCACAGACACGCCTGCCGCGTTGGCGACACATCCGTTGCTGTATGTTTTGCCGTCACATCCACAGACGGGCTCTTCAACGGTCGCACAGCCTTCGGGTTTGGGTTTGCATTCACCAGCTTTGTCGGTCGTACCGCAGTGGTCGGCCTGGTCACAAAACTCATTGTCTTTGCAGGACGCAGCTCCCTTTGTACCACAAGGTGTTGGAGCGCAAGCCATGTTGGTGCACGCCACCTGACCGTTGAGACACGTACATGTGTTGCAACCGTCGTCCGACTTAAAGCTCTCACCAATTTGGTACGTGGTTCCTTTGTAGGAACAAGTTCCATCCACAGCGGAACTTCCACAGCCGACAGTCAACGTGGACATTGCGGCCAAAGTGAAAAGACAGAAACAACCAAAAACCAAGCGGTTCCACATAATATCAATCTCCTAAACAACAACACACAGCCACACCAATGCGTGGGGTACACTTCTACAAGTATACGACATACAATGCGATAAAACGATAACCTGGAAAGAAAAAGTAGAGAACAAGAGGAGAAACCAAGGGAGGGAGCTAGAGGGAGAGTTCCTTAGCCGTGGTTCAATCCACGAAGTTCGTGAGCGCTGAAAAAGAAGGGAATTTCAGTAGCAGCGCTTTCGGGGGAGTCGGATCCGTGCACAGCGTTGGCCTGGATGTCGGTGCCGTACTTGGCGCGGATGGTTCCTTCGGGCGCTTCGTTGGAGTTGGTCGGACCCATCAGGTCACGGTAACGCTGGATGGCGTTGTCACCTTCGAGCACAGACACAACAACGCAACCCGAGCTCATGAAGTCGGTCAACTCACCAAAGAAGGGACGCTCGCTGTGTACAGCGTAGAATCCTTCAGCCTGGAATTTGCTCATGGCAACCATCTTGGTCGCAACCACACGAAGTCCAGCGGACTCAATCATGTGAAGAACGCCACCGATGGCGTTTTTGGCAACAGCGTCAGGCTTGATGATCGACAAAGTTTGTTGGGTGCTCATAGTCTTTCCCTTTGGTTAATAAAGAGTGATGGAATTCAATCTTCAGAAATCTGGCGGTGTCTTTAGCAGAATCAAACAGGATGTCAAGGGTTCATCCCTTATCCTCTGTTCTCCGTGAAGTGCATCGCTGTGCATTGAAGTACCCAGTTCCTTCACAAGACATCCCTTGTCATACATGCTTTGTATCGTTACACTGCACTGAACATGCGAATAGAAACGCCTTGGAGCGTTGCAACGTTGGATACAAGGAACGGAGAGAGTTATGGGCATTGTCCGGATGTTGCCGGAAGATCTCATCAATAAAATAGCAGCGGGCGAGGTCGTTGAACGCCCAGCTTCCGCGTTAAAGGAGTTGGTGGAGAACGCCCTTGATGCTGGCTCCACGCGCATCGAGATCGACGTAGAGCGCGGCGGGAAGCGACTGTTACGGGTCACCGACAACGGCAGCGGGATGACCCAAGAAGACGCAGAGATGGCTCTTCAACGTCATGCCACCAGCAAGATCAAAAGCGAAGAAGACCTGTTCCGCATCCTGACCATGGGTTTCCGTGGAGAGGCTCTGCCCAGTATTGCTTCGGTCAGCCGCTTCACCTTGACCACATGCACTCCCGATGACCCTGTCGGAACTCAGATACGAATAGAAGGCGGCGACCCCGACGTCCAACGCGCGGCTCGGGCTCCAGGAACCACCGTAGAGATCAAGGACCTGTTCTTTAATGTTCCTGGTCGTCGCAAGTTCCTCAAGACAGACGGTACCGAGTTCTCCCACATCGCAGAGACCGTTACACGTCTTGCGTTGGCCAACCCAGAGATCCACTTTCGCTTGTCTCACAACGGCCGGAACCAACTCCAAACCAACCCGACCACAGATTTGCGAGAGCGAGTCAGCGACCTTCTGGGACGTCAGGTCGGACAATCCATGCATCCGGTGGCAGCAACGATGGGTTGGTTGAAGATGCACGGGTTGTTTTCAGAGCCCACCCACACCACCAAAGGCACAAAAGGCATCTATCTGTTTGTGAACGGGCGCTTCATCCGCGACCGAGGGTTGGCGCACGCCTGCCAGGAAGCCTACAGAGGCACCATTGAGAAGGGACGCTTTCCCTATGTCTTGATGTTCCTGGAGATTGACCCGTCGGAAGTGGATGTGAACGTTCACCCCCAGAAGATCGAGGTCCGCTTTCACCGACAACATGAGGTATACAGCCGACTGCTCACCACGCTGCGCAACGCCATCGCCCGCGCGCCCTGGCTTCAAATGGCCCTTGCCAACCACAGCCCCGGTCCGGTCCCGATCCATGCGCCAGAGGGATCCGACTATTCGGATGCCCCCATGCCCGATACAGCAACAGCTGACCTCCCCTTGGCACCTTCGCCTGTGATCAAAAGCCCTCCCGCACCCCAAGCCCAGGAAGCCTCACCCAAACCAAGCCCAACGGTTGCGGCTTCACCTTCTGTAACCCCGTCGAATGGCAAGGCTTCATCTGCTGCTGCGCCCAAAAACTTTGATGAGTTTCGCGCCCGGTTCCTTCGCGCCGCGGAGAAACAAAACCTGGTGATTCCTGGTCACACCGATCAGCCCAAGGAAGAGGAGTCTCTGCCTCCATTGCCGGCTGCCCAAACCGGGCTGCCTTTCTTGCCGGGATGGGACTCTCGAACCCACAACGGTGGAGAAGCTCCCACACCAGCCGCACCTCCCGAAGCAACCGAGGACACAGAAACACAAGCCAATGCGGAGCCCCCCACCAAGGCCCCACAACGCATGGGTTTCTTCTCTTCGCTTCGGTACATCGGCCAGCTAACGCAGATGTATTTGGTGCTGGAGATGGAAGGCAAGATGATTCTCATCGATCAGCACGCCGCCCATGAACGCATCAGCTACCAGAAGCTTATGGCAGATTACGAGCGGAGCCAGATACCTGAACAAGGCTACCTTCTTCCTCCTCGGTTGGAGCTTAGCCTCACGGAAGCCCAGCAAGCCTCCCAATACGCGGACCAGTTGAGACAACTGGGAATTGACCTGGAGCCGTTTGGGGGTCAGAGCTTTGTCTTGAAGTCGGTCCCGGTGTATCTCAAAAACGCTGATCCTTATGAGTTAATTCGTGACGTACTCGAAGAGCTTTCGGCGGGCAAACGAACCGCCACCCTGGACGAACGTCGGGATATCGTGTTAATGCGAATGGCCTGTCATGGCTCCGTTCGAGGACCGAACCCATTGAGTCATGACGAAGTCCGCGCGCTCCTCCAACAGATGGATGAAATCGACTTCAGCGCCCATTGTCCCCACGGACGGCCGGTGTTTATCGAATACCCCATCAAAGAACTGGAGAAGCGCTTCCACCGAACCTAGAGTACGGCTCGACCCCCTCCAACAGACCGCAAACTCATGACGACAACACAAGCCTCCACTCCTCCCAACCCACAACCTCACGGACAAGTCGCCCCGATCCCTCTTGTGGTGGTGGTGGGTCCTACAGCCAGCGGAAAGAGTGGAGTGGCCGTCGCTCTAGCCAAGGCCTTGGACGGCGAGGTCCTCAGCGCCGACTCCGTCCAGGTGTACCGTTCCTTCGACATAGGGACCGGCAAGATCACACGCGAAGAGATGCAAGGCGTTCCTCACCACCTCCTCGATCGCAAAAGGCCCGGTGAGCCCTACGACGCAGCTTGTTTTCAGAACGATGCGGACCATGTCATTCAAGACATTCACAGCAGAGGAAAGAGCGTCATCGTCGCTGGCGGCACGGGCCTTTACATTCGAGCGTTGCTGCATGGGTTGTTTGACCTTCCCTCCGACAAAACCCTTCGCCAAGAGCTTCAGCAACAGATCGAGGAGCGAGGCTCGGAGACCATGCACAGGGAGCTGCAACAGGTGGACCCCAAGGCGGCCTCCTGGATTGCTCCACGCGACAAAGTCCGGATTGTTCGGGCGCTGGAAGTGTACCAACTGAGCGGTCGTACGTACACCGAGATGGTGGCGGAGCACGGCCACAGAGAGAAGCGCTACCCTGCTCATTTGATTGGAATCATGCCGGAACGGAAGCATCTGTACGCGACCATCGAAGCCCGAATCACCCAGATGCTACAGGAAGGCTGGAGCACAGAAGTCGAGTCCCTTCGAGAAAGAGGCTACGACATGTCTCTGAAACCCATGCAGGCGATTGGATACCGTGAGTTGAACCAAATGCTTGATGGAGCGCTCTGCCCAACAGAAACCGAAGCTCGGATCCGCAAGAGCACCAAAGCCTACGCCAAGAGGCAACTCACCTGGTTTCGCAAAGAAGACGTCACCTGGTACACCTCACCCCATGAATTGCTTCAGGACGAGGAGCTGTTGGTTTCGCTGCAACAATGGACGAAAGACGCGTGAGCAGACGGCGGGGAATCACTTACGAAGGAAGAGACGCTCGCCCTGGTACATCCGATTGGCCAGGAACAGCGAGAGGGCGGTGTAAAGCATGGCAGAAGCGTACACCACGACGAGGAACAACGGTGGAATGGGATTGCCTCGCAACAACTCATTGATCAAAAGTTGCTCCCCCAGTGTAGGAATCATCATCGCCCAGAGCTTGGGCTTGAGCGTGATAAACATCAGCATCAACCCTGGAACCACCGGAACCATCATCATAATGGAAAGCTTCGCCTGCGCTTCCTTGAAGCTCTTGCTAAAAGTAGCGAGCAGCATCTGGACCGCCGACGCCAAACAAGCCAAGGGAATGCACAACAGGAAGATCTGGGCCAGAACCAGAGGCGAGAGTTGGATTTGAAAGCCCAACGCTTCCGTCGAGATAAGCAGTGGCACAAGGCCAAAGCCAAACATCGACAGCAAGAGCCCGCTCATCGCAAACAAGACCACCGCCAGATACTTTCCAAGCAGAAACTCGAACCGTGTGAGCGGGTTGACCAGCAACGGCTCCAGAGAGCCACGCTCAAACTCTCCAGCGGTTGTATCAATCGCCACGTAAAGCCCACCGATGAAGATGATAATCATCAGGAAGATCGGCAGCGCAGAGAAGAGCATGGCTGCGTAGTCACGTTGGGTTGCGGTGTCGATGGTTTGGATCGCAATCGGCCGAACCACCTGGGGATGGATTCCCCGAGCGACCAAGCGAAGGGCCCCAATCTTTTGGGCATACCCTGCCAGAGCACGTTGGACACGGAGAGAGCTTGTCTTGCCCCACCGTCTCGACTTGTCCACAACCATCGTAATCTTTGCGGGCTTGGCAGAACGAAACGTCTTGGCAAAGTCTTTGGGAATCTTAATCCCGACCTTGTACGTTCCCTTCTTGACCAGCGCCCGGAGTTCCTTTTTCACAGGAACCACTTTGATTTTCAGTTGCTGCAGATGCCGGATAATCGCAGGAGCATGCTCTGCTCCGACCACAGCCAGCTTCACCGTTTTGCCTTTGGAGTTTTTCACCTTCTTGCTGGTCATCCCCATGATTAAGGCAAGCAAGATCGGATAAAACACAGGCAGCAAAAAGGAAGACATTAAGGAACGTTGGTCCCGAATGTTGTCCTTCACTTCTTTGCGGAAGACCGTAAAAACTCGTTGGTTCATGCTGGCTCTCCCACTCGTTCGATCGCTGCGACAAAGGCATCTTCCAGAGACTCGGTTTGGGTTTGTTCCTTAAGTTCCTCAGGAGAACCCACGGCTGCGACTTGTCCTTTCGCAATGATAACAATGCGGTCGCACAACACTGCCAGCTCTTGCATCAAGTGCGTGGAGAGAAGGATGCATCGACCTTGCGCCTTCAGGTCCAGAAGCAGCTCTCGAATATTCCGACGACTCATCACATCCAGGCCCGATGTGGGCTCGTCCAAGATGATGTTTTGCGGTTGGTGCACCAGTGCACGTGCGAGCGCAACCTTCACCTTCTGACCTTGGGAAAAGCCCGCTGTTTTGCGGTCCTTGATGTCTTCCATGTTGAGGATGCGAAACAGATCTTTGCAGCGCTCTTCAAGTTGGCTCGATGTGAGACCATGAAGTTCGCCGTAGTAATGCACATGTTCACGCGAGGTCAATCGCTCGTAAAGCTCGTGGGAATGAGGCAACGCACCCAAGCGTCGGGCAACTTCCTGGGTGTTGTCCTGAATGTTCAGTCCGTCAATTTCAATGAAGCCTTGGTCCGGCTTGAGGATCATATACAACATACGCAGCAACGTTGTTTTGCCTGCACCGTTGGGCCCGAGCAAGCCCGTGATTTGCCCATCAGGAGCCGTCAGACTCACTTGTTGCAAGGCCTTCACATCACCAAATGTTTTGGAAACTTCCTGCACCTGAATCATTGCAACACCTCCGGTCCCGCGAAATCAATGAAAAATCCTGTGGGTTTGTGTTGTTTGACGCAGGCGGGTTTGAGCTTCTTGACCGAAGCCTCCTGGACAAACTGTTCGGCCAGCTTGGGAACACAACCCATGCCAACCACGCCGTGACCTTCTCCAGGAACGACAACTTCCAGATGATGGGAGAGGTGCTTGGCGACCTGACTCGCATAGTTTGGCGGCGTGACAGGATCGTATTGACCGGAGAGAAGTAACGTCGGGATCGAAGACACAACGGGCTTCTTGAAGTCAGCACTCACCACTTTGTGAGGCCAATACTTGCACAGCATCACGCTCGTCTTGAGGCGCTTTTCTCCGTAGCCTGTGGGGCTTGATTCCGTCCTCTTTTTCGCGCTCAAGAACGGAACATCTTCGGCGCACAGAACGCTGTTTTCGAGCTGCCCCAAGAGTTCATGCACAGACTCAACCTGCGCCATCACCCACTTAAACAAGGGACGAACATCCTTGGTTTTGTGGCTGTTGTGAATGAGCAGCGGCAACACAGACACCATTGTGCTGGAGTAACCAAACAAGCGAAAGCCGAGCCCCCAGGTTGTCCAGGTGAGCTTCGCCTTGAATCGTTTGTTGGTCCGGGGGTGAATCATCTCCACCACCGGCTGCTTTTCTTTGATGATCTTCTCCACAGCCGCGATAGAATCTGCCAGCTTGGGAAAGGCTTTGTTGCAGGCCTTGTCTGCTTTGCATCGTGCGATGACCCATCGTTTGACTCGGTCAGGCCCGTAAACAAAAATGTCACGACCCAGAGGCATCGTTTGAGGCGCAACGCCGTCAAGAATCACGCTTCGAACGTGGGAGGCATACGCTCTCATGTAGCTCTGCGCAACACGTGTACCGTACGAGATACCGTAGAGGTTGATTGTCTTGTAACCAAGCGCCTTTCGGACAGCGTTAAAGTCCTTGATGGACTCCACGGTGCGGTAGTATCGCAGCTGCTTCTTCTGCTTGTCAGCACAGCCCTTGATCCACTTCATCAATTCGGCGTCGTTGGGATCTTTGGTCAGGTCCTTAAACACGGAAGCATCACAACGAATCGGACTGGATTGACCTGTTCCTCTCTGGTCGATCAAGACGATGTCACGAACCTGATTGATCCGAGAAAAACCTCGCATCATCGCATGATACGACTCCGTCGCGGCCTGCCCTGGCCCACCCGCGAAGAAAAACATGGGGTCAACTTTGCTTTGCTTCTTTTTGGCGGGCAACACAGCAAAGTAAATCTTGATCTTCTTGTCCTTGGGTTTGTCCCAGTTTTCAGGAACATCCAAGGAACCACACCGAGCAGGGATGAGTAACATGCTCCCCTTTGTCGGCAAGTGACAGTCTTTAAGAGGGATTTGACCTTGTAACTTTGACTTGGGTTGAGACGGGTTGGTGCAACCGAAAAGCACGAGCGCCACGAGCCCATAGAGGGGCCGCAACCAACCACAGAGGATGGAACGTTGTAACATACAAGACTCTCTCAGCTTGAGGTTAGAATTCATTGACAAAGAGATTAAGCACGAGTTCTTGGAAGGCAACCGCAAGGCAGACAGGCAGGTTTAGAATTTGGGGAGGCGAAGCTCAAAAACGGTTCTCTTACTTGAACAACCAATCAAAAAAGAGAACCGAAAAAACCAACACAGGGGTCAAACCGATGGCTGATCCGATGAGATAATCACGAAAGCGAATGGTGGAGAGAGCCAAGGCGTAATTGACTGGCGGAGCAATGAAGAACATCAAGCGCAGAACAATAACGATGGTAATGGGCCGTTCATCAAGCCGCTCTAGCATCTTCTTGAGGATCGACCAGCGAATCTCCGAGAGAGCCTGGCCACCCACAATACGAACCACCCAAAAGCTCACAGTCACGGAAAGAATCGCGCCGGCGAGCGCCAAGGCACCGCCCATCAACTGACCGTAGGCGTACACACCGGCTGCCACAAAGACAAGCCCAGGGATGTGGACCAGTTCACCAAAGGCGAAGATTCCCAGGTACATGATGACACCCACAAACCCTGCGCCTTCGATCAGCTTGCGCAAACGCTGAGGCTGCATGTACTCCTGCCATCCCATCGCCCGGGCCAAAACAAACAGCCCGACCAAAACGCCGATCAACAAGACCCATCGCCACGGTGATGTTTTTCGACGGGGAACCTCCGCGTGGGCCTCTGCTACTGCTTCTTCCTGAAGTTGGGTTGTCTGTGTTTCTAAAGTCATCAGTATTTCTTTAACCACTTACGACAGCGGGAAGGCGCAGCGTTGGCACGAAGCCCTGGAGTCCACTGCGTTGAACATTTGCGAAAGAAAGCTTTGGCCTTCTTCTTTTGACCCATTGAGTACAACGTTTCTCCCAAGAACAACATACCTCCGGCATCTTTGGGAGCAATGCGATGCGCCTCTTGAAGATACTTGAGGGACTTTTTCTTTCGCTTCCAGGGCCAAGGCACACGAAAGTAATAGCGTCCAAGGATACGCTGGGCTCCACCCCGATACACCTTGCGATTCAGCTTCAAGGAAGTCTTGGCATACTTCACAACTTTGCCAGCGATCCCTTTGGTCATCGCCACCCACACGCCACCACCGCGAGCGTATTGACCCCAATGGATGGAAGACCAGAAGTAGCCTTCCGCTCGCTTAGGCCAACGCTTCATCATTGTCTTGGCGAGAACAATACCTGACTTCGCCCACATCTTAATCCGGGTGCTGTTTTTGGCGTGTCTTGCCCGAATGTTGCAAGCCATAGACCCCACCTCCAGCGAACGAAACGCCTTGGGGTTCATGAGATAGGCCTTCCACAACAGTTCGGCGCGGCGCAACTGCTCCGCTTTCTTGTGACTGTTGCGCAGAGCTTGCCCCTTTTTGATCAGCGACTTCCATTTGGCGAGGTCGACAGGCGGTTCAGCCCAGACTGTTGAAGCGCTCATCCCAACGACCACGGCTGCAACAAGCCCTATCGATTTGAAATACGTCCACATACAAGAGTCCTGTCAATAAGTGTAGGAGAGGCTCCGTTTGGGCGATATCCCAACGGTCTACAAATTTCGGTCTGCGCGATACAAGAGAATTTCCAACGCCATGTTGGCTTCTTTCATTTTTCGTTCAGCCATCCGAAGGAACTCAGGTCCCAAGGCGTGGAACTTGTCGGGGTGGAAACGTCGCGCCATTGTTCGGTGGGCCTTGCGAATTTCATCTTCCGTGGCACCCTGCTCCAAGCCAAACAACGACAAGCAATCCTGCATGCTGAGATTAATCTCATCCCGACCAATGTTGAACAACTGAAAGAAGCTCACATCGTCAGGAGCAATCCCCAACTCCACTGCAAGGTCCTGGAGAAGTTCGTGTTGCCGCTCCACAGTGTTGAGAGTTTTCACTCCCAGCAAGAAGATCGCTGTGTGTAGGAAATGCAGGCGCATCCCATACGACATGTTGGGCAAAAGCTCAGCGAGACCGTCCAGAGGTGGTGGGACCAGAGGCAAGTCTTCGGCTTGCAATGCTTTGAGCTTGTCTCGCACCCAACGAAGCTGTGGCGGGTCGCTTCCAAGAATTTTCTGCATGTACAAGCGAATGGCGCGGATCTGAATGCGTCCATAGGGAGCACCCAGCAACGAAATCCGGTACAACAATGTGGTCAACTGATCGAGCTTGGCCCGGGTCATCATCGCCGCGCCAAACTGAGGCATCGACGAAAGACCCGGAAGAGAGGGAGTGCTCCCGCCTGCAGGAGGTGGCGACAACTTGGAGTCAGACCCGACGCCATTGGCTCCGTTCACAGAGCCTTTCTCTGCAGATGCAGCGCCATTGGTTGGCGGTTTGGGAGGCTGGTTCCCAAGAGGAGACGCTCCAGGCCGCGTTTTTTCCGAGTTGTTCAGAGAGAACGCGTCCTCTGCAGAGCGGTCGATGGTTGCGTCGTTGACAACAGCATCGCCTTCCAGCTCCTCCACAGGCTCCAACTCGTCCAGAGGCTCCAACTCCATGACGTCCGAATCGGATGTGTCATGGCCAACGGGCTCAACTTCACCTCCCTCCAGCGACACGGAATCGACGAGCATATCCTCGTCGCTCAGCGCCAGCGGCTCTTCGTCACCTTCGGTTTCAGGGGAAACAGGACTGGGGGGAGAAACAGGGTTGGGTGGTGGAGTGACGAGATCTTCTTGGGATGGAAGTTCACTCAATAGATCCACCTGGTCAAACGCAGCGTTCAACTCCATCGAATCAAGGATGATGGTGGACTGGTTTTCAGCTTCGGCCTCGTTCTCCACCGGAGGAGTGGGAGCAAAGGCAGGCACTGGATTGGAAGCAGAACTCTCCCGTTCCTTTTTGGCTTTCTCAATCTGCTCTACGACACGAGCGAACGAATGATCCACACGGGTTTCTTCCGTTCGAGTGGAAGCCTGGGCCTCTTTGTCCCTGTCCACCATGTAGCTGTCGAGATCCAAGGCTGTGATCTCGATGGTCCGATTGACGCTGGCCTTGGAAATGCTCGCCCGTAGAGAGACACGGTCTTCTCGGCTTTGGGTGCCAGGGTGGCGACGCTCCAAAACATCGGACGACGGCGACGGCATGCTTGGTGCTGGTGAAGGAGGTGGAGCTGGATTCGATGCTGGCGCAGCAGAAACAGGCGCTGCAGGGGCGGCCTGAAAAGGAGAATCCAACGACGGAAAGGAGAAATCGGGGAGATCGACGCCAGAATCAGACCGCTTGGGCGCAGGAGTGATCCTGGTGCTGCCTTGCAAAGACTCTCCACCTGTCACAGGAGAGGAGGGAACTGCAGTCGCCGGGGCGCTCTCAGCAGCACCCAAGATATCGCCGTGTGATGCCATCGTAAACATGGGAGCATCCCGCCCGCCCTGAAGATCAACTCGTTGTGTCGGCATCGACAGGTAAGCGCTGGAGGATGCATCGAGTTGGTCCAAAGAGACCCGCTTGCGGAAGTAGTGGTACCACAGATAAAACTTGCGGGCGTCTTCCTTAAGGAAGTAGGGAGACTGGCCCAATCGATCCACCAACTCGTTGTGATCTTCGACAATGATGTCGTCGTCCAAGTAGATGGTGTGCAAGGTCCCAAGAAGCTCGTCAGGCAACGCGTTGAGCATCTCCCACTTCATCGCTGGGACGTCATAAAACTCATAGTTTTCAAAGAAGTCAACGCAATACTGGGCGTCTTTCAACGGGAGAACTTGAGACAGCGCCTCCACCATGGCTTCTTTGGACGAGCTTCGAGACAACTCTTCCAGAGCAAAAGACTCCAACAAGAGAAATTGATAAATCGAGAACAGTTTGTCGCGAGACAAATGCCCCAACAATGTTGCTTGCTCATTCGCCATGGATTTTCAACACCACAGTAACGGTTTGCATAACGGAAGAGAGAGGCGATGTATGCTTAGTACGAACACAACCAACCTCCATCATGTTACGACTGGCATCCCAAAAGCTGAAACCACGAACTTTGGCCCATACAAAACGCAGAAATGATATAAGCAGTTGGACGGAACTGCAAGCCCGTTGTCCAGTCGCCCCGGAATCTCCCCACAAGCAAAGGCCCTAGCATGTCGGATTCCATCCCAGCCTCAAAGCCGTTAAGCCCTTCTCCCTTGCCTCTCACCTATCTTTTAGGGGCTGGCCGATTGGGGACCGCGTTGGCGCAGAGTTTTCTTACCCAGGGCCTCCCACTTTTGGGTCTATGGAACCGAAAGCCCCCCCAAAACCAACACACCTCCCTCTCGTACTCCCTTGGTCCTCTTCCCGTCGCCCTTCTGAAAAAGGCCGATCTTCTTCTTCTCACAGTTTCCGATGCCGCGATCCCCCAACTCGCCCAACGTTTGCTCGAACAACAAGCTGTACGGCCCGGTCAAGTCATACTCCATTGCTCTGGCCGCAGCCCTTCCCGCGTGCTCCAACCCCTGGCACAAGCAGGCTGCGATATCGGACGGATGCATCCGCTCCAGCCTGTCACCCAAAACCCACCTGAAGGACAGTTGTTCAAAGGTGCCGCCGTTGGCGTTGAAGGCACAGACACAGCCGTCGCCCTGGCAACTCAGCTGGCAGAGATGTTGGGTGGGTCAATCTTCTCGTTGCAGGGCACGAACCCAGCGCTGTACCACGCCGCAGCGGTGATGGCCTCCAACTATGTTGTGAGCCTCTCCCACCTGGCCTGTCAGTTGATGGAAGCTTCAGGTGTGCAAGCGGAGCCGCTCCCTTTGTTGCTACCTCTGATGAAGTTGGCCGTGAACAACCTGGAGCAGCAAGGCCTCCCTGAAGCTCTCACAGGACCGATCTCACGAGGAGACCTCCCCACCATAGAAGAACACGTTCAGGCCTTACGAGAGCATCGCCCCGACCTCCTCCCGCTCTACACCCAGCTCGCCCAAGCCACTGTTTCTCTTGCTCAAGAACAAGCCCACAACGATTCAGAGGCGCCTGTCTGGCAAGAACTTCAGAGCCTACTGCTCCAGAATGGAACACCCACCTGATCCACAATGGAACACCCAAGCGTCCAAAGTGGCACAACTCTCCCTTCCAGACGACACACCACCGCCATCACCCAAAGAGAAGCATAGCCCCTACATTTCAGAGACATAGACATCCACAAGCCAAATCGGAGCGAGATGGCCCATGATTTGCCATGGAGGGACTCGTTTCCCAGTAGGGAACCTACAGGTAAAGCAGCGACTTGCGCTTGGAACATCAAAGGAGAATCGCATGATAACAACGACGGTGTGGGGCTCACGGGGCAGCATCCCAGTATCAGGAAGTCAATTTCATCGGTACGGTGGAGCCACTACGTGCCTGGAGTTGACCCTGCAAGACGCCCAGGGTCTGACGCCTTCTCGCATCCTGATTGATTGCGGGACAGGTCTCACCGAGTTGGGCAAAGAGTGGGGCGATCGTGAGAACCAAATTCTCCTGCTCCAAACACACATGCACTGGGATCACATCCAAGGGTTTCCTTTTTTTCGCCCGCTGTTTCAGCCCGACGCCGAGTTGACCTTGTGGTCCACTCCCCGCGAAGGCTGCACCTTCCAAGAACAACTGAGCCAGCAAATGTGTCGCCCAGCCTTTCCTGTGGGCCTCGACATCCTCCCGGCTCAACTTAATTTTGTCGACTTGCCTGAATCCGGAGAGCAGCAGCTTGGTGAGTTAACCATCACTTGGGCTGACGTCGATCACCCGTCCGGAAACACAGCTTACCGTTTGGACTATCGAGGTTTTCGAGTGGTGTTCAGCGGAGACGTGGAGCTTCCTCACTCTCCGTCATCCCGCGAGAATCTCCTTGCGTTGGCTGAGAACGCTGACCTCCTAATCCTCGACGCCCAATACTTGCCCAGCGAGTACCCCACGCGGAAAGGCTTCGGGCACTCAACACCCGAAGACGCCGTCGCGCTCGCCTTGGACGCTGGCGTTAAGCAGATGCTCATGACGCATCACGACCCCAGCCACACCGACGCTCAGCTCGACAGCAAGCAAGCTCTCGCCCAGCAACTTGCCACAGGCACAGACCTATGCGTTCGCAACGCATACGACCGCCTCACCGTCAATCTCTCCGAGACCAACGCTCACAAAGCTTGCGCCTAACGTCCAACCTTTTTTTTGATTGGGTTGCTGTTCCTTCGAGTCTATCCCTATACTTGTGATACGCTACGGCACGAACGATAGACAAGCCGTACAAGCGATCCGGGAGGGAATGGACCGTGTCATGAGCGATGCAATGTTGCACGTCCTTGGTGACTTAATCCACAAAGAGATACATGTGGCACCTATGTTAAGCCGAATGGTGGATGTGATGGCCTCCCAGCTTGAGGCCGATCGCGGAACGGTCTTCTTGCTGAATGAAAACGGCGAAGAGTTGATCAGCGTCGCAGCCCACCTGCCGGAGATCAAAGAAATTCGTGTGCCCATCACACAAGGAGTCGCCGGGTACGTCGCACGAACCGGAGAGTTGGTCAGCATCCCCACAGAAAACCGGGATGTTCCGATCTGGCGAAACGTTGACAAACAAACGGGCTACCACACCCAATCCATGCTCGCAGGACCTCTCCGAACCCACGACTGCCAGCTAATGGGCGTTGTCCAGATTCTCAACAAGCGCTCGGGGCCGTTCACAACCCACGACAAACGAGTGTTCCAGGCTCTCACAGAGCAAGCTTCGGCTCTGCTCGAACAAACCACGCTGCGGCAAACGGTGAATTGTTTGCCCACAGAAGCCCTCAACGACTCGATAGAAGCCGCGCTTGGCACAGAGCTGCCACTCGGCGATCGGTTTAATCGAATTGTAGGCACAAGCGACCCCATCCGTCGTGTGCTTCAAACGCTGCGCCGTGTAGCACCGACGCAGGCCACCGTCCTCCTCCGAGGAGAAACCGGGACAGGGAAAGGCCTGTTTGCCCGCGCGCTGCACCACAACTCCAGCCGCAGTCACGCTCCGTTGATCCATGTGGATTGCACCACCCTCCCTGAAGGGCTCGTAGAGAGCGAGCTGTTTGGTCACGAACGTGGAGCCTTCACCGGAGCCAACCAACGCAAGCAAGGCAAGGTGGAGAGCGCCCAAGGAGGGACTCTGTTTCTCGATGAGATCGGCGAGATGCCTCTGTCTCTTCAGTCCAAGCTTCTGACCCTTCTTCAAGACCAAAAGTATCACAGGCTCGGTTCAACACAGCCACAACACGCCGACATCCGAGTCGTTGCAGCCACAAACCGCTCGCTGGAAGCCCTCGTCCAACAAGGATTGTTTCGTGAGGACCTCTACTACCGTCTCCGCGTTGTTGAGATCCCCCTTCCCTCCCTTCGAGAACGCGGCCAGGAAGATCTCCTGCGATTGGTCAACCACTTCATCAGCAAAGCCTCCAAACGTCATAGGTTCCCCATCAAACCCGTCACTCCAGAAGCGCTAGAGAAGCTGCTGTCCTATCCCTGGCCTGGGAATGTCCGTGAGTTGGAAAACTGCATGGAGTCGGCCATTATTTTCGCCGACGACGCCATCACTCCCGACTGTATCTCCCTTCCCACCTCCCTCCCAGAGAGTCCGTCACACTCCACAACACAAGAGCAGACGTCATCGCAAGAACCTCTGAAGGCCGCTTCAACCAACGAGGAGACGTGGTTTGCCCACCAACCGACGCTGGCAGATCTCGAAGCCCGCTACATCTCGCACATGCTGCAAGAATGCGACGGCAACCGCTCCCAATGCGCTCGAATCCTTGGGATAGGCCGAAACACATTGCTCCGAAAGCTAAAAGCGTACGGTCTGACGACACCCGATTCCTAGACCGCGGTTCTTCCTTCACGGTTCTTTACAGTCTTACTCTCCCCGATTATGCTGAAACTGCAGAAATTCTTTTTCCAGTGGAACAGTGAGCGTTGTGATGTCTCAATCAAAGTTAAGATGCCCTGTGAACCTCTCTCGTTTGTGTTTAAGTTTCGTTGCAGGATTGGCTCTTTGGAGCATTCATGCACAAGTCCACGCCCAAGCCTGGACGCAAAAACAAGGAACCGTCTACCTCAAAACCTCCTACGGCCTCACCCTCGCCTCGGAGCAGTTCAACTTTGAAGGAAGACCAGGACCTTTTTACAACGAAAAGCCCGGCTATACCTTCGCAGACAGTAGCTTTTACTTCTACACAGAAGGCGGCATCCTCGACTACCTGACGTTGTCGTTGGCTTTGCCCTACAAGCGGCTCTACAACGAGACCATCGACCACCGAAAACTCACGGTAGGACTCGGTGACATGGATGTCGGGATACGATTTAGCATCCAAGAGTTTGCAAAGATCCCTGTGATATCGGCCCTGGCCGTGAACATTGGCGTGTCCCTTCCGATGAACTACACCCGTAACATTCTTCCGACGCTAGGACGGGGTCAGGTCGCGCTTCGCGCGTCGCTCAACTATGGGCAAAGCTTTTACCCCAAGCTCCCAGCTTACCTTCAGATCGGGGTCGGGTACCAAAACCGTCTTCCCTTCTATGCCTTGACTCAGGTGTACAAGGATAAAGATGGTAACACCTGTCCTTCTGGAGGCGACATCAACTGCATCGAGGATCAACCTGACCAGATTCAGGCGGCCCATGAATTAATCTTTGGTGTGGAGTTTGGAATCAAGCCCACACAATGGCTGTTGCTCCAATTCTACTTCAACGGCACCGTTTCGTTTGCCAACCCTGAGGCCACTCTCCGAAATCCCGGAGAGATACCTCCTCCCACGCAACGTTTTATGAAGGCAGGAACCAGCATCGTATTCTACCCCTTCTACCGCTTCCGTTGGGCCAAGAACCTCGGGTTCTCTGCACAGTTTATGGGGACCGTCTTCGGTCAGAACACCATTCGGTCAGCGGACATGATGTTTGGGATTGAATACATGATCGACTTCAAGCAAGTAGGAAAGTAAGTATGTCGCAACGCAAAGGCATGTCACGTCGTATTTTTTTGAACCGGCTGGGAGCGACCGCTCTCAGCCTCGCAGTCGTGCCACTCCTCGACGGATGTGATTACAACTTCATTGAGAGCATCCGAGCCAGCGGAGTCGAGCTACCGTTTGTTACCGAGTCTAGCAAATTCTACGTTCAGTTTGGCGCAGAAGCGACCGTCTCCGGCTGGGAGATCCAAGACATCAAGACCACCGACTGGAAGCTCCAGTTGGAAGGCTTTGGCTTCGACAAAGAGATCACGTTTGATGACCTCACCAGCAAGATGAGCAGCGATGGCATCAGCGTGCTCAAGACCATGCGCTGTGTGTTTGATACCTTTGACATCCCAGGGCTTCTCTCCAACGGCGTGTTCAAAGGGGTTCCACTTCGCCTGTTTCTGCCCAGCCAGAGCGAGCTGGAAGCGAAGGGTGTCAAGCGCGTACGCATCTTTGGCAGCGATGGTTTCCGCAACAACATCACCCTCGATCGACTGTTCAAGACGGACGACCCGGAGTTGTTTGAACCCCTCCTTGTCACTGAGATCAACGGAGAGGCGCTTCCCCAAAAGCTGGGCGCTCCTGTGCGCTTGATTATCCAAGAGGCGTATGGGTACAAAAACGTCAAGTGGATCCAAAAAATCGAATTCACCGACAAGGACGAGCCTTTCGGCGACTACCAAGACAACGGCTACATCGACGACGGCGTGTTGCGCGTGACCAGCAAGGTCACAACACCAACCAAACGCAGCGACGTGCCCCAAGGCCCCGTCAAGATCATGGGCGTTGCGTTCAGTGGACAAGCAGGAATCTCCAAAGTCGAGGTCTCGATTGACAAAGGCCCGTTCCAAGCAGCCCGACTGGTTCCCCTTGAAGAGCTGCTCCAGGGCGCTTCGTTTGCAGAGTTGGTGCGACAAACGGAGCAGGTAAAGAACCCCAGCGTCCACGCGTATCCCTTCCGCGGGGTGTGGGCTCCCTGGGAGTTTGATTGGGAAGCAACACCCGGAGAACACGAGATCCGTGTGAGAGCCACCGACCGGGCCAACCAGTCTCAACCAGAGACGGACGACGATATCTCAGACGGCACCAACCGCATCTCCATCACGCAGGTCACAAGCCTCTAGGGATGTTGTAGAGCGTTATGCCAACGTCACCCTCTTCGAAGTCGTACGCATACCAAAGCTCATGGAACTGGGTAGCACTGGCCCTGATCCGAGGCTTTCTCTCAGCGTTCCTGTTGATGGGTCTGGTTTTACTCGTCGCAAGGCAAGGCGCCGCCCCTCTTCATCCGTGGGGTTATGCCCTTCGTATGGCCATCCCGCTCGGATTGATAACAGTGTTTCCTACTGTCGGGCTGGAGCTATGGGCCGTCCAACGCAAAGCCTCCTGGCTTATCCTTTGGCTCCTCACCTACTTGAGCGTGCTGGGTTCCTGGTCGCTTGCGCTGCTGTTCAGCAATATCGTCAACCAAGCTGTGATTACAGGTTACAGCGCGATTGGGTTGTGGCTGCGGTACCAATTTATCCAACTGCTGCAACACCCGAGCTTGTGGCTTGGTGTGTTGTTTCCACCCTTGTTGTTTGCGACCGCTGCCATCTTCCGCATTACATTTCCTCGAAGACAAGGGTTTCTTGTTCTCCTTGGGCTGCTCGTGGGCAACCTCATTTTCTGGTTTGTTCGACCGGGAAACCCTTCCCCCATTCGAGGCTTTTTCTTTCTTCTTGCCCTCGTCGTTTACGCTTACCGGGTGAGTGACAACCTGCTCTCTTTGTTTTGGCCCTACCACCGCCTCTGGCCTCGGGACCACCCCTCTTACACATTGCCCTTGTCCAAGCGCCCACCTCTCATCGATATCTTCCTCATGGGAGGCCGCAACATCGTCGGCTGGCTTCAATTCAATTTTCTTGTGGGCTTTGTCGGGTGGATGCTTCCAGAGTTTCGAGGGTCCATCACGTTGTTTGTGTTGTGGCTCATCGTGCACCTGTGGCTGTCGGTGTCACTGCCCACCCTCTATCACAAGTTGGGCTTACAACGTCGCGCACGCGACGCCGCAGAATACCGCCTCACCAGCCCCTGGCATCCCAGCTGGGAACGCAGCGCGCTGTTGCGAATCATCCAACAACAAGAGTAGCAAGTCTTTGAAGAATCAGGCGACTTTGGCGAGCGCTTTGACTTCGAGGGCGCCAATCCGAGAGAGGTAGTGCTTCACTCGAATGTTAATCGCGTGGGGAAACTCGATCGGGCAGAAGTGGGTCGCGCCAGGGATTTCCCAGTAATCCGCTGAGGGCATTCGACGAGCCATATCTTTTGAAACATACGATGGAATGAACGAATCTTGGGTTCCTGCAATCACCAGCGTTGGAACTGTCAGTGAGGGAAGAACGTCCACTGCATTGTGCCAACCCAGCTGGACAAAGATCTCTGAATAGACCTCCAAGTTGTTGTGAATCCAATCGCAGGTCATGTCGTAGAAGGCATCTTTGTCAATGGAACGTCCAGCGACCTTGGCCAATTGAATGCTGCGAATGAAGCCATGAATCAACGCGGTCTTGGTGATGTGAGGACGAAGCCAGATGATTCGCTCCCAGTGCCTCTTCACAAACTTGAAGATGCGCTCAAACCGCTTCTCCAAGATTCCGTTGTGAAACGCGGTTCGGAAGGGATTTCCATACGTTCCGTTGAGAGCAATGAACGCTTTGGCGGCGTTGGGGTTCTCGCGTAAGAACTCCAGCACCACCTGGACACCCATGCTCCATCCTACCAACACTGGGTTGATCAGGTTTTCATGCTTGAGCAATTCAGCCAAGTCGCGGCTGTGGTGTGGAATAGTGTAGTCTTGCAGGGAAGGAGCTTCGCCGGACTGAAAGAGACCCCGGTAATCGAGAATAAACACCTGGTACATGGGGGCAAAGAACGGAAGAAAGTGGCGCCACACCATCATGTTACCGCCCAAACCGTTGGCAATGACCATCGGCGGAAGCTCCGGACTTCCCGTCACATAATAAGTCAGGCGAGTTCCATCGAAGGTCTCGAACGAACGAATGTCCATCTCTTCCAACCACGGCTCTTGTTCGACGGCTTGCAACATCTGTCTCTCTCCCAACAGTTCGGAAACCCTTGCCACCCAGATGAAACACGATCTGAAACATGTTTCACAACAAGTTTTAACCTCTCCAAGCGTTCTTGGCAAGCAGAAAGTGCAGAGAGAGGATGAGAAAGAGAGGAGGCTAGACAATCCAGGTCAAACAAGATAGATTGGCTGCGTAAATCGCCCGGAAATACTGATGGTTCGTGAACGACGCAAGAAACGAAGTGGTGAGGAAGATGGGAAAAGCGACCCGCAAGCAGTTGGCCAATGCAATTCGAGCTTTGGCCATGGACGCTGTGCAACAAGCAAACTCGGGACACCCAGGAATGCCCATGGGTATGGCCGATATGGCAGAAGTGTTGTGGAATGACTTTCTGCGGCACAATCCCAACAATCCCGACTGGTGGAACCGGGATCGCTTTGTCGTATCCAACGGTCACGGGTCGATGTTGCTCTACTCACTCTTGCACCTTGCGGGATACGACCTGCCGATGGAAGAGCTCAAGAACTTCCGTCAGCTCCACTCCAAAACGCCAGGCCACCCTGAATTTGGCATGACCCCCGGCGTGGAAACAACGACCGGACCACTCGGCCAAGGACTCGCCAATGCTGTTGGAATGGCCTGGGCCGAAAAGATTCTGGCCCATCGCTTCAACCGCCCTGGGCACAATGTCGTGGACCACTACACCTACGTGTTCACTGGCGACGGCTGCTTGATGGAAGGCATCTCTCACGAGGCTTGCTCTCTGGCTGGAACCCACCAACTGGGCAAACTCATCGTGCTGTACGATGACAACGGCATCTCCATCGACGGAGACGTGAGCGGCTGGCTGACAGACAACACCCCCCAACGGTTCGAAGCCTACCGTTGGCATGTTATCCCCGACATTGACGGCCACAACCCCGGCGCCATCAAAGCTGCCATCCAAAAGGCAAAGACGGTCACGGATCGACCCAGCTTGCTTTGCTGCAAAACCACCATCGGTTTCGGTTCCCCCAACCTTGCAGGAACAGCCAAAACACACGGTTCACCCCTCGGTGATGATGAGATCGCAGCCACCCGCAAACAAATTGGTTGGGAGCACGCTCCGTTCGTCATTCCTGGAGAGATCTACGCAGGCTGGGATGCCAAAGAAGCCGGAGCCAAAGCCGAAGCCAACTGGCAGACCACATGGACCTCCTACCAAAACCAGCACCCTGAGCTAGCGGAGGAGTTTGAGCGTCGGATGAAGGGAGAGTTCCCTGCCAACTGGAGCGGAACAGCGTCTTCCATTTTGAACGAGATGCAGCAGAAGCCCGACAAGCTCGCGACGCGCAAGTCCTCTTTGGCTTGCCTCAACGCGATCGGCCCCCACTTGCCAGAGCTGATTGGAGGCTCTGCCGACCTGACAGGCTCCAACAACACGCTGTGGAGCCACTCGAAAGGCATCACCGCCGAAAACGCCGACGGAAACTACATCTACTTTGGCGTCCGTGAGTTCGGGATGAGCGCCATCGCCAACGGGATGTCCCTTCACGGCGGCTGCATTCCCTACGTTGGCACCTTCCTCGTCTTCTCAGACTACGCTCGCAACGCTGTCCGCTTGTCGGCGTTGATGGGAACCCGCGTGGTCTATGTGTACACCCACGACTCCATTGGTCTTGGGGAAGACGGCCCAACCCACCAACCTGTCGAGCACCTGGAAGCCCTCCGGTTAATCCCCAAGATGCAGCTCTGGCGACCCTGTGACACCGCAGAAACCGCCGCAGCCTGGCTCGCATCCTTGGAGCACAACGGACCGACATGCCTCGCGCTAACTCGCCAAGGGCTGCCCCCACAACCCCGAGACGAAGCCACTCTTGCAGCCGTTTACCAAGGGGGTTACACCCTCGTGGACTGTGACGGCACGCCAGAAGCGGTATTGATCGCGACAGGCTCTGAGGTTCAGCTTGCTGTTGAGGCAGCCGAACAGTTGAAGGGACAAGGGCGCAAAGTCCGCGTGGTCTCTATGCCTTGCAGGGAACGATTCGACGCACAACCCGAAGACTATAGGAATCAAGTGTTGCCGCCTGATGTTTCTGTGCGTGTCGCCATTGAAGCAGGAGTGCCTCATGTGTGGAGGGCTTATGTTGGACCCAAAGGCCGCGTCCTTGGTATCGACCAGTTTGGTGAATCCGCTCCAGCGCCCGAGGTGTTTGCACACTTTGGACTCACCACAGAGAACGTCGTCCAAACCACGCAGGAGCTAATTAACCTTCACGTTGCGTGAGCGAACCATGAACCGAATCGCCATTCTAGCTGACATTCACGGAAACGCCCCCGCCCTGGACGCCATCGTTGAGGACATCGAAGGTTCCAACATTGATGAAGTCCTGGTCGGAGGCGATCTGGTGGGTCGTGGCCCACAAGGCACCGCCGTTGTCGAACGAGTCAGAGCCCGGGGTTGGCCTTCGGTTCGTGGCAACCACGAAGATTACGCCCTCAACTTCATCCACAAGCGCGTCCCGGACGAGTGGTTGGAGGAAGACATCTGGGCGGCCTCCCGCTGGATGGCCAACGAGCTAAACGCCGACGCTGTCGAATACATCGACGCCCTGCCCTTCTCGTTTGCTCCATCCGTTGACCTCCCCTTCCTCCTGGTTCATGGAAGCCCCATCCGTAACAACGATGGGATTGGGCCTTGGACCAGCGACGACAAGTGCGAACAGCACCTCGAAAGCGTACACGAAGACGCCATCGTGTGCGGCCATACCCACCGACCTCACTTCCGAAAGCTCAACGCGGGTGTGATCGTCAATGTCGGCTCTGTGGGTTTACCCTTCAACGGAGACTGGCGGGCTCAGTACGCAATCTTGCACCGGGATAACGCACAAAGCCCATGGCAAGCCGAGTTTCGTCAGGTTGAATACGACCGGGAAGGCTTCCTCGACACGTATGAATCGTCAGGATTTTTGCGTGAAGGACTTGTAACGTCCTACCTGCTCAAGCTCGAAGTTGAAACTGCTCGACCGCACCTCGTTCCTTTTCTACGCTGGGCGCAAAACCAGTCCATGGAGCCCACGTTTGCCAGCATGGATGTGTTTTTGGATTGGTACGATCCAACCCTTCCGCTGAAAACGCTGCTCGAACGGCTCGAAAATCCTGGGAGTTAAGATGTCAGAACGAACCACCTTTGGGATCCACATCAAGGTTTCCACAAGGTTCTTGGAGAAAGAATCAGGACCTGGAGTTTGGGTGTATGCTTACACAGTCAAGATCTCCAACGAAGGGGATGAAACGGCTCAGTTGATGAGTCGTCACTGGGTCATCACCGACGCGAACGACAACGTGGAAGAAGTCCGCGGCTCAGGAGTGGTTGGCGAACAACCCAAGTTGGAGCCAGGCGACTTCTTTATGTACACCAGCTATTGTCCCCTCAACACTCCCACCGGCCAAATGCACGGGAGCTACCAAATGGCCACTGACGAAGGCGAAGAATTCGACGCCATCATCGAGCCCTTCTACTTTGCACCGCCTTCCTCCTACAACTAAACCAATCCTAACAAACCAGGCGAAAGCCCTCACGGTTTGCGCTGTCCATACCCTTCAAGGAATCTCTCCACATACTCTTCAGGAGAGACAGCGACAGGTGCGTCAGCCTCCGCCCGTTGCCAAAGTCCAACCATCATCAGCGGTGACAACAGAAAGGTAATCATTTGGATGGGATTTCCTTGCCGCAAAACGCCTCGCTCTTGGTGAAGCAAGAGAATGCTCCCCGCCCTGGCCAGGTTCTCTTTCATCGAGTCCAGAACATCCCTCAACTCCGGATGCATCGGAACATCGTTGAGCAGGGTAATCACCGCCCCACCGTACAACTGGTTGGTCTCCAAGTATGCGTTGACGATGGCAACCAGGTCAACATGGACATCCTCACTGGACACAACCTGTGCCAAGGGAGACTGGCTCAAACAATGAGTCAATGCTTGGACCAACAAGCCCGCTTTGTTCCCAAAACGACGAAACAACGTCGCCTCGTTCACCCCTGCCTGACGAGAGACCTCTTGCGTGGTTGTCCCGCTGTACCCGCGCTCTGCGTACATTCGCACCGTCGTCTGAAACAATTGTTCAACATCGATAATCTTTGGCATATCAACCTCTCCTGGTCCCTCCGTCATACTGCAATGCCTCTGGCTTTCGCAAGTCCTTCGTCGAGTATTGCAAGTGCCCACTCGCCTTTTATCAAGTACACACTTGCAATAAAATTTTAGATTTGTATAGTTCAGTTGTGAGCTGAGCCTTACCAAGGAGCCATACAAGAAAGAACAAGGATGATAGCCAAGGAAGGAGACCGAAGATGAGTACAAAGGTAGACAACAGCCGAGGAAGTGACGGACTTCTCTCCGACAAGTTTGAGAACTCCATCGTGAACCGTGTGAAGGTTCGCCTTCAATTTACAGGCTGGATGCAATACATCCCCAACCTCATGCTTGCGACAGTGTTCTTGCTTCTGGCCGGGGTGGGCAGCCTCATCGGGCTTGTACCTGCAGTCTTCGTGTGGACACCATTAACCATCAGCAGCTTGCTGTATCTCAACCTACTGTTTGACCTCATCACCGTGAAGTGGGGGTTTCGCCCGGAAGAACCCCTCCCCATCTCGAACGAAGACCTGGATGCGTTTGACCTGATGCGCACTCGGAAATCGTGTCGTGCTTACCAGGACCGCAAACTGACAGATGCTCACCGTGAAGAGGTAATGACTCAAGTCGAACGATACAGCCAAAAGGACTACTTGCTTGGTGAGCAGAGCATTCGGTTTGAGTACCTCGCGGCTCCGATTTTTGTATGGCCTGTGGTTGGAGCCCAAGAATTCCTGGTAGCGATTACGCCCAAGCCTTACAACCGAATGGCAGTGGTTGATGTGGGTCGCAGCTTGCAGAAGGTTGTCCTTCACGCCACCCGAATGGGATTGGGAACGTGCTGGGTGGGCCCAGGCGCTGACCACAAGAGCATCACAGAGCAGCTAGGCGATCGATTCGACCCTGAGAAGGAACAAATCATCTGCATTTGTGCGATGGGTTACCCTTCCAGCTATAAGCCTTTGGCGATTCGAATCGCAACCCTCAAGATGTCCTCAACAAGGTTGCCATTGTCCCAACTCTTTTTCAAAGGTCCTCAGTTTGAAGAACCGCTGGACACCACGACGAAACCCTACTCCGACTATGGCCGATGCTACGAAGTCTGTCAGTGGTCTCCTTCGTCGTACAACAGCCAAACGACCCGATGCGCCGCCATTATGGAGGAGAGCAACAACGAAGCGATCGCTCGATTTGACTTTGCAGCAGCCACAACCTCTCGCTTTTATGCACCGGTGGCCTTGGGGATCTGGTGCGCCAACTGGGAGCTTGGGTGTGAAGCTCTGGGTCAAAAAGGTAGCTTTCAAGTCCTCTCCGAGGAAGAGCGACATGTAACGAACCTCCCAGATTCTCCACAATATGATACCAGTTGGGTTGTCGAATAAGGGACAAGGAACCAAAAGATCCGGCTCTTTGGTGTGTGGGAGAAGAATCCATGGGCTCCTGCTGCTTCTCATCGCCCAACCCTCAAGACCGACGGAGAAAACCAAACCCGTAACGATAGCTTGAGAAAGAAAGCTCCCGGCTGTTTTGTGAAGTTATCCACCGGGCTGAGTCATATCCGAACATAGGGTCCGAAGAACGGCCCAATATTGCCCCTGGTCCACGGATTCAACGGCCCGATGACAACGCCAACGCAGCACAGTTTCCCCAACACGAGACCCCAAGCAAACGGCCAAGCTCATACTTCCCTACCTCAAGAGCAAACAACCTCCAAGTCCCACCTCTCCACAGCCACTACCTCAACGGTAAGTAGCATACTTATGGTTTGGTGTTGTCAAGGTCAGCGAGTTCTTGAAGAGCAGCCTTCCACTCCTCTTCTTCCAACCGCTTTGAACGCAATTGTTTAAAAGCCAGCATCTGTTCGGTAAGTTCAGCACCCAAGCCTTCGATAGCTTCAAACTGCTTGTTGTGAGCCAGCTCGCGCGCCAAGTCATGGCAAACATAATGAACGCAAAGATTCGGCCGATGTTCCGGCTGCAAGGAGCAACCCATGGGTCCACGAAAGGCACAGCCTGCGTGGACAGCATCGGGTGGTTGGAGATGAGACAGCCGGGTGCCAGAGGCTTTGAGCGCCGCAATTTCAAGCGAAGAGAAAATATCCTCTGTGTTCCCACTGCAGCAAAAGCCACCCTCCCATTGACCATGAGGAAGGACACAACCCTTCGCACAGGAGGAGCAAGCATACACCTCACCGTAGGACTCCACGATTCGCTTCCGAAGGTCTCTCATTGAGATGGCAAGGTCTGTTGCTTCTTTCGACAGTTGGCGTGTCGAAGCTTCGTCCCAGTAGCGTTGGCGCAGGCTCCAGAGTTCATCTGCGCGTGACTTCGGATGAAACAACCGATCCCAGCCATACCGGATCGTCAACAACGATTGTTTCCAAAGTTTGAGAATGTGAGCCTTCACGGGGGTAGCTTCCTCTTCTATGCTTGACACTCTCTCAAGAGTATCGGAAAGATACCCAAACAACAACACACCCTTTTGTTGTAGTATGTTTCAAGGATTCGATACGTTCATTCATTCCCTCATGTTGGAAGTCTTTATCGACTGACGTTGCAAAGGAGTTGGTTCACATGTCATTGCTGCCTGAAAGTTGGTCTGGTGTACCAGAGAAATTCCACCAACGCCTGGGTTATAAAGTAGGACGACAACGATTGATGTCGTGGGAAGGGCATCATTTGCTGGTCCTGCATGAAGCTCCAACTCCAGAAGACACGAGTCGAGAAGGACGCTTTTTCTGGCGAAATCCAGAAGGCGTTTGGCGCTCCAGCCACGACGGAGATGGCATTGAATCAGTCGCAACCCACCTCAACAACTTCGCCCAAAAGTTGGAGCAATACGACAAATCAGAAGCCCAGGCGAGCCTGGCCCAAGAATACTACGCGATCGTCGACGCTTTGACTCCGCTCCATCGTTCGATTCGCCACTTGCACCAAGTCCTTCAAGATGCTCGTCAAGCGTGCCCCGAAGAGCGAGAGTTAATCGCGCTACGAGACCGCACCTACGCGATGGAACGAACAGCAGAGCTACTGTACGCCGGAACCAAAAACAACCTGGAGTTGTTGATCGCGCAGCGGGCCGAAGAACAGGCTCGCTCCAGTCACAACATGGCAGTGTCAGCTCACCGTTTGAACATCCTGGCCGCGTTCTTTTTTCCGATTTCCATCCTCGCGACAGTGTTTGGTGTGAGCTACAAAGAAGTCCTTGAGGGCAAGGTGAGTCTCCCCTTGTTTGGGGGAGTTTTGGCCGTGGGAGTCTTGTGTGGTGTTATCCTGACCACACTTCTCATTCGCAAACCCGCTCCCCCCAAAAAGTAGGCTCACAACAAAGACGACTTACCCAAGCCCAACAAGACCCATTCCTCCATCCCCAAACCTACACCGTCATACCTTGAGGCCCAAAGAACCATGGCAAAACCGTTTTCTACGCTCCCACTGGATCAGAGCATGTTGGACAATCTCGAATCTCTGGGGTACCCCACCATGACCCCTGTTCAGGAACAAAGCTTACCCGCTCTCCTGGAAGGCCGAGATGTTATCGCACAAGCCCAGACAGGAAGCGGCAAGACCGTGGCCTTTGGTTTGTCATTGTTAAACCGGCTGCAGGTGGAACATTTTCGGGTCCAAACGTTGGTGCTCTGCCCCACACGAGAGCTGGCGCAGCAGGTAGCACAAGAAGTGAGAAACCTGGCTCGCATGATCCACAATGTCAAAGTGCTTCCCCTCTGCGGTGGTATGCCCTTTGGTCCACAGGTCGGTTCGTTGGAGCATGGAGCCCACATCATCGTGGGAACGCCAGGTCGCGTTCTCCATCATCTACGCCGGGGCACCTTGTCGCTTCGAGACCTTAACACCCTGGTCCTTGATGAGGCCGATCGCATGCTGGATATGGGGTTTGAAGAAGAAATAGACTCCATTCTTCAAGCCTGCCCCGACGAAAAACAAACCCTGCTTTTCTCTGCCACGTTTCCAGACAACATTCGCTCCCTGAGCCAGTCGTTGCAAAACGATCCAGTTGAGGTCACCGTCGAAGGCACCTCCCAGCACGACGACATTGAGCAGGTCCTCTACGAAGTGGATGATAACGACGAGAAGCTTGGGGTCCTCGAAAAAGTACTGTTGCACCACCAACCGGCATCTTGCTTGATTTTTTGTCAGATGAAGGTGGATGCGGATGGACTTGCGGATGCGCTCTGGGACAGAGGCTTTTCGGCCTTGGCGATGCATGGAGACCTCGACCAAAAAGCCAGGAACGAGGTCCTGGTCTTGTTCTCCAACGGCAGTTCCACCATCCTTGTCGCTACGGATGTGGCCGCACGAGGACTTGACATCAAAGACCTCGAAATGGTGGTCACCTTTGACCTTCCACGCGACCCCGAAGTCCACGTTCATCGCATCGGTCGGACGGGTCGAGCAGGAAGCAAAGGGATCGCGATAAGTCTGGCTGGCCCCAAAGATGGTCGGAAGCTACAATCCATCCAGCGGCTGTTGGGAGCCGAGATCCCACGTGGAAACATCGAAGAACTCCCCGTGGAGACTCAGGAGCCTTCACCCCCCGAAATGGTGACGCTGTGTCTGGACGCTGGGAAAAAGAAGAAGATCCGGCCCGGAGACATCCTCGGAGCCCTCACCAAAGAAGGCGGTTTACCCGGTGATTTGATCGGGAAAATCAACATCTTTGCGCATGTCTCGTACGTTGCAGTGCACCACAGCATCGCTGATGACGCGCTAGAACATTTCACACAGGGCAATGTAAAAGGACGCCAACGGAAGGTTCGTAAGCTCTCTTAAAATAGCTTGGACCACCACCGTCGGGCGTTCATTTCAGCGATGTTACGAATCGATATTCCTTCCGGACACTCCACTTCACACGCCCTCGTTAACGAGCAATGCCCGAAGCCTTCGCGCTCCATTTGAGCCGTCATGTTTCGCACGCGCTCGTGAGCCTCTGGCTTGCCTTGCGGCATTGAGTTGAGGTGGTTGATTTTGGCAGAGGTGAACAAGGCCGCAGATGAGTTTTTGCAGGTCGCCACACAAGCTCCACAACCAATGCATGCAGCAGCGTCCATCGCTTTGTCGGCGCTCTCTTTGCCCACGAGAATCGAGTTGGCTTCCGGGGCAGTGCCAGTCTTGGCGCTGATGTAGCCTCCCTGTTCGATGATCCGGTCCAACGCAGTCCGGTCCACAATCAAGTCTTTGATCACAGGGAAGGATTGAGCCCGCCAAGGTTCAACGGTAATGGTGTCACCCTCTTGGAAGCTTCGCATGTGCAGTTGACACGTGGTCATATGAGAGTGGGGTCCATGAGCGCGGCCGTTGATAAAGACACCACATTGACCGCAGATCCCCTCTCGACAATCGTAGTCAAACGCGATGACCTTCTCGCCCTGTAACACCAACTGTTCGTTGAGATAATCCAGTGCTTCCAGAAACGACATATCTTCCGTAATTCCGCTGACGGGATAGGTCTCGATTCGTCCAGGTTGGTTGGGTCCATCCTGACGCCAGATCCGAAAGGTTACGTTCATCCTTGCCCCCTATGCATAGCTGCGAACGCTAGGTTGAATAGCTTCGAAGGTCAAAGTTTCCTTGTGGAGTTTGGCCTCTTCTCCTTGAGCTTCCCACACAGAGACGTAGGCAAAGCTTTCGTCATCGCGCAAAGCTTCGCCCTCATCGGTCTGATGTTCCTCTCGAAAGTGTGCACCACATGACTCCTCGCGCTGTAGAGCGTCGGTGCACATTAACAAACCAAGCTCAAGAAAGTCGGACAGCCTCAACGCTTTCTCCAACTCAGGGTTCAACTCTTTGGCATGGCCCGTTACGCGAACCTCGCGCCAAAAGTCCTCCTTGAGTTGTTTGATTTGCGAGATTGCACCTTCGAGCCCTGCCTTGTTCCGGCTCATGGCGCATTCCTTCCACATGATCGCGCCAAGCTCTCGGTGAAACTGGTCTGTTGTTTTGGAGCCTTGCACACCGAGCAACCGATCGATGCGTGCGGTCACTTCTGCCTCCGCTTCGTCAAAGGCGGGGTGGTCCGTGGTAACTTGTGTCGGCTTCCCTTGCAAAGCCAGGTAGCTATCGATGGTGTTGGGCAAAATTAGGTAACCGTCCACGCTGGCTTGCAACAACGAGTTGGCGCCCAGTCGATTCGCCCCGTGGTCGGAGAAGTTGCACTCGCCGATCGCATACAGCCCTGGGATGGTAGTCATCAACTCGTAGTCCACCCACAAGCCCCCCATAGAAAAGTGGGCGGCTGGAGAGATGAGCATTGGCTCCTTGTAAGCGTCCATCCCTGTAATCTTGTGGTACATCGCAAACAGGTTGCCGTACCGGTCTTTCACGGTCTGGATGCCCAACCGCTCGATAGCATGTTGAAAGTCGAGATAGACGGCATTCTGCAAAGGACCCACACCAAACCCTGCATCCATCCTCTCTTTGGCCGCTCGTGAAGCGATGTCTCGGGGTGCCAAGTTTCCGAAGCTAGGGTAACGTCTCTCCAGATAGTAGTCCCGCTCTTCTTCAGGGATATCTTGGGGTCGTCGCTTGTCATCAGCCAGACGCGGAACCCAGATCCGACCGTCGTTGCGCAAAGACTCTGACATCAAGGTGAGCTTGGATTGAGACTGACTCGACTGGGGCAAAGCCGTTGGGTGAATTTGCGTAAAGCTAGGTGACGCAAAGCATGCGCCGCGCTTGTGAGCTTTCCAGATCGCGCTTCCGTTGCAGCCTATCGCCAACGTGGAGAGGCGATACACCCGAGAATATCCGCCCGTTGCGAGGACGACAGCATCGGCAGCAAAGCGTTTCATTTCGCCGGTTTGCAAGTCACGAACAATGATGCCACGGGCCTGACCGTCGACCACCACAAGATCAAGCATTTCATGACGAGGAAACATCGTGACGTTGCCGGCCCGAACCATCTTGGACAGCTGCCCGTAAGCGGCAAGCAAGAGCTGCTGGCCAGTTTGCCCACGGGCATAAAAGGTACGCTGCACCTGCACACCACCAAAGCTTCGGTTGGCAAGAACACCACCGTATTCACGGGCAAACGGAACACCTTGTTGCGCGAAGTGATCGATCAAAGGGGCGGAGAGTTCGGCAAGCCTGTAGACATTGGCTTCCCGTGCGCGAAAGTCTCCTCCCTTCAACGTGTCGTAAAACATACGCCAGACGCTATCGCCATCGTGTTGGTAGTTTTTTGCGGCGTTCACACCCCCTTGTGCAGCGACAGAGTGGGCACGCCGAGCAGAGTCTTGGTAGCAAAAGCACTGCACCTCAAAGCCCTGCTCTGCGAGAGTCGCAGCGGCTCCAGCGCCAGCCAGCCCGGAGCCCACCACAATCACACGAAAGTGTTTCTTGCGAGCGGGTGCAAGCAGCTTGCTGTTGGCCTGGTAATGGCGCCACTTTTCTTCTAGTTTTCCTTGAGGGATTTTAGCGTTGAGCATCATGACTCTCTTTACCGAAGGTACACAACAACAGGAATGACTCCAAAACCGACAGAGACCACCACCGCAAAGACCAAGGAAACTCGCGCAATCCAACGGAGCCCTTGCTGGTGGTAAAAGCCAAGAGTCACAAAAGCGGACTTGAGGCCATGGTAGAGATGAAGCCCCAAAGGAATCATCAGCAGCGCATAAAAGCCTACAACATAAACA
>SBHC01000047.1 GCA_006226375.1 Deltaproteobacteria bacterium | reverse complement strand
TCTGGGGCGAGGAGAGACGTTGCGGGATGCTGTAGCGCTTGGTGTGTTGTCCCTTTGCGATGATCACCTTAGAGCCTGCGGTCAGTTGGAGTTTGAGGGTTGTGGATGACGCGTTTGTGTGGGCCGCCAGTTGGTAACCCCGCAATTGAAGGAAGCGTTTAAGCCAGCGATACTCCGGATGTTTGGGGCGGTAGGTTTGGACGACAATAGAAGGAGAGGTCTTGGCCTGGAGGGGTGCTGGATTCCACAGCACCAAAGCGAAGAGTCCAAGCCATCGAATGCTCATTCCATCTCCTGGGGCTGGTCAATGTCCTTTGGTGTTGGGCTTTTTCGTGGAGGCTACGGGGTGCACTTGATCTTGCAAGCGTTGGGTTTTCCTCCTTGCGCCAGGCAGTAGTCGTAGCAGGACTTCCCAGAAGGAGTCATCGTGCTGCAAGACGTCTTGCACGAAGAGGTGTCACCGCCTTCCTTGATGCATGAATCGTAACAAGCCTGGACGGTCTTGGGAGGAATCGTGTTACCGCTGCCGTAGCATTTGGTTTTGCAAGCGTCGTCCGCGCCGCCGCCCGAAGTACACTGCTTAAAACATTCTTCAGGTGTGGGTTGTGGAGCGGGGTTGCTGCAGGACTTTTTGCAGGCGTCGGCGGTTCCTCCTTTTTGGATGCAAGCGTTGTAACAATCGGAATCACCGGGGTTGGTGCCGCAGGTTTTTGTGCATGCCTCTGGTGTGAAGCCCTTCTTGATACAAGCGGCGTAGCAGTCATCAACGTCCGGAGGGACGTTGGAGCATTTGGTTTTGCATTCGTCTTGCGTCCCACCGCTTTTTAAGCAGGTGTTGTAGCAGTCTGTCGGCTCGGTTGGGGTGCAGGCTTTTTTGCACTCGTCTTGTGTGGCGCCTTTCTTGAGACAGGCGTTGTAACAATCAGTGGGATCGGGGGTGGTTGAGGTGCAGGACTTCTTACAGACATCAGGTGCGCCACCTTTTTTGAGGCAAGCGTTGTAGCAGTCCGTGGGGTCTGGGGTGGTTTCTCCAGTGGAGTTGTAGCAAATGGCTTTGCAGCGATCGGCCCCTGTTCCTTGCCCAATACAGAAGTCGTAGCAGGTTTTGTTTTTTTGCTCGGTGTTGTTGCAGATGGCTTCGCACTGGTCGGCGGGGATGCCTTTGTCTTTGCACTCTGCAAGACACTCCGTCCCTTTGGGCTCTTCTTTCGGGCCGCAAATGCTCTTGCATTGGGCTTCGGAGCCGCCTTTTTCCAAGCAGAGATCGTAGCATGCATCGGGAGCCGGGCGCTCTGGCGTTTCCTCCCCGGAGCATTTGGAGCGACACTGATCCAGAGTCCCACCGGACAAGATACAGTTCAGGAGGCAAGTCGCGGTTCCTCCTTCGCCGGGGTCTGTTTGTGGCGGTGGAACGGGAAATCCTCCACCTGAACCGCCGGGCACAACGCCTCCGCCGCTTCCCTGGCTGTTGCACAACGAGGAGCATATCGATTGGGGAAGTCCTCGGCTTGTGCATGTCTTGATGCAGTTGGAGGCTGGCGTTTCTTCTCGACTGGAGCCGCCGTTGCCGTTGTTGTTCTCCCAGGTTCCGGGAGGTGCTCCACCGCAACCGACCAACATCATCAACATCACAGACAAGCTTGAAACAAGCAGTGCAAAGCGCATAGGGAACAACCTCCTCATGGGGTATCCAATCCAAAACCTGCTCTTGTTTCTACAACAAACAAAAGGGCTTGCTTCTTACAACACTCCTGACGGAGCAATGCCTCTATTTTATCCAAAAATCGTACAAAAAAGATAGGGAAGGAATGAATCGGGCGTCTCTTTGTGTTGGAGACAGGCGCGTTTGGGCCGTTTGGGGTGGCTTTCTTGGTCTCCCTTTGCGACGGGATGCGGCGTTAAGACTCTATAGGCTTGAGCAACGATCCGATGTGATTTTCAACGACGAGAAGGATGCATCATGAGTGTTGGTTTGTTGGGCTCTTACACGGCGGGGTTACTTACCTTCCTTACGCCTTGTGTGTTGCCTCTGATTCCTATCTATTTTTCCATGCTTTTGGGTGGACCGCTCACCCAAATCGACGGTGAACAGCCGCCACGTTGGCGGCTCTTTGGTCACACCTTGCTGTTCACGGTGGGCTTCCTTGCTGTCTTCGTCACCCTTGGGCTCAGCGCGACCTTTATCGGGCAAATGTTGGGCTCCCACCGAGAGACATTTACGCTCCTCGGTGGCCTGTTGATCTTTCTGTTTGGCCTGAAGTTTCTGGGTTTTTTGAAGATCTCCTGGCTGGACCAAGACAAGCGCCTTGATTCTCACAAGCTTAACCTCTCCGCAGGCGCTCTTAATAGTTTGGTGATGGGCTTTGTGTTTGCCCTGGGTTGGACGCCTTGTGTCGGACCCATTCTTGGCGCAGTGCTTACTTACACGGCTTCCCAAACGAACAACGTTTGGATGGGGGGACTCTACCTTGGTTTGTACGGTCTGGGATTTGCGACGCCTTTGTTGGTTGCGTCGTTGGCCGCAGGAACGGTGCTTCCCTCGTTTCGTCGTTTGATGCAATGGCTGCCCAAACTTGAGAGAGGGACCGGCGCGCTTCTGGCCGGTGTTGGCTTGTATGTGATGCTGGGGGTGGTTCATGTTCCCACGCCCAAGCAGCATGTCGCGAACGCCTCCTCTGGCGGACCCAACGCGCTGACCCGAACCTTGCAGACCCAGAAACCGGCGTTTCAGGGGCTGACCAAGGGGCGACCTCAGATGATTGAGTTTGTGTCGTCACACTGCCCCATTTGCCGGCAGATGATTCCTACCGTCGCAACGTTGGAGCATGAGTGTGCTCGTCAACAAAAGCTGGTGGACATTGTTAAGATTGACATCAGCCTTCCACAGAATCAGGCCTTGGCTCGTCAGTATCGAATCCGTGGGGTTCCCACGTTTGTCTTCCTTACGGCAAAAGGCCAGGAAACATCCCGTCTGGTTGGCTTCCAAAGGATCCATGCGCTTCGGCAGAGTATCGCGTTGTTGTCAGGTTCTACCTGTCAAGGGATGGCCCAAGTGAAAGCCATGCCGCTGCCCAAGTCGTACTTTGCTCAGTATGTGAGCGCTCGCTCGTCCAGCCGAAAAGTTCGGTGTGAACGACACAAGCCACCACAGAAGGTAGCGAAGAAAACGTCTGCGGGAACATCGTCGGGGGCTTGCTCCAAAAAGGGCGCTGCGTCCACGGGAGTGGCTTGTTCGGTCTCGAAGTCGTCCGCACCCAAGAAGAAGGCTGCCGAGAAGGCTTCCTGCTCCAGCAACACTCCCAAGGTTGGGCAGGCTTGTACCAGCTCTTCTGCCCACTAGTGGGGGTTTCGTCCCCTCTTACTCGTTGGGCAGGCAAACCTGGTCAACCACGCCGTTGTTTTGGATGTGCGTGCAGGCTTGTTGGTGAGGGCAGTCGTCGTGAACGTTGCATGCTTTGAAGCAGGTTCCGCCTCCTCCATCCAAGGCCATGCAGATCCGACCTTCACCGCAGGCGTTGTTGTCGCAACTTTCGACCAGGCGTAGACAGGTTCCAAAGCTCGCTTGTGCGGTGGCTGCGATGCATTGGTAGTTCTCGTGGCATTTGGTTTTGCGGTTGCAGGGGGAATCTTCGGCGAGGCCTTCTTCGGGAACGTCATCAGGGGAGGGGGGAGGAGCCGAACGTGGCGGAGGTGGAGGAGTGGACGGTGTTTGTGGAGGAGCGAGGTTGTTGGACGTGTCGGATGGTGTCGGCGTCCGACGTGGCGGTGGAGCCGAGGCTGCCTTGCATTGGCCTTGTTGGCAAGCCTGGGACGTCCCACAGTCGGCGTCTTGTTCACACTCTGCAATCGAGCAGCCGAGCAGCCCAAGTCCCAAGAGCAGGACACCGCTTCCCCAAAGAAATGTGGACCACCTACTTCCGAAACGCTCGTGAAAAAGATGCATTTCAACCCTCTCTGTCGTCACAGGTACGACAGCAGTGAACCGCTCCTTTTTCTCCCTTTCCAAACCGCAACGTCTACCAGGATGGCAGAGCCATCTTCGCTCCTTTGCACCTAAGATTTGAACAACGGAGCGGCACAGTTCCAGCGTGTGACGTGTGGACTGTTCCCTTCGATAGACGCCATTCCCCTCATTGGAACATTCTCATCTGCTGTTGGATACCTTTGGTTGGATACATTGTGATGATTCTTTACACGCATCTAAAGTGGTAGCGGAAAAACTCAAAATGCGTCAAGGGGTTTTTCAAACATGCATTGCGGAAGAGTTAGAGGGAGCAGTCTTTGAGGCGTTTGTTGTAGGTCGTGTATTTGTGGGAGTCAGTGGGGTCTAGAATGGAGATACTGGGGCTGTAGTCTTGGCCTTGCTTTTTGTATTTCAGCTTGCCGTTAGAGCGCTCCACCTCGTAGGTGTCGCCAAAGTGCCTGAAGCCTGTGACGGTTGGTGGAACGCTAGGAATGGGGTCTCCGTCGTGAACCCAACGCAACACATGGATCTTTCCTTGGTATCCGTTGGCTGCGTTCTTGTGATAGACGCGAGGAGCACCGTAGGTGTATACACGCATCATTGTTGGATTAAACTGAGCCGCGTCGAGGGTGTAGAGGTCTGTTGCCAGAAGCACCGACAAGGCTCCCCCCATACTGTGGCCGTAAATGCGCAAGCCTCCAGGGCAACCCCAAAGCTCGATGCGTGCGCGTAGCTCGTCGATCGCTTTCACATTGCGGAGTGACTGGTATTGTCCATAGAAACCAGTGCCACAGCTGCCCATGCCTTTGGAGTTGCTGGCGCTGCAGTTGGTGCGTTTGGCTGACGTCAGGCTGGCGACCAAGTCTTGAATTTTGGTCGGGCTGACTCCCTTAAACACCGCATGACACAGCGTGTGTGGGCTGTTGCTGGTGTACAAAAACATCACACCGTTGTTGGCGGTTCCCTGGTATTGCTTGACCAACTTGTAGGAGCTGGGAGCGGTGGACAAGGGCTCGCTCGGATAGATCGCGGTCGCGAGCAAGCTTCCGTCTTGGCTCTCTTGGCAGCGGTCCACCTTGTATCGACAAAAGCCTGACAACGCCTCACAGGTTGCGTTGGACACCTTGCGTTTGGTTGTGTTAGCGCATCGACCTGAGACACATTGAGGCAGGGTTTGTTGGCAAGTGGAGCCACTCATTCCACACGTCGGTTTCCCGCAATCTTTGGGATGCATGCAGGTTTTTTCGCACAGTCCTGACTTCGGCTCACAGAGGTGATTGGGCTTTTGGGTTGTTTTCGTCGTGCACTTGCCTTGTTCACACTCCGTGGTTGTTTGAAAGCAGATGAGTCCCTGGTTTCTGCAGGATGGAGGTTGCGGTCCTGCAGGTTCTGGAGTCTCTTCGGGTGTGGTCTCTATGGGACTTGTCTCTTGGGTAGGCTCAGGCCTGCTTTCCGGTGGTAACTGATCCGGTGCTTCATCAGGATCTGCTTCGGGAAGGTTGTCCGAAGCGTCCTGGGCGTTGGTGTCTTGGGTCGGTTCTGACTCAGGACCTGTCACTTGCTCCTGGGAAGAGCTGGGTTCTTCTTCGTCCGAAGCTTCCGACGATGCTCCGGTTTCCTCAACGCTGCTTGTTTTCTCGGCGTTGGGCTCGTTCGGGAGTGACTGCTCTGTGGAAGGTTCTTGGGCTGGGTTGGTGCCGCAAGCGACAGGCATCGCGAAGCACCAGGCTGCCAACAGCAGCCAGCATAGTTGGGGAAATCGGAACACACGATTCATGATATACATCCCATCCCCAACGTCTGCTTGGTTGGGGTTATACGATTCCTTGTGCCAGCATCGCGTCGGCTACTTTTCGGAAGCCTGCCGCGTTGGCACCAAACACATAGTTCCCTGTTTTACCATATTCTTCTGCGGTTTGTGCACAGGTCTCGTGAATCTTGCACATAATCTCATCCAATTTCTGGTCGACTTCCTCTCTTGTCCAGACCAACCGCATACTATTTTGTGTCATCTCCAGGCCGGAGGTTGCGACACCGCCTGCGTTGCTTGCTTTGCCAGGAGTGTAGAGGATCCCAGCGTCGAGGAATTTCTCGATCGCCTCCGACGTGCTTGACATGTTGCTACCTTCGCAGACTGCCAGGACCTTGTTGTTAAGAAGGTTCTCTGCGTCTTTCCCGTTGATCTCGTTTTGGGTCGCGGAGGGGAGGGCGATGTCTGCCTGGATGGTCCAGAGTGGATTGCAGTCGCGGTCTTGCTTCACCTCATGGTACTCCACAGAGGAGAACTTCTCCGCAGCCTCTTTGATACGACCGCGACGTTCGTTCTTCAACTCTTTGACCCAGGCCAGCATCTCTTCGTTAATTCCGTCTGGAACGTGAATAAAGCCGGACGAATCCGAAAGTGTCAGCACCTTGGCACCCATCTGAATCGCCTTTTCACAAGCAAACTGTGCCACGTTCCCCGAGCCGGAGATGAGGCACGTCTTGCCTTCCAGCGACTCTCCTTTCGTGGCGAGCGCTTCACGGGTAAAGTAAAGCAGACCGTATCCTGTTGCTTCCGGTCGAATACGGGAGCCTCCCCACGACAATCCTTTGCCTGTGAGTACACCAGTAAAGGTGTTGGTCAGCTTGCGGTACATCCCAAACAGGTAGCCGATCTCACGACCACCGACGCCGATGTCACCGGCGGGAACATCCGTGTTTTCTCCGATGTGTCGATACAACTCCTGCATGAAGGACTGGCAGAAGCGCATCACTTCCGCGTCGGAGCGACCTCGGGGATTAAAGTCGGAGCCACCCTTTCCACCGCCCATGGGCAAGGTGGTGAGAGCGTTCTTGAACACTTGCTCAAAGGCCAGGAACTTGAGAATCGACAGGTTTACGCTGGGGTGAAACCGAAGCCCCCCTTTGTAGGGACCAATCGCGCCGTTCATTTCCACACGAAACCCACGGTTGACCTGGATCGCTCCCTCATCGTCAACCCACGGTACGCGGAACTGAATCACGCGCTCTGGCTCGATCATACGTTCCAAGAGGAGAGCGTCCTGGTATTCTGGGTGTTGCTCCAAAACAGGTTGGAGACTATCCAACACCTCGCGAACAGCTTGGTGAAACTCTGTTTGTGAAGGGTCTCGTTGTTCCATCACCTTGTAAACATTTTCGATATAGCTCATCTGTGAATTCCTTTCCCTCAATCGCTTTCAACTTAAACCCTTTTGTACCACGATGCACGATGGTGTCCCCATAGCACCAACCCGATGCAAAAACGGAGCCACCACAGAGTCATTGTATGTATTCAGAGAGTATGTATTTGGATCTGGTCTAGATTTGGATTGATCTGGGTCAAGGTAGGAAGCCGGACGTTGGGATCTCCAGTCTCGCGTGGGACTTTGATGTCTCTTCGGGGGCTCAGTGATGTTTGTCCATGTGATAGGGGCGACGGCGAGTTTCAAAGAAGGCCTTGATGTCTTCCAGGAGAGTGTAGAGGCAGGGGACAAGCACCAGAATGATGACTGTTGCGAAGAGAATGCCAAAGCCAAGAGAAAGAGCCATGGGGATCATAAACCTGGCCTGACGGGAGGTCTCGAAGATCATCGGAGCAAGGCCGCAGAATGTCGTGAGAGTGGTGAGAAGAATGGGTCGGAAACGTCGCGTCCCTGCTTCCAACGCTGCCTGCAACGGTGGGACTCCGGCTGCTCGTCGCTCGTTGATGTAGGTGATGAGTACTAGAGAGTCGTTGATGACAACGCCTGACAGCGCGACCATTCCCATCATGCTAAGCAAGCTCAGGTTGTAACCCATGATGACATGACCGATCACAGCACCGACCACGCCAAAGGGAATGGCTGTCATGACGATGAGGGGCTGGGTGTAGCTGCCAAAAGGAATCGCCAAGAGGAAGTAGATGGCGACGAAGGCCAACAAAAACCCTTTCCATAGACTTTGCAAGCCTTCGCGCATGTCGGCCCGACGACCTCCATACCGCGTGGTCAAACCAGGAAAGTCTCGCTTCAACTCAGGCAGAACTTTGCTGTTGAGGGCTGCTGTGACCAGTCCCACCTGACCGATCGGTTGGACGTCGGCGGATACGGTGACTGTGCGTCGGGCGTTGCGTCGAGTAATGGTTGTGTAGGCTCGCTCCGAAACGATACTTGCGACCTGCCACAGCGGGACCAAAGAGCCGGCTGGCGTGCGGATTAACAGGTTCTTCACATGGTACTGGCTCTGTCGCTCCTTCAACGGAAGGCGGACGAGCACACGAATCTCGTTTTGTTCTCGCTGCTGTCGAAGGGCTTGTGCTCCGTAAAATGCCTCCCGAACCTGCCGACCAATCTCTGTCGCCGTCAGGTTTAAGCTTCGTCCTTTGGCGTTGATTCGGAAGCTCAGTTGGGGCTTTCCGTCGGCATAACCGTCATCAACATCTTTGGTGTTGGGGAACTCGCGGAGTCGTTCGGCTAAGGCTTCACTGGCACGTCGTAGGGTGTTTAAGTTGCTGTGAGAGATCTCCACATTGATCGCAGCACCGGAGCCTGGGCCTCCCCGGTCCGACTGGAATCGCATGTACTCCAGACCCATGATCGGCTTCAACGCTTTGCGCCATCGTTGGGTCGCTTGTCTTGTGCTGATCGGCCGAATCTCAGGCTCTGTCAGCAGCATCTTCACCTCAATGGTGTTCTCTTCCACGGTAGAGGAGATGCCTCGAATGAGCCGTCCTTTGAAGGGTTTTCCTACAGCTTGCGCAGCTTTGACCAGGGTTGCTTCCACCTCTTTCAGCTTGCTTTGTGGACTTCCCTGAGGCAGCACCGCTGTCACGAACGAATAATTGGCCTCAACGCGAGGCATCAGAATCATGCCGATACGTCGGCCGAAGACAAATCCCAAGGTCAGCAACAGGATGGCAAAACACACAGCGAGAGTGAGCAAACGCCATCGAATGCACACCTCCAAGATGGGCTTGAAGACCCCGTGGATAAAGCGTTGCAGAAGGTTCGCAACCCCTTGTTGCATCCGGACAAATCGGTTGGGCTTTTTGTTGGATGGTGTGTGCGTCAAGTGGGCCGGTAGAATCAACAGCGACTCGACCCACGAGAGCAAGAACACCGAGATCACGACCAGCGGAATCACCGCCCATACTTTTCCCAACCGTCCTGGTATGGCGTAGAGAGGGAGGAATGCGACCATGTTGGTGATGATGCTGAAGGCGATCGGGACAGAGACGTTCTGAGCGCCCAATCCCGCCGCCATCGTTCCGCCCATGGTTGATTGGTACTCGTAGATGTTTTCGCCCACAACGATCGCATCATCCACCACAATCCCCAGCGCGATGATGAACGCAAACAGGGAGATGATGTTGATCGACACGCCCATGAAGTGAAGCAAAATGAGCGAACCCAAGAACGACGTTGGGATTCCCATGGTGACCCAGAACGCGAGGCGAATCTCCAAGAAGGCTCCCAGGATCACGAGCACCAGAATGAGTCCCAGGCCAGCGTTGCGAAGCAGCAAGCTCAGTCGTTGCTTGTAGTACTTGGCTCGCTCACGGGTGATCGCCCAGTTCACGCCCGGTGGAAGGTGGGTTTGGATCTTCACCATCTCTTGCTTCACAGCGCCAGCGACCGAGAGCGGGGTTTGTTTGCCGACACGAAACACGGCGAGGTACATGCTTCGTTTGCCGTTGTAGGAGGAAGACCGGTTGGTTTCTTCAAATCCTTCTTTGACAGAGGCGACATCACGAAGCCGCAAACGCACCCCTGACGTTCCGGTGATCAGGGGGATCTGGGCAAACTCTCTGGCCCAATCCCGGCGCGACTTAAATCGCAGGACGATTTGGCCTCCCGCCGTCTCCACCTTGCCACCGGGAAGTTCCAGGGATGCCTGGCGAATCCGGGAGGCTATCTGCCGGAGCGTGAGGTTGTGCGCGCGAAGCTTGCTTTGTGGAACTTCCACCAACACGCGGTACTCACGTCCTCCCATCAGGTCGATTTGTGAGATCTTTCGGTTGAGCAAGAGCCGGTCGCGGACTTGTTCGGCGATGCGTCGAAGGTTCCACTCCGAGACATTCCCATACAGCTGCACCTGAAGCACTTCTCGACGTCGAGCCACCAGAGTCACCTGGGCTCGTTCGGCGTCTTGTGGAAAGGTGGTGATCCTGTCGACGGCTTGCTTGATATCTTGGTAGACCTTTTGTTGCTCCACGCCAGAGCGCAGCTCGATCCTCACTTCGCCCATGCCTTCGGCGGCCGTGGAGCGAATCTCCTTGATGCCAACAATCCCTTGGACTGCCGACTCCACAGCCTGCAAGATCCCGCGTTCAATGACTTCCGGACTGGAGCCAGGGTAGCCGACGCGAACGGTGACCATGTCCAACTCGAAGTGGGGAAAGACTTCCTGCTTGATCTGCGTGGTGATGAACAGGCCGCCCAACAACAGCACAATCATCAGCAGGTTGGGAGTGACCCGGTTGCGGACCATCCATCCGATAGGACCTGGAAGTTTGGACTTGCCCAAGGCGTCGCTCATCGCTTCGCCTCTTTCTTTCCACCGCCCCGTCGTTTGGAGCGCTGGGAGTCTCCACGCGAGGACAGTCGAAGTGGCATTCCCTCCACGGGTGTGGAGAGGAGCGTGGTCACTACGCGCTCTCCCTCTTTCAAACCGCTGGAGATGAACACGCGTTCTTCGTCCCGAAACATCACGGAGATCTCGCGGATGGCGAGCTTGTCGTTGTCATCCATGACCCACACTTTGTTGTTGTGGACGTACTTGCTTGCCAACACCACCATCGAGGGCAGCTCTCGTCCCAGGATCTTGGCCTGGACGTAGGTTCCCAAGAGCAGTTGAGGTCGCCGCCAGCCTTTCTTGGAGACCTTCTTCTTACGAAGGAGCAGCGGGTCGGTCACTGAGACCAGGATGCGAGCCATGCGCCCTTGAGGCTCCAGCGAAGGATTCAGTCGGATGATTCGGCCTGCTCGGTAGATCTCCGAACCCCAGGCTTCGCGGTTGTAGAGACGAACCACGGAGCCTTTCTCTTTTGTGTTGCTGGGAATCTTAAACCATCGAAGTTGATCCACAGGGACGGTCAAGGAGATCCAATACTCGTCGGTGCCAACAAGGCGAGCTAACTCGGTGTTCTCGGATACTTGGGAGCCCAAGTTGACATTGCGCGACACTACAACGGAGTGAAATGGCGCACGAATCACCGTTCGTCGCAGGTTGAGGTTGGCCTGATTCACCGCAGCCTTCGCGATCTTGACGGCAGCGCGAGCCACAGCAAGCTGGGGTTGTCGAAGGACGAGGTCCTGGTTCTTCTGGGGAATCGACTTCCCTAGCATCTTGTACTCTCGGCGGGCTATGGTTTGCCGTCCCATCTCCACTTTGAGGTTGGCTTGCGCCCGCTGCCACTCGCTCTTCCTCTGCTGGAAGAGCAGCCGGTAATCGCTTGGGTCGATCCGAAGTAGAGTGCGGCCGCGACGAAACAAACCGCCCGGTTGCAGCTCTTTGCTCAGTCGAATGACGCGGCCTCGAACGCGGGGAAACAGGCGGACCTCTCGGGCCGGAATGACCGTTCCCATGGCGTCGATCTGGAGTCGCTCTTGGACCGTCTTGGCCTTCATTACGCTCACCAGCACAGAGACTCGTCGGGTGCGTCGGCGACGCCTAGAGCGAGGGGCCGTTTGCAGCAGCCACATTGTAAAGAAGGCGGCGCCACCCAAAACCAGGATGGGAAGCATGGCATGAAGCAAGATGCGCTTCCAGAGCGGTTGCTGCCAACCTGTCTCCAGGTACATTTCTTCGTTCTGAGCGTTCAAGTCACTCATGGTTTTTCTCTCTTGGCCTTGGCAGTTGAGGAGGTGGAAGGTGGGTCAAGGGAAGGTTGTTTCAGTTTCCATCCCCCTGCCAGAGCACGGCACAATCCGATACGAATCAAGACAAGGTCACGACGAGCTGTGAGGTGCGCGCGCTGCAAAGCCTGCTGGCTGCGGATGGCATCCAATACACGCAGGAAGTTTTCGGCCCCGTTTAGGTAGTTGTGTCGGGTCCTCTCGATCACCCAGTTGGCCAGCTTGATCTGTTTTTTTTGGCTGGCGAGAAGACGCCGCTGGTGCTTCTCTCGGGCGAGCGCATCTTCCACTTCGCGGAGCGCGCCAAGGACCGCTCTTCCATACAACTGCAAGGCTTCCTGGGCTACCGCTTTGGTCCGGCGGACTTCGGCTGCGCGTCGACCTCCGTCGTAAATCGGACCCAGCAGACCAGCCGCCAGCGTGGCGACAAAGTTCCCCAGGAAGTTGCCAAAGGTTCGGGCAGCCGTGCTGCCATCCAACGACAAGTTCAGCTGAGGAAACTGGTCGGCGACTGCGACAGCGATTCGATGGTGCGCGGCTTTTACCTGCAAAAAGGCACTCTGTACATCAGGGCGGCGGTTGACCAACACTGCGGGAACGCCGGCAGAAGGCAACGCAGGAAGAGCCTTCCATTGGGCGGGTGGCTCCGGAAGAGGACTGCGTGGCGGTTTGCCCAACAGCACAGCGAGTTGGTGTCGGAGCACCTTCTCTTGGGCGAGGACCTGCTCTCGCTCACCGTCCAAGGCTTCCACCAGTTGACGCTGCTGCAAAACGTCGGCGGCGTTGGCCTGTCCCAGCTTGAACCGGGTTTCAATTAACTCCAACGTCTTGGTGTTGACAGTCTTTTGGGATTGCAACAGCTGCAGCTGCCCGCGTCGTTCAGCCCACTGGTACCAGACCGTTGCGACTTCGGCTGACAGTGAAATCGCGGAGGCTTTTAAGGTTTCGCGGCTGGCTTGCATCTCCAAGGTCGAGGCCTTGTAGCCGGAGCGAATTCGGCCCCACAAATCCACTTCATAGCTTGCGGCCAGTCCAAACTGTGCGCTGGCAAGCAGCCCTTGTTCATTGACACCGCCGCTGGTTTCTCCCCGGTAGTTGATGCTGGGGTACAAGCCAGACTTGCTGCGACGGGCCAGAGCTTTGCGTTGCTTCAACCGAGCCCAGGCGGCTTTCAGGTCAAAGTTGCCTGCCAGAGCTGCTTCAACCATTTGATTCAGCCGTGGTTCTTGCAACGACGTCCACCACTTTGTAGGCAGGACGGACGAACCGCTGTTGGAGAAGGCTCCAGGCAAGCGAAGTGGCACCTTCACCTGCGGAACTTTGTAGCAGCCCATCATCATCACTAAAGGGAGCATCCAAACAAATCGACGCACTCGAACTCCTCTTCACTACACAGCACAAACCCACAACGGAGGGGGGACAAGGGAAGGTGGGTTGTTGGAAAGCGGACAAACGCTTTCTTGCAGATGACAATCTATCCCGGTGTTCCACAAAGTGGGGTTAAGAGTCTGAAAAGATTTGTAAAGAAATGTAAGGGCGGTAGGAGTCCTCTTTGCATTTCTTTACTTGTACTCGACGGGTACCCTCTTACAATGGCAAAAAGGGCTTTGGGTTTTTGGCATTCCACCACCATGGAGATGGGGATGAAACAACATCTCTTGTTGATCGATGATGACACCGAATTGTGTGAACTTCTCACCGACTATCTTTCCCAAGAGGGTCTCACGGTAGAGTCTGTGCACGACGGTCAACAGGGTCTGGAGCGCGCCCTCTCAGGCGACCATGACATGGTGGTTTTGGACGTGATGCTACCCGAAATGGGCGGCTTTGATGTGTTGCGAAACATCCGTGAGACGTCTTGGATTCCCATCGTCATGCTCACCGCACGAGGTGACGACGTTGACCGAATCGTTGGCTTGGAAATGGGAGCCGACGACTATCTTCCCAAGCCGTTCAATCCACGAGAATTGATGGCGCGGTTGCGGGCGATCTTGCGTCGTATACAAACGTCTTCTTCCACAGTCATTGAGCCTGCGCCAGCCGACACCCTCGTTGTGGATGATATCTCCTTGGAGCCAAGCACGCACACGGTCAGGCAGAACGATCAGCCGGTGAAGCTCACTTCGGCGGAGTTTGTGTTGCTGGATACGTTCCTGCGTCAGGCAGGTCACGTCCTCTCCCGTGAACTTCTAACCCTGGAGGTTTTGGAGCGAGAACTGACACCGTACGATCGCAGCATCGACGTCCACGTCAGCAACTTGCGGAAGAAGCTTGGCTTGCACCACGATGGAATGGAACGCATCAAAACGGTCCGTGGCGTCGGCTATCTCTACACCTTACGCGGTTCTACCGCCGAAGCTTGAGCACCATGCGAAGTTTGTTTTGGAAAATCTTTCTGTTCTTCTGGATGGCGATGACTGTCATTGGTGTGGCCTTTGGTTGGCTTTACATCTCGACCAAGCCCAAGGTGAAGCGTGTCCGCAAAGACTTCATGGTGAGTCACGGTTTTCACATGCACGGGCTCCGGATTGCCCGGCTGTTTCGGGCTGGCAAAGAAGCGCAGGCCCGCAAGGTTAATCGTCAGCTTGAGAAAAGCATGAAGGTGCAAGCGTACGTGTTTCGGGGGGAGAAGCTTCTGGCGTCTCCTTGGAAACCTTCACCTGTGATTGTGAAACTTGCCGAGCAGGCTCGAATGTCACAGAAGTCGATGCGTCACCAACTCTCTACCACGAAGGCGTTGTTTGCGGTTCCGATGGAGGTCGCGCGGCGCCGGAACTATGTGGTGGTTGGCGTGATGCCATACCGGACTCGACTGGACAAGTACATCGAACCCAGAACGCTAGTGTGGCGCTTGCTCATTCTGCTTATCGTCACAGGTGTGGTGTGCTATCTCCTCGCCCGGTTTTTGACGTGGCCGCTGCATCGTCTGCAATTGACAGCCCAACGTCTGGCTCGTGGCGACCTGGATGCTCGGGTGGACCCGGAAGTCCGAGAGCTTCGGGATGAAGTCGGAGAGCTTGCCCATGACTTCGATGTGATGGCGGAGCGGATCAAGCTTCTCCTCGACTCCCAAAAGCGGCTGGTCCGGGATATCTCGCATGAGCTGCGCTCACCGTTGGCGAGGCTTCGTGTAGCTCTGGAGTTGGCTCGTCAGAAAGCAAACACCAACGCCCAGCCCAACCTCGATCGGATTGAACGAGAGACCGAACGCCTCAACACGCTCATTGGTGAGTTGTTAACCTTGAGCCAACTCGAAAGCGGACATCGCGCGATGCACCGCGAGTTTCTGTCTCTGGACACACTTCTCCAAGACGTCGTTCAAGACGCCAATTTTGAGGCCAACGCCAAGCAGCGCACGGTCAAGCTCTTGCATCATCAAGGCATCACCCTACAAGGAGACAAAGAGCTGCTGCGCCGAGCCATTGAAAATGTGGTGCGCAACGCCATTCGCTTTACGCCATCGGGCTCTTCGGTGGAGGTTCGGCTTGAGGCCGACATGACAACCCAAAGCGCAATTCTACAGATCCGTGACCACGGCCCTGGCGTTCCAGATGATGCTCTGGAGACTCTGTTTCAACCGTTCTTTCAGGTGGAAGAGGCCCGAACCCCCCATCATGGAGGAAAGGGCTTGGGCCTCGCGATCACACGACGCTCTGTGCTTCTTCACGAAGGCCAAATCAACGCAGAGAACGCCGAAGGCGGCGGACTTGTCGTGACCATCGTTTTACCGGTAGAGGCTGAGTCTGTGGGGCAGGCTGAGGCGGCTTAGCTGTGGATACTTACTCTTGGCTGAGTTCGGCAGAGCGGGAGCGGGCGGCGTGTACGCCGTTGTAGAAGATGTCGCGGAAGTTTTGGGATTCGAGAGAGGCGATCGCCGCGGCTGTCGTTCCTCCTGGTGAGGTAACTTGGGCACGAAGCTCTGCCGGTGACTTGTCGCTGTCCGACATCATTTGTGCAGCACCCAGGATAGTTTGGACTGCGAGGTACCCTGAGACTTCGTCGGGTAGTCCTTCCTTTGCGCCGGCTGCCGACATCACTTCGGCGAGCAGGAATACATAGGCAGGGCCGGTTCCAGAGAGCGCGGTGACGGCGTCCATTTGGGTCTCGTCCACTTCCACCACCAGGCCCACGGCTGAGAACAACAGGCTGGTGACGACGCCGTGCGGCCAGGACGCATATTGACCCAGGCAATACGCCGAAGCACCCGCACGAACCAACACGGGAAGGTTGGGCATCACACGAACAACAGGGATGTCTTCGTCAAAGCAGGCTTCCAGGCGGTCGGTCTTCAAGCCGGCTGCGATGGAGACCAGCAGCTGCTCCTTGTGGAACAAATGCTGACGGGGCTTGAGGAGGTCTTCCATGTCTTGCGGCTTGACCGCGAGAATGATGACATCGCACTGAGGAATCAGGGTGTCAACACCAAACGCCTGGGCTTCCAACTCGCGAACGAGTGGGGTTAAACGCTCGGCTTTGCGGTCTGCCAGCAGAAGGTGGTCCGCGGGGATCACATTGGCTTGCACCAAGCCGCGAGCGAGAGCGCGCCCCATGTTGCCTGTACCAATGATGCCTATCTTCTTGCCTCGAAGCATTAACGAGTTTCCTTCCTACGTTGCTAGGATCTTGCTTTGGGAGCCACTGAGATGATGGCGCCGATGATCATGATAAAGCCACCCAACCACAGCCAGGCCACCAGCGGGTTCAGGTAGAACTTAAAGTGCGCCAGAAGGGAGGACGTCCCATCGTTTTCCCAGGTCACGAGGATGGCATAAAAGTCGTCGACCAGCCGGGTGTTGAGAGCCACCTCGGTGGTGAGTTCGCGGTGCTTGTTAAACTTGTGCCGCGACGGGACCATCTCCGCGATCTTGGTTCCAGGTGCGAGGTGTTGAAGGTCGGCGAACAATTGCTTGCTTCCGTTCCACTTCACATTGCGAACCCGGAGCAGCTGATGCTGCAAGGAGATCGACTGGCGGATGGACACTTCCTGCGCCTTCTTGCCAGGCCGCTGGATGACCAACGCTGCTGACTGTTCCGCGGAAGAACCTGTTGGAACAGTGGCTTTCCGCAGCGTCAGCGTTCCCTGGTTGTGCGGTAGCTGGTAGGGCACCCCTTCCTTGAGAGTGAAGGTCTTGCTCAACGTCGCTTTGTGCACCACAAGGTGACCTTCCACCATCTTCTTTTGACGATCTTGGAAGGCGTGCAGTCCGTTGAATTTCACAAGGTACGAGCCAATGTCGGACCACTCTCCCTTTTTCATGGCCACGCCTTTTTCCAGGTTAAACCCGTAACCTGCGAAGCCCATGAACAAGAAGACCACGCCGATGTGGACAACGTAGCCACCGTACATCCGTTGGAATTGCTGAATGTGACGGAACATCGGCAGGAGGAAGCCATTTTCGCCGCGAGTTTCACGGCGTCGTCGAACTCCTTCCACGAGGTCCATGATGATGGTTCCTACGACAAACGCGCAGAGACCTGCCATGCTGCTCGCGAGGATGCGGGTGGTGAGGCTGGGCTCTCCGGGTCCAACGTGGCCGTAGTAGAACGCGAAGCCTACTCCGGCAAGGACGCCTCCAATCAAAGGCAGAGTGACCAGTCGCTTGAGCAAGTCCATGTTGGTCTTGCCCCAACTCATTAACTGTGTCACGCCCATCAAGGTCAGGAAGCCAAGGGCGATCGGAGCCATCACTCGGTTAAAGAACGGAGGGCCAACGGTGGCCTTGGTTCCCGAGATCCACTCAATCAAGAGAGGGTAGGTGGTGCCCAGAAGGACTACAAAGGTGGCGAGGGAGAACAGCATGTTGTTGAGCAAGAAGCTCGACTCTCTCGACCACACCGTGTTGAGTCGGTTGTCGCTGCGAAGCTCCCCGCGGCGAAGCCAAAGGAAGCCGAACGACACCAACAAGATGAGGGCCAAAAACACCGTAAAGTAGGTGCCGATGTCGGAGCGAGCGAAGGCGTGGATGCTGGAGATCAGTCCACTGCGTGTGAGGAAGGTTCCAAAGATCGTGAGGAAGAAGGTGAGGATCAACAACACCATGTTCCAGATCTTCAGCATGCCTCGTCGCTCTTGGACCATGGCCGAGTGGAGGAACGCTGTCGCCAGCAACCAGGGCAAGAACGAAGCGTTCTCAACCGGGTCCCAGGCCCAGAATCCACCCCAGCCCAACTCGTTGTAGGCCCAATATCCGCCCAGCAGGTTGCCTACGGTGAGGAAGGACCAAGCGAGCATCGTCCACGGACGAGTCGCGCGGATCCAGCGGTTGTCCAGCTTGCCCGAGATCAACGCGGCCATCCCCAGCGCGTAGGGGATGTAGAACGTGATCAACCCCATGTACAAGTTGGGCGGGTGAATCGCCATCACCGGTGTTTGCAGCAGAGGGTTCAGACCTTTTCCGTCCAGAGGAACCACGGCGAGCGTGGCGAACGGATCGGCCGCAAAGAACGTGATGATAACGAAGAAAAGCTCTACACCCGAGACGACCACAAGGAAAGCCGGGAACAGATCTTCGTACTTGTTCTTCACCTGACGGGCAGCGATGGCCGACAGCAAACCCATCAACAGAGTCCAGAACAACAGCGAACCGTCTTGGCCCCCCCAGCCTGCGCAAAACAGGTAGAACGAGGGCATGGCTCGCTCGGAGTAGCGGGCCACGTAGCTGATCGCAAAATCGTGCGTAAAGAACGCGTAAATCAGGTTGCTGTAGGCCAGCAATGTTACGACTGTGAACGCGATGGACGCTTTGTACGCGCCGTCGATGTAGCGTTTGTCCTTGCGGTACAGACCGGTCAAGGCCATCCAGAACGCGAGAGCGACGGTGGCCATGGACGTGATCATCAACGTTTGGCCTGTGTTGGCTAAGGTCGAGCCAATCCAGAAGGGCATCGTAGCGATCTCCTTATGGCTTGTTGTGAGCAGGAATATCAACAGGTTGGAGGCTCGTCCGCGACGGACGATGGTCTCCAGTTTCCCCTGAAGGTTGTTGGGCGAGAAGTCTCTGGTCAATCCGTATGTGTGGACTGGAGCCAAGAGTCTTCGAAAGTTTTGATGTTGTTATCACCAAGTGCACTCCTGCGCAAGCCGTTTGCGTCGCTTACGAGGAATCTTTCTGGCGCGTCCATCTAGGGAGACGACACACAGACGGTGGATGCAGGATTGCCACTCCGCAGATCGATGCTGCTGAAGTGGTCATGCCACCGCGCGTTGTGAACTCCCTCTTTCTTGGAACACTCCAGAAGGCCTGGAACATCCCGTGAGCGTGCTGGCATTCCCCTCTGTCACAGCGCTCTCTGTACCGGTTCGATTAAGAAGAGGTTTTTTTCTTGGTGTAGCCGCCACCTCCACCGCCTTTTTTCTCTTCTTTGTACTTGGTGGGGCACTTGGCAAACACGGATTTGGCCACGAACAAGTTGGGCTTCACCAGCTGTCCTTCCACAACAAGCTCCGCGCCATCTCGAAAGGTGTCGGGCAAGATGCCGTTGTAGTTCACAAGGATAGAGCGTCCGCTTTTTCCTTGGATGTGGAACTCATAATCCAGCCGACCTTTGCGTCGCTTGGTCGTATTGGGCTTCAGCTTTCCATGAATTCGAAGGTGCTGACCCACAAGACTTTTGGTTGTTTTGGTGTTGGCCGAAGCAGAGCGCTCCAGTCGGGACAATACCTCATCCGTTTTCAGATATAGCAACGAAACCTGGCCTGCGTAGGTAATGATCAGCCCGACCATCAGCGCAACAGAACCAAGTGAAAACAAGATCAAACCTTTTTTTTCTTTCATCAGATGCTCTCCATTCCAGTAGCATTCCTTTAATAGGTGATGGGAGAGTGCGTGTCAACGGAATGGCAGGGGTTTGCTTCTCATGAAACGAACGAGATCTTTGGTGGAATCAGGGCAGTTGGCAGACGTTGGAGGGCTTCGTTGGTCGGCACACAAACGATTCGAGGCACTCCAAGCTGGAGGTGCAAGTTGGCAAACAATATTTTCCCATGGAGGTACCTTGCTTGTTGTTCAACCCTTTGCATTGCGAAGACTGGGAGCAGGCTTCTCCCTCAGACCGGCACGGCGTGATGCAATATCCTCCGGACAGACAAGCGTTTTGGATGCACTGCTGAGGAAAAGGACAGTCTTTTGATGACAGACAGGCCACGCAACGTTTTTCCTGCGGCTCACACCACGGGCCGGCTGTGCTTCCTGTGCAGTCTTTGTCCGCCGTGCAGGGCTGCGAGGTCGTGGTCGGAGTGGGGAGGTAGCAGGTGCCGGATGCACACTCGTTGTGCCGAAAACAGGTTTGCCCGTTGGCTCGAACACCTCGTGCCAGACAAAGTCCCAGGGAGCACACTTGGGAGGTCCAGTGAAGATCACACACCCAAGGGATGCTTGATGTTGGACATGGCTTTTGCTCCGAACAGGCGAGCGGCTCGTTGTTGGGGGACAAGCGGATCACCTGAGACGAGCAGTAGTAGTTCTTCCGGCAAAGATCGACGACGTTGTTGCAGCTGCTGGAAGACGGATCGCAGCGATTGCTGGCCGGATTGCAGGTTTGCAGGCAGATCGTTTGGTTGCCCAGTTGGGCACAGTAGCTTCCTTGAGGGCAGGGGGTTTGGGAGTCGCAGCGTTGGGTGCAATAGCCGTAGGGCAGCTGGGGTTCACTGGTCAAACAGAAGAGGCTGGTGCGGCAGTGGCTGTCTTGGGTGCAAGCGGAACCCAGGTCCCTGTCTTTGGTCGAAGAGGGAATCAGACAAGCGCCTTCTTTGCATTCGTAGTTCTCGGGGCAGTCTTCGTTGACAGAGCATTGTTTGCTGCAGAAAGACTCTCCTTCCATGCTCTGACAAACAAAGCGAAGCGGGCACTGGTTGGCTTCGCTGCAGCTTCGGGTGCACTGGCGGCCTGTTGGTAGTTGTCGGCATTGGCCGGTTTGGCAGTCCATGTCAGTTTCACAAAGGTTGCCCAATTCGCGCTTTCCTTGGGGAAGGCAGACCGACTTGCCTGGCGTTCCGCTTGCACCACAGAAGTATTCTTTTCGGCAGTCGCTGGCTTCAGAGCATTGTTTCAAGCAAAACGAGAGCCCCGATGAGAACGGGGTGCAGACGCTCCCGGTTGGGCAGGATGCGCTGGTCGAGCAGTCTTGCAGACAGTAGCCTCCGCTCCAGGCGTCAAAGCATTGGGCTTGGTTGGGACAATGCTCCTGGCTTTGGCAGGCACCTCCAATCGCTGGTGTTCCATCGGGAACGCATTGGCTGTCTGTGCAAGCATAGCTGGCGGGGCAATCTTTGTCTTCCTGGCAGTTGCGGTAACAGCCAAAGACGGAATCTGTGGGGGTTTGGAAGAACGGGTAGGCCGCACAGTAAAAACCTTCTGGGCAGCCTTCGTCAGCTTCCCCGTCTTTGCCTTTGCGGCAAAACGTCCCGCATTCCTGGGTTGTGGGCAAACAGATGTTGCTCAGGCAGTTGCCGTTTTGGGTGCAAGGCGAGCCGAGAGTCTTCCGTGGCTGCGACGTAGACCGAGGATAGACACAATAAAGGCCGAGGGCTCCATCACGAGGTTGTGGATGGAGCTGGCAAGCGGTCCCTTCCAACGACTTGCAATCCAGTTGGCTTTGGCAACTGCGGATCAGGTCTCCGCAGAGTAGGGAGCGTCCATCTTTCTGGACTAGGCAGGTTTGCTCGCCACAGTCTTTGTAGCTTCGGCACTGTTCCACGATGCCATCGGGCAAGCTTAAGTCGAGGGGTTCTTCTTCACTGATGGTTTCGTTCGATGACTCAGGAGCCTCAGGCGATTCGTCGGGGTTTTCCCCGCCGTCTTCTGTGGCTTCTCCTCGAAGGGTGCAGCGTTGGTTGATGCAGGTGTAAGTTGATAGGCAGTCCACGCTGCTGTCGCAGACCGAACCATCGCGTCCGTCACTGCAATGAGCTTGTATGCACTTGAGGCCTGTGTTGCATGTCTCTGATGTTGAACATGGATCGCCCTTGTCGGACAGTCGGGAAGAACAGTGGGGGAGCCAAATAAGGAAGAGGAGTAGCCAGGCTGGAGCGAGCCGAAGTCGGGAGGGGAAGAGGTTGTTATTTGACGGGTGTGGCCTTGAGGGAAGCGCGTCCATCTTTTTCCTGCACATAGAATTGCACGTCTCTGCAACTGTACTGCTGAAGGATAGACGCTTTTTGGTTTCGCAGCAACTCGACGAAGCTATCCCACTGAATGTTTTGGGTGGATTCTCCACACGACTTGCGCATGTCCAGGTAGTCTTGGAAGACTTGGCGCATGCGAACTTCATCCATTGGATACTGGGTGCTGCTGTCGCTGGGCAAGCTAATCGATGGGGCCGATTCTACGGGCGCGCTGGGTGGTGCGGGAGTCATGGGGCCTGCCAACGCGGAGAACACGTTGTCCAGCTCGGAGGTCAAGTTGAGGTGACCCACTGGCTTCTTCTCTTCTACCTTCAGCGCGTTGCCGTTGCCTACGATGGGCAGCTTGGATGCGGTTGCCTCTTTGGGTTCCGGCATGGACGTTGCTGTCGGTTCGTGTGCCATGCTGGCCTTGAAGGTCGAGAGCGGGCTGGCTCCCAGGCCCATATTGGCTGGGGATTGTGTGTTGCTGGACAGAGGGAGACTGGCTGCTTGGACGCCATGAAGCTCTTCGTTTTCTTCTCCTGGAATGCTCAAGCCAGCAAACAAGTCGTCATCGTGTTCACTGTTTTGGAAGGGGAGGGAGAGACCTTCCGGTTGATCATCGATCACGCCTGCTACATTGAGGTTGTTACTTCCCATCGGAGGAGAGGCCAGAGGCAATCCGAGGTCGTTGTTGTTGGCCATCGGCAATCCCAGATCCTTGGGCAGCGGCGTACTGCTGCTGGAGGGGTTGCTTGAAAGCAAGTCTGCCAAGCCTGACTCGGGCTGGGAACGTACGATGTTGTCGGCCTCGTTGGAGGAGATGAAGGACGGAAGCGGGTTGGATGCGTCGCTCTCTCGGGCCTCTTCCTGCAACATGCTTAGGGGGTTGGCTTCTACCGGCTCTTTGGTTCCGCCCTGAATGTAGGTCATCCCTTTGGGGCGCTGTGGCAACTTGATGGAGCCGTCAGCAGAGAGGGCACGGATGGCTTCCACAGTGTTTTTGGGATCTTTCACTGCGGGTGCTCCAATTGAAACCATCTCTCTTTCTTCTTTCTCGGGAGCCGAAGGTACACTGGAGCTTTGCGCGGGCATCGGAGTGTTGGTCACGCTCTCCGTTGGCTGGCTAAGCAGACGACGAGCCAGCGGGCGAAGATATTGGAACAAGAACACAAACGAAGAGGGAAGCTGCTTCACCGATTTCAGCGAAGCTGGGTCGGCTTGCATGTCAGTCAACAGAATTTGCAGTCGTTTGCGGTCGCTGCTCCATCCAAGGGAGAACCAAATCCCAAGAAGCAGGGCGATAAGGGTTGCGCTCGCCGCCACGAGAAAAGGTTGCGATGAGTAGAACGGGACGCTCGCACGAACGACAGGGCTCAACATCACGTAGCCGACTTTTCCGTCGTTCACAGATGCAGGGATTTGTCCTACTGCATAGTAGTAAGGCTTGCCTTTCAATTGGATGGGATGGCTGGATGTGTACATGCCTTGCTTGGACATGCGGACCAACGAGGCAAAGCGTCGAGCAGACCAGTGCTTGAAGGCTTGTTCCAGGGGAGTTCCTGTCTTGACGTCGAGCTTACCGCGGGCGCTGGGTGGAGTGGCTTTGGCGGAAGCTTCAGGCTGTTTGGAGCCAGGAACTTTGTACAGTAGGGGGTGTTCTTGCGAGAACAGCATCAGCAAGGGCGCATTCTTGTTCTCCTTCTTCCAGCCCCAATCGTAAAACAAGCGGGAGGAGATCGACTGCGTCACAAGCACGGCTCCGACGAGAGGGCGCTTGTTCTCATCGTCGTCATCTTTGGCCTTGCCGTACACCGGCGCGCTCACCATGAAGTACGATTTCTTGTTGTGGGACCAAAGCCCACTTTGGGGTTGGCCTTGAAGAGCAGCGTTGACCATGGGGAGGTGCGACATGCTGTTTTCTTGGGATTGGAAGTCGAGGACCTTTCCCTTGGCAACGAGAAGCCGTCGGTGCTTGGAGAAGATATAGATCTTCTTGTACTTGGAGGCTTTCTCCAGCAACGCAGCGTGCTGCGTCAAGTTCTTCAGTGATTGGCGGTGAGCCTGTCGCTCGCGCCATCCCCATCGCTGGCTGGCTGGGAGTTCTGCAATGGGCTGCAGCGAACTTTTGATCTTTTTATGACGCGCGATGCGCTTCACGCGAGCCAGTAGTTTTTGCTGGTATTTGTGTATGCGTTGGTGCAGAGCGCGGCTTTTCTGTAGAGGAACCAATTGTTCCTGTACCTGTTCGACACGTCTCGCCTCATCTGTCGGGAAGTACCAGGCCATTCCTGCGACAGCCACCGTTAAGCCAACTACCAACCATACTTTGATGTGTGCCATGGGGGTGATCCTTTGCTTATTCCTTGCGTATCCTTCGCCGATCTTCTTGACCTGATCCTTGGTCGTTAGGTCTTTCGGATACCTCGCATATCTATGGGTTGCGTCTGCTTTTTGGCGAAAAACAGAGCGGTCCTTCGACGATCTTTTCGTCAGCTTGTTTTGATATACGGGTCAAAGCTTGGGAACCTTTAGAGTAACCTCCCTACTTTCTAGAAAAACAGCCCCCATCGAAAGGCAAGAAAGAGGAGGAAGGAGAGAAGCAAAAGTCCCACCAACACGGCCCATCGACTCATGCCGTTGCGGTACAGCGCGAGGTCCGCCTGCAGCGCTTCACGCTCCCAATCGGTGGGCACAGGTTTGAGCGTTCGAGGGGTTGGAGTCGGAGGAAAAGAGATGTCCATCACCTGCATCCGCTGGTTCTTCGGGGAGGACAGCTGCTGGGTTGACGTCGCAGGGTCAAGGGCAAGTTGTTGGAGGAAGTCATCTTCATGAAGGGGCTCCAACGCATCCCGGGTGTCCACGAGTGTATGGGGGTCACTCTCCAGTAACCGATGGACATCGCTCTGTAGCTGTTGGGCGTAAGTGTCTTCTTCTGTATCGTCTGGCAGATGAAACGAGTAAGGGAGGGTGTGGCGGGATTCAAGGGCGTCCAACGCCACATGTGGTGTTGGGGGCTGGAAGCGACTCGTTCCTTGAAGCAAAGGACGACAGTGACTTTCACGTACGCTTGGATCTGGTTCCAATGTTCGAGTGAGCCGAAGTTGTGTGGACTCTTCCCACGACAACAACTTGGAGGAGCTTGGATCCAGGGGGTTGGGAGGAGTCACACCTGTAAGCATGCACCAAAGGATACCACCTGCCGCAAAGAGATCGGTGCGTGGATGCTCGGTCTTCGAGGGAGGGAGGGCCTTACGCTCGGGAGCCAGGTAACCTGGTGGGAGCGGTGCATACGGAGAATCGGAGAGCGGTGTCGAGCCTTGGTACGAAGGAAGCAACGCAAACAGCCCGCAGTGGCTCAGTCGTACCTCTGGTATTCCTGAACCCCAATCAATAGCAACTGTCGCAGGAGAGAGGCATCCATGAATCAGGCCTCGGCCGTGCAAGTGTTGGAGACCTTTGAGAAGGTCGTCCCACAGCGAGTTTGCGTAGTCTTCCGTGAAGCGTTGGTTGGGTTCGTTCTTGAGAAGTTGTTCTAGGGTCTGGGGCTGGGATGGGGTCGCGTGGGGGGCTTGCCATACCAAGCACCAGGTGTCGTCGGTGAGAGGGAAGCTGTCCAGACAAGTCAAAACAAAAGGGTGGGATAGCGTGGGGAGGCTTTCGGCTTGCTCCTGAAACAGCTCCCAGCGATCGTCAGAGACCCATGGAAACGATGTGCGTGACAAAGACCACAGCCAAACTTCTTGTTGGGATGATGTGGCTGCGAGCCAGTCGTCACCCCACCAGGCGCGGGGCCGTCGACGGTGGAGTGAATACGATGCGATCTGAGTTCCAGATGACCAGTTGCTTGGGTCCATTCTTCCTCATTCCGTGGCAAACGTTCTCCCCTCACGAGACAAGGGTGAGCGGCTCTTGTCAAGAGATTGTCCTGCTTTTTCTTCGTTCTGCCTTTCTCCAAACCGTGGAGAGTCTGCCGCCATTTGACTTTTGAGGAGGGATCGAAGACGGTAGGACCATGCACACGAGTACTGGCAAAGGAGATGGGAAGTGCTGCACTGGGTTCGTAGAAGCTTCCATGTTCAACAGCAAAAGCGGATTACCTTGTGGTGCATTCTAGGACTGGCTGTGGGTAGCCTGGGAACTGCGAGTCTATCGTGCAAGTCATCCTCTTCCAAGTCTTCCAAAAAACCTTCTGCTTCCAACAACACTGGGCGTCCTGCCGTTGCTTCTTCTCACAGAGTTCTCCCTTCCCCTCGATTAAGAAGTCGTTACCGATCGATCGCGGTGGGGAAACAAATTAAGCCGGCACCTCGGTTTCAGCGATGGCTTCGGCCTTATCGCGCCCGTTTGCAGTCTCGCATGACGACAGTGTTGGCTCGTGTGGACAAAGCGTTCTCTCGGCAACGGCCGGAGAGCTCGTTGGGCAACCTGGTCGCGGACATCTGCTTTGCCAAGTTGCGCCACATGGGGAGTCCTGTGGATATCTTCATCACCAACTTGGGTGGCATCCGGAATGATCTGTCTGCGGGAAAGGTCTCAGTCAATGCAACGTATGAGATCTTGCCGTTTGAGAACGCTCTGGTGCTAACTCAAGTAACAGGTCGTGAGCTTCTCCAAATCATGGAGGTGATTGCGAAACGTGGCGGTGAGCCGCTGGCTGGTGCGACTCTTCAGTTTGCTGGTAAAGAAGCAGTCGTCGTACGCTCTACTGTGGGTGGAAAGCCCATCGAGCCTTCGCGTGTCTATTCTCTAGGGACCAACGATTATCTCGTTACCACTGGTTTTTTGCACAAGATTCTTAAGGGCAAGCCGTTGAAACAAACAGGCTTAACTCTTCGTGAAACCTTTCAGTGGGGGTTGCGCGTTAAGGCTGTTTCCCTGCAGCCTCGTTTGGATGGACGGGTTAAAAAGATCGTAGCCCAGCCTTCCCCCTGAGTGGAAGAGCGAGGAAGAGTCTGGAGTTCGGTGTTCCAGCGGCCGTTGTTGTGGAATGCAACATGCGACCTCTGGGTGGATGTGAGGCAAACACGATGGCGATGGATCGACGTCAATTTCTGGGTGGTCTTGTGGGCGCTGGCGCGACGCTGGGGTTTCCCTTGATTCGCGTGGCAGAGGCTCGTCGTCCTCAGACGTTGACCATTCTTCACACCAACGACACACACAGTCGCATCGATCCATTTCAGGAAGGCAAGTTCAAAGGGCAGGGCGGGGTGGCTCGTCGTGCCACGTTGATCGCACAGATCAAACAACAAAACCCAGCAACTCTTGTTCTGGATGCTGGTGACGTTCTGCAAGGCACACCTTACTTCAACATGTTTCATGGCAGCGTTGAGTTTGAGGCGATGCGTCGAATGGGCTACGACATGGTGGCGATCGGCAACCATGACTTCGACAAAGGTGCGCAGCGGCTGCTGTTTCTTGCCAAGCATCACGGAAAGTTTCCCCTGGTGTGTGCCAACCTGTTGTTCTCCCAACCAGGGGCCGACAAGTTGGTCCGCCCCTATCTCATTAAGGATGTGGGAGGGTGGAAGGTTGGGGTGTTTGGCTTAGGCGTTCGCTTTCGAGGGCTGGTGCCCGCCAAGTTGCATCAAGGTGTGACCTACGCTTCGCCGATCCCTGTGGCCCAAAAGTTGGTCAAACAACTTCGTGAGGTCCATCGCTGTGACGCAGTGATTGCGTTGAGTCACTTGGGATACGTTGGCTTTGATGGAGAACCCGGAGACCAGGATCTGGCCCGGCAAGTGCCGGGGATCGATATCATCATCGGCGGTCACACACACACCTTCTTGATGCGACCCACACAGGTGAAGGCTCCCGACGGTCGGATGACGAGGATCTACCAGGTGGGTCACTCGGGACTGTTCCTGGGACGCATCGATTTATCCTTTGTTCCTCGGACAGGCCTGGAGATTCGTGAGAAGAACGTTCCAGTGGATACCAAACCTTCCGTTAATGTTTCTGGGCCGTGAGGTGGAGGTTGTGGTTTTGGCAACGTCACCTTGCTTGTCCCTTCGAACCGAGAACCTTGGCTTCTACCAAGGAGCAGAGAGGCCTGACCTAGGAATGTTGCTTTGCCTAGCTGATGATGCTATGGTCAAGCCACACCTAAAAAACAGGTGATCATGGGCGTGGTTGCCGCGTCTTTCAAGCATTGCCCCTGACAGGTTACACCAATGGGTGGGAGATCTTGCTAATGTCAAAGAAGATTCTAGTCGCTGATAACAGTCAGACCATTCAGCGTGCCATAGCGATTGCTCTTAGTGATGAAGATGTGACTCTCATTGCTGTTACGGATCCCGGGCAGGTCGTGGCGCAAGCCAAAGAACACCGCCCCGACCTGATCCTCCTCGACAATCGCATGAACACCAGCGGTCAAGATGATGGCTACGAGATTGGAACACAGCTCAAAGCCGACGGCGATGTAGGACAAACCCCAATCGTATTCCTCGCCGGGCAGTCGTACTCTGCCGAAAGAGGCGACGCTCTTGGCGCAATCCTGGCGATTGAGAAGCCTTTTGAAACCCAAGACTTTGCCGAGAAAGTTGTGGACTTGTTGCAGGTCAGCGCGGCCCTCTCGGGCGAAATGCCAGCGGCCAAGCCCAGCATCGCAGACGCTCCTGTTCCTCGCGAGACCACCGCGATGCCGACCTTCCAACCGGTCGATCCTTCCTCGGTCTTGCCTGCGGATGTGGACGCTCCCAGCGTGCCTGCGAGCGCGCCTCTCACTCCTCCGCCTATCCCAGGTTCGCTTCCCCCCAGCCAAGAAGAGAACCTGCAGAGCGCTCCGGCGTCTCAAGGCAGCATGACTCCGCCTCCGCTGCCGTCCTCGGGCTCCAACCCATCAATGACACCTCCACCCTTGCCCGGTGCTGGGTTGGATGAAGCACCTCAAACTGTCGAGTTTGGCTCCAGCGAAGTGTTGGATGCTGCTGCTGGGGCTCCCCGTCGCTCGCCGCTGATCATTCCTCCACCTTCGGACGAGGCGAAGGAGTTCCCAGTCAAAGATATGCTTCAGCCCACCGCTCGTGCCGATCGTGATGCTCCCGAGAGTGAGCTGGAAATGGCCAGCCCTGAGTTTATCCAGAATGCAGCCGCGACTCCTGCAGCGGGCTCCCCAAGCTTTGCTCTGGATCCCAACAGCGACTACCTCGCGAAGGCTCTGCAGCATTCGCGTCAGTGGCCGTCTCCAGCTGCTGCTCCGGCCTCCCCCACAGAGTCGGCGCAGATGGATTACATCCGCAACATGTCGATGGATGTGATCGAGCGCGTGGTCTGGGAAGTTGTGCCTGAACTGGCAGAACACATCATCAAAGAAGCGTTGGCTCGTCAAAACGCTTCCTAACCTAACGTTTGTCGGGCCTTGCACCCGCTATCACAAACTGAAGAAGTAAGGGACATTTCCTGTGGGAGTGTCCCTTCTTTGCATTTGGAGGAACTCCAAGCTCATGACGTGGAAAGTTCGCCTCACTCTTAGCCTGTTCACCGCAGTGGCAGCTGTCGCGTTCGGTGCGCTGGGTGGTTTCCTGGGCCCCAAGCTCCCAGGTTGGACCTGGTTTGGCTTTACTGTTGTCCTTGCTGTTATGTTTCTTCCCTGGGACGCTCCAGTCTTTTCCCAAGAAGAGATGCTGCAAGAGATGGACTCTCTCGACAAAGCCATCGACGAGCTAGTGGCGCTTCAGCCCAAGCTGAAGGAAATGCATGCAGAGTTGGATGCTGCAGGCGGTCTCAAACAAGAAGAGCTGGATCGATGGTCGGTCAACTTTGCAGAACTCAAAACGCTCTCTCCCTCCAGCCAACAGGCGTTTCGTGAGACCATGTTTGCGGCCTACCGAAGGGCCTTGGTCGTTCAGGTGATTGCGCTGGCTGTCGCTGGCATTGGCGGCGCGTTGATGGCTCACATGTTTGCGAGGTTGCTGTCGTGATGGAACATTCTCCCATTGGAAACACTCTCGGCCACAAGCTGGACCACCCGCTTTTGGACGCCTGGATCACAGACTGGCTCGCGGAAGACTTGCATCATGGAGATGTTACGTCCTGGTCCGTCATGCCGGACGCTCGGCAAGCCCAAGGCTCCTGCGTGGCCAAGCAAGACCTTGTTCTCTGTGGCTTGCCCTTGTTTCTTCGTGTGTTGGCGCGGACAACGTCCAATCTCAAGGTCGAGTGCCTCGTTGAGGAGGGTCAGGCCATCGCAGAAGGAGAGACCTTGCTCCGCTTGGAAGGCGAGATTCACGGGATCCTTGCCGGCGAACGTTTGGGCTTGAACCTTCTTCAGCACCTCACCGGAATCGCGACCCAGGCTCGCCAGTTTGCTGACGCAGTGGCTGGAACCCAGGCTCGCGTTGTGGACACTCGAAAAACCCTTCCGGGCCTGCGCTTCTTGCAGCGCTACGCCGTACGGGTGGGTGGTTGCTACAACCACCGCTATGACCTGGGTGGTGGTGTCCTCATCAAAGAGAATCACATCCGCGGGGCAGGCTCGATTGCTGCGGCAGTGCAGTCTGCCAAGACCAACGCTCCCCACGCTCTGCGGATCGAGGTGGAAGTCACGGACTTTGCCGAAATGCGCGAAGCCATCCAGGCTGGAGCGGATGTTGTGATGCTCGACAACATGACGCCGAATCAATGCGCGCAAGCGGTGAGTGAAGTTGAAAAGAAGGTGATCTTGGAGGCGTCGGGAGGCATTCATCTGGGGAATGTCCGAGACTATGCTGAAGCAGGCGTCGATATCATCTCGGTTGGGGCTCTGACTCACTCCATTCAAGCAGCCGACATTAGCCTGCTGCTCTCGTCGTGAGCGTGAGAGCTTAGGGGGACGCTCTTACTTTCGGAGGGGGATGCGTACCACTTTGCCGAAGGTTGAAAGCTCAGGTTTGTCAAACATCGGCTCATAACCAATCACAAGGATCGCGAACTCGTCGGGCCGGATGAAGGTCTTGGCTGCAGCCGCCACCTCTTTGGGAGTGATGGAGACCAACCGCTTGCGGTAGGTGCTGAGGAAGTTCTTGGGGAAGTTAAAGTAGTCGTAGTACGCCTGACGGTAGACGATTTGAGCCGGCGATTGGAACAAGAAGATAAACCGGTTGAGGAACGTCTTGCGAGTCAACTCCAACTCTTTTTGACTGACCTTGCCCGTCTTCTGCATTTGCTTCAGAATGTTAAGCATCGCACGCAGGGCTTTTCCTGTTGTGGGAGGTTGTGTTCCGGTGTACGCAACAAACAGACCGCGGTCGGGTCCGCTCGCAATTTGTGAACCTGCAAAGTACGCCAAGCCACGGCGTGTGCGGATCTCCGTCATCAATCGACTGCCAAAGCCACCACCTCCCAAGATATGATTCATCATCTGTCCAGCAAGCCACTGCGGGTGGTGCCGCTTTGGACCCAAGTGACCCACAAGGATAATGGACTGCGGAATGGGTCGCTGAATCACCGTGACTGTGGAAGACTTGCGCGGCTTCAGCTTGGCAATGGGAGGAAGCGGCTTGGGCTTGCCTTTCCAGGTGCCAAAGTAACGATTGAGCTTCTTCAGCAGGTCTTTCTTGTTGAAGTCACCCACCACTGCAAGGCGCAGATGAGAGGGCCGATAGTAGTTGTGGTGAAAGGAGAACAGGTCCTTTCGTGTGATCGCCTTGATGCTCTTGGGAGTGGGGTACATCGACCAACGGTTGTTGCCGTACACAGCCTTCTTAAAGTAGCGAAGCGCCAACCGGAAGGGGTTGTCGTTTCGTCGACGATAACGCTCCAGCATCCGGGCTTTGTACAACTTGATCTTGTTCTTCGGGAAGCGCGGGTAACGAAGCATGCTGGCGAACGCTTTCATGCCCCAGTCCAAGTCACGTCGGTGAACGGACAGGCTGGCAGAACCCATCTCTGAAGAGATGCTGCTGGAGAGCTTGGCTCCTCGGAAATCCAGCGCCTCGTCTAGGATGTCGCCCTTCATTTGCGAGAATCCGCCGGTGCGCATCACCGTGCCCGTGATCTCGGCCAAACCAATCTTATCGAGCGGGTCGTACAGGCGTCCGGTCTTTACCAACGCGAACATATCTACAAGAGGGAGCTCTCTGTCTTGCAGCAGATAAACTGTGATTCCGTTGGCCAGTTTAATGATGCTGGGTCGAGGAGGTACAAACTTCAGCGGCTTGAACTTCAAAAACTTCGGATGACGTTGCAGGCCCTTGGGGAGGGGACGAACGACAGACGTCGTGTTTTGGATCTCGGCCAGCAAGGTTCGGACTTGGGCTAACGCCTTCTGCTTGGCTTTGTCCGTCTTGATCTGTTGGGTCGTGGGCGCTCCTGCTAAGGGTCGAGAGGCTGGCTTTGCCTTGTGAGCTTGCGGAGCCCGACGTTTCTTCATGCTCTTGGCCTTGGCTTCGACCTTCTTGAGCGTCGCCACCGTTCGGTTGGAGCGGCGGAAGTATTGCTTGGCCACCTCCATGATCGCTTGCGGCGTCACCTTCTTGAGACGTGCGTTAAAGTGGGTCGCGTAGCGCCAGTCGCCGAGCAAAGCCTGAAAGTAACTGAGCTGTGCAGCGAGACCTTTGTTGGAGCGGAGGTTGCGGACAAAGCTCATCGACATTTGGTTGCGGACCTTCTTCAACTCTCGGGCCGAGACGGGCTTTTTCTTGAGTCGCTCCAACTCCTTGTAAATGATCGCTTCAATCTGCTTGGTTGTATTGGGAGCGATGGGTGTCGCGCCCAAGGTGAAGACGTTGGGAAAGCGTGAACCGGGAAGGCTTGAAGCCCACACCGACTGCGCTTTGCGAGTCTTGACCAGAGCTTTGTACAGTCGGGAAGAAGAGCCACTGGTGAGGAGCGCTTCGATTACATCAAAGACATCGTCGTGGAAGTGGGGAGCGGTGGGCTTGTGGAATCCAATCATCAACTGTGGGTTGGTGTGGAACTCCACCTTGACACGTCGCTCTCCTTCTTGTTTGGGCTCAACGGTGCGCACGGACGGTGGAGGAGAGCCGGCCGGAATCTTTCCGAAGGTGGCCTTCAACACGGCTGTGGCTTTGGCGATATCGATGTTGCCTACAATCGCACCCACCATGTTGGAAGGCGCGTAATACTGCTTAAAGAAGTCTCGGACGGAGGACAGGGGGATGGTTGTGATATCGCTCATCCAGCCTACTGTGGGGAAACGATACGGGTGGGCCACAAAGGCTGTTGCGATAAACTTTTCGTACAAGCGTCCGCCACCGCGAGACATCGCCATTCGTCGCTCTTCGGCCACAACAGCTCGCTCTCGGTAGAACTCTCGAAACACAGGAGCGGCCAGACGGCTGGCTTCCTGATGGGCCCACAACGCAAGACGGTTGGCGGGAAGGCTGATGAAGTAGCTGGTGAGGTCCTTGCCGGTGGTTGCGTTCAGGCCGGTTCCACCGTTGGCTTGGTAAAGCTTGGTGAACTCGTCAGTCTTTACCATTCGCTTGTGCTTGGTTTGCAAGTCTTTGAGCCGCTTCTTGAGCAGCTTGATTGCCAGGGTCTCTTTGCCTCGACTGCGAACCATCGCCAACGACAGCGCATCTCCCACCCGGTTCAGCTCGTGCAGGAGAGCCTTTTCTTTGGGCCAGTTACGCGAGCCCACCACCGTGGTGCCTTTGAAAGCCATGTGTTCAAAGATATGAGCGAGGCCGGTGTATCCGATGTTCTCGTCCACTCCACCTGCTTTGACGCGAAGGTATGCCGTAAAGGTTGGCGCTCCTTGTCGACGTACAAGAAGGAACGTCATACCGTTCTTGAGTTTGACTTCTACGACTCGCTGACGAAGTTGTGCGCCGGCGTCTTTGGGAGCGGACTGGGTCTTTTGTGTGGTCGGAGCGGACCACACCAGCGAAGGGAGAAAGAGTGCTCCTGCCAGCAACATGGCGAATGCGCCAAGGCGACGATGGGAGCGATGTTTTAGCGGTCTTTGAGGCCGCAAAGAAAGAGCGAACATGGTGGGTTCCTTCCATCGATAGGGTTCACATCTTGGGTCTTCGTGCGTGTTTTGCTATACCATAGACGCACGTCAGGAGGAAGACATCGTGATCAGCGGAACAATCGGATGGGTCTGGCTTTGGTG
>SBHC01000036.1 GCA_006226375.1 Deltaproteobacteria bacterium | reverse complement strand
TCGAATTTGCATTCGAGTACTACTGAAAAACTCATTCAGGATCGACGTGATCCGTCACTTGTTTCTCTCTTGCTATTCAGTTTTCAAAGATCAACGTTTCATCTTACGGTCAAAGAATCTTAGAGTTCAATGTTTCCTGCACTTTTTTTGGCGTTGAAGCCAGTGCCGAAACACTCTTTCGTTTCCTTGAGCGGAATGTGTTTCTAGCAAACTCAGAAAACATTGTCAAAAACTTTTTTTGTTCTTGAGCGGAAAGTTGTTTGAAGCAACAACTCGTTCCTGAGCAGCGAGCGGGAATATATGTATCTGCCCCCATACTGTCAACAACTTTCTTAAAGAAAACGTCAAACCTCTACACTCACTCAAGAAATGCGTCATAACCTTTAAGAAGCCTTCCTTCAACCAGGGTCCAATCGCCTCAAGATCCCCCCAATGTATACAAAACAGGCTCCCGAATCCCCAGTCTGAAAGCGTGTATGGAACCATACATTCGATCGAACGCCGGACCTAAGACATTGAAAGAGAGGAAGAAGACAACAAAGGAGGAGCGATCTCTCCAAGAAACAGGATTGTAGCCTTCCTAGATTGTCTGGTACAACAAAGGGGCCAAGGACAAGGAGAATAGAGAGGCAACCTGCTACGTCCAAAGACTAGCCTGTTGTTTTCTTCCTTGGACGCAGGCCACTGTTTACAATCCAAAAGATGGATCAAAGCGTAGTAACCAAGCCGGGATCAGACATGATCAGACTTTGAACTTGGGTGCCTACGGCGCGACCTACATCTTATAGTATGGGTCCAACACACATCCCATGTCTTGGACCGCCAATGAGACCCACGAGCAAAGTGATCACAAAGGCCACTTTCTCGTCCATGGATTCCACCTTCGTTAAAGAAGATTAAGGAACGAGAGGATTTTGGAATGGAGTGTCCCAGTTGTGGAACACTGCTCCATACACTGACGACGCGTTGCTCTCAATGTGACGCCGACCCTCTTGCACTGTACCAGTGTCCACAGCCCAACTGCCTTCACATTCAGTCCCTTGCGCCCAACTGCTCTCGCTGTTCCCACACGTTGGCGGGACCACTCAGCGGAAAACAACTCCGCTCGGGCAACAGCTGCTACTACGTTCGCGAGCTTCTTGGCGGCGGCGGGATGGGCGAAGTCTACCGTAGCATTGAAGAAAATCATGCAGGTAGCTACCTCCGCGAGGTCGCGATCAAGCTGAACAAAGAGATCACCACGCCCGAACGTGAGGAACGCTTTCGTCGCGAAGTTCAGACCTTGATCAAGTTGAACAACCCTCACAACACCCGCGTGTATGACTACGGAGAGCAAAGGGAAAACGATGTCCTTGTCGCCCAGTTTATGGCGATGGAGCTGCTCCATGGGATCACCCTGGAAGATCTGTTAAAAGACAAACCGCTCCCACTTCCCGATGCTCTTGCTGTTTACCGACAGATCGCCCGGGCCTTGAGCGAAGCCCACCAAAAAGGCGTGATCCATCGTGATCTGAAGCCCAGTAACATAAAATTGATCAACCCTCCTGGCGATCCTCCCTTTGCCAAGCTCTACGATTACGGCCTGTCCAAGCACACACAACCTGAAGCCCAATCGATCTCCAACTCTGGAGTGATCATGGGAACACTCTGGTATATGTCACCGGAACAAGCCCGTGGTGATCGTATTGATCAGCGCTCCGACATCTTCTCGATGGGCGTGATCCTCTACCAGATGCTGACCAAGCAGCTGCCCTTCCCGGCGCAGAACCTTTATCAGATCTACCAGTTGCATCCGCACGGCCCCCCTCCCCTGCCGCCGGATCTGGATCCCAACCTCCAAGACTTGTTGGAACGAAGCCTGGCTTACAATCCCAATGATCGGTTCACACATCTGCACGAATGTCTGGCGTTATTGCCATCCATTGATCCTGATCGGATCCCCACCTCTCTGGCTTCGGGGGAGTTTAGCCCCCCACGACTTCCTCCTGTTGGACATGGATTAGGGAGTACACCTCCACCTCGAAGCACAACCTCAACTCCACGATTCGATGATCCTTCTATTGAGATCCATGGCGAAGCCAAAGTAACGCCAGCAACGCACGCGCCTTTTGTCTCTGCGCGTTTGCTTTGGGGACTTTTGCTTCTGATCATGATCAGCAGCAGCTTTGCTTTCTTCTTTCTTTGGCGTGCAAAGAATCCCACAGCAAAAACCAACGCTCTGGGTTTTCCGCTGAGAAACACACCAGATCGTCAAAGAACAACGCCCCCTCGACGCCGATTGTTGGCTTCCGTCACCTTGCGTCGTCGCCCTCCCCTCCCCCGAACGAGAGTAGAGCGACCCCCTGAAACCAGGGATTCGCTTCAACCCAAAGGTAACGTTCGCCCCAAACCTGTTCGTCGCCCTGTTGTAGCACGCAAAGTGAAGGTGGCTCGTCGACGCCAACTCCGTCGACGAATCCCCACAAGACGGTTCCGACGGATCAGTAAGGTTAAGGTACAGCTTAATCTCACTCCAGAGTGCCAAACGTTGTTTCTGGTCGAACAAGGGAAGCGGATCCGTCAATCATCCAACAAAGAGCTACGACTCAGGCCCGGCTCTCACAAGATCCTGTGCGTGACACCCCAACAAAAGTTTCGTCGGGCGTTTACCATCCAGGTGAAGCGTCTCCCCAGACGTCAAACCATCGAACGAACTTGGCGACGTGTGACCGTTAAGCTGTTCTTCTTGCCATGGGGGTTTCCCTCGGTTGACGGCTTTAAACTTCGCTCAACACAGGGCAAAGCCTGCCAGGTCGGGTGTTTTGCAAAGCTTTGGGAAGGCAACAACCGGATCGTTTTACGACGCAAGATTCAAGGCACAAACCGAAAGGCTGTGGTGTTTCGACGATCACTCAACATCGCCAGCAACCTTGGACAACGTCCTCTCCAACAGCGAACCTTTAAAATACGTTGGAACGAAAAGAAACAACGCCTCCAATAGCTCGTCCGTCTCCTCTCCCTGTTCCATATCTCCTACACAACGAAAGGATCAAAACATGTGGCAAGACAAAGGGATCATTGTGATCGGCGCAACCGCCGGATTGGCCGAATCCACATTGATGCACTTGGCCGAACAAGGAGCCTCTCTCGTCCTTCATGGACGTAACAAAGAAACATTGCAGCAGCTCCAAAACAAACTCCCAGACTCAGCCTCGACGGTCTTGGTGCAAGGTGATGTCACGGATCCATCGCTGGGTTCCCAACTCTGGAGCGCCCTACAAGATCTCCCAGGAACACCCTTTGGATTCCTCTGTTTTGTCGGAATCCCTGGACGTTTGGCCCAAGACGAATGGACCCCACAAGCACTGTCTGACATTTTTGCGGTGAACTGCGCTGGTCCTTTGTTGTTGTGCCGCCACTGGGCCGAGCAGATGAGAGCCCACGAACACACAGGAAACGCGGTTCTCTTTTCCACGATGCAAGCGAACTACCCGTTCGAAGGAAGCCTACCCTACTCTCTGGGCAAGGTCGCCCTTCAACACGGCATACAAATCCTCGCCAAAGAAGTCGGAAACGCCCCTGTGTTACGAGTGAATGGCATCGCACCTGGCGTAAACGAGGCAGGCATGGCGCTCGCCAGCATCCAACGTGGCAAGTACCAACCCTACGTAGACGACCAACGCATTCCTCGCTACGGCACCCCGCAAGACATCCTTCAAGCCGTCAGCTTTCTGCTCCAGCCCGACCTCTATATGACAGGCCAAACTCTCCTACTCGACGGCGGATTCACACTCCGACGCGATCAAGCTTAAGCAAACCCACACTAGAAACCGACAGCCTGACCGTCTTTTCGGTGATCGGACGCTGCAACATAACCGTGCGGCAGCTTGCAGATCAGCTGTGCCCCACCAAACCGTTTGGACGTGGCTCCTGCGATAACCTTGTGACCCCGCTCTTCCAAACCATCGATGGTGTCTTGGGAAAAACCGGACTCCAACTCCACCGTTCCGTCTTTGTGTATGAACCAACGTGGTGCATCACAGGCTGCTTGTGGATTTTGGTGGTAGTCAAACAGGCGAACCATGAGTTGGACATGACCTTGCGGTTGCATCGGTCCACCCATCACACCAAAGCTCATTAAGGGTTTCCCTTGCTTCATCACAAAACCTGGAATGATCGTATGGAAGGGTCGCTTGCCACCGCCCACGCGGTTGGGATGCCCCTCTTCCAGAGAGAAGCCATAGCCGCGGTTCTGGAGGCTGATGCCTGTACCTGGAACGACGATCCCAGATCCAAACCCGCAGTAGTTGGATTGAATGAACGACACCATCATGCCGCTTTCGTCTGCGGTTGTGAGATACACAGTGCCTTGATCCACAGGAGGAAACTCTCCCACGGGAGAAGCCTTGTCTCGCTGAATCTGGCAGGCGCATGACTTGAGGAAGTTGTCGTTCAGAGCGTCTTCCACGGACACGTCCATGGTGTTGGCATCAGCGATATGACGATAGGCAATCGCCAAAGCAATCTTCATCGCTTCCAATTGCAGGTGAAGACTCTCTGCAGAATCAGGCTGCAACGACGCCATATCAAATTGGCGCAGGATTCCCAGCGCAATCAACGCAGCAAGACCCTGTCCATTGGGAGGAAGCTCGCAAAGTTCGACGCCCCGGTATTCCACAGAGATGGGCTTAACCCATTCATGCTCATGAGAAGCAAGATCACCCTCTTTGAGCGCAGCTCCTTGTTGGGCCGCAGCATCCAAGATGGAGTACGCCAGATGTCCTTGGTAAAATGACTTGCCCCAGCTCACCGCGATTTCTTCGAGAGAGTCTGCTTGTTCGGGACAAGCAAACCGTTCGCCTGCTTGTGGAGCGCGGCCATTGGGAAGAAACGCCTGGGCAAAGGAGGGAAACTCCTTGTACAAGTCCACTGCGAAGCCCCACTGCCTTGCAGTGTAAGGAGAAACCAGAAAGCCGTCGGAGGCGTAAAGGATCGCAGCTTCAAAGAGTTCTTCAAAAGGCAAGCAGCCAAACTTTCGGGATAGCGCAGCCCAGAGACCGACAGCGCCAGGAACTGTCACCGAGTCCCAGCCCAGCATCGGCATCTCATCCAGATCCGTGAAGTACACAGGAGACCAATCCATAGGCGCGCAGCCTGAGCCATTGATCCCATGCAGCCGTTGACCGTCCCATACCATGGCAAAAGCATCGCTCCCGATACCGTTACCTGTTGGCTCCACAACAGTGAGCACGATCGCAGCAGCAAGAGCTGCATCCACGGCGTTGCCTCCACGAAGGAGCATTTGCAGACCGGCCTGTGCCGCGAGCGGTTGCGACGTTGCGACCACATTTCCGGCCATCACAGGCATACGTCCAGATCTGTAGGGATAATCCCACCAATCAAACATTCGTTAACCCCAATACCCAAGAAACTGAACGGTTACCCAAACCACAAGGCACCCAATTGCACTTGTGGACTCATCCAGCCATCTTTCTTTTTGTATACGACATATTGGAGCAGATGCAAAGAAAGAATCCTCGCAAACTCTCCACAACCCTCAGTCATTGCTCTTTTTCAGGCCTCTCACTTTCCTATGGGAAGCAGTCCAGACTACCCCAAAACCTTCAAAGCCTCTGTTTCAAACCTCCCGGAGTGAATCCGCTTGGTAAAGAAGAACATCGATGACGCATCGAAAAGATACACCACCAAGCCCTTGCTCCCCTTAGCACCGCAACTTTTGATACACAAGAATAACCTTCAAAGCATAACAATGCGTCGCCACAGTTGACAAACGAGCCTATTTGTATCACTCATCGTAGATCTACGATGAGCGACTCGGAGAACGTAGAAACAATGAGCAAACTTGACCAAGGTTGTTGTCCTCCAGCCGAACCGATGCCACCCTTCCCTTCCAGCGAGGACGAAGCCAACGAACGCCTCGCCGAGTTGGCCAAAGCGTTGGGGCATCCGGCTCGCGTTGCGATCATCCGGTTTCTTTTGCAACACGAAGCTTGCCTCTGCGGCGACATTGTCAAAGAGCTACCGCTGGCACAATCTACGGTTTCACAACATCTCAAGCAGCTCAAAGCCGCAGGTTTGATTCGCGGTGAAGTGGATGGTCCTCGCGTTTGCTATTGCGTGGAGCCTGGAACCATCGCTCTGTTTAAAGCCCTCGTGGAAGCGATGTAATCTTGCACATTGTTCCTACTGGTGTTTTTTTGCCCGCCATTATCGTATTTCTACGATAGGCGATAAAGGAGAAAAAGAGATGGGATTGTTTGAGAGGTATTTGTCGGTTTGGGTTGGTTTGGCCATTTTGGCTGGCGTGGGTTTGGGTTGGGTGGCTCCGGGATGGTTTCAAGTGATCGCAGGGCTGGAATGGGCTCGTGTGAACTTGGTGGTGGCCGTACTGATCTGGTTAATGATTTACCCGATGATGTTGAAGGTGGAGCCATCTTGTTTAAAGCAGGTTGGGCAAAAACCGAAAGGTCTCTTTCTCACCTTGTTTATCAACTGGCTGGTGAAGCCATTCTCCATGGCCGCGTTGGGGATTTTGTTCTTCAAGGTTGTGTTTGCGGGCTGGATCCCAGTTCAGGACGCCCAACAGTACATCGCAGGGATGATTCTTTTGGGTGTCGCTCCTTGTACAGCGATGGTGTTTGTTTGGAGCCATCTTACGGACGGCGATCCCAACTACACTCTGGTCCAGGTGTCTGTGAACGACATCATCCTTGTGTTTGCGTTCGCTCCGTTGGCTGGCCTGCTCCTCGGAGTTACCAACATCCAGGTTCCTTGGGAGACGCTCCTTGCTTCGGTTGTGATCTTTGTCGTGATTCCCCTGGCTGCCGGTGTGTTCACGCACAGTCGATTGAAAAAACAAGGTGGGATGGAGGCGATTGAGAAGCTTGCAGGAACACTGAAGCCGTTCTCGATTGTGGGTCTGTTGCTCACTGTGGTGTTGCTCTTTGGGTTCCAAGCCAAGACCATTGTGAGTCAGCCCGAACGTGTCCTTCTGATTGCCATCCCCCTTCTTGTACAAAGCTATGGTATTTTTGCCATCGCGTATGGCTTGGCGCGTGCGCTGAAACTTCCTTTTTCTGTCGCAGCGCCCGCCGCAATGATTGGAACATCCAACTTCTTTGAGTTGGCCGTTGCCGTCGCCATCAGCCTCTTTGGTTTGGGCTCGGGTGCCGCTCTCGCCACAGTGGTTGGCGTCTTGATTGAGGTCCCTGTGATGCTATCTTTGGTCGCGTTCGCCAACGCAACCCAAGGTTGGTTTCCCCAGCCTGCCCCTGCAGCATAGAGAAGGAGAACTTTGATGTCTGTGCCTTCGTTTCAAAGCTTGTTGTTCCTTTGTGTCGCAAACTCCGCACGCTCCCAAATGGCCGAAGGATTAGCCCGCGCTCTGTTTGGTGAGAGTGTCACGGTACAGTCGGCAGGTTCCTCTCCTTCAAAAGTTAACCCTTTTGCGGTGATGGCGATGAAGGAGCTTGGCATTGATCTGTCCAGCCACTCCTCCAAGTCCGTGGATACGATCGACCCAGCCACGGTCGACCTTGTGATCACCTTGTGCGCTGAGGAAGTTTGTCCAATCTTTTTGAGCAAGGCTCATCGTTTGCATTGGCCCCTCCAGGATCCCGATCGCAAGAACGAAGACCTCACAGACGAAGAACGACTTCACCACTTCCGCGATGCACGCGACGAAATTCAACGACGGCTTCAAGAGCTAAAGGTGTCGCAATAACTTGAGTTCCCCACCGTAAGACGACAACCACCCATAAAAGAACACTCCGCTCCTCTTGTGCCCCCTGCCTCGCGCCTTCTTCCTGGTCACTTTATCCCTCATTGTTCCTTGTCACCACGTACACGAAAACTGGAACTTTTTTTCATCCTTCAACTTGACAATGCTTGTGCTCCATTGCACTACGTTAATACATTCAAATGTATTCATGTTTGAATGTACAAAAGAAGAAACGGGATACGCTCGTTTGTTTCGGAACGACCTTCAAATCAAGGGAGTGAAACAATGAAACGCCTCATCCTTTTCTGTCTGATTGTTTGTGCAACGATGGTCTATTTTAACGAGGGGACACCAGCGATGGCAAGACCAGGAGTGATCCAGGAGCACGAGAACCAAAACAAGGTAAAACACAAAATCGTCCAGCAAAAAGCTCAACCGATGAAGAGTCAGGGGGAAACACAAGATCAGGAATGTCTTGTGGACATGGACTGTCCCATTGGTTGGAGTTGCATTGCAAACGTATGCATCCCAGCCCAATAACGTTGAGCTTGAAGAACCAAACCATTTCCAAGCAATGACACAGTAGTGGGGGACCTCATGGCTTTGATACCATGAGGTTGATTGATGCTTCAGCCCATATCAATCCTACGCTCCCACACTGTGGGGTTGCTTCTCTCTAAAAAGAAAGCGGCAAGATCCCACATGACACGAACCCGCAACATGTGTTGTAGACTTCCAGGCTTTTTTGTTTGTTGTTTTCTACTTTTAGGATGTTACAAGACAGAGAGACCTGTCAAAGAATACAAAGAGCCCGAAAGAGAGAAGCTCTCTCGACAATTCCAAAGAACCGTAGAGCCCAAAGCTAGAAATACACAAAGGGGACAATGGCTTGCAAAGCAGGAACTTTTGAAACAAAAGCTGCAGAAGCTCAAGCGTGGCATGTTTGTCATCAACACCTTACACAACCAAACAGTTTGGTACCTTTCGTATCGCCTGACATGCCCGCGCATCGTAGAAAAGCCAGTAGCACGATTCATTCCTTACGTTGGTGTCGAGCAAGGCAAAAATGTTTGGTTACGGGTGAAGGTCATTGTGTGCGCACGCGAATGGATTCACTTACGCAGTTGGAAGCTTATCACAGAGGGTCGTCAAATCGCGGGAGCTTGGTCCCCTCATCAAGTGATTCGTGAAGCCAAAAATTCATTTTCTTGGGAAGAAGCCGAAATTCCAATCCTGCCACAAATGACTCCCAGGATTTTTACCCTCAAGCTATTTCTGCGTCGGATGCTGGATTATAAACATAATTTCCTTGAACTCACAGGAAAGCAACGGACTTACCAATTTCAACTCAAGGAAGACACCCAATTAATTCAGAAGGTGCTTACTCTGTACGACACCCTACGAGAGCAAACCTTTCTCAATCGAGCGCTCAACAAAACCAAGGAAGAATAGAACTTTGCACCACCGCCATTACGACATCCGTCCCCACACCACCCACATGGCGCTTTCTCTGTCGGAATAGACCTGCTTTCCGAGCTTGGGGGAGAGCAATTCAAGTTTCAGCCGCAGCTCTGTTGGAACCTTGAGAAACAACAGTTTGCCTTGCAACTGCTCCAGGGTGGTGTCTAATTGTTCCAAAGCTTGCAAGCCTTCACGAGAAAGGTCGTCCAAGCGCGAGCCATCCAAGAAGAAGAACCGCTTCCCCTCATCCAAAGCCCTTTCCCAACGAGCCTGTTGAACCTCCAATGTCCCCTCTTCCAAAACACTGGGTAGAGAGAGCCAGACCACATCCTCATGATGCTCCACGGTCTCAACAATCTCTTCGGTCATGGTCCGACGTTTCGTTTGGCTCAATTCTTCGGATGTGATTCGGTGTTTCTGGTAAAGCTTCCGAGCATGGGCTGCCTGACGACGCCACACCACCACAGAGAGAATGATAGCCCCCAGCCAACCCAAACTGGCAAACGCTCCCCACAGATTCCCTCGTTGGAAGAGAACAACCGCCAAGCCCAGCGCAAACACGCTGGAAAAAACAGGAATACGAAGCAGCCACAGCCACTCTCCTGTTGACCGCCAACGATGATGCACTTCTGGAGAACCGTTTTCCATCTTAGACACTTGAGCCTCCCCACCACCTGGAAACCTAGCACTTGTCTCTACTTCAAAGAAGCCTTCCAAAGAACTCAAACCAGCCACGTTCTGTTCCATGACATTGCAAGCCGAAAGACGAGAAGATAGAGTCTAGCACGATACAAACAAATGTGTTGGATGTGGAAAGAAGTGGAGCATGGAACAATCCTCTCCGACCATGGTCAGATCCACATCATTGAGTTTCCCAAGTTTCACGAAACCTGGGAAGAAGCAGATGACCCCTTGGAAAAGTGGGTTTCCTTCCTCACGGAGGTAGACCAAATGCAACCAGAATCAACACCCAAATGGAACGATGAAAAACTCGAACAGGCCTACCGCGAACTCAAACACCTGAGTCAAAACCCAGAGCTACGCGCTCAGTATGAAGCCCAACTTCGAGAAATCCGTGACTACCAAGCTGGATTGGAAGACTCTTACCTCCAAGGTATCGAACAAGGCCACCACGAGATCGTACGCAATATGCTTGGACAAGGTTTGGAAGCTGAGGCTATCGCCAAGCTGACTGGACTCTCTATCGAAATCATCCAAACGTTGGCCTCCACCAAAGATTGAGGTTCTCAACGCACAAACAATCCTTCCCTCAGCATTTGCAGAGCAGCCTCCTGTGTTGAAAATCAAAACACTTGAGTGTCCAAAATTTGGACACCTCCCCTACTGTGTATCACTTGCAGCCACATCACGCGAAGCAACAAAACCTTATTAACAAAAGACAATATTCACTTAATCGTTCTTCTCTCGAAGTCGGCATACCCCTTGCGAGAAGGGTTCGACATCAGCAACGACGTTGTGCTGCCCATCCTTCCAACAACACCTTCGACGAGGGAAAAGAACCATGACCATCTCGCAAACCAAAAAGCCCCGCCCCGAATGGCTCAATGCCCCCACTACACAAGAGCAAGCTCCTTCTTTGAGAAACCAAACTCCAGAAGAATCTTCTCCTGTGCCCACCCAAAAGGCTGCACAAGGTTCGTTCCACCATGCCGTTGGAAATGGCTCCCTTGAAGACATTTTTTCCTTGTTGGGACAGGCCTGGACTGCACTTTCAGCACATCCACAGGTCCGCCAGAGTCCAACATTGGCTTATCGAAAGCCACCCAAAGTCGTCACCCCATCCAAGCACCACGTTCTTCCCAAAGAGGCCTCCCCAACTCAAAAGCCCTTGGACTCCCACGAACTTCTCCACGCAGCCAACACCCAAAAAGCGAAACGCACGAAGTTGGGCACCCAAACGCTGCCAGTCGCCATCCAAAACAAATTGATTCGTATCGTCGGAGCGATTGAGAGTCGCAACAACTACAGTGCGATCAACACCAATCCGGCAGGTGGCGGAATTGCCTACGGCAATCTACAAGTCCTCTCCCGCAACGGAGGGCTGGACCACCTGCTTCAACTCTACACCAAGGCGGGTGGAATCTACGCAAAGAAACTCTTGGCGTTTGGCTCCTCTACATCCAAAGATGTCGCTGAGAACGCAGAGTTCCAAAAGCTGCTCAAAGCAGCAGGCAAAGATCCTCTGATGAAACAAGCACAAACGACATTCTTTCGGGAACAATACCTGCAGCCTGCTCTTCGTTTTGGGCAAAGTCTGGGACTCCGTTTGCCTTCCAGCTTCTTGATTCTGTTCGATGCGTTCATCCACTACGGTGCTAACAAACCATGGCTTCGCCGCAAGTTGAGTACATTCACGCGGCGCTTCGGTGAAGTCAAAGGCATGGAAGCCTGGATGAAGTGGATGCGACGCAGCCTCAAGCACTCGTACGGCCGTCGCTTCGGAGCCAACTCCATAGAAGCTCGCTACAACGTTTGGCGAGCCGACGCCCTCGGCAAGCTGCAACGGTTGAACCCTCACCTTCACGGCTCCATTCGATTGAAAGCTCCCCAGTGGACCCGCCCTGTTGTCATCAATGACACTCCCTAAAACGGAAAACGAATTTCAGGATAGGCAGGGCATCCGTTTCTCGCTATACTAACCACCGTTTGATGATCACCAAACATCCCATCACAACACAAGGATGGGACCCAACATCAACGGTGGAGTCCTTGGAGTTTTCGGACATAAGCGCAGCCTTGCGCAGCCCCAACGCAGACCAACAGCAACAGGCCATCGCAGCGCTGGAAGAGTGGGTCCAAAGCACAACATGGCAAGACAGTACAGCGCAATCCCCTCATCTGCTTCCAGGGTTGCTGCATGTCTGGAACCAGGAACCCCAACGTGCCGATTGGGCAGAGCGGGATCCTTTTGCGGGCGGCTGGCCTTACATCCCTGTCGACACGGAAGTTCAAGTCCCTTTGTTCCAACGTGTGCTCTCCATCATGGGCCATGTGGGACGACCCTCGGATGTGTCCACGTTGCTGCAACATCCAAACGAGTCACGTCAGAGCGGGTTGTGGGTCCATACGATCGCTCGGATTGGAGGACACCGAGTGCTCCCGCCGGTGTGGTCCCGGCTTACCCAAACCTCCTCTTTGAACGAAACCCTCCTGTTGTTGCAATGTATGGAATTGCTTCCCGAGCCGGGAAACCTGCCTCACCTGAAGTCATGCTGGAGCTCTCCTCAACCGGCCGTCCGAGGTCATGCGCTACGAGCCTTGCGAGCTTTGGGGCAAGAAGGAGTGGAACAACTCTCTGCCGTTGAACAATTGCTCCAGGACTCGGCTGTTCGCGTCCGGGAACAAGCCGCGCTGACCTTGGGTGCCTTCGGAAAAGCGGCAGTTGCACCCCATTTAGTTGCGCTGCTTCAGGACCATGAACCTTCTGTGCGTTGTTGCAGCCTGCAAGCCCTTCGTCGGTTGGACGTTTCCGTGTTGGAGTCCAAGTTACCAGCGCTGTGCAAGGACCCTTCCCACAACGTTCGACACGAAGTGTTGCTTTGCCTTGAACAAATCGGACCGAAAGCAAAAGAGCTTGCTGGACAAGTTCTGCCATGGCTCACAGCTTCAGACACCACACTCGCCGAAGCCACTGCACGTTGTTTGGGGAGTCTCGGCTACCAACCTGCTCGTGAGACTTTGTTGGAGTTGGTCCGTGTTCCCTATTACGACCCGTCGTTGCGAGCCACATCAGCTCAGGCGCTGGGAAAGATCGCATCTCCCACAGATGAAGAGACATCTCGTATTCTTTTTCGGATGATGAAGTTTCCCAACCCTCAAGTCCAACGTGCTGCCGCAGCCGTTCTCACCACCTGGAGGCACCCTGAGATTCAACCCATCCTTCAACGTTGGTTGGAGCACAGCAACCCATGGCTGCAGATGCAAGCGGTCCAAAGTCTACATGAGTTGGAACCGATAGCCTCACTTTCCTCGTTGTTGAAAAAGCTGCAGACCGCCTCCTACGAACAAGCCGAAACCATCGTAAGCACCATTGCAGGCTATCCCTACCCAACACCCGAAGCTCAACTTGTTCAGGAGAGCCTCCGTTCGCTGCTTCATGCATCACGCCCTAGCCTCCGGCAACAAGTGTTACAAGCCTACCAGTTCCAGGGCCAACAAACCGGCCAAACCTTTGACTACGAGATGATAACGCCCTGGCTGGATGCGCTGCAACACGCCACAGAGCAACTCCTCGCGCTGTTCTATTGGCGCGACAACCTGCCCCAACTCAAGGATGACATCTTGCTCTTGTGCTCCATGATCCAGGAGTCACTGGTACAAGGAACATTGGACACCAAAGGCGAGCAATTTCTACGCATCCAAAGCCAACTCCATCACACCCAAGAAAGCGTCACGTTTGTGCAAGACAAAGCCGGACGATTTGCACAACCCGCTTTGCAAGAGATCCAACAAACCTTGAGCGACTTGCTCCATGCACCCAATCCCACTCACCAACAATGGGAAGAAGCCATGGAAGATAGCTTGTTTGCCTAGAAGGGACAGTTCATTCTCCTACATGGGTAGCGTGGGTACTTCAGTCGGGCCGCGCAGGTGCCCCCGCGTCGAAAAGCCGGGCGAAGGCCATTTTTACCAATGGGATTAAGTTCCACAAATAGGCAACAGTATCATAGCTTATCGTTATCCTGCGTCATCCAGGTCCAGGATGGTCACTTCATGAAACCCTGTGATGGCGATGCGTTTTTGGTTTCCACTGATCGCGTAGTCGCTCACATGATTGACGCTTTCAAGCGGCTCTACATGAAGGATGTCGCCGCTCTCCACATCCCAGGCCACCAAGATATGGTTTGCACTTCGCGCAAGGGATTCGTCGAGGATTTCTTCCAGACGTTCTTTGTTGTCGAGGTCGCGATCTTGGAGAATCGCACGAAGCGCCGGTGAGCCGATGACGCTACCGGAGTACAACGCGTAGAGATGTGTTCCTTGGCTTCCGAGCAAAAGTCCCTGAACTTTGAGGTTTTCGGCGATATCGAAGTAACGCAGGTCAGCAAACTTCTTTTTTTTCTGCCGTTCGGCCAGGGTGATTCGTACAATCTCTCGGCCAGGCAAGGGCAAGGAGTCGGGGTGGTCGTCCACATAGAAGAGACCGGCTTCTCCCCACACAGGATACAACCCACCGTACACCTTCTTCTTGGGGAGTCGCTTCAAGTATTTGCCTGACTTAAGGTCAAAGACAAACAACCACTCTTCTCCACCAATGGCAGCAGCGGTACCATCGGGACAAAGAGTCAACCGGGACTCATAACCTGCGTCCTTGTCTTCGGAGACAACGTCCATGTTGTAGTTTGCGTCATCAGGGGAACAAACCCCCACCTGCACCCATCCACCGCTCAACACCATCCTTCCATCCGAAAGCCAACGTACCTCGCGAATGCTTTTGGAGAGAGAGCCTTTGGGAACAACACGTCGACGCCATTTCTTTGTGTCCATGTCAAAGCTTTTGTGACCACAGAACAATTCGTCCTCGGGCGAAAACGCGGGAAACCCGATATTCTCGACTTTCTCCGCATACACAAGCTCGGGTGCAGACGGATTTTCCAGATCAAACAGATTGACGCTCCAACCGTGTGTTGTCACAAGCCAACGACCGTCGTGAGACAGGGCAACTCCGCGTCGGCCAATGTCTTCCCCAGCTTCGTACGGAATGGGTTTGTAGTGGGTCCACTTCATAACTTACTCGCAATACTAGCCCTGAGGCTCAAAGAGGATTGGTTTTGGGATGCCCGTAACATAGGAACGCGATCCATCATAAGCAACAACCCACCGTAGCCTCGGAGAGAAGGGCGGAAAAGAAAACAACACGTTGCATTTGTTAGAAGAGTGTAGGTATGCTTTGTCTATCCAGTCACGCAACCCCATCCACAAGGAGATCCCATGCAAGTGAGACCTTTTCTCTCGTCCAGAACCTTCCGTTTGTTGGTTGTTTTCTTTGGAATCACTTGTTGGGTGGGTCCTTCGTATGCAGACCTTCTCCCTCCACCACGCAGGAAACCAACCACACAAAAAGCCCAACCCAAGCAAACCCAATACCTCACGACCCCTCGGGGAACAGCACAAGCGCTCATACAGGCCATTCAAGCCAAAGACGTAAAAACCTTTGTTGCGTTGTGGCTATCACGCGAAAGCCGAGGCAAGGAAAAGCGCCTCGCCATGCTCATCACTCGCTTCCACAAACCCATGACCATTCTCGCCAAGGGAATGGCTGAAGCGTTGAAGAAAAAAGAGCCATTTGTGAAGGGCAAAACGTCTGTCTACAAGTTACCAACCCTCTACCTTCCCTACACAGGCATTTCACGCAACGGAAAACCCAAACAAGCCCAACTGCTCCTGGTCAAAGAAGGCAAAGAATGGAAGGTGGCTGACATCGATTAGCCTCTCCTTGCGCCGTAACAACTCGAAAAGACAAACGCATGTTCTCTCTATGTCAACGGCCTGATCCATATCATGCAATGTTTCTCCCACCCCCTAACGACTGGCTGTGAACTGGTCTTCCACTTAATTCTCATTCAACCACTCGCCCACCGATAAGCCTCCACGTCCCCTACCCTCTTCGATGAAGGCGCGATGTCACCTACGTTCGGTTGGGTTCGCAACCGATACTGCCGAGGTGTTGTCCCAAAGAAATGGACAAAAGCCTGGTAGAATGTGCTCAACGACTCGTACCCCACTTCCAAAGCCACATCTACGATCGGCGTCTCTGTGGTGGTCAGCAAGATGCTGGCTTGGAACACACGTCGCAACCGCAAGTACGCAAACGGAGCCATCCCCACTTCACGCTGGAACAAGCGCTGCAAGCTGCGACCCGAAAGTCCAGCGACACGAGTCAGATCGTCCATCATCAGTGGCGCAGCGTAGCGTTGGTCCAGCAAAGACAAGACGGCTTGCACCACAGGATGCGAAGACTGCGGCAAAGAAAACGGCAAACGCTCTTTGTGCTCCTCCATCACCAACAAATACAACAAGCGTAACATCGTGGCGTTGGGTTCTTCCAACGCTTTTTGCTCGTCTCGCTTGCAAAGCTCTTGCAGCAAGCTCCTCGCCAGCGAAGAGATCGAAAAAACAACAATGTGGGTAGGCAGACAATCGACAGATGACCCAGTAGAGGTTTCAAACGACGCGTCCGAAAAATACAAGGTAGAGAACGCCGTCTCTTGCCCCAACGTTTGCGCTTTGTGAACACAGCCTGCCGGGATCAAGGCCGCGTTGGCGCCACTTAAGATGCTGCGTTGCATGCTGTCTTCAAAGAGCATCAACCCCTCGGTGGTCGCGAGCAGTTGGTGCCTGGCATGAGAGTGTTCTTCGGTGGCTTCCGACCGCATTCTGCTCTGAAACCAGGTAACCTGATCCATCTCGACCCACCTCCCCCTTTCTGGATGATTGACACGATTTTACGAACAAATCCTCGCTTGTCGTTTTTCAACAAAAACTTTACTTTCTTTCTGAAGAAGGTCAAACGCTGCCTGTGTAGATTGGGGGCATAAAGCAAACACAAACGGTTCCCAACAGGACAAACCGTTCTCTCCACGCTCCCAACAAGAGCGCTGGATTCACACACAGGAGGTTCCCATGAAGACGACAATGAACACCCAACGCTGGCTTCTTGGTGCAGTTCTTTTGATCACAAGCTTGTTTCATGTTGCTTGCCAAACCGCAGTGATTCGCGAGGAAGCACCCAAGGGCAAGCTCTACAGCTTCAAGTCTGACAGTCAGGGCTTTGACACAAAGAACTTCTTCTACGACAGCGGCAAAGAGGTTGTGGTGTTTGACAGTCAGTTCACCGGACAATACGCAGAACAAAGCATCGCTTACATTCGCAAACAAACCCAAAGCCCGATCAAATACCTGGTGATTACCCACCCCAACCCTGACAAGTTCAACGGTTTGCAAGCCTTTCAGGCGATTGGCGCCAAAGTGATTGCGTCGAAAAAGACGGCGGCTGCGATGCCTGGAGTCCATCAGTACAAGAAGCACTACTTTGTGAACATCACCAAAGCTTTCACCGACAAGACCTACCCCGCTCTGGGAACCCCAGATGTCACGTTCGACAAAGAGTACAGCTTGGAACTGTCCACCGGCGAGTCAATCACCTTGACAGAGTTGGGTACACCCGGAGTCAGCTCCAACCAAACGGTAGCGTACATTCCTTCGCTCAAGTCCTACCTCGTGGGAGACTTGATCCATCACAAAGCCCACGCCTGGCTGGAAGGTGGTATCGTCAATGGCAAGCCGCTCCCCAACCTCAAAGCCTGGCGCTCCACCCTGCAAACCTTGGCCAAGCAAGCAGAGCAAACTCCTGGCGCAGTCGTGTTCGGTGGTCGTGGGATGAACGCTCCAGCACAAGACGCCATCACGCAGCAAATCCAGTACCTGGAAAAAGCCGAAGCCACCGTCGAAACCTACATTCAAGGGCTGGGTGAACGTAAGTCGGAGTTGTCAGGCGACAAAGCTGGCGAACACTACAAAGCATTGATGCAAGCCTTTGAAAAAGCCTTCCCTGACTACCAGCTCTCTTATATGATTCAGTATGGTGTGTATGGACTCGTCAACGCAAAGCTCTAACCTCTCAACCCCTCGTTTCTTCCCCTCAGTTCTTCTCCTCGCCCCCTCTCCGCAAACGAACTTCATGGTAGATCGCACGTCTGGTTGTCTTGTCTGAATCCCCCACCGAAGGAGATCATCCCTTGCAAGACAACATTGAGCATTACCTACAGCTCTGGAACCTGGACATTGTCGATCCAGACTGGACGCGCCACACCCACTCCAGCACCTTGTTGAAAGTTCATCATCCCCAATACGGCTTGTCGATACTCAAGTGCCTCAACGCATCAGGGCAGCGGGATGAAGCGGACGGGGCTCGCTTGCTCGATTGGTACAACGGAAACGGCGCAATTCGCCCGTACCTATGGGAGCCCTCGGCTCACCTCTTGGAGTATGCAGGTGAGCGCGAACTCAAGATGGACATCGTCGCAGACCACGCCAACGATGGCAACGCCACTGACGTCTTTCTTCGAGTGGTGGAAGCCTTGCATCGTCCACAAGAAGCGGCACATCCGGTGTTTGGAGGGTTGCGACGAAGGTTTCGAGAGTTGTACAGGAAGGCAGAGGTGGAAGGACCCGATAGCTTGTTTGGGTACGCAGCACGTTTGGCGGATCACTTGCTGGAAACCACCCAAGAACACGACGTCCTTCCGCTGCACGGTGACCTCCACCACGAGAACATCTTATGTAGCGAGAGGGGTTGGCTCGCGATTGATCCCAAAGGTCTCACAGGTGACCGCCACTACGACGTCGCCAACTTGTTCTGCAACCCTGACGATCAAAACGATCTGGTTCTCAGCAAAGCACGCATCCAACAGCTTGCAGACAAGGTGACATCAAGATTGGATATGGACCGAGGACGAGCCCTGGGATTTGCTCTGGTTCATGCGGTGCTTTCGGCGACCTGGAGCCTCTTGGAGGGCAACCTACCCAACGCCGAACTTCGCCTGGGTGTCGCTTCTCTTCTCCAAGAAGAATACACATCAGAGTTGCACATGAAAGAAGATAGGATGTTGCAGAAGGTGGGAAGCTAGAAACAAGAGGGATGTTTGGGTGGTTACAAGCGCTCCAAGACAGCAGCAGCACCAAGGCCACCTGCAGCACAAAGTCCGAGCAATGCGGTGTTTTTGTCCTGGATGTGAAGTTCGTTGGCCATGGTGGTGACCATACGGGCTCCAGTCGCAGCGAAGGGGTGGCCGATGGAGACGGAGCCGCCGTGGACGTTGAGCTTGGCAGGATCGATCTCACCAAACGCCTTGTCCTGGTTGTACCGCTCCTGAGCAAAGCGGTCGCTGGTCATCATCTTGAGAACGCTTAAGACCTGAGCCGCGAACGCTTCGTGGATGTCGAAGAGATCAAAGTCATCGATGGTCATGCCCAGTTTTTGGGCAGCTTTGGGCATCGCAATCGCCGGTCCCATCAGCAGTTGGTCGGCCGGATCCACTCCAACGTACGACCAGCTTCGGATCGCAGCCAGCGGCTTCAAGCCCAACGCGTTGGCTTTCTCTTCGCTCATCAACAAGACCGCCGCAGCACCATCCGTCAGGGGCGAGGAGTTTCCAGCCGTCAACGTTCCATCTTTTGCAAACACGGGACGCAGTCGACCGAGCTTTTCCACACTGGTGTCGCCGCGAACCAAGCGGTCGGAGTGAACCCACTTGCCGTTCGGTGCCTGTACGGGAGTGACTTCCACGTCGAAGCGGCCCGAAGCAATCGCTGCAGCGGCCTTTTGGTGCGACTGGTATGCAAACTCGTCCTGAGCCGCTCGGGAGATCTCATTGCGCTGCGCCATATACTCCGCCGACTCACCCATCATCTGACCGGTGGTTCGCTCGGCGATTTTGGGTCGCTGGGGTAGGAGTTCATGAATCGGCATCAGCTGCGCCAACACACCGAGGATGTCGGCTGGCTTGGCTTTCCCAAAGGCCAAAGGAGCGAGCGCATGAACGACCTTTTGCGGCAGTTTGATTTCGGCGTTGCTGGTGGAGTCGGAGCCGCCAGCGATCATTACGTCGGCGTCGCCCCGCTCGATCGCCGAAGCAGCGGAGGTCACAGCCTGTAACCCTGAAGCACAAGCGCGGGTGACAGTGTGCGCTTCCACCGAAGCCGGCAGTTGAAGATCCAAAGCAATCTCACGCCCGACGTTAGGCGCAGCGCTCGGCAAGATCACACCACCCCACACAACGCCATCGATCTCATGACGAGAAATTTCAGTGCGCTGCAACAACGCGCGTACAGCCGCGACACCCAGATCAATGGTGTCCATCTTCATAAATTCGCTGAAGGCTTTCACAAACGGGGTGCGAACCCCACCGATAACCACGGCACGACGTTGGGACTCAGACATCAAGCGTCTCCTGTTTCAAAAGAAAACAAACGTTGAAAAACATTCCAATTCAGGGCAGAACGTTGCCGCTTTAGGCTCCGATCAGCGCGCCTCCACACACACGAAGAACCTGGCCGGTCACACCGTGGGTGTGAGGAAGCGCCAGGAATGTGATGGCTTCGGCCACATCGACAGGTCGTCCACCCTGGCTCAGATTGTTCATGCGCCGCGCAACTTCCCGGATCACGGTCGGCATCGCAGCGGTCATGCGGGTTTCAATGAAGCCCGGAGCGATGGCGTTAACGGTGATGCCTTTTTCTGCCACAACAGACGAAAGGCTTCGGACCAGACCCACCACACCCGACTTCGCAGCAGCGTAGTTGGTTTGCCCCATGTTTCCGGCAATGCCAGACACCGAAGAGAGGCAGATCAAACGCCCGTTGGTTCGGAAGGTGTCCGTTTCGAGCAAGCTTTCGGTGATTCGCAGTACAGCGTCCAGGTTGACTTGGACAGTCAGATCCCACTGCTCGGGCTTCATCCGAGCGAGGGTTTTGTCGCGGGTGATTCCGGCGTTATGAACCACAACATCCACGCCACCCATCTCTTCTTTAAGAAAGCTCTGGATGGTTTCCACGGCGTCGGGAGCGGTGACGTCTGCAAGCAGCACCTGCCCTCCAATTTCTCGGGCGAGTTTGCTGGTGGGTCCGTCATCATCGGGTCGATCCAGGCATACAACCCTGGCGCCTTCTTCGGCCAAACGTTGAGCGGTTGCAGCGCCAATGCCTCGGGCTGCTCCAGTGACCAACGCGACTTTTCCTTCCAAAGAATAGTTCCAGGGCGACTCGTTCTCCACGGCGGGAGTGCTCGCGCTGACCGTGATCGGTTGGCCTGTCACGTACGCTGAACGGGCCGAGAGGAAGAAACGAAGGGGACCTGCCAGACGATCTTCCGCGCCATCGGCCACGTACAACATCTGGGCTGTGGCTCCACGTCGGCCGACTTCCTTGGCGAGACTGCGAACAAACCCTTCCAAGGCGGATTGTACTGAGGCCGCGCCAACACGAGTCTGCTCGGCAGGTGGACGTCCCAGCACAATCAACCGACCGCAACGCTTAACCCCCCGGACAATAGGGTGAAAGAACGCATACAGTTGATGAAGGTCTTGGGGAGTTGAGAGACCAGAGGCATCAAACACAAGAGCGTGGGGTTGGATGGAAGGAAGATCTTCCAAGGTAACAGCCTGAGGCAGGCGACCAAACGCTTCGCCAGGTCCTTGGAACAGAGAGACAGCCTTGTCATCTCCGACAACATGAGGTTGTGCGCCCGCTTCAGCCAACGTCTCAGCGACAGCCTGGGTGATCGCCGAACCTGAGGAAGCGTACACCACGACGTCCTGATCAAACAAAGGCCGCTCCTCCCAAGCACCTTTGCCGCGGCGAAGATCTTGCGGCATAGGGATAGGAAGGCCCAACATTTTGACCCATTTTCGAGCCTGTGGATTGCGACTGATATCCAACAAAATATCTTGCATAACCCCGTCTACTCCTTTGTTGTGGAAGGGGAAGGAACTTCAGTAGAAAATGTACCTGTAAGGTAAGCAGGCCCACCTGGAGCATCACCGACGTACACTTCATTGGGATGCACCACATACACACCCACACGAGCAGGGAGCACCAGCGGTCGTGTGAAGCGGACGTCCCATTCGCGGATCATTGCGGATCCAGCAAACAGGTTTTGGTGCAGGCTCTCCATGGTTCGGGCCATGGTTGAGAACCCGTGAAGGATGGTGTTCCGAAAACCAAACATCCGGGCGTACGAAGGAACCCAGTGAATTGGGTTGAAGTCGCCGGTCAACTTTGCAAAGTCCAGGCCTGCATCCGCCCGAAGACGCCAAAACGCAACCTCACGTGCATGCTCAGGAACACGCGGTCGCTCCTTCTTTTTGGGCTTGTCGGAGGAGCCGCCCTTCTTTCGCAGCGGGATGATCGGATACATATGGGCGATCAATGCATCCGGCGTGGACGGTGTTCCAATCACAATGCGTTGGTGCAACACCGCGCGACGACCGTTGTCATCGATGGACTCCAAACGAGCGCGAACGTGGAGTGGCTCGTTGTTGGGGAGCGGCTGGAGCACCTCCAACCGGCACCCTCCGTTCATCACCGCCGACAACGGGTAGGGAATCCCACGCAACGTCTTGCTGGCCAGACCAAACGCCCACTGAGGAAACAAATGGACAGGCAAAGAACGTTTGTACGCTGACGGAGAACCTCCCACATGACGGACATAATCGCGAACCAGCCCGGCATCGCGAGGCGGCACCACCGTGTACAGTTCCTTCCCTGGCGTCGTGATGGTGCCCGAAGGAACCCCTCGAACCGACTGGACTGCCGTGGTCAGAGCGGCTTCTCCCAGAGCAGCCAACGCCGAACCTTGTTTCAAGATATACTTGCTCGAAATTGCCATTCTGTACCGACTCCTTAGCCCGCGGCGCTGCTTTCGTTGTGTCGCTCGGCTTCCAAACGCTCCAAGAGCCGCTGACCCGTGTTGAGGATCTCGTCGTACAAGAATCGACAGCGGGGCTCGGCGCGCTCGATGTAACGAACAAAAACATCGGTACGTTCGGGGTGCTTTTGGGCTTGCTCCCAAAGCAGCTCACAGATCAACACATCGGAGAGGATGCGGGTGAATCGCTCAGCGTGAAGCATCGCATACGAGAAGTCGCGCTTGGGATTCCAGTTCTGGAAGAAAGCTTTGGGCCAGGAAGTCAGAGGCTTGTCTTGCAAGCCACGGAACTTGTCAGCAGCCGTTCGGGTGATCAGGTGCTGTTGAGCGCTGTACGCGACACTTTGCAGTTTTGCGAGGCGACGCTCCAAGGAATTGCGCGACGAGATCGAGCGCCAGCGAGCTTGGGCCATCTGCGACACAAACTCTTGGGGGCTACGGATGCTCTCCATCAGCTTGTCTTTCATAGCCATCAACGCCTGGATCTGGCTGGTCCCTTCGTAGATGGGCATCACCATCGCATCTCGAAGGAGCTTCTCTGCGCCATACTCTTTGATGTAGCCCGCTCCACCGTGGATTTGGATGCAGCGACGGGAGAGTTCAACCGCCTTTTCCGCAGCGAGGTACTTAAGCAGCGGTGTGGTTCGTCGCGCTTCGGCTTTGTGATGTTTGAGCTGGCTGCGGAGCTTCTTGGACTCAGGTCGAATGGAGTCCAACTCCTCACGCAAGAAGATCTGGATCTTTTGGGCCATCTCTTCATGCCATGCGCCGTACATGGCCAACGCCCGAAGCCCCTGGATGTCAGTCTTCATCTCTTCCAGGTAGTCCGCGATCATCTCGTGGCGATCAATGGACTTGCCCATCGAGTTCCGCTCGGCAGCGTAGTCGCACGCCATCCGGTAGGCTGCTTCGCACAGACCAATCGACTCAAAACCCACACCCAACCGGGCGTTGTTCATCAAGGTCAGCATATAAAGGAAGCCTTCGCCCCGTTTTCCGACAAGATGCGCAGGTGCTTTGTCAAAGTTCAGCGACGCTGTAACCGAGCCATGATGTCCCATCTTTTCTTCGATCCGGTCCATTTCTACGATTCGCGTGCGGTTTCCTTCGGCGTCGTCCTCATAGGCTGGCACCAAAAACATCGACAGACCTTTGAGGCCTGCAAAGGGATCATTGGGATCTTCGGACTGTTCGGTCCGTGCGATCACAAAGTGATACTTCCCGTGACCCGAGGTGATAAAGATCTTTTGACCGGTAACAAACCAGTTGCCCTCTTCGTCTTGTTCGCCGTACGCACGTAAGGCCGCCATGTCGCTTCCAGCGTGGGGCTCGGTGATATCCATGCAACCCCAAGCTTCACCTGTGCGGATCTCTTCGATGTATTCGGCAAAGCGAGTGCTCTCGATCTGTTTGGTGTCCAGGTTGAAGGTGGTGGTTCCCTCTCGGATGGAGAACGCCAACATCGCCATCGCCATCCCGCCGTGGAAGCCGTAGTGAGCCATCACCGAAACATCCGCCCGAGCCATCACCTCTGTGTTGAGGAGGTACAACATCAAAGGACAGTTCATCCCGCCCAACTCACGGGGCAAACACATCCCGTGCAGCTCCAACTCTTTGATGCTGTCAAAGATGCCCTGCAGCCGAGGTGGAAAGATGGCCTCTCCATCGACATAGTCCACACCTTTGGTGTCAATCTCTTCCGCATGAGGCGCAATCTCTTCCGCAACAAACGTTCCCACCATGTCCAAGATATCGCGGTACGACTCCACGGCTTCCTTTGCGTCCTTGAAGCCGTCCGGAGCCTGGTAGTCGTACTCCGTGATCGCCACAAGTGGCTCCCAGTCGATGCCTTTGTTCACGTAAAATTGAAGATCTTCGTTGTCGGTAAAGAAATTTGCCATGATGTGTCCCCTGGCCAATCCAAAAAATGAACGGTGATTCAGTGACACATTGTATGGATTCCAGCGGGAACTGCAAGTGAAAATGTTGCAATGATTCTGTGAGGGTAGAAGGACTGGAGAAAAACCGGCTCTTGTGGGGAGAGGAAGGAGAGAAGAGCGCGTTTCAATTTTTGGAACCTTTGGGCTATGATGACAATCCAATCGCAAACTTTAGATGGAGCAGGGAGTGAAACATGCACCCATCCCAGATGACGGACGTAGGGCAGAAGTTGGTCGCGCTTACCCCGTTGGATCTGCATCCACTGACAAAGCTAGAAGAGTCAGAGTTGCTGAGCGTGGCAGATGCGCTGCATGAAGAGATACCGGAGTTTCGGGACGAGTTGGAAACGTACGCGTCGCTCCGTGTGTCCACGTTTCCATCCACAGAACCGCAGCGTTTGTTGGTGGACGACTTCTCTCCGATCACCCACCTCCAGCACATCTTGGGATTGCAGTACTACACCAGCCGGGCGTTTGTGAGAGCAGGCGAAGGCGATGTCGTGCTGGGCACCTTCGAACCTCTGACTGGTTACATGGAGTACATGTCCGAGCGTTTGGGTTTGGGAACCTCCTCTTACCTTTCCACAGCACCTCCTGAGGATGCTCTTCCCTACGAGGTGCTTGGGTCTTTCCTTACCAAGAAAGATGCCTTCCAAGAGCTTGTTAACGCTTTGGGTTCCAGCAAAGAAGCGCTGTGGTTGCATCCCTACATGGGTCACAAAAAAGCCTGGCAGTTGGGACAACGCTTAAGAGAAGCCACACAGCGCGAGGTAAGAGTCGTCGCTCCACCACCGCGGCTTTGCTTTGAGGTGAACAACAAGGTGTGGTTCACTCATGCCGTGGCCCAAACGTTGGGAGAGTCCTATGTGATACCTGGCCACGCCGCCTACCATGCCGCAGAGGCTGCGAGCTTGTTGCGAAAGACGGCAGAGACCCACCCAACCGTATCCATCAAACTTGCGGACAGCGCCTCTGGGATGGGAACAGGCATCTTTGAACGCGATGAAGTCCTCGGCCCACCGGAGCCAGCATGGACCGAACAGATCCAGGCCTGGATGACAGAGAAAGACTGGATCCTGAACGAGTCCCCTCCCCTTCTGATTGAGCCTTGGTACAAACAACTTCAAGGATCTCCCAGCGTCCAGCTTTGGCTACCTCCAGCGGAGATAGGTCCTCCATTGGTGGAGGGAATTTACGATCAGCTCTTCCACGACAACGACCCCCATGTTTTTCTGGGCAGCATTCCCAGCCAGCTTCCTCAGGAGCGTCAACAAGAATTGATTCGTACGGGAGCGCAGCTTGGTCGTGTATTTCAGCACCTTGGCTACGTTGGACGTTGCTCTTTCGACACCATTCTGGAAGGACCCACTCTTGACGAAGCAACGTTGCGCTATGTGGAATGCAACGGTCGCTGGGGTGGAACCAGCACTCCCATGACATTGATGAATCGAATTTTTGGGGATTATCGCTCGCAACCCTACGTCGCCAAGGACTTCGATCATGAGTCGCTACGGGGTCTTTCGGTGGCCGACTTCGTCGAACGCTTTGACGACATCCTGTACAACACCTCCACAGGCGAAGGCTGGGCGATCGTTTACAACGTGGGATGCTTGAAACCCAGCGGAAAGCTCGACATCATCACCCTCGGCTCCACCTTTCAGGAAGCCCAGGAACGACAGAAAGAGTTTGCCGCACGGGTACATGGACGCTGAGAGAAGCGAAAAGAGAGACAACAGGAAGGGTGAGGGGTTTGGATTATTCTTCGCGACGAGCGGGGGGAGGCTTCAACTTGGCAGCTTCGGGGCTTTTCGGCTTGAGCCGAACAAAGGTCTTGTAGCTGATCTTGGCTTCCAGACAGAGCAGGTGATTGCGTTTCTTGCTCTTGCCGACACAGTTCCCCATACGTTTGGCCGTATGCCCCAAAAGCAAGTGAGCGTAGGGAACATTCTTCTCGCCTTTGCGACGGATGACTCGACGCAAGCATCGCAGCGCTGACTTGTACTTCTTCGAGATGTACAGAGAGGCACAACGCTTGATCTTCTTGTACTTCTTGGGAACTTTGACAGAGGGAGTCCCGCGCTTCGGAGCTTTGCGAGGAGCAACAACACCGGGTGCTTTTCGGTCCTTGGGTGCAGTCAAGGCTTCGAGTTGCTTGTGTATCTTCAAAGCCTCTTCGTTCTTCGGCATCACATCCAATGCTTTGCTGTTGAACTGTGTGGCTTCAAAGTAACGTTTCTCTGCCATCGCCTGCCGAACTTTCTGCATCATCTCTTCGAACGCTTTTTTCGCGATTTGCTTTTTGGCGTCTTCGGCTCGGGCAAGATAGCGACTTTGCTTGCTGACCTTGGAGAGTTTCTTGTAGGCTTCAAACATTTTGCCTTCTGCCTGCCACTCAATGCTTTCCTGGATCAACTTAAAGTTGGCGTTCTCATACACACAACGTTTTTGCAGTTCCAGCGCTTTGTCCCACTTGGGTCGCTTGCTGATGACCTTTGTGAGGATTTCCAAAGCACCTTTGTAGTTTTCTTGGGCGAACAGATCTTCCGCAAGCTTAAGCTGTTGCTCCAACTGCTTCTGCTCGTTGTTCGGAACACGCTGTTCGGGTTTCCTACGGCGTGGCTCCACAGCAGAGGAAGCATCTTTCGACAACCGGGGTGGAGGTGGTGTTACGCCGTTGTTGCGCTTCATCAGGGCAAAAATGCCACCTCCAGCAGCAAGAACGAGCACCAAAGCCACCATAATAACGGTATTGAGAGACTTAGAGGGCTCCGCAGAGCCAGCCGCTTCTTCGACGGCAGCGGGGGCAGAGGCAGGGACGTAGGCGGAGAGGTCCTCTTCAGCTTCGGAGAAGCGAACCTTGACCTGTCCGAGTTCAATGATGTCGCCCCAGCGAAGGTCACACACTGTGAACTCTTCACCGTTCACCAACACGCCGTTGGCGCTGTCGAGGTCGTACAGTTTGTAGACTCCCTCTTCGCACACAATCTTGGCGTGGTGCCGCGAGATCGAGGCGTGGTCGATGGCGATCTCATTTTCGTCGGTTCGACCGATGGTGACGGCGGGCCACTCCACATCAAAGATTCGGCCTTGCATTGATGTATTGAGGAGCACTATGACAGCGGGGTCAGGCGCAACAATGTCAACGACTTCGGCTTCTTCTTCCTCTATCGGAGCGATGCCCAAGGGAGGAGTCTGGTCGTCGTACTCTTCCTTCGCTGGACCGTTGGGCTTACCCTCTTCCTCGGCAGCTTCAGCCTGAACGGAGAGATGGTAGTCTCCTATTTCTAGGAGATCGCCCGGCCGCAGTGGAGAGCGACCATTGATCCGAGAGCCGTTGATCCAGACGCCGTTGTAGCTCTTGAGGTCCTCGATCATGATCTGACCGTCTTTGAGCAACAGCTTCGCATGACGCCGCGACACATTTCGTTCGGTCAGACGGATGGTGTTCCCTTCTTCACGACCGATGTTGAGTTGGTTGCGGATCAGCGGCACAATCGTCTTGCGGCCTTCATCATCCTCGATGATCAACCTGTACATTCCGACCCCTGCCCTTTCCTATGTGCAATCCTCATCGTCTGCGATATCTCTTCTTCGATTAGAACAGCTTTTGGATATCCTTGAACGTGATAAAGATCAATAAACCAAATAATAGCAGAAATCCAATCAGGTTGGCGACCATCTCTGCACGAATGGCCCACTCTTCCTTTCCGCCAAACAAGCGAATTAGCTGTTGCGAAAAGAGAAACATCAATCGTCCCCCATCCAAAGCAGGGATAGGAAGGAGATTAAAAAAGGCGAGGTGGATGCTAATGATGGCCAGGAAGAAGAGAAAGTATTTGGCACCTTGCTGTACAGAGCTTTGGGCGATTCGAACAATGCCTACAGGGCCAGTCAGGTTGGCCTTTTCACGACCCGAGAAGATCCGGCTGAGACCTTCCCAGATCCGGACGTTCCACATCCATGTTTCCCACAGAGCCTTCTGCATCATGCCCGCAACACCCACAGTTTTGCGGGGGTAGTCGATCTGCGGTTGGAAGCCCAGCAAGTAGTTGACCTTGCCTTTTTTGTTGATTTCGGCCATCGGCGCCGTCTTCGTGATGCGCTTGCCGTCTCGCTCAATCAACAGCTCCACCGAGCGGTAGGTGCGCGCTTGCAACAAACCGTGCAATGGAGCAATGCTTCCAAAAGGACTCCCCTCAAGCTGAACCAAAGGCTGACCATCAATCGCCAGCAAGCGGTCTCCGCTCTTCAAGCCAATCTTCTTTGCGGTCGTGTTCGGAAGGACCCGCATGACCATGACCCAACCTGTAGGTTGCCAAGTCAGCCCTCCACCGCACGAGCCTTTCTTGTCAGGAGAAAGCGTTAGGGTTTTCTCTTTGCCAGCTCGGCGAATTTTCACAACGAGAGGCTTTTTCTGCTTCCCACACTCCGCGAGCAGAGTGTTCATCTGCTGGGTCACTGTTTCCCCTGGTTGGGTACGCAGGGACTTCTTGTTAAGCCCAACAATCATGTCGCCTTTCTGCAAGCCATACGCTTGGGAGAGACTTCCAGGCTTCACATCGGTCACACGCAGCACCGACTCTGCATCCCACTGCACACCCAACGATGTGGTTCGAGCGACTGGATCAATCGGTATCTTAATCTCTGCGTTCTTGCCTCGTCGTTCGACTGTCAACGTCACAATGCGGCGCTTGCGCTTGGCCAACTCTGCCCGTAAGTCTGCAACAGACTTGAGAGGCTTTCCGTTGAGTTTTCGGATCATATCGCCCGCTTCCAAACCCAACGTCACAGCGCGAGACTTGCTATGCAGACTCTTCACCGAGACCTGTTGCCAACTTTCGATGCGAAGCCCAAGCGTACCTTTTTCTTCCTTGCTCTTGCGCGGGATGGTTACGTTGTAATGTCGTCCATTGCGAAGAAGCTTGAGACCAATGGATTCTTTGTCGCGCTTCTGAAAAGCAACGCGTATTTGGCTCAAAGGATACACAGCAGGCTTCTGTCGGATTGGCTTTCCATTCACTGACAGGATCTGATCGCCGGGCTGAAACATCGACACAGCAGCTTGCGAGGCCGGCTTTTGCAGCGTGGCGCTGTTGTCACGGATCCCCCAAATGCCAAACAACACCAGGAACACAAAAAACGCGGTGATGTAGTTGGCGAGAGGTCCCGCAAAGATCATAGCAAATCGCTTGCCCGGTGAACTTTGCAAGAAGCTGCGAGGATCCTGGGCGTCCTCCTCTGCAGGATGCATCCCTGCGACACGGACATAGCCACCCAAGAAAATGAGACGCAACGAATACTCTGTTTCACCGTGCTTAAAGTAGAACAGCCGGGGTCCAAAACCTACGGCAAATTCGTATACCTTCATGCCACACCAACGGGCCACCAAGAAGTGACCCAACTCGTGAAGGACAATCAAGATACCCAAGGCCAAAATTGCAAGTAGGATGCTCATTCTCTAAAGAATCCCCAATCGATCTATCGTTCGTTTTGCTTGTATACGTTGTCCAAAGAGAGAACCTGCAAGGATGGGCTGAAGTGCTCGACTTCGCTCTTCCTTTTGTCTTGATGATGCACAGAATTCATCAAGCATATTCCACAAAGAACGCTGCAAGACAACGTTCTTGTTCCCTGTTCCATCGTTTCTTGGAAGACAATGTAGAAAAACGCTCATCACATCGAGCAGTTTTTCTACGCCACAAGGGCATCAACCAAGCCGTGCGAACGTTATCACAAAGACGCAAGAAATGGGAACTCTAAATTAAAGAGGATTTGCCCACCTTATAGTTTTCTTTCTTCCCGACTTGTGCTCACCTTGGACATTGCAATCCAAGAACCTTTCCTTAAGATAAAGCGCCACACCATGACTCTTATGACGAAGGACCCCATTATGAGCCATCCTCTCCGAGAACGCTGGCAAACCTTTTTCTTCCGACTGTATCCAGGACTTGGCTTACTCCTCGTCTTTCTCGGACCTTACTTCTTCTTCCAGAGCCTCTCCTTTCTCCGCCACAACGACTACATCGCAGGCGCACTCTCCTTTCTTGGCGGGTGGGCTCTCCTTCGCGCAGGTATTGATCTTACGCGCGCGTATCTCGCAAGCGAACCCACATCCGAACCCGCAGAATCCTCAGACTAAATGTGCCGAAACGATCCATTTTCCTGCAAAATCGATCATATGCTGCCAAAAATTGTCAAATCACCCTCACAGTGACAAATTTTGTCATACAATCGTCGCAAACGCTGACAAAGATCGTCACTCTCCCCAACAGCGAATGTGATTCAAATCACACAAAGCCAAAGAGACAAGGGAAAATCACATCCATCTACGATCTGGCACAGGACGTGAATAGAGGATGGCCAGTTGATAGTTTGGAGAGACATTCTTTCCGAGACATCCTAAACACGTCCCTTGAAGGAGAACACACAATGTTGAAGAAATTCCGCAACCAAAAAGGTTTCACCCTGATCGAATTGATGATTGTTGTTGCTATTATCGGTATTCTCGCCGCTGTAGCTATCCCCGCTTTCTTGAAGTTCATTCGTAAGTCGAAGACTTCGGAAGCTGGAATCAACATCAAGTCCATCGGTGATGGTGCTATTTCTTGGTTCGATGCTGAGCACAGCAACAGCAACGGTGACCCGGTTGCCAAGCACTTTCCCAACACCTTGTCTCCCACCGACGTCGGAAACACCGGTGCTACCGTTCCCACCGACGCTCCCTGCAAGAGCGCAAACGGAACTCCCCTGTACACCAAGAACTCCGCTAACTGGGAAGCTGAGCCCTGGAAATCCATCAAATTTGGTATCAACAAAGCTCACTACTTCCAGTATCAGTACCTTCCCACCTCCACCGGTACTGCTAGCCAGTTCACCATCTGGGCACGTGCTAACCTCGACTGCGATGGCACCGAGTCCACCTACACCGTTCGCGCTACCGTCAACAGCACCACTGGTGAAGTTGAGCGCACCAACGTCATCGTGACCGAAGCTCTCGAGTAAACCTTACAAGGTTTTCTCTTCAGCACGACCCTCGTCCTTTCACCCCAGGACGAGGGTTTTGTTTTTTTAGAGGGAGTGAGAGGAACGACGAAGTCTGCTTCGTCGTTCCTCTCACTCCCTCTTCTCTTTTAAAGAGAGCATGGCGCGATAGGCTGTTACAGAAGATGAAGTGTTGAAAGATAAGATTGTTGGAAGGGAAAAAGGAAAGAAACTTATGATGAGAAGAACGAGCAAACCGAGGGAGACACTCTTTAGAAAAGAAGAACCGCGGTAACGCCGTTTCCGCCTTCTGAGCGTTCACCTGGTCGGTACTTCTTTACAAGGTTGGAATGGCGGCAATGCTGTCGAACGGCCTCACGCAAAACGCCGGTGCCATGTCCATGGATCAAAAGGACCGCCGAGCGACCCTCTGCCATCGCATTGGCCAAGAATGTATCGACCTTGTCCAGCGCTTCCTCTGCGCGCATTCCGCGCAAGTCACAACGATTTTCACGAGTGGGCAAGACAGAGAAAGTGTCATCCGAAGACAAAGGAGGAGTGGAAGTAGGAGGAGCGGGAGTGGAAGGAGCAGGTGTTGGAGCAACACGGCGGGAAGGTCGCTTTTTGCTCTGTCGTTGGGACAGGGGTCGCAGCTCCTTCACGGGGACCCGCGTTCTCATAATCCCTGCTTGAACCAAAACCATCTCGTTGGCGTCAGGCTCTTCAAGAATCTCACCGTCCATTCGCAGACTCAGGATTCTAACCTTTTGCCCCACGTTGATTTTCTCAAGGGCGGGAGAATCCGAAGCCTCCGCAGGCTGAGCATCCTGACGAGCGTTCGACATCTGCTCTTCGGCTTCTTTGAGTTTTCGCTGCGCAGCCTGCACCTGGTTCCAGTTGGTGGAATCTTGTTGCAAGGTTTGGACGGCTTCTCGAACCAGTCCACGTGCCTTTCGGAACTGCTCCCGCCAGGCTTGCTCTTCGCCACTTCGCAGCCGCTCTTCCAAACTTTCGATCTGTTCGCTCTTTCGCTGTTGGGCCAGAGCTTCTTTTTCGATCTTTTTTCGAGCCTTGGTTGCTCGCTCCCGCTCTTCGTACAACGATTGGTACTGCTGCTCCAACTTGCTGATGATGCGATCGAAGCGATCGCCAGCAGGTGACAAGAGCTCCTCTGCTCGTTCGCAAAGACTCTCATCCAGACCGAGTCGTCGAGCAATTTCCAACGCGCTTGAGCTTCCCGGAGTCCCCAAATACAAACGGTATGTCGGCGCCAACCGGTGCATATCAAAGCCTACGCTCGCGTTAACAAAGCGATCATCTTCGTACGCAAGAGCCTTAAGCTGCTCGTAGTGTGTGGTCGTCACGACAAAGCATCGCTTGTCGGTGAGGGATTCAAGAATGGATGTGGCCAGCGCAGCTCCCTGGTAAGGATCTGTGCCCACAACAATCTCGTCGATTAAAACAAGAGAGCGATCGTGGGCTTCTTCCAGGATCGCTCTTAACTTCACAATTTGGGCTGAAAAGGTAGACAGATCGTGCTCAATACTTTGGTGATCCCCGATGTCTGTGAAGATCTCCTCAAAGAAGGGCACCACGCTGCCTTGATCCGCAGGAACAGGGAGACCCGCCTGCGCCATCAAGACACTCAGCCCCAACGTTTTCAGGGCTACGGTTTTTCCACCTGTGTTGGGACCACTGATCAAGAGAGTTCGACCGCCCTCCCCTAGCGCGATATCGTTGGGAACAACATCGATCCCTTTCAACAACAACAACGGGTGACGGGCTTTGTTTAGTTTGACCGCAGCACCATCTTCCACAGAGATAAGGGTCGGAACAGAAGCCTCAAAGCGTTGCGCCATACGCACTCGTGCCTGAAGCACATCCAGATCGCGGAGCAACTCCAAGTTGGAGTTCAGCACGGGCAGTTCTTGGGCGGTTCGTTCGCTGAGTTTGCGTAAGATCCGCATCTCTTCTTGAGCAACGTCCTGCTCTGCGATACGAAGCTCGTTGTTGAGCTTAACCATCTGTTGGGGCTCAACAAAAACGGTGGCTCCACTTCCCGACGACCCATACACAATCCCTGGAATCTTTCCACGGTCCGAAGCTTTCACAGGGAGGACATAACGGTCCTGACGCAGAGTGTAATAGGTATCCGTCAGGTGACGGCTGTGAGTCGAGAGGTATTCTTGCATCTTGCGACGAATTCGGTCGTGACAGCTGCGAACAGTCTCACGCAACGAACCCAACTCCCAAGACGCATCGTCACGCAAGCGGCCCGAACGTTCCAAAACACTTTCGATATCACGACGCAAGCGAAGCAAAGGTCGCAAGATTTCAGCTCGTTCCCACACGGAGGGAAGTCGGCCATCAAACGAAGCGACAAACTCACGAATTCGCGTGGCCGCTTCCAAAAGATCAACCACGCCGATTAATGCGCTGGGATCCAGAGCCGCGCCCTTCTCCAAACGAACAAACGCTGGACGAAGATCCGCCAAGGAGCCCATCGGGAGGCTCTCGCCTTGTTCTTGAAGGAGCTGGAACAGTTCATCCACCTGACGAAGTTCACGTTCGGCTTCGGTCTGGTTGGAAAAGAAAGGAAGGTGCTTCGCAAAGGACCGGCCCCACACCGTGCGGCAGAGGGAAGACAGATACGCAGTGACCCGAGACCACTCCATGGCCTCCAGAGTGTCCGCGCCAAATCGATCGTACGAAGGGTCCCAATGTTCAGGAACAAACGACTCTTCAGGAGAGTCCAGGTCGGAGGGAGAGTTGTCGTCGGATACGGTGGCATCCACGACCAAACCACTCACACTGTTGGATTCTTCAGTAGGGGTATGCATTGTCAGGCTCATGATTGTGTACTCTCATCTTCTTCCAAGAATCGTTCGCGTTCGGCTTGAGCATTTCGCCTCCCTAAACGCAAGCTCCGGGTCTGGAGTTCGATTCTTTTTGTTTTGGGATGAGAAAGGAAACGAGAAGGTGGGTCTGCGGCATCAAGGCAAGGCGCCCATCATAGGGGCCAAACACATGGAGCGGTTCACTAGTCTTCGCAGGTGTTGAAACGACCGTTGATCCCTCCAGGGATATGGGTGTTGGGATCCAAGCAGTTAATCGAGTTGATCGACGTTCGGTTGCAGATCTCAATCTGACAAGCTTTGAACTGTCGCTGCAGGTATTGATCGAGCTTTGCCCCTTCAGCAGATGAACCAAGCTGGCATCGACTCTTTACTTCATTGAAGTAGCGTTGGCATGGATCGCCAGAGCAACCCATTTCCAGGCTTGCCACTCCCATCCATCCCAACATCAACAAGCCGCTGACCATTCCACAACGCCAGATCTTCCGAAACACAACCATAAACTCTTCCTCACTTGGGCCATTCCCGCAACGTTTGTGCCTGCTAAAAGAGCGGGTTCGCATCGATTTGTCAAGACGTTTTCGGAGAAAAAGGCCGAATTCACAAGTGAATCAGGCTGACCTCGCCAGAAAGTGTCAGAAAGGAAGCCCACCCAACCATCATATACGGGTCTTTCCCTATGGTTTTGGCGGCAAGATCAAGATTCCTGGACACAGAGGTTGTTCACCGATCCAACGACTGGTACATTGCGCACCGCAGAAGACGATGTGAATCGTACACACCCAGTATACAAGAACGATGTTGCACATTTGAGGGAGGTTTCCATGTCACCCCAAGACAGCCTGGCTCGTCGAGAGCATTTCCACCATCTACTTACGACCATGCAACCCTACGACACCACAGAGTCCACCTACCAAAAACGAATGTTGGATCTCCTGAGCGTTGACGGTGACCCTTTCAGCCGCAACCACTTTCAACCTGGGCACTTCACCGCCAGCTCGTTTGTGTTGCACCCCACCGAAAACAAGCTGCTGCTGATTTTCCATGGGAAGTTGCACCGTTGGCTTCAACCTGGAGGTCATATCGACCCCGAAGACCTCAATGTGATCGAAGCCGCTCGACGTGAAGTGGAAGAAGAAACAGGAATGACGGATGTTGTTCTTCACCAGGAGGGCATCTTCGACATCGATATCCACGAGATCCCGCCCCTTCGGCAAGATCCCGCGCACGAACACTTTGACGTACGCTTCTTGTTTCGCGCCCAATCCCCTCACTTTCAAGCAGGCTCTGATGCCAAAGACGCGCGTTGGTTTTCACTCGACGCCATCAACGAAACGGAGTCCGATCAATCTGTGATGCGTGCGGTTGCAAAGCTGTCGAAGGGGCAATGACAGAAGGGGGAGAAGACAAGTTTACTGAGCGGGGAGAAGGAAGGCGCGGATGCGTTCTTCATCGAAGCGCTGGGTGCGCACCTTAAGCATGGCGATGATCTCGTCTTTCGAGAGATCTTCACCAGGAAGTTGGTAGTACCGATTGGCCAACCAGTCGTAGCGCTTGAGCATCAGGTAGAGCCACACCATAAAGAAGTCGATGCCTTCAAAGACGATCGCTTTTTCCTTGGCGTAGGTTTCGATGTTCTCCTCAAACTCCAAGGGATGATCGGTCCAGTGCCGGTTGGGCTTGAGGTGGTGGCTGATGTGATAGCCATCGTTGAACGCGGTGCGGTTGTAGAAGCAGTTGATGCAGGTGATGCTGTTGCGGTAGCAGTTTTCCGGCGTGCTGGGGTCGAGGAACGCGTGTTGTCCCCAGTTGCCAGCCATCATCATAAAGCGGGTGAAGATAAAGGGGACAATGAACACCGTGAAGGTGGCCTGCCAGTTCACGAAGCAGAGCGCCACCACCATGATGTAGAAGCCCACCTCACCGATCAACATTTTGCGGATCAGCTTGGTTCGTCCACGCTTGGTCATGTAGATCGTAAGCTCAAACAGGACACCCCCGAAAAACCGGAGAAAATACTGCATGAAGTCGATGAAGCTGTCGCGCTGGTACTTCATCGTTGAGCTGAGATCTTCGGGCATGTTGTTTTCAGGGTGGTGCATCCCGATGTGATGCGCGTAGTAAGTCTCGGGGGTTTCCCCAAAGAACGGACCAATCACCCAAGGGATGTAATGGTTCATCCACTTGTATTCGCGTTTGAAGAGGCTGCGGTGACTGGTGTTGTGCAACATCAAAATAAACGGGGACAGGTGGAGCATCAGCGTCACGGCCCAGTAGACCGGCGCCAACCACCAACGGAACATTCCTGGAACGAAAAGGTACACGGCGAACGGAATGATCAACAGAGTGATCCGCAAGCACAAGTACGCAAAGGGTAGATCACGAGGATCTTTGATGTATCGCAAGAAGAAGCGATCCAGAACGTTGGGCTTTTCTTTGGGAACATAAATGGGATCAGTTGTGATCCGTTGAGATGCTACAGACATGGATGATTAAACTCCTACACACCATTCGACAGGAGAAAGAAAGGTCGCGCCAAGGCGCAAGATTTGTGCAATGTGGGGGAGAATCAAACAGAGGAGATCGTCGAGTCTAGCGGGCGAGCAGAACCACAATCAGCAGCAGGAAGAGAACAGCAACAAGAACACCCAGGATGACATTGAGCTGCGCTTGCTTGTTCAGCGAAGCGGGCTCTTCCTCTTCTTCTTCTTCCGGCCGACTGGTGGGTAGCTGCACCGAAGGAGCTGGCGATTCCCCTGACGCAGACAGCAAGTTTTGGATTTCGTCCGGCGAAAACTGGACGGTTCCGAACACGCTGCGCACTTTTTTCCCGCCTTTACCTTCTTCTTCTCCAGCCCCCAGCAGGTGCTCAGGCATACCTCCTGCACCAGAGAAGATCACTCGGTATTTTCCTAGCTGGATTTCATCTTGATCATGCAGTTCACTCTCGTGCGTGACACGATTGTTGTTCAAAAAGGTGCCGTTGCTGCTACCGTTGTCACGCAGGAAGAACCGGCCACCGCGATAAAGAATTCTGCAGTGTTCACGGGAGATGCCGATGTTATCGATAAACAGGTCGCACTCTGGGTCGCGTCCCAGGGTGGTCTCTACTTTCGATATGTTGATGCGTTTTATCTCTCGATCTTTGAGCTTCAAGATCAATTCAGCCATCACTCTACCCTTCCAGATTGGTTGCACCGCATATATACGTGATTCAAAATCCGCACGTCAAGTCTCTTGTCCGTCATTCTCGGCACGAAGTTCAAAGGAAAAGGTGAGTTTTACCCGATCTTGCAACCGAATCAAACCAAGAGGAGCGCGGTAAGGTTTCAATTGAAGCGCTCGGTGCGATAATTCCACTGTGCCGGAAGCAGCGTTGGGATGCAAGTCAAAAAGAAAAGAAACCGGGGTACGAGCCCGACCTAGCGAGATGGTTCCACGCAACTCCATCCGATTGCCAGGTTTCCGTGTACCGACCCCCTCAAATTGAACGTCTGAGGGGAGATGTTTCGTGATGTTGTCGTGAATCTCATTCCGTTCTTTGGCAGAGAGGCTGTCCGGCTCCAACACATGAAAGCTGTCTTTCCGGATGGTCATCCGAACATTCCAAGAATCTTCACCTCGAACATCCACATCAATCTTAAAGTCACGGATATCGATCAGCAGGTCGTGCCCCATGCGAGACAACAACCCTTCTTTCCAGGTGTTGAGACGTAACCAACCGTCTGAAGGCTCGATTGCAAAGCTTGACATTGTATACCCCTACAAGAGCGTGACGCTCGCGTTCTACCCACAAGCGGTTGCGGGAGAAGAGGACGCTCTCAACCAAGAAGGCGTGTAACATGCCAAGCTCAGAGCTTAGCGTCCTCGCGGGTTGTATCGCTCAAGAACAAAGTAGTTAGAGAAAACGCGCGCCGGCCCCAATGCCAGGTAAGCCTTGCCCAAAAACAGATCGGGGTTTTCAGGCTCAACTTGCACGAGATAGTCACGCAGGACACTTGAAGGATCCCACAAGGGATTGCTCGGTCCTTGCCCATAATCCAACAAGAGCGCATTGGTGTAAAAATTATCGCGCGATGATGTGTCCACAGGGGTCACCAAATAGAACCCGTGGCACTTTGGCTCCAGCTCGTTGGGTTGTGCCAGGTGCGGAAACGAAAGCTCGTTCTGGCGCACCACCACGTTGTAACCAAACAGCTGATCCGACCGATGCGACCCGCTCTCCCGAAAGAACCCCTTCTTAAACTTTTGGAACCCGAGCACCTTGGTCACAGGCGACACGTTCCAGCCGCGAAACTCCCAGCCTTCCAGAAGTTCAAGGTCGGGCTGAATGCCCTTGGCAAAAATCTTGTCCAACTCGGCGTTGCTGGAACGAGCCAGGCGATGGAATGTCATGTAGCGATGACGAACGCGCGAGGTAGATTCCTGCTCAGGCTTGTGTGAGCTGAATGTTGAAGTATGTACAGTGCTCATGGAGACAATCCTCGATCAAGATGAAACGTTGCGTGAGTGCGTTGCCCTGCCGATATCAGGCGTAACGTTCTGCGATGTGGTGTGCCGTCCGACGAGAAAACGCCATGATCGTCTCCTGTGGATTGTTCACAATTCCTGTAGGGAAGATGCTGGAGTCGCAAACAAACAAATCTTTGCAGGAGTGCACCTCCGACCAGCTGCCCACGACAGACTCCCGAGGATTGCTGCCCATCCGGCATGTACCAAACACGTGGTTGGCCACAAACTCAAAAGATGACGCAGGAAAGCGCTTCTTCAGCAAGACGTTGGAGTCTTCCGGCTTCTCCATCACCCATGGCGCGCCGTACACGCCAGGCAAAACACGCTTGGCGCCTGCCGCAAACAGCGTATCCACACAGGCTTTCAAGCCCATCGCGGTCTCATCGGCGTCCTCTTGCTTCACTCGGAACGTGCAAAACGGTTGACCGTTCAAACCTTCCACCACCCGACCCCGTGACACACCGCGAGGCTTGGTCGCAACCATGGCGTAGTGTTTGAACCCTTTGAGTTCGCGCAAGTATTCATGACCCACACCGGGAAGGCGTGTAGCCAGCACAGCAGGAGGACTCCACAGCGCCTCCAGCACCATCCCACGGTGGAAGAATTCGTTGCTCCCCCAACCCTGGGTTGCGCCCCACCAGCCGTTGATCTCTTCGTCGAACATACCGAACGCTGCGGTTCCGATGTGAGCGCAGAGATTTCGTCCCACCCAGCCGTTGCCCTTGATCCCAGAGCGACGCAACAAGATGGGCGACCACATAACCCCTGCGCTGACCACAACGGCCTTGGCATACACGGTCATCTCGGCTTGTGGCTTGCGGGTTTTGGGATGCAAGATATCAGCTCGTACCCCCACAGCGCGTTTTCCCTCTCGCAAAACGTAGCGAGCACGGCACGACGGATAGATATCAGCCCCAGCTCGCGATGCTTTGGGAATGTAAGTTACGCTCATGGTTCGCTTGGCACCGGAGGGACAAGCGGTCAGACAGTCAGAAGCCCCTTCGCAGTTGACCACCGCGCGGCTCAACGGATGACTGTCCCAGCCCAGCTTTTCCAGGCCGCGCTTCATCACAAGATTTTTGGGCCCGAGCGCTTCCGCTTCGGACGGTCGGACGTTCAACTCAGCCTCAATCGCCTGGTAGTGTCCGTGCATCTCTTGGACCGAGAGATCGGTCAACCCGTAGTTTTCGATCCACTCCTTAAGGATGGCATCGGGCATGGGCTTGAGAATGGCGGAGTTGACCTCAGAGGTTCCACCAATGGCTTCGGCCTGCATCGACGCCACAAACGTGTTCCCCAACATGGCACGAAGACCACCTTGTTGGAGAAATCGGCTCAAGAACGAACCAGGCTCTCGCGTAGAGTTGCTGTGGTGAAGCCGCGGTCCGGACTCCAACACAATCACGCTTAAGCCCTTCTCTGCCAACTCTTTGGCCACCACGGCACCGCCAGGACCTGAGCCAATCACGCAAACATCTGCGGTCCGAATCTGATCGCTACGAAGGTTCTCTGTGTCATGAATCATGGGTGTTCTCTTACCTGTTGCCTTGGACAAGGTGGAAGAACCTGTCCAGGTGTTGGAATCTGAATCGGGAGAGTACGCCCCCTGCGTCACTCTCCCTCAAGCTTAGGACTCTTGGGCCACCGCTCCGAGTTCCGTCGGCGCAGGAGCATCCACGTCAACAGCGGCAGGCTCAGCTGCAATGTCTTTCTCTGTGGACGGCTCCTCTGCCACAGCTTCTTCGACTTCTGTCGATGTGTTGGTCTCCACATCTTTGGCTTCCACGACTTCTTCTCGCAGCGGCCAGAAGCGAATATTCAGGTTGCGCTTGTCGGCTTCGTAGGCGTAACGTTTGAAGAAGCCAAGCTCGTCCAGTACGCGCTCATCGGAGAGGTATGCGAAGCTCAAGAACATCCGGAGAGAGATGTTGAGAAAGCGAAGCGGAAAGATTGGCGTCTCGTGCAACGCTTCCAGCAGCTCAATCCGCTTGGACTCCGGCATACTGGAGAAGGTCCAGCCCTTCGCCATCATCTTGGGCAACACGTATTCGTACAGCAGAATGACGAGGGTGAACAACTCACCCTCCTGGCGGGGTACTTTGTGAAGATAGTCAATGACATACTGAGCAATCTCGACATCGGTACCGGAGTAAGGAATCGCCCCACCTGGGGGAAAAACGGTGTCTCCCAAAGCCGCCAAGGTTCGCTGCACACGAGGCCGTAGCACAGGGTGGTCAACCAATCGCTTGGGAATCCCCAACAACCGTCGGGTTCCATCGTGGGCCTGATTGATCCAACGCCTGAGGCGCTCTCCTTGTTGCTGATTCATGACCAGTCTCTCCCATTCAAGTGTCTTGCCACTCCCCTCAAATGGCACCTACAAGCTTCCAACAGGGGATTGAGAACACGTTCCATCGTCGCATACCAAAACTACAAAATCCACACTTTTCTGTCGCGTTGGCACCCAATCGTACGACCTTGGGTAGAGCCGGAAGAAACTCTCTCCAAAAACCTGTTTTCTCAGAAGAGAACAAGCGTTGGCATCCCTCCGCCTTGCGAGATCTCATGATCCGTTTTGATATGGATCATTGCGCTCTCGTTTGTCTTGACTACTATATGAAGCGAAATTCAGTGACGTTGTGTCATAGTTTTGTAAAAGCTTATTTTGATTGCGTGGACCCCCTATTTCGATTGTTGGAGAGAACATCCCTTCCCCAACCCACCAGAACTCAAATCCGCAGTACGATTTAGCATACAGCACAGGAGTCTAGCCCATGAGTGACAATGCGAAGTATGTTTACTTTTTTGGAGGCCGTGAAGCCGAAGGCGATGCCAGTATGAAAGAACTGCTGGGCGGCAAAGGTGCCAACCTCGCAGAAATGTCACGCTTGGGATTGCCAGTGCCCGGTGGATTTACCATCACCACAGAAGTCTGCGCGCTCTACTACGAAAACAACAGGAACTACCCCGAAGGCCTCGACGCCCAGGTTGATGAATGCGTCGCCAAGCTCGAGGCTCTCTCCGGCAAAACCTTTGGTAGAGGGTCCAACCCCCTCCTTCTCTCGGTCCGTTCCGGTGCGGCGGTCTCGATGCCTGGTATGATGGACACAGTCCTCAACCTCGGCCTCAACGACGAGACATTGCCTGCTCTCGCCAAAGAAACCAACAACGAGCGGTTTGCCCTCGACGCTTACCGTCGCTTCCTCCAGATGTTTGGAGACGTTGTCCTTGGCCTGAGCCATCATCAGTTTGAGGAAGTCCTTCAAGACGTCAAAGAACGACACCACGCCAGCAACGACGCTGAGCTGACTGTGGAAGGGTTGAAAGACGTCATTGAAGCCTACAAAGACGTGTACAGCCGCAACAACACCTCGTTCCCCCAAGACGCTCGGGCCCAACTCCAAGCGGCCATCGACGCGGTGTTTGGCAGCTGGAACAACCCACGCGCCATCACCTACCGTCAACTTAACAGCATCCGCGGCCTGAAAGGAACAGCTGTCAACGTCCAGGCGATGGTGTTCGGCAACATGGGTGACACCAGCGGAACCGGCGTTGCGTTCACCCGCAACCCCTCCGATGGAACCAACGAATTCTACGGCGAATACCTGATGAACGCCCAAGGTGAAGATGTGGTGGCCGGAATCCGCACACCGCAGCCCATCACCCACCTGGAAGAGGTGAACAAGGAGTGTTTTGACGAGCTGGTCGAGCTCCGGAGCAAGCTGGAGAACCACTACACTGACATGCAGGATCTGGAGTTCACGATTGAACAGGGCAAGCTGTACCTCCTCCAAACCCGACGAGGCAAGCGAACCGCCGCTGCCGCTGTGCAAATCGCAGTGGACATGATGAACGAAGGCCTAATCTCTGAAGAAGAGGCCGTCCTTCGTGTGGACCCCTTGCAGTTGGACCAACTCCTTCACCCCACCTTCGATCAAGACGCTGAGGACAACGCCCACTTCTTGACCCAAGGCTTGCCTGCCAGCCCTGGAGCGGCCACAGGTCAGATCGTGTTCTCCGCGGCAGACGCAGAGCAGTGGAGCAGTCAGGGCAAAGATGTTGTCCTGGTCCGTATCGAAACCAGCCCGGAAGATATCGGCGGAATGAGCGCCGCCAACGGCATCCTCACCAGCCGCGGCGGAATGACAAGCCACGCCGCAGTCGTCGCCCGAGGCATGGGCAAATGCTGTGTCGCTGGTTGCTCCCAAGCGCAAATCGACTACCGCAACAAGACCATCACCTTTGGCGGCGTCACCCTCAACGAAGGAGACTGGATCAGCCTCAACGGCTCGAAAGGTAAGGTCTACAACGAAAAGATCGCGACCGTTGATCCCCAACTGACCGGGCCGTTTGGTACGATCATGGCGTTGGCCGACAAGTACCGCAAACTTGGCGTCCGAACCAACGCAGACTCCCCCCACGACACCCGCGTCGCCGTTCGCTTTGGGGCCGAAGGCATTGGCCTCTGCCGAACCGAGCACATGTTCTTTGAGGGCGAGCGCATCATCTCCGTTCGCAAGATGATCCTGGCCGAAGACACAGAAGAGCGCAAAGCTGCCCTGAATGAGCTTCTCCCCTACCAGCGAGAAGACTTCATCGGCATCTTCAAGGCGTTGGACGGAAAGCCAGCGACCATCCGCTTCCTGGATCCGCCGCTCCACGAGTTCCTGCCCCACGACGAAGAAGGTCAGGTGGAAATGGCGAAAGCCATGGGAACCAGCGTCCAGCACATCCAGGACATTGTGGCCTCTCTCCGCGAGTTTAACCCAATGCTCGGTCACCGCGGCTGTCGCTTGGGCATCTTCTTCCCTGAGATCACAGAGATGCAAGCCCGCGCCGTCATCGAGGCAGCGTACGCAGTGCCCGGCTCCAGGCCAGAGATCATGATTCCTCTCGTCGGTCATGTCCGTGAGTTGGCCCACCAAAAGAATCTTGTCCTCAGCGTGTACGAGCAAATTCAGGCTGAACAAGGCAAGCCCCTCGACGACCTGAAGATCGGCACCATGATTGAAGTTCCTCGTGGCGCCATCACTGCAGACCAGGTCGCCACAGAGGCCGAATTCTTCAGCTTTGGAACCAACGACCTGACCCAAATGGGCTGTGGTTTCAGCCGCGATGACTCGGGCCGCTTCCTCCAGCATTATGTGGAGCAAGGCATCTATCCCGAAGATCCGTTCCAAGTCCTCGACCGAGAAGGCGTCGGTGAGTTGCTCAAGATCGGCGTACAAAAAGGCCGTCAGACGCGCCCCGGAATGAAGACAGGGATCTGCGGCGAACACGGAGGAGAGCCCTCCAGCATTGAGTTCTGCCACATGGTTGGACTCGACTACGTCTCCTGCAGTCCCTACCGTGTGCCCATCGCTCGACTCGCCGCAGCCCAGGCTGCCATCCGCGAAGAGTACGGCTCCCTCACCAAGTAACCCGACACGTCCTTCCTTTCGCAAAGTCGGGCTTCGTTGAAGCCACGACCCCCTCACCCCAAATTCAGGAGTGTGCTGTGGAGTGTCCCATCTGTCAGGGAGCGTCTCGCCACCTTTTTTCGCGGCACGGTTATGGCATTCTTGGCTGTGACTCGTGCGGTCATCGCTTCGCCGACATCGCGGCAGATCTCCAACACGTTGAGCAAGTCTACGGCGACGACTACTTTGAGGGAGGCGAAGCCGGTTACTCTGATTACCTTGGCGAAGGTGCCATCCTTCGAGCGTCAGGGAAACGTTACGGTCGCTTGCTGAACAGTTACATGTCGCCCGGCACCATCCTTGATGTGGGTGCAGCGGCAGGCTTCATCTTGCAAGGTCTGCTCGACACAGGCTGGAAAGGCGAAGGCGTCGAACCCAACCCACGGATGGCCCAGCATGCTCGCGAAACCTTGGGCCTTTCAGTTCACACTGGAGCGCTGGAACAGTTCCCTCACGATCAACAGTTTGATGTGGTCAGCATGATTCAAGTCATCGCTCACTTCTATGACCTTCGTCAGGCTCTAACGACAGCCGCAGAGCGCACCCGGCCCGGCGGTTACTGGCTGATTGAGAGTTGGAACAAAGACAGCTGGACCGCGCGCCTCCTCGGCAAGAACTGGCATGAATACAGTCCACCCAGCGTACTCCATTGGTTTTCACCCAAGGACCTGGGTCAACTCGCCGGTCAGTTTGGCTTTCGCGAAGTAGCACAAGGTCGACCCACTCGATGGATCAAAGGGCACCACGCCAAGTCCCTGCTTGATTACAAGCTACAGGAAGCCGGCCCGCTCAAGTACTTCCGACCTTTCCTCAAGCTCGTCCCAGGCTCCATCTCCTACCCCTACCCTTCCGAAGATCTCTTCTGGGTCCTCTACCAAAAACGAACCTGAACCCCCTGCCCCACTCTTCTTTCCACCAACACGATAGCCCATACAACAAGCAGCATCCCTGTCTTCGCAATTTGCGTAATCTGCGGACCCATTCATACAACAAGCAGCATCCCCGTCTGTGCAATTTGCGTAATCTGCGGACTCAGGTTGACCAAGGCACTCTATCGGTGACGGTCGCTGGCTTTGCGGGAGGTTCGTCGGACATACAACTGGATGATCTTGGCGGCAATTTCTTCCACCGACTTCATCGTCACATCGACCACCGGCCATCCATTTTTCACATACATTTGGCGGGCTTCTCGAACTTCGTAGGACACCTGAAGAGAGTCAACATACGCGGTTTCGCTGTGCCACCAGCCGGATTTGCCGAGGCGTTGTTTGCGCAGCTCTGCAAGAATGGACGGATCCATGGTCAGGCCCACTTTCAACGGCACGTCTACAGTGAGGGCATTGTCTGGCAGCGGAACATTCGGTACGACAGGGAAGTTTGCGGCTTTGTAGCCACGGTTGGCGAGGTACACACAGAGTGGTGTCTTGGATGTTCGCGACACACCAAACAAGATGATATCGGCTTTGTGAAGTTCGCGACCCAGTTGACCGTCATCGTGTTGGAGGCTGAAGCGCATCGCATCCATCCGACGGTAGTATTCTTTGTCACGGGTGTATTGGGTCGGACGATAGTGAACAGGGGCCTCCCAGAACTCCGAAAGACCTTCCACAAGAGGCGTCAGTGCCGCCAAACAAGGGATGTTACGCTGCGCACAACCCTCCTCCAACATCGCCCGCAAATCGGGGATCAGCACGGTATGAAGCACGAAGCCTGGATCCGCATCGATCCCGGCCAGGACCTCTTCCACGTCCCGCGGGTAACGCACCATGTTCCACAAATGTCGCTCTGCCGAGACATTTTCAAGTTGAGCAATCGCAGAGCGTGCCATCAGGTCTGTGAGCTCCCCCGAGGCATCGGAGACCAGATGGATATGATAGAGCCTTTTTTGCATTCCAACCTACCTGCGCCAACAGCGAACGGTGTATCCTCCTTGGTTGAGGGCGCGATTGTAACGCTGTGGGAGGCAAAAGGAAAGAAGTTCGTAGCTTTTTCGCTTGAAACCAAGTCTCCATCAAAGCTAAGGTAGCGACACTCTTTTCTTCCTCGTACCTTCGTCTATTTTCTAGCAGCAAACGAGCATTGCCATGAGTCAGAATTCGTCGTTTCCCTATGTCTCCCACAAAGAGTTGGAAACAACGGTCCATGAAGCGCTTGCAAGTGAGAAGTTTTGGGCCTGGCTCCTGATCGCCCTCACCATTGCAATGGCCGCGTATTGGGTCCATTACTTTGGCCCGGTCATGCCGTTTTGGGGCGCTGGTATTTTCTTGTTTGTGATCTGGCTTCAAGGCAGCAACGTCGATATTCCAGAAGGAATCTTGGTGGAAAACGCTCCTCCTGAAAAGCTGGGCAAGTACACCGCAGAGCAGCTACACGCGATAGTCCGTGAAATCAGCGAGTCGTTCTGGGAGAAAGAAGTCCCCAACGTATACTTGGTGGATGAGACGTCCGAGGCGATGGCTGCCGTCGTCAATGTGGACATCCTCAACTTCATTAAGCCCTGGAACGCCATCTACATCGGTCCTTACCTCTTGCACACGTTGGAGGAAGACGAACTCAAAGCCGTCCTCAGCCATGAGATGTGTCACTTCAGCCTGCACTACAACTTCTGGATGCGGTACTTCTACCTTAAGATTGTTATCTTTGCGGTATGGGTGACTGTCGCGATCAGCTACCTTTACCATTGGACCAGCGGCTGGTTTGTGGGACAGAACTGGATCGTCAAGTTGGTACTAGCCTACGTGGTGCTCAAACTGGGCCAGTTTATGCTGAACGTTTCCCTTGGCATCATCGCGGTTTGGACGTCGCGAGCCGACTCTCAGGAAGTGGAAGCGCTCTGCGACTTTGAAGCCGCCCGCCGTTATGGCCTCCTCTCCGTTGTAAATGTCCTGCTGAAGACGGGAACACGCCAGGAGATTTTTACCGCACTGCTCGCACAGTTCAGCCCCGACGCCGAACGACCTGTCGAGGGTCTAGTCGAAGCCACAGCTCACGAAGTGGAAGGGGCAAACACAGAAGAGCGCCAACAGATGGTCCACAACCAGGCCGTTGCGATGCAAGCCGCCTACCTCAAGCTGAACGAGATCCTGCCTTATGAGTTTCTCACGATGGAGGAGGCTGCCCCATACATCGACGAGGCCGTCCGCACCGGAATGAACGAAGCGGAGGCCGAGCGTTACCAGCACGCTTCCAAACAAATGTTGCGATGGCTGGAGCATGACACCCACATTGCCAACCGCCAACTCGACCGTGTGGAGTACGAGACGTTCATTGAGGAGTTAAAGAACAACCCTGACAAACCCTTGTTCTACATCTCCGAAGAAATGGACGAAGACCTCGCGGCAGAAGCCGAGCACCCAACGTTCCGTAACAGGATCCTGTTTCTGGAATACAACAAAGAAGAGTTTGCTTAAGAGAGACGACGAGCCAAGAGGGATCAAAAAGAAGAAGCTCGTTCACTCTCAAGAACATTGGGCTGGAGTTCAACACCGCCCAACAAGCTTAAGTTTTTGATTTGCCACATTGATAGAGGGGTTCTTCTGTGGTATGACGTGACCTCTCTGGAGCGCCTTTGTGTACCTTCACGAGCAGCGCTCTCGTTTACTCGACTGGATTTGCAGATGTTTTGACTTTCCCTGCGGGTCACTGTGAAGAACAGGCCCCAGCATTGGGCGGTGAGACTCCGTCCTTCAACAGGAGTGTTTCGGATGGCTGAGCACAACCCAACTTCTTCGCTGTTCGCCCCGTTGGATACCTTTGTAGAGCGCCACATTGGCCCCAGCGCTGACGAAGTGCAGGCCATGCTGAAAGCGTTGGACCTCGACTCTCTCGACGCTCTCGTTCACAGCGTGATTCCCCAGTCGATTCAGCGCAACGAGCCGTTGTCGTTGGGTGCTCCCCGAGGCGAGCATGAGCTGATTCAGGAACTCAAGGGCATCGCGTCGCAAAACAAAGTCTTCCGCTCCATGATTGGCATGGGTTACTCCAACTGCATCACCCCGCCTGTGATTCAGCGAAACATTCTGGAGAACCCCGGCTGGTACACCCAATACACTCCTTACCAGGCAGAGATCTCCCAGGGTCGAATGGAAGCACTCATCAACTTCCAGACGATGGTCGCAGATTTGACAGGCCTCCCCCTCGCGAACGCATCAATGCTTGACGAAGCCACCGCAGCCGCCGAAGCCATGGCCATGTGCTTTGCCATTCATCGCAACAAGCGCAAGGGCTTTGTCGTCTCCAAACACTGCCACCCGCAAACCATCGCAGTGGTCCAAACGCGGTCCAAGCCCCTCGACGTGGAACTCTTCATCGAAGACGACCTGAGCGACTTTGATTTCGAGGGCAACAACGTCGCGGGTGTGTTGCTGCAATACCCCGATACTCACGGACGCATCGAAGACTACGGCGCGATCATCGAGAAGGCCAAAGCAGCCAAGACCACCGTAGTCATGGCCGCTGACTTGCTCTCCCTCACCATGTTGAAGAGCCCGGGAGAATGGGGCGCAGACATCGCTGTCGGCTCCACCCAACGGTTCGGTATTCCCTTGGGCTTTGGTGGCCCCCACGCGGCCTACCTCTCCACCCAAGAGCAGCACAAACGCCAGGTTCCCGGACGCCTCATCGGCGTATCCCGTGACGCCACAGGCAAACCCGGCTACCGCCTCGCGCTGCAAACTCGCGAACAACACATCCGCCGCGACCGCGCCACCAGTAACATCTGCACCTCACAGGTCCTGCTCGCGATCATGGCCGGGATGTACGCTGTGTACCACGGTCCCCAAGGCCTGCGTCGCATCGCCGAACAAATCCACGGCAAAACCTGCGTTCTCGCGGAAGGCCTGAAGCAGCTAGGTTACACCCTGGAAGATGCACCCTTCTTCGACACCCTCACCGTGCAAACGGACCACTCCCAACAAGGCAACCTCCAAGCGCTGGCGTTGAAGAGCGAGATCAACCTTCGCTACTTCAACGATGGTAGTATCGGCATCTCCCTGGATGAGAGCACCACCCGCGACGACCTGGAAGCCTTGTTTGCCATCTTCGGTGGTGGAAGCGACACCAACGTTGATGTGGACACACTGGCTGGTCAAATCGACGTGTCGTACTCCGAGGCCTTCACTCGAACCAGCGACTACCTCACTCATGAGGTGTTCCACCGTTACCACTCCGAGCACGAGATGCTGCGCTACATCCATCGCTTGCAAGGACGTGACCTGTCTTTGGCTCACTCGATGATTCCGCTCGGCTCCTGCACCATGAAGCTCAACGGAACCTCCGAGATGCTCCCCGTCACTTGGCCGGAGTTTGGCGCGCTGCACCCGTTTGCACCCGCCGACCAAACCCAAGGGTACAAGATCCTGTTCGACACCTTGAGCACATGGCTGGCTGAGATCACCGGCTTCGACGGCGTCTCCCTTCAGCCCAACGCAGGCTCCCAAGGCGAATACGCGGGACTCCTTGTGATCCGCGCCTACCACGAAAGCCGCAACGAAGAGCACCGCAACATCTGCTTGATTCCCACATCCGCACATGGCACCAACCCTGCCAGTGCAGTGATGGCGGGCTTCAAAGTGGTCCCCGTTGCTTGTGACAACCGCGGCGATATCGACCTCGAAGATCTCGAAGCCAAAGCCAAGCAACACGCCGACAACCTGGGCGCGTTGATGGTGACCTACCCCTCCACCCACGGTGTGTTTGAGGAAGGCATCAAGCAAGTTTGTGAGATCATTCACGCCAACGGCGGTCAAGTCTACATGGACGGCGCCAACATGAACGCACAGGTTGGTCTCTGCCGACCCGGCGACTTTGGCGCTGACGTCTGTCACCTCAACTTGCACAAGACCTTCTGCATCCCTCACGGCGGCGGCGGACCCGGCATGGGACCGATCGCAACGGTCGCTCACCTCACTCCGTTCTTGCCTGGGCACCCCCTCGTCGAACTCGGCCAGAGCGAAGCCATCGGACCCGTCTCTGCTGCGCCTTATGGCAGCCCCAGCATCCTGCCCATCTCCTGGGTGTACATCGCACTGATGGGTGAAGCCGGCCTGAAGCAAGCAACGCAAGTGGCGATCCTCAACGCCAACTACATGGCTTCCCGCCTTAAAGAGCACTACGACATCCTCTACACTGGCAACAACGACCGCGTGGCCCATGAGTTTGTCCTGGACCTCCGCCCGTTCAAAGCCAACGGCGTAGAAGTGGTAGACGTAGCCAAGCGCCTGATGGACTTTGGCTTCCACGCTCCCACCATGTCCTGGCCTGTTCCTGGAACCTTGATGGTGGAGCCGACAGAGAGCGAGTCCAAAGCCGAACTCGACCGGTTCTGCGACGCAATGATCGCCATCCGTCAAGAGATCCAAGACGTAGTGGACGGCAAGATCGCTGCGGACAACAGCCCACTCCACAACGCCCCTCACACCCAAGATGTGGTCATGGCTGACGACTGGGATCGTCCTTACACACGCGAACAAGCCGCCTACCCTGCCCCTTGGGTCCGAGCCCACAAATTCTGGCCGCACGTCGGACGTGTGGACGACGCCTACGGCGACCGCCACCTCTACTGCACCTGTCCCCCAATGGAAGACTACGCTTAATCACGCAATCCACTCATCACGAACATGCACATACGACCGTAGCTGTGAGAGAAATTTCGCGGCCAGGTAGGGCTTCGTTTGTGGCTTGGTAGGTTTGCTTACTCGGTGATTTCGAACTCGAGGGAGAACTTGACCTCAGGGCTGTACTTGGTGTGGTCGTTGTTCATCAGGTAGGCGACAAGCTTGTGCTTGCCCTTGGAGAGATTGCTGGGGACAGTGATTGTCACGCTGGTCTCGTGGGTAGCCGTGATGTAGGTTTGCTCGGGGTCGTTGTCATCAAACGCGAGGTGAAAGTGACCTTCGCCTGCCTTGTTGGTCGGCGAACCTGAGATGGCCTTGAGCGCAAAGTTCTTCACCTCAACGGTGACCTGCATCTTGTCGCCAGCTTTCACGGAAGTCTTGTCGACTTGGAACGAAATTCTCGGCGCGTTCGGATCGATCACGTTGATATCGATGGCTGTCTTGCCTTCCGGCTTGTACACCGTATGATCGTTGTTCATGAGAATCACGCGTAGCTTGTGCGCGCCGGGTTTGGTCGTGGCGGGTAGCTTGATCGTGACCTTGTCTTTGAAGTCGGCGGTGATGTAATCCTTTTCCGGATCTGCATCATCCAAGACAATGTGATAGTGACCTTCACCCGACTTGTTGGTGGGGTTGTTGGAGATGGCGGTCAGGTTGAAGTTCTTCACGCTGATGCTGACTTCCACATCTTCCCCAGCGACGATATCAGTGCTTGGCACAGACATGTTCACGATGGGCTGATCCTTACCTACAATTTCCAACTCTGCTGAAGCTTTGGTTTCGGGTGCGTATTTGCTGTGGTCGTTGTTCATCAAGTACACAAAGATCTTGGTCTTGCCGAGGGGTGTGTTGTTGGGAAGCACAACCTCAAGCTTTTCGCGGAAGTCAGCTGCGATGTAATCGTTGCTGTCTGTGGGATCTCCGTCACCGATCAAGACATGGTAGTGACCTTCGCCCGCTTTCTTAACAGAATTGTCTTCGATCTTCTTGAGCTGGAAGTTGGTCACAGACACGCTCAAGAACACGGTGTCTCCGGGAGCTGCGGTCTGCTTGTCGAGAGAGATTTGCAGCGTGGGGGGAGCCGCCTCGGTCACTTCAATGTCGATGGTTTGCTTCACTTCCGGGGTGAACTTGCTGTGGTTGTTGTTCATCAAGTAGACGTGCATCTTGTGAGCGCCAGCCGTGATCGACAAGGGGATGGTCACTCGAACGGTCTCTTCGTGGCCCAACGATGCATAGGTTTGCTCGGGGTCATCATTGTCAAAGGAGACATGGTAGTGACCTTGTCCTGTCTTGTTCACTGTGTTGGCAGCGGGAGGCACCAGGCTGATTCCCGTGGCTTTGATGGTCAGAGTGACCTGCTCACCGGGCTTCACTTTGGTCTTGTCAGCGCTCACGCTCAAAGTTGGAACACTTTGAACCACCTTCACCGTAACAGTCTGAGCCACTTCTGGTGAAAAGGGTGTCTTGTCGCTCTTAAGCAGAACAACACGAAGGGTGTGGTCACCTTCCGAGAGATCGCTGGGCAACGTGACATTAAACGGAGTCGCAAAGCCCTCTGCCAAGAAGTCGTCTCCGGTTTTGTCGTCCAGATAGACGCGGAAAAAGCCAACCGAGGGATCCGTGGACGCTCCAGAAGCAGGATCCGCGAACTTGAAGCCTGTCGCAGCCACATTGAGCGTTACAGTTCCACCTGGAGACGCTTCGGTTTTGTCTGCAGTTAAAATGAGAGTGGGAGGTGTGCTACCTCCGCAAGCCGTCGCTACAAGAAGAGTCACACCAAAAATCAACCAAAACTGTCTTACATACCGCAACATAAAGTCTCCCTTTCTCTTTCATACCTCAGGATAACCAAGAAGCAAAACACGTCAAACAACGGCCTTTTGGAGCAAATGCTATCTCCGTGAGGCACATTCTTTCTTCCTGGAACCAAAGTTGTTCATCGTTTGGAATCGTCTCAGTAAAGAAGAGCTTGTGGTGTAGAGTCAAAAAAACAGACTCCCACCCTACTCATACGAAACGACTCCCTTTACTAGATTTAGGCAAAGGCCTCTCGGTCTCACTTTTCGTTTTCAGGAGGGTTCGATTTTTCCGAGATCACCTTGTAGTGTTCAATCCGGTCCATTCTAAAACACCGCTGCTCCCGACGAAGGTGACAAAACGCATACACATAAGGAGAAGCCAAACGTTCTGGTGTAATGCGGCGCTGACGAACAACATCGTTGCGATTGCGGTACCGGATATCCACGGGCAGCGAATGTTCGATCGCCATCCAGAGCGCTTCTTCCAGCGGCGAGAGACCCTCCGAGGACGATGGTGTTCCTCGAAATGGAAAGGTCTCGGTCAGCTGGGACAAGGTGTGAACCCCCTGCTCAGCGAGCCTATCAAACAACAGCGAGAGCAGGTAAGCGGTGGTCCGGGCGTCGTCGAGGGCGCGGTGGAACTGCGTGGCAGGCAACTCAAACTCACCCGCCAAGCGAGACAACGAGTACCCGCTCGCCCCTTTGAGCAGCTTTCGCGCGAGTTGAGCGGTATCAAGAATGGGACGTTGGCTTAGATCGATGCCAAGAGGCCGCAACGAAGGATTCAGAAAGCTGAGATCAAACCCCACGTTATGCCCTGCAATCACAGACGCTCCCACGAACTGAAGGAAGTCGGGCAACACCTGGGGAAGCAGCGGAGCGTTCACGAGCATTTCGTTGGTTAAGTGATGGATGGCGATCACGTCTTCCGACATGATCTGTTGGGGATTAACGAGCGTGGTGTACTCGTCAAGGATCTCCCCACCCTCAAGAAGAACAGCCCCTATCTCACAAATCGAGTCGGTGTGAGCGTGCAAACCTGTCGTCTCCAGATCGATCACCGCGATGGGAATCTGGTGCAAAGACAGGCTATAAAGCTGATCGAGGGTTGGCATTGGGTGTTGGACTCAGAGCACAGCGAGATGGGCATCCTTCCCCTACCTGAGGACGCCGCTGTCTCCCTGCAAACAGAAGGTTATTGGATCGCTGTAGGTTGTAGCGAGGAAGGCTTGGGATCCTTGCCGGGCGGAAGAGCGCGTGGGGATGGCTGTCGCCCATCGTCTTGAGCAACGTTGGAAGGCTGCATACGCAGCGCCACACCGGTCTCACGCTTCACAGAACGACGGGTGGAAGAAGGAGTCACCTGAATCACAACAGGCGACTTCCGCTTGCCATACAACCGGAGGGAACCCTTAAACTTCAACTTGGAGCCCGGCTTGGAGCGCTTGAAGGTCAGCCGACTCGACGAAGGGACCCAAGACGATGTCCGGTTGCTCTCCTTGTACGACTGCTGGTTGGGAACCCACACCAACACATAGAACAAGACCGCTGCAACAATGCCCAGAACGATCAAAAAGCCTGTGACATAGAACATCTGACGGTAACGACGCAGGGTTCGCTCCGTGCTTTCCTTGGTCTTCTTGAGCGCCTCTTCAGCGGTTTTGGCTCGCAGCGCCATTTCTTCCGCTTCTTTGTGGACCTGCTTCGCCTCTTGTGTCGACGCTTCGGCCTCTTTTTGGGCCGACTGCGCCACGGACTCTTGCTGCTCCAGGTTGGCACGCAACGCTTCGAGTTGCTCGCGCTCTTCGCGTGCTTTTTCCTGTGCTTCTTGAGCCTTGGCGATGGTTTCGGCCGCGCGCGCCATGGCTTCCTTGGCTTGGGCTTCCATCGCAGCAGCGCGTTGTTGCGCCTGACGAGTCTCCGAACGAATAACGTCAGCTTCTTGTTGAAGGGCCAAGCTCTCGCGGTACTTCTCGTCACTCTCTGCGCGGAGAGCTTCAACATCGCTACGTAGCGCTTCCAAAGCCCGCTTTTGTTCTTCCAGGTCGTGCAGCGCAGCGCGGCTTTCCTTTTCAGCCTCTTCGGCTTGACGTTGGCGTTGCTCCGCTTCCTGACGTTGGTGTGTCAAGGACGCCTCTGCCGAATGAAGAGTGACTTCCTTCGCGTCGAGGGTCGAGCGTTGCTCACTCATCGACTGCAGCTGAGCTTCCAACTTTTCGGCAGCTTCCGCCGCATGACGCTGGGCTTCATCGGCTTGTGCGCGAAGGGCATCGATCTGCGAGATGGCTTGCTCTTGCTCCGCCCGAGCGGTAGCCAGCGTTTGCTCAATCCCAACAAGCTCTTCCTCGTAGGCCGCTTTCTTCTCTTCCAGGCCCATCGTGGTTTGTTGTAGTTCGCGGGCTTCTGCGACCAAGTGCTGTGCAGCACGATGTTCTTTCTGCAGAATTTGAGCCCGCTCTTCCAACGACTTCAGCGTGTCTTGGGACGTTTGGATCTGAGCTTGGAATTGTTGGAGTTGCGCTTGCGCTTGCTCCAACTCTTGGACAGCCGCTGCTTTTTGGGCTTCCGCTTCTTGTCGGTCTCGCTCAACAATTTGTTGTTCTTCGAGAACTTCCGCCATTTGCGTGCGAAGCTTGTCGAGATCCGCCTCGATTTCGCTCTGCTCGGTCAGCTTGTTCTGACGCTCGGCCAACTCGGTTTGTGCCTGCTCCACCTGTTGTTGAAGGTGTGACAACTGGGCTTCCGCTTCTTGCCGTTTTTGATCAATGCCAGCGTTGACCTGGGAGTCGAACTCTTGCTCACGCTGATCCAGTTCTTTTTCACGGCGGCGCAGTCGAGTTTCGGCCAGGATGGCTCGCTCACGTTCGCGCTTGGCTTCCTGTGTGGACGCTTCGGCCTCTTCCTTCTCTTTCTTCGCTTGCTCCAACGCGGCCTGGGCTTCTTGCTTTTCTTGATGGGCTTGCGCCAAAGCCGTTTGAGCTTGCTGCTTTTCTTGTTGGGCCTGCGCAAGAGCCTGTTGGGCCTGCTGCGCGTCCACCTGGTTTTGCGACTGCGACAGCGATTGAAGCTGTTGCCGCAGTTGAGCAACTTCTTGCTGGGCCTGGGTCAGGGCTTGCTCTTTTTGTTGCAACGCCCGCTGCCACTCGCCACTACCACTCGCAGCTGACACTTGCGCAGCAGCCGATGCAGCAGACAACGCGGCCTGACTTTGCATTGAGATCGGTCGTTGCTGTTGCTGCTGTTGACGTGCGTACTCAGCTGACACACCAGGCTGTGCGGTTGTGCGTTGCTCAATTTGTTGCTCCATCTGCTTAATCGCATTTTGCGAATAGGCAGCGGTGGAGCGAAGGTTCCCCTGTGAAGCCGTCGCCGCAGACATCGCCGGCTGTGAGGCCGTCGAACCGCTTGCAGCAGCTGCGCGAGCCTGACTGCTCGCCGCATACTGAGGGTGCTGGGGATGGTAGAGCTGTGCACCACACGCACAAGCAAATTGGTAGTGCGAGGGATATCCGGCGAGATCATATCGCCGACCGCACTGGTAACAAGTGATGATTAAAGACATCTGTGGTTCCTTGTTTATGTATACCACCTGCCCAAGCAAGCAGGTTTCTGACTTATATAAAGGTTCCCTGGTTCTTTACGATGTAGGATATCTCGTCTCGAAGGTCAATGTACGTTCATACTACAAAAGCGGGGTGTCGTCCAATCCATCCTGGGCTTTCTCCCTGTAAAAATCAACAGAAGACCCTGCTTTGCTTGCCTTTGATTGATTTCCTTTGACCCAAAGACCTCTGCAAGGTTTAAGAACAATATGACCCAACCTATTTAATACAGGTCTACGTCGCATCGTGTCTTGGGAGCACAAAGAACCCAAAAACGTCCTCTCCCATTCCTCCTTTCATGGGGTCGCTTGGGGTGAGAAAGGATTTGCGAAATCTGCACATCGGGTTGTAGACTTCCCTTCCGAAAAAAATCGAGCTTCTTGTTGAACTCTGCGTCTACAATCCGCATGGTAGGTCACAAACTCATTCATCTTTGCCTTTTGGAGAGGAGCGAACCACCTTGGATCATCCCTTGTTATCTGAGCAGCAGGCTCTCGACGCGCTGCGCCGAGGCAAACCCTTGCGACGGGTCAAACTTCCCACCCTCCACTTCAAAAACGAGGAGTGGCACCACCCCGTTGTGTTGGAAGATGTTCAGGTCGAGAGCCTCACCTTTGATCAATGTACGTTCCATCACGACGTCCGTTGGGAGCGAGTGACTGCAACAGGTGAAGTGTCGCTGAGTCGTGAGGGAGCAGAGTCCTACTTTCATCAGGACCTGCTCTTGCTGGGTTGTCGATTGGAAGGTCCAGTGATGGGCCGAAAGCTCAGAGTTGAAGGCGACCTCTCCACCAAGGAGAGTACGTTCCTCCAACGCGTCAACCTTCCACTCGCCCAAATCCAAGGCCGGTGGGACAGCGCCTTCGCCACCTTTGAAAGCACCACACGCTTTGAAGGAGCAAGCGTCCATCGCACGGCTTCCTTTGAGGGTTGCACCTTCCGCCAAAAGGCTGACTTCCGGCAGGCCCACTTCCACGACACCGTGTTCTTTCGGGCGGCTCACTTCCACGACGAAGCCACCTTCCAAAACACAGTGTTTCAGGCCGGACGCTTCGAAGACCTCATCGTAGACAAAGGGATCACGTTTAAGGTCGCTCAATTTCATGGCAAAGCGTACTTTCACAACGCCATCTTTCACAACAAGTTGGTGCTTCGTGGCGCCGGACTCCACGACGTCTTCTACTTCAACCGTGTGACCTGCTACGGTGACGTTGACGCACAAGGCCTGGAAGCCCTTAACACCGCCACCTTTGACGAAGCCACCTTCCACAAAAGCGTCGATTGGACTGACGTTGTGTTCCATCGCGACGTCAACGTTCGGTGGTCCAAATTCCATGGACCTCTCTCTCTGGATCGTGGAATCTTCCGCATGAGGCTGGATGCCGACAACACGGTATTCACCGGCACCATCGGACTCTACGGTGTCAACGCCAACGAGCTTTTGCTTGAACGCAAGCAGGTGCAAGGCAAGATCGACGCCGCCCTCTCCGGTGATTACGAACGAGCCAAACACGCCTACATCTTGCTACGCAATCACTTCGACTTGCAAGGCAAGCACGAAGACGCCGACTGGGCTTACTACCGCTTCCGCCAGGCCGAACGACGCTCAGACAAGGAAGAAGGTATCCTGGCTGCGTCTCGACGATTCTTTAACTGGTTCTTGTTTGATCTGGGCAGCGGCTACGGCACCAAGCCTCTCAACGTGACGTTCCTTGCGGTGTTCGTTATCTTGGTGTTCGCTGGGTTGTTCTGGATGAATGGCTCTTTCTTTGTGATTGACCCTGCCATAGGCGGCTCCCCCCAACAAAGCTTATCGTTTGCCCAGGCCCTCTACATCAGCGCTTCCACCTTCACCACCTTGGGCACAGATGGAATCGCCCCTCGCTTCGATCACTGGCTCAAATACCTTGTGGTGATGGAAGGCTTCCTCGGACTCTTCCTCATGACCGTGTTTGTCGGTGTTTACACTCGCAAAATGGCAAAGTAAAAAGAAGAAACTCTGTTTCTAAAAAAGGAAAAGCCGGAAGGAGTTGGTATGAGCAACCAGCCCTCCGGCTTTAACTGGAAACGTATCCGATTTTACGGTGCTAAGCGGATCGCAGATCCGCCGCGGGTTGGTGTGCCCGTAAGGACTCGAACCTCAGACATCCGGAGTGTATATCCGGCGCTCTACCCCTGAGCTACAGGCGTCGAACACGTCTCCATGATAGATTGTCTCAGGAGCGGCTCAGACATAGCAGGCCTGACGCTCACATCGAACCGAGAATCGAACTCGGTATCCGGGTTTCGCAGACCCGGTGCATGCCACATGCTTCCGACAGATCCAACCTATCAGAGTGTAGAGAGTCACCGAGCCCAGGCAGAACCCAGACCCAGCAGGAAGGGGTCGAACCTTCACCTCCGGGCAGTTGGAGTGCCCGGCGCGCGACCATTACGCCACTGCCTTGTTCTTCTCCACACACGCAGAACTCGTTGCGCAAACAAGCTCTCTTACTCCCGTCACACGTAACCGCATGACCGGACGAGTCTCACATCCACAGGTAACCTTCCGGGTACACGGCCCAGCGCACACCCCCGTTTGCAAGACAACGTGAGTTTAAGACCCTTCCCCCCCACACACAAGAACCCACATCAATTTTTTTAAACCCTAGCCCCGGAATTCATTCCGCAAACCACCATCATTCCGGGAGTCGCGTAAATTCATTCCGCAAACCACCATCATTCCGGGGTTCATGTAAACCCATGCCGGGACCCACACGAATTTATCCGCATACCACCATCAATCTGGGGGGTTCGCCCACAAGTTTAGGAGGGTTTGGGCAGGGACCAGCCATTGGGGATGGGTCCAAAGTCTTCGATGATTTCGCGGTGACAGGACCAGACCAGTTGGATGGCTTCGGGGGTTCCGATGCCAGCGCCACGAGGGTCGCCGGCTGGACCGAACCAGTGGTTTTGTGGGGCGCCGGTGGTGCGAGCGCGCAATCCGGCGTAGGTGGTTCCGTTGACGGTGTGACCCAAGACGCGGTGCACGAAGTGAATGTCGTTGGAGACGACAGCGGCGGTCAGGTGGTGGTCCATTCGTTCGCAAGCTTCGAGCACTTTGTGTTCGGTTGCATCGTTCCAGGAGGTGACAATCTGGAACGGACCAAAGATCTCGGTGGTGACAAGCTCAAAGTTTTCGTCTTTGAGGATCTCATCCAGAGGGACAAAGATGGCGGTGGGTTCAAACGCTCCACACTTCTCATAGAAGTTCTGACCTTCCAACGGCTTGCCACCAAACAAGACGCGAGCGCCGGGGATCGCAAGAAGGTTCTGGGTGTGGGTCGCCATTCGCTCGGTGGAGACGGTCAAGACGGGTCCAAGGGTCAGGTCGTCTACGTTGCGTCGTGCAGCCAGTTCTTGGATTCGGTCGAGGAGCTCCAGCGAGATCCAGTTTTCGTGGGCAAACAGGATCGATTGGGCCGAGCATTTTTGACCGCTGGCAGCGTAGGCGTCTTGATCGGATTGCCAAGCAACATACTCTACACGCTCAGCCGTCGCATCGGGACCCAGGATTTTCCAGTCAAATCCGGCGTCTTCGATCCGAACCTTGCCATGGGTTTGTTTCGAGAGAAGCTCAGCGACCGCAGAACTTCCGGTGAATTGGATGTTTCGGATGGGAGCACGCTCCACCAATTCACCCATCACACGACCTTCGGCGTGGATCAGATCCATGTCGCTGGGTGGCATACCACACGCAATCAGCAGGCGGACAAACTGCTCCAAGACCACGCTGGTGGTCTCTGAACCTTTCACAACAGGCTTGTTCCCCATGTACAGCGCGCCCATAAGTTGGAGCACTGGAATCTCCAGGGGGAAGTTAAACGGGCAGATCAACGCCACAGGACCGAACGGCCAGCGGTATCCGTTGCTCTTTTGCCCGTGGTGATCGCCGGGGTTGCTGAAGCCACGAGCCAGGAACCGGACCTGGTCGCCGCAGAAGTTCTCCAGGAAAGCCCGCGTGACGGTAACTTCGCCCCGAGCTTGGACGTCGCTCTTTGGCATCACACGCTGGATCAGCTGGGTGAAGAAGTCCTCGACCTCTTTCTCCCTCATCGCGGCAGCCACGCGGAAGGTGACATCACCGTACATACGGTATCGTTCGACGTTCTTAAGAGGGTTGTGCATTCCGCTTTTGGGGCAGGCTCTGAGGCTGTCCACAAACGGTTGCAGTTCATCCACTGTAGGGTTGGGTGCCTGCAAGAAGACCTCACCGTTCATGGGATCATGGACATCCAGCCAGTTGGGCGACTCGATCCACTCTCCACCCACAAGATGCGCCAAACGTCCGGGGTTTTTCGCAGACAGCGTTGTTGGGTCGACGGTTGCAAAGGAAAGAAGGGAGCTTTGACTCATATCGGAACCTCCTACAGTTCGGATCCAAAACGCTCAACCTGACGGGAGCATTTCGGTATGGGGGAAGGAAACACAAAAGAATTCAATCGGCTGCATTCTGCGCGTTAAGCTTGGCCTGGATGCTGCGGCGCAACGCGTTGTGATTGGCCACATCGTTGGGGTTGAGTTTGACGGCTTGCTTCAAGCAGTGGATCGCTTCATCGTAACGAGCCAGTTCGTGCAAACATTTCCCCATCCAATAGTGATTCACTTCGTCCTGGGGGCCTAACTCCAAGGCATGACCGAAGCTTTGAGCGGCTTTGTCGAAGTTGCTTTGCTTGTACCGACACATACCCAACCAGAAGTGGTGAGACTCTTCTTCTGGCATCAACTTCACCGCCCTGTAAAACGATGCTTCGGCTTGCAAGAAAGCATCCTGATGATAGGTGTTCATGCCCAGCCAGTAGTGGTAGTTCCCCTTGCCGGGTCGCAGGTTGGTGGCCTTTTGAAAGAAGGGTTCGGCCTCTGGATACAGCTGACGACGATGGTAGTTCATGCCCAACCAATAATGATTGGCAGGATCATTGAACTCCAGCTCCAGGCTTCGTTGAAACGGAGCATGGGCTTCGTCGAAGCGATGCAACCGGTACAACACCATGCCCAGCCAAAACTGGTTGGATTCGTCGTTGGGTTTGAGTTCGATGGCCTGACGAAGAGAGTCTTCCGCCAGATCGTACAGCTTCTGCTCGTAACGATTGCGGCCCAACCAGTAGTAACCATCGTTATGCTGGGGAGCAAGCGAGACCACCTCAGTGAACAAGCTCTCGGCTTCAGCATAGCGCTTTTGAAAAAACAAGCAAATCCCAACCCATCGCATGTAACTGGCGCTGCTGGGCTCAAGTCGAAGCGCTTCCTGGAATTCTCGCTCGGCGGCCTTGTAGCGTTTCAGCTTGTAGGCCATGTTTCCACACCAGAACCGATTGCTTGCATCGTTGGGGGCGCGCTCGACGGCTTCGTTAAAGGCATCAAGGGCTTTCTCATAGCGACCTTGGGCCTGAAGGGACATACCCAACCAGTAATGATGGGCTTCGTCGTTGGGGCGAAGGCACAAGGCCTGTCTCCACGACTCCTCAGCTTTGGTGTACTGCTGGGTTTCGTAGAGAGCCTTACCCAACCAGAAGTGGTTGCTGGCCTCTCCTGGGGCCAACGCGACTGCACGTTGCAATGAGTCCACAGCCTCCACTTTGCTGCCCTGCTTTAAGAGCACCTTACCCAACCAGTGATGATTGGCCTCATGTTCCGGTTCCAGAGCCACAGCCGTGTGGAGAGCTTGTGATGCGTCGTCGTAGCGCTTGCGTTTGTACTGTGTGCAACCCAACCAGCGGTGCATCAACGGGTTGGTTTCGTCCAACGCTACGGCTCGTACAAACGAAAGTTGCGCTTTGTCATACTGCTTCATGTAGTACCACGACAAACCCAAACGGTAATGTGAAAGAGGATCGGTGCTGTCGCGATGGACCGCGGCCTGAAACGCCTGCGCTGCTTGCCCATACTTTTGTAGGGCATACAACGACATCCCCGCCCAATAGGAGCTTTCTGGATGGGGGGAGTCGTCTCCCACCAAACGGACGAACAGAGAATGAGCCTCTTCGTACCGCTCCGTTTTGTACAGCGCGTGACCCAACCAGTACGCGACCGACAAATGCTGTGGATCGAGCGTATAGGCCTTTTGCAACGAGGTGAGGGCTTCGGTAAGCTGACCTTGCTCCAAGAAGGAGCGACCTCGCGCGAGATGTCGCTTAGCACGGAATCGCCGAAACATCCGACGTTACTCCACGTTCCAGTTAACCCCCAGGTGCTCCATTGTCTTGCACCGCGCCAACCAGTAGTTGTTCTCTTCGTCGGTTGGATTCAGGTCAACCGCAGCAGCGAACGCCTGCGCGGCTCGGACGTACTTCTCTTGCTCGTACAGCGCCCGACCCAGCCAGTAATGATGGGCTTCTTCCTCAGGTTCCAGAGTGGTCGACTGCTCCAACGCAAGCGCGGCGTCCTCGTATTGGTCTTGCTCGAAGTAAGCGCGTCCTTGCCAAAACACAACGTCGGCGCTTTCAGGTTCCAAGGCAGCGGCTTGGTTGAACGCATCCAAAGCCCGGTTGGAATGTTCCAACTCCAGCAAGCACCGGCCCAGCCACAGATGGTTCTCAAAGTCAGACGGGCCATACTTCACAGCTTGTTCAAAGCAGCGCATCGACTCATCGTACTCTTCCATGTGGAACAAAGCCTGCCCCAAGAACCAATGGTAGGTAGAGTCGGAAGGAACGAGATCAACAGCTTTTCGGAACATCGCGATCGCGTCTTCTTCACGCTCCATCGCCGACAGAATCTCACCGCCCAACCAGAACAAGTGAGCATCCACAACTTCAAGAGCCAGGCCGTCTTCCACGCACTGGTAGGCTTTCTCTAGCTTCTCTTGCTTGAACAGGACCTCAGCCCAAAGACCGTAAAGATCGACGTCTTCCAACTCTTCTTCGAGCACAGCGTTGCGCAAGACAGCTTCCGCTTCCACGAACTTGTCTTGCCCTGTGAGAACATACGCCAGCCAGTAATGATGACCTTCTTCGTCGGGCTCCAGCGACACGGCTTCTGCAAACGACTCTTCGGAAGCTTCCAGGTTTCCAGCGTGGTACAAGCTGAGCCCCAGCCAGAAGAAGTTCTCGCCGTCGTCGGGTTCGTATGTGACCAAACCTTGGTAGGCTTCTGCCGCTTCTGCGTGCAACTTGAGCGCAGAGTAGGCACCTCCTAGATAGCGATACACGGCAGGGTTCTCTGGATCCAACGACACGGCTTTTTGGAGAGCGACCGCTGCTTCGTCAAAGCGCTCTTGTTCAAACAGGCAGATTCCCAAGTATTGTTGGGGCTCTGGAGCGCTTGGGTCCACCAGCGAGGCTTTGCGAAGGAACAATTCAGCCTGTTCGTAATCGTCCTGATCGTACAAGCTCCATCCCAACAGAAACAGCGCCTCTGGGTTGTCCGGTTCCAGGACAAGAGCTTCCCGAAACATCGCTTCGGCCTCTTCCGAAGCCTCCTCATCCAACAGACCTTGACCCACTTCAAGAAGCGCTTTCACGCGTTCCATAACCTTCACCGTATCTTTCACGAAGAGAATACACCATCAGACTGCAAGGATGCGTCACAAGTGCTCGGTTGTTTAGCCGCGTGCTGCGTTGAGTACGAGAGGTGGAAGATACACGTAAGAGCCTGTGCGTTCCACTTCAAACAACCAGTTGGCCACCTTGTGCGCTCGTTGGTGCGTCACAAACCAGGGCGGCCGAGGCCATACATTAAAGGGTCCGTAGACCACACTCTTTTCGGGCTTTTCAAACATCCATGTGTTATGAACAACGCCGATTCCGCTCTGGATGTCTTCCAAGGTATGACCGGGATACGCGCCCCATGTAGTCACACCCATCGCATAAGACAGAGCGGGCCAATGGTTAATCGCCACGCTGCCATACTTCAGATCCGCGATCGCTTGCTCCAACTTCGCACCCAGCTGCTCAGCGGTCTCGGGATGTACGATGATGCAAGCGTTGAGTGTGCCGTGCAATGTCTCGTTGCAGAAGTTGACGGCCTTTTCCAGGAAGTCACCGGCGTCTTGTGCGGCCAGCGCGGTCTCCCCGGTGATGGCGCAGAACGACTCTTCATTAAAGAACTTGTTCTCTTCGTCATTGGGGTCCAGACCAGGAACCAGGGTCCAGGGAACCACGTCGCCAGGTCCGCTCTTGGAGCCCAACGCCTCACCCTTTTCGGAAGCCCCCATAAACGAGCTGTATCGGTCGGTTGCTCCAGGGTAGTATGCATTGCGAGGCGGCAGGTCACGCAGAGTCTGACGAAGCGCAGCCAGCAACGACTCTCTCTGGTCCCAACCGTCGTGTGTGATGAGAACCTTCGACGCGTTGCAGTTGAAGCCTGCGTTGTTGGTCATTTGGGTCGCGATGTTTTCTGCATGGAACTGGAGATCCCCCGTCTTCCACGGGCCGGGTACCACAATCACAGGAGAGACGTTGCCCAGTTCGCTGGTGATTCGCTTGGTCAACTTGGGATCGTTGTTGCGCTTGCGTTCAGCGCCCTCTTCTCCTGGGCCGTACACAATCACGTCGTGGGTTTTGTCACTTCCGGTGATGTGGATCTCGTCGACCTTGTCGTGCTGGCAGAGGTAGCTTCCAACATCAGCGCCGCCGTAGGCCATCTGGAGGAAGCCTTCGTCCACGAGGCAACGGAACGCCTCCTCGACAAAAGGACCGGTGTATTCGTTCACCGGGTTTAACTTAAGAATACACACCTGACCTTCAACAAACAGCTTGTAGACGACATCAAGGGGTCCAATGCTCGACACATTGCCAGCTCCCAAGACCAGGGCAATCTTTCCGGACTCTGGACGCTTTTGGTAGATCTCAGCCATGTGCTCGGTGAGATTGTTGGGCGTCACACCTTCTTGCATCCACACCTCAGCTTTGAAGCCGTTGTACAAGAGGTTGTCCATGAAGCGCGAGGGCAAAACCTCCACCACAACCTGACCGTTGTTTCGCGTCCGGATCTTATCTTGTGGAAGCTGGGGGACCTTGTGCTTCTCGATCTGTTCGAGAGTTTCCAGCAGCAGGCGGAGGTTGCGAACAATCACCACAGGACCGCTTAGCATATCCTCGGCAGCGCTTGGCGAATCCGGCGAGATCTTTTTCATCTCGTGGGCTTTGGCGACCATCCGGTTCGACACCTTTGCGATACCCTGGATCATCTTTTTAACCAGAGCGATCTTGCCTCCTACAGACAGATCCAACCATCGCTCTTTGTTCTGATCCAACACGTCCAAGGCGCGATCAAGCTTTGCGGTATCCATGATTCGAGTGTTCTCCTCGTTCTTCCAAAGAACCAGAGAGGCAATCGGTTCTATCCACCGCTTTGGCTCTCTCTGCTGCTTTTGTATTCATACTTCACTACACTCGATATCATAGACCCCACCGCAAAACAAGCAGGCCCCCTTGCGCTTCAATGCGATCCGAGAATTCGGCTGCGATCCGATCGCACCACAACCCCGTGTTCGACTCCCCTCGTTTTGCGATCTTTTCTGACAAACGATCTTACACCCAGCGACTGCAAAATCTTACATTACTTAATAAGCTCACCCACACAGGTGAATCGTTCAAACACTTCATCTGCATGGGGCGCATCGGCCAATTCTTCGGTCAGGTCCTGCCCTGCCCAGTGCTCGTAATGCTTGCCTCGACGCCACAACCGGCTCTCGGTAACATCATAGATGCGACCTTGGTAAGCCACATACACCTTGGGTTTGTCTTGCCCGTTGTAGAGCGCAAGTTGGTAAGATTTAAGCCGTTTCATTCCGTTCCTTCCCTCATCACTTCCAGGACACTTCGCATTCCAGGCACTTGTCCCTTCAGCCTTCCGATCGACGCGATCGATCTGTTGCATCGATCGGAATGGATCCTTCCCTGCACGGTACGAGATCCGCCCTTGACCCACAAGATTGTTGCATCCAAACCCACAAAACGAGAGGGCTCGCTTTATTTTTCTGGGAAGAAACGACGAGAACCTGGGCTATTTCTGGGGTGTTTCTCTACCACGCCCACCAATTTCTGTCATTTTTTTGGGGATTCCAACGAAAAATCATACAGTTTCTCCGCAGCCCGATCATCCCATGTGATCTCTATTCTGTGATCGCGATCACAAACTTGGATCACTTATTTTGATCGCAAAGTAGCTTCAACCTGTGAAACAACCTCCCAATTTTTAATGATCTTCTGGATCGCCGTAGCGGTATGAAAAGCCCCTAAGGTTGGTGCGTATCGGTTTATTTAGACCCCCTCTTTTCAAAAAGGAATTGACGACAAGATTGAAAAGGTGAAAGATCTCCAAGAGATACAAAAGATAATTTGGATCGAATTGAACCTAATATCGATCAATTTAATCGAAAATATGGTGTGGAATATCGACTTTCACTCTTATTTACGACCTCTTTTTTTCTAACTTTAGACAATTGTTTATCCTTGAGATATAAATCATTTAAATTCTTGCACAGTCTCTTTCTTTTATGCTAAACAGATTTACGTGACGACAAAACAGAAACAATCTGTTTGATCGATCATTCCGAAGGGATCGATCGAGGGACCAAGCGACAAAGTCGCTTCAGGACACGTGCGGCTCACGCCCCCGCACACTCCACATCACGATCTTCATGGAAGCTTTTCTTCCACTTTTTCTTACATAAGACTTCACTATTTTCTGATACACTTTCTTACGGCGTGTCAGAAAAGTTCTCGCACGTATTTGCATCTCGTATTCGTTTTGTTGTGGTTCGTTGTAGGCATGTTGATTGGTTTAATTGGTGAAGCAGCATAGTAGTAGCAAACAGAGGGTTCAAACCAAAGCCGCTTGGAGCAAAAGGGAAGGTGCCGCAATGTCAGAGACAGCAAAAGACATGATCCAGGAGCAGAACATCCACGCCGACGACAACGAAGAGCGTCTCACCCCCCAGGGACGTCCTTCACGTGAGAAGACATTGAGCCGCCGTATGCTGGCCCGTATGTACCGAGAGCAAGGCCCTCTTCCCCAAGAGACTGTGTCTTGGCTCGATGCGGTGCGCCCCAGCTTGCGCTCGGAATGTCGCAACGGACCCCGTCCTTGTCCTCACGTTTCTTGTCGGTACCACCTCTTCCTCGACGTCAATCCCGAGACCGGAAGCATCAAACTGAACTTCCCAGGGAAAGAAGTATGGGAATTGGAGCGCACCTGCGCCCTGGATGTCGCTGAACGTGGCGGAGTAACCCTCGAAGAGGTCGGTCAATTCATGAACCTGACCCGCGAGCGCATCCGCCAACTGGAATCCCTCGGACTCCAAAAGGTCCGCACCACCATCCAAGAACGCTCTCTCGAAGACGACCTCACCGACTTCCAAACCGACCGCGACTAATCCACCTACGCAATCAATTTCGCTATCTGCGCAAGAAGTTACGCAGCTAGCAAACCTTCTCCTCTCTTCACAACACAATCACACCAACAACCTATATCCTTCCGCTTGTATGGACCTGTGCTATCTGCAAGCTGGCTTCTTGTCTGTGTTATCCGCGTAATCTGCGGACAAACTCGTAAAAGTCACATCCACAAGCAAGATCCCTGTCTGTGTCATCTGCGTAATCCGCGGACAACCTCGTTCAAGTCACATCCACAAGTAAGATCCCTGTCTGTGCAATCCGCGTAATCTGCGGACACCTCTTTGCAACCAGCCTAATACCGGAAGCGTAGCCAGGCCATCAACTCAAAGCGTTTCTGTGGAGCGAGGAGGGGGTTACCAGCGTCGTAAGCGTCTACGCCCAGTCCGAGAATGTTTTGGGCACGCAGCACCAGGTCAAAGTGATTGAACAGGTTAAGAAACTGCAACGTCAGGTGAAGCTTGAGGGAGCCATCGGCGCGAGGGATGTCATCGACGGTCGGAGCGCGTGGATGGTTGGAGTTGTTGGCTTGCCATTGGGGAACAGGTTGGGCTTGATCTTCGTTGGGTAGGCCGCGTTTGGGAAGTTGCCCTTGCACCACGAAGCGTGACTCGGGGTACGTCTGGGTGTCGATCGGCGCGATCTTGGATCCGGTGTACAAGAGACCCAGAGAGATCCGGAAGAACTTGTACCGATAGGTTGCATCCAGACCACCATAAAGGCCGGCAGCATAGGGCAAACGATCGGTATCGCCCTCTTCATTAATGACCTCCGAGGAGATCGCCAGACCAAAGAAGCCCCGCACCTGGAATCCTTTAATTGGGAACAACCGGGCCTCAATTTCGCCACCCAACGACGTGTACCCTTGCTCTCTGTTAATGAGCTGACGATACGGACCTGTGGGTTGGTCAGGTGCATAGTCGAACAGATCCGCACCAATGATGGGATCGCTGGCCTGTCGAGTTTGGTACATGATGGGAAGGTTGTACATGGAGAAGAAGCCGCTCAACGCGATGTACATCAGCTTCTTTCGCATCCAGCCAACCTGAAGCCCGATCGTATGGACCTCTTCGTCGGTCACAGCTGGATTTCCAAAGCGGCCTAGCTCGTTGTGGAATAGCTCGTACAGTGACGGAGAGCGAACTCCCATCCCATAATTGAGCTTGATAAAGACATCTGCACCTGGGGTAATCACCACGCCAGCTTGGGGCGAAAAACGAGGACCGGCGTGTTCGTCGTAGCTGAAGCGAGCCGCCGCCTGAATCACAGCCCACTTGCCGATCGGACTGAGGATCTGTAAGAAGCCATCGAAGCGACCGTTTCCATAGGTAGGAGCGTCGGTTTCAATGTCTTTGCCTTGGATCTGTTGTTCAAAGGCTGCAGGGAAATGCCACATCGTAGCTTGCAAGTATTCAAACTGAAGCCCCACTTGCATCTGAAAGAACTTGTGGATGTTCGCCGAAAGCCTGGTGCCCAGTGTAAAACGGTTGTCCGCAAAGGCGAGGTTTTGCATGGTGCTGGATTGCGGATTGGCCGCCAAAGGATTGAAAGCAACTCGCGTCTCTGGATCAAGAGTGTAACGGTCAAACGACGCCCACACCCGAAGGTTCCCCCACTTGGCCAACTTGCCCTGCCAGCCAGTCGTGGCGATCCACCGATCCATCACAAAGTGGGAATCATCCCCGCCCAACAAGCTGTACTGATTGAGCGGCGCGGTCGCGTCATATCGACCCTGATGAAAGGTAAAGAACAAACCCTTCCAGTCCGCCTTGAAGTAGAAGTTTTGGGCCAGTTGTGTGTCGTTGGGAGAGACATACACCAACTCGTTGGGTCCGTTGGCAAACTCCCAGATCGGAGACAACACAGGGGAACGAAGCTCCCGGTGCATCGAAAGCGTCGCATATATGGAGAGCCCCGACGCAAACTTATGTCCCGCACGAAGCTGAAAGAAGTGGGTTCCGCTCAACGCTCCCACGCCCATCAAACCAGAGATACCGCGCATCCCGCTGCCGTTCTTGGTGACGATGTGAACCATCCCATGAAAGGCATTCCGTCCCCACAACGCGGAGCTGGGGCCACGAGTGATCTCGATGCGTTCGATGTCATCCACCGACACCCAAGAGGCGTTCAAGAAGGTCTGGTGAAGCTGGCGAAGCGACATGTCGTGACCGTCGAGCATAAACAGGATGCCCTGCCCTCGACCATTAAGGTTGTTAACGCCGCGCATTCCGTAATCGGCGTCAAAGCCTCGATCGTTGATATCGATCCCTACGACCGAACGAAGAATGTCGGGGATCGTCCGCCACCCATAGCTCCGAATGTCGGCCGCGGTAATGACCGTTACTGTGGCAGGTGCTTTGTGAATGGAAACAGCTTTGCCTTGGCGTGTCGCTGACGACACCACCAGCTTCCGGCTGAGAATCTCTTTGCCCCCGGCTTTGCGCGCTTTGCCAGGTTTCTTCGGAGCGTACGGGTCATCACCGCCGGAGTTGCCGTCCGAACCCCCGTCGGACCCACCAGAGCGACGTTCGGGAGGGGTGGTTCTCGGCGAAGAACCATCGTCGATGACAAGAAACTGTAAAAGGTTAGCGGGAGAACCTGCCAGGAGGCGGGGCTTTCCGCCAAAGTTTATCCCCACCACATAGTATTCGATCCCTGGTGACAGCACGATCGAAGCAGGAAAGCGACCGATGTACTCCCCTCCTTGGATGGTCATTCGGAAGGTCTTGAAGTTGTCGCGGGTTTCGGCGCGACGGTAACGCACTTCAGCGTAGTCCAGATCGTCGAAGTAGACGATGCGACCGCGAATGGTCACAGCCCGACGTGCTTTCACCGAGGAAGGGGTTTGGTGGATGTAGCGCGAACGATACCGTCGCTGAGCAGAGGCAGGTGTCGCCATCCACGCCACCGACGACGCGCAAAGCCATACCATCCAACCTGCTACGAATCCCCGCAAAGAAATCAACCTCTCCATCAACACAACCTCTCCATCTACGGTCACTTGCCCGGCACCGCGTTGGCTCTCGCGACACCACCAAAGAACGCGAACATTTTTTGTCAAACGAGCCGACCGCTGCAATACTTCCTGAGATTCAACACGTCGTACTGTGTAGAGGGTACCGTGTACCCTTCGCTTGATCCAAGTCTCTTCATAAGTACCGTGTTCCGTAGCAGTGTCAAGTTGATCCAAACCATCCAGTGCGTTTTCATTCCGCCGTCCCTAGAGTGAGAGAAGTCGATGCAACAACCGATTTTGGTGCAAAAGTATGGAGGCAGCTCCGTCGCAGACCCCCAACGACTCAAGCAAGTGGCGGAGCGTGTGGTGGCAGCGTACCGTCAGGGCTACCGCGTGGTCGTGGTGGTCTCAGCCATGGGCGACTCCACCGATCACCTGATGACCCTGGCTCGCGGCATGACCAGTCATCCCCACCGACGCGAGCTGGATATGCTGCTCAGCGCCGGGGAGCGTATCAGCATGGCGTTGCTCTCCATGGCGATCCAAGAGCTTGGCTGCGAAGCGATCTCCTTCACCGGGTCACAGAGCGGCATCCTCACCAACGACCGGCACTTTGACGCCCGCATCATTGAAGTCCGCCCGATCCGAATCCAGGACGAGTTGGAGCGCGGCAAGATCGTCATCGTCGCCGGCTTCCAAGGAATGTCGTACAAACGAGAGATCACGACCCTCGGGCGCGGCGGCTCCGACACAACAGCCGTAGCTTTGGCCGCAGCCTTAGGCGCAGAAGCCTGTGAGATCTGCTCGGATGTCGACGGCATCTACGAAGCAGACCCACGAGTCATCCCCGAAGCCCAACAGATCGCCTCGCTGTCGTACGAAGAAATGGAAGCCCTCTCTCGCGCAGGAGCCAAGGTCCTTCACGCTGACGCCGTCGCCTGGGCTCGCCAAAACCAGGTAGCCCTCTACGCCCGATCCACCTCGTCAACCTTTGGAGAACCCAGCGGAACGTTAATCCGACGGGATCGAGACCTCGAAGACGACAACCTGATGCGGCCCGCCATCGCTTGCATGAACGATCTCTGCTGGATGACCCTCGACACCACACCCGAACACCACGGAAAGGTGGCAGCCTGGTGGAAAACGTTCCACCTAACGCCGCTGTGGAGCCATTGGAATCCCAACGCGGTCCAAAGCTTCTTCCGACGCGACGACGAAGACCTTCTCCAACGCGCCCTGGCCCACGCACCACCTGAGACCCACCCGACCCTACACAACACACCGATGGCATGCATCAGTCTTGTAGGACAAAACATGTCGCGTGATCCTCAGTGGCTCTCTCGCGGAATGGAAGCCCTCGCCGCAGCCGACCCCGACATCCTCGTGTACCAAACCCACACCGACGCCCTGCGCGCTTCGTTCATCGTGGAAGCCGAACACCAGGCCCGCGCCCAACAAATCCTCTACGCCTCTTGTCTGTAACATAGACACAACAGGGGCTAACGTCCTCGACGAGAGCGACGTCGCCGACGTGACGATGAGCTTGTTGCGGCTTCGATCTGAGCCAGAATGGAGTTGTCTGTCTTGGTTTTGGAGGGCCCTGGATCAAACTTGGGCCGCAAGATGTGACAAATGGCAGCAGCCAAGGCATCGGACGCGTCGGTCTGTGCAGGTTCGGGGAGTCCAAGGAGAGTTTGCACCATCAAGGTGACTTGCTCTTTGTTGGCTCGACCTGTGCCTGTGACGGCTTGTTTGATCGCTGTCGGAGCGTACTCACTGACCGAAAGGCCTGCATTCAACACCACGATCATCGCAACACCACGAGCCTGTCCAAGCTTTAAGGCGGTTTGTGCGTTCCGGGAGACAAAGACCTGCTCCATCGAAACATGGGTCGGTCGGTAGGTGTCGACGACCTCCTGAATCCCCTGGTAAATCTCCTTCAACCGCTGGTGAAACTCTTTGTTGCGGGTGAAGATGCCGCCGTTGTCGATGTGAAACAGACGGTTTCCGTCTGACTCCACAATCCCCCAGCCCGTGATGATCGAACCTGGATCGATCCCCAAGATACGCTTTCGCTGTGCGTTCATAGCTTGCTTGTTCCGATGTTACAACGTGGGCATGTTACCCACAGAAACTCCGCCTCCAGCAAACGAATGCGCCCGAAGGAAGAGCCAAGGAAACCTTCAGATGCGGGAGAAGAAAGGTCACAGATCTACCTTCCACGAGTTACCCCAACACCTAATCACTTGTTCAGAAGGTACACAACAACTACACAAAAATCAAAATATGCTTTATAAGAAAGGTTCGCCGAACCTGGACACAATGGAGTGAGCCAACCCATGATCTTTCGCGACGAAACCGTCGAAGCGATGCAACAATTGACTGACTTGAAGCTGGGTGATTTGCTCTCGGACGAAGAATTTGTACTTCGCATGGAAGCTTTGTTGGTGCGGTACCGTTCGGCCAAAAACTTGCCGTCGGCCACAACCACCACGCCCATGCCTGTGGTGGATCAGTGGCCTCAGTCGCCGTGGCTTACCCTGGCTGTCCTGCCTCCCGAAGGCGAGCGAAAGAGCTATCCATTTGACAAGCGAGAAATCACGATCGGACGGTCCTCCGAAAACGACATCGTTCTCCGCCGCACTGACGTAAGCCGACGTCATGCTCGCTTGCTGCTGCGGGAAGGTCGCCTGATTCTGCTCGATCTCAAAAGTGAAAATGGAACCTTCGTCAACGGCCAACGCCTCGGCTCTCCACAAGTCATACACCCCGGCGACACCATTTTGATCGGTGACTACAAGTTGTTTGTCGAATCGATCGGGCAATAACATTCTCTTGGATTCCGTAGAAAACAATCTGCTCTCTTGGAAAAGTGAGGATATGCAATGAAACAATGGTGCCTTCTGCTCCTTCTGGTTCCAATGTTTGTGGGTTGTCGAACCTGGAACTTCTACGTTCCTCAGGACAAAGAGACTCGCAAGAGCCAACAACTCGACTTCCGAATGGGCCGCAGCTTTGCTGGAAAAGACGCCATTTGTGTTGAGTTTAACTTGATCAACTGGAGTTCCAAGCGGATCCAAGTGGAGCGAGACTCGGTGGTTCTACGCTCCAACGGAAGCGCGCTGCCCCTTATCGTCCACACCGATATCCTCGCCAGCGAAACGTTCCGACGCGGTGTGTTTCGGTATTACGAACAACCCGGACAACGTGTATCTTTGCCACAATGGGCGCGACGCTTGTACGCTCCAACCACCATCAAGTTGAGACCCCGCAAGCGCAGAAACATGTACCTGGTTTGCTACAAGATTAACGAAGACATCTCCGGTCCCTACGCGCTCAACCTGGAAAATGTGACGGTCAATGGCAACACGGTAAAGATGAAACCGTTCCGCCTCAGCAAACTCAAAAAGCCCAACGATTAAGAAGGCTTTACCCCACACACTTGCACAACAGGCAGGTCCGTACCTATCTTGGGTAGATGGACAACACTGTGCAGAAGAGCAGCCCCCCTACAGGGTACTTGACCCGCTCATTCTTGCAAGCAAGGAGGACATGACCCAGAACCAGCGATTTGTTTCTGGGTTTGTACAACAACTTCGTGGACAGCGTAGAAGACTCTACCACTCAAGAACCCTGGCGAAACCTGGCTCATTTTCTCAACGGCATCACCACCCCACCGTCGCTTTCCTGGTGCCTCGCCTGGACCAAAGCTCTCAGCCACACCATTGCACCGGCTCACCAACAAGGCCTGGTCTATGGACATCTCCTGCCACACCTTGTGTCCTTTCAGATCCAGGACCATCAAAGGTTTGCGATCCAACTTGGATTGTCCCCAGTTCCCCCGGAACAATGTACTCTCGCGCCTTTTTCCCAACCGTTTCTGGCTCCCGAAGTGTGTCACCAGCACGCCACCCTTCGCACCGATGTGTACAGTGTAGCCGCCTTCTTCTACGCGCTGCTGTTTGGTGGACCTCCAGGACAACCTCTCCAAATTCTGGGCGCCAACACCAACCAACAAGCATCGCTGGAGCCCATCACCCAAGTCCTACACAAAGCACTCTCCGACGAGCCCAACCACCGTTACCCTGACCTTGAACGCTGGCTACAGGCTCTCGACTTGGCCGAACAGCCGACGCAGACACACAACCAGTCCTCCCCAAACATCGACTCTCTCTTGGACTTACCTTCCACGACGGACGCCAAGAACGAGTGGAGCTCCTCTCCAGCCCGGCACCTTGAAAGCCAAACCCACGCTCGTTCGAGTCGTTGGATTGCGTTGTCTCTTTTGTTGCTTCTGCTTTTTGGCACAATCCTCTGGTTTCTCCTTCCCTAAAGCTTCATCAGATCTTTGAACATTGTCGTTTTCTTGTTGGCTTTTCCAAGCATAACCTCTACAATTTCTCCTCTAGAATCATCCCTTGTCTTACGAAAGGAGAATCTGGTGTCGCCTCGTCGGTTGCTATTTGGACATGCTCGCATGGGCTCCCTTCGCCTGCTCCTTCTACCCCTCCTGGTCAGTCTGTGGGTGTTGTCTTTCGCTTGCTCGCAGCAGGTCACTTCTCCCACAACAGAAGACCACTCCAAAGAAGCCACCACCACGACAGAAGTACCCACTGCAACAGAGCCGAACGGTCGAGAAGAACAAGACGAGAAGCCCAGCCCCAGAGACTCCACAGAGACTGAAACCGAAGCACCACAACTCCAAGAGTCTTCAGATGTAGAGCCTTCAGACATCAAAGAGACTGCGGACGGTGGAAGCGTTTCAGACGATTCACAAGAAGAAGGGGCACCAGAAAAACCACCTCAGGAAGATGCTGTAGAACAAGCGCCAGAGTTTGCAGCAGAGGCAAACATACCGGAAACCCACACACCTGACACTGCGCTCCAGGATCAACCTTCCGCTTCCACAATCAAGCGTCTGGTCATTGCGGGCGATAGCTGGTCAACTGGCCTCGTTCAACCCACCCGAGATGCATTGAACGCCAAAGGTTTCTCGTCTGTAAAGCTCTCCTACCAAAACACTGCCAACGCGGGTTCGCAGGCGGCGGGCTGGGCGATCAACAAGTATCCTCCGGCGGTGGGAGGTGGCGAAGACAAAACCAAACCACGGATGCTCACGGCGCTGGCGGCAAGCCTTGACGCGTCGCCCCGCGCCGAGATCTTAATGCTTGTCATTGGCGGAAACGACTACAACCGCGAGTGCATCAACGGCTTGGGCAAACTCCCCAAAGCCTTGCAATCTCTCACCTACGACAAGATCCAACGAGACATCCAAACCATCGTAGACTTTGCTCGCAAAGGCCGCCCCCACCTCAAGATTGTGTTGATGGGCTACGACTTCCTCCACTTTGAGTTCTTGGTCGCATTTGGCCTTAAGATCAACAAAGGACACGATCGAAAGAGCTACAACCAAGGTCTCGTCGAATTGGATCGCCGCAAACGACTCATCGCCAACCAAACTCCCAATGTTCGATACGCCCACAACTTTGGGATCTTGCAGCATACGTATGGAGACAAAGCACATCCCCCCTTTCCTGTGCCCAACCCACTCACACACCCACCCTACCAACCTGGAGTAGCGCCCAAGCCAGGTATCTATCCCTCCTACCATCCATTCCCTGGCGGACTGATCAACTATCCAGCACCTCTGGACGTGATGCCAGATGGCATACACCCCTCTCACAAAGGCTTTCGAACGATCATTGATTACACACTCAGCCAGGGTCTCCAACGTTGGCTCCAAGGCAAAAGCTGGTAACCCCAACGTTCATGGTTTCAAAGCCACCGATCAAGAAAAGAGGCGTTGCTTTCGCCACAACAAGAAACCCAAAGCCAGCAACAAAATGAGCCAGAAGTTGCGGGGTGTAGATTGAATCTGACAGCAACCTTGCCCTGGATTCGCAGGTCCTTCTGTGTTGCTCGCTGAGTCTGAGCCTGACTCTGTTGTTGTGGAAGGCTCTGTTCCCGAAGAAGGTTCGGGGATCGTTGGCTCGGCTCCATTGGGTTCGGGCTGCGTCGCTGCATCATCGCCAGAAGGCTCCGGTCCTACAGTTGGTTCAGCCGTTGGCTCTGCCATCGTCTCAGGCGTTCCGGCTTGTTCACTATAGATCTCCAGGACTTGCGTTCCAAAGTCGTCACGTTTCCGCCACAGAACTCCGGTTGGAGCATCGAGCTTCCAGCCATCCTTAAGATCCAAGGTTTTTGCTCGAAGCAACACCACAGTCTGCCCCTGGCTGAGTTGAACTCCGCTACCGAATGCAACCTTGATGGTTCCAGCGATGCTCATGGTCGCGTTGGCCTGCACAAGGTCAGCGCCCTTCCCTTCCGCTTTCGTAGGATCAGCAACCTCTATCGCAATGGTACCTTTGGCTTCCAGGGTGTAGTCTTGCTCAAAGAAGGTCCGAGCAACGCCAGGTCCTGGGCTCAGTGTTCCACCAGCCTGCACAAAGGTCGACTTCGCGTTCTGCAAGACAAGCGTGCCCCCAGTCATCGAAAAGACCCCGTTACCTTCGATGGTTTCCGTTTGTAGCGTACCACCCAAAAGCTTGTAGTTGGAGTTGGCTCCTTTCCCAAAGAGGATCTTCTTAGTTTCGACCGCTCCGTCGCGGTGTTCAACCTGACCTGTACCTTCAAAGCCAACATGAAGCAATGTTTGCACCACCAGTTTCCCGCCAGCGGTGATCCACAAACGACCGTCTCCTACCTTGTTGCCGTCGTGGGTCACACCCAGCCAGAGCTCGGGAACGCTCCCTACATCCTTTTGCACCCTGACCAGGGGCATCATGCCAACCCCCGAAATGGCCTTTCCTGTGGGAGCGGTGTTTTGCGGCCATGTGTAATCCGCCCAATCCAGCGCCCAAGGGTACTGAAACTCGCCAAACACCCCTTTCATCACAGTGTCAAACGCCACCGATTGGTAGTAGCTGCGTTCCGCGTTCGGAATGTTTCCAGGGGACCAGGCGATGGTGGAAGGATCCCGACCAGTCAATGTGGTGTAAAGAACACACGCAGCAAGGAACGAACCTTGTACGCTAGGGTGGCTTCCATCGCCCTCATACAAAACAGAAAACCGAGTGTTGTCGGCGGTTGGATCTTGCTGTTGGGCTGCAATGTCGTCGTACACACGCTCCCAGGCCAAGCCAGCCGGAGCAATGTAGATAGGCGCTTGGGACGTGCCGGCTTGCGCCGCATACGCTTTGTAACCGCTCCGCAAACGAGACTGCATCGCCTTGAAGTTCGGGAACATTTGGGCGTTTTGCGAGTCCCCCTTGCGTCGTCCCCAGGTCATCAGCAGCACCGATTGTCCACCCTTTTGCTGCACCAGCTGATGCAGACCTTTCAAGCCGTTCCGGCTGTCCAGCCAGTACGAATTGTTCTGTGGAAATCCAGGAACCTGACTCTGGTCCTGAAAGATAACAAAGTCCCATTTGTACAGAGGATCCTGACCTGTCACCAAGAACTGTCGAAGCTGGGCTGTGCTGTTGGGGTCTGAAGCATCTTTGTAATGTTGAGGAAAACGATAGCCACCGGGCGCGTACCGTTGGGTGTACACGTCCTGGAACGACGCAACCCCTCGCTCCATCAACTGCTTCATGATGTCATTGAGATTGTTGCCGTATGTGTAGCTGTTTCCGACAAACAACAAGCGAACATCAGCCGCGTTGGAGGGTTTGCTCCACAGCAGACCAAACCACACCAACCAAAAACCCAGCACAGCCAAGCCCACAAACTTGAAGCGGAAGAGCCACTGTTGAAAGACATTTTTACGTTCCATCGTTCCAACCTTTTCCCAGCGAAAGATGCTTGCTTCGGGACCCCATCGCCTCTCTGTTTCAGAGCGGATTTTCCCTACAGTGCTTTGAAGTTCCATGCTTTTACCTGGACAGTTTGCACAAAGTAGAGTATCGCATACAACGCAAGCTTTGTCATGGATACATCCGAGCCCAAAGCTTGCCGTGCACCACCCTTCCCAAACCATACACCCAACCGTCTCGACACAGTGTCTTAGGGTGGGTGTGAGTTTGACTACCCTGTGAAGCTTGAACAACACAGCCTTTGCAAGAGGAGCGTCTCAATGTCGGCGTACGATACAGAACAGTTTAACGCAGCCCTACGCAGTTACGAAGAAGGCGATATGGAAGAAGCCCGTCGGCAAACCCAAGAGCTTCTCGCCCAAACCAAAGACGACGCCAACGTGTGGTGCCTGGAAGCCCAGATCCGCTTGGCCCTCGACGACTGGCCCGCGATGGAGTTTGCCCTCGATCAGGCTTTGATGTTGGAACCCGAATACAGCACCGCCCATCTGCTCCAATCGCACATGTTCAGCGCCAACGACCAGCCCGTTGAAGCCTGTGAGGCCGCCCGTCGTGCTCTCGACTTCGCCAGCGAAGAAGGACAGGAACTCGACGCGCTCACCCAACTCTCGGAGAGCTTGTTTGGGTTGGGACAAAAGATGATGGCCGATCTGGATGAGGACGACGACTGGGACGATGAAGAACCCATCATGCCTCCCGAAGTGTCGGAAGTCTTTCAAGAAGGGATGTCCTCCATCAAGAAGGCCATCGACCTCAACGACCAACAGCCCGAAGCCTGGGAACTGTACGCCAACTACCTCACGTTGTTCCAACACAACGATCAGGCTCTCTACGCCTGGGAAAAGGCGTGGAACCTGGACTCCAGCAACCTCGACTATCTGCACGGAATGGCCCGCGCCTTCGAGGACATCGAAGACTTTGAGTCTGCTCACGAAGCCTTCACCGAGCTCTTCGACCTGGAAGCTGCCATCTACAACGGACCCGATGCACCTCCCCTGTTGTTCGACCCCGAAGAGTTTGCACAAACCGCCGAAGACGTCTGGGCCGAAGTCCAGCACGAACTCATCGACGAAGACTTCCCCTTGATGTTCGACTTCTCCATCTTCGTCTATCCCGAGCGCGAACTCCTCGAATCAGCCACACCCGAATCCCTGTTCGACCCCCGCGCCGGAATTCACGTGGAGCTTGAAGTCGATCCTATCGCCGCTTTCAGCAAAAACGCACCTCCCCCTGTCGTTCGTATGCAGATGTTCCAACGCAACATCGAACGCGATCTCCTCTCCGATGACGCTCACGAACTCCAACTGTCCCTTAGCGAAGACCTCGAAAACTTCGTCCAACAGATCTACGAATACATGGAATCTGACGACGACGACGAATGGGACGACTAATGTTCTAACCTGAGAATGTATTCTCAGGCCTGATCTCCCCATCCCTTAAGTTAGATCTATCCTATCACCTGTCCATTCATACTCAGACCCATACCTTCATTTCGAGGTAAGTTTCAGCCTTTACAGGATCTAAGATGGTTCGGGATCGGTGGATTCGACGCGGGTTTGGACGCTACCTTTTTGGAGGCGAATGGTTAGGGTCTCTCCAACCTTGGCCTCGCTGGCGTCGCGAAGAAGACGTTGGTCTTCCTTGTAGGCGAGGGCGTATCCTCGTTCAAGTACAGCCAAGGGTGAGAGGTCGTTAAGACGTTGGGCAAGCTGCGCAAGGCGATGACGCTGCTGTTGTTGGAGTCGCTCCATCAAATGACGCAACCGGTGAGCGAGCGCCACGTTGTGTTGTTGGTAGCGAGCGAGCCGTGTTCGTGGGTCGTAGGTCTCCAACTGGTGTTGGAGCTGCTTGCGCCGCTGGTTTTCTTGTTGGAGGCGACCACGAACGCCTTGCTCCAGTTGCTTTTGGAAACTCTCTAGCTTGCGTCGTTGTTGCAACAAATGACGCTGGGGAGGACGAAGCATTCCCCGCAAACTCTGGAGCATCAGCACCTGCTCTTGGTGAATCCTTCGGACGGCCAAGGTCAAGCGCATCTCAAATTCTTGAATTTGTTCCCGCCACTCAGCTTCCTCTGTGACAGCGATCTCGGCGGCAGCTGACGGCGTGGGCGCTCGCTTGTCGGAAACAAAGTCAGAGATCGTAAAGTCCGTTTCGTGGCCGATCCCCGTAAGAATGGGAATCCGAGACGCGTAAATGGCGCGGGCCACTTTCTCTTCGTTAAAGGCCCACAGATCTTCGATGGAGCCACCACCTCGCCCCAAGATAATCAGATCCACATCGTCGTAAGCGTTGACGGCCTGAATGCGGTCCACGATCTGACTTGATGCACCCCGCCCTTGAACCTGACAGGCTGCAATTAAAATGGAGCAGGAGGGATTGCGTCGCTGAAGAACGTGGAGCAAATCGCGCAAGGCGGCTCCCGTTGGAGATGTGATCAAAGCGATACGTCGGGGAAAATCCGGCAAGGGCTTCTTGTGCTCGGGGTTGAACAAACCCTCTTGAGCCAAGCGTGACATTAGCCGTTCAAACGCAATGGCCAGCGCACCGACACCCACAAGCTCCAGATCTTCCACGACCATCTGGATCCGACCTTGGGGTGCAAAGATCGTCAACGGGCCCCGGCAGATGACCTCGATCCCGTCGCGCAAAGGATAACCAAGTTGGGCAGCACGATGACGAAAGAAGGCAGCGTCAAGAACTCCGTCGTCGTCTTTTAATCGAAAGTAAATGTGCCCCGAGGAAGCGCGCTTCACTCCAGACAGCTCACCTCTCACGGCAACGTGACGTACTTGTCGATCCAGGACACGATTGACCCGTCGGATGGCTTCGGTCACGCTGAAGACGGATTGACCCATACACAAACCTGTTCACAAGAGGAAGGAAAGAAACTACTCAAGAAATAGGACGTCTCTAGGGCAACGGGTGCTTCTTAAAGAACTTCCACATTTCGTCCGTGGCAATGATCGCTTTGGTTGTCTTGCCCAACACAATGGGAATGGGAAAACCACCTGGCCATGTGTGACCACCGTTCTTCGTTGTACACAACGTCAACTGCACGTTGTTCGTGCAATTGTTGTAGGTGTTGCAATAGGTGTCATCTTTGTCAAAGGTTCGGCCTGGCTTGGGATCGCAGCCGTTATGTTTGGCCCAAAACGTCATCGAATCTTCGGCAGAGGGAAAGCCCAGAATCTTGCTTCCACTGTAAGGAACCAGGGTGTCGCTCGTTCCATTGAAGGCCATCAACGGGATGGGTCGTTTGGGTTTGCAAGGATCCGTTAACAACGTCCCTGCAACCGGTGCAAACGCGGCAATGCGATCGGACAATTCACAGGCCAAACGGTACGTCATAAAGGCTCCGTTGGACATGCCTGTGGAGAAGATGCGTCGCTTGTCAATGCAGAGTTTGGACTCCAGATCGTCGAGCATTTTCTTCACGAAGTCGACGTCCTTGGATTTCAGTACACTGCTTGCAGGTGTACAGCATTTCTGGGCATTCCAGCTTTGTGGAACACCACGACCTTCCGGATACACCACCAGGAAGCCTTCTTTTTTGGCAAGATCAGTCATCTTGCTCAGCAGCTTCTGTTGCCAGGCGTTGGAGCTCAAACCATGAAAGTTAAGCACCAGAGGCATGGGTTTGGTTGGATCGTACTGGGGAGGAATGTCTACGTTAAAGCGACGAGTCACGCCGTCATGCTTGAGCGTCCATTTTTGTTCTCCGGCTTTCATCGCAGAGAGGCCCTGGCATGGGGTAGAAGGCTTTGGCTCAGGTCCGGAAGTTTCTGGAGGAGCAGGAGCTTCCGGAACAGAACGATCGGGAGTTGCGGGAGGTTCCGATGGATTGCGCTCCACACCACCAGCTTCGGGTCCAGAGGGTTCAGGTCCCAACGAAGGCTCTGGGGAATCTTCCTTCTCCGTTCCAGTGGAGGCATCCAAAGCACTCGTGGGTTCTTCGTTGGGTTCCTGGGTGATCGACTCGGAGGCTCCCGTTGAAGTTTCTCCGCCCTGGTTTCCTGTAGATTCGGAAGTGTTTTGGGTGGAAGTTGGAGAACCACAACCCACCCAAGCGAGAGGAATCGTGATGAGAAGTGTTAAGGAGAGAAGGCTCCCAAAGATGAGGCGATGCATGATGAAGGATTCCTTCGATGAAACTGCGTTGTTCAAAACGTTTGTGGCGTTGACTCGTTAGTAGTGATCACGAGAAGTTCTCGTGGTGGTGCACATATATACAGCAGGAATTGGCTTTCTTGCAAAGTTGACAGTAAGAAACGAGGCGTTTATGCTCGACCCCTATTGGGATTGGAGGACCTCGTGCTCCTTTCTGTTTTCCCATTAACCCTTGTTTGTTGAGGAAGTTGGATGATGCTATCCAAACGTTTTTGGATTGGTGTTTGTGTTGGAATGTTTATGGGTACGCTGGGGCTTACACACGCCCAGGCCCAGGACAAAGTGGATCTGTTGCAAGCAGAAGGCGCGCCTGCCAATGTCGCCAGTCAGTTGGACAAGCAGTTGCGTGTCTTGCTGAACAAACAAAGTCAGGTGAAACTGCTCGGCAACCCACTCTCTCCCATGATGGCGCGGTTGACTCTCGGTTGCGCTTCAGACACGCCTGCATGTATGCAGCGCCTGGCCAAGATGCGAAGCGCTCGCTACTTGTACCACCTGCGCGTACTCCCTGCCGGTGGCCCAATGGTGCTGGCCATGCTCCGTAAAATTGACGGAAATACAGGACAGACAGTCAAAGCTGCATCGCACACGTTCATGACCAAGGATGTAAACGCAGCAGCGGCTTCCTTGGCGAGCAAGATCGGTTTTGCTGTTGCAGTTCCTGCTGCACGTCCGACACCACGACCGGCCGCTCCGGCTCCACGCCCGGCTGCTCCAGCGCCACGACCTGCCGCGCCTCGTCCGGCTGCACCGGCTCCAAGACCGGCTGCACCTCGCCCGGCTGCTCCAGCGCCTCGACCTGTGATCCCTCCACCACCCGAGGATCCCCGACCACAACCTCGTCCGGTAGCTCCACGCGTTGAGCCAAAACCAGCTCCTCGCGCGATGCCAAGGATTGCTCCAGAGCCTGCACGCCCTGTAGTGCCTGAGCCTGCTGCACGACCGGCACCCCGCATGACCTTTAAGCCGATCAAGATCCGTCGACCTGCTCCTCCAGCGCCCCGCGCTGTCGCCAAGACGCCGACTCCGCGCCCTGAGCCACGTCGAACCGCACCTCCAGTGCGTCGTGTGGAAAAGAAAGTGGCACAGGCCAACGCTGGAACCATTGGCAAAACCCAAACACCACCAGGCAAGCCCCTTTGGAAAAAGCCTGTGTTCTGGGCTTGGGTTTCTGTGGGCGTCGCCGCAGCATCGGCAGGTGTCGCGATTAGTTTTGGCGCTCTAGCCAATGCCAAGCAAGGTCAGATCGATCAGGCCCTCAAGGAAAGTCAAACAGGACAGGCGTTGTCCTATAGAAATGATATCCAACCGTTGGAGCGCGAAGGCCAAACCAATGCCATGGTCTCCAATGTAGGTCTTGGTTTCGCTCTGGCCGGTGTGGCTTCAGCAGCGGTATTGTTTATCGTGGCATACACCAGCAAACCCGCCAAACCCGAACCCAAAGCCATGGTTCCCCCACCAGCGGCCCCCGGAAAAAAGACGACTCTTTCTGGCGCAAGCTCATCCTTCACCGTCTTCCAGCTTAAAGAATAAAGGGAAGCTATCTTCAAGCTTCCCTTCCCCAGACCTTCCTTCGATTCCCTCTTCAAACCTTTTCCACTTTGAAGTTTTCATCTCCTTTAAGAGAGAACTGGTGGAGTTTCTCTACTCCATTCCTCCAGCAATCTTCTAGAGATCTACTCCAATGCTAGGTAGGAAGTTCCCCTCTTCCTATGGGTTCGTTTCGCAGAACTTCACAGCACAACTTTTTTCAGCGTTCGTTCAACACATCAGCGCCACCGCTGCCTTGAACAACGAATCGCCACGATCGTTCGATTGCACTCTTGACTTAGTCAGCTGATTTCTTTTCAAAAACGTCGATCGTAAAGAGAGCCCACTCAAACTTGGTTTTGTTGTCATCCAAGAACCGACCGCGTTCTTCGAACTCTTCGCCGTCTGGATTCTTAAACACGATATCTTTGTCGATGACTTCGTAGGTTCCCGTAATGTCCGGAGTCTCAGCGGTGAGCTTGGCTTTCGTTCGGTACACTTTAAAGGAACCGTCGTTGGCAAAGGTGATGGTCTTAATTTCGTAATCTTGGGAGGCTTGACCCGATTTCGGGGACGACTCGAATGTGCCTTGAAATGCTTGATCGGGGTTAGTGACGCCACCACCGCCACCACCTGGAAGCCCGGAACAACCGGACCACAACAGCGTTGTAGCAGAGAGAAGAACCAACGGCATCCAGTACGATTTCAAACGTTGCCACATCATTGTCCAATGCTCCTCCAAGTCAGAACTCAACCAATCCACAGGAACGAATACCCCAGAATAAGAAGACATACTCTCAACACAAGTCATCGATACTACTCACTCTCACCAAAACAATCACATGGAGCGTGTTTGGAATGCGGCCGGCTGAATAACGCTCCTTCTTTCGTCAGCAAACAACATGCCAAGCTACCACAGGAGAATTTTCGATCTCAAAGTTCCTGCACAAGAAGATCCAGCGAAAAGATGTGAGAGTGATCACAAGTTCGTGACCTCATTGTCACAACAACATTTTGCATTCATTTGTTCACAGACTTAACAACAAAAAGGAATTTCCCCTGCAATAACGATTCATTAACTTTTTATATTTTTTGAGGGCGGGCCAGCAACTTTTGCCGAACCCCAGGTGTTTCTAAAAACAGAAAAACGTACCCATCTACTTTTGATGAAAACCAAAACATAATCTCCATTACCCCAGGGAACCATCACCCTAACGCCACCCGTGCGTGGCCAATCCCGGAGGCCTCATCATGTCGAGATTGTTAAGGATTCTACTCATTAGCGTGATTGCGTTCAGCTTCACGTTTGCAGGATCAACCGAGCAAGCTGCAGAAGCTGGCAGTTACCGATTTAAGCGCCGGCTGAAGCGGAAAATCAAACGTCGCATCCGTCGTCGTATTCGCCGTCGGATCCGTCGCCGCATCCGTCGCCGCATCCGCCGTAAAGTTCGCCGTCGCATTCGTCGCAAGATCCGCCGCCGAGCCCGCCGTGCACACAAAGCCATCGCTCGTCGCGCGGCTGCCAAACGGGCCGCCATTGCTCGCCGTGCAGCCGCCAAGCGTGCTGCCATTGCCAAACGTGCCGCCGCCAAGCGTGCTGCCATTGCTCGCCAAGCTGCTGCCAAGCGTGCTGCCATTGCCAAGCGTGCTGCTGCCAAAAGGGCTGCTATCGCTCGACGCGCCGCTGCCAAACGTGCCGCCATTGCTCGACGTGCTGCTGCCAAACGGGCCGCCATTGCCAAACGAGCCGCCGCCAAGCGTGCTGCCATCGCTCGTCGTGCCGCTGCCCAACGTGCCGCGATCGCCAAGCGTGCTGCTGCCGCGCGACGCAAGGTTGCTGCTGCCGCCGCTGCCAGACGGGCTGCCATCGCCCGCCGTGCTGCTGCTGCCAAGCTATCCGTTCGTCGCCGCGCTGCTGCTGCTCTCAAAGGAATTGCTCGCCGTGCCGCTGCCCGAAAAGCTCGCGTTGCAGCACGATACAAGCGTAACCTGGCTGCCATTGCCAAACGCGCCAAAGCTGCTGCTGTCCGTGTGCTGAAGAAAGCAGCCAAAGCACTGAAGAAGAATCCCCGCAACGCAGTAGCCATTGCCAAGGGCACAGCTGCAGCGCTCCGCAAGATCCATTCGAACGCGAAGAAAGCCAAAGCGGCTGCAGGCGCACGAGCGGCCAAGGCCTCAGCTCGCATCAGCGCAGGTGCCAAGAAAGCTTCAAGCAAGGTGCTCGCTGGAGCAAAGAAGCGCACCGCTCAGATTAACAAGGCTGCCAAAGCTGCTTCAACAAAGGTTGGACTGCAAGCACGAGCCGCTGCTGCCAAGATCAACGCCGCTGCTGCAAAAGCAACGGCCACGGTCAACGCTAACGCTCGCAAGTCCACTGCGAAAGTCAACGCTGCTGCTGCGAAAGCCACCGCCAAGGTGAACACTGCTGCACGCTCTGCTGCTGCCAAAGTCAGCGCTGGCGCTGCAAAGGCAACCGCCAAGGTGAACGCTGCCGCACGCTCTGCTGCTGCGAAGGTGAACGCTGCTGCTGCCAAGGCTGCCGCCAAGGTGAACACTGCTGCACGCTCTGCTGCTGCCAAAGTCAGCGCTGCTGCTAAGAAGGCAACGGCGAAGGTCAACCAAAAGGCCAAACAAGCTCACAAGCGCGTCGCCAAGAAGGCAAAGAAGGCTCGCAAGAAGCTTCGTAAAGCAGCCAAGAAGTTCCGCAAGGCTCGCAAGAAGCACAAGAAGAAGAAAAAGAAAAAGAAGCCTCAGAAGAAGCACAAGAAGAAGCGATAACTCGCGATTCTTGACGTAGAAAGGCCTGGTGATTTAAGTTTCCCAGGCTCATGAAGCGCGTCGTGGAACATTCCACGGCGCGTTTGTGTTTGGTGCAAGAGCAAATCCAGAAAAAGGGTTGCTAAGAGTGTTGCGCTTTCTAGCGAAATACCGGATGATGGGAACCCCAATTCGGATGGGTTGTCTAACCCGAAAAGAACCTTGCGTGGGTACGCAAAAGATGATATATGACCATGACGTTCAATATCTTGCCGTGAAGGAGAACGCGAGAAATGATGGGTTTTATTGCCGACTTCTATATTAAGGGTGGATCGTACATGCACCCTATCGCTCTTTGTTCCGTGGTAGGCCTCGGACTAATCATTGAGCGATTTATCTTCCTGTTTTTCAAATACAACATTAACGGGAAGGCGTTCATGGCTCAGATCCAAAAGCTGGTCATGGCCAACAACATCGATCGAGCGATCAAGCTTTGCAACGCAGCTCCTGCTGCTGCTTTGCCCAAGGTGATTAAAGCAGGTCTGGCTCGCGCCAACAAAGGTCGCGACGCGATCTCCAACGCGTTGGAAGAAGCATCCTTGGAGATTCTTCCCAAGGTCCAAAAGCGAACCAACAACCTGGCTGCTATCGCAAACGTTGCAACCATGCTTGGTCTGCTTGGAACCATCTTTGGTCTCATCAACGCGTTTAAAGCCCTGGACGGTGCTGCTGCTGACGAGAAAGCCAAGCTCCTCGCGAAGTTTATCTCCGTGGCGTTGAACACCACAGCGTTTGGTTTGATTGTGGCGATTCCCTGTCTGACCGCTCACGCAGTTCTCAGCTTCGTGACCAAGAAGATCGTCAGCGAGATCGAAGAGTACTCCACCAAATTGGAGCACATGCTTGCACATCGCTTGAACAGCCAATCCCAGCGCTAAGAAAACTCCTCCCTGCTCTCCTCTTTTGTTCCTAGCTTTCTTCTTCTTTATCTCCCCACAAATCAATCACTCGTTGGATCAATCTTCGATCGGTTCAAATAGATCTTTGGTTGCGCCACAAACGGGACAGATCCATGTGTCTTCTGGAACCTCAGAGAATGGAGTTCCGGGTGGGATGCCATCATCAGGATCGCCGTCGGCTGGGCTGTAAATGTATCCACACGGCAAGCAGTAGTAGGACAGTTCATCTGCTTCAGAAGTCATAGGAGTGCCTCATCTTGGGAATGGGGTATAAAATTCGTGCGCCTCGAACGAGGTTGGGATAGCAAAAAGTAGAGTAGGTTTCAATACAAAGAAGCTGTAGCTTTTGTGCACTCAAAGCAGCCAGCCCGAACGGATAGCTTAATCTCTTGGCCTTGGCGGTAGACATCCAAAAGGTCCGCGAGCTCCGAGAGCAAGGTATCGAAGGGGAGTTGGGTCAAATGCGCCCTCCACTCCAGCAGGAAGTGGTGACGAAAAAACGCGGAAGTCAGAAGAGAATGACCGTCTGGAAAAATCATATCAAACGGCTGAAGATGAAGGGCGACATCATCGTAGCCAGCCCTTCGCAAAAGGTACAAAAACTCTTCAGGGGCAGGGAAGCGAACCTGGTGCATCAAAACCTGCCGCGTGAGCTCCATTTCTTGAAGATTTTCGGTGCAGGTGGCGATGTGGGAGAGCAGCTCTTCAAAGCTTCCCCGCATGGGGAGGGTAAAGAAAGCACGACCTCCAGGTTTAAGAAGACGCACGCTGTTTACAAGCATCGCTTCGGGATCGTCGAGGTAATGCAAGCCCAGGTTGCTGTAAATGAGTTCAAAGACACCATCAGCAAACCGAAATGACTTGAGGTTGTGGTGTTGAAAGTACACCTTCCCCTCACGGATAACATCCTCTCCCCTTTGAAAGGCCTGCTCCACCATCTCCATCGAAGGTGAAAGAGCGACAATGCGTGCGTTTCCTTGGAGGCGCTTTGCCAGCTCTATGGAGAGATAACCTGTACTGCAACCCACCTCCATGATCGTCCCTTGAAGGACAGCAGGGAGATGTTTGAGCAAAAGTCGAGAGAAGGGATAACCCCAAATGGGTACAATCTCTCGATCATAGATGTTGCTAACACGATCAAAATCCATGAGCCATCCCATCCAGTCGTGCTCAAACTCCCAAACATCCGGACTTTTGTACAAAATATACGTGGATGCATATCCTTGGCGGATTCATGACTTTGTTGTACCACGTCCCAACCATGATGCGTACATTAAGTTTTGAACCCACTTGCGATCGAGCCGTTCTTACTGGGTCAAAGCGCTCTGGACATTTCCCCCCAAGCACGGTACTCTGTGGGCGTTCGATTGCTATCCCAAGAGGGCTTTGGTAGCGCCAAAGAGTCCCTCATCGGAAGGACGTTGGAGAAACCCACCGCCTTTCATCCCAACGAAGACCCAGGAGCGTCTGTGTTCCATGACCTCCTGTTTTCACGCTAGAGGAGCAAGTACATGCTTTTGGAGGTCGAGGGAACGATTACCCAACCTGCCGATGTGGTGTACCCGCTGGTCCGCGACGAGATGGATAAGATTGTCCCCTACATGCCGGACATTACACACATTGATGTCCTCAGTCGGGAGGAGCAGGCAGACGGACGAATCAAGATGGTGAACCAGTGGTTTTCACAGCCATCGAACATTCCCAGCCTGTTGCAGCGCTTTGCCAAGCCTGAGTTGTTTTCTTGGAAAGACTACGCGTTGTGGAACGACAAAACCTACTCCGTAGACTTTGAGTTGGAGTCGCCGATTGCCAACGACCTGTACGATGCACGAGGCACCAACTCCTTTGGTCCTCACCCCTCCAACGACCAGCACACTCTGATTCGTATTCGTTGCAATCTCACGATTTATCCAGAGCGAATGCCGGGCGTTCCGCGCTTGCTCGCCAAGAAAGTTCAGCCCATGGTGGAAAACGTGGTTCGACGAACCCTGGAACCCAACCTCTCCAGCCTTGTCCAAGGATTGACAGGTTACTTCGCTGACCCTACCAACCAATAGGACGCAGTAGCCGACACTTTGCCTTCGTCCACTCTCGGACAAGGTAGCTTTCCCTTGCACAACAAGGCACAATGAGAGGAGAATACGTATGCGACAGATGGGACTTTGGATGGGGATCTTTTGGATCGCCATTGGCTTGTTCTTGCTCATTTCACAGTGGACAGGACAGGCCCAGTACCCGATTCCCAAACTCAACATCAATCTTGGCTGGGTGATTGTCGCCCTTGGAGCCTGGCGGATCTGGTGGTGGTGGAAAACAACAGAAGAACCCCACCGCCGTCGACTCGCCTTCGAAAAAGAACGACGTCAGATGGAGTTGGAGTTGGATCGTCAAATACGCGAACGTGAAGTGGAAGAAGCTTCGCGTCAGTCGGAAGAAACGAAGACCAATTCCTCCGAACGTTAACACAGACAACGGTTGGCAAGAATCCATAAGGGAGTGGAGCCTTGGAAAGTTATACAATCCGTAAGCAAGACGGCAAGCTGGAAGGACCCTATTCCCTCCGCGTCATCAAAGCCTTCATCATTGCGGGCAAGCTCACCGAAAAAGACACCCTCATCACCTCCGAAGGGGAGTACCCCCTGGCCCACCACCCGGAATTCCGGATCTTTTGGGAGCCAGGCACCGAGGATGATCTCGACGCTGTTGTCTCCAGCTTTGAGGCTGAAGGTGCTCCTCCCGTGGAAGGCCGCGTGGTCTTCTACCGAGGGAAAGTCTTGCCACCAGGCCCCGGCCCCACCTACGCCGGTAACTTCCTGAAGTTCGCGTACACCCACCTGCTCTACCGTCTTTACCTCGCGAAGGAAACAGGTCGCTTGCACGTCCGACATGGACGCGATGTCGTGGAAGTGTTCCTGGAGCATGGGAAGCCTGCGTACGCCGCCTCCAACGACCAGTCGACAGCGATGGGCGAAGTCCTTCTGCGTGAAGGACTGATCGAGCGGGATCCGCTGGAACGGGCTCTTCACCAGAGTGAAACAGAAGACAGACCGCTGGGTCAGATCTTGATTCAGAACAACATCGTCCCAAGCAAGAGCATCCACACAGCGCTGAACCTTCAGTTTAAGCGCCGGATCTTCACACCTCTAGGATGGAACTCCAACACAGTCTATCGCTTCTACCGCAACCAGATCACAGGAGCCCAATTTCCGCTGGAGTATGACTTCTTCCATCTGCTGCAAGAAGGAGCCATGCAGTGGCTGCCTGAGGCGCGTCTGAACGAACGACTCCTCCCCCAGCAGCATCGGCGTGTGGCCCGTATGGCTCACCCCAAGCTGAATTTGGAATCCTTCAACCTCGACACCGCAGAGCGCAAGCTCTACCTCAACATCCTCAACCGCGACCCACTCGACGACGTCATCGGTGACGCTGTCGAATCCGGCCTTTTGCTCCAAGAACAAGCCTCTCGTGTGCTGTTCTTGTTGTGGCAAACCGACCTCCTTCACATGAAGGAAGAGTTGATGGGAACCCGCACCCAGAGAGTGGTCAACGAACTCAGCGCTTACATCAACCGCTTGTCCAACCAGAACAGACTCCAACGACTGGGGCTTAAGGGTGGCGCAAGTCCCCACGAGATTCGCCAGGCATACCTCAACCTTGCTCGCGAGTACCACCCCGACCTGCTGCCTCCTGGCACACACGCAGAAGTGGCTCGCAAGATGTCAGAGGCTTTCGCCCTGATAGCCGACGCTTACAGCGTTCTCACGGCCAAATAATCCCAAGAAAAAAGACAGAAGAAGAGAGAAAGTAAGGAAGGGCAGAACCCAAAAACAGCCTGCAACGGGGTATGTTTTGGTTCTGCTTTTTTTCGTTTGGAGTGATTTAGCTTTGTGAGGTGTTTTCGTCGTCGAGGCTGTTGGCGACGAGTTCCACGATATCGACGGCATCGACGCCCTCGATATCCATCTCGCCGAGTCCATCGCGAATCATCGTGAGGCAGAAGGGACAGTTGGAGGCGATGGTGGAAGCACCGGTCTCCACAGCTTCTTTGACGCGCTCCTGGTTGATTCGGCCACCAATGTGCTCTTCCAACCACATCCGTCCACCACCAGCACCGCAACAGAAGCTTTGTCGTTCGTTACGGGGCATCTCAACCAAAGACAGACCCGGCACACTACGAAGCATACGTCGAGGTTCTTCGTACACATCGTTGTAGCGACCCATGTAACATGAGTCGTGATAGGTCACGAGCTTGTCGAATTCTTTGTTGGGCTTGATCCGCTCATCGTAGAGGAGCTGCTGAACAAGCTCGCTGTGGTGATACACCTCAAACGAGGCTCCAAGCTGGGGATACTCGTTCTTAATCACGTTGAAACAGTGAGGACACTGCGTGAAGATCTTGCGCACCTTGTACTTGCCAAAGGTGTCGATGGTTTCTTGCGCAAGAGCCTGGAACAAATACTCGTTCCCCAGGCGACGAGCGGTGTCGCCGTTGCAGCTCTCTTCAGTGGCAAGAATCGCATAGTTCAAGCCAGCTGCGTTAATCACTTTGGCCAAGGCAGCGGCGACCTTCTTTTGTCGGTCATCGTACGCTGCAGCGCAGCCCACATACCAGAGGTAGTCAAAGTCGGGGTTGTCCTTGACAGTGGGGATGTTCAGCTCTTCGGCCCAGGCACCTCGGTCGCTGCGGCTGAGATTCCAAGGGTTGGATTGTTCTTCCAGACCGCGGAACACGTTGACAGCTTCTTGTGGGAAGTCGCTTGTATCGCTCTTCACCATCGCCTGGTAACGCCGCATGTCCACAATTCGTGGGACTTGCTCGATGAACACAGGACACGCCGTTTCACACCAACCACAGGTAGTGCAAGCCCAGATGGTCTCAGACGACACAACGTTCGGCACAAGGTCGGGCAGCTCTTCTTCCTTGCCTGACATGATTGTACCAGCCGAATCGAGCAGATGTTGCTTGATCGTCAGGTTGAGTCCTTTGTGGGTCAAAGGCTTGTCGGTGATGTAGGTCGGGCAATGGGTCTGGCAGCGACCACATTCTGTACAGGAGTATGTGTCAAGCGCCATCTTCCAGGTCATCTGGTGGATCTTTTCAATGCCCCAGAATTGTTTGTCCATGTCGGCTTCCATATCGATGTCGATCCACGACAACTGGCCCACCGAATGGACGCGCTGGAAGAAGACGTTGAACAAGCCCGTGATCACGTGGAAGTGCTTTCCAAGGGGCAACAGATTCAGGAAGAACAGAATGATAAAACAGTGAATCCAGAACCCAACCACCCCCATCATCCAGGTGGTCGAAGTGGAAAGTCCCAACGTCGCATAGAGGTTGGCCACCAAACCACCCACAGGGTGATGAAGGACGGAGTAGTTTCCGACCTGATGAAGCAGACCTGCCTCAAACAGGATCTCGGTGTACATCAAACCCTGGATCAGGAAGAGGATGAAGACACCTTCTCCCGAAACACTCATCCGCTCGGGCTTTGCAACCAATCGCAGGTAGAGGAAGTAGGTGGTTCCGGCCAATGCCGTCAACACCACAAAGTCTTTGAGGACCAGATAACCCGAACCGAGGATGGTGTCAGGTCCCAACAAAGGCAGGTGGAATGTAAAGCCAAAGAAGCCCATCAAAACCAGAGTCACGGTACGAATCGACAGCACCATAAAGGCACCAAAGATCATCACGTGGGCCAGACCGGGCTTGAACTCTTCAGGGTCAACCATACGTTTTTGGCCCAACCCAAACAGCAGAAGTCGTTTGAATCGTTCGCCAAACTCTTCAAACCGGAAGGGTTCGTGCCGTAACTTCAACAACACCAACATACGCTTCCACATCAGCGCAGCAAATACGAGCAAGCCGACCCCCAGAAGGATCGCCATTGCAATTTTATTTTCCTGCGTTGCCTTGAAAACGTCAGGGGTCGTGGTCATTTTGGCAGCTAACCATGAGATTGGTAGATGCAGCGTCATGAAAGCTCCTCTTTCGTTGCGTCTTATGTGCGGGATCAAGTCACGAGGAATCGAGAGGTCATTTTGGAAACGTCTTATGATCATCCGCGAGCCACGGAATGATAGACGGCCTCCTCGGAAGCGTCAAGACAGCCTACAGATTCCTTTCTCTCTTCCCCTCCAAAAAGTTTCGTCTGTTGGGTTTCCAAGGTTTTCTGGAGATTCGGCCTTGCGTTGTAGAAGCAACTCTTTTATAAGAGATTTCATTTCAGGCCGTAGACAGTGAACCCACAACCAGAAAAAGGTCTAGCCATGCTGCGCGTCACGATCCAAGAAAAGAACGGAAAGCGTGAAGAGCTTTCGTTCGATAGTCACAACGAACTCACCATCGGTCGAGTCCCGAACAACGACATTCCCTTGCCCAAAAACAATGTGTCCAAACGCCACGCGAAGGTGTTCTGGAACAACGGCTGGGAATTGCAAGATATGAAGAGCACCAACGGGACATTTGTGAACGGTCAACAAGTGGACCATCACCGTCTCGCTCCCGGCGACCAAGTGATCATTGGTGACTTTCTATTGACCTTTGACGCAGGGATGGCTTCACAGCCCAACATGGGAATGCCCTCCGCATCCGGCATCGGCATGCCTCCTGCTCCAGGAATGGGAATGCCTCCCGCGCCAGGCATGGGAATGCCACCGGCTCCCGGAATGCCTCCTGCTCCCGGCATGAATCCTCCTGGCGGTCCAGGCTTTGGCCAATCGGGCTTCCCCCCCGCACCGGGTGGTCCAGGTGCTCCTGGAATGCGTCCACCGGCGCCCCCTTCGTTCGGTGGAACGGGCGGAATGCCCCCAGTTCCAGGTGGTGGAATGCCACCTGCGCCAGGCTTCCCTCCTGCTCCCGGCGGTCCGACCGCGACGGGTCCAGCGATGGGACAACCCCCGATGCCTCCAGCAGGTTTGCCTCCAACTGGCCCCTCTCTACCCGATCTGGGACCACCTCCTCCCAAGGTAGACATTCCCCAAGCGGAGCCTGCTTCGTTCCAAACCGCAGCTCCCGAAGTGCAGGAAGAATCGTTTGCTCCAGCACAAGAAGCCGCGATGGAAACTTCTGCTCACGAAATGCACCATGAGCCTTCCATGGAGACAGCAGCCCCCGAGTTGGAAGAAACTCCAGCCTACGAAGAACCTGTCCAAGAAATGGCTGACGCAGGGTTCCAAGAGCAAGAAGCTCCCGATACACCGCTGCCTGAGTCCGCAACGCAAACGTCCATGGACGATATCCCCTCTTACAGCGAACCTGTCGTGGAAGAAGTGGTCAGCGTTGTGGAGGAAGTTGTTGAAGAAGTGGAAGAAGAAAGCCTTCTGGCTTCGGAGCCCGTTGTGGAAGAGATCGCTCAAGCCCCCACACCGGCACCTGCTGCCGTTCGCGTGCTCCCCACAGCCAACTGGCAGCCCGCTTCGGAAATCAACGAACTTCAGGAAGGTGAGCAGGTCCAAGCTCGCGCCATCCGTACCGTCTCGCAGCACCTGCAGCACACCTTCACAGGTCTCGCGATGCGTCCTCTCTCCATGGACGATCCACAACGGCAAGAATTGGCAGAAGCTGCCGACTCCATAGCCGCAGAGTACATCAGCAACGAAGGGTTGCAACTCAATGTTAGCGCTGTAGCAGAAGCTGCTGTCAGTGAAACCGCCGGGTGGGGCCCCCTCGAAGGCCTTCTCAGTGACGACACGGTCTCCGCCATCTTTGTGAGCGGATTCCGTCAGATCTGTGTCGAGCGCAACGGCGAGCAGGAAAACACAGGTTTGTTCTTCTCCTCCAATGACGCTCTTCAGGAAACCGTGGAGCGGGTCTTTGTTTCGCAAGGCATTCGCCTCCATCGCAACCGACCGATGGCAGAGACCCGTTTGCCCGATGGCACCTGGGTTCACGCAGTGTTGCCTCCGGTCGCCAACCACGGTCTGTCTCTCGTTGTTCAACCCCCGCGAAGCTCCTGGTTGGGACTTAGCGAATTGCAAGCCAGCGGTCTCCTTGATGAGAACATGGCGCAGTTCCTGATGACCTGCATCCACAACCGCTGCAACATCGTGATTTCCGGCGCTCCAGGAAGCGGTCGCACCACCCTGCTCCGCGCACTGGCCAATGAGATTCCCCACGATGAGCGAATCGTTAGCATCGAGAGCGTTCCTGAGATCCAACTGGATCAGCCTTACTGGATCTCCCTCGTTGCACAAACCCACAGCCACGCTGGAGAGCAACACATCTCGACTGCAGAGCTTGTCTCCCACGCCGCTCGGATGAGAGCACAGCGCACTCTCCTCGGTGATCTCCAGGGTGACGTGGTGCAAAGCCTTCTTCCCCAGATGGTGATGGGACTCAACGGCGTGCTCGCTTCCACACGAGCCAACTCGCCAGACCAAATGATCGACCGACTCTCTGCTGTGTTGCAGGCCGCTCACATCGCAGAACCCCATCAGCAATTGGGTCAAGGCATCGACATCGTTGTCCAACTCAACCAGTTTGCTTGTGGAACCCGAAAGATCACGTCCATCTGTGAGTTCAGCGTCACTCCGGAAGGAAGCCTGATGTGCCAAGAGATCTTCTCTTACCACAACCAGGGCGTGAATCCAGAAGGACAGGTACAAGGTTCTTTCGCCGCTGCTGGCATCATTCCTATTGTTTACCAGACCCTTGCCCAGTTCGGTCAGGAACTCGACACCTCGATCTTCCAAAACGGTTAATTTCCTCTCCCCACCCCTCATCCCACAAATGATCGCTCACCAGCGTTCTATCGTTCTCTTTTTTTTCATCGACTTCCCATTCAACAACATGCCATACTCTCGTTCAGCGCTCGCCGCTATGCAGCATAGTGAAGAGTGTTCGTGCATCGCGCACCCGTGAACCGCAAGGACAAGAGCGAGTTTGATTCATGACAACGCAAGAGACGAAGCGTGAGGAACACCGGGTCTTTCCGGAGGATCGCTGCGATACAAAAGAGGAATCTTTCGTTGGGAAGACTTGCCAAGGCCTGATATCCTTGTATAATTACAAATCCAGCAATGGATAGGAGATGGGAACCATAGAATGAACTCTCCCACCCACTCCATTCTCCAAGGAAGCAGAGGAACCAGGAATGGGTCAGGATAAGGAAAATCCACCAAAGGATGAAAAGCCGCAGCGTAGTACGTTGCCCTTTCATGTGGATCCTGATGAAGGAGGTGTGATCACCTCACAACCACAAACCCATGTTGTGCGTACGCCCAACCCCCCTCCCAACGCGGACCTGCCTCCTCCCCTTCATGCTTCTTATACCTCTCGCTTAACGCCGGCCCCGGCCACACGTCACATGGCACCGCCCACGCCGCGGTCACGTACGATGCATCGGCTCAAGCAGGCCGCTCAAACAGCCAAGCATGGTGGCCCACAGCAAGACGACACCACCACAACGGACCAACATCTTCCCACGTTGGGAGCCGTCTCGCCCACCTCACCCATATCGAGGATGACACCTCCTCCCGCCACACGGCAGCCTAACGTTGCAACGCCAGCAACCCAGCACAAGGAAAACACACCCAACCACAACCACAAAGCTGAAATCTCCGAACTCATGAAGACCATGAGCAACGAAGAGATCGACGTGGCCAAACGAGCCAGCAGCGGCTCTGTCACAGGCTTTGTGTTGATTGTGGAAGACGACGTTGTGAACTCACGCATCCTGCAGATCCACCTGGAGAAGACGGGACTCGACACTCATGTGGCTCGCGACGGCCACGAAGCCCTACAGATTGCATCCGAGCTTCGGCCCGACCTGATTGTCTTGGATGTGATGTTGCCCAGCATGAACGGTTTTGAGATTTGCGAACGAGTCCGTAAGATCAAAGACCTTGACGACATCCCTATCATCTTCCTAACCTCCCAAGAGACCGAAGAAGAGATGTTGCATGCGTACGAAATTGGCGCGGACGACTACATTCCCAAATCGCAGTTTAAACCCACCGTGTTGGCGGCCAAGATTAAGAAGTTCCTGCGACGGAGAGAGCGCCATCTTTCCCAGAGCGTGGAGACGTTGAAATCGGGAATGGTGATCGACGGTCGCTACGAGATTTTGCGTGAGATCGGCCGAGGCGGCATGGGCATGGTGTATCTTGTTCGTCACCAACGCCTTGGATTTACCCTCGCGCTCAAAGCAATGAGCGTGGACCGCCCCAACCGAGAAAAATCGGTGCAGCGCTTTATGCGAGAGATTCAGTCACTGGCTGAGCTTCATCACCCCAACCTTGTCCGCATCCATGACTGCGGTGAATACGGACAAATCCCTTACTATGTGATGGAGTACATCCCAGGCGGCTCGTTGTTCCAGCGCCTGCAACATGAAGGGGCGATTCGACCTCGCGAGGCCCTCTCCATTGTGGGCAAGCTCTCCGCAGGCTTGCAGTGCGCTCACGAAAGCCGGATCCTCCACCGCGACCTCAAAACCGAGAACATCCTGTTTAAGCGAGATGGTGAGCCGGTCCTCACAGACTTCGGCCTGGTCCTTAACTTTGCCGACGACTCCAAGCGATTGACCAAGGTAGGTTGCGTGGTCGGCACACCTCACTACATGTCGCCTGAGCAGATCACCCAACCCAACGACATCGACGGTCGCAGCGACGTGTTTTCCTTGGGGATCGTGCTTTACGAGATGCTCACAGGGCAAAACCCCCTGCTTCATTACAATCGCACAGAAGTGATGATTAAGATTGTGACAGAGGACATCCCCTCCCCTCTCACTCTCAACCCCCACATTCCTCCACAAGCGGTGGGGATTTGCATGAGGGCCTTGCGCCGCAAACGCAGCGAGCGCTTTCCCTCTGCGCTCGCTATGTCTCTGGCGTGCAACCAGATCGCACGAACCCTCTAAATCATCGAGCCCGAAACACTGCTTCCAAGAGCCATTGTTTCGCAACGTCCTGCGTTGAAGGGAAGAGGTCTACCAGAACTTCTCTTCGGTGTACCAGGACTCTTTGCCCAGTCGCTCAAACACATCCAGAACCATCGGAATGGACGGTCCACTGTAGGCTTCGGGAAGGGGCGTTGGTGCAGGTCCCATAGGTCCGAAAGTTCCTTCTGGCTCTGCGTGCATCGGATACAACGACACATCTTGACCTGCGAAAGTACCGCTCGCAGTTGGAGCAGCCTGTGCGTTGGAAGACACATCCATCGGTGGAGCCATGGGAGAGGCTGATGCAGGGGGTTCTGTTGGAGGTGCAGATGCCATGTCCGTAACGGAAGCGGGGCTTTCCTCCATGACCTCGTATTCACCGGAGCCTAAGGAGATCTCTTCATGCTCAACCCCAAAGCCTGCCTGAACGGCGGCAGGAGCGGAGCCTTCTTGGGGGAGATACGATTGCGCGACAGCTTCCGCGCCAATGTACACGGTGATTTGCGTTGTACCCATCTCCATCACAGTGCCGTTGGCAATCCGCTCTTTGGACTTCACCTTGGTGCTGTTGATGTAGGTCGCTGCAGTCCCCATCGGCATCACGCAAACATCGTCTTCTTTGTTGACGTGAATGACGGCATGAACACGGGCCACATCCGGATCTTTGAGCTGAAGGTCCACGCCCTTTCGCGCCTTCCCTGGACGCCCCCGCCCCACCTTGATCATGCCTTGCTCAAACTCGTGCTCTTCCGGTGGATGATCCAGTTGGAGGACTAGCATCTTTACGGGGATGTCGGCCATACCTTGCTCTCCCTTACCGCTGCAACTTCGTCAACAGCGTTCAACAGTAGTGTTCTTGCAGTTGGATCCATTCCCCCGCTTTCCTGGCGGACGTCTGGGTGGTTTTGGATTGTATCGAATCCATCCTTCTGTCGCAAGAGCGTCTCTTTGAGAAACAATCAACGAATCAAGTCAGTGAATCTCGTCTTGTATCAATCGTTGCCTTTTCGCTTCGTTAGCGAAGCTTTTTTTGTTTTTTTTGGTTTCCTCTCCCAAGCCAGTGGATCGACAGGAAGCACAGTCACTACCCACAGATGATAGCAGGTGGATGGTCAAAAACAAGAACATGTTCTAGAATCCCCACTGGCATCTCCTCGCAAGGTCTGCTAAGAGACTACATCGCTTATGGGAGAGAACGAACTATGGCAGATACGATAAAGGCAGACGCCGTCATTGTGGGTGCGGGCTTGGGCGGTTTGAGCGCAGCATGCACCCTGGCCAAAGCAGGCAAACAAGTAGTGGTCTTGGAACATCATGCTGTCCCTGGAGGCTACGCACACGACTTTCGACGCGGCCACTATCGCTTTGAAGTCTCGCTTCATGCTTTGGACGGTATTGGACCCGGTGGACTGGCTTACCCGGCAGCTTGTGAGTTGGAGCTATGGGAGCGACTCACCTTTCATCGACTGGATCCTTTTTACACGGTCCGCTTCCCAGAACATGAGTTGGACGTCTCCGCTGATGTCTACACGTACGAGCACCAACTGATCCAACAGTTTCCTCACGAACGCAAAGGCATCCGCAGCCTCATCGATTCGATTCGCCGGGTGTTTAGTGAGCTGCACCGCAACCGCCAAGACACGTTGGCCGGGAGAGAGTTGGGTCTCTCGGAGATGGCTGTTGAATATCCCTGTTTGCTCGACAGCATGGAGTGTAGCTGGGAAGACTATATGTCACAGCACATCGAAGACCCCAAGCTTAAGGGACTCTTCAGCACCTTGTGGGGCTACCTGGGTATGCCACCCAGCAACCTCAACGCCCTCGCCTTCTTGAGCGTCTGGGCCAGCTATCACCTCCATGGGGCGTACTATCCGGAAGGTGGCAGCATGGCCATCAGCCGAAGCATCGCCGACCTGATCAAGGAACACGGTGGACAGCTCCACTACCGCCAGACTGTGGAGCGGATCGAAGTGGAAGACAACAAGGCAGTCGCGGTTGTCACACACCGAGGCCTTCGAGTGGAGGCAGACCTGGTCATCAGCAACGCCAGCATGCCAACAACCATGTCCAAGCTTGTCGGGAACGAGCACTACTCCAAGCGTTACATTCGCCGGGTGAATCGGCTTAAACCGTCCCTGTCTTCGTTGGTTGTGTACCTGGGCTTGGATCGTGACCTGTCCGCCGACGGTTACGACTTCCACGAGATCTTCTTGTTTGAAGACTACAACATTGACAACGACTACGAAGCTATCTTGCAGGGTCAGTTTGACAAGAGCAACATGGTCCTCACCCACTACACCCATGTTGACCACAGCGCCGCTCCCAAAGACGGCAGCGTGCTTGCGTTAATCTCCCTGGCTCCTTGGGAATTGTTTGAAGAGTGGCACGACCCAGAGAACATCAAAGGCTACCAAAAGAACGAAGCGTACGAGGCGTTCAAAGACGCGGCAGCCGAGAAGATGTTGGATCGAGCCGAGCAGATTATTCCTGGGTTGCGCGACTCCATTAAGTACATGGAAGTGGGCACACCTTTGACCAACGTCCGGTACAGTCTGAACCACCAGGGTGCCATTTACGGCGCAGAGCAATCGATGGAGCAATCCCTTGCCATGCGACCGGGCTCCGAGACACCTATCCCCAACCTTTGGAACGTGGGCGCCTGGGCCTTTATTGGCGGAATGAGCGCTGCCTTGATGTCGGGTCATGACGTCGCTCAGAAAGCCCTCCAATACAACCACAGTTCGGATTAAGGGTCTTGTCAAACGACATGGTTCCGGCTAGTATCCCTCTCGTTCTGTGAGCCGCAAAGCCACAGAGCAAGCCCCTGTAGCTCAGTAGGATAGAGCACAGGATTCCTAATCCTGGTGTCGCGTGTTCGAATCGCGCCAGGGGCGCAAGCAATAGCTACCAAGAAAGCCGCACTCTACTCCAAGAGCCGCGGCTTTTTTTGGTTGGAGGAAAGTGGGGAGGTGGGTGTGAAACGAATATTACTTACAAGGATTATAATTCTCAGGAAGTTTTTTTGCCCTCTTGCAAAAAAGACTCCAAGTGGAAAAGAGCCGTTCGAGGATACCCCTTTTGTTTTTCTCCCGTCGAACTACAATCTCAATCCGAGCTTGTCGAGCCCACAAGGCTCTGTTTGCGGGGTTCGAAATTCGGTAAAAATAAAGTCCATTCTTCCCAATAGTTCGAGTGATCCCCTTTTCACCATTGGTGACGGTTCCATCGAAACAGATTTGAGGAATCTTGTGGGCATCAAGAACCACTTTGGTTTTTTTATGGAGAACGTAAAGATAGGTTGAAGCGCAGAGGCCACCGACACGATGATTTCGAAAAAATCCTCGTACCTGAATCCCATAGTTGGGCTTGTCGTAGGTAGCTTGCATGTTGGCATATTGACCACTACCTAGCTTCTTCTTGAAGTGCACACTCTGAGCTATTGGTTTCTTGGCCAAAGAACCTTTGACGACGGCTCCACTCACTCCAGCGAAAATGACTACAGCAACTACACTCTGGAAAGCTTTCTTCATGGTTAACTCCTCAAGTTACTCATCGCAACAAATGCGATGGAATAACCCAGATCATACTTTGACCGCAACGTTTGCTCCACAACAGTTGTTGTGTACGAAACAGATGTTGTTGTGGCTTAATAGATCGGAACTTCAACCGTGCCCAAACAGTTCATCTTCAGGCTCGTATACCCCTTGAATGAACTGCCGTGTTCATTGCGTTAAAGCAGAAGAGAAACCTCCTACACAACAACAACTGTTGCTGCGCGAAAGACTTCTTCTATACAGATTTGGCTCAAGTAAGAAAAAGGAGCAAAGGCATGACTCGAAAGATTGCGCTTGTTGGTGCAAGTTGCTCAGGAAAAACAAGCTTGCTGGAAGGACTACGAGACACTTTAGGCAGCAGTTGTACCTTCGTAGAGGAAGCTGCAAGGAAAGTCATTGGTGAACAAGAATTGGTGCGATTGGAACCTTTGGAGCGACAGTTACGGATCTTTGAGGCAGGGTACGAAGCTTATTTTCAGATGGAACCCAATGTTTCCGAAACAACATTCTTTGATAGAACACCCATCTGCGGTCTCGCCTATGTCGAAGAACTGAAGGCCTATAAAGAACTCGAAGAGTTAGAGCGTAGATGCCAAAAGCTAGTCTTCCACATGGCCTTCTTGCTTGAGCCGCTTCCTCTTGAAGATGATGGCCTAAGAACATTGAACAATAAACGTCGTTTGAAGTTGGCCGAGCAACACCATTTTTTTTACAAGAAGTTCGGCATAGAGACCATCAACGTTCCCTTAGCCTCGGTTGAATCACGCGTAGACTTTATTGTAAAAACCCTGACCCTTGAGTAAGAGATTGCTATGTGTGTAGATCCCTTCGATGCCCCTATCTTCTTTGGAATAGAGCGGGAGCTCTTGAAGAATTATTTTCGTAATGCCGACACAGAGAAAAAGAGCCAAGGGGATGTTGTTTTTGCTGAAGGCGAAGAGAATGCATCTCTTCGGATACTTCTTGATGGTGAGATTAACTTGTTCCGTGAACATACGGACGAACAAGGAACCTATCGCAGTCTGGGGTATAGGGTGGCAAAACCCTTTGAGCCTCTTGGAGTTAGAAGCCTTCTTTTCGAAGAGGAAGCGGAGAGAACTCACGCTGTAAGCGCCAAAGTGGTTTCAAAAAAAGCATCTTGGTTTTCAATTCCCTTTGAGGATGCCAAAAGACTGCTTATAGAAAATGACCAGTTCAAATTGAACATCGCTCGATTTCTAGGAAGGCTTGTTCGTCAACTAAATCAACAAGCCCTTCTACTCGCAGGACAGCATGTGAAAGAACGAGCAATCTTCGCACTCTACAATCATCTGGCTGGGAGAAAGCCTAGTCCAGATGAGATAATCGAACTTAGGTGGAGTCGGAGAACGATGGCACGTTTCCTTGGAGTCGCGGAAGCAGCCATCCATCGGCTTTGCAAAAGTCTCCAACATATCCTTAGTTATGAAGAAGGTAGCTACTACATAACGTGGAAAGCATTAAGGGACAACCACGAACAACTCCTGGAAAATCTTAGCCTGAAGTCTGAGTTCGGTACGGACAACGGCGAGTTTGTTCCTTAAGTTGTGTGTAGGCACCACCATACACGATCATCTACTCTTACAAGGATTCCTAATCCTGGTGTCGCGTGTTCGACCGAGCTGGCGCACCAGTCGCGCCAGGGGCGCAAGCAATAGCAAACGATTAAGCCGGTCCCACCATGGGTTCCGGCTTTTTTGTTGTGTTGCCAAGAGAACGTTCATGAGCACTCATGAACGCCCACAAACGCCTAAAACTGCCCACCTGTTGCCCAGACAACCATCGTTGATTCCGTTAGACATCAACAGGCGGCCAAGCGTCATACACAAATGTGCCTTCTTCACGATAAAGTTGGATTCGTTCTTCCAAGGTATTGATGCAGTTCACAAGATCGCTTTGGATGTGGTGATTTGCCTCTAGGATCTCCGCAGCCACGGTCTGTGCCTTTTGTGCAAGATACAACGCGTGCTGGGGGAATCTTTGCCCAGTGTAGTATTGCATCTCCTTAATCAAGATCTGCAAGCCATCCGCATCGGGAGCGTACACGGTGTTGTCGAAGTGGCTTTGAGCAACATCAAAACAATGGGCTGCCTGCTCAAGCATCCCCGCCCTTGCGCAGCATTGGCTTGCTCGGAACAACGCAAGCCCGATAGAAGGATGGGGAAACTCCAACGTCTCCATCAAGAGGCTCAGGACCTGGTTGCATCGTCCAATCGCCTCCGCAAGAGCATCCACATCGCCCTTCATCAGCTCTTCGACAGACATCGAAAGCTGCCGGATATACTCCAACGAGCCCAACGATTGAGCAAGATTGACAGTACGCTCCAGCAAAGGCAAGACCTCGGCTTCACGACCGACATACTTAAAAAGTTGAGCCCCAATGTTGAGGGTATGTACCACAATGCTACGGTTTACCTCGTCCTCCATAAATTCATCCGCGAGACAAGAGTCAAAGACCTCTTCGGCAAAGGAGAACAGATCCATATTGAAGGCACGACCCACGACATTGTTACGAGCTTCCATTCGCTCTTTGATGGACGATGGGAACCAATCGTCAAGCAGCTTGAGCCAGGATCGTGCATGCTCGACAAACGCTTCGGTCTGTTGTGTTTGTTCCAAAACAAGCAACAACGCAAGACCAGTATCGTACACACACTCCGCAGAGTTTGAGAGCTGTCCCAAAGACCAACCTCTTCGCAAACAAGCAAGCTGCGTCTCACGAACATAAGTACCTATAGCATTCCCAAAATTCACATAAGCTTGTGCGTTGTGTTGCGTGTATTCCACAGAGCTTTTGCGCTCTAACAATTGCTCCAGCCACGCGTTGACCTCTTCTTGCGTAAAGATTCGCTTTACTTCCATTTCTCCAGCGAGGTAGGGATAGGATCGAAAGGCTCTCCACTGCACACTGCTGATAGGATTTGTTATGAGAACAACCCGCTTCCCATCGAAGGAAAGAAAGTCATGGGGCGTGCTGTTGCTCTCCACCCAAAAGCGATTGGGAGCGATGTCGTGCTCAGGTGTGTGCAACAAAGGCTGCTCGCTCGCACGTTCTTGGTGTTCACCACCAAAGGACTCGGGTGCATCAACATCCCGAAGCACTGAATGGACAGGAACATCCTGGTCAAGAATGTTGACTTCAAGATGCGTCTTGCCCAAAACGCGTCCATCTTCGCACAGGGCTGGCCAAGAAAAATAGGACCAACTGTTTGTCGTCACAAGGTCCGTTTGCATAGGACCCTTCCCTTGAAAGCAGTCCAACACAGCTTGCGATTGCCTCGGTGCATCAAGCCATCCTTCATCAGGATCACCATGCAATGTAGCTTCCAGAATGGGTTGGAACTCTTGCATATGACAGATACCACTCACCACAACCTCAAAGCCTTGTTGTCGCTGAGGGTGAAGAACAATGAGAGTCTCTTCGTTCATCATTTCAAGAAAGGTATGAAGGTGGTGGATGTCGGGAAAAACGCCTTGCAACTCTTGAACAGCGTCACGCATACTTCTTCGAGAGAGAGCGTCCCTGCGAGCTTCTTTGTCGTAGGAACACACATTAATAACTGTAGGGAATAGCTTACCAAGACTACGCCAAGCTAGATAGCCATCAACATCCCTGTGCAACTCAATGTTCCACACCTTGTTAGGACACTCTTGTGGAGTTGCGCTCACAGTATCACCGTGGCGCTTCAAAGCTGAGTAATAACGAAGGGCAGCGTTGAAAGTCCCTTCGCTGTAGTCGAGAAAGTCGTCGCGCCAGCTGGTAGCCTCCGGCCTGCTATGAACAAGCTCCCATAACGCTGCAACCCAATCGTGAAAACATCCCACCGTCAATTGTTGGACGATGGCTTCTACGCAGCGCAAGGTTTCACTAGCATCGGCGTGATGGGAAAGTTCTGCGATCTTCTGGACTACCTGAGTTCGCTGTTCATTCTCAGATTCAGGATGTAACAAAAGTTGTGTAGCTTCCCACATCAAACCATCTTGCTGACCCATAATCATCTTCCTTTCTGTCGTTGTTTCTCTAGTACCCAGCACCATACAACGAAATCCAAACGAAAGGAAAAAGAAAGGTCCATTTGCCACCTCGAAACTTACCCACCTATGTTAGCACTTCTTGCAACTCCTCCAAGCCTACGCCATCTTTGCCTGCATACCCAACCGAAGCTTTGTGTTACAAAGAATCCAAGAAAGTCACAACGCATACGTTGCAACGTGAACGTTTTGCAGATGAAGAACCAGGGAACAGGCTTAATGACAGAGAACATGCTGAGCGTATATGCAGGACGAATTGCCCGAGAGAGACTCGCAGATCAGGGCTGGGATCCAGATTTGTTCTCCCTCTTGTTGGGCGCATCCGGCGGACCCAAGTGGTTGGTCCTCAGTCAGCTAGACCGCGTGTTGTTTGATTCGTTTTTACCGAAACGTTCGCACCCGCTGCACATACTGGGAACCTCCATTGGAAGTTGGCGCCACGCTTGCATGGCACAGTCCGATCCCGTCGCAGCCATCGAGCGCATGGAAGAGGCTTACATCCAGCAAGAGTACGACGAGAATCCCTCACCACAAGAGGTATCACGTGTAAGTCTTGGCATCCTCCAACACATCCTGGGTGACTCCGGCGTACAGCAGATCGTTGAGAATGAGCGTTTCCTTACTCACATTGGAACAGCTCGTGGAAAAGGATTGTTGGCGAGCCGTCGCAAGGCCGTACATCTATGTGGACTGGTACTCGCCGCATGTTCCAATGCCATCCATCGCAGCTGGCTGCAACCCTGGTACCAACGAGTGATGTTTTCACGTGTCGGAGATGCAGGACAATCCGGCATGAGCTACAGCGACTTTCAAACAACACATGTCTCCTTAACTGAGGAGAATGCAGTCTCAGCACTGATGGCAAGCGCATCCATCCCGCTCGTGCTCGACGGCGTAGGCACTCCAGAGGGTGCACCTCACGGAACATACTGGGACGGTGGGCTCATCGATTACCACCACGATCTTCGACTGTACCAGGGAGACGGATTGATTATCTACCCTCACTTTTACCCCTACCTGATTCCCGGCTGGCTGGACAAATCATTTCCACGCCGACGAGCCCAAGACAATGTGCTGGATCGTGTCGTCCTACTCTGCCCAAGTCCAGCGTTTGTGGAGAAGTTACCGGGCAGCAAGATCCCTGACAGAAAGGACTTCTCCCTCTATTCCACAGCAGAACGAATCAAAGTCTGGTGGCAAATAACTTCCCAATGTCGAGTGTTGGCTGATGAGTTACACAAGCTATGGGAACAGTCTGACCCCTTGCAAGGCGTTGCTCCCTTTCCAGAACATGGAACAACAAACAAGCAGATAGCCACGACTTAGGAAGAGCAGCTGTAGTGGGAGACTCCGCCCGACCAAAAGAACTCTTCTGGACGCAACTGGTAGTACTTGTCTTCCACCTCTTTGGACTGCTCATCGTAAGGTTGACTCAGAACCTCTTGTAGCTCCTTCACAAGCGCATAGTCGCCTTCCATAGCTTGCTGGTAAGCTGGCACAACAAGCCACTCTCGCCACGTGTATTTGGGATTAATGAGCTTCATGTTTTCGCTGAGTTCAGCGAGATTGCCGCGGCGTTCAACAAGCTCACGCCAGGTTTGAAACCACTGGCTCCATTCCTCATGCAGCTCATCGGTTGGCTCTTTGTAAAAGCTTGGGTGTAGCTTCGATACATCGTCAGGTATGGAAGAAAGTTCTCGAAAGAACACGGTGTAGTCCACAGACGTTTTTACCATAAGCTTTAACAGCTGAAGAAAGAGCTCAGAATCAAATTCTTCCAGCCCCATCTTCGACGCCCACATGCTTCTTAGCTTGTCCTCCATCACAGCAGAAAATTCCGAGTGAATGTCTTCCAGTTTTTCAAGCGCTGCAGGGTCAGACGCAAGCAAAGGCTTCAGGGCAGAGCAAAACGAACCAAAGTTTTGTTCTGCAGCCAAAGGTTGGTTCAGAAAGGAGAAGTGACGTCCCCCACCTGTCCAAGGTTGAAAGACCGGATCGAACATTTCGCAGAATCCGAAAGGTCCATAGTCAAGGGTAAATCCGCCAACGGCACAGTTATCGCTGTTGAAGTTACCTTGACAATATCCAACTCGAATCCAATCCGCGACAAGGGATGTTAAGCGGTCGCGAAACGCAGTCGCCAACAAAATGACCTTCTCCGTTGTAGGAAGCTGCTCATCGATTTCGTCGTTGTACTCTCGTTTCATCGCATGCAGGACGATCATCTCCAGCTCTTTGAGAGCGTTTGGATGTTCATTTTTGCGCGCTCGACGACCAAACAGTTCGAGCTGCCCCACACGCAGAAACGATGGCGCAACACGCGTTGAGATGGCCACTGGATTCGAGACCATGACCTCCGGATTGGTGGATTGTGAACCTTCAAAATACCAAGGACGGTGCACTCTCTCTGTCTTGGAGACCAACAAACTCAGCGACCGAGACGTGGGTACTCCCAACGCATGCATGTGCTCTTGCGCCAGAAACTCCCTGACACTCGAACGCAAGACGGCCCGCCCATCTGCACCCCGGCAATAAGGAGTTGGCCCTGCGCCTTTGAGCTGCATCTCCCAGCGCTTTCCATTGAGAACTGCCTCAAGCACCGAGATCGCGCGACCATCGCCATAACCGTTGCCGGTTTGAAACGGGCACTGTTGCGTGTATTCGGTGCCGTAGATGGACAGAGCGTACCCCGTCGCCCAACCATGGGGCTTGATCGGTTCAGGTACCTGAGAAAGGTCACCGCTAAACAGACGCACAAAACCCTCGTCTTGTGCCAGGCTGTCCTCCAAACCCAACTCTCGAAAAAACACGTTGCTGTGCGCCACGTACTCGGGGTTTGCAATAGGTGTGGGCTTCACAGGCACATAATGACCCGAAAAGACCTGCCTTGGCTGGTGGTCTTCCCCTGTCTCCGTCGCTTCGGGATCACGGTTGAGCGTGTCCAACAATGAATAGTCGACGCATTCAGCAAGGTCAGTGAGGGTTTGTACGCTGGGTTGACGATCGTCAGATGAAGGCTTGTTCATGAAGTTTCGTATGTTTCCAAGAGCAAAGGGACTAAGGGATAAGCAACTCTACTTCTGTCTCAAAACGAGAGGTTCGCACCGTTTGAGAAGAATGTCAAAAGCGAATGCTGGCTCACTCACAATGAGGGGTACAAACAACCACAACCGAGAAAGCCACACGCAGCCTTAGAAGTTGTAGCTTTTTTGAAATGAAGGAAAGTGGTTTGTCATCGACCAGTTCCAACAAGCTCTTGTTCATTCAATGAAGGCATGCCCTGTTGGTTCTAATCATAACAGAAACTCTGCACACTTGGATCGAATTCCCTTGTGGAAGAATTTGTCATTTCAGTTCCTTGTGAGGATGGCGACATTGGTGTTGGGTCAGAAGCACCACCCTCACAAGGATGCATGGGATGAGGTTCACTCCCCTGCGAGTGGGAGAACTCAGTCTTGGCTCCCTCCATCCTTATGAACAGTCTCTTGTGGTCCCTGCTCAGCGTTACTTTTCTCTGGCGTAGGAAGTTCCAAGGTTTTTTCAGAGCTAGGTTCAGGTGGAGTCGATACCATCCTAACATCGAGTGGCTTGGAAGGGTTTGCCCCTGTGGATGACAATGTGACAGTAAGCAGTACCAACGCCTTGTCAATGTTGGATCTAGCTTGCAACAAGCATCGGTTCTTTCCTTTGCAGCAAGCATCACTGGCGATTTCGTTTGAGGTGCAAGCTTTCCAACTCTGCCCATCCAGGTACGAGAGTTGGAGAGATTGCAGCAAACTGCCAGAAGGCACTGTCCCTGCAAAAGACCAGACAAGGTTCGAGCTACCTTGCCCTTCCAACATCAATGAGGCATTCGGGCTAAGGGAAGGTTGAGCCTCTGCAGTCGAACTCCCTAATGAGAAAGCTTGCAACGACAAAGTGGTTGGCACCGTTTCCCGACACGACGAAGGAGGTTCGGTGGATGCTGGCAGCTCTACGCTGGCAACAGCGGGTGGATACTCCAAAGCTTTGCCTTCAATCGCCGCATCACTCAACGTGATATAGAGAGTGCCTTGACCACCACTGTTGCTGCGTTCAAATCTGCATAACATCGTTCCTTTGCAACAATCCTCTTTTGTGCACACTTTCCATTTCTTTTCATTAAAATCCCATTCTGAAATGGAATATCCCAAGCAGGTAGGGGCAAACACAGGTTCGCGTAGGTTGTTGAAAAAAGACCACTGGTAATTTTCAGGTTTCCCCGAACCACCCGAAGCGTACAATATAAGAGATTGCCCGTGTGACAACGATACAATGGTAGATTGTACCTGTTCAGACTCAGGCTGAGGCTGAGGTGTCTCTTCAGTTGCATTGGTGTTGCTGTTGGTATTGGTGTTGCTGTTGGTGTTGTTCGTTGCAGAGCCACCTGACGGTTCTGTTGGTGCAGGCGAAGCTGCGCGGTTGAGTGTTGTAATGCTTAACTTAAGAGGTTCATAACCATTATCAAAGGTGAGGGTGTGTAGTTTGACAATCCCTTCAAGGGTTGCAGAGAGAATGTCTCTAAAGGGTCGATTTGCTCCCGTGGATGCTTTGTTTCGGAGGCAGACTTCAAGCTCAATCGTTGTAGCAACATTGCCAGTGATGGGGAAGCTACGATCTCCTCCACCTTGGGTGTCACCCAGATCGCAGAAGTAGGAAGAACCCAGCCGAAGCCGAAGGACTTGTCCTCCTCCATTTGTCACAGTGACTTTGAGTGCAATGCGATCCTGTTCAGCTAGGAAGCGATCCTCAAAGGTTATATCTTTGGGTTCGGTGAGACCACACCACATGAATCCCATAGGAAGTAACGTACAAGCAAGCACGAGACATGCGGTGCGGAGGAATTGCGTGTATGAAAATGTTCGCGACATAAGTAGTCTCCTGAGTAACCTTCAATCGTATGTTCGTTGGATTCCTTCGTCATTGTTCAACGCAAGGCTGCGAAGGCTACTAGTTGCTCTTTGGTTTGCTCCATTTGGCAATTCGCTCTTGGATGTAGTCACCAAGAGCAGTCACCAGAATGATAGGATCAAAGGTCAAGCTAACAAACCCCCCAACCGTAGGACGAATGGGCAACGTTCCGATTGTTCCATCATAAGGCATCCCAGCCGTAAGACCTTCGGGAAGTTGCTCGGAGAGAGTGAAGCGAAAGCCGACAGAGATGACAGCAGCTCCTCGAATTTCAAGACCAATCCCCAGGTAATAATCGCGGAAAATGCGTTCGTTGGCACCCATACCTAAAAGGATTCCGACCCCAACAGGGCAATGAGGATCGTAGATGTCACGTTCATGCAAGTAGATAAGCGTTCCAATCAGAAAACTTGCGCTAACAGGCTCAGGAGTAGCACTAAGAAACCCACCTTTTGAGCTGTACTGAACAGGTGAATTAAAAAGATTGGGGCGGATCTTACTTCCCGTTGTTGAAAAGGAGACGACAACGCCAAGTTGTGGACGAAACCGGTAGACAGGATACACAAAGAACGAATGCTTTGTTGACTTGCTAGAACCGCTATTTTCATTTCTTTCAGGCGAGCTATCACCAGAAGAGTTTCCTCCAGTGGAAGCATTACCGCCTGCCGCGCCCCCTCCATTTTCGGCCTTCTTGCTCTTTCCACCATTTGATGGGGGAGTAGCTTGTTGTTGTGCCTTTTTCGGATTCGTCGCCTCATTTGCATTGACAGTCACAGTCACATAATAGCGATAGCCACCGGGAAGTCTGCTAAAAACAAACCAAGTGTTGCTACTTTTTAAGTCCTCTCCTGTAAAGTCCATGGTTTTTTGGGGATTCAGACTGCTTTCTGCGTTGGTTCTCGCTCCACCAGAAGGCAAGCCACGAGTGTAGATGTTGGCGACACGCAACCGAATCGCCTTCCCGCTCAATTCGATCTTGTAACTGGGCCGTTTTATTTTGTTGGGGTATGGCCCGGTAAGTGTCACAACAACGTAATGATTCTCAGTAATATGAGGGGGAGCAATCAGAGGATTCCCCAGCCTATCGAGAGAGATGACTCGAACTTTATCTCCAACAGGAATCACCCCTCTAGCGCCGCTGGCTCTTGGGCTTCCATTCTTCCACAAGACCCACCGATAATGGACCAAAACGTTTCCTTTCACATGCTCTATATTTTGGATGTTTTTTTGCTTATTTTCTTCCAGAAGAAGCCTTTTCAAATCAACCTTAACCTCACAAAAGTTCGTGACCGGAACCCCTTGAAGAGGGCGATTTCTGGAAGTCACTGGTGGAATGGTTCCCCCTGTGTTGGTGGGAAAAGGTGAAACAGCAGGATGTTTGGCCTCTGCTCGAAACATCCTCTTGTTTCTCTGATGAGAAGACTTCCCCTCAATGTCAGACGTATACACCTCCAACCACAGATTGCTGCAGGGCAACGCTCTCTCGTCCTTACAAACCTTCTCTTTCATGGTAGCGATGCAAGAATGTTTGGCTCTCGTTTCGCATGCGGAACGTTCTTGCGTTGGAGCTTTCCGCGCTTTCTGCATTCGCTGTGCAGGTATAGACAATCGGGGCCGTTGGCACGCTTCCTTGGCAACCGTTGTGCAAATAACGTCTTGGTTGGCATCTGTACACATCGGATGACTTTGGGTTTGATGGGCTGCTGATCTTGCTCGTGTCATAGCTGTCTTGCATGCTTTTACACATTCACCATGAGGCTTGTGACATTCTTCGTTGTAAACCTTCAGCCCTGCAGGGCTATACGAGAGACTGCAAAGTACCGCAGGTGCTATCTGTTGACACTTGGCTTGTGTTTGCACGTCGCCATGCTGGGTACTTGCGCAAGTATGAGCGAGGATGCCTTTGCAGGTCGATTGGGTAAACGAGTCATTGTTCGCGACAAGTCGTTGACAGACACTTTGGCATTCGCCCTTTAACTTTTGGGTGTAGGACGCAATACAATTCTTTTTCCTCTCCACATTATCTTCGTCTTCAACGTCTTTGAGAACGTCGCAAATATCCCTTACCTTCAAGGGAATGAGCCCTTCGCAGCTGGCTTTACATTGCCCCACATAGGAGACCTTGCATTCTTGGGGTGTCTTCTTGGGACACAGTCCGTTGCACACTTTGGTGGGATTCAGAGCTTGTTTGCGTTTCGCAAGACGCACAAATTTGAGAACTTCTTTTTTGTTCGCAACCTGAACTGGGCCGATAAGTTGTCCCCTTCGGGAGAAAGACAGCAACACTTCATTGGGAGGCTTGTCTTCGGCTTGCGCTGGCTGTACTTGTGTGGGGTGGAAGCAACCTCCACCCAAAAAGAAGCTGAGAAAGGCTCCAGTACAGAGAGTATGTAAGATAAAATGTCGCCAGATAGATGGTACGTTGGTCATCGGTCTCAAGGGTTCCTCCTCAACGACGCAGGTATGCTTTGCGATTGGGCGTAGAAGCCTCTCTCCTCTTCGACTGAAGCGAGATAGCTTGTCTTTTCACGGAAAATGTACGAAGAAAAAGAATGGGATTCTTCAGGGCTTCGAAACAGAGCGCTTTCTTTTTGTATAGCTCAAAGAAATCTTTTAATAATCATCTGGAAAGAAGCTATGACATCAGGAATGATGGAAGACCATAACAAAAATGAAGCCTCCTATGACAGTAAGGTTGCAAGAGGATACAGCCATAACAATTGCAATACGCAACGGTTTGGATCGGTGCTTGTTCTGAGTTCTACTGCTATCATGCACATTGCAAACGAAATGATCCAGGACATAAATGTCCAAAACCAAGACTCTCACTCTTGTATGTTCACAAAATAGGATGAGCGTCTTTCCTGATCTCCTTTCTTTGAGTCAACCTCACCGAAAGCCTCTTCCATGACTCTGACACCAGGAACCACAGGATACTCCAAAGCCACTGAGGCTTTTGTCCGAGCAACACAGTCCATTGCTTTTGAAGACTTGCATCGGTTGTTTCTTCCGCTGTTGCCTTCCCAACCGTCGCACATTCTGGACGTTGGAGCAGGAATTGGAAGAGATGCCTTTGCCCTCGCAGAGATGGGGCACTCCGTAAGAGCCGTCGAGCCGCTGGACAGCTTCCGTAACGTAGGACAACAACTCTACCCCCACCCGAATCTTGCCTGGAGCAAGGATGCTTTGCCTTACCTCACAACGCTCCAGACGCCCAACGATAGTTTTGACTTTGTCCTTGTCTCTGCAGTCTGGCACCATCTTCATTCAGAAGAGAAACAAGAGTCGATGGCGCGCTTGTCAAAGCTGTTGCGACCTTCTGGAGTCCTGGCGCTGTCTCTCCGCCATGGCCCTGCAGGGATAGGAACCCATGTGTTTCCCACCCACCCCAAAGAAACGCTACAAACATCCAAAAGCTACGGACTGATACCCCTTCTCTGTACCGACCCCCAACCAAGCCTGTTGCCAAGGAAACCTCACGTCACATGGACACGAATCGCTGTCCAAAAGCCAAAGCGACGCGACCCGAATCAAGAACCCTGCGACCCATAAAAGACAGAGAAAAGAACCCCCACATCTGTGGACTCTCCGTTCCTGCAAGCTGGAAGCTCTTGTTCTTTTCATGAAAACTCAACCCAACACGCGATAGGTTCGTCTGTGTAGTTTTGCGCAGTCTTTGGACCCTGCCCTATATCCACAAACCAACAGCCCACGACCACACCCATCCTCCTTCTATCTCTTGACGAAACCGTGTTTTGTTTGCTACGACAACAGACGAAAGCCTCCATCCTTTTCTTTCGTTTGCAGCAGAACCAATGCCAGGCCCCAACTCGAACACCTTGCCAGAACGCTGTCCTTCGTGCAGCACACCCCGCGACCAGCTCCAATCGCAAGTCGAAACGTTGTTTTGTCCGGTGTGTCAATTTCCTCTGCTTTGCGTAGCCGGGAAGTACCGCCTGCTTCGCCTTGTTGGAGAAGGTGGCTTTGGTCGAGTGTATGAGGCAGAACACATCAAGCTGCCCAACGACGCCCGCCGGATTATCAAGCTGATTCGGCCTGAGTTCCTCTCCAATGACACTGTCGTCGCAAGGTTTGAGCGCGAGGTCCTTCTGACGTCGGCGCTATCCCAGCGAAGCCCCCACATTGTCCGCGTGTTTGATGACTTTGGCCAGATCCCCAACCTCGGCTTCTTCTATGTCATGGAGTTCCTGGCGGGTCAAACGCTGCGCTCCTTTTTACAGAAAAAACAAACACTTCCTCTGCAAATTGTCGGTCATCTGTTCACCCAACTTTGCCGGGCCATGGATGACGCTCACCAAGCAGACGTGGTCCACCGAGACCTGAAGCCCGAAAACCTTCTGCTGATCCAGCAAGGCCGAGATGACAAGTTCCTCAAAGTCATTGACTTTGGGATTGCCAGTCACATGCAGGAAGATAAGAGCAACACGCCCTTAACCCAAGGAGCCTTGGGTACGCCTTCGTATATGTCGCCCGAACAATGCCTCAACAAGAAACTGGATGGTCGCTCCGACATCTACGCGATGGGATGCATACTGTTTGAATTGTTAGTGGGTTACGCTCCTTTCAACAGGGTATCCCATGGCGACACTGCGGAACGCAACGCCACCGACATCATTCAAGCCCACCTCTACGAAGAACCCCATCCACCTTCCTTCTTGGAGAACCAGGGACATTCGATTCATCCCGCGTTTGATCCGATCGTGCTGAAGGCCATGCAAAAGCGGCCTGGGCTACGATATGAAAACGCTCACCAGATGGAGAAGGACTTCCAAACCGCTCTCCGTGAGGCCATGCAAGCACAGACTCAAACTTCCAGCATGTCTTCTTCTGGCTCCCAGGCGGTCCCCCATACTTCAAGCCCGCCAAGTTCGTTTGTCACGTTGGACCCCAACACAACGCTTGAACCTCACATGACACAGGGAGCTTTGGCTGCTTCCTCCACGGAGCGCTCCGCCGAACGTTCCGCAGAACGCTCCTTTGAACCGCTCTACGAAACTCCTGAAGAAGGTGCATTGTCCCTGGTTCCTCCAGACGTTGTGACCTCTGGTGAGTCTGCAGCACCCTCTTCTCCATACAGCTCCTTTGAACAACGACTGGTCCAACAATGGCAAAGCAAAGCAGGCTTCTGGTCGACCCTGGGAGTTCTTGCCCTGCTCTTTGGAGTGGGAGTCTGGTGGATGCTTCCTTCCAACAAAGCCAGCAGCAGAACAAGTCGCAGCCGGATGGTTGGAGCGCGACAAGTTCCTCACCGCTCACCCCGTCGCAAGAGTCAGCCTCGAAAGCGACCAGTGCCCCAACGTCGTTCACCAAACAAAACTCAGGTTCCTGCAAACCGAACCCTTCCGCCAGAGCGCAAGCAACCTAAGCCTCAAGTTCGAAGAACTCCTCCGGTGCGCAAGGTTAGAGTACTTCGACGCAGAGTACGCATTCGTCGACGAGTCCGTCGGCGGGTGGCTCCGCGCCCCAGGTTGCCCCGCTATGTGAGGTACGTGTCCGACTGCCCCAAGCTGCCTTTTCGCTGGACACGATTGGTTCTATCCCCTCAACAACACAAAAAAGCCCGGGCCAACCTCTCCCGAGGAAAGCTCGTCCGCAAAAAAGATGGTTACTGTGTTGGAGTCACGTTGAAGAAAAGCCGTCTTAAGTTGGAGGGTCCGGGAGTTATTCCGTGTTCCTTGTCGGCAAGGAACCTGGCTTCCACGTTGCAGGTACGACTGCTGATGGAAGGTATGCCTGAACCGACCTCCCAACAGTATTGTATCGTGGCTCCTTGATCTGTGATACAGTGACGCGAACCAACAAAATACGTTGGAATGCCGAGGGATCTCATTGAAAGAGGGAGTACCATCGGTTGGGGTGCAACACTTTGTTCCAGTGTCCGCAGGATGCTGTGTTCTAGGATATGTGTATGCGAACAGCACAATATGGACTTGTGGTCCTTTTGCTTTTGGCAAAGGGTCCCATCGTCCTGGCACAATCGCAACAGAAGCCTTGCCTGGCCTTGTTTCAAAAACAAAACTTTCTCCAGGCTGCGCAATGCTACGAGTCTCAAATTCCTCGACGAATCCTCACCACAGTACTCACCGAAGCGCAGCGCGTTTCGTATGGACGGTTGTTGCGTAACGCAGCCCTGGCCTACCAAAACGCAGCCCAAAAGAAAGCAAAAAGTACAGAACAAGCAGCCTACTGGAACGAACGAGCGTTAAAATTGGTCCGTCGCTACCTTGCTCGCAAGTTGTACGAAAACACCTACCGAAAGCAGAGCGCCGAACGACTCACGCGAACCTTGTCGAAGCGAATTAATTACGGAACCTTAACCATCCAAGGACGCTCCTCCGATTCGTTTCAGTTGAAAGGGTTCTCGTTTTCGAAGGTGCTTCAAGGAACATGGAGCCAAAAGGTTCGTCCAGGCACCTACCAGCTGCTCCGCCTGACCTTGCCCCAACGAACGTTCGTGTTGAAGGTGAAGCCCGGCCAATCGTTGGTGTTCGCCGTTCCTGTGCCAGTGAAGCCACGACGATTGCCTCCTCCAAGGCGTCGTGTGACGCCAAACCTGCGTCGGACCCCACCACCTCCCCACAAACCCAAGCTGGTGCAATCATCAGGAACCCGCCGGGCTGGCTGGATCGTCCTTGGTACAGGAGGTGGAATTGCGTTGTTGGGAGGTGGCTTGCTGGGCGGCGCTTCGATCGCGGAGTTTCAGAAAGAACAAACCTACCAACAGGCTCTTCGCGACCAAAACACAAGCCTGGAAGTCACCCAACAGATCCTTCAACACCATGAAACCGCTCGGGCTTTGTACCCTACCAGCTATGCCGTCTTGGGCGTTGCTGGAGCCTTGCTTGTAACAGGTGCACTTTTGGTCGCTCTGTCTCCCTCCAAACCACCGACGACGTCCACTCCTCCTCCCTCCACTTCACGCGCTCACTCTCTCTGGAGAGACACCCCATAAATCGAGCTGCTCACGTCGGACCTTGCTGAAGCCAACCGCAACACGTATCTTGCTAGAAACCACATCAACGCAGGGAAAGGAATCATGGTAGATCATTTTTCAGAAACGACCACACCCACAAAACAGAGCCCATCCCTTTGGGCCATGATTTTGTCCAAGGCCTTCTTTTATGCCAGCCTCGCTCTGGGTCCTATCTACGCTGTAGGTTGGCTGTTTCTCGACTCATTGCCCTACGATTACTACGATCCACGTTTGTTTTTTGTGTACTACGCCTGTTTCTTTGTTCTTTTTGTTTTGGTGTTCCGGTTTGTACGAGAACCCAAAGCTGACAAAGAGCTTTGGTGGCTGTGGCCATGAACACAACATCATGGTGGATGCTTGCAGCGTTTGCGACCGTGTCTTTCGCTGCAGCAGGAATCAACGGCTATTTCACCAGCCTGTCTATCCAAACTTGGTATCCAACCCTTGTCAAACCTGCCTGGAACCCACCCAACTGGTTGTTTGGCCCGGTATGGACTTTGTTGTTTTTCTGCATCGCCATCGCAGGATGGTTGGTCTGGCGGAGCAAAGGGTTTCAAGCAGCGGCCCTTCCCCTCACCATCTTTGGTGTGCAGTTGCTCCTTAATGCGGGATGGTCCTGGTGCTTCTTTGGTCTACAAAACCCAGGGCTGGCCTTTGTAGAGATTCTCTTCCTGTGGGCCTCTATACTCGCAACCATCCTCACGTTCTGGCCCATCAGCCCTGTGGCTGGAGCGCTCCTCATCCCTTACCAACTCTGGGTGAGCTTCGCAGCTTTCCTCAACTTCACCATCTGGAAGCTCAACCCTTAACGAGCGGGGGGCGCCCTTTTCTGGCGGTCACCTCCTGTCGTTTGTGCGGTGCTGGCACACCACAATGCCAGATCGGCGTAGCTCTGCTCCACCCCCCTTTTTTCTTCGTGACATGACTCACAACCGAAGAAGTGATCGACTTCACAGGCCTTTTTTAGGCTTAATTTCTCTCTTGGTGCGCAAGGGTTTGCTCTCTTGGTTTCTGCTCGGCATGGATGTTGCTTTGAAGCCAGACGAAACCGATTAGGTGCCTGCGACCCAAGGGAGAAACGTTATGAAAACACACAAAGCAAAAACACTTCGACACATGGGAATGATGTTGGCTGGACTCTTGGCTGTCTGGATGTGGGCGATGCCTTCCGCCAACGCGTACCGCGGTGAATACTTGGAGCAAGGCCAACGCTACAACAGCCGCTCCGCGCTCAACTTGCGAGTCTCTGCATTTTCAGGCCTTCCTGACCTGTTGGGCGTTTCAGCTTCCCTCACAGCGTTGCGACCGTTTGCAGCAGAGGTCGGCGTTTCGACCTTTGGCTTGGGAGCCACGGTATACGGGAAGATCGGCGCAGCCATTCCTCTGGTCAACACACGAAACTACTACGGTCGAGGCATCACCCTGGATCTTATGTTGATGGGTGGATACCGCTACCTCTACGGAGGCTTTGATACCATCGAGGAAGCCCACGCCCTTGTCGCAACTCTTGGGCTCGACTTCACCTGGTGGTTGGCTCCTCACTTTGGACTCACAGCCAACCTCAACGGTGGTGGTGGATTCTGGCTTGACCACACAGGAACCGATGCCATCGCATTTCCGGAAGCCAGGTTCTCGATCGGCATGGCTTTCTAACCCCCCTCCCTCTTGCCTCCTTGCAACCAATCATTCCTCTGCAGTATCCGAGTCCTTCACCTTCTCCTTGACATCCCAGTTGTGAATACGAGAAGCTGTGTTGCGTCTAAAGAAAAAGACACAACCGCATCTGTGCGCAATCAACAAAGAGATTGTGCAACAACTTGTCACTGGAACCAAAGGAGACACAAATGAAGTACGTTTGGACCTTGAGCCTTGGAATGCTTTTGGCTTTTGCCTTCGCTCCCCAACAAGCCGAAGCCAACTGCATCTGCCCCGCCATCTACATGCCCGTATGTGGAGCCAACGGCAAAACCTACAGCAACTCTTGCAAGGCGAACTGCGAAAAAATTAGCGTCAAGTGCAAAGGAAAATGCCCCTGCAAACCAAAAGCTTGCATCTGCCCCAAGAATTACGCCCCTGTTTGTGGCGCGAACGGCAAAACGTACGGTAACGCTTGTGGTGCACGATGTGCCAAAGTTCGCGTCAAATGCAAAGGACGATGTCCCTGCAAGAAACCCTGCATTTGTCCCAGAAACTATGCTCCTGTTTGCGGCGTCAACGGCAAAACCTACAGCAACTCCTGTGGTGCTCGTTGCGCCAAAGTCCGCGTCAAGTGCAAAGGAAAGTGCCCCTGCAAGAAGCCTTGTCCTCAGTACAAACTTGCAGCGCCAAAGCCTGGCTGCAAATACATCTGGCTGACTCGCAACGGATGCAAAGAGCCCAAGCTGATTTGCAAACAACGACGTCCGTACTGCACCAAAATTCGATGCAGAGCGTGCAGCAAAGCCTGTATGAGCCAACAAAAAGCTTGTTACCGCAACGCTCGCAGTATCAACGCCAAGCGACTCAAGTTCATCCGCGACAAGTGTTCGCGCGTTCGTATTGCCGGTGGAATCTGGCGCTGCATCTGCGACTGGGCTTCACGCAAAGCATCCGACCGTGTGGTGATCCGAGGTATCCAAGGTTGTTACTTGAAAGCTTGCAAGAAGTACAAGTGTTGCAAAGTGGGCCGCAAACGTTGCTATCCGCACAAACCCGGCGTTCGCTGTGTTCGCGCTCCCTGCTGCAAAAAGTTGGTCTGCGAGCCCAATCGATGCCGCTAATCCCCTCACTCGCTTCCTCTCCTCTTGCCTCCATCTCCATCCACAATCCCTGGTAGCGTTGCAAAGTGAAAAACTGACGTCAAAGAGTCTCATTCTGGTCGACGACAACATCGTTTCAAGAGCGCTCTGCTCTGCGCCATCAAGTCGGGCAGCACCGTGACGACGTCGTGACGATCTTCAGGCCAGTCTGGACGTTGCACCCACCTGTGCAGTCTGCACGATGAGGGGAGTTCGACCTAGTCTTTTCAGCCACTTAGAAAGTACTGCATTGTGGACAGTGCGTGACATGGGCGTCGGCTCGACGTACGTCCAGGTGTCGCCGTCGCCCTCATTCTTGACGCGCCCAGGGAACCGGCCACCTCCACCGCCTGCGCGACATCGCCGACTAGCAGTTGGAGGTCAACGGCAGACGCTACGGCAAGGAAGACGTGATCCACAAGTACTTCCTTTCACTTCAGTGAAACCTTTCTCCTGTACGCTCGTATCGCAAGCGCATAAGCAGAGAAAACCTCTTTACAGAGATGACCGGCATAACCCGGTCAGGAAGCCTACAAAGGATTGCATTTGTCAAAGAGCAAGAGAAGGATACACGATCGCATTCCAAGTCACAATGTGGGAGATTAGAGTGCCGATGCTTCCGAGGAATGTTGCGTTGGGTTGTCTCGGTTTTTGGGCGCAAACACCGGGGCTGATATCTTAATAGCGGAGCGACCGTTGCCCTTCTTTTGCACCAAGATCTGGGCATCAATCCGTTCCTTCAGCCCCTCCACATGGCTGATCAGTCCAATCTGTTGATCCGATTCTTGTTGCAACTGTCGAAGCGTTTGCATCACGAGGTCAAGGGTGTCTTGATCCAGGGTACCAAATCCTTCGTCGAGGAGGAGAGTCTCGATCGGCATCGCGACCCGGCGAAAATCCGCGAGAGCCAACGCCAGCGACAACGACACCAAAAACGTTTCTCCACCGGACAAGGTCGTGATGGGTCGTTCATCTTCCGCCTGGTCCCGGTCTTTGACCACAAAATCAAGCTGGGGTTCGCCGCCCTCCCCTCTCGCCACAGCCAGCCGATAGCGTGGTGCCAGACGACGCAACCTATCGTTGGCTCGCATCACTAACTCTTGCAAGTTAAGGCTTTGTGCGAAGAGCTTGAAGCTATCCCCATCCTTCTTTCCAATCAGGTTGTTAATGGTCTCCCATGTGCGTTTTTTGCTGAGAGCCTCTTCGCGTTCTTGGTTAAGCGTGGCGTTCTTTTCCTTGGCTTTGGCTTGTTGTTTGAGCTTCTCTCGTAGCGCTCCCATCGCTTCATGTCGCTGCTTTTGTTGGCCGCTGTACTCGGTTCGCTTCTCTTGCCATTCCTCTGGTGACAAGGAGGCACTCTCCACCCAAGACGGCTTCGCTGCCTCGTGTTGCTCTACCGCTTTGTGACACACTTCGTACCGGTGCTTGGCTTTCTCCAAAGCTTTGCGTTGGGCTTTCAAAGAGTCGCGCAGTTCAATGTAGTCTTCCGGCTTCATCAAGCGTTGCTCTAGCTCTTCTTGTGACTCCAACGAGAGGCGCCGCAACCCAGCTTCCAGGTTTGTGGTAGCTTCTTCGAAGCGCTCACTGTTGTCCGCTAGCTGCTGTTGGTGACCTTCCCATCGGGTGTTGGCCTGAACTCTGTCATGCTCTGCACGCTTTTGGGTAGCCAGATCCCCATCCAGAATCTCTTGAGCGTCCTCCATACTCGACTGCAATCGAGCTTGAAACGCCTCCAACGACTCGCCTTGCAATAGCTCATTTTGTTTCTGCTGAAGCTCTTGTTCTTCCTCTTCCAAGGCTGCGATTTGTTGCTGCAACTCCTCCAAAGAACGGGCAATCTCGCCCTGACGTCGCTCCAACTCATCCCAGGCGTCTTGGGTTTGCTGAAGGCTTTCTTGAGCTTGGGTGTACGATTGTTCTGCCGTCTTCCAGGCCTCAAACTTTGTCTGACTCCATGACAACGTAGCCGCTGGATCAAACGACAAAAAAGGCGCTTGTTCTGATGTGCTTTGAGGTTTTTGAAGGGAGACCTGAGAAGCTTCATAGCTCTCTTGTAGCTTCGTGGCTAGCTCTTGCGCTCGGCTTTGTAGCTTCTCTTCCTCTTGTGTTAGACCTTCCAACCGCTCATCCAGGTGTTGGAGACGTTCAGTGAGCTTGGCTTCTTCCACATCCAATCGTGCTTCCTGTTTTCGGTCTTGCTCCAGCTTTTTCTCTAGCTTCTTAAGGGTCTCTTCTTGCTCTTCGATCGCTTCTTGCTGACGTTGAAGTTCGTGCAACTGATCTTGCAATGACTGCTTCTGGTTGGCTATTTGTTCAAGCTGAAACGTCTGCTCTTCGTCTGTGACAGGGAAATCTTTGGGTGCTTCCAACTGCGCTTGTTCCAAAGCTGTTCGCCACAGTGGAACCGTTTGGTTGTAGCTTTCTTGTTCTTGAAGACGAAGCTTTTGCTGTTGGGCCTGACTCTCTTCCAAACGAACAAGTTGCTTGCTCAACGACTCCTTTTCTTTCCGTAAGGTGGTCAACTCGCTCTTGGTCGTTTGGAGTGTAACTTGTAACTCGCTTCGATCATTAACAAAGCTTTGTTCGGTGTCTTGCTTGTCCTGCTCTGCACGGAAGGGGTGATGCTCACTTCCACACAAGGGACAGGGCTTTTCGTCTTCCAAGGAAGCTCGTTCATCGCTGAGAGCCAGGATTCGATCGAGCACCTTAAGTCGTTCGTTTTGTTCCTCCAACAAAGCTTCTTTGGCCTGTAGCAACTGGCCTTGTTGCTTGTGCTCTTGTTCGAGAGTTTTGTGTTCCTCTGCTTGCTCCGCGATCTGCTCGTCCAAGTCTTTTATCTGAGCAAGATTGGCCACCAACTGCCTGTGATGTTTGTTGGCATCCTGACAACCTTGTAGACGCTTTTGCAGTGTCTCTTTTTGGACTGTCATCTGTTGACGGAACGCTCGGGAATCTTCCGCATCCCCCCATAACTCACGAAGAGTATTTTTTGCTTGTTGAAGCTCCTCTTTTTGGGGAGCCAACGTTTCCTGCAAACGTTCACGTTGCTCATGAAGCTTGGTTTTCTGTTCTTGCTCCTTCTCTCTCTGGCACGAGGTCTCTTGTTTCTGGCTTATGGCATGATTCCATTGCTCCAACGACTCGGAGAGTCGCTCGGTTTGAGCCTTCCATTCGGACAACAATTCTCCCAACGAAGCGAACGTTTCCAACTCTGCCTTTTGTAAGGATGCTTGCTCCAACGAAGCTTGTGCTTCTTCCCGGCTTGCCTCAAGCTTCTTTCGTTGCTTCGCCTGCTTTGCTTCTTCGGTTTGTTGTTGGCTTTGTTGTTGAAGAAGCTCCTTTCGCTGAGTTTGCTTGCTCTCCAACATACCCAAGCGCTTGTGTGCTTCCTCCAAACGTGGACGTGCTTCCTCCCATTGCTCCTTGGCCTTCGACAGTTGCGCTTGCGCAACCTCAACCTTTTCAGCCGTTTCCCGCGATAGCGTTTCTGCCTTTTCTTTGTCATCTTGCAGGGTGGGGAGTGTAGCTTCTAACTTAGCTCGATCCTCTTTCAGCTGTCTGATTCGTGACAGACCGGGAGCCAACTCCTGGCATCGTTCGTGCTCTTCCAGGCGAGCTTCTTGTTCTTTCGAATCTTCCATCGCAGCCTGACAGCTGTCGCGCTCTTGTTCAGCGTTGGCTAGGTCTTGGGCGCGTTGTTGTTGCTCTTGAAACCACCGGACCGCCTGTTCCGCTTGTTCGGTTTCTTCCTGCATCGCTTGCACATCCTGGTCCAGTTGAGCCAGCTCTTTGTGAAGCTCTTGTTCTTCTTCCTCGGTTAAGAGATCGATGTCCTCTAGCTTTTCATCCAGCTTGTCGCAAACTTTCCGAATGTCTCGAAAACGTTGGGCAGCACGAGCACCAATTTGTTTGTAGACATCGGTGTTAGTGAGCCGCTCTAGGATCGATGCTTTCTCATTCTCATTGGCCGAAAGAAACGCTGCAAATTGACCTTGAGCGAGAAGCACGCTGCGTTGAAAGTCATCAACGGTGAGACCTTGGAGAACCTCTTCAAAGTGCGGTTGGGTGTACTTGGCTCGACTGTCACTGACAAGCAGTTCTTCAATACCGCCGGACAACAGACGAAACAGTCCGCGCTCTGGAGATTGCGGGTTTCCGTTCGGTCGATTGCGAGCCTTGCGACACGACCACTCTGCGCGATAGGTTCTGCGAACCCCATCCGATTCGCGCTTGCTGAACACCAGCTTGGCCCAACATTCCCCTGTACCTTGGGACATAATCAAATGAGGAGCTTTGTCCGTCCGGCCCCTCTCTGCTGTAAGACGTGGAGTTTGCCCAAACAACGCCAAACAGATCGCATCGAGGATGGTAGACTTTCCAGAGCCTGTTGGCCCCACAATTAAGAACAACGGCGCCTGATGAAGGTCTTCCTGTAGGTCGATAACATGCTTACCGTAGAGTGAGTTTAAGTTATAAATATGGATGCTATGCAGTTTCATAAAGGCGCTCGTTCCGATCCAGAAGAGGGGCAAAAAAGAACAGGGCTAGTGCACATCAAAGTTTAGTCGGGTTTGTCCGCAAGCAACGACTGAAACGCCAGCATTAACTCTTCGGTTGGAGGGTTTTCATGTCGCAGAGTGTACATCATAGAAAACACTTCACTTGGCTTCAGATGTTCAAGCGACATCTCGCCTTCTTGTTCTTCTTCAAGCTCATCTTCTTCTTCACGGATCAGCGTTTCTTTCAAACGCACCACGCGAGGACGATGTTCTGGGTCGTACTTTTGAAGGATCTCATCAATGCGTTGAAGCCCGTCGTATTGGGGAGATTTGACCTGAAAGTCAATGTACAAATAGGGAGGAAACGGTGTGTCCCACTTGAGCTTTTCGATTTGTTTCAAGACATCTTTTGGTTTGCCTGTCATTTCGAGAATGGGTCTCCAACAGGGAACCTCCACCCGCTCTACTTTGGTATCCCCGTAAGGATCCACATCAACGAGCAGCACGTAGCTAGGCGTCCGTGACTCGACAACATCCGTAGGAATGGGCGATCCAGGATACCATGCGTTGGCTTCTTCGATTTCCATGTGTTTGTGAATATGACCCAAGGCAACATAGCTATACCGGTCGTCAAAGATCGAAGGTGGTAAGCTACCGCATGACTCCACCAGGTGCAGAGGTGTATGGTAAGGAGCATCCTCCTCTTCGTACCGACGCTCCGGGTAGCACGTTAGATGGCCGGTTGTAATCATCGGAACACCCGGATACCGCTGCTCTGCAGCTTCGGCGAGGCTGGAATATTGCCAGGTGAATAGCTCGGTGATGTCTTTCCAGATCTCGTTGGGTTTGCGTCCGGTGGTACGAACTCCAAGGTGAGCTTCGTGGATGTAGGGCATCGCAGCAATAACGAGAGCGACCTCTCCATCATCATCCTTGATCGGGCACAGGTAGTGGTCCCATCCCAGCTCCTGGTTCCCGACACCCCCCACAACATACACACGAAGCATCTCAAGAGCGTCCCGAGGAGCATCCAGGCGCGCGGCAGAGTCGTGGTTGCCTCCCACAATCACAATCTGTTTGAGGTGTGGTTCAAACGAGCAGCGAGCAAGGAACTGGTAATACAAACGCAAGCTGCGAGCTGCCGGCTGGCTGGTGTGAAACACATCTCCGCCATGCAGCAACACATCAACCTTTTTCTCAGCCATCAGATCCACAAGCCAGTTGAGAAAACGTTCGTGCTCTTGCTCTCGTGGGGCTTGCTCCAAACTTACCCCCAAATGCCAGTCCGATGTATGCAAAATCCGCATCAGAACCCTATCCTTCCGCACAGATGTAATGTTTCATTTCGCCTCCCCTGAGAGCTCTATCGATTCCAAGGAAGCGCATTGTGACACAAGGCCAAGTTTTTTCTCAAGGGCTGCACTTTTTATCGAACCAGGCCTGCCCTGTATCGTACGGAACGGTAAAGAGATTCAAATAGCGAAACGCTACAGGAGAGTTGTGATGAAACGGATGACTGCGCTGACCAAGATGTGGTGGAAACGCTGGACCAAACCCAGACCCAAAACCTTTCGAGACGCCGATGTGATGAGCGCTATGTCACCGGAGCCCACGCTCTGGCGACCGGTGGATCCCCCTCACTCAGGCCACCTGCTTCGCTAAACGCTCAAAACCTGAGCGTTCCTTCCTTCCAATCTAAGGTTTCAACTTCTTCAGAATACGTTCAATCGCTCGATCGCCAACCCGGCGAAGGTCACGTCGCAGGGTGCGAACCAACCGATTGGGCTGATCGACAGGGTAAGGCACTAGGATGTCAGGAGTCACTCCTATCTTCTCATAGACCTTGCCATGCACGCTGTAATAGATCTCGTTGGAGAGGGTAAACTCCCATCCATTGGGCATCTTCTCTTCGTACACATCGGACAGAGTGCCTCGTGTGGGACCGCCCACCAACGTCACATGATCCAACGCCTTCATCGAGAGCGCAAAGATCTCTGCAGCGCTCGCTGTCATGTGGCTGGTGAGCACAAAAACATTCTTGGTCCGAGTGACAGAGGCTGGCTCTGCGTAGAACGTTTTCCGCTCCAACAAGCGACTCCCCAGCTTCTCTCTCTTGCTGTAAAGCTTGGTACGCTCCTTCACAAAAAACCGGGTAACTTCGCGTGATACAGAGTCATAGCCGCCTGTGTTGAAGCGAACATCCACGATGATAGCCTTCACCTTCTTGAAGTCTTTCATCACCTGCTCCATGATCCAGCGTACGGCTGTCCTATCGTTGGTCCACCAAGAGCAAAAGTGACCGGGAGCCAAACGCCGCAAGTCCCAGCAACTTACAATGTCTTCCATGCTGTTGAGCTGGACCAAACCCACGTTGGCCTTGGGGATGATACCCCAACGAATGTCGGCGTCTCCGTAACTCTTGGGCTTGCCGACGTAACGCTTCATAATCTTCAGACCCAGTCGCCTCGCCCTTCGACGAACACGCCATGTATAGGCCCAGTGTCGAAAGGTTCCCCGGTACGAACGTAGAATCGGCCAGGGCGCATCGATGCTGACGTGATAATCCCGTAGTTTATCGGTCATCAGCTTCAGCACCTTGTACAAATCTTTGTCCGTGGACTGACGGTTCAATCGCGGTCGGTATTTGGCACGCTCTTTCTTCCAATCCACACCACGCAATTTAAAGAAGGCGTAACGCTTTTGAAACGTGCTCCACATGTGATCAAAATTCTTTACGGGGTCCCGGTTCACCGGTCGGCACGCAGGAACACTAAGGGAAAGAAGCGTCACCAAAAGTAAGGCTTGTTTCAAAACGGTCTCCTGTTTCTTCCAAAGAAACCTCATCGCTACGCAGCACAACACCTAAGACCATGCAAAACATTCCTTGCCACGTTCATCCTTAAGAGTATCAACGAACGAAGCTGTACGGTAGGCAGCAACTCCATTCTTTCGTGTTCAAGCTTGTTTCGGTGTGGATTTGTTTTGTTCCATCTTAAGCCAGACGAGGCTGCAACATAAGGCAGCACCTGCCGTGGTAATAACAACCATAGCGTACGCCCACGAAGGTTGGAACAACGTGATGATAACACCTGACAAGAACACCAAAGCGGCCCATATTAATCGAGATTCAATGGTGACAGTTGCGCAGAAGAAGCCAAAGCCCATAAGGGTCATGTCAACAATGAACGTGGCAGCCAATGATGTGGGTACAACAAAGGCCAACCCACGGCTGATAAGAATTCCGATGCACCCGGCAAAATAGATAACCACGAATTGCCGGTTGGATTTGTTTTGTATCAACACATCTCGATAGACAATGGCAGCAACAGCGCTGGCAACGATAATAGCAAGACCTGTGAGAAACGCACCTTTGGGCGAAGTAAGAATAATTTCTCCAGTGAACAGCGTGTAGGCGGAAGCAGTACCCACCACCACCAAAGCCCAAAGCACCATCATAACAGAGCGACGGCTTGCCCCCACCCTTGTATCGATGTTGTGCTCCAACGAACGTAGCTTTTCTTGCGCTTCCAAAGCCTCGGCTTGCTCGGCCCAAAGCACCTTAAGTTGCTCACTCAATTCGGGTGGGATCTCGTCTAACTCTGCAAGAAGCAACTCAGCGCTGGAGATGTTGCCTAACTTAAGCTCAATGCCTGCCATCAACTCTGTGCATTGCTGGAGAAGCGTTTTGGCCTGTTTGGAATTGGGCCAGAGCTTAAGAGCCTCGCGCAAAGCAAAGCGGCATTCTGTGGCGAGTTCATGCAGGACCAATCGTCGCTGAGAGCCAAACTCTTCGGAGTCATCTGCGATAAGATTCTGTAGCTCCGTTAACCTGGATTGTGCAGACTCAACAAGGTCAATAGCGTTGCGATGTCCAAGGTGTTCTTCGATGGCTTGTCGAAACTCTCGAACCGAGGCAAAGCGTTGGGAAGGCTCTCGATGTGTGGCTCGATGGCATACGTTGGCAAGCTCTTCCGGAATGTCTGGACCGTACTCCTTGGGGATCGATCGTTGAGCCTGCCAAAGCACCTCCTCGATGGTGTCGCCGTCATGCAGTGGAGTCTGTGTTAAGAGTTCATGGAGAGTCGCGCCCAAGAGATACACATCCGTTTGAACGCTCAGGTGCAGATCAACCATCTCCGGTGCCATATAGGCAGGAGAACCCGCGAAGTAATTTGGTTTAACAACACCTGTTTCTGCGTTGAGCTTAATCCCGATGCCCCAGTCAAGAAGGTAAACTTCTCCAAAGTCTCCGAGCATCACATTTTCAGGTTTGATATCTCGATGGATCACGTCTTGGCTGTGGGCAAACTCAACGGCGTTGCAAACTTGCAAAAGAACCCGAAGATGCCAGGCGACCCGATCCCCTTGTACTTTCTCCCAAGCGGGATGTTGAGAGTCCAAGATAAGATCCCGCCAGCACGTGCCTGAGATCCGCTTCATCACCAGAGCAGGTAGGCCGTTGGACAATCGCCCCAAAAAGTGGACAGGGACGATGTTGGGGTGTTCCAACTGTCCAGTGAGAAGCCCTTCTTTTACCAAGGCCTGGATCTGGTTGTTGGTAGCTTCTTTTTCCTTGGGGCGCTTGATCACAACGTCGCGTTGCAATGCCTGCTGATGAACCAACTCGACAACGCCCATACCGCCTTCCCCTACCACACTTACGACCTTAAATTCACCCTCTTCTTCGTGTGTGGAAGATACGTAGATCTCAGGGAGGTGGGCAACTTCTGGCATTTGTAGGCCAAGATCCAACGTAGAGATGGGGACCTCACGTGAAGAAGGCAGGATGGGATTGATCGTTTTTTGCAATGGGATATCCAGACTTTCTCCCATTAACGTCACTGTTCGTCCGAATGCATTTTTGCTCGATACCATGATTGCCCTCAACGTGCCAGGACCAAATCCTCTTGACAGCGAATGAGGGTAGACAATCAATTGCAGGGAGTCAAGCGAGCAAATACGAAGGTAAGATGGCTGGATACGAAGCTCAAAGGATGGGTTTGAAACAACTGGAGAATCAGGACTTATTGGCAGGAGGCGTCGGTACAGGAGTTGGTGCAGCCTTGGTTGCCAGGATAACAAATCATCTTGCAATTTTTGGCGCAGGCGCTGATGGAGCATTCATGTTCTTTCTTGGCACAAGTCACTTCACAGCCGTTACCAGAACAATCCATGGACACCTTTCCTTCGCTGGCATTGAGGACAGAGCAACCACCACCCTTGCAGGTGAAGTTACCGGACATATTTTCGATGAGGTTAAACTCGCAGTTACCACCATCGCAGGTTAACGTACAAGTACCTTTCCCACCGCAATAAAACTTACACCCTCCATTGGGGCAATCCCCTTTGCAGTCATTGGTACATGAGCAGCTTCCATTGACGCAGACTGCGGTGCCTTTTCCTGTGTTTGTAGAGTCTGAAGAACCACAAGCCATCAACATCAACAGGCTAACAGCAAACAACAACAGGAAGATTGGAGTCAAACGTTTCATGACAAGATCCTTTTGTCGAACTCAGCCAGAGATCGGTGAGAAGTAAAGCAGGGAGAAGGGAGCCTTGGTTGCGTTATTGGACAAGGAAAAAGCGGGTGAAATCATCAGTGACTTGGAATCGGGTAGAGATAAGCCTATCATTGAAACCATTCTCATGCCAGAACCGCTGGGTAGCCTTAACCTGGATGCGATAGCTTCCATCAAGTTCAGGAAAGAGGAAGAAACGGGTGTAGTCATCGGTGGGTTGGAATCGGGTAGAGATGAGCTTGTCTCCTGTAGAGTTTCCATGTTCATGTAGGTATCGGTTGTTGGCCTTTACCTTGATACGATAGCTTCCGTCTGTTCCTCGCTCCAAGGTGAAGCGCGTGTAGTCATCGTTGGGCTGGGTTCGTGTAGAAACAAGCTTATCGCCTGTAGAGTTTCCACTTTCATGGAGATAACGACCGTTTGCTTTCACACGGATCTGGAACGTACCTGAGAGCAGAGGCTCCAGGAAGAAGCTGGAGTAACCATCTGTGGTTTGAAATCGTGTGGAAAGAAGCTTGTCGTTGAGTCCATTTTCATGCAGATACTTTTTGGTCGCTTTGACCTGGATACGAAAACTTCCATCGCTTTGCTTGCTCAAGAAAAACTTGGTGTAGTCATCGTTAGGTTGATAGCGGGTTGAGAGAAACTGATCTCCCGTAGAGTTTCCATGTATGTGCAAGTGACGACCGTTGGCCTTGACCTTAATTTGATAGCTTCCATCGCTTTGTGGAACAAACGAGAACGTGCTGAAGTCATCGGTCGTTTGGTGCCTTGTGGAGACAAGCTTGTCGTTGAAACCATTTTCATGCCAGTAACGGTTCGAAGCCTTAACTCGTACCCGAAAGAATCCGCTCAGCTTGATGCTGGGCAGAGGCGGTAGCTTTACGGTGACCAAGGTGCTGGCAAATTGAGCAGGGTCCGCACTGGAGATCACTGTAACACGAGAGGTCCCAATCTTAAGACCCTTGATGGTACCTTTCGCATCCACACTCACAACGGATGGGTCAGAGCTTTTCCATGTGACGCTTTTGTCGATGTTGCCTTGTGACTGAATTGTTGGGCTCAAGGTAGCTGACTTGTTTAAGTCCAACGAAGTGTTTGCAGGCAACGAGATCGAAAGAATCTGAGGCTCAATCTCGGGCTCAGGAACCACCTCCGTTGACACACCACCGTCCGTAGAGCCTCCATCTGCTGTAGGCTCTGAAGTATCTTCTGGCACCTCTTCTGTTCCACCATCCGATGTGGACTCGTCTGATGGCTCATCTTGCGGTTCGCTTGCTGGCTCACTTGCGGGTTCACTTGCGGGTTCGCTGGCAGGCTCACTGGCAGGCTCACTCGCGGGTTCGCTGGCAGGCTCACTCGCGGGCTCGCTTGCGGGTTCGCTCGCTGGCTCCGTTTGGGTAACGCTGTCTGTTGTTTGGCTGTCAGCAGTGGTCGAATCGTCGGGTTTCTGCGAACCTCCATCTGCTGTGGAGGAAGACTCTGAAGAACCTACCGGTGGGGCTTCTCCACAGCCGGCGCATAGGATGGAGCAGAACATCAAAAAAACAAACAAACAAGATGGGATGGATCGACGCATGAGCATTCTCCTGATTGGTATCACAGAACAATTCATACTCCTCCCAAGCAACATCCATACCACGGACTCACGATCCAAATAGACAATACAAACAAAGCAGATAGGCCCAGGAACCAGCGCTCTATCAAGCAAGTGTCCACGTGTATGCACACCACTGTGTCCATGAGCTTGCACACTGTCTTTGATTTTGGACTGTCCCTAAAAAGAGGCTGAGGCTCTCCTCCGTCCCACATCGCAACACAAGTATCAGCGACATCTCGTTCTGCCCACGAATAGCACCTTGCATCACCAAGTAGATGACGAAGCAAGCCAGGAACACAGCTGCCAAAAGGCTCACCCATTGCAGCCACTCTTGCAAGTTACGATCGGATTAACGAGGGTTACTAAGTTCAAACATCCATTGCACTTTTCCAACTCCTTTTTTGAAAAACATAGGATCATAGATAGCTACTCTTCAGTTAAGACCTTCACTGCCCCAAAAGTAAAGGCACACATCATGAAGATCCATATCCAAAACAAAGAGAGCATAGGAAAAAGAGTCATAAGAGAGTCTTGGCCAAGGAGCGTGGCAACAGAGCCGGCAACAACGCCGAACAAGCCCCCAACGAAGAAGGTACCAATGTATTTTGTATCCATGAAAAAAGGGCGGCGCTGATCAAACAAGAGCTCTCCACCAAAGGCTTCGAGCTGTGCGCGCAGAGGCTCTAGTTCTAAGGAAGCTGGAGAACAGCCCTTCAGGTTCAGATGACGAAGAGACTTTATGGAGAGAAGGATATCCACAATGTTTGTATTGAAGCGAGAGTCCGAGAGATCCAGCGACCGTAGCTTCGAAAACGACCGCAAATGTTCCCACTCTTCCGTAGAAACACCTTTGCACCAGGAGAGGTTTAAGGTTTTGAGAGAAGGGAGGTAGCTCAAGACCTCCAACGAACCCTTCGGTAGCGTTGCATCCGGCAGACCCAGGCGCTGCAAGCCCTTCACCTTCGCTATCTTCTTGATCTCCTCCAACGAAAACGATGAACCAGACAAAGAAAGAAAGGTGAGAGATTTCCAAGAAGCAAAGACATCAAGAAAGTCATACTCATCACTGTAATTCAACATAGAAAAACCGCACAACGACGGAAACGTAGGCAGCATTTTTGCACAGTAAAGAGCTTCCTCGTCATCAAAGTTATATAGACCAAGTGTCTTTAACCGAGGTAGCTTGATGAGTTCACGCAGGTGCCACCTTGTGACAAATGGCTCTTCTATTGTTAACTCCGTCAACTGTTCGAGTTCAGATAGAGCCTGGTAGCTACTCATAATGTACCCATCAACTGTCATCTTGGAGTTGGAAGATTCGCAAGGTTCAATGTAATAGCAAAAGTCAGTCAAATGAAGAAATCGAAGACGGGTAAGCTGTTTCCATGCTCTTAGGGTGGAAGGAACGGCATAACATCTCTCCAATTTAATGTCTCGCAAAGAGCGTAGAGAGCGTAACTCTAGCAAATCACCATTCTCATAATTCAAGCCGGAGAGGACCAACGTTTCGACTGATGGATGTGAGGAAAGCAAAGCAATGTGCTTGGCCCCGATAGAAAAGTTTGCCAGCTTTAAAGAACGTAACGATTCCATCGAGACAAGCGTCTCAAACAAAGAAACAAGCAGGGCATCATCGCTGACCTTTTCAAAATCCAACGACAAACTTTTTAATGAAGGCTGGCTGCTTATTTTTTTGAGTGATGATGCAGTAAACTTTCTCCCTGAAAGCTCAAGTTGGTACGAAGGTGACATGTCTTTTCAATCCTCTAGTTCAAGACATTCGTGGAATTTTTCTAGCAGGTATACCAAACACTGTAGTGTGAGGAACAACTTTTTTTAGAACGACACTTCCTGCGCCCACTTTGGCAAACTCGCCCACCCGTGCTTTGGGCAAGATCGAAGCCCGCGACCCCAAAAAGACACCGCGCTCCAAGACAGCATGACCTGTAATGTCACAGTGAGAGTTAATGGTGCAACCCTCCCCGACTGTCACATCATGCCCCAGCGTCGCGCTTACGTTCACAAGGACATGCTTTCCCACGGAAACGTTGGTCGTCAACACCACATTGGGGCAAAGGATGCTGCCCTCCCCTACTGTACAATTCATTCCCATCACAACAGTGGGATGGACAAGAGAAACAAAACGAGCCCCGCGCTCCTCCAAGTCATCGCATAGCTTTAACTTCACCGTTGGATCTCCCACAGCGCAGACCAATACATCGTTGGGAGAAGGCACAAACGAACCCGGATCTCCCACAACACCTACAGGCAGGGAGAAGTCGGTCAGGGCGTCTTTGTTTTGATCGAGAAACCCAGCCAACCTCCAATCCGGTTGGGAGCGACGTTGAATGTCCAAGGCCCAACTCAAAACTTCACGTCCCAAACCACCTGCGCCAACGATATACAGAGATTTCATTGTATTATTCCGTAGGTTCGGGTTCTTTGGGTTCCTCCAACTCAAGAAGTGGAGGCATGACCATTGGAGAGGTTTCCAACACACACGCTCCCCACGACCAACCCACTCCAAACCCCACCAGGACGCATCGCATGGCTTTGGATTCTAGCTGCGAAGCCAGCTCTGTAGTCATCACGAGAGGAATTGAGGCCACGCTGGTGTTGCCAAATCGCTCCAGGTTCATGGGAAGTTGGTGAGGCTGAAGCTCCATTCGTCGGCCCAGATGCTGGAGAAGGAAGCGGTTGGCTTGGTGGGATACCACGGCGTCAACATCGCCCATGTTCCAGGATGTTTGCTCCAACGTTGATGTGACAAGAGCAGGGATGCGACGCAATGTAAACGCAAAGACCTCTGCACCGTTCATCCATAGATCTTCGCGACTGCGTACTCCACCGTCCTCTTGGGACAAACGTTGGCGTGTTTGTTCATTGGACGGCTCCCGGTATCCACCGGCAGGGATGGTTAAGTGGGGTGCCCCGCTCCCATCGGTCCCCAGCTGAAAAACCATAGGATTGGCGTGTTCCTCGTAGGCCAACGCTGTGGCTGTTCCGGCGTCACCAAACAACGGCGCTGTGGCCCGATCTTCCGGAGACACAAAGCGACTCGCAGTGTCTCCAGCCAAAAGCAACGCGCGCCGGATGTTCCCGGCTTGCATAAGTTGGGAAGCCAACCAAAGACCGTACACATAACCCGAGCAACCCAGGTTGATATCCAAAGCAACACAATGGGAAGACAGTTGAAGCTTGTGGTGCAACAAGCAAGCCGTTGCAGGTGCTGCGACATCCGGCGTTTGCGTAACAAAGAACAAAGCGTCCACAGAGCCTGGCTCCCACTCCAGAGCCTTCATCAACTGTCGAGCCGCTCCTTCGCACAGGTCGGAGGTACAAAGTTGATGGGCAACGCGCCTCTCTTCCACACCAATCCGCTTAATCAGCTTGTGAATGGCCTTGCTGTCCCAGTAACGAAGCAATTCATCTCGGGTCGCTTTGGCTTTGGGAACCGCCGAAGAGATCCCTCGAATGGCTACGTTATGAACATGGTGGAAGGTCATGACGCTGACGGTTGGTAATGGGGTACAAGCAGGTCAAGCAGCTCAGCAACGGTGTCGCATGACGCGATATCATTGGGATGAAGCACCACGTTGAACGACTCGTCGGCCAGAGCCATAAACTCCATAACCGTGAGTGACTCCCAGGCTTCCAGATCCTGCAGATCTTCTTCGCCCTTGAGAGCGTCGGGTTCGACTTCCAAAAGCTCTTCCAATTTTCGGAGAAATTCTTGCCGTGTCACGCACAACCTCCCGCTGCGTCTGTCAACGAGCAACCATTGGAACGTACAACACCAGTACTTCCGTGTTTCCAGTCTATCACAGAATGAAGGGAAGAAGAGGACGCAAAAGGTCCATGGTTAGGAAAGGAGAGAAACAACACATGGGGGGTAGCGAATGCAGGGGTGTGGAAAAGTATCGGAGCGAGATCCTGCCGATCGTTGAGGCCGCGGATGTCGCCGTGAGGTGTGCTGGTACGACGTCGCGAGCCACTTGTCAGGGTGGAGCATGTGGTTCAATTCGATGTCGGCACACTTGTAGCCACAGCTTCACGCGCCGCCTGTGGTGGGGCCAAGGTCTAAGTGTCCGTATTTGTTACACCCCAACAACTTGGCCACGAGGAGTGCCGGCCGCGAAGCGCACCCAGGGTTCCTCGTCCTGACCCGAAAGAGATCGGGATGGGATCCCCGAGTGGGACGACGTCGTGCCTGGGTGCGCGAGTCGTGGAAGACCACCACCTGGACACCATGAAGGAGGGGATTCGTAACCGACACACACAACGGCAAGGCCGTCGCGCCGCATCTCTTCTACACTTGCAGCAAGCCTTTCTCCTCCACGTTCGTATCCCAAACGTCTGAAACGGAGAAAACCTCCTTACGGAGATGACCGGCCGCACCACAAGGATGCGTCATCCGGTCAGGAAGCCTACGCCTAGTGTTGTCTTTGCAATTGAAAAAGAACAATACACTCTGAAACGAATGTGTGGATACAAGCTACCAGGAGACAACAAAAAAGATCAAGTTGACTGCAACTTGTTCACACAAAAGACTGCTCCAAGGCTCCGAAGACGAGAAATGAACAGCTCCCTCAAGAGACGAGGTTTCGATCAAGTATCGTCTGGCACGTTGCGATAATGCTCTCTTCGCCCGAACGGTAGTTGATACCCAACTCTTGGACTGAGCGGGAGTTGTCCACTTTTGTAGTCTGGTTCAGGTTCCGTCGAAGGAACGCAAAGTTGAGACGTTTGTCGAAGAGCGCCACCAGGTACATTAAGAAGTTGGGCATGTTCCGCTTGGGAATCTTGGTTCGCTCAGGGAACTGTTTGCGCATGGCTTTGGCCATGTCCAACACCCACATGGGTTCGCTGTACAGCAGATAACGGCCGGATGCTTCCGGAATTTCCAACGCGTTGACGTGAGCATCCGCGACCTCCCGAACGTCCACCACGCCAAAGTTAAACTGTGGGGTCATCGGAAACGCTCCAGTGAGGAGATCCTCCAACAAGGTTGGGCTGGAGCGAAGATGTCCTTTGGTGTACACCGGCCCCACCACATAACCAGGGTTGATGACCACAAGATCAAACGAAGGCGACTCCTCTTCCACAAACGCCCAAGCCGCCTTCTCCGACAAGGTCTTCGCCAGAGGATAGGGGCTCTCGTTGAGGGATGCGTCTTGGTTCCAGTCGTCTTCGGTGTAGGTATGAGTCGGACGGGGCTTAATGTTGTACACTGCCGCCACCGAAGAGGTGAGGACAAAGCGCTTCACTGTTCCAGTCTTTTGCGCGGAACGCAGCGCATTTAAGGATCCTTGCACTGCAGGATCCACGATCTCTTTCTGGGGATCCTTGGCGGTCAGCTTGACCGACGCCGCCACATGACAAACATAGTCACAGCCTTGAAAGGGTTCATCAAACGCATGCTCATCCATCAGGTTGGCGCTGACAAATTCCAACGAGCCCTCCAACCCTTCTGCAATCTCTCGAAGGTGCGCTGTTTTCTCCTGGTTGTTCGCGTCGCGGACCGTCGCCCGAACGTTGTAACCTCGTTCGAGGAGTTCACGCACCACGTGGGTCCCCACGTAGCCAGATGCTCCAGTGACACAGACCAGGGAACCTTGGTTGTCTCGACGCGTTTCAGTCGCGGTCATTCCTATACTCCTACGAAAAGAGCCTCTGCTTACAGACACAAAAGCCCGGTGAATGTGGGGAAGAAAAGAGATGGATTTGGGGGAAAACTAGTTGGGATCAGCACAACAGCGGAACCCTGTGGAATAGTCCCAATGTCCCGTGGTGTGAGCAGTGGTTCGATACAAACAGCCGTTTCCGTTGCGGTAGGTGTCGACGTAGTATCCTCCACGAAAGATACCGGACGATGTAGCCGTCCATTCGTGCAGGTTGCCCATCATGTCGTACACTTTTTCACCCGTCACACACTTTGGAAAAGAGCCTGTTCTGGCAAGCGTGTTGGGCTGCTGATTAATACAGATGTGGCTGATATACGAAAAAACACACGACCTGGAGTGGCCGAAGTACTCAATCGCCGGATGCACAGGCCGATCTTCGTTGCACCAGTTCTTTTGTCGGGTGTTTCCGTAAGGATAGGTATACTTCTGCGCTCCTTGGCAGGCTCGCAACCACTCGGTGTCGGTGCACAGACGCTTTCCGGCTGCTTTGCAGGCTTTGGCCGCCTGGATACCCGAGACATAGCCTTGTGGCGTAACCCCTGCGATAGACACAGCCTTAATATCCCGCTGGCCTGGATTGAGGAAAGGAGACCAGGCTTGCTCCTTGCCCCCTGGAAGAATCTCAAGCAGGGCCGCTTCGTACTGATCGATGCAAAAATTGGTGACACGAACCATCCCAGCCGGACAACCGTTCTGGCCCGGCTTCTCTTGCATACCTGTATGAGAGGGGGTCCCCGGCTTGGTCTGACAGCTGCAGACTTTCGAGAACGAAGACACAGGCTGACATGACGCCGGAATCTTCACGGCGCAGTAGCTCGATCCCGACGAAGAAGAGGCAATACAACATTGAATGTTGGAGGGTCCAGGACAATGACCCGGTACAGACTGTCGCTGACCTGTGCAGTTGGAAGTATCCAAACACACACCGGATGCAGTTCCTACCTGGCAGGGCTGACCCACAGGTGAGCCTTTGTCGGCGGGCGCTGTGTCAGTCGGTGCAGTATCAGCGGGTTGGCGCTCAGGATCAGGTTCAAAGCCAGGCTCAGGTCTTTCTTCGGGCCCTGCCTCGGGTCCATTTTCACGTTGTTGGGGTGGTTCTTCCTGGAGTGCCTCCCCTTCCCCGTTGGAGACGGGCTCATTTTCCACTTGTACTTCTTGGAATGCGGGGGATTCAGAAGAGTCTGTCGTCTGAGGAGGTTCTTGGCCCTCGGAGCGTTCTGCCGTTTTTTCAGAGAGTTGGGTTTCTTGAGAGGCCTCTGGATGCAGCACAACCAGCTCCCCAGAAGGTGTGGGAGAAACGGGAGAACAATGCCAGCCCACAGCCAGAGAGAGCAGCACAAACAGGGCAAACCGTAAGGGGAAGAATCGCGCTGAGGAAGGAGGGCGATTTCTAATCTCTTGAATCATCTCATTTTTTACCTTTTGCCCAAGGAATTGAAAAAAGTTCCTTGACATTGGTTCGCAAGAGGTTATCTCTATCGCTGCAAAAATTGAGCGGCCATGAGTTGTTCCATTTCAGGTGTGACACACAACACCCTGGGATGCAAGCACAAGAACAACAACCCCGCTGCTCACTTCGGACGAGGTGAGAGAGGGAAACTTCGATAGGTATTCGCCAATTCTGGCACGGTCGACTCAACCCAAATTCCTAGCTTTCAGACTTTATGGAGGTTCATCACAATGAAAGTGACACCACTTCACGATCGCGTCTTGGTTCGTCGCATCGAAGAGGAAGAGCTCAGCGCAGGCGGCATCATCATTCCCGATACCGCAAAAGAAAAGCCCCTCCGCGGCGAAGTGATTTCCGCAGGCAAAGGCAAGATCCTGGACGATGGCTCCCGCCGTACACTGGAAGTCAAAGCTGGTGATCGCATTCTGTTCGGCAAATACGCTGGCACCGAAATCAAGGTAGACGGCACCGAGCACTTGATCCTCCGCGAAGACGACATCCTCGGAATCATCGAAGAGTAATCGTCTTACCGTTCGGTCCGCCTGAGACTTCTTCTGGGTGAGCGTTCGTTTGAAAACGCTGCACTGTTGGGGTTCTTTGTGCGTGCTGTTCTGGATCATGCAACAAAATCATTTCGATAGATAGAACAAGAACATACAAAGGAGATTCCACCATGGCTAAGCAAATCAGCTTCAAAGACGAGGCCCGCAGCCAAATTCTTCGCGGCGTCAGCATTCTCGCCGACGCTGTTGGCGTGACCTTGGGACCCAAGGGCCGCAACGTGATGATCGAAAAGTCCTTTGGCGCTCCCGTTGTGACCAAAGACGGTGTGACCGTTGCCAAGGAAATCGATCTGGAAGACCGCTTCCAGAACATGGGCGCTCAGATGGTGAAGGAAGTCGCTTCCAAGACCTCTGACGTTGCAGGTGACGGTACCACCACCGCGACCATCCTGGCACAAGCCATCTTCCGCGAAGGTGTGAAGTTCGTGACCGCTGGTCACAACGCAATGGAACTCAAGCGCGGCGTCGACAAAGCAGTCTCCGCGATTGTGAACGAGTTGGGCCAGATCTCCAAGCCCACCCAAGACCAAAAAGAGATCGCTCAGGTCGGAACCATCTCCGCCAACAACGACGCTACCATCGGTAACATCATCGCAGAAGCCATGGAAAAAGTGGGCAAAGAAGGCGTGATCACTGTGGAAGAAGGCAAGAGCATGGACACCGCTCTTGACGTCGTCGAAGGTATGCAGTTCGACCGCGGTTACCTCTCCCCCTACTTCGTGACCGACACCGAGCGCATGGAAGCTGTGATGGACAGCCCCTTCATCCTGCTCTTCGAAAAGAAGATCAGCAACATGAAGGACCTCCTCCCCTTGTTGGAGCAAGTCGCTCGTCAGGGTCGTCCCCTCTTGATCATCGCTGAAGACATCGAAGGCGAAGCGTTGGCTACTCTCGTGGTCAACAAGATCCGTGGAACCCTCAACGCTTGTGCAGTCAAGGCTCCCGGCTTCGGCGACCGCCGCAAAGCTATGCTGGAAGACATCGCCATCCTCACCGGTGGTCAGGTGATCAGCGAAGACCTCGGCTGGAAGCTTGAGAAAGTGACCATTAACGAGTTGGGTACCGCTAAAACCGTGACCCTGAGCAAAGACAACACCACCATCGTTGACGGTGGCGGAAACGATGAAGACCTCAAAGGTCGCATCAACCAGATCCGCGCTCAAATCGAAGAAACCAGCAGCGACTACGACCGCGAGAAGCTCCAAGAGCGTCTGGCCAAGTTGGCTGGCGGTGTGGCTGTCATCAAAGTTGGCGCTGCGACCGAAGTCGAAATGAAAGAAAAGAAAGCTCGCGTCGAAGATGCTCTCCACGCAACCCGCGCTGCAGTGGAAGAAGGCATCCTCCCCGGTGGTGGTGTGGCTTACCTCCGCGCTGTCCACGTTCTCAACGAGTTGGAAAACAGCATCGGTGACTCCGACGAGAAGTTCGGCGTGCAGATCATCCGTCGCGCAGTGGAAGAACCCCTCCGCGCGATCTCACGCAACGCTGGCCTCGAAGGCTCCGTTGTTGTGAACAAAGTGAAAGAAGCAGAAGGCAGCTTCGGCTTCAACGCTCACTCCGAAGTGTACGAAGACCTCGTGGCTGCTGGTGTTGTGGATCCCACCAAGGTGACCCGCACCGCGCTGCAAAACGCTGCTTCCGTGGCTTCCCTCTTGTTGACCACCGAAGCCATGATCGTCGACAAGCCCGAAGACAAAGACGCTGCTGGCCCCGCTGGCGGTATGGGCGGCATGGGCGGCATGGGTGGCATGGGCGGCATGGGCGGATTCTAATCTCCCTGCAACAAGGAAGGAGCCAAGCCCCTGTCGGTTTGGATTCCTTCCTCGTGGGTACCCACCCACTCCCATTTGGGAAAGGGCAGATGCTTCAAGTGTCTGCCCTTTTTCTTATTTAAGAGACTACATCTTGCGAAAAATCTCTTTCGTCGGTAGCATACGCAGGGAAAGATGTAGTTACAGCGGATGAATTCTTAGTTATCCTAGCGATTTAAGGACCATGGAGGTATCGATGAGCCAAGTGGAGAGACATTCCCAACCCAAACCGAGACCTGTATCGTTCTCCCAACGTGTTGGAATGGTGTTGGCCTGGACCTTTGTTGTGGTCGCAGGACTCAGCCTATCTTTGATAGCGTGTCGTCCTGTAAAAAAGGGCCCAGCCCGGAAGGTACTCTCGTACGCTCGCGACCACCTTGGTTGGAAAACGTTGACGGTCCGAAAGATTACCAACTCGCACAAGACCCCCAACAACAACTACTCCACCGCTGAGATCTATCTTAATAAGGCCGCTTACGCGATCAGCAATGGAGACGAAAAGATGGACGCCACAGGATACCCTGAAGGCTCCACTTTCGTATACATCAGCTACACCGACAACGATGAAAAGGTGCCCTTTGGGCTTGTCATGCGCAAAATGGGTAACGACTATGATCCCGACAACGGGAACTGGCGTTACTCCATTGTTCGGTTGTCGGACTGGACCCTGGTCGGTGATGGAAAGCTCGTGGGCTGCATCAAATGCCACGAAAAAAGCAGAAACCGTGATTATGTTCCTGTAATGCGAAAGGATTTCACGCAGCCCAACTACTAATCCTTGGTCCAAGTCTCTGTTCCTACAAAAGGAACCAAAGAATCTTTGAGACCAAATCCTACGTGTGAGAGTCGTGACAGTTAGATGGTGAAGAGCGTAGATGAAAAGCTCTTGTTGAGTCGAGCAAAACAGGGTGACAGCCAATCCTTCGTGAAGCTGTACCAAAAGTACTACAACATTGTGTACCGGTTTTGCATGACTTTCGGGAACATAGATGCTGATACAGCGAAGGACATCCTGCAAGAGTCTTTCATCCGAGCCTTTCGCAATCTGGAAAAACTACGGGAAAACCAAAAGTTTTTGTCGTGGTTGCTTACGATTACCCGAAACCGTTGTCTCAGCTACATGAGCCGAGAAGACGGTTTTGACAAAAAACACAGGGCCTGGAGCAAAGAGCGCGATCTGTTTACCCCACCCAGTGAGCTGGAATATGTGGAGACAGAGCGACAAATTCTTGCGGTCCGTGAGGTCATCGATGAGCTCCCCGACGGTGGAATGAAAGATTGTGCCCAAGCGTTCTACGTGGATGGCCTGAGCACATCGGACATTGCCGAAAGGTTGGAAATCCCGAAGAGCACCGTCACCACTCGCCTCGATCGATTCCGTGGACGGATTCGCAAGCGTTTGATCGCCCGTCTCGTCGATGAAGAGGTAGAAGAAAGATAGTAGGAACAGCACCATGACCCCCCCAAACCCTTTCGGCCGTGAGTTCGCCGAACACCAACTCCATAAGGTGTACAGCAAAACTCTCAGTTCCGATGAGATTCGTTGGCTCCAGAACGATCTGGAAGAAAACGAAGAAGCCTGGGAAGACTTCTTGTCGACCCCTGGCGAGCCTCACGAGCTGAACGACCATGAAGCGGATGCCATACTTCAGTCCATTTTGCACGCCGTTGAGGTTCAACCCGAACCTGCAGCAGCCGTCACCACAGAGCCCACTCCTTCCTTGTGGAGCCAATGGTTGATGAGCTGGCGAATCTTCGTGTTGGCTCCTGTTGCTCTCGCTTTGATGTTCCTCGTGGTGCCTTGGGGTAACGACACAGACACCATCCCGCCAGCCACATGGACCGGTAAAAAGAACGGCTCCCAAGTCCGTCCCAACGCTTACCTCCATGTCTCTGTACAGAGCAAGAAGGCGGCCAATCGATACACAGCGGCGCAGCCTTTTCAGCAGCACAGCTTCCATGAATTGGGCGATGTCTTTCACTTCCGATTCCTGGTGATTGAGCGCGGTTACATCTACTTGTACCGTCAGGACGCCCGAGGAAATTTGCACCAGCTCTTTCCTTTCAAGCCCGGCGAACATAAGTTGTACAAAGGTGGACGTCATTACAAATTGCGTCACCATGGGCAAGCCGTTCCCTACTTCTTGGAGAATGATGTACTCGGACACCAGATGTTTTGGTTGCTCCAAAGCCCGAAGCCTTTGACTCTTCCCAATCGCTGGAAGCTCCTCACCAAGGAGCAAAAAGAGTTGATGCTTCGCTCGGATCGCATCCAGTTTACGGTCTTGCCTCGGCTAACTCGTAGCTCCCTTTCTCCCCGCTAACCACCGACGAGTTTGTAGCCTCTTCCACCTAGACACTTGTCATTGCAAGGTCTTTTTTGTATGTTGGGGGAGAATTTCCCTTCGTTTGGGATGAATTGTTTCTACAGTTGAGAGAGTCCGCTCGTGAAGTTATCATCTCCACGTCTCTCACTGTCTCGCTGGCTTTTGCTGTTCTGTTGTTTTCCCGTTCTCTGTCAATGCCAGCCGGCAGTCCGACACACACGCAAAGCATCACCGGGAACCAAGGGCTTCCGCCCGTTCAAGGTCGCTAAAGCTGCGCTTACGCAAGAGAAAGATGCGTATCAACCTCGCCGGATTGCTCTGCTTATCGGGATTAACAAGTACAAAGACCCTTCCTGGCACCCTCTCCGCTTTGCCATGAAAGACGCGGCCGACATGGCCCGCGCTCTCCAACACCGACCCAACACCCGCTTCACACACCTGGAGCTTCTGACCACACCCGAGCAGACCACACGCCAAGCCATCGTGGCTGCGATGAAGCGTATTAAGAAATGGAACCGTGATCCACGCGACACCATCTTTGTTTACATATCTGCTCACGGCACCCTCGCCCGCGATAGCCAACACCAGCTGCGACGCTTCCTTGTCACACACGACACCCTGTCCAAGCAGGTGCAGAAAACATCGCTACCCATCAGCGAGTTAAAGCGTCAATTTGCTTCACTTCCCAGCCAGCGCAAGGTCCTTTTGCTTGCAACCTGTCACTCGGGAGCGGGAAAAAGTCGCCTGACCCAAACCATGAAAGAGGAGCTTAAAACTCTCAAAGGCTCCTTCTTTGTGACTCCCATGGAGTCCAAGTCCAAGGCCACCATTGTCTTGGGCGTCTGCAGCTTTGGCGAAACCGCTCGTGAATCCCCCAAGCTGAAAAACGATATCTACACACACTTCTTTATTCGCGCGCTACGCAACCGCTACGACCTCAACAAAGACGGCGCGGTTACGGTATCGGAAGCCCATGATTACGCGAAGGAAATGACGTACTACCACACCAAAGGTGCGCAACGTCCTTACGCGGAGTCCGACATTTTAGGGGCCGATCCGATCGTCTTGTCAGGGAAAAAGCAGCGCCTGGGCCGCCCTATCCTCTTCGCCTACAACCAAAAGTTTTACGGTGTGGGTGTTGAGGTCAACGGGATCGCCAAAGGCAAGTTTCCCCGTGGCGTTCCTGTCAAGCAAGGAAGACAGCACGTCAAGCTAGTCTCTCATGATGGCCGCAAGGTCTTGTTTGAGGGTCACGTTGACTTCCAAAAAGGCGAGCGAATGGACGTCCGACGCCTGTTCCGACGCCAGTTTTTCTCGTATGCAATCGGCGCCAAGGCGGGATACCAGATCTTCTTGGGAGGCAGCTCAGCCGAACGACTGTCCCGTTCGCTTCCGCTTTTTGGGGTGGAGTTTAAGCTCCATCGGCCGTTTAAGATTCCATTGGATATCCGCTTCGAGTTTGCGTTCAGCCGCAACAGCCACGCGCTTTCGGAGCAAGACAACCGACCCCAAACCGTCACCGAGATGAACATTGGAATCGCTGCCACTTACCAATGGAGGTATAGCTGGTTTACGCTGTATCTTGGACCTCGTTTGAGCGCCATTTACCTCCATCGTCAATCGGACTTGCACACCGATATCAACGACTTCTTTTATTCGTTCCAACCCGGCGTGTTGCTGGGTATGGAATTCCGGATGGCTCGCCGCTGGAGCTTCTTTACCGAAGGAAGGCTCAATTACACGTACGTCACGACAGAAGACGGCCCACCACGCCACCAAGGTTCCTACGAAATTTTAGGTGGGATTTATTTCCACTTCTGAGGTCTTCCTTATACAGAACTTGATCAAATACGGAGAAGCATTGTGTTCAGCCAGGCCCCACAACATTGTCTCAATCTTTGGAAACAAACCTTCTCTCGTTTGCGATCCAAAGGATTGGTTTGTTGTTGTGGCATGCTGTTGATGCTCTTCTTCACAGCTTGCGGTGGTACGGCAGGCAACAACAAGTTTGTAGAAGGAAACGGTGGCGTCCAAGGCTACGTTTATTCAGCGGAAGGCCAAATCGCGACCAACGTCGATGTGTACGTGGTAGGTCAAGTCAACACTCGAATGACCACAGGATCGGACGGACGGTTTATCCTCCAAGACATCCCTGCTGGACAACGAGAGCTGATTCTCACCAACCACAAGGGCCTTGCGGCTCGAATCAAAGTCTGGATCGTTCGCGACTACATCACCGAGATGGCGGCCTCCCAGACCATCATGCTGCCGGCAGGATCGCTGTCGGGTCAGGTGGTAGCCCCTCCTCGTCTCAACAACAAAGGCATCCCTCTCTACATCAGCCAAACGCGTTTTGAAACGACGACCTACAGTGATGGAGGTAGCTTTCGCTTCGCCAACTTGCCCGCAGGGTGCCACAAGCTGTATGTCACAGCGCCCCTGTTTGACTCGTACACAAGGGAGACAGTCTGCATCAAACCGGGCGAAAACCGGGTGTTGGATCTTCCGATCCAGATTCGACCCACCAAAGCCTGCAAAACGCACAGCGAGTGCCCAAGCGCAACCCTCTGTCATGAGTACCACTGTGTTCCAGAAGGCGACGGAAAAACCAAGCTGCTGACATCCAACATCTCGTTTTCCAACATTAAGCCACAGAGTACAGCCTCTCGTTCGGTGGAGGTTCTCAAGAACGTGGGCGTTGGCCCCCTTCTCATTGAATCCATTGAGCTGCGAGGTGGCACAGAGATCTTCTCCCTGGATGAAAAGATCCTGCCAACCCTTCCCCACAAGATGAAAATTGGTGAATCGCTGGTGGTCCGTTTGTCGTTCCACGCCGAATTCGCCACAGAACATCGAGCCACCCTGAGAATTCGTACCAACGACGCGGAAAACCCAGAGCTGGAGATCTCCATCCTTGGGACCATCAAAGCGTACGACTCAGACTGTCTTGCGTTCTCGAACAAGTCGACGAAATCAAACGGGTCTTCGCGCCAACTGTCTGTGTCAGTGGATGTGTACAACCGATGTGGCCAGCCCGTCGCCATTGGAACTCCTCGTTCCAACAAGAAGCCTCCACAAGGAAGCAATCCTCCCCAAAACACCAAATGTGCCGATCGTTGGGGCGACTTTTCCATCCCAACTTGCATCGCGCCGCCTTCCAGCGCAGCCGTCTCCGTCAAACCCTACGAGCAACGTACCTTGACTTGGGATTTGGAAACGTACGGTTACGGTCCGTTGCAAGGAACCTTGGAAGTTCCCTACACAGAGCGTCGCAAAGACGGGACCGACAAAGAACAATCCATTAACATCGCCATTGAGCGGTACATTGAAGCCAAAAACCTGGAGGTATCACCGCGTTCTGTGCACTTCGGAACCATCGCTCCAGGAAGTCGTCAGTCGGCCTGGTTGGGCATCCAGTTCAAAGGACCCACCACTCTTGACGCCCTCCAAACGTCCTTCACCAACAACAACAGCTTGTTCAAGACAACCGAGGTGCGCTGGGCTCGCAACAGCGCGCAAAGCTCTGTTCATTACATCGAGTTGGAGTACAACGCGCTGCTCCAGCTCAACACATCCTCCAGCACCCTTGTGCTGCAAGGGCTACCTGCGCTAGAAGGCCTTCCCTACCATGTGCCTGTCAACGGTGCCGTTGCGACTCCACAAACTCCTGTGCTCAAGACCCACTTAAACCTGGGTCACAGCGAGTGGTGCCAGGCCCCCGAAGAAGTTGTGACGTTGATGAACCCTGGAGACACTCCAGTTACGGTTCAAAGTATCTCCATCCAATCCATTCAGAAAGACGACTTTGTGTTCAAGCACAAGGGCTTCCCCTTTACACTTCCGCCCCGCAGCACAGTAGAGTTGGGCTCGATCCAGTGGATCCGTCCACCCAGCAACTTGGTGACCAAAGCGTTGGGCGTTTTGGAAGTCGAAGTCCGACAGAAGCACATCAGCACCAAGCTGGTCGCCCAACTGAAAGGGAAGATGGGGATCTCACGTACAGACACCTACTACCAACCGTCGACGTCCTCTGTGAATCTGCTCCTGTTCATGGATCTTAAAAGCGAAGGAAACACATCCATCACCAATGGATTGCTTGGTCTTTACCGAAAGATGCACCAGCAGCAGCTCGATTTCACGATCCACAACATCGACGAAGGAACAACTCCAATAACGTCCAACGCCATCAACGGTGAACAAGAGTTGCTCCTCTGGCTCCAACGTTCGACCCAGACTTCGCATCTGGGAATCAAGAGGCTCTCTGACAAGAGAAAACAGCTTCTTTTGCCTGACACAAACAGCACAACGATAGCGTTGGTTCTGTCCGAGTATCTCGACTTCTCTCCCTATACGGTGACATCGTACTTGCCCAAAGATCCGCAGAGCGAAACATCGCGAAACTTCTCTATTTTTGCAGCGATACCTCGGAGCAGCTGCAAAGACATGAAACAAGCGCTTCGGTATCTTGATGCTGTCGTCGAAACCGGCGGCGTGGCCATGGATCTTTGCCAACCCAGCACTTCCAACTGGCAGCTTTGGTTTGCACAACTGGAGCAATTGATTCTCCAGCAACGCAAACGCTTTCCGCTGCGCAAACTCCCCAACGCACAAAGCATACGTGTGAGAGTGGATGGAACCGAGTTGGAGGCAGACCAGCCTAACAACCAATGGCGTTACGATCCAAGCACGAACCAGGTGATTCTTACAGGAACCCAGCTCTATCCTGGTAAGAAGATTGAAATTACCTACTTCACCTCTTGCCAATAGCCTCTTCTTCCTGCATATAGCTTCCCATCATATCCGGTACATTCATCTGTACCCTACCCGCTCAACACTGCAGATTTGCCTTCCCGAAAGCTACCCTCAGGAGGAGACGAGATGACACGCGTACGACGTTCAGTGCTCTTTATGCCGGGCGACAGCCTCAAAAAAATCACCAAGGCAGCGACACAACTTGCCGTGGATTGCGTTGTCATGGATCTGGAAGACGGTGTGGCTCTGGATCGCAAGGAAGAAGCCCGTCAAACGGTGCTTGAGGCTGGGAAAACCCTCGATTTTGGTTCACGAGAGAAGTGGATCCGAATCAACCCAACCTCCACGTCCTGGTGGCAAGACGATCTCGCAGAGACCATTGAAGCTCGCCCCAACGCTTACGTCATCCCAAAGGTGGAGTCCGCACAAGATCTTCAGCAGATCTGTGATTGGTTGACCCAGGCCGAGAAAGAGCGCGGCTGGGAGCCTTCCTCCATTGAGTTGGTGGGTATCATTGAAACCGCCAAAGGTGTCTTGTGTTTGCCCCAGATTGTCGCGGCCACAGACCGTCTCTCCGCGATGATGTTTGGTTCCGAGGATCTTGCCGGTGATATGGGCGCGATCCGCACTCCAGAAGGTTGGGAAGTGTTTTACGCTCGAAGCGCCGTTGTCACAGCAGCCGCGGCCTATCGTATCGATGCCATCGACACCATTTTTGCCGACTTCAACGATCCAGAAGGCCTACAAAAAGAGGCCACTGTTGCTCGACAAATGGGCTACTCTGGTAAGATTGCGATCCATCCTCGCCAGGTCCCCATCCTTAACGACGCCTTCTCCCCAACAGAAGCTGAGATCGAGCACGCCACCAAGCTGATCGCAGCTCACGATGCAAACCAGGCTGCAGGCACAGGTGCGTTCGCCTACGAAGGCAAAATGGTGGACATGCCCATGATCCGCTCGGCGCAAAAGATCCTGGCTCAGGCTCAAGCCACAGGCCAGCGAAACCAGGATTCTTCATCAGAGTAAGTCTTGGAGATTTGCTTTGGGGGGGACTACTTCGAGGACTCTTGGGAGGACGAGGAGACAGAGAAGGACCAGAACCGAGGGATCATCTCTGTAAGAGCAAGGTACAACGCAAGACCTGCAAACGCGATCCAGAATTCAATCGCGTACAAGCGACGTGTGTACATGATATGAGGTTTGATTTGGAGCGCAGCCGAACCAAGAGGTCCTGAGATCCCCTTGGGAACAATGACAAAAAATACCATATAGCCGGCATAAAGCACTTCAAACAGCAAATTCAGGATGATGGCCCAGTGCAACGCACGCCAACCCCATCCTACCTTTTTGGGCTCCATACTCGCTCCCGATTTACTTCTTGCGGCGGGGGAGGATATCTTCGTATTTCGCGATGATACCCAACATGACTTCGTCCGCTCCGCCGCCGATGGAGATCAACCGAGCGTCTCGGAAGTAACGAGCCATTGGATACTCCTCCATGTAACCCATACCGCCGTGGAACTGGATACAAGTATCAGCCACATCACGAGCCAGACGACCAGACTTAAGCTTCGCCATCGACACTTCGCGGGTCATATCATCCCCGGCAATCATACCTCGCGCGCAGTGGTAATTAAACTGCTTGAGGATCTCAATCTCTGTAATCAATTCGGACAGCTTAAAGTGGATCCACTGGTTGTCGATGAGCGGCATCCCAAACGTCTCGCGCTCTCGACAGTAGTTAATGGTCATCCGAACAATCTTCTCAGCGCCGGTGGTCGACATCACTGCCCCAATCAAACGCTCCTTTTGGAATTGCTGCATTTGAAGAATGAAGCCCATTCCTTCTTCACCGATCCGATTGCTCACAGGAACGCGCATGTTTTCGAAGAACAATTCAGCCGTATCGCTGGAGTGGTTGCCCAGCTTCTTTAGCTTGCGGCTCACCTTAAACCCAGGAGTATCGGTGGGAACCACAATCAAAGACATCCCTCGAAACCCAGGTTCTTGTGAGGTCCGAGCCAACAAACACAGCCAGTCGGCCTGACAACCGTTGGTGATGTAGAGCTTGCTTCCGTTGATGACATAGTGGTCGCCATCAAGCTCTGCGGTGGTTTGGATCGAAGCGACATCTGAACCAGCGTTGGGTTCGGTGACAGCGATGGCAGCAACAGCCTCTCCACGGATAGCCGGAGCAAGGTACTTCTGCTTGAGTTCTTCACTACCAAACGCGGCCAAAGCAGGAGTTGCCATGTCGGTCTGAACAGCGATGGCCATTGGAATCCCTGCACAATCACAGTGACGACCCAACTCTTCGGCCAAAACAACATGGTAAGAATAATCGAGTCCCTGACCTCCATACTCTTCAGGGTATGACATCCCCAAAAAGCCTTGCTCTCCCATCTTGCGGAACAATTCATGAGCTGGAAACTGCTCAGCAGCTTCCCACTCTTCCACATAAGGATTAATTTCCGTTTGGATAAACTTACGCAACGTTTGACGAAATAGCGCGTGTTCCTGTGTAAACTCCACAGCCTTTCTCCTACTTTCTATCCTGGTATTAAGATCCCTCGATTCGTAGTAGAGTCCTTGTTCTTCAAACGGATTTGAAGCCCGCGACTCCACCTCATCGTACAAGATGCCCCCTCTCGGTTCAAGAGCCGAATCACCCTCCCCTCTCATCTCTTTAATGGAGGTCAAAAATCCGGGCTCTTTCTTGTAAGAAAAATTCACCTCCGAAAGGTGTCATCCAAAGTCCGAATGCTCTACCCCAAGAAGATCCAAGTCCTTTTCGCGATACCCCCCTCTTTTTCACCTCAGACCCCTCCAAAAAGTTGTTCACAGATCATGAAAAGTTTTCCACACCCCCCCTGTGGAAAACTCCAATTCTGACGATCCAACTCGATCGATCCAACAACCTCTGTTTTCCTCTTAAAATACCCCTCAAAAGCACTCAATTTCTTAATAATTTAGGTTAAAAACGTATTAACTGTCAGAAAACATTGGAAAAATCAAATACTTTTTAGAATACAAAGAAGTTTCAATTACTTACCACTCATACGACAGAAGACACCCAGAACAGGCCTAGGGATCGTAATTATGCTAAATTTATATGT
>SBHC01000079.1 GCA_006226375.1 Deltaproteobacteria bacterium | reverse complement strand
CCGCCGTTTCGGTCGGAGTAATAGTTCGCGTAGATGTTGTTGTAATAAGAGTTGGAGCTCAAGTAGTTGGAACACATGTACTGGCCATGGTTCATATACACGCCGTTTCGCGTGCGACATCGACAAACTGCGGTACTCCCAGACATCTGACAACCGTACGAACAACCTCCCAAATAGGTAGCGCTTCCGTATCTCGAAGTTGTGGCGTTGCACCTGTACTTGTTGTTGCCAGAGCAGTACTGCTGATTTGCAGTATACCCCCCTGAACATCTACAATACGGCGTACTCCCCGACATATAGCAACCGTACTGGCAATACCAGGTCGATACACTTCCGTACCGGGAGGTTGTGGCATTGCACCTCGCCCGGTAATTCCCAGAGCAATAATACTGGTTGGCGGTATAGCCTCCCGAGCATCTACAGTAGGCTGAGTTCCCGCTTCGATAACAACCATACTGACAATACCCCTGGTTGGAATAACTCCCGTACCGGTACGTCGTTGCATTACAGTAGTAGCGGTAGTTTCCTGAACAGTAGTATTGACCGTAGCTGTACCCGCCAGGACAACGACAGTACGCTTGGGTGCTATAGTTGTAGCAACCGTATTGGCAGTAGTAATACGATGAACTGCTACTATCGAGGGTCCAGTAATACGTATACCGGTATTGAGTCCGATAGCCACAGCGTCGACGGTAGGCAGCAACTCGACGATAACAAGTACTCCAGCCCAACCAGCCACAACTGTAACGTTGGTAGTAGTAGTACAACTCGTACCAACAGTAGTACTGCGAGTACGCTTCGGTACGTCGTGTACATCGATAGCGGTAGTTGCCGCTACAGCGTCGGTAGTTGTAGTAGCTCGAACTGCAAGTCGGGAGCGACTGGGCTTGCGCTTCTGAAGCGTCGAAAACGCTCAGGATCGCAAAGGTTCCCAGGCTCATCAGTGCAGCGAACAGAACCATGGTCAACGTTTTGGTGACCCGGCTTGGATGTTCGCTTAACACCATTCCGAGTTGGTCTTCGTTCATGCTGTAGCTCCTTTTGGATTTCATGACTGGAGTCCGGTGATTTGTGGTCTGTATGGCATTCGTCAAAATGGACGATGATTCGGAGTGTTTTTGGCTGAAGATCGTGGTGCTTTTGGGCTCTCGATTAACAGAATAACCTACCAAATTGGAGTGGCCCGTCCAAAAACTTTGCAGCGTGTGGGGCCTATGGTGATGGTCAAACTGTTTCGATGGGCTCATGGGTCCGTCTCCCAAAAGACTCGTTGTTTTGTGCCAAATGATCCTCGAAAAGATCACATGACACCCCTTTCGTACACGATTCTCCAATTTATTGAGACGGCAAGTTTTATGCCGAACTTGAATTTACTCTTTTCTTTTGTTTGTCAGTGGTTTGTGAGTCTTGCTCTCCGCGACGTTCGACCGAGAGATGAAAAGTTTGCATAGTATTTGTGGATATGGGGTGAAAAAAATTCATAACGCCTCTTGCAATCGCGATCCTAAATTCGTTATATTAAAAAATTTAAGCCTGCTCGGGCAGGCTTGTTTGGTGAGAACTCATCAATTTTTGGATAGATTTTTGGTATGCAATACAAAACGGCACATGATTAATTTTCTTTACTCTTTTTTTTACATTTGGATGAGGAGGGAAGTTCTCTGGAAAGAGACGCATTGTTCTGGATGCCTTGGAATGAGGGAGAAGGCTTTTGATGTTTTTCCTTGTTGTCATGCTTCAGTTGTGTAACATGAGCGACTGTGAGCTGAAGCCTACTTGATGCAGGCAAGACAGAGTGCTTGCATGTGTTCCAGCCATATTTGTTTCCTATGGAAAAGGAGCTCGGATGCGCGTCTTGGTTACTTTGTTCGTTGTGGTTGTCACTTTCGGCTTTGTGGGTCTTGGCTGTAATACTCCCAAATCTACCCAATCCACAAAACAATCGTCCAATGCAAAAGGTCGTGCCAAGGTGCCAACCCCACGGCGCGAAGCTGTGCGGACTCCCCCCAAGCGAGAAGTGGCTTGTCCTTACAAAAACAAGAAGGCCTGTGCCGATTGGCGAAAGTGTGAAGCGAAAAAGGGAAAAGCGTGCTTTGCGCTGGGTCTGCGGATGGAGCGCGGCGACAAGGTTAAAAAGAATGTAAAGAAGGCCTTGATGTTCTACGCTCAGGCCTGTGAACTCAAAAACGGTTCGGGTTGCCTTCACGCTGGGTTGTTGTTCGACAACCAGAGCATCAAAGAAAAAGATGGGAAGAAGAGGGCTTTCTCTTTCTTTGAGAAGGCTTGCGTCCTCAAGCAAGCTCCTGGTTGCTCACGGGTCGCGTTTTATTATGATCTTGGATTTGGTGCTCCCAAGCAAAGCCCAAAACAGGCGTTTGTATTTTTTCAGAAGGCTTGTTCGTATGGAGATGGCAACGCTTGTGGTCACGTTGGGATGTTCTATGCCAACATGCGTCCTGGAGGGAGCCTGGATTACAAGAAGGCCTACTCCTTTTTTGAGAAGGCATGTGAGAAGGGTGATGGTCAAGGCTGCAAAAATTTGGGTTTGCTCACCAAGTCCGGGCAAGGAACAAAGAAAGACTTAACCCAATCCCAGATCCACTTCATGAAGTCATGCAATTACAACGACGCTCTGGGCTGTTTTGAGATGGGACAAATCTATGAGCAAGGTTTGGGCACGGAAGTCGATCTGCAGCGCGCTCGTGTGATGTTCGAGAAGTCATGCCGACTGCAGGCCAGCGAAGGGTGCCGCAGCCTTGGATTGCTGTACTGGAAGGGACGCAGTGTCAAGCGAGATCGAAAAAAAGCGTTCACACTGTTTGAGCAGTCATGCCGTCAAAACGATGTTCGCTCTTGTGTCTATCTTGCGTTGGGGTATCGACGCGGCCAGGGAACCAAGAAGGACCTGGAAAAGTACGCCATGATTCTTGAGAAGCTATGCAACATGCGCGAGAAGTCAGGTTGTTATCAGCTCGGAATGGCTTACAGACGTGGGCGATACAGCCTGGACAAAGATCTCAAAAAGTCATTTCGTTTGATGGGGCAAGCTTGTTCCATGGGGCACAAACGAGCATGCCGTCTCTACGAACAAGAGAAGAAGGCACGTGCCAAAGCAGCCAAAGCAAAACAACAAAAGAACGAAGACGATGAGGATGATGAGTAGAGTTGGAGGAATTGGAAGAGTGGGAAAGCAGGGAAGAGTGTCGTTGTCTTAGCAGGGATCGCCCTGCATCGCGACCTGGAGTTGAACTCTGTACGTTCGCTCCGAGAGAGTTCGACGGTGGTCGGTTTGGTTGGTGATGTTGGGGTTGAGGACGTAGCCTGTGCCAATCAAAACCAGCGTAATCGTACACATCTTGGCGCCTTGGTTCAGGCTCATGCCATAGACCGGCTTGGTATAGGGCGATTTGATGGGAGGCTCTACACGGACAAGGAAGTCTCCGTAAACGCCCGGAGCGCCTGAGTTCGCAGTCTTCGTTGTCCTTCGCAGCAAGGACTCCACATGGAAGCCTTGGTGGGGAAGGTTGGCGTTCTTGGAGGGAAAGAACGTTGAAGCAGTGAAGCAGATGGTCCGGCCTTTGTCACAGCCTGCAGCGTTCACGTTAAGGGCCTGCTTGTCTTCCAGCGCGCGGATAAACTGGCCTGGGTTTTTCTCAATCCGGTTGATCACCAAGTTGATGCCGGCTTTGGCGATCTGCTCAGCGTGCTGAGAGTGAGCCCGGTTCATGTTCAGAGTGTACTCACGTGACGCTGTGTTGACGGTGCTGACACCCACGAGTGTCAACACCAGGATGATAGAAACGACGACAATCAACGCCGCTCCACGCTCTGACGAACGGTGGTGCTTAGGACGTTGCTGTGTAGACCGATGTTGCTTCATTGTGGCGTTCCTTCGCTATCGAACCAAGAAGTTGACGAGTTGGATTTGTTTGGAAAGGGTACGAACCCGAGCTGAACCATCGACCTTGGGGTTGAGGTCAAAGGTCAAGAGAGCATCATCCAGAGTCTTCCGTTGGATGTGTGGAAACTCTGGGTCCTCACTTTCCATGTGGATGCTCAAGCGGAAATACACAGAAACCATGGCGCGGATGTCATCGTTAACAGGCCACCCTGTCTCTTTGTCGCGTCCAAGCTGAGCGGTAGAGCCCTTCTCGCAATCCTTGACGGTCGTTCCTGTACACATGGGGTCGAGTCCATTGAAATCGCGGGAACTGTGTGCGGTCGCAAACCAGAACTGCAGGTCTGCTACCCGCTCGGCGATCACGAGGGGAGGAAAGGGACTGGAGGTTGGCATCGGAGCCCAAGTACAGCGCCCGTTGGAGTTGCACGAGCTGGGCGACAACACTTGGCGCCACAACTCCCAGTAGTTACTGGCCGGATTCTTCCGCACTCTGTAACGAACTTTGAGGATGGGAGCAACGCGGAAGCGGATGGAAATGCCGCAGCGCACGGTGTTACGGAGAGGTAGGTTGCTGTTGATGAACAACTCGGCTCGGGCCGTGGCTTTGTCGTATACATTGGTGAATGGCTTTGAGGTGTCGACCTGAACGACCTGAACTTTCCCTGTGAGTCCTTTGATGAAGAGCAACTGGTTGGGAGTGTAGAACGCGCGCTTGAAGGCCCGCTCATCCGCCACATCTGTGCCAGCCAGGTCGATGATGATCTTGTTGGGATTGTCAGGGGAAATCGCTGCAGGGTAGTCCTTGGTTGTGGCGAAGTTGGCCATCAACTCGATCTCATCCGCCTCGACCACGTTGGGGTTGTTGAGGGTCTCTTCCCCAGAGCGGGACTTGACGGTCATCTTCGTTTTGCTGGAGTCAAACTCGCTGTTGGTAAAACGGATGGCCCGGAAGTCATTGAAGTTGAAGGGGACGCAGAGTCGGGGGTCGTTGTTTGATACCAACGACATGAAGCCTGCACGGCGGATGTCTCGCTCAATCCGGGTTGATGCGAACTGGAGGGCCGACTGCATGTTGGCGATATCGTCCTGTAGACGGGCCAGTCGACTTTGGCTGATCGAAAGGTAGAAGATAAACGTGACCGAAAGGGTCGACAGAATGGTCACCGCCATCATCTCTGCAAGGGTGAAGCCGGCCTGTTGTTTGGAGCGTGCTGGTTTGCGATTCACTTTTTAGTCCTCACGATTGGAAGAGGTTCCCAAAGACGGCGTTTGTGACGAAGTCTGGTTAGCGTTGTTGGTCGTACCAGTTGCCAAGGTCAGAGATGTTCCGTCGGATGTATCCTACACGTTGCAGGCGTCGGAAAAGCAGAAAGCGATCGCGAGCGCTGCAGGTGCTGTCCTTGAGCAGGTTGAGGTCACAGTCCCAAAACTTTGCACGAACGCCTGCGCAGGCGCCACTTGCGGCATCTTTGGGAAGCCCTTGGGGGTTGCGAGGGGTAAACACCAGGACGTCGGCTTCAACCACATCGTCCTGGAAGGTGCTCACTCCAGCGGGAGCTCCGGCCCAGCGGTAGGAAAAGAAGATACAGTACTTGGCACCGCTACCCCGGGTGGAGTGGGTGTTGTAGCGCATCTGAAAGTTTACAGGCTTTGAGGAGTACTTGTGCCAGTTGTCCTGGGTTGTGGTGCTCATCGCGAACTTGTTGGGGTTCAAGTAACGAAGGTTGGCTTGGGACAGTTGACCCCGCCAACGGAGCGCATCCACTTGAAGCATCTCCAAGAATTGATCGGCAAGGCTTCCTGCGATCTGGGTGTCACGGGTCGCCATGTGGGTCTTGAGGGACGTGGATTGCATCGAAATGATCGCCACCATCCCAATACCCAACGTAATCATCGACGTCATCCACTCGATCAGGGTAAAACCGGCTTCGCTTCGACGCCTTCGAAGTCTTTGGTTAACACAGCGTTGCATGGATTTCACCTCATTCTATCGTACGGAAAAGATCGCACATTGGGGACATCGCACAGGTTCGCCAACATCCTTAAGTATACGGACATTTGATGGCTTGTGTGCAACTATTTATTGACACTTCTTGTCAGAGTCGACCACCGTTTTGATTCGCCCGTCGAAGTTGATCTCCAGGCGACGTGGGATGTAGGTGGCCTGTGAACCTGCAACGTCCAAGGTCGTGCGCAAACAAATGTAGTACTTGGCATCCACACACGATGGAATTCCTGATGTTGTCGTACAGGAAGAGACGCTTCCATCGGTTCGGAAGTAGAGAGTGAGCGTGTCACGCGACTTGGTCTCTCCCTCATGTTGAAGGCTCAAGATCTCAACGTCACGAAAGGCTCGTTGGAGGTTGTAGTAGCGGAGCTCTTGGCTCTGCCCTGGATCACCGCAGGGGGAGCCGTCAATTTTGGAGGTGCCGCATTGCTCAATGAACACAACACCACGAGGCAACGGGTTGGTGATCCCATAATCTTTGAGCGTTTTGTCTTTCACGGCGCAGGTCTTGTTGGCCGCGCAAAACTGCATGCGGTAGGCCCGCATGGTGATTGCAGAACGGGTCCGAGCGAAGTTGACCAGGTTGATGATATCACGCACCCCTGTCCGGAGTCGCGCGGTGCTGGTCATGGTCGTACTCGACATCGCGAAGATGCCGATCATGATCCCCATCACGACCAAGCCAATCATCAATTCGAGAAGCGTAAATCCTCGTTCATTCGTTCTTTTGCGTTGTCGCATATCCTATACCTTTTTGTTGTCATGGCTGGCTGTTTTGCCAGCCTCCAACGGCGGTTACTCGTCCTTAAGTCCCCGCAATATTCATACCGCTCAGGGCACAATCCAACATCTTAGTATACATACGGTCAAGTTTGCAAGAACTGTATGGTTGCAGAGGAATTCCTTGATTTTCATCCAATACCAGGAAGATAGGGCGAGGTCGTAGGAGCGCTCCCAAGTATGAAAACATTTCATACCTCTATGAAGGAGCGTGCGCAATGGGTGCCAAGAAAGGAGAGAGAAGGGTTGGGGAGGGGGGTTTTAGTAGGGGCGACAGTAGTAGGTGCTGCTTCTGGCGTAAGTGCAGTAGTTTCGGTTGTTGAGTAGGCTGCGCAAGGGGCAGGTCGTTGAAGAAGACGAGGTACACTTCGCGAAGCAGCCTCGGATTGTGGAGTAGGTATGGCAGATGGAAGTGATAGAGGTTCCAGAGCACTCTGCGTCTGTGGTACAGCTGCGAACACAGTAACCCGTGGGAGCGCTGCCTGTTCCGCGGAAGCAGTTCAAATCGGGCAAACAGGGGTTGGACTGTGTGCACGCCTCAAACTCATCAGCACCTGTTGGCTGACCTGCTGGTACACAGTAGTTGCCTGCGGGCGCTTTCTTCAAATTGACGCAAGCATAGCCGCTGTATTTGCATGACTTGGGAGCAGGACAGAGTTGCATACAGATTTGTTTGTTGTCGCGGTTGGTTTGGCAGGTCATGTCAGAGGGACATTGGCTTCCTGAGGCTCCACCGCAAGGGCGGACACATGAATACACATAGCCGACACGAGCGCAGATGAGGCCCGAGCCACACTGGTCAGCAGGGATGCTTGCGCCTTGTCCACAGTTGCGTCCTTCGTTGGTCTCGACACACTTTCCGTTCTTGCACTCGTAGAGTTCGTCGCATTTGTCGGTAGGACATTCACGAGGAGCGCACTTGCCTGTGGGGAGACACTTCTCTGTCGCGCCACAGCTGCGTTGCTTGGGACAGAGCAAGAGCTTGCACTGGCCGTTGCTACAAATATGGAATCCATCAGCTTCACCGGGGCAAGAGCGGCCGGGCCCACAGGGAGAGGGCTTGGGCAAGCAAAGCTTGAGGCCGTCTGCAATCTCGCCGTACTGCTGACAGGATTCAATTCGGCTACAGTCGCCATCGGCCTGACAGTTCTTCCTGCACTTTTCATCGGTGCCATCAAACGCACAGGTCAGGGGGCGCTGACATTTCTTGCCACCAGCACAGGAGGCTCCCAGCACTTCTCCTTCGCCTGGAGGCAAGCACAATCCATCCGCTTGAGCGACACCTGTCACGCGGATGCAAACGTCGGTGCCGTCACACTGCGACGATGCGCCTGAGGGGGAGCAAGGTTTGCGGCAGAGCTTCTTGCCGTCTTCTTCGTAGCAGCGGTATTGAAGTTTGCAAGCGTTGCTGCTGCAGTCTGCGCCAAGGTCGGCGCCGGTGTCTTCTTTGCAGTCGCCAGATTCGGTGTCACAGATGGGCTTGGTCGAGTCCGTGCAATCCAAGTTGTCTTTGCACTTCTTCTTCTCGCACTTGTTGGTTTGGGTGTTGCAGATCGGGAGCTTGTCGTCGGTGCAGTCTTCGTCTTTGCGACAACCTCCGTCAATGCATTCGCCGGAGTCCACGTTGCACTTCCACAACTTGGCGTCGGCGGTGCAGTCTCCGTCGGCAGTGCAGGGTGCTTTGGCTGGGTCGTAGCACGTGCCTTTGACGCACTTCCAGCTGCATCGACAGTCATCGCTGCTGGAGCACTGAATGGCTTCACAGGTTCCCGCCTTGCACACTTCGTTGCACGCACAGTTGGAAGAGAACTCACAGGCTCCTTCCTTGTCGGCGGGAGCAGCGTCTTTGGTGGTTCCTTGTTCTGTGTTGTTGTTGTTTTGGTCGTCACCACCACCACAAGCAAGCGGGCTTATCATTCCGATACAAAGAAGCAAAGTAACAAAAAAACGAATCATCCATCCATCTCCATTGTGCGAGAATCCATCTTACGAGAAATATCCTCAAAGTAAGAGCGTCGGTGGGGGTTGTTGTGTGACAAGGGAACCCACGATAACGAATCGACATTCTTCTCATTTCGGAGCAAATCTCTTGTTCGTCTCCACCATTTATGTAACAAAATCAAGAGTCGCTTGGCAAGGTACATGCGCAGTTTCTCCTCCGCCTTTGCGTACAATGTTGAGGTTCTATGGGGACTTGGGTGGCAGTCAAGTGCTTACTCCAACAGCTAAATTGGACTGTGGCGGGCCGCCTGCTTGCCACCGTTTTGTCTGCAACGGTGAGAGGAGTTAATGGGCATTTTTGAGTCATTTGTACTGGGGTTGAGGCCGGTGGCAGGAAAGACTATAGGTTTTCAGCAGAACGAAGGAGGCTCGTCGAGCTTGTTGTGGAGTGAACTTGAACTTGCAGAGAGCTTCCAACGTTTGCTCTCGCCGGTGTTGCTTGCCGAACCGTGGCCAACTGTCCCACGTGTGGACTGTCAACAATGTCGGCGGGTGGAAGAGGGTTTGGCGACCTGGGAGGTGCGGTGCTGTGATGTCGTCCCTGTGTTGCCGAACTTCCTCGTGGGTGAAATTCTTCATCACCATGAGCATCCTGTTGTTTTGGGATGGCTTCAATCCCGGCGAAGTGATCCATTTGCCATTTGGGTACCTCCCAACGAAGCGATGGAGCACAAAGACGCCAGAGTTGATGGTCGCTACGGAAAAGGCTGTCCCCTGCTGGTTGAGGGGGGAGGACTTTGCTCTGTGTACGCGCAGCGGCCTGCTCTGTGTGTGAATTACCACTGCTATTATCCTTCGATGCTTTGGAAGGAGGCCTGGTCTTGCCTGGGAACTTTACTGGAACTTCTTCAAGATGCAGCGGCTCACTTCCTGGTCTCTCTCTCCGATCTCGACTTGGGGCGGTTGGCGCAGCTGTGGGAGTCCGAACCTCCTACTCTTTGGGAAGATGGTTGGCAAATTGAGGTTTTGTACGAGGGGTGTTGGCAGCATTGGGTGGGAAGGGAGGCCATGTTCTTCCGATGGTGCTACGAAAAGCTTTTATCGTTTGGACCAAAAGAGTTGCAGGATGTGAGGGATTGGCACCGGCAGCGATGCATGGACCGACTGGCTGTGGCTGGACAGGAAGGGACAGATCACTACCGGACCTTGGATGAAGAGTTTTCCCACCGTCACGAGCTACAGGTTGTTGCCTGTGAGCCGCCTCGTGAGCTGCGGAAACGTCTTCAGTCTAAAGTGCTTGGAGCGGATGAACATCTGTACTCGATCCACCAAATGGAGTCGTATGCCTTGTGGTACCGGGAACAACTCAAGAAGGACGAGAACCCTTCGTGGTGGATGTTCTGGAGGCCAGCCCGTCAGGAAGTTGCGGAGAAAGAAGGCATTGCTGTGACAGAGAGAGTGAAGGAAAAATAAGGTCGAGAGGGGATTAGCGACGTTGAAGGATGGACGAGAGCGAAACGTAGAGGAAGCCCAGCTGAAACATCAAGAGGAAGGGCAAAGACATCCAAGATTGCTTGTAGATCACATACCCAATGATGACGGTGATGTAGATTGCGATGGCCAACTCTGCGTAGGGAAGCCACGTCTTGTGACCTTTGTACAGCTTGGCTTTCCAGTTGTCCACTTTGGACATCACGTTGTATTTGGGCGTCCGGGTGAACTCTGTTTTGTAACCGACGAGGGCCTCTAGCACTGCCTTGCAGTTGTTCAGGCTCATGCCTGCGCCAATGGTCAACGCGATCGGTACGAGGCCGCTGCGTGAGATCCAGGGTTGTCCCACTTCTTTCTGCGAGCACGCGTAGAAAATCAACAGCGACACCGTTCCTCCAATCAAGAACGGAAGATCCGCGATCAAGGTGTGGTGCCAGTCATGTTGGATGCGGATGTACACAGAGAGTGGCATCAGCAGAGCCAATGTCACCAGCAACAAGTAGGACAGGTTGCCAGTCAGGTGGAACATGGCTTCCGACTTCACATGGAAGGGCAGATCGCTCTTGACCACTCTGGGAAGAAGCTTGAGGGCTGTCTCAATGGAGCCCTTGGCCCAACGGTGTTGTTGGGTACGGAAGGCGTTCATCTCTACAGGAAGTTCTGCGGGGGATTCAACTTCGTTGATGTAGGCAAAGTTCCAGCCCGCGAGCTGAGCTCTGTAAGAAAGATCAAGGTCTTCGGTGATCGTGTCGTGTTGCCAGCCGCCCGCGTCCTTGATGCATTGACGACGCCAGATACCGGACGTGCCATTGAAGTTGAAGAATCGACCGCTGTGGTAGCGCGCTGCGTGCTCAATCGCGAAGTGTCCGTCCAGGAAAAGTGCCTGGGACTTGGTCAACATGGAGTAGTCGCGGTTGATGTGTCCCCAACGAACTTGCACCATGCCGATCTTGTCATCGGAGAACGCATGGACGGTGCGTTGAAGAAAGTGGGGAGGGGGAAGAAAGTCTGCATCAAAGACGGCAAGCAGCTCGCCTTTTGCGACCTGGGTGCCAGCTTCAAGGGCGCCAGCTTTGTAACCTGTACGGTCCACTCTGTGTATGTGGACGATGTCGTGGCCTTTTTCCCGAAACTCTTCCGCCAAGGCCGCGCCAATCTCTTTGGTTTCATCCGTGGAGTCGTCCAGAATCTGAACTTCCAGACGGTGGCTGGGATAGTCAAAGTTGCAAACCGCTTCGACAAGTCGTCGAAGAACATACTGCTCATTGAAAACAGGCAACTGCACTGTGACGTGCGGTAGCTCGTCGTCACTGAACTTGGCCTTTGGCTCGAAAGGCTTTCGGTTCCGATAGAACATGATGGTCAGTACGTAGCGGTGTGCTCCAAAGAGCGTAAGCAAAAACAACACGCTAAAGTAGCTGATCAGTATGGACAGTTCGAAGGATGACATCGATGCCTCGACTTGGTGCTAAAAACAGCGAACTATAAGTAACAAAAGCAGAACTTGCGATAGTAGAATCGGCTGAGTATGGGTGATCGCTTCCTGGATGATTGCTCAAACGTGAAAAGGGTTCGTTCTCACCCAACGTTTTTTTCGATCCATGGGGCCTGGGTAGCGCATCTAAGTCTTTGAAGTTGCTTGATTCTGTGGCTCTGGAGTGAGGCGCGAGCCGGTCCCTGATCTCTTTTGGGTGGCAGATTGTAGCGATTTTTGGTAGAGAAGACAAGTCGCTTTTCGGAATGTGACCGGTCATCCGGTAGCAGCGGAGGAAACTGAAGTATGTCCCGTGGCTCTTTTGGGGGAAAGGAGGGAGCCAGGCGCGTTCGTCTCGGTGTGATTGCCAATCCGAACGCTCGCTTTGTACGCTCCCACCCCAAAATCCAGGAAGCCCTTGCCGCTTTGGGCCCTCGGCGTGTTCGTCTGACCCAAAGCATCGACGAATTGCCCCAAGCCATTGCGAGCTTGCTCCACGAGGAAGGGGTCAATGTTTTGGGGATCTGTGGAGGGGATGGAACCGTTCATCACACCCTGAATGCTCTGGTTCAGGTTTGTGCAGTTTCGTCCAGCGAATCCAAAGGTTTGGAACTTCCTCCTGTTGCGTTGCTTCGCGGTGGGACTCTCAACATTGTGGCCCGTGCTCTTCAGGTGGAGGGCCAAACGGTTCGTCTCCTTCAACGGCTGGAGCGTAAATTCTCGAAGGGTCCCATCGAACAGTTGCCCATCCGGCAACTCAATGTCTTGGGCGTTCGCGACGGAGCGGGGAGCGTTCGCTACGGGTTCATCTTTGGAAGTGAGATTACGGCCTTGTGCCTGGAACTGTACGAGAAGCGATTCGGGGCAGGTTATATGGGGCTGGCTCGGTTCTTACGGGCTGTGTTGAAAGCCTATCTGGTCAAGAACGCGCTTTGGCGACAATTTGAGCCTCTCTTAATCAAGCCTGCAGGGTCATTGCGCCTGGAAGATACAATCATGGAGTATCAGGCTGTTGTCGCCTCTACTGTGGATATTAAGTTGTTGGCGGGTTTGATCACAGGAATGGAGGTTGAGTTGCACCAGCGAGGGATGTTGGGCGTCCGCTTAATGCTTCCTCAAACGCCAACGCAACTGGTTCGCAATCTACCCAACCTGCTCTTGGGCCGGGACGGCTTTGGTCTGGTGGATCGCCCGTGCATTCGCAAGCTTGAGTTGCTTGAACCCATCGCCTACAGCTTTGATGGAGAAGTCTTCACCAAGCCCGAACATCCAGGGAACATGGAGTTGTTCTCTCCGTCGTGGTCGTTGCCTGTGGTTGCGCCCCTTCGGTAGGCCGCGCTTGATCTTTCTCTTAGGCTTCGGTTGGGCTGGGAGGTTGTGGGAGCTGCTTGGGGTTGCGGACCCATGTTCGGGGTGTGGGCGTGATGTAATGACGATGAAGGACTTTGGGGGGACGAGTCCGGCTGATCTCGATCTTCTGAGGGTAGTGTTGTCCCACGAGCTTGTTGTTGGCGGCGTCAAAGTCGAATTGCGCGCGTGCCATCTCTGTTCCGTCCAGAGTTGCGATCACCGGTTCTGGGAACCCCAGATGCTTGAAGTAAGCCGGGCCATGATCTTTGCGTCGCAGTGTTACGGTTTTGCCATTAAACCAGCCACGGAACAGGGAGAGTCCACCTTGAACGTTGGCTTCTCCCCAGACCCAAGGTCCAAATTGGCTGAGACGGATCTCTTGGACGGGGCCTCCTGGCTCTTTTTGCTCGTACCAGACGCCTGCGATCCTGGTGATGAAGGCACGGATGTAGATCAAGCAAAACAACACGAGGGCTGCACCAATGATAAGGAAAGGCAGCGTGGTTTGGTTAATCATCATGGGAAGGTACCTGTCTCTTGAAACTTGCAGAACGTAGAACATAGAGTCATGGATTCGATGTCGTGCAGGGGTGCAGACGTCGAGCGCAACGACAATACCCCTCTTGCCCTGCAAAGGGAAGGGGGTCGTTCAAGAGAGGGTTGGGGAAATGTAGAAAAGGGAGGGGAGCAGGGAGGTCTTACTGACGGGGGGAGATGTCAACACAAGCAGCGTTGGAGATCTTTGCGTCAGTGTCGGTGAACGCGAACCAGGACTTGTAGTCTTGGCTGGAGCACACGGAGAAGCGAGCCACACCTTCGTTGGCGGTTCCGCTGGAGATCTCAAGCTTGGTCGCGAGGTCGCCCCAGCCGTCGCCAGCTTTGCGGTTGGTTCCACTCTCGAAGTTGGTGGTGCCGCCGTCGGTGCCTTTGATGATACCGGACTTGATGCCTACAGGGGAGTAGAACTTGAACTCGATGATCACTTCGCCGTTGGTCTGGAGAGCGTGACACTTGCTGTCAAACGCTGCACAGACTTCGCCGCCGGAGCAGTCAGCGTCGCTGCTGCAGGAGTCTTCGCTTCCGCCGCTTACACAGTTGTTGGTGGTCTTGCGCTCAACTTCTTTGATGCCCCAGATGACCATACCTTTGTCGTTGCTTGCCCAGCTGCTGGTCTTGGCTTCTTCAGCGGAGACCATGTTGGAACAAGTCGCTGCGGGAGCTGCTTCACAAGCGGAACCTTGGGTTCCACAGTAGGTCTTGGCGGTGGTTTCGTAACAGGTCTTGCTGTCCTGACAACCGCTGGGACCTTTGCAGGTGTTGGTGGTGGTGTCACAAGTCTCGTTGTTGGCTGCGTTGCAGTCGCCATCGGCCAAGCAAACTACGCAAGCGCCGGTGGAGGTGTTGCACTTAGTGCCAGCAGCGTTTCCAGCACAGTCAGCGTCTGCGGTACACTTGGTGGAGCCACCAGCGACACAGTAGCCTTTGGCGGTGTCACAGGTTTGACCGGTAGCACAAGCGCTGTTGTCGGTGCAGGAGGTCGGGGTTTGGCAGAAGCCTTTGGCGGGGTCTGCAGTGGTCGCGAGGCACTTCTCGGGATCGGTGCAGTCCGCGGTGGAAGAGGGGTTGCAGTAGTTGTCGCAGGTGTTGGTCTTGGGGTGACAACCGGAGTTGCCCACACCAGCACAAGCGGTGGCGTCACAGGTACAACGCTTTACAGTGTTGTCACAAGCGTTACCGGGATCACAGCCAGCGAAGCCGTCTGCAGTACAGTCATCGTAGCACTTTCCACCGTCACAAACTTTGCCGGTGCCGCAGTCGGCTGCGGAGGTACATCCAGTGGTGGATGAGCTCTTGCACTGGCCGCTTGCGGTGTCGCAGGTTTGGCCAGATGCGGTGTCACAGTCTGCATTGGAGGTACACTTGGTGGGGCCTGTGCCACCGCTACATCCAATGGGTCCCATGAAAGCGAAGGCCAGGAGTCCTGCCATCGCTACAAAAGTCAGTCGTGCGCGAATTTTTCTCGTCATCAGTCTTTCTCCTTCACACTCATTAAGGGCTATTCAATGGCAAGCCCACTTACCAAAAAACACGGTGAGATGCAATATCTCATTTCAACGTGCATTGCCTGCCTGTGGGGGATCGTGCCCTAAATGGTAGGGCGATCGTCGAATCTCATCTTTCTTGCATAACAGGTTCTCGCTCCAATCCGCAAATTATGCTCAAGTTTCTTTGATCTAGGCTTGGGCTGAACCACTCGCTTCCCAGCGTGGATTTGTTGTCCTTCCCTTAAGCGTCTCTCGAAGGAAATTGTTCCCATCGAAATCCCAGGACTGTACACGCATGGGTTTGCCTTCTGCACGTTCTATGCCACCTCAAGAAAAGAGCGCCGATGTCGTTGTGTTCTTCTAAGGAAACTCATTCCATAGAGAATGGGGGTACGAACGATGTTGTTGGAAACTTGGAAAGAAACTGGATGGAGTCAGACATTTTTGTCATAGTGTGGAGTGCTACTTGCCACACCGTTGTTGGCAATCCTAGGGCTGGCGAGTCCCCTGCTGTGTAAAGAGGGATAAGCACGCCTGTTTCGCAAGGTTTGCAAACGCTCTTGACCGTCGCCTTTGACTCCGCTATGCTCGACGGATAGCAAGGAATCGAACGCTTGTGGTCCTTTAAGCGTGCCCGACCCTGTTTGGCTCGGCAAAGCCGACAAACCCAGTGAGAAAATCATGCCACAAGATAGAATGGAACAAGCCCGACTCGAAGCGCTGAGCCTTTACCAGCAAGGCGTTCAGGCTCAGACCCTGGGAAATTACATCCAGGCTGAAGATTGCTATCGTCGCTGCAACACGATGATGAAGGCGATCGGAAACCGCAACGGAGAGGCTGCTTCTCTCCATTACATGGGCACCCTGCTCGAAGCCAAAGGTGACTACCAGGAAGCACGCGAATGTTTTGAACGTTCTTTCATTCTCTTTGAGCAAGAAGAAGACTTTCAAAACTGCGTATTCTCTCTCTTCTTCCAGGCGATGCTCGCTCTTAAGATGAGGGATCACGACCACGCGATCAAACTCCTCCTCGACTCCATGGAGATGGCCTTCCAACAAGGTGCATCCTATGTACAAGAGAGCTGGAACCGTGTTCGTCAAATGGCGGGTGTTCTTTTTGCTCGCCGCAAAATTGATGAACTGATCGAACTGGGAGATAGGTTGGTGGCCTTGGGCGACCGTTTGTCTGCCCAGGAAAACGGCCATCCCATGCAACGTCAATTGGGCCAGATTACCAACAAGATTGGTGTTCTGCTTCTGGCTTGTGGACGTTTTTGGGCACCGGCTGACGGTCAAGAACCCTTCCCCGAAGACGAAGTGGTGCAGTGGCTCCTACAAACCGCTGTGAACCTCGACCAATCCCCAGGAACAGGTCTCGCTTTCACCGATCTGGTGGCCAAAGTGATCCAAGAACGACCCTCCGCCTGAATCTGATCTTCTCTTCTCTCCCCACAAATCGATCAAGCTATGCCTGCCGCAGAAGAAGGGACCGGCTCGGCTTCTCAAGCTGTTCGGGCCACCACTCCGGAGAGGAGGGGGTGTAAATGCCCTGGTGGTAGTGGAGTCGGATGTCTTCGAGGGTTTGTTCGAGCTCCGGCGTGTTCATGGGATTGCGGGAGTGCTGCCGACGTAGCGCGCCTCGCAACTTCTTGGCCAGGTGAAGGTTGTCCATCCCGGTGGGATCGCTCTGACAAGTTAGGCTTTCGCGCTGATGGGTGAGCATATCAAAGATGGCTTCGACTGCCAGGCTGTGGAGTTCGTCCGCTTCATGCTGGGTGATCTCCCAAGGAGAGCGCTTGTCCACTCGATCGAGCCAATTCTTCCAGCGCTTCATCCGTTGAACCAGAAGCATCCCGTTGAACAAAATTACGTTGGTTTCAAAGCGAAAGATCGTGCCTTCAATGGTTCGAGAGAGCAACCCATGATGTTCCTTGAAACGTTGCCGTGTCAGGTCTTGTGCAAGGGACCAAGTCTCATCAGGCGCTTTCTGGTCGAGGCGGACCTCCCAGTAGGCATGCCCTGTGGTTCGGGCCGGGAATCCTGCCGCCAGTTTCCAGGGAACAAAGTAGTTGTGGGCGACCACATCAGCCGCCAGATGACTGAGGTAGCCCCAGGCAAACGCACGCTGTGAATCATTCTTGGCTTCTTCCAACACCGAAAATCCCACGTCCCAGTTGTGACAGTGACGATCCGAGGCCGCCAGGTTTTTGGCGATGATAACGTCGGCCGCGATGTTGCCGTAGAGATAAGCGTTGGCGTGTTGTTTGAGTAGCTCAGCCAGAGAGGGAGCCAGGAGAGAGAGCCCTCCGAGAATTTGGCACCCCAGATGAACATGAGTCACAGGTCCAAAGGCTTCGGCGTCTCCCGTGAAAAGCAGGTACCAGGCCAGCGTATGAACACCGAGCCACAGCGGTTTGTATTTCATGAATCGCTCGTTCGTTCAGGTTCCCATGGGGGGAATGTTTCTTGGTTGAGTCTATTGCCATCGCTAGAGAATGATATGGTATCAGTGGTCTGCGGTTCCGATGGTACAACCACAGCAGAGGGCCCCTTCTTCCCCAGCTTTCAACGTAACTATAGTATGAGGGGTGAGTCATTTCAATAGAGTGATGCTCGTAGGCCATAAGGAACAGTGCAGTTCTCTTGCATCGTGCGATGTTCTTGACGAGGGGTTGTCCCTGTTTTATAGCGAGAGACAGTCGGCTTTGCGTCGATGACTCATGAGCCTTTGAGCTTTTTTGTATTGGTTTGAGAAAGGACGGTTGTTCGGTTGTCTTGGCATCGGGTGATAGCGAATTGGAGTGTCGCGTTGCTGCTGTTGATGCAGGCGTGCAGTCCTCCGCCTTGTCTCACCGACCAGGATTGTCCAGGCTCCCGTTGTGACCTCCAAACCAGCAGCTGTCTTGTGCTGGGTCAGGAGTGTTCATCGGGAGATCAGAGACCTTGTTACGAGGGGGACTCGGCCACTCGCGGTGTGGGAGCCTGTCGTCTGGGTGAACAGACCTGTCAGGTTGATGGAACGTGGGGCGTTTGCAAAAACCAGGGCACACCCCGTCCTGAAACCTGCGACGACACGGTCGATAACAACTGCGACGGACAGGTGAACGAAGGGTGCGCCAGTCCCACGTTTTGCAAAGCACTCTCCCTGAATCAACTGCTCCAACTCAAGGCCACGTATGTCTCCATGGAGCCCAAGCAGGCTGAGGTGGTTCTTCAACTTGTTGAGCAGGGCGCTCTGCGCTGGTTCGCCCGACCTTCTCTCTCTATCTTACCGGACCCTTGGGTGGTTCAATCGATTGCCTGGGAGCAGCAAGCTTCCCCTGCAACAGTCACGGCCCGTCTTGCTACCAGTCGATGGGCCGAGCCTCTTCGCTTGCAAGTTAAAGGAGAGCTTGTCTTTCCTGAGAACAACAATCTACGCTGTGCCATCTCCTGGACCAGCGAACCTTTCCTCCTCGGGTGCAACGACAACCTGATGGTCTGCAGCAACCAGTGCATTGATGTGCAGACCGATCCCAAACATTGCGGTGCTTGCGAGAAGTCATGCGCTACAGGTGATGCATGTTGTTCTGGGTCTTGTGTGTCGCTTTCGTCGAGCCAAGACCACTGTGGGACATGTGGGAAGGCTTGCAAGGAGGGGCAACAATGTTGCGGTGGGGCGTGTGTGACTCTCTCCACCGACAAACAACATTGTGGAGCGTGTGGTGTGGTGTGCAAGCAGGGTGAAGACTGCTGCGGTGGCGCCTGTGTAAACCTTCAAAACAGCGTCCAACACTGCGGTGTATGCGGACAATCTTGTGTCGGAGGGGAGCGTTGTTGTGGTGGCTCCTGTGTCTCACTCAGTGACCCCAAGCATTGTGGTGCGTGTGGAAAAGCTTGCTCTACCTTGCAAGGCTGTGTTGTTGGACAATGTGTATTCTGCCGCGCTGATGTGGAGTGTGCTCCTGGGCAGCGATGTCGTCAGGGGTCTTGTGTGACTTGCCCTGCCAGCCAGGTTGGGGGAGCGGGAACAGCCCCTTGCGATCGAGGTCTCTCCCCGAGCCAATCGACGTCAAGCCTTTGGAGCGCGATGGCTTTTGACTCCAACGGGAACGCCTACATTGCGGGCTCGTTTGAAGGAACACTTCGACTGGGTTCTGCTTCTTTGTCTGCGAGTCAGCGTGATCTTTCTGTGGTGCAGTGGACAGGGCTGGGAGCTTGGGGATGGGCCAAAGTGGCTGGCTCTGCTGTGGATGATAGCTCTCCGTTTTTGCGTGTCGATGCCCAAGACCGTTTGTTTCTTGCAGGGGTGTTTGGTCCGAATGTGTCGTTGTTTCGGGAGCAAGCCTCGTCATCCCAGACTTTGCTGAATGGCTCAAGCTATTCTTGCCTTGCGCAGTTCTCGACACAGGGCGTTGTACGTTGGGCGCATTGTGTGGGTGGAGGCTCCAGCAATGTTTTGGGTGGACTGGCGACCACGTCAGACGGAGCTTGGAGTCTGGCTGTGTCGATGGAGAAAGCTACGGCGCTGTATTGCAACGGTCAGAACCTGCTTCCTCGGGATGATCCTCAATCTCCGTATGGAAGCTTTCTTGGGATCGTGGTGGGAACGTCAGGCGGGGTTTGTGAAGCCGGTCGTTCGGCTGGATCGGAGCTGGGGAAAGGAAGCCTCACACCCACAACATTGGAGGTGGACGCCAAAGGAAATACCTACGTGACCGGAACGTTCGATGGTGTCATCTCATGGGGAAGCTCAACCCTCTCCAGCCAAGGAGGGCAAGACGTTTTTGTTGCCCAGGTTACGCAAGACAAGAAGTTGGGGTGGATTGTTTCTTTGGGTGGAAGTCAGCGGGACGATGCCAAAGGACTTGTCTTGGACAAGGCTGGTCATCTGTATGTAGCAGGGTCGTTCGAAGGCGTCTTCTCTGCTGGCAAGTCCACTCTTACAACAAATCTACATCGCGATATCTGGGTCGCAAGGCTGGACGACAAAGGACAAGTGGTCTGGGCCGTCGCTCTCGGAAACGAACAATCCAACGAAGCTGTGGGTGGGATGGCGATTGCTCCAGACGGTTTTGTGTTCCTTGCAGGTACCTTTGGACCCAACACAAAGCTCGGACATGTCCAGTTGACGACGAAGGGACAAGACGATGTGTTTGTCGTTCAACTTGGGCCATGGGGAAAGGTTCATTGGGTCGGACAGGCTGGTGGAGCAGGTCGCGAGCAAGTGGGCGGTGTTGCTGTGGACTCACAAGGAAGGGTCCATGTTCTCGGTGCGACCGAAAGCCAAACCGCCGAGTTGGGCTCTGTCACTCTTCAGCATCCCAACTCCCAGCGGAAGCCCCATGCTTTTGTATGGTCTTTTTGGCCGTACTCTCCGGCGAGACCGTAACTTCTGAAACCTGCTCAAGGTGCAAAGAGGACAAGGTCCCGTTGGATGGCACCTTCTAACTTTAGGTACGTTTGCTGGTTTCCGATACGAAGGCTGTCGAGGGGAAAGATCTTGTTGGCGGTGTAGGTCGCTTGCTGAACAAGTTGGCCTTGGGGTGAATAGCGATACCATGTCACTTTTTGGCTTTGGGAGCCGCCGTTTCGGAACACAAAGTCATCCTTCCAAAGCTGGAGCTTGGCTTCGTTGGTCAAGTGAGGTTGGTCGTTGAGAGCGGTGCTACCCACAGTCACCCTTTTGACTAGCAGACGATTGCTGTCCAGGAAATAGGCTGTGTGTTCACGAACTTTGAGCTCTTGGAAGGCATACGAGGTGAGCAAGACCATCTCGCCTTTGCTGTTGATGCGCAGAAGAGTTGGCGACTGAACCTTGTTGTTTTGTTGGGCCAGGGACAGCAGCTGTATGGGCTTGGCGTCGAGCCAACCCTTGCGAAGGTGAAATCGTCGATAGAGAATCTCTCCTTGGGTGTCCTGACAGAGCGCCAATCCTTCCAACGTTGAAGGATGAAGCGCCACTCGAAAACTACCGGTACAAGGACTACCTTTGGGGTTGAGTTCCAGAGGAACACCCAGCTTGGTTCCAGCATTGTCAAAGCGTTCCACAAGGTGTTGCTGTGTGGAAGGAGCTTGTCCATGCAAGACAAAGTTACCGTTGTCATCCATCTCTACACGGTGCAACTCTTGTCCGGAGCTTAAGAGGAGGACAGGTTCGGTAGACCAGGCAAACGGTGGGGTGAGGGGCATGCAGTCTTTGTCGTACAGTCTCGACATCAGGGTTCGCTTTGGCCCTTCCTCCTGTCGCCAGGTGAAGAGAACGTGCCCTGACTTTCGAGCTATTCGAACAGAGAGAGAGGTTTGGGTGTATCCTGTCAGGGCATCGGGAGCCATGGTTTGGGGAGTTGAAACAAGGGCGTAGCCTCGTCGAACCGAGCGGTCCTTTCGGTAGCAGTAGCCGATTAAGTTGGCTCCGTTCCAGAAGGCGGCCGCCACGCTGCCGTCATCGGCGACATCAAACGTGTCCACTCCGGGCGGGCGGAATGTGTTGAGGGTGGTGCATTCTTCGTCAACTTGTCCATCACAGTCGTTGTCGACTCCATCGTTGCATTGCTCCGCGTCGCGTGTTCCTTCGTTGCGACAAGGTCCCCAGCCCAAACCATCGGGGCGGCAAAGTTGCTTGCCAGCTCGACATGAGCCTTTCAACGTGGCGTACCAGGGATCCGTGATGCATTCGCGCTGCTCGTAAGGGTGACAAACACATCGTTGGCCTTGGCAGGTGAGGGCTTGGAGCGAGAACGCGTTGGCCTGTAGCGTTGTTCCGTTGGGAGTGCTTGCCAACGCATAAAGCTGGCCTTTCGCTCCCAAACGAACTTGAAAGACCTTGGCCTTGGTCTCCGCCAGGACAGCACCCTTGTTGTTGAATCGTCGCCACTCTCCCGTGTCTTCCGAACCTTCAAAAAAATCGTCGCCCCATACATTGGGCTTGAGCCATGCGTTGCCTAGTGTTGTCCGAATGAAGTGGCTTCTCGTCGTTCCTTGCGGATCCAGAAACACATGGTGAACCTGCGCTACTCCAGAAGCGCGGAAAGAGAGACGCAGGTGGCCTTGTGGGTTGATGGCGGGGGAGTTGGCTGTTTGGGTCTTTCCTTGAGAGGGTTGCAGCACCTGGTATTGGTTGTCGGTGAAACGAAGGGTGTTGGCATCCAGCCGACGCCAGTACAGGGTTCCATTGGGTGTTGCTTGCACGCTGCAAACCGCCACGCCTTGCCCTTTGGCATTGAGAGCGACAAACAAATCCGTGGACCGACTGGATGCTTTGCACAAGCTTCGATTGGCCGGTAGCAACTGGAGTTCGGAGGGGGCTTTCTTGCCGTTAGCGTCAAACCGGAGCAGTCGTCCTCCCTTGGCGTCGTCGTAGATTGCGATGGCAAACGTATCGTTGGGCATCACCGCAACGGAAGTCACCGGCTTTTGCGATGTTCCTCCAAAGCTACTCTCCGTGAGCAATGTGCGGGTTGTCAGTGGCTTGCAAACGCCATCAAGGAGCCTGAAGTAGGAGCGAAACTTCCACGGATATTGGGGGGTTTTGACGACATACGTCCAGATGGCCAGCACCCGTCCTGCGTTGGGAAGTGTCCACACCCCATGAAAGTGGGTGAGTGACAACTCTTGTTTGTTCTGACCTGGATCCAATTCCAATGACGAAACGGGTTGGAACGTGTTGCCTTTTGGGGTCAGGCATTGAATCTTCATGCCGTAGGCGAGAGCGATGTTACCGTTGGGCAACACCGTGTAGTCGGAGGGCTTCCCGTTTAAGGCCACCAGCGGACAGGCCGTGGCTTCGTCAACGCTCCCGTCGCAGTTGTCGTCTTTTTGGTTCCCGCAGATCTCAAAGGGAAGGGGCTGGTTGATGGTTTGACACTGTGGAGCGTTGGATTGGCAGACCTTGTGGCCCTGTTGGCAGTCGGACTTTCCGCTGGGCATGGTGCAGGTTTGAGAGGGGCCTAAGTTGTCGATCCGTCCGTCGCAATCGTTGTCTTTGCCATCACAGCGTGTCTCTTCGACCTCGTAGTCCGGGCTTTGACGGGCGTAGTCCGCGTCTTCGCAGATCCTCCACCCTTTTGCGCCAGCGCACCGTTGGACCGCTCCTTTGCACGCTCCGTCTTGTTGGGTGCAGGGCGTGGGGGGCATCCCATCATCGACTTTTCCGTTGCAGTCGTTGTCTTTGCCGTCACAAACTTCCGCTGTGGGGACGATCTGGTTTCGGCATGCGGTCCAGCTTCCATCGTCCTGGCAAAATTGAACGCCAGCCTGGCACTCTCCAACACCTTCTGTGCCTTTGGCTCCAGAGTAACAAGGTCGTCGTTCGTTTTTTGTGCAGGATGGAGCATCACTTGTCGCAAGCTCTGGGGTTTCGTCTTGGTCACCCATTCCTCCTGCATCTTCAGGTGCTGGTTCTTGGGTGATTGCCTCTTTCTGGACGTTCTCTCGGGGTCGCTCTTCTTTGGCGGGCTCTGGGCTGTCTTCCACTGTCGAACGTTGCACACAGACCCCCGCCTGACAGACCTGATGGACCTGACAGCCTTCCGTATCCTGGCACTCTGAAGAGGAACGAGAGCAGCCCAGGCTTGATCCCCAAAAGCACAAAAGGATGAGAAGGGTGAGGTGGTAGAGAGCGTTGGAAGAGCAGATGTTCATCGGTCTTTGGCTTTGGTTGGAGCGAGGTCGTTGAAAGCGAGTCAAACCACAGACAAGTATAACATCGGACGCGTAGAAAGAAATGCACAACGTAGGATCGTCTTCACCTTGAGAAAGGGGTGTGGTAGTGTCTTGCCCTCACACGTCGGTTGGTGTGTTGTCTTTGTTTGTTTTCGCGATCCTCACGTTTGAATGTTGTGAACCATGACTTCCGATTCTCTTCCAGTCAGGGACGAAGCCGTTCAAGAATTGCTGGGCTTGGTGCGGCGTTGCAAGTCGTACTTGCAGTGGCAACAGGCGCAAGGTTGGGATGGTATTCCAGCAGATTCCTCTATCTCGTGGGGGACCTCTCTCAACGATCGTATCTCTTCCTTGTTGTTGGAAGCGCCGGACGGTTCAGCCCCTGTTGCTCATGGCCCTGGAGCGTCTCCAGCCCCTCAGCAGCGGCAACCACAACAGAACCAACAGCACAACCAACAACAAGATCAAGGTGGCGGTGCGTTGGAGTTGATGCGCAACGCGATGGACGCGCTCCTCCCCGATGAGACTCGGCCTCGACGTTCTGCAAAGCCGGCACAGCCGCAGAGAGAGCCCACGCCGCCTCCTCCCTCCCAACAGGGCCAGCAACAATTCAACCACATGGCTCCTCCAGAGACCTGGTTGGCTGAAACGCAACAAGTGGTGGAGGTTTCTAAGGCAGCTTGGGAACAGGAAGCTCCGTTGCGTCTCAAGGTGCTGCGCGACATTGGCGAGCAAGAGATGCTGCAGAAGCAGGAGCATCTTCAGGCTGTTCATGAACATTGGCAGCATTGCACCCGGTGTGGGAGGGTGCAAACACGATCCAACGTTGTGCCCGGCAAAGGACCGGTTCACACTCGCTTAATGCTGATTGGAGAGGGGCCTTCCCTATCCCAAGATGAGCAAGGCAAGCTGTGGGTTGGGAAGCGTGGTCCGCTGCTCACGGAGATGCTTCGTGCGATTGGAATTGACGCGAACGAAGTTTATTACACCACGGTGGTCCGCTGCTTTCGGGCTCGTCCGCGGGTTCCGAAATCTGAGGAAATTGAAGCGTGCTTCCCATTGTTGCAGGAAGAAATGAATGTGGTTCGGCCCGACTTTGTCGTGACATTGGGGGCTGTGGCCACACAGTCTCTGCTGCGAGTGACCAAGCGGTTGGCGCATCTCCGAGGAACCTGGCATTCGTACCATGGCCTCTTGGTGTTTCCTACGTACTCGCCAGCTTATTTGCTGGGGCGACCCCAATTCAAGAAGGCCGCCTGGGATGACTGGCAGGTGATTCGACAGCAACTTGTGGATGGGGGCTGTGCCCAATCCTAGTGTCTCGTTCGAGTTTGCCTCGGTGTTTTTCTTTTGCCGATTGCAGGCCGGGTGCAAAGGACTTATGTTTCTTCCACCAGGCATTTACAAACCAACGTCGTTATCCAGGAGTGATCGTCTCCTACTTGCCGGCGTATGGTGAACCCAAAGGAGTGAACAACGTGTGGTACCTTCGACGCACGAAAGCCCGTATGCAACAGATGCAACGCTGGGGTCTGCTGGCTCTCTGTATGTTGTTTTGTTTCCCATTTTTGACCGGCGCAAGCAGCAATCCCAAGCCCAACGGTGGCGACGCTGTTGTGCTCACGCTGGTTGGAAGCATCAACCCAGGAACGGCTGACTACATCCGTGCTGGCATCCAAAAGGCAGCGGCTTCAGGTGCTGCGATGGTTGTCATCAAGATGGATACACCGGGCGGTTTGTTGCAAGCGACCCGTGAGATTGTGAAGTCCATCCTCAACGCAGAGATTCCCGTTGCTGTCTTCGTGACTCCTTCGGGAGCGCGAGCGGGCAGCGCCGGTGTGTTTATCACCATGGCTGGCCACGTCGCGGCGATGTCTCCCGGTACCAACATTGGCGCGGCTCACCCTGTCGTCAGCGGTGGAAAAGACCCTGAAAAGGCTGCAGGCAAGCACATGGCTGCCAAGATCTTGAACGACACAGTGGCCTTCATCAAAGCGATCGCCAAGAAGCGCAAACGAAACGTTGAATGGGCGAAAAAAGCAGTGGTTGAGAGCGACTCGATCACGGCGGGTGAAGCCCTCAAAATGAACGTGGTGGACGTGCTCGCACACGACGTCCGCGACTTGCTCCAGAAAATCGACGGGAAGACCGTGATTGTCGGGCAGAAGAAGGTTGTCTTGAAGACCAAGAACATGCCCCTTCGCGACATGGACATGACCCTCAAACAGAAGGTCGTCAACTTCTTCGCCAACCCCCAGATTGCCTACTTCCTGATGATGTTTGGGATGTTGGGCATTATGATGGAGATCTACCACCCCGGCGCGATCTTCCCCGGAACGTTGGGGGCCATCTGTCTGTTCTTGGCCTTTGTATCGTTCCAGGTCATCCCCATCAACTACGGAGGGCTGGCCTTGATCCTGTTAGGGGTCTTACTCCTGGTCGCGGAGTTACTCACTCCAACCTTCGGCCTGTTGTTTGTTGGAGGGATGATCAGCCTCACCTTTGGCTCCCTGTTCTTGATTGATTCGCCCGACCCCAACATGCGGATCGGTCTCTCCACTGTCCTGCCGACTGTTGGGGTTCTCTCCGTGGTTTTGGGGGCGGTGTTGTTCGCTGTCCTCAAAACGTATGGCAAACCTGTCATGTCCGGTGAAGAAGGAATGGTCGGGGAAGTGGGCGTCGTTCGAACCGCGCTGAGTCCCCGAGGCACCATCCGCGTTCGAGGCGAACAGTGGAACGCCGAGTCTGTCGAAGGCACCCTAGATGTGGGTGAAAATGTTCGCGTGGTGGCCCTTGATGGCTTGCGCTTGCGAGTGGTTTCTGCTACCAACGACAACTCATCCAAGGCTTCGACATAACTCAATTATTGGCTCAGGAATCTAACTTTTTGCTGGGACCCACCAGCTTCAAGGCTCGGCGGTGGATTGCGCCGACCTCAACCTTAGGAGAGCAGAGCTATGCTATTTGCTGCATCACCACAATTGCCCATTGGTCTTATTTTCGCGCTCGTCGTGTTTCTTTTCATCTTGTTCTCGGCGGTTCGCATTCTTCGTGAATACGAGCGAGCTGTTGTGTTCCGTCTGGGTCGCTTGTTCAAGGCCAAAGGACCCGGTTTGATCTTCCTGATTCCCTTCGTGGATACCATGGAGCGTATCGACACTCGTGTTTTGACTCACGACGTCCCCTCCCAGGATATCATCACCCGTGACAACGTCTCTGTGAAGGTTAACGCGGTCATTTACTCTCGCGTGGTTGACCCCATCAAGGCGGTTGTTGAGGTGGAAAACTATCTCTACGCGACCAGCCAGTTGGCCCAAACCAAGCTTCGCGACGTTCTGGGTCAGGTGGAGCTGGACGACCTCCTCTCCAACCGTGACGAAATCAACGACCGCCTCCAGACAGTTTTGGATGATCAGACTGATCCTTGGGGTATCAAGGTCAGCACCGTGGAACTGAAGCACGTTGACTTGCCGCCCGAAATGGTTCGCGCCATGGCGAAGCAAGCAGAGGCTGAGCGTGAGCGTCGCGCGAAGATCATCAGCGCGGAAGGTGAAATGCAGGCGTCCACCAAGTTGGCCGAAGCGGCCAAGGTTCTCTCCGAAGATCCCGCCGCTCTCCAACTTCGCTATCTGCAAACGTTGATCGAGATCTCTGGGGAAAACAACTCCTCGACCACCATCTTCCCCATTCCCATCAACTTCCTCCAGGCCTTCATGGACAAAGGCAAAAGTTAAGCAGGGTAGGAAAACCACTTCCCCCTTCAAGATGTAACAAACTGGCGGACTTATCTGACTGATAGGTCCGCCTTTTTGGTTTCTGCCTCCTCATCCCGGCCCTCTCTCCCTCAACAATCTATGCCAGATTTTGCAACCGTGGCTTGTTCTTTGGGGCGGAACTCTGGTATGTTTCCCAAACATTTGTCGTTGATGGCACAGGAAACATCAAGCGTGTTTCTTCACATACGTTGTGTTCACCCCAGTGTGGAGTAGAGGGAGCTGTTTTATGTCTCGAATCAAGATCTTGACGATGCTCTTCATTACGTTTTTGGTCGCGACAGGCGCCTCCGTGGCGTTGTACCAAAATTGGGTTCATAGTTACCAGGAAGAGGTCCTTGGGCCTCAAATGAAACGTCAGTTGAACGTTGTCAACTCAGCCATTGAGCTGTTTGCGTTCTCCAAAACGAACAAGGCCAGTCGTCACGTCAACGACGCGAGCAAGCTACTGCAAGCGTTTGAAGACAAAGATCCCAAGAAACGTCGCAACCGTGTGCACGACGAATTGAACGTGTTGCATCGTGTGAAGGAAGGCATTAAGACCGCAGCCGTCGTTGCTGCAGTTGATATGAAAGGCAAGGCCTTTGTCCGAGCCGACAATCCCAACTGGGAAGCGGACTGGAGCAAGGTCAAGCCGGTTCAAATGGCTCTGAAAGGCTCCTCGTCGCATGGCTTTGTGATGTTGGAGAAGAAGCCCCACATTGTGTTGGCGGTTCCTGTTGTGAAGCAGGCGTTGATTCTTCCCGAAAAAGCTGAGAAAGACGACGACGATGAAGACGACGAGAAGAAGGGCAAAGCTGCTCCCAAGCGTCGGAAGTGTCCGGAAGGTCGTCGCTACGCTTGTTGGCGTCCCTGTGTCAAGCGAAACAAGACGCGGAAGTGCCTTCGTTATGCGAAGAAGAAGCGTTGTGGTTGCATCCGCATTCGCCGTCGTAAAAAGACTGGAATGGTCGCACCTCTGGTGGTCCGCTCACGTCGTGCCCAAGGCGCACCCGATGACAAAGCGACCCCCAAGCCCAAGAAGAAGGCTGTGAAAGGCTCCAAGCAATTGGGTGTCATTGTTTTGGCTTATCTTCTGGACGACCGACTTGCGTTGGCGCTTCGTCGTTCGGCGGGGATGGATCTGGCCTTTGTTTCTGGGAAAGGAACCTTGTTGGGCTCCACCCTACAAGGACGTCTGCGGGATGGATTTCTCAAGGCCCTGAAGAAAGATTCCTCCAAGACGAAAGCGAAGGCGGCATCCAGCTCGATTCATCTGATGTCTTTGAGCAGCATGCACCCCCACGCCAGCATCCGTAGCAAGATTAAGCGAATCCCTAGCACTGAGATTGTGGTCCTTCGGCCTCTTGGTGGAATCTACAACCTGTTCCAAAGTTATGTGATGTGGATTGGTACCTTGGGTGGCTTGAGCTTCCTCTTGTCCCTTGTCTTGCTGTTCCCCATTATCAGTCGATTTCGTCGGGATCTGGAAGCCATCGAAGATGGTGTCCTGGAAACCTACAACACCGGTAACTTGCGCGTACAGTTCAACCCGAAGTCGGCGGACTTGCTTGGTCCTTTGGCGGTCTCGCTCAACAAGCTATATGCGCAACTGCGAGGTGAACCCGACGAAGAAGATGACGAACTGAAACGCAGCGGTGACTGGGATCTGGAAGGGCTGGGTGTGGATGAGCGGATTGTCTCTGGCACGTTCCCTGTTCCCACAGAAGTCTATGAAGAGCCCGCCGCACAAGAAGAGCCTGCTCCGGCGAAAGAAGAAGCTCCTCAGCCTGAAGAAGAGCCTGCTACCAACCCACAAGATTGGATTGAGTCGCTTCTCTCCAACCCTGACGCTCATTACGCCGATGTGTTCGTTCGGTACGTCAGCGCGAAGAAAGAGCTTGGCGAGGATACCAGCAAACTCAACGAAGAGCGGTTTATCCAAAAGCTGCACAAAAATGCAGAGGCCTGCATGACGCAATACGAAGATTGTCGTGGCGTGCTGTTTGACATTGCAGTGAAGGACAACAAAGTTATCCTCAAGCCCCAGCTCATTCCCAAGGAGTAGCATGGGGAGGGTGCTCCAGGCGAAGGGATATTCTCTGGCCTGGAGTGAACCCATCACTGCTTTGTAGGGAAACCTCTCATGTCTACTGCGCCTCATTCGTTTCAACCTTCCTCAACGTCCTTGAACCTCGCAACCTGGGTCCCCACAACAACTGCAGAAGGTCCAGGACAACGCTTCGCCCTGTGGGTACAAGGTTGTGCCATCCGCTGCGAACAATGCTGCAATCCTGAGATGTTTGGCTTTGTGCCCAAGCAGGTTCATCCTGTGGACGAGGTCTTGGGTTGGGTTCAGGAGGCGAAGGACAAGTTCGGCATTGAGGGCATCACTTGTTTGGGAGGGGAGCCTTTTTCCCAACCCGCTGCGCTGGCATCCCTGGCCGAGAGCGTGCAGGCGTTGGGTCTTTCTGTGATGGTGTTTTCAGGCCATACGTTGGAGGAACTCAACGGGCGCAACGACCAAGACACTCGCCGTCTTTTGGCTGCCATTGATATTCTTGTGGACGGCCCTTACCAGGTGTCATTGCACACCAACAAGCGTCGGTGGATTGGCTCGACCAACCAACGTGTCCATTTCTTATCCGACCGGTATGACCCCGAGGATCCCGCCTGGAAACAGCCCAACACTGTGGAAATCCATTTTGACGGCAAAGAGATTCTGGTGGCGGGCTTTCCTGAGGGGCCGTGGGCTGAAAAACTCAAACATTGGAATCGGTGGTCCAAGCGGATGAAACGACCGAACGAAGAACGGAAGTAATTTCCGGGTTTTGGTTCTAACCAAGAATCGGATACAATGTGCTGGTGCATGAATCTGTGTTGAGGAGACTGTATTGATGAAGCGTTGGTTTCGATGGTTGTTGGTCGTATCGTTGTTGTCTGCCCAGACGAGCGTGTATGTGGGTTGCAGTTCTGCAGACGAGTGCCAAACAGACGCGGACTGCAAAAACAAAGATGATGGAAAGAATCGCTCGTTTAAGTGTGAGGTGGTGGACAATGTTCGGACCTGCAAAGAGGTTGAAACCACCAACCCCAACACCTGTCCTTCCTCCTGCACTGAAAACCTCGACTGCCTCAACTGCTCGGACGAACGGACCGCCTGTGTGGATGGGGCTTGTGCCAAGCCAGGGACACAACCCAAATGTCCCACCACGTGCTCTTCCAACGCAGATTGTGCCGAGTGCTCTGATGGTAAAACCTCCTGCGAAGCCAACGCTTGTGTGGAGCCTCTGGTGACTTGTCCAACATCGTGCACTGGCGACTCCGACTGTTCGAAATGCACTGAGGGACGAACCTCCTGCCAAAACAGTGCGTGTGCAGTTCCTCCCTCCAAAAACTGTCCTGACCAATGCTCCAAGAACAGCGAATGCGCCGAGTGCTCCGGTGGAAACAACTATTGTGTGCAAGGAAAGTGTGGCACTCCGCCTGGGCAGTGTCCCAGCAGCTGCCAGACCGAAGGGGAGTGTTACAACTGCCCGGCTGGACTCAACTTCTGCACCAACGGTCGATGCACCAGCGAGTCCCAAACCTGTCCACAAAGCTGTCGCTCTGACGCGGAATGTTTGGCGTGTCCCAACGGTCGCTCCAAATGCAGCACCACCTCCCTGACTTGCATCAACCCCAACGGTTGCCCTGCAAGTTGCACCGCTGACAGTGAGTGCAGCTTGTGCGAAAACGGACAGACGTCTTGTGTCAATGGAACCTGCCAGAAGCCGCCTCCCCCAACATGTCCGGCTTCCTGCACCGCCGACAACGACTGCGCGGTGTGCTCCGGTGGTCGTCAGTCTTGTCTCAAGGGCATCTGTGACGTTCCAAACAACAACGCTTGTCCGGCCAAGTGCACCGGTGATAGCGAATGTGGCTTGTGTTTGGGAGGACGAATCACCTGCCAAAACGGCGTCTGCAATCCGCCACCGTGTCCCTCATCGTGCACAAGTGATTCGGACTGCAACACCTGCGACGCTGGAGCCAACACCTGCATCAATGGCAAATGCGCCAAGCAAGGCGGCAGCGGTACAAAATGTGAGCCGCTCTGCGCAAACAACGACGACTGCGCAGGCTGTCCCAACGGTCGCAACCGCTGTGACCTCAGCCTTGGTATTGGATTTTGTTCGCCATAAGAGGAAATGAGGAAGGTCAGAACAGAGCGCGTTGGGTTAGGGAGCGGCGTCGGCTTTTTGGTTGAGCCAATCCCAGACTTGCTGGGCGAAGGTGGCAGAGGGAACAGGTAAGTGACCACCTTTTTGGATGGTCCATAGCTCTACGGCACCTTGGGCTGGACAGCCTTCCACCACTGTCACTGTAGTTTCATCTCCTGCCAGTTTGCTTTCCAGGTCGATCTTTGTGCCAGAGTCTTTGCGGTCGCCGGAGCACTCGTTGTAGGTCTTCCACATGCCCACCGACTGCTCCGCGCTGGGATACTTTTTGTTGGCGACTGGGATGGTTCCGCCGTTGTAAAGAATGGTGCTGTCGTCGGTTCCGTGGATATGAAGGACATTGATCTTGCTGGAGGGCTTGCAGCGTGACTTGTCGTAGAACGACGCTCCTGCCAACACTGCGATTCCTGTGATGGACGCGGAGGAATCGCAGGCCATGCGGTAAGACATAAAGCCGCCGTTGGAGTGACCCACCAGGAAGATCTTCTTCTCGTTGACGCGGTAGACCGACTTGACCTCCTCGATCAGGCCTTTGATGTAGGCTACATCGTCCACGCTGGAGTTGGCGAAGTTGCAACATGCGTCAGTGGCGTTCCAGAAGTTTCTGTTGGTTGGGTCGGTGGTCCCGTTGGGAGCAAGCATCAAGAATTTCTCTTTCTCGATGAGCTGGGTAAAGCCAAGATACGCTGCTTGGACTGCGCCGTTGGCTCCGTATCCGTGCAGCACCACCAGGAGTGGAAGGGGTTCCGCAGGATCATAACCAGGGGGAAGTTGGATTGTGACCTTCCTGGAGCCTCCACCAAACTCCTTCTGCGTGGGCATGGGAACCGGTTCGGGTCCTGGCTCTGGGCCAGCTTCCGGTCCTGGTTCTGGGCCAGCTTCGGGGCCGTTTTGGGTTCCACTGTCCGCTGAAGAAGAGCCCTCAACAGCGGGTTCGCTGGTGCTTCCTTCGCTTCCTGGTTCAGCTCCGCTTGAGCAGGCCGCGAGGCCCCAAAGTATCATCGATGCCAGCAACAGACCAAAGCCAATACGTCGTATCATTCGAGTTTTCCTATTCTTTCACATCACATGACAAAAACACGCTCTTCCCCTGGAACAGAGAGTGCAAGCCTACCATTCCCTTGTGGAAGTGAACACGTTGGGTGGTGTCGTCTTGTTTCTCAGGTATGGGTCAGAGATTTGCGTAGAAGGTCGCCCAGTTTGTCGGCAAACTGGTTAACTGGAACCTCTGCAATGGATTGCGGGTAAAATTCTTTGACGTGTTGGGTGTCGGGTCCCAAGCCAACGCCAATGAGGTTGATGGGTTCTTTGGAGAGCTCCCGGATGGTGTTTGTGAGATCTTGAGGGCTGGAGCGTCGACCTTCTGGGTATCCGTCGCTGACGGCGATCAAGATACGTTCGTATGCGGATTGTTCGAGCAGAAAGTCCGCAGCTTCTCGGAGGCAAGGTCCATCGTCGTTGTACTCTGGACAGTTGTGGCCATGGGGTCGATTCCCAGACACCTCCATCGGCATCTCTCCGATCTTTTGCCGGACGTACGGGCTCATCGGCTCACCGAAGTTGTGGAAGGGAAGGACCTCGTCCTGAAAACCCAGCACCGAAAAGGGGACCTTGATACGCGAGAGTGTTTCTGCAAGCAAGACCGTACCACACAGAGCGGCCTCCGCTTTCTCTCCTTCCATCGAACCAGAGAGGTCGATCAACAGCGTTATCGCTGTGACTTTGCGCTCGGGAACGGTCTTTCGAGTCCAAAGCTTGTTGTAGCGGCGAGGATCGGCTTCAAACGCCATCAACTGACGCAGGTCCACAATTTGGCCGGTGGCATACCCGGAGCGCTTCCCCAACCGCTGACGGGGGCGGAGGAGTTGCTCAAAGGTTCGGGTCAGGTGGTCGATCTGTTGTGACACCTTTTGCAGTGCGATATCGTAATTTTCCGTTGGTGGGGGAAGCGTCACGCGCCGGTTGGGGCGAGGCCGGAATCTCCCGGGCGTTCGACGACGCGGAGAGCGCTGGTCTGTTGGAAGTGGATGAAGCGCTGCTTCGCGAGCCGAAATCAGAGGTTGTGTTTCGCGACGTTTTTGCCTCAGCCAGCCATCAAACACGCGCAGCGCGAGTGGACTTTCGGGAGGCGTGCGGCGTTCTTCGTTGAGTTCCTGGGAGAGGGACTCCTGGATGGCTTTGGAGAGCATGGGAAGGTCTTCTTGTTCCAAAGCTTTTTTGGTTTGCCTGGCTTTCTCCGGGTTGTTGCGCATCAGCTGGTCGAGGCGTTGGAGGTCGTCGTCAAGCAAGGTCTTCGCAACGGGAAGGATCTCCTCCTCGGCCAACATGAGCGCTTCCATTGCGTTGACACAAATCCCTTGCTCCCGTCTTGGCAGTGACAACAAGCGAGACGACATCTGCATCCGAGGCGCGACAAAGCGTTGGAACTGAACCACCACGCGTGGATCGAAGGAGTCCGTCGAGACCTGAGCTGGGGGCAAGGTCAAGGCGTACCGGCGGCGAGCATCCCGTGTCTCATCGAGCGCCTCTCGGACGCGGGGTGGCATCGGCATGCTCTTGGGCATGGGGGTCCAGTTGAAGGCGTATTCTCCTGCGCAAGCGAAGCAAAATGCAACAAACGCTGGACGCTGGTCCGTCTCGCGCCATTCTCCGATGCTGTCTCGGTTGGCGAGATCGATCCAAGACTGAACGCCAGGATAGCGACGGGAAATCCAGGTGTTCACTCGCGGGTCTTCAATGCCATTGAGCAAAAACTGGAGGGCGGGGAGGCTGGGGAAGTCTACCTTGAACAGGTTGTACCGGCTGATGAAGTAATGTCCTACTTCATGCGCCAGAATCCCTGCGCAAAACTCGGGTCCACGCTTTTGAAGATCGTCCTGTGAAATCAAGATGGTCCGACGGAGTGGATCGTAAGCCCACGACGACTCTGACAGCTCAAGGTTGATGCCGATATCCAGGCAGAGCCCTGTCGCCAGGGCCTGCAGTCGGCTCATGCGAGTTTCGACAAGCATGGTTTAGTCTTCGTCCTCATCCTCTTCTTGCAGGTGGGGCTGCAAATCGACGGTCGCTCCCAGCGCTTCCCATTCCCGTCGAAGCTCTTGGGCTTCTTCGAGTGAGATGTCGCGGTACAGTGTAATCTGGGGCTGGCTGAGCAGCTCTTCAACCTGCTCTGGATCTTCTTCTTCAAACAACGCAGCGGCTTTCTCCAGCAGCTCTTCGCTGTTCGGGCCGATGTCCACCAGGACGAGGTCACATTGTTGCCCGCTGAACATCCACTGGTTGGGACCGATCCCGACAGCGTCAAGCAATTGGATGACCACCATCTGGTCGTTGGGGTCAGCGATGCGAGCGAGGTAGTAACGGTACAGCGCAATGCGCAAGATCCGCGTGGTTGGGGAGGAGTTTCCTGGGACGAGGTTGGCCAGGAAGTCGATGAAACTGAGCAGACCACGCCGCGTGAAGATGTAACGCTCACGACGTCGGTTTCCAAGCCTTGGACCACTGGAGCCTTGTGGACGCACTGCATGTTCAAGGGACGCGTGGAAGCGGGCGAGAGCGTCCAAGAAGGACCCAAGCATAGGAATGTCTGCCAACATACTGTAAGGAGCGGTCGTCTCGCCACCTTTGTACGTCTGGCCCATCAAGGTGACGTCGGGTTGCTGTCCGTACACAAGCAAGTGAAGCATGTGCAGGTACTCGGTTTCGCTGGGAGGGGTGACAAACCTGTACGCACGCCAACGGTCTCGGTAGGCAGGACTCAGCGTGGAGCGGCCTTCATACTCTGCAGGGTTCATTGTCGCGAACAAGCGGAAGTCTGGGTGGACAGGCTCGCCACCTGGACCGAGCACTGCGTTGTCGTATTCGGTCAAAATGAGCGACGGGGTTTGTTCCAGCACAGAGTTCAAGCGTTCGAGTATCTGTGGTTCCGCGAGGTTTACCTCATCAAGGAGCACCCACCAGCCTTTGCGCATGGCTTGTACAATCAGACCATCCTGCCAACGCCAGGGAGAGCGTTGCCCGCTGGATTTGGACTCGGATGCTGGGGCGGCAGGTAAGCCGTCCAGACTGTCAGCCGTTTTGTGAGAGCCTTGGGTTGAGGTGTCCGTGTCGGGCACAAAGCGGCCGATGAGCTCGCTGGTGTCGGTTTGACCGTTGAGGTTCAATCGGACAATCGGTTGGTTGAGCAGCGAAGCCAGGTACAACACCGCGCTGGTCTTGGAGGTGCTGGTTTCCCCTTCCAAGAGGCAGGGCTCCCTCATCGCAACGCTGGTCGCGATAAAGCTCAGCGTTTCGGCGGTGATGGTGTCAATGCAGTAGTGCTGGAACAGGGAGGTTTCCGGTGCCAGGTTGCTATCATGATGAGGCCGTCGGTGCAGGGTCATATCGGCGATCTGGACGGTATCCTGTTGGATGGACACAAGGGGAGAGTCCACGTGGGTGATCTCACCGTTGGGAGCCAGCCACTCTTGCAGATCGGGGCGATGCTGCAGCGACATCGTCGGTTCTTCAGGCCGAACCGATGAACGAGGGAGGTACACCCAGATATCGTCGTCGCTGTCGTCCCAGGCCTTTTGCAGGGAGATCTCACTCTCCACGAACGGTTGGAACCGCTGGCGAAGGTGCTCCAAAAGCGCTGGAAGAGCGCCTCCATAACGGATCAAGGGGGTGTCTTCGTGGCATTCGCTGTTGGTATCGAAGGTCTTGAAGCCCATACCTCTCAGCTCGTCGAGCAAGGGGTTCAGGCGATCCATCTCCTGGCTGTAGATGGCGAGGTCAAAGTGTCGTGCATGAGACAGGATCGCGTCGGTCAGTGAGCCACTCTCTGCCCGACGGATCGGGAGGGAAATCTGGATCTTGTGGGACCATTCTTCCTCGTCTGGGCGGCGGTTGACGTACAACTCCCAGTCATCGTCTTCCAACTCTTCCGAAAGAAACTCGCGGGTGAACTGTTCGAGTTGGGAGGTGATATGAGGGACCTCTTCAGCCGCGCCCCAAGTCATCTCAAACCCGGTTGGTGGGTCACTTTCTCGGATGGTCTGCACCGATACACCAGCCAGGCCCAACTCTCGGCACTGAGTTGTGAGGGCTTCGAGTCGTTCGGGAGCGTCTGTCTGGATGAACAGCTCAAACCGATCGGGGTAGGGGCCTGCGTAAGGGAGGAGGTTGCCTTCTTTCCATTGGCGCAGGGGCAAAAAGATCTTCGCCTGAAGAGAGTCGGAAGAGTCCGTGTTGATGTGGAGGGGGTACCGTTCCAGGTCAACCCCTGCTTGTTCAAGGAAAGTCCTGCACATGAACTCAAGCTGTCGAAGGTCGGACTGTGACTCACTCTGTGCAAACGGACCGGCCTCAATCTGAAAACGGTTGAGCGAGAGGAACGAGTCCGATGGGCTGGAGCTTGCCTGGGAAAATCCGGCATCCAAGAGGACGTCGCGCAGTGAAATGGCAGACTCTGGGCTGTCGGTATGGACCTGTACGTCGAAGCACTCCCGTGGAGGAAACTGGTCGTGTTTGGGGTGACGAAGGTAGATCCAGATGTCGTTGTCTTCTTCGCTCCAGTCTTTTCGCTCGCTCAGGCTTACGTTGTACTGTTTGGCGAACCATTGGATGGCCTGACGGGCAAAGGCTGAGGCGCCGCCAAACAACATCTTGCTCTCTTGTTGGTAGCCAGTGGAGCTGTTGTTGCAGGAGAATCCGGAGCTTTCCAACTTCGTAACAAATTCGGAACACAGCTCTTCGTTGTCGGCGTGCACCGAGATGTTCCAGTTGTCGAGGGTGTTGTTGTCTCCAAGGTAGAGCTCAAAGTCGGCGTCGGTGAGAGCGGGGTTCATTCGGACAATGGGAGACAAAGGCTGAAGCATTGCCAGCAGCTGTGACACCTTCTGCATCGGCAAGCCCGCTCGGTGCGCTAGCTCGTATCGATTCACGTGGGAGCTGCTGAGATGCACCGTTGCGCTGAGGGCTTCTTCCAAATGCACAGCAATGGGATATGCGATGGCTGAGTGGGCGGAAATAATGCGGATTTCCATACGTGTTGATCCTTGTCTCTCATTCTTTGGGTGGCGCTGGCCTCTCAGCCCACGAGTTCTTGTGGCTTTCCCGGCTTCTTTCTGCGGTGGGCCTATATATAATGCTTCCTTGTCTTTGCGTCTATGGCTCTTTCCTGAAGGATAGGAGTCAAACGCCCGGAATATTGGGCTAGAGGTAGGGAGAAAGAAGTCTTGCGAAGCCGTTACGTACACGTTGGGATAGCGGTCTGTCGCGACTCTCGGCCTTGGTCACTTCGTGCGAGCGCTGGCGTTTCTCCAGGAACAATTGTTCCAATTGGGTCGCCAGCTCAGCGTCGTAGCACTCAACATTGAGCTCAAAGTTGAGCCGCAAACTGCGCGGGTCCCAGTTGGCAGATCCCATCATCACCCAGGCTCCATCCACGATCATCAGCTTGGTGTGGTCGAAGGGGGAGGGGGTCTCAAAGATCCGGCATCCTCGCGCCAGCAGTTGGCCAAAGTGAGCGGTTGAGGCCCACTGCACAAGGGTGAGGTTGTTGTGCGCTGGAACCAAAATCTCCACTTTGAGACCACGCATGGCCGCAACATTCAAAGCGCTCACGGTTGCTGCATCGGGGAGGAAGTATGGGGTGATGATCCGGACCGAGCGTTCGGCTGAGGCTATCGCCCCCAATATTGCCCAGCGGATGTGTTCAAAGTCTTCATCTGGACCGTCACTGAGCGCTCGACAGCAGCTATTGCCAACGGGTGTCAGCGGAGGAAACCAAAGAGGACCTTCAATGGTGTTGCCTGTTGCAAACGACCAATCTTCACAGAAGGACTCTTGAAGCTCCGCTACCACAGGGCCTTGCACACGAAAGTGAAGGTCCTGGATAGGGTGGGAGGGTTTGCGGGAGAGTTGGGTGCCCTCCCGGATGTTCATTCCTCCAGTGAATCCAATGCAACCGTCGATGATGAGCAGCTTCCGGTGGTTACGTAGGTTGGCATAAGCCCATTTCCAAGGTACGCGAGAGGGGTTGAAGATCTCCACCTCTAGCCCTGCTTCCCTCATGGTTTGGTGAATGGGCGGGTACGAGTACCGGGCGCCCACCGCATCGATCAGAATTCGGACTTCCACGCCTCGCTCGTTGGCTTCGACCATGGCCTGAAGGAACTCTCGACCCACAGGGTCGTCGTCGAAGATGTAGGTGCACATGCTAATGGAGGCTTCAGCCTCCTGGATCGCCTTGAGCATGCTGGGGTAGGCTGCGTCCCCACCGTTGAGGGGTTCCACTTTGTTTCCGCTGAGGAGCGGACGGCGTGAGACCTTTTCGACCAGTCGATAGAGGGAGAGGAGATGCTGCGAGTCCAGAGGAAGGTGCCCCACAAGCAGATTTTCGTCCACATGCCAGTCGGTGTTGTTGCTTTCCATTCGCAGTCGATCACCGAACAGCACGTTGGCGCGGCGTTGGATGCGGTTGATTCCCAATAGGAAGTAAAGCACCGTTCCAAACAGCGGGACCAACATGATGATCCCAATCCAACCAATGGCTGCGCGGACATCGCGCTTGTGAAGCGCCACATGGACTGCGGCGTACAAGGCAACGGATGTGACAGCCAGCACCAGAATGATGTACCAAAACTGGACAAACACCCGCAACACCGGAGCGTAAAGCTCTTCCATTGCAAATAGGAAAGGTGCGGAGTGTGGCATCGCGTGTTCGCCTCTGTTCAAATCAGGTGGAGGGATTCATTCTTGGGGATACAACTTCAGTTTGAAGGTGGAGAAGGTGCCTGTCAACCGAAAGTGCAAAGGAAAAGGAGGTTAGCGGATGAGCTTCGTCAATTGTTCCATGAAGCTGCGAAGTTCGTTGGGGGTCTCCAGGGAAGGGGGTTGGTACGCCCAGGTGTCCAATTGGACGTCGAGGTCCATGCGGCGACCGTAGAGCTTGCAGGCTGCCTCATGCGCTTTGTTCACGAGGTCTTTGGCGTTGATGAAGCTGATGTCGATGAGGGATTGACTGGCTTCAAGCAAGGATTGGATCTCGTCCACCACGTCCTGGTCGTACTGTTGAAGAATCTCTCCCTGGTTCAAGCTGTGATGCGATTCCAGGTACTTGCTCAATCCTTCGGCCGATTGGGCGGCGAGGCGAAGTGAGTCTCGCTGGAGGTCCTTAAGGAAGTTCACAAACTCCCATCGGTCTGCGGGCACCAGGCTTTGAAAGGCGTTGCCTTTGATAAAGTTGTCGAGGAGGTTCTGGACCGCGAGCAAGTGCTCGCGGCGTTCTTCTTCGCTGCGATCCGAATCTTGGATGAGCGCGTTGTGGGTGTTGGTCTGGTACATCAAGCGGGCGACATGGCTACGAGCGATGAGCGCGTGACCCAAGGCGTTGCGAAAACCAGGGAGAGTGGTGGGGTCAAAGTCGTCGAGGAAGCGGACAAAGATGGCGCTCACCAGCGCAAACAGAGCCTCCATCAGCGTGGTGCGGCTCGCGTCCAACTCCCGGATCATCAGGCTGTAGTTGGCTTCGTGGAAGGCCTGTCGGAGGCGGTCTTCCTCTTGGAGAAGCTGCTCTCGCAGGGTTCGACTCATGTAGGTGAGGTCTTCGCGGAGTCCATCAAGGACGTCCTGGACGCTGGAGACCGCCTCGTCGTCGGTGAGGAAATCGATGGCTTCGTCGATGTCGTGGTCGCCCATGTGGGGGAGTTCTCGCGACGAGCGACTGGCTGACACCCAGCCTCGGAACGTTTCGCCGCTGGCCGGCTGGGCCTGGTAGTTGTCGGCGCTGCCAAAGTCGCCGAAGTCGCCAAAGTCAAACTCTCCAGAATCCCAGCCTGATTCTTGGGGCAGGTCTTGGGCGATGAAGCCCAACTCAAACTGGCGCTTCACAAAACGTTGAGGGCCCGTGAAGATATCGTTGCGAAGGGCGGTCACCATCAAGTCAAGCGCACCGCTCTCTTCATCCACTGTGCTGCAAGCGGCGTAGCACTGAAAAATGTTGTCGTCGAGCGTAGAGAGCTTGTGTAGGGCGGGGAGCGCTATTTGCAGGAGTTCCGCCAAGATCTGCCGTGGTTCCTCTTGAGGAATGGCATCCAACACTAGATGTATCGAGCGACGAAGCGCCTCTTCCATTCTTGGCCTCGATGTGTTTTGTGCGTCCAAAAGCTGTGAACCCACAAGGTCCTCTGACAGAGTCGGATGGAAACTTGGGGTTTGATACACCTTCTGACAATCCATTCCTTCGAACACAGATGCATTCATGCTGAGGGCCACATGCAGCCCTGTATACAGCAACTATTTGGATTTCAAACGGTTAGCAAATGCCCCTCGGAAAGTCAAGAAAACCCTCTTTCTTTCTCGCTCTGCTGGACCAAGGATCTCCTTGGTCAGGTACGAATTTGTCCCTGTCCATAGGCGATAAATTTCGTGGTGGTGAGTTCTTCCAGTCCCATGGCACCGAAGGCATGCAGGCGCGATGTGGAGATTCCAATCTCCGCGCCCAATCCCAACTGAAAGCCATCGTTGAACCTTGTGGAGGCGTTCACCAACACCAAGGAGGATAACACACGGCGAAGGAAGTCTTGTGCCTTCTTGTAACTTTCTGTGACGATGGCTTCTGTATGCTGGGAGCCATACTTGTGAATGTGAGCGATGGCGTCGTCCATGGAGTCAACGACCCGGACTGCCAGGGTCAGGTTCAGGTACTCTTCGTACCAGTCGTCTTCGGTGGCAGGCTCACAAGAGAGGATCTTGACGGTTCGCTCACAGCCACGCAGGGACACTCCCGCTTCCTGCAGGGCTTTTGCAGCCTGTGGCAAGAACGTTTCAGCGACGTCGGCGTGCACAAGCAGCGTCTCCATCGCGTTGCAAACTCCGGGACGTTGGGCTTTCGCGTTGACGCTAATCTCTGTCGCCATGTTGAGGTCGGCTTCGGAGTCGACGTACACATGACACACACCTTTGTAGTGCTTGAGCACGGGCATCCTGGCGTTCTCTGCCACGAAGCGAATGAGCGTTTCGCCGCCTCGTGGAATCATCACATCAATGGTGTCTTCCTGTTCCAGCAGGATTTTGACGGCCTCTCGGTCGGTGGTCTCCACGAGCTGTACGCCGTGGACAGGCAGAGAGGCGGAGGCCATCGCTTGTTGTAGAAGCTGGGTCAGAAAGCTGTTGGAGTGAAAGGCCTCGGAGCCTCCACGCAGGATCACCGCATTGCCTGCCTTGATACAGAGCGCAGCCGCTTCCACTGTTACGTTAGGGCGTGACTCGTAAATGATGCCAATCACCCCAAGAGGAATGCGCACACGCCCGACTTGAAGACCGTTGGGTCGCATCCACATCTTGGTCACTTCTCCGACAGGGTCGGGGAGGGCGGCGACGTCGTGCAAGCCAGCGATGAGGTCGTCGATGCGTTTGGGGGTGAGCTTGAGCCGGTCGAGCTTGGAGCCTTCCAGGTTTCGCGCAGCGGCGGCTTCCAGGTCTTTGGCGTTGGCTGCTGCGATTTCGTCCCTCGATGAGTCGAGAAGTCGAGCCATCTCCTGAAGCATTTGGTTCTTGGCTTCACTGGTCAGGCTGGCCATCTGCAGAGAGGCCTGTCGAGCCTGTTGCCCCATGTCACGTATCATTTGTTCCAAAGCCATGGGCTTGCTCTCCTGTGTTGGGATGGTCTCAATCTTGGGTTTTGTCGGAATCCTGGAGGGACTCGTCTGAAGGAGGTAATGGGGTGAGTACAAAATGGTCCCGATGAATGACTTCGTCGGAATGCTTGTACCCCAAAATTAACGTGATGGCATCACTTCGTTGGCCCACGATCTGTCGGAGCTCTGAAGCGTTGTAGTTGGTGAGTCCGACGCCAAGGGATGTTCCATTGAGGGTTTGGCAGAGTACACCATCCCCAGCACGAAACTCTCCTTCGACACGAACAATCCCAATGGGCAAGAGCGAACTCCCTTTGACCTGCAAGGCATGAGCTGCTCCATCGTCAAGCACCAACGTTCCTTGTGGCTTGGTCAGGTGGGCCAGCCACAGCTTCTTTCCTGCGTAGGGCTTGTGATGAGGGAGGAACAGAGTCCCCCACGACTCTCCGTGGAGCAGCCGAAGCAACACATCGCGCTGGCGGCCGGGGCCAATCAATAAGGGAATCCCTGACTTGGTGCTGGTTTGAGCTGCGAGGAGTTTGCTCCTCATGCCACCCGTTCCTACATCGCTGGTCGATTGATCGACCAGGTCAAACAAGGAGTCATCCAGGGTTTCAACAAGAGGGACCCGCGTTGCGTCGTCGTGGAGGTGTGGGTTCTTGTCGTAGAGCCCATCCGTGTCAGTCATCAGGACAACAAGATCGGCCTGCACCAGGCCAGCCAGAAGCGCGGCTAGCTGATCGTTGTCACCGAACTTGATCTCTTCCGTCGCGACGGTGTCGTTCTCGTTGATGATAGGGATGACGTCCCAGTCGAGGAGTGTGTCGAGGGTGTGTCGAGCGTTGAGGTAGCGTCGTCGATCGGCAAGATCTTCGGCGGTGAGGAGGACTTGTGCCACGTTGTGGTCGTGCTTGCCCAAGCCCTCTTCCCAAACCCGCATCAAACGACTTTGTCCAACGGCTGCTGCAGCTTGCTTTTGTGGAATGGTCTGCGGTCTACGGCTTTGGCCGAGTCGCTTCCATCCTGCAGCTACAGCGCCAGAGGATACAACGATGCAGGTGATTCCCAACGCTTTTAACTCTGCAATCTGGTCGCTGATGCGGTGGATATTAACGCGATCGAGTCCCTTCTCACGAGTTAGAACTGCACTGCCCAACTTGATGATGATACGGCGACTGCTCGCGAAAAGAGTTTTGCGATGGGTACAAAAAGGGCGGGTGGAAGAGGGAGTGTACACAGTCTTGGGAAGACCAGGAGTGTGGGATTATCGGGAGTAATATTCGATAACGAGTTGAACGTCGATATCGAAGGGAACAGAGTCGAGGCCGGGGAGGTCGAGGACCTTCGCGGTGCGCTCTTTGTCGTCGAAGTCAACCCAGTTGGGTCGGAGCAACGCGGGAGCGTCGAGGGACTCTTCTACACAAGCGAGCTTTTTGCTCTTCTCGCGCAGACCGATCTCGTCGTTCACGCTGATGCGGAAGGATGCGATGTTGACGCGCTTGCCGTTGACGGTGATGTGACCGTGGCTAACGAGCTGACGAGCGGCCGGAATGGTCGGAGCAAAGCCAGCGCGGAACACGGCGTTGTCCAGACGGCTTTCGAGGAGCTCAAGGAGCTTCTCGCCGGTAGCCTTCTTGCTGCGGCGTGCTTCGTCGAAGAGGCGACGGAGTTGTCGCTCGCTCAAGCCGTAGTTGAAGCGGAGCTTTTGCTTCTCGATCAAACGACGACCGTATTCCGTGATCTTGCGGCGCCCTACCTTGCCGTGTTGGCCGGGGGGGTAGGGGCGGCGATCGATCGATTTGCGGGACAGACCGGGGAGGTCGGTGCCCAATGCGCGCATTTTCTTAACTCGAGGTCCCTTAAAGCGAGCCATGAAGATCTCCTTGGTACACTATCTTTTCGTGAAATAGGGAAGATTGTTGATGATCCCGAGAACTATTATATCCTTGAAAAATCGCTGAATGCGATGGTCTGGAGCGATTCCATTGGGTCAAGTGCCGGAGGACTTTATAAGTTCTCGTATCTATTGTCAAGAGAAAAAGATCCAAGGTTTGCTACCTTCTTGACACCGCCGGAGGGTTGTGTCGTTAAGGGGCCGACTTTCGCTCCGCCTCCAAAGGAGATTTCGGCTGGAAATTCAGCCTTTCGCTCCTTTTTTTACTGCTTCCAGAACGGGCAAGGAACCATGGAACGCCAAACGAAGTACATTTTTGTAACAGGAGGGGTTGTCTCCTCTCTCGGCAAGGGTCTTTCTGCTGCATCGATCGGCGCGTTGATGGAGGATCGGGGACTCCGCATCACTCTACTCAAAATGGACCCCTACCTCAACGTCGATCCCGGAACCATGAGTCCTCTCCAACACGGGGAAGTGTTCGTTACGGACGATGGGGCCGAGACCGATCTGGATCTCGGTCACTACGAGCGTTTCACCAGCGTGACCATGAGCCGCAACAACAACTTTACCTCCGGCCAGGTCTACGAGCGGGTCATCGAAGACGAGCGAAAAGGCCAATACCTCGGTCGCACCGTCCAGGTGATTCCCCACGTCACCAACGAGATCAAACGTCGGATCCGGGAGACCGCCAAAGGTGTCGATGTTGCGATCTGTGAGGTCGGAGGAACTGTCGGAGATATCGAAGGCTTGCCCTTCCTTGAAGCGATCCGCCAGTTCCAGTTTGATGTGGGGAAAGAGCATGTCCTCTACATCCACATGACTCTCGTTCCTTACCTGAAAGTGGCGGGAGAGCTGAAAACCAAACCCACGCAGCACTCCGTCAAAGAGCTCCGCTCGATCGGGATCCAGCCGGATATCCTGTTGTGCCGCAGTGAGCAAAGCCTCGACGAAGATATCAAGAAAAAGATCGGCTTGTTTTGCAATCTGGAACACCGCGAAGTTCTCTCCGTGCCGGACGCCGAGACCATTTACGAGGTGCCGCTTCAGCTTCAAGGCGAGGGTCTCGACCAACTCATCGCGGACAAACTCAACATTTGGTCACGTCCTGCCCGCCTCGAACGTTGGGCTCGGATGCTCAAAAAACTGAAGCATCCCAAACATCTGGTTCGAATCGGAATCGTCGGGAAGTATGTTGATCTGGAAGAGTCGTACAAGAGCTTGAACGAAGCCTTGACCCACGCCGGCATCAGCAATCACGCACACGTTGAGCGTTTGTACCTGGACGCCGAAGCGATCGAAGAAGGCGACGTGGATATCTTCGACAACCTTGATGGCGTCCTTGTTCCTGGTGGATTTGGTCATCGTGGAACCGAAGGGAAAATTCGAGCGGTTCAGATCGCTCGTGAACGCAACATCCCATTCTTGGGGATCTGCCTGGGGCTGCAGATGGCCGTGGTGGAGTTTGCGCGCAACGCCTGTGGACTGAAAGGGGCCAACAGCTCCGAACTGGACCCAGACACACCACACCCCGTTGTGGATCCCATGGCCGGTCAGGAAGACATCGAGAAAATGGGCGCAACCATGCGCTTGGGTGCTTACCTGTGCTCTCTGAAACCCAACTCCCTGGCGTCGTCCTTGTACAACGCTGATGAGGTGAGCGAGCGCCACCGTCACCGTTACGAGGTGAACAACAACTACCGTGAGCAGCTGGCCGAGAAGGGCTTGAGCTTCTCAGGTCTCTACGAGGAAGGAAACCTGGTGGAAGTTGTGGAACTTCCACCCGAGCAACACCCCTTCTTTATTGCTTGTCAGTTCCACCCTGAGTTCAAGTCGGGACCGCTGTCTCCACACCCCTTGTTCCGTGGCTTTATCAAAGGCGCGCTGGAATACCACAACCGCTAAATCTCTCCTGTTTCTTCCTTCCATCTTCTTCCGAACTTTTCTCCGAATGTTTCGTATCTGTGGGTGACTTCGCTACAAGATGTGCGTCAACGTGCGTCATGATGTGACAACTCTCTCCCCTAGAGTGTTCAACACATTCCTCAAACCACGGAGGTTCCTCGTGATGAACAACCCCAACCGTATGATGCGTGAACAATACAAAGAACTCTACAAACAACTTCTGTTGCGTCAGAGCGAAGATGTAACCCCCGAAGTTGCCGAAATCTGCGCCGAAGTGGCATGGCAAACCATGGCCTACCACACCTCCCACATGCTCGACTTGTGCCAGCAGTCTCAGCCTCCCCAACGTCCCCAACTTGTCGTGATGGACAAACTCAACCGATAATTCTCACTATGTCTTCGTTTGCATCGCAGGTGTGAGGTCAACTTCCTCTTCACTTTGCATGGGAACCGTCCAAAACACCCGGACCTTGTAGTCGGGGGTTGGTTCGCCTTGAAAGGCAACGGACATCCAGTGTTTGTCGGTCGGGGCAAAACATTGGAACTGCCAGCGAGTGGCTTGATCGCCGAAGTCTTCATCAAAGTCGATGTAGAGGGTGTCGCCGTGGGAGCGATGAAACGAGAACTGGCTGAGGGGAATGGCCAATCCCATGCCTCGGGCTTTGATGTACGCCTCTTTGAGGGTCCAGTAGAGGAAGAATCGTTGCTTTTGTGTGTCTCCTTCCAGCGACTGGAGATCCTTGGACTCGCCGGGCGCAAAGGAGAAGTCTGCAATGGTCATCACGCCGACACGACGAGACAGGTCTTCCACATCCACGCCGGCATCGTCCCGAAGGTTGACCAGGATCGCGATCAACTCGTTGGTGTGGGATATATTAAACCGCAGCGGAATCTCTAGCTGGCTTGGATCGATCTCAGGACGACCCCACTTGTTGAAGGTGAACTTCCAAGAGGCCGGCGGTTGGCTCATGTAGCGAGAGAGACTGGTCCTCGCCAGGGCACGAGTGACAAGGTAACGATGACGATCGATCGGTCGAAGGAACCGCTGTTGTTGGGCGCTCTCTGCCTCGTTCATGAGAGGAAAGTACCCTTGAAGGATGTTGTCATCGGTGATGGTTTGCGGGTTCACGAGCCAGATGTGGGCTTCGTTGGGGGCGAGTGCCAGGGTCATGGGGTTTCGTCTCGTTCTACAGGTCGTTGAGGATCGCTTTCCCACTCGTACCAGGAGCCATCGTAGTTGGTGTCATGCTGTCGTCCGAGGAGCCGTAGGGCAAACAGGCCGACGCTCGCGGACACCCCGGCGTTGCAGTAGGTAATCACTGACGTCTCTTCGGAGACTCCTGCGCTTTGGAACAAGGCTTCAAGCTCTTCGTTGGATCGCCATGTCTGGTGAGGTCCTTCCACCAGAGAGGTGATGGGTACATTGACTGCCCCTGGGATGTGACCTTTCCGCTGTCCTCTTGTGGTTTCACCTCGAAACATGCCTGGACCGCGACAATCCACCAGCACCGTTTGGGGAGCGTTGAGCGCTTGCATGACTTCGTCGGTGGTCGCTTTCCAGCCTGTGGTCTCTGACACCGTGTAGTTTGTGGCCGGGTGCTGCGGCTGCTCCGACGATATTGGACGTTGCTCTTCGGACCATTTGGGCCAGCCTCCGTTGAGGAGTCGTACGTCCTTGTGTCCGTAAAAGTGCATCAACCACCACAGACGAGCGGCGATGTGGGAGCCATCGTCGTCGTAGACTACCACGGTGTGTTCGTTGGCAATGCCCAGGCGATTCATCAAGGCTGCGAAGGTTTCGGGCGATGCTGCTGTGGCTTTGATCGGCGCGTTGGGCTCCATGATGTCCTGGAGCCAATCAACAAACACAGCACCAGGAATGTGGCTCTCTTGGTAGGCATCGCGGGAGGCGTGATACCAGGGTGGTGGTGCAGAGGCAGGCAAAATGGTTCCTCGGATATCCACGATGCGGAGGTTGGGGTCGTGGAGGTGCTGCTCCAGCCAGTCCGTTTCGACCAACATGTCTTGTCGTGTGGGCGCTGTCATGTGTTGTCCTATGAGGTGGGTGGTCTATTCTTTGAGAACCTGCAGCAACTTGTCGGGTTCGTCGGTGCCGATGCGGAATTTGTCACCGTTGGGGTAGGTTATTTCAATGGCATCCAAACCTGCGATGTTCCACATCCAGCCATGAGGGGTGTAGCGGATGCCGAATCCATACCACCACGAGTTGCGGACTTTCTTTACGCTTTCGATCTGGTCGCGTTCGATGGTTCGGTGGATTAAACCGATACCAAACGAGAGCTTGATGGAAGACTCTGTTACTTCAACGGTGAGCCCCGAGAAGAGGAGGCCAATGGAGACCACAAAGACCAGGACGAACACCAAAGACACATGCCAACCTTGTGATAGGTAGGCGAACGCTGTGGCACCCAAAGCGAGAACAAAAATCAGGATCAGCCACACGGGCGATTGTCTATGCTTGTAACGTGTGATCTCTGGCATGATGACTTGGCTTTCCTGGCTATGGGGGGAACAACTTGTTCAAACCCGGCTTGTTGGGGTCGAGGAATTTGGATGAAAAGTCTACCATACTGTCTCCTATAAAATGTACAAGGATGGAATCATGCATCGGTGGAGTGTCGCTTGGGTCTTACCAGCTCATGGATACTCTAGACTCTTCCAGGTGGAGCATGTATAACGCATCCCATACTTAGACTTGAGCGTTTCGCTTTTTGATGGATACGAGGTGATTACAGATGAGCCAACACACTCCTTTGACTATTCTTTCCGAAGAGGAAATGATGTTCCGCGACATGGTGCGCAGCTTTGCTCGCAACGAGATTGCTCCTCGCGTCATGAAGATGGACGAAGCCCAAACCATGGACCCCGAACTCATTCAGAAGTGCTTTGAGTTGGGCCTGATGGGGATTGAAGTTCCTGAGCAATACGGTGGCTCGGACAGCTCGTTCTTCTCGGCGATTCTGACCATTGAAGAACTCGCGGCGGTTGACCCCAGCGTGTCGGTTTGTGTCGACGTACAAAACACCCTCTTCAACAACGCAGTGCTGCGTTGGGGGAACGAGGAACTCAAGCAAAAGTACCTCCCCAAGATGTGCTCCGAATGGGTAGGAAGCTACGCGTTGAGCGAGCCAGGCAGTGGCTCCGATGCTTTTGCTCTTGCCACACGCGCTGAAGATTGTGGCGACCACTGGAAGATCAACGGAAGCAAACTGTGGATCACCAACGGCGGCGAAGCGAACCTGTTCATTGTGTTCGCCAACATCGATCCCAGCCTCGGATACAAGGGAATCACCGCGTTCCTGGTCGAGCGGGACTTCCCCGGTTTCTCCGTGGGTAAGAAAGAAGACAAGCTTGGCATCCGCGCATCGTCCACGGTGGAGCTTGTCTTCGAAGACTGCATTGTTCCCAAGGAGAACGTGCTGGGTCATGTGGGCAAAGGCTACAAAGTTTCCATCGAAACCCTGAACGAAGGCCGCATCGGCATTGGCGCTCAAATGATCGGTCTGGCTCGCGGCGCTCTTGATGCCGCGCTGGACTACATCACCGAGCGTGAGCAGTTTGGCAAGCCGATCGCCGCGTTCCAGGGTGTGCAGTTCCAATTTGCTCAAATGGCAACAGACCTGGAAGCGGCCCGACTCTTGGTCTACAACGCAGCCCGTCTGAAGGACGCTGGCTTGCCCTTCTTGAAAGAAGCAGCCATGGCGAAGTTGTACTCCAGCCAGGTGGCTGAGCGCGTGGCGTCGTTGTCGCTCGAACTCCACGGTGGTGTTGGCTTCACCAAGGAATACCCCGCCGAGAAGTTCTACCGCGATGCCAAAATTGGCGCCATTTACGAAGGTACCAGCAACATGCAGTTGCAAACCATCGCGAAGTTGCTCCTCCGCGAACGCAGCTAGTATGACACAAGGCTAATGGTTTGCCTCGCGGACGTTTGTAACGCTTCGTGATGTTGCTCCTTCGCGAGCGCGGCGAATTCCCTCTATCTTACCGACCTCTCTCTTTCCTCTTGTTCCTTGCTTTTCTTTCACTCCATCCTTCTTCATGAAGCCGTCGATTTCTTTTCCGGGGATGTACGATCTTGTCCTGAGGGAACAAATACGTTTATGGTGTGTTCTTGGGTAGTAGCACGTGAAAAGCAAACGGTGGGGTCTTCTATGAGTGACAAGATGGGTCAAAGCAAACAGGGACAGCCTGAAGTGCCCCGTCTGGACGCAGAAGATGCAAAGACCGTTGTACGCCCCAATGACACGCACATTCCTCGTCATACCATGGCACCCGACAACGAGTGGGAAGGCTCGCCGGAAGACCGATTGGATGAAACGTCGGAAGACGAGTTGGAGAGGACCAACGAGGAAGAGCCTGAAAAGCCCGATGACTTCTTCCCTGCCACGGTCATGGATTTACAGCTTGACTCCATGGTTCCTCGGACCTTGGATGCACCTCCCAACGCCAGCCCTTCAACGCCAATGGCGGCTGGAGTTCTTGGAAACTCAGCCAATGCCCTGGTGCAAGAACGAAAACCAATTTTCTCCAACCTTCCCAGCGGGGACGAGTTGAGCGTCGTGAATCAGGCACCGCTTCCCTCTGTCGCGGAGGAGGTTCCGTTGGGTGGTAAGCCCGTGACTCCACCTTCAGGTCTTGCGATGGTGGCTGCAGAGGGAGCATCGAAAGCCTGGCCCTCGAAAACGGTGAGCCCCTCCGACGCCTGGATGCGACTGGCTCGTAAGCCTGAAGACCAAGACGCCGCCGAACAAATGCTGCGCTGGCACAGCGACGTTGAGAAACGTTATTCGATGGTTCGGAAGCTTGGGGAGGGTGGCTCTGGAGAGGTCCTCTTGGTGTTTGACAAGCTGCTTCAGCGCCAGGTCGCGCTCAAGCGGTTGCAGATGAAAGACGCCCACTTCACCAAACGCTTCATCCAAGAAGTCCGGATTGTTTCGCAGCTCGAACATCCGAACATTGTTCCCTTGTACGATGCCGGGTTGGACCGAGAAGGTCGGGCTTTCTTCTCCATGAAGTATGTGGAAGGTGAAACATTGGAGGAGGTGATTCAGCGCCTCCGTGATGGCGATCCTGTGGCCCACCACTCGTATCCTTTTGAGCGTCGTGTCCGGATCTTTCTTGACGTGCTTCACGCCGTCTATTTTGCACACCAACACAACATCATTCATCGCGACATCAAACCCTCCAACATCATGCTGGGTCGCCATGGTGAAGTGATGGTTATGGATTGGGGCAGCGCGAAAGAGGAGGCCGACCTCCAGGGAACCAAGCCTCCTTCCGCTGGAACCTTTCAAACCCGTGCGGGTGCTTTGGTCGGAACTCCAGCTTACATGTCGCCAGAGCAAGCTCTGGGCAAACGCGAAAACCTCGACCCACGCAGCGATATCTATAGCCTCTGTGTTCTCTTCTATGAATTCTTAACGCTGCGTCATTACCTGGAACACAAGCAGAACGTTCAGGAGATCTTGTTTGCGATTGTATCGGAAGAGCCCATTGCTGCCGACACCGTTACGATGCCGCTACAAGGAACTCCTCCCCGAAATTTGTGGTGGTTCATTCAAAAGGGACTCCGCAAAGATCCAGAGAATCGTTACGCCTCTGTCCATGAGATGATCCCCTTGCTTGAAAAGTTCTTGGAAGGTCGGATTGGCATCCATTGCCCCTCGACCTTGGTCAAACGTTTGGCCTTAAACTACGCCAAGTTCCTCGACACCTATCGAGCCTCAGGGGTTCTCATCGCGTTGCTTGTCTTTGCTCTCTTTTGCATCGGTATCTTCCAGGTCGGCTCCTGGCTTGGCAAAACCTAGAACATATTTTTCTTCAGCTTTTTTGGAACAGTTTGATGGTTCCCCGGCACTACCCCCTCATTGAACACTGAGAAGTGATTCCTTCGTTGGTTTTTGTGCAGGGAGACGTTTGTATGTTGGGTTCCCAAGAGGTTCAGGAGGTTGGATGCAACAAGAAACCACGGATGTTTCGAGAAGTTGGGCTTTCACTTAGGCTGTCAGCCCTGATGCTATCTGGTACGCTCGGACTCATCGTGGCGCTGTGCAGGTGGAAAAAGGAGGGAAGGAGACCAAGAGCTATGGACAAGACGGCTCCTCCAGTTTGTCTCTCCTTCGCTGGCCCCTAAGCCACTCGACTCCGTGAGGTTGTCGCTCTCTTCTTTTGCCTTCTGACAGCCTTTTGCAAGCAAGCCTCCACTTGACCCGCCTCTTTTTTTATCCCGCCTCCCCTTATCGATTGTGTTTTCGCTCACATCCTGTATACTTGGCGTATCTTCGCATGGAGCAAGATACGGTGGTCTTAAGCATGCCATACCCTGGTGATGTGGGGGATATGATGTCGTTGTATTGTAGAATTACGGTTGGATTCAGTGTTCTTCTGAGCGGGCTGCTGTTGTGGACAACGCCCACACTCGCACAGCCCACGCCTGGTTCTTGCGCCAAGCCTAACTTGCTTGTGATGCTCGACCGATCCGGGAGTATGCTCAAGAATAACAAATGGACCATTGCCAAAAACGGTATCAACGGCATCGCAGTGAGCAACGCACAGCGTCTGCGCATCGGCTTGCTTACCTTTGCGAATCAGGCTTCTTTGGACGCTGCGATTCCATCGACGGCTCAAGCGATTGCCCAAGCTCTCAACAAAATCAATCCAGTGGGTGATACTTATATGTTGCCTGCTGTCACGTTGGCTCGAAGTCACCTGAATAGCGTGCTCCAGGCAGACACTGTCGTCGGTCGTCCCAACAGCATCCTGCTCATCACCGATGGTTCGCCTTCTGACAAATGCCCAGTTCAGGAAGTCGCAGCCTTGCGCCAACTGACCGTCGGCACCGACGTGTATGACATCAAAACCTACGTGGTCGGCTTTGGTACCCAAGTGAATCCGATTTGCTTGAACAACCTCGCCACTGCTGGCGGAACAGCCCGTGCTGGAAGCCTCAAATACTACGTTGCGACCGGGCAGAATGACTTCAACTCCATCGTCGCGAACATCGCAAGCACATCGTCGCAAGAGGTGTGCAACGGTCTGGACGATGACTGCGATGGCACCGTGGACAACATCAAAGGCACCGGAACCACACTCCAGCAGTTTTGCCAAAAGGGCCGGTGTTCTGGGGTTCAACAATGTGTGCAAGGCAAGTGGGATGCCTGCCAGCCCAATCCTCCCGCCACTGCTGAGACATGCAACAGCCGTGACGACGACTGCGACGGATACGTGGACAACAAGCCGGGAGACACCAAGGACTTTACCTTGTCCCGGCCTTGCACCGGGGCTTGTGGTGCAGGAACCCAGACTTGTGTAAGTGGCCAGTGGGGAGCCTGCACAGCCAACACCACTGTCGCCGAAACATGCAACGGCAAAGATGACGACTGCGACGGTCGGACTGACAACGTTCCCAACACGACGCTACCCATTGAACAGGCCTGCAAAGCTGGCTTGTGCGCTGGAAAACAGGCTTGCTCCCAAGGTCAATGGGGAGCCTGTCTGCCTTCAACGCCAGCCAAACCCGAGACATGCAACGGTCAAGACGACGATTGTGACGGATTCATCGATAACAAAGCCAACACGTCACAGAACCAAACCCTGACCCAGGCCTGTCAAACCCGCTGTGGCTCAGGAACCGCCACATGCATAGCTGGTCGATGGCAAAACTGTACGGCTCCCCAAGAGTTGCCAGAAACGTGCAACGGAAAAGACGACGACTGCGACGGTCGCACGGACAACGTCCGCAACACAACCAATGCGCTCTCCCAGTCGTGCTCTGTGGGCCGATGCGCTGGACGTCGTACCTGCTCCAATGGAACCTTTGGAGCCTGCACTCCCAACACCACACCAACGGCTGAATCGTGTAACAATCGCGACGATGACTGCGATGGATTCATCGACAACGCACAGGGCTCACGCAGCCACAACACACTCAAACGCAGCTGCAAAACCAACTGTGGAACCGGCACCGAAACGTGTATTTCTGGGAGTTGGCGCAATTGTACGGCTGCTCCCCAAACGGAAGTGTGCAACGGCAAAGATGACGACTGTGACGGTCGAATCGACAACGTCTTCCAAACCACGAGAAGGTTATCCCAGTCTTGCAACGTTGGCGGCTGCGCAGGAACGCGAGTGTGCCAGTCCGGCTCCTGGCAAGCCTGCAAGTCGAATACGACACCGACAGCAGAGTCATGCAACAACCGCGACGATGACTGCGACGGGTTCATCGACAACCAACCCAACGTACGCCAAAGTAACTCGCTGATTCGGGCCTGTACAAACTCTTGCGGTAGCGGAACCCAACGCTGTTCCCGAGGGAGTTGGTCGGCATGCCAGGTCCCCAACACTGCGGAAACGTGCAACGGAAAAGACGACGACTGTGACGGTCGAGTCGACAACGTGAAAGACACAACCCGCTCGATCACACAATCGTGTACGGCCAATGGATGCGCAGGTACACAAGCTTGTTCGTCGGGAAGTTGGGGCACCTGCAACCCGAACTCCAGCTCACAGAGCAACGAGACTTGCAACGGAAAAGACGATGACTGCGATGGGAAAGTCGACAATGTTAAGAACACAAACAACCCGATTGAGCGGTTCTGTGTGACCAACAGCTGTGAAGGTTCGCAAACTTGTGTGAGCGGAAGTTGGGCGGTCTGTCAGGTGAAGCCGACATCGGTCAAAACGGAAGTTTGCAACGGAAAAGACGACGACTGCGATGGCGTGATCGACAACGCGAAAGGCTCCACCACGGCAAACTCGTTGACGCAATCGTGCAAAACATCTTGTGGTTCTGGAACGGAGACGTGTGTTTCGGGTCGCTTTGCGAATTGCACTGCGCCTCAGCCCAAAGCGGAAGACTGCAACGGAAAAGACGACGACTGCGACGGCAGCATCGACGAAGACTGGGCCAGCAACCTGGGCAAGAGCTGCAAGACTCCTTGCGGTTCCGGTGTATTCCAATGCAACAAGTCTGGGCGGGATCTGTATTGCGCCGCTCCCAATGTCACGCCTGAAGTGTGCGACGGAAAAGACAACGACTGCGACGGAAGCGTTGACGAAGACTGGCCGCAAAAAGGCAAGATCTGCTCGGCCGGAAGTGGCGCGTGTCAGAAAGCCGGTTTGTTCCAATGCAAGACGGACGGTAGCGGGGTAGAGTGCTCCGCCAAAGCTCCGAACAATCCTTCCCCCGAGATCTGTGACGGCATCGACAACGACTGCGACGGACTCATTGACGAAAACCTCAAGAGAGCTTGTTCCCAACCCTGTGGACAAGGCAACGAAGTCTGTCAGGAAGGCAAGTGGTCGGCCTGCTCCGGTGGGAGCAAACCCGAACCTGAGATCTGTGACAACAAAGACAACGATTGCAACGGTGTCGTCGACGACAACCTCACACGTCCTTGCCTCACGGCTTGTGGTCAAGGCACTGAAGTTTGCCAGACCGGCTCCTGGTCTGCCTGTTCAGCGCCCAAGCCAGAAACCGAAGTGTGTGACAACAAGGACAACGACTGCAACGGCCAAGTGGATGACGGCTTGCAACGCGCTTGCTCCACCGACTGCGGCACCGGAACCGAACGGTGTGCGCAGGGCAAGTGGCAGTTCTGTGATGCGCCGAAGCCTGAAAAAGAAGTGTGCGACGGCAAGGACAACGACTGCAACGGTCAAGTCGACGACGGCTTGGTCCCTCGTCCTTGCAAAGGCACCTGTGGCGAAGGTACAGCGTCATGCCAAAACGGCCAATGGAGCGGGTGTTCCATCAACCAACCCGAACCCGAAGTGTGCGACGGGAAAGACAACGACTGCAACGGTCAAACGGATGAAAACCTGGAGCGAGCTTGTCGCACGGTCTGTGGTGAAGGCAAAGAAGTCTGTCAAAACGGTGCGTGGGGGAATTGTAGCGCTCCAGCCCCTGAGAAGGAGACTTGCAACGGACAGGATGACGATTGCAACGGGTTGATCGACAACAACGTAACCTGTCCCAACGGTGAAGCTTGTGTGGCGGGTGTTTGTCGACGACGATGCCGGAACGGTGAGTGTCCTGCTGGCGAGCGCTGCATCAACGGTGTCTGTGTGAAGCAAGAGCCCGAAGCTGTAAGTGAGTCCGTAGAAGAAACCACAGACAGCGACGCTGGTGAATCTGCTGCAGAAGACGATGAGCCCGTTGTTGTCGAGAAAATCATCACGAGCGAACCTGGAAATACAGATCGCATCTCCGGTCAGAACAACCCCTTGGGAGACTCCGACGAGCGCGGAACCCCTGGCTGTGGATGCACGGCGACGACACAACATGTCGGGTTGTTATGGCTGTTTGGCTTGATCTTGTTGGGGCTGGTTGGGCTGCGGAGAAGACAAAAGAGCCGAAGGTAGGTTGTTGGAAGGTCCGTTATTTGGTGTCTGTTTTTGGCTTGGCTTTGGCGAGGTATTTGCCGGGGTTCGCCGTGAACGCCTTCATGCAGCCAGCGTTACAAAAGTAATAGGTCTTTCCGTCGTGGGTGTGCTTGTGCTTGACGGTTTTGGTGTCGACGGTCATGCCACAAACGAGGTCTTTGACTTTGGTGCTGGCAGCGGTTCGTGCTGGAGCTTTCCCACGAGTGGGTGCCTTCGCGCGAGCAGGTGCTTTGCCGCGGGCCTCAGTCTTGCGGGGATCTGGCTTCTTGGTTTTTTTCTTGCAGCCTGTCCAAAGTGGCAAAGCGAGGGCGAAGGTGAGTCCAAGAATCATACAGCGCTTGAGCAGGGACATGATTATTCTCCTGTGGTTTGAGGTTGTCCTAGCGGTTGATGAGTGTGCACCACTCTGGAAAAGTTTGCAACGAAATTGGTGCTGACCGCTTGACGTGTGCACAATTCGTTGCAAGCTATGATGATAGCTGTCCGATACTCTGAGACGATTGAAAGCGATGGAATGACACAATCCAAAGGTACAGGAGTGCAGCCACCTGAGACGACAAGTTGGCTGACTCCTGTTTTTCGATTTTGCCTGAATCACAAATTGTTGGTGTCTCTGGCCACCGTATTGCTCGTGGGCTGGGGATTGATTGTTACCCCCTTTGACTGGGACCTTGGTTCGTTTCCCCGTGACCCTGTGCCCGTGGGAGTGATTCCCGATCTTGGCGACAACCGTCAGGTCGTGCTGACAACCTGGAAAGGCCACACCGCCCGCGACGTAGAAAACCGCATCACGTACCCCCTCACTGCTGCATTGATGGGCATTGCTGGGGTCCAAACCGTCCGAAGTACGTCGCACTTTGGCTACTCCGTGGTGCATATCATCTTTGATGAACGTGTACGGTTTCATTGGGCGAGAACGCGGGTGTTGCAGCGCCTGAACAGTCTTCCCCCAAGAGCGTTACCTGTCGGTGTGAAGCCCACTTTGGGTCCCGAAGCTACCACGTTGGGGCAGGTGTTTTGGTACACGTTGGAGGCTCACGACGAAAAGGGAAAACCTGTTGGAGGTTGGGATCTTTTTGCTCTTCGCCGGCTGCAAGACCGACTGCTTCGTCACGCTCTGCAATCGGTCGATGGCGTGGCGGAAGTCGCCTCTGTTGGGGGCCAGACTCCTGAATTCCAGGTTGACGTTGACCTGAAGAAGCTTCGAGCCAACAAGCTCACATTGTTGGACGTATACCGGGCGATTCATAAGGCAGGGCGGACGTCACAAGCAAGGCGAGTGTCGATTCGACAGAAAGAATTTGTGGTCCAGCTTCAAGGCGGACTTTCGTCGATGAAGGACCTTGAACAAGTGGTGTTGCGCAGGGATGACAAGGGTCTCTTGCTGCTGAAGTCTGTCGCGACGGTAAAGCGTGGTGTCCTCCAATATCGAGGAGTCCTCGACAAAAACGGAAAGCCAACAGTGGGCGGTGTCGTCATCGCGCGGTATGGGGCCAATCGCCTTCAAGTGATTCGCAACATCAAGGCCAAGCTTAGGGTGTTGGGCCCTCGACTTCCAAGCAAGATCTTGCCCAACGGGCGACGTTCCAAGGTCGTGGTGAAGCCGTTTTACGACAGAACGCAGCTGATCCAAGAGACGCTGCAGACGTTGGAAGAAGCGATCTCTCTGGAAGTCTTGATGACTATCCTTGTGGTGCTCGCGATGATGATGCACCTGCGCAGCGCCATGTTAATCGCTGGAATGTTGCCGGCGGCGGTCCTTGTCACCTTCTTAGCGATGAAGTTTGGCGGGGTCGACGCGAACATCTTGGCCCTCTCGGGGATTGCGATCGCCATTGGCACCCTTGTGGATATGGGGATTGTTCTCAGCGAGAACATTGTCCAGCACTTGGAGCAGTTACAACCCGAACAGAGAACGTTTGATGCTGTCTTAACCGCTACCCAAGAGGTGGGGGGGGCCGTCCTTACCGCAACCAGCACCACGGTGTTGAGCTTTCTACCACTGTTGATGCTGCCGGGCGCGGAGGGCAAGCTGTTTCGTCCGTTAGCCTTGACCAAGACTTTTGCTCTCGTTGCGGCGCTTCTTATCTCCCTTCTTGTGATTCCAGTTTTGGCTCACATCCTCTTCTTCCTGAGGATTGGCGAAGGACAAAAGCCTTCGTTGCTCCGGGATATTTGGCTGCATTCTACCAACTTCTTTGTTGTGATGTTTGGGATGTGGATCGCCATCTTCATTTGGTGGTGGATGGGGATGTTGATTCTGTTGGTCCCTGTGTACCGATGGGCCAAACGATACTTCCCGCCGATGTGGTCTGCGGTGTCGACCTGGGTCAACCGGTTTGGCAGCGGACTCGCCATTGCGATTGTTGGAACCTATCTGGTGTTGCGTTGGATGCCGCTGGGGCACGACTACAGCTACGTCACCAACTTTGTGTTTGTGGTGATTCTTGTCGGTGGAGTCTTGGGCGGGCTCGTCCTGTTTATGCGTGTGTATCCCAGGTGGTTGGCTTGGGCGTTGGAACACAAAAAACGGTTCTTGTTGTTGCCTTTGTTGCTGGTGTTCCTTGGAGCCAACATGGGCTTTGGCTTTGACACCGTGTTCTCATGGATTCCGGCTCAGATTGCCGCGTCGTCCCAACCTCCCATGCCTCGAAAGGGAAGCAAGCCGGAGGCGTTTCAAAAGCACGCGCAGCAGGTCGTCGACCATCGCCGGAAGGTCGAGGCTGGGGTTCGTTCGACGGCGATCTGGCGTTTCTTCAGCGGTCTGTTTCCAGGTTTGCGCAAAGAGTTCATGCCTGCGTTGGATGAGGGCTGTTTTCTGTTGATGCCTTCGTTGCCACCGGATGTTTCGATCGCGGAAGCTGCAGCTCTCTTGCAGAAACTGGACGCTGGCGTTCGTGCGATCCCCGAAGTCTCGATGGTTGTCGGGAAGGTTGGACGAGCAGAGACGGCCCTGGATACCACATCGATTTCTGTGGTGGAGGCGATCGTTCATTACAAGCCCAAGTTTCTATTGACCAAGGACGGTCGTCGTGTGCGGCAATGGCGCAAGCACATTCATACGCCCCAAGATATCTGGCGCGAGATGAACAAGGTGACCAAGAAGCTGGGGTTGGGACATGCTCCTCAGCTTCAACCGATCGCGGCTCGTTTGATGCTTGCGCGGAGTGGTCTTCACTCTCCAATTGGTCTGAAGGTGCAAGGCCCAACGCTGAAGTCGGTGGAGCTTGCGTTGCCACGTGTGAAGGCAGCGCTTCTCTCGATGAAGCTGCTGGAGCCTTCCTCAATTGTTACAGACAAGACCACTGGAAAGCCTCACCTGCATGTTCGGATCCAGCGTCGTGCGATGGCCCAGCACAACTTGAATGAGCGGTCGTTGCGGTTGATGATTCAAGCTGCGTTGGGTGGGGTGCCGGTTGGCGTTGTTGAGGAGGGAGACCATCGCTCGACCATTCTGCTTCGTCTTCCAGCCACGACAAGGGAAACTTTAGCCGCGCTAAAAGGTCTCACTGTGCTTACGCCCAAAGGCGATATGGTGACCTTGAAGTCGTTGACGAGTATGCACTTTTCTGCAGGTCCTTACGTCGTGCAGAGTGAGGACGCATCGCCTGTTGCGTACTTTCGGTTTGAACCCAAACCTGGAGTGCTGGAGGCGGAGACCATGGATGCCGTCTATTATCAATTGCAGCAGCAATTGGCGACGGGAGCGTTGAAGCTTCCACCGGGTGTACGGTTCCAACGAGCCGGTGCCTACGAGACGCAGAGCCGCTCCGATCGGGGGATGAGCACCGTGATTTGGGTGGCGTTGACGTTGATCGCAATCCTTCTGCTGCTCCAGTTTCGCTCCCTGGCGATCACGCTGTTTGTGTTCTGTGGTGTGCTCGTGGCGTGGGCTGGTGGTTTTGTGTTGATTGGACTGTACCAACAAAGCTGGTTTCTCAATCTGTCCTTTTTGGGGATCCACCTTCGCGATATCTTTGCAGTCCAGAGCTTTCCCATGAGTATGGCGGTGTGGGTAGGATTCTTGGCATTGTTCGGCATCGCGACAGACGACGGTGTTGTTATGGCCACCTATCTCAAGCAAGCCTTTGCCCAAGGGAATCTTCCAGACATCGCCGCGATTCGAGAACGAACCTTGGCAGCAGGAGCCCGGAGGATTCGACCTTGTTTGATGACCACAGCCACCACGCTGCTTGCCTTGTTCCCTATTCTTACGGCCTCTGGACGCGGCGCCAACCTGATGATTCCTATGGCGATCCCTACCCTCGGAGGTATGGGAGTTGCGCTGCTTACTTTGTTTGTTGTGCCCGTCCTTTATTGTTGGCGGGAAGAGTGGCTTTGGCGGTGGCGACAAGGCCGCGATTCACGACGACGCCTGTGGCAGTTCTGGCGATGGTTCCGTTGGTTCCGACGAAAGCCAAAGGCCGAGACCTGAGGCGCCTTTCATCGAGGAGCACAAAGAATGAGCGCGTTCGGCTTTGCTGCTGGGGATGGGCCTGCTCGTTTCTTACTTTCAAGCGACGATCTTTCTTGCAATTCTTAGAAAAGAAGACAACAATGCAGGCTTCATTGTCTGAAAAATGTTGGATGGGAGCTTAAAGGTGGAGCCGAAAGATACCACCAGTTTGGAGTGGGTGCTCAACAACGAGCGGCTGGTATACGAGGGGAACGTCGACCAAAGTTTGCTGTCGGTGTTGCGTCGTCGTATGAATTTGTGTGCTGCCAAAGAGGGTTGTGACGGTGGAGAGTGCGGGTCCTGCACGGTTTTGGTTAACGGCAATCCTGTTTTCTCCTGCGAACAAACCATGAAGGATGTGGCGGGCTGTGAGGTGATGACGTGGGAAGGGGTCTCGCCGGAACGTCGCCGATCGTATGCACGTGGCATTAGCATGGCTGGCCTGGGCTGTGGCTTTTGCGTTTCAGGTATGTTGATGCGTTGGCATGCCATGAACCAACAGCCGAACCGCCCATCCCGGGCTGAGTTGATGCACCTCCTTTCGCAACATATCTGTCGTTGCACTGGAGTGGGTGGATGGTTGCAGGGTTTGCAACATCTGGCCTCGGCAGGAGCCAAGCATCAAATCCCCAACGTGACACTGTGGAGTCCCAAGAACGAAACACAGATCCCCCGGCTTCGTCACAATCCAGGTTCCGCTCATTTGCTGGAGCGTTTGCTTGCCGGTGAACCGTACTATGTAGACGACCTGACTTTGCCCGGTATGCTGGAGGCGTCATTGGTATGGAGTCCTACAGCCCATGGGCAGATCGACTCCATTGATATCGACGATGCGATCGAGCAAGAAGGTGTTCTGGCTATCCTTGCTGAAGATCGCGTCGCAACCTCAAAGAGAGCCGAGATTGTTACCAGGCGAACGGACACTCTGGAAGTAGACCTGCTGTTGCAAGGTCGGCTTCAAGAGCCAACTCCGGTTTCGTCTCGGGCGCAAGCTTCAAACGAGGAGAGCTCTGAGCCTTCCCAAGAGTCTTTGCACGCCGACGTGTTGCAATTGGACGAAGAAGAAGAAACAAACCTGCCACAAAGTGAGCCTGCAAGTTCAGGCTCCGCGTCCTATGTGGGCCTAGCTTCCGCTGCGTCTTGGGAGTCAGCCGAAGACCAAAACGCTTTGATGGATCTTTCTGCACCGACTCCGACATTGGCCAATCTGGACACTCCTCTGTTTGTCAGTGAACTGGAGCTGAATGGGCTGGGGAGGTGGAGCGCTGGTTGGTCTGAGCGTATGCGGGTTCTGGTTTCTGGAGATGATATCCTGTGGTGCGGTGAACTCGCCGGCCTTGTCGTCGCCGAAACCCGCGAGCAAGCGCGCACCGCCGCTTCCAAGGTGAAAGTGCGGGTCGTGGAGAGCGAAGATCCCATCTTGGATGTGGAGTACGCGCAACAACGAGGGTGGGCCAAAGAAGCAGCTGTTGGTTTGTGGGAACAGGGGGATGTGGATCAAGCCTTTCGTGACGCAGAGGCTATCATTTCCGGCACATGGCTCACCTCCGCAGTGGACTCCATCCAGCCCGAACCTCCGTCTTGTTTGGTGGTTCCTCTTGGTGAACAGCGCGTTCGAGTCTATACCGCAGGGGTGTCGAATCTGGAAGTGCAAGAAGCTGTTGCGCACGTGTTGGAATGTTCTCCTGCTGATGTTGAGGTTGTTTTGCTTCCCTTGGGTGGAAGCACTGGAGCGCCCAACTCTGTTTGGTTTGAGCCCCATGTGGCTCGGCTTGCTGTCGCTTTGCAGCGCCCGGTGAAGCTCACATTGTCACGCAAAGACACCTCTCGCTTGCTCCCCAAATTTCATGCGATGCGCATTCATGTTTCGATGTCTTGCAACGCGAGCGGTTCCATCACGGGCCTCAAAATGGATGTGTTGGGAAACACTGGCGGGCTCAGCGAGGGTGCCAAGGAGACCTTGGAGCGTGTGATGTCCCATGCTTGTGGGGCGTATCGGATACCATCGTTTCGAGTGGAGGCGAGGCTGATGGAGTCTCAGCTTCCCAACGCGGGCCAGTCCGGCCTGGACGGTATCGCGCAAGCCAACTATGCCCTGGAGGGCGCAGTCGATATGATGGCTCAGGCGATGGGAATGGACGGCTGGCTGTTCCGTTATCACAATGTCATTGAGCCGGGCGATGCGTTAGCTTCGGGCCAAGTTGTGGGCGCTTCCTGTCGAGCCAAAATGTGCCTGGAGGCGATTCGAGAGGTCTACTACAAAAACGAAGAACACGCAGGACTTGCCCTCGGTTGGATGGGCTGTGGCCTTGAACCAGACGGGCAGGACGCGGTCCAGGTTCTGCTTCGTCGGGATCGGGAAGGGCGCTGCCACTTATCCCTTCCTCAGGGGGATTGGGGGCAGGAACTCTACTCTCGTGTGCTGGAAGTTATGGCCCAGGAGACAAGCTTCTTGCCGGGTGACTTCGTCTTGGATGTGTACACCTCTCCTTCAGCGATGAGGGAGATCCTACAGGATGAGTATGGGCGCTGGGCAGTGGTGCAGGCTGCTCGGCACGCAGGGCAACAACTTCGGCAGGCAGAGATGGACAACGTTCCAATGTCGCAGCAACGCTTTGTTGGAGTCTGCACCCTGCGCGAAGACAGCTTAACTCCTCCTCAAAGTCACACACCAACCTCACCCTCTCCCTTGCCGGCCTGGAGAGAAAGTCAGGTCGAACCGCTGACGTATCGGGACTTTTGTGCTGTTGCACAGGTCGTGATTGTGCATCCGGAGAATGGCTTGATCAAACGTGTGGTCACCGCTTGTGACGTCGGACAACCAATGTTTCCAGAGCAACTGGTCCATCGGATTGAGGGTGCAGTTTCCCGAGGTTTGGGGTATGCTCTGTTGGAGCGTGTGGCCACAGAAGAAGGAATGCCACTTGTCCACCATATCCGAGACATGGGTAGTCTTTCGGCGGAACAGCTGCCGTATTTGCAGACCATCTTGGTGACCGACTCCATCGGCCAGAGCGACTCGGTTGGGCCTGAAAAGGGCGGCGAGAATGTCGCCTTTCTTGGCATCGCTCCCGCCATCGCTTCCGCCTCCTTCCGAATGGAGGGGCGGCGTTGGTACTCTCTGCCGATGGAACGTTCCCTTTGTGGACGGGCGCTTTTAGAACCTCTCCCAACCAAATAGAGGAGCATCATGTCTGGCTCGACCGACACGTTGTTTGGGGATTATCGCCTGCTCAAACGTATCGCGATGGGGGGGATGGCTGAGATCTATCAGGCTCAGAGGGTAGGGGCCGCGGGCTTTGTGCGTGACGTCGTGATCAAACGGATTCACCCGGAGTTCTCCGACGACGATGATTTTATCCGGATGTTTGTGAACGAGGCCAAGCTGGCTGCCATGCTTCGTCACCCCAACATCGTTCAAGTGATGGACTTCAACAACGTCGACAACACCTACTACATTGCGATGGAACTGGTGGAAGGTTTGGACTTGAAGCGCCTTCGACTTCGCAGCCAACGAGCCAACCAACGCATCCCCATTCCGTTGACTGTGAGGATTGTCTCGGAGGTCCTCAAAGGGTTGGCCTATGCCCACCGGTTCACCCATCGAGGGGAAAGCTTGCACATCGTGCACCGCGATATCTCACCCCAAAACATTTTGGTGTCGGAGCGTGGTGAAGTAAAACTCACAGATTTTGGGATCGCTCGGGTTCTACAGCATGCTAGCTTGACCGCTCAAGGCGTGCTCAAAGGAAAAGCCGCTTACATGGCACCCGAACAGACCTTGTCGAGCCGCGTGGATCAACGTGCCGATCTGTTCTCAATCGGAATTGTGATGTGGGAACTTCTCACAGGGGAGCGGTTGTTCCAGGCGAACAACGATATTCTGTTAATGGAAAAGATCCGCTCCCACCCGATCCTTCCGCCGCACATGGTGTATCCAGCCATTCCTGAAGAGCTCTCTCAGGTCACAATGAAGGCTCTGTCTCGGGATGTGAATGCTCGCTTTCCTGATGCAGCGGCCTTTGGAGATGCTTTGAGACCCTGGCTCCAATCCCCTCATCTGCAAGAAGAACTTGGCAAACTGGTCTCTGCCTTTGGGACCCGAAGACGTGGCGCTGAAGCACCGGTCGAAGAGGCCGAACTTCCCGGCAAAAAACGCCAGACTGCCCAGCTGTCTGGATGGCAGCCCCCCTCTGCCAAAGCCAAAGGAAGTGAGAGCAACTCTTCGGCTTCTGCCTTGTTTGTGCCTGCGGAGTCGTTGACGCCCAGCTCATCTAGCTCCTTCCAAAAGAAGTCCTCCACGGAAGACGAAGCCGGCAAGAGCTGGGGGTCATTCCCTGCCTACGAGCTGAACAACCAGGAGCAAGCTGATACAGAAGAAGAGTGGTCCATTCGCGAGGCTGCACCCGACGATTGGGACTCAACAGCTACAGACTTGGAGCCTTCGAAGATTCTTGCGATGGAGCAGCAGACTTCAGCGATGAACCCGTCAGCCAGCCGAGAGGAATCTGCTCCCATCGATCTGGAAGAAACCATCATGGCCGACATTGCATTGGAAGAAACCGTGATGGTTGATCCTGCTGCCCTGCTGGCGATGGTCAAAGGTCGGAAAAAACAGGACCTTCCCACTGAAAAGGAAGACGATCTCCTTTCAACGGTCCAGATGAGCCCCGAAGAGTATCTGCAGCTGCGAGCGGAAAATCCCGCTCTGCAGACCCTTACAGATCTTCCCAGAAAGGATGGCTTGAAAAAAGAGAAGTGAGTGTAGAGAAGTTCGGAGAGGAACGTAGGAAGGAGGGGCTTGGGGTGTGCCGACTGGCTGGTTAGGAGCGTCGTCGACGTCGGCGGGGTTTGCGAGCAACCTCTGCTGTCACGACCATATCGTCGTTGACCTTCTTGTCTTGGAAGGCCGCGAGGATTTGTTCCGCTGTGTCGGGATCGGTGTTGATGAACGAGTGGGTACGCTCTACTTGGGGAAAGGCAAGAACGTCGGTTTCTGTGCCGATCTCTTCAGCGATGATGTTGCACAGAGCGTCGCTGTCGAGGCCCACGTTGCTACCAACATTGATGTAAAGACGAACGCTGTCCTGGCTGGGAGCGTCTTGGCTTGTGCCATTGTCCTGGTTCACATCATTGTCCTGGCTCACATCGTTGTCTTGGCTCACATCGTTGTCCTGGTCAGAAGCGTCATCGCTGGAGTCTTCTTCCACAGGCTTTGCTGCTGTCACGGGAGGTGCAGGAGCGGGCGGAGGTGGAGGTGGCTCTTGGGGCTGAACGCTCTCGGTGACCTCTGGAACCTCTGTCGGAACGCTGTTCCCTTGGAAGCCTTTTTCGACGTTCTTTTTGCCGAGCTTGTCTTCATGGTACAGCTTCAACAGATGGGCTACAATGTATCGGCCTCGTGGATCGCTTTGAATGGCATCGGCGAGTGGCAGGTGCGATTCAATGATGTCTTGCATCGCATCGGCAAACATGTTCCCGATGTACTTGGAAGCGGCCAACCGAACAACTTGCTCCATCGGGGGAAGCTCAGAGATCTCGAAGAAGATCTTGTGGGAGTGCTTGAGCAACAGCAAGCTGCCCAAGTCCTCTCCAGAGAGCATGGAGATGGAGGTTCCTTCTCGACCCTGGCGACCGGTTCGTCCAGCGCGGTGGATGTAGAGGTCCAAGGTGGTTGGGAAGCTGTAGTTAAAGACGTGGGAGAGTCCCGAGATGTCAATTCCACGAGCAGCAACGTCTGTGGCGACGAGGAACTGAAGTTCTCCTTCGTCCAATTTCTTGAGCGCGCTCTCACGTTCGGTCTGGTTCATGTCGCCGTTGATGGCTTCGGCCGACTTCCCGTTTCGCGTCAGATACAGCGCGAGCATTTCGGTCTCGTCACGACGGTTGCAGAAGATGATGGCCGACGTGGGGGCTTCGTGCTCCAGGATAAAGAGCAGGTTGCGTGGACGGGACAGGTCATCTCGGATGAAGTAGCCTTTGTGCTGGATCCCAGACACTCGGCGGTCGCCGCCACTTACCATCAGACGGAGGGGCTTCTTGGTGTACTGACGAACCAGCCCTTCGATGTCGGGAGCGAGCGTGGCAGAGAACAGCATCAACTGCTTGCGGTTCTTGCAGCTTTCGATGATGGACGAGACCTCCAGGTAGAAACCCATGGAGAGCATTTCGTCGGCTTCATCCAGGACCACGGTCTCCAGCTCGGAGATGTCGAGGGTCTTTCGCTTGATGTGATCAAGCACACGGCCGGGAGTTCCCACCACAATGTCAACGCCTTTGTTGAAAGCGTCGATCTGGTTTTGGATGGAGACACCACCGTACACGGCGAGGATGTTGAGGCCGGTGTGAGCGCCGATGCCTTCCAATTCACGTGCAACCTGGCCTGCCAACTCTCGCGTGGGAGTGAGGATCAGGGCACGGGGCAACTTGCTGGGTTCTTCAAAGCGGACCAGAAGCGGGATACCAAAAGCAGCGGTTTTTCCTGTACCGGTCTTGGCCTGCACGACCATGTCTTTGCCGTGGAAGGACGGCTCGATCGATGCGGTCTGAACGGGAGTCGGCTTCACATAGCCATACTCCGCGATGCCTTTCTTGACTGCGTCGGTGAGGAAGTCCCACTCTGCGTAAGGCTTCTTGGTTTGGGTCAACTCAGCCAGCGCTGCCTCGGGTGAAGGATTGTCCTGCGAGGGGGCTTCTGCCGTGTCTTCACCGTCGGAGCCGGAGGCTTCCAACTCCACATCGGAGTATTCTTCGGTGCTCACTCGTCGGGAGCGGGTGCGTCGCGACTTCGTAGTACGAGGGGGACGCCGGCGTTTGGTTTTCTCTTGTGTCACATAGACCTCCAGTACAAACCGAGGACGGGCCTTGCGTTCCATACACGAAAGCCTCTTCGCTCAATAAAATGAGGAGAGGCTGTTGGAGCTTTTGCAATGCTCCGAAGCGTTAGGAACAATGACCCGAAAGGATGTTTAGGAATTGTTGTAAGGAGCGCGGAGGGAGGGTGGTGCGAGATGGATCTACCAATCCGTTTCGATGACCTGCTCTTGCTTGTAGTGTCCACAGTACGAACACACACGGTGGCTGATCTTGGGGTTTTGGCAGTTGTTGCAAAGCACGGTGTTAACGCTGGTCGCCTTGTGGTGGGAGCGACGGGTGTTTCGCTTGCGCTGCGAGGTGCGTTTCTTGGGATTGGCCATGACTCTCGACTCCTTTTCAAATCGACCGCGCTCGCGGTCCAAACTATACTACGATCTGTTATTAAAAACAGTATGTTCAGATACTTTTGTTGCGCACGACTGGGGTGCAACGGAGAGCGCATTATAGAGCAACATCCAGAAAAGTCAATGAAAATATGGCACCTGCACAGGAATTGTTGCGCGTGCCTTGTGCACATCCACTCCCTGTCAACGAGCGGTGGAGTCGATGGCGGCGGAAGCACCACAATCTGCGAGAGGAAAGGGGGTTGTTCAAGCCAGAAGGAACGCCTCCGAACGTGGGCTCGGAGCGGCATTCATGCCTTCTTGCTAGATTCCCATTTGGTACGCAGCGCGGAGCTTTTCGTTATTTTCTCGCAATCGTACGGTCAGATGGAGAACGAGGACCCAAAGGAACTCACGGGCGAAGGCATGGTCTTCGAACATCAATTCTTCCAGTTGAGCCTTGCGCAAGACAAGGAGTCTTGAAGGTTCAACGGCGCGGGCGTTGGCGGCACGGGGAGCGTTATCGATCAGCGAAAGCTCCCCAAAATAGTCACCTTCCCGGCACATGGCCATTTGGTCTTCACCTACTCCCTCGATCTGACGGGTGATCTGGACTGCGCCTTGGTTCACGATGTACATCCTATCCCCACGCTGTCCTTCGGAAAAAATCAGCGTTCCTTCTGGCGCATCTTCGATCTGAATGCGGCTTTGCAACGCTGTCAAACTCTGTGTTGACAGGTTGGAAAACATCGGAACACTGCGAAGTACATCGGGAGAAACTGCGGTCACAGTCATCACTTTCTTGTTTGAAGGGAGTTAGGCTCACTCTGACGCGATTTGCGTAGGCGCCATCCTAGCACTGGAGACCCTGCAGATCAAGGTGCTGACAAACACGCCAAGAGTTCCCTTAAATCAGGCCCTCAGCGCGTTTCTTCGAGGCGATCTGTGGGAGGTGGGGGAGTGGGAGAGAGGGAGGCGATTCGTTCGTACAACTCTGGGGTGATCTCGATCGAGAGAGCTTCCAGACTTTGCTCCAGCTGTGTTGCGTTGCGAGCCCCCAAAATGGGAGCGGTCACTCCAGGGTGGGCTGCGACCCATGCAATCGCAAGGGTGGCTGGACGAACCCCTAGATCTTGCGCGACCTCGACAAACCGACGGGCGGTCTCCTGGTATCCGTCTACGCCATAGCGTTTGGCGTACATGTCGCTTTCGTTGAGTCGTGAGCTTGTGGTGCCCTTGTCCTTCTGAACATACTTTCCTGTGAGTACGCCCGCGCCCAGTGGACTGTAAGGCACTACAGCGATGGCTTCGCTCTGGGCCATTGGCAACAACTCGACTTCAACCTGGCGCTTCACCAACGAATACATGGGCTGGATCGCCTGGATGGTTGCGTAACCTCGGGCCATCGCGATCCCTTGCGCCTTCATCACTTGCCATGCCGCAAAGTTCGACACACCGATGCTCAGGATCTTTCCTTCTCGGACAAGATCGTCGAGCACCCGCATGGTTTCTTCGAGCGCGGTGTGTGGGTCAAATCCGTGGAGGTAGAACAGCTCGATGCGATCGGTCTTGAGGCGTCTTAAGCTGGCTTCGACCTGCATCCGAAGATGACGGCGGGAGGAGCCTCGGTCGTTGGGACCTTTGGGCTCCATCGGGTATGTGGCTTTGGTTGCGAGGATCCACTCGTCGCGGCAGCCCTGGAGAAAGGCTCCCACCAGCTCTTCGGAGCCACCGTTGGAGTAGATGTTGGCGGTGTCTATGAAGTTAATGCCCGCTTCACGTGCGAGATCAAACATGGCCTTGGATTCTTCGGGAGAGGCTTCTCGACCAAAGGTCATCGTTCCCATACAGAGCGCAGAGACAGCCATCCCGGTGGTTCCCAGGTGCTTGTATTGCATTCGAATGTCCTTGTGTTGGCTCCCTTCGGAGCACAGGGAAAGGTGAGGGGAAGGTTATCGACAGGAGCCTTGGAGGCACTTCTTGCCTGTGTCACAGTCGTTGTCCACAGCGCAGGGTATGCAGATGTTGCGAGTGCAAACTCGGCCACCGGAGCAGTCAGTGTTGACGCGACATTCGCCTGTGCGGCAGCCACCGTTGAGGCAGAGTTGACCAAACGAGCAGTCGTTGTCGGTGCCACAAGCGGAGCAGGTGTTGGCCTTGCAGATCTTACCGTCGCGGCAGTCGTTGTTGCTTCGGCAGTCGCCGGCTTTGCAAGTACCTGCTAGGCAAAGCTGACCGATCCCACACTCGCGATCGGCGGTGCATGGAACACATTGGTTGCTGGTGCAGACTTTGCCGCTTGAGCAGTCGCTGTTTCGACGGCAGTCTCCAGCGAGGCAGACAGCTTGGATGCAGAGTTTTCCGGTGCCGCATTCGCTGTCAAGGATGCAGTTCACACAGCTGTTGTTTCGACAAGTCAAACCTTGCTGGCAATCGGAAGCCACACGACAACTCGCGCGTTTGCATGCACCAGAGAGGCAGAGTTCGCCTGTGTCACATTCGCTGTCTTGGGTGCAAGCGCTGCATTTGTTGCTGAGGCACACTTGGCCGCCGCTACATTGCGCGCGGGTCCGGCAGTTTCCTGGCTTACAGAGGCCGTTGAGGCAGATGTTTCCGCTGTCGCATTCGCTGTCGACGGCGCAGAGGTCACAGCGGAACAGTCGGCAGACCTTGCCGCTGCTGCACTGGCTGTTGGCTCGGCAGTCACCATCTGCGCAGACTCCGTTGAGGCAAAGCTTTCCATTGCCACACTCTTTGTCATCGTTGCACTTGCTGCACTTGTCAGTGCTGCAGATCAAGCCACCAAGGCAGTCGGCGTCGCGGACACATCCTTTGCAGGTCTTGTTGGCGGTGTCACACACTTGGCCTGAACGACACTGCGTGTTTTGGCGACAGCCTGCGGTGCATGTGCCGCTTTCGCAGATGTTTCCAAAGGGACACTCGTTGTCGGTTCCACAAACGGTGCATTTGTTCTTTCGGCAGATCTGCCCGCCTTTGCAGTCGGTGTCGGTGCGGCAGTCGCCGACAATACAGATCCCCTGGTTGCAGAGAAAGCCACCGCCACACTCGTTGTCGGTGAAGCAGCCCTGGCATTGGGATTGGCGACAGACTTTGCCGCCTTTGCAGTCCGCCGTGACAAGGCAGGGAACACAGACTTTGTCTTTGTTGCAGCGCAGGTTGCTACCGCAGTCGGCGTCCAACCGGCAGCCCGGTCGGCAGAAGCCGTTGTCGCAGATCTCTCCCTGGAAGCGGCACTCTGTGTCTTTCTTGCACGCGATGCAGCGGCTGTTGATACACAACTTGGCGTCGGGGCAGATCTTGTTTTGGTCGCATTGTTTGTCGGTGCAGCGGCTTTGTTCGCAGATCTTGTCTTGGGGACACTCTCCGTCGCCGGTGCAGTCGCGGCATTGGCCTTTGTCACAGACTTGGCCGTTGAGGCAGGGGCGGGTGTCGGAGCATTCGCCGTTGACGCAGCTTCCGTTGTCGCAGATCTTTCCTGCGCCACACTCTGCGTCACTGGAACAGTTGCGGCATCGCAACTCTCGGCAGAGCTTTCCAGCGGTGCAGGGCTTTTGGGGGCCACACTCTGCTTCGGTGCATTGGCCTTTGTCGCAGATCTTGCCGGAGCCGCAGTCGCCGTCGCTAGCGCAGCTTACACATCGGAGGTCTTTGCAGATCTTGCCGCCTTGGCAAGGGTTTTGGTCGTCGCATTGACCCGCCAGGCAGGCACCTTTGTCGCAGATCTTGCCTGCGCCACAGTCGCTGTCCGATTGGCAGTCTTCGCAGCGTGACTTCTTGCAGATCTTGCCGCTGCTGCAAGGCTTTTGTGCGTTGCACAGTTGCTCCACACAGGTGCCTTTCTCGCAGATCTTGTCGGTGGCGCATTCTTCGTCGTTGGCACAGTCAGCGCATTTGTTATCACGACAGACTTTGCCATCCGGGCAAGGCTTGCGTTCGCTACATTCCAGCTCTTTGCAGACCCCTTGGCTGCAGGTCGAGGCAGGTCCGCAGTCGGTGTCGGTGATGCAGGGTTCACATCGCGACTTCTTACAAACTTGGCCTTGAGGGCAGGGGTTTTCGTTGGAGCATTGGGCGTCTGTGCAAGAGGTGTTGTCACAGATCTTGCCGTCACCGCATTCGGTGTCGTTGTTGCAATCTTCGCAAGCTCCTTTCTTGCACACCTTACCGCCTTTGCAAGGCTTTTTGTCGTAACATTCGAGATCTGCACAGCGGTTCTCTGTGCACGTTCTTCCTTCGCCGCAGTCTGCAGCTACTGTACATTCGGGTTTGGGTTCATTGCTGCAACCCCCTAACATTCCAGGTACCACAAGAAAGAAACAACACAGATACAGAAGAAACTGTCGTCTCATCATTACTTTAAAACCTCTCTTCCAACATATGCCAAAACATAAACCTACCCAACTATACCTGACAGACCCCTCATGTCCAAGGGATTATACAAGGTTTTCAGAGAATGTGAACGGAGGGCTTGGGTGGAGGCTCAGCGTTCCTGCGCCCACACTGAAGTGGACCTTCTTTCAGCAGAATTGGTCCCTTCCTAAGGTTGCAGGAGGCCTTGGTTCTCGTCAACGCAAGCCTGAATAAAAGAGGTTGTGTTTCTATTGGGGGAGTGGGGCGCTGAGGAGTGTACCTTCGATGGTTTGGTTGGCTTCGTTCTTGTACTGGAAGGAGCCCGAAACTCGGTTGTCTTTGATCTCACTGAGAGTGAGCGTTCCGGAAATGGAGGGATGTTTCTCTCCCTGGTTGTCCGTGTAAAGGACAGTGGCTCCTCGCGAGTTGTCTTGGGCGAGGGAGTACGTTCCTTCCTTTGCTGGTGTGCTGTGAATGGTGATGACAAGGCTACGACTTTCGTTCATTTCCACGGCCATCTCCAACGACTGACTGGTCGATCGAAGAGTCACCTTGGTTGAAAACGCTGTGCCGTCCGGTGCCTGAACGGTGACCTCCGATTTCCCTTGCTCCAGGGTTTGGAAGCAGTTGTTGCCTTGGGTGCAAAAGTCGGACGATGACAACACAAGCTCTTGAAGGCATTTGTTGGCTTGGTACCAGGGAGCGTTGGCCTTGATCTTGTCCTTCCAGGTGTTCACACAAAACCCCACAGACTGCGCACAAAAACCAACATAGCGCTGGCACAGGGTTGTGAGGATGTTGGACCTTTCAGTGCAAGCGTCCGTCGCGACGGGAACTCCCTGCTTGGACGCACACAACGATGCCTGGGTTTGCAGTACTGTGTTATCGGGGAACAAACAACACGAAGAGCTGTTGGGGTCGATAGGGCAGCCAGGACCCAGTGTGACGCTGAAGAGAAGAAGACTGGCAAGGACTGCGCGGTTCAGGGTGGAGCGGAGTGACATGGTGGCTTCCTTTAACCCTTAGAGCCCCTTGAGGACGGTGGCTGGATCCATCGCTGCGGCGCGACGCGCAGGGAAGAAGGCACCAAAGAGGCAAAACAGCATAGCAAAGCCAAGCGCGAGCAGCGGGAGCCAGAGCGGGTATTGGAACAACTTGGAGGGGGTAAAGGGCAGGTCCGGGTAGCGCTCCAGACCCCATTGCATGAGCCGGGTGATTCCGAGCGTCATGGCGATTCCAGCGAGACCGCTCAACACACCCACGACAGTCGCTTCTATCATGACAAGGCGTCGAATGGTGGAGCGGTGGGCTCCTACAGCTCGCATCAGGCCAATCTCGTAACGTCGCTCGTAGATCATCATGAAGAAGGTGTGACTGATGGAGATCGCTGCAATCAACATAATCACGCCGCTGATGATCGACAGAAGCACTGTAATCAAGAGGATGATCTCGCCCACCTTCTTGGCCAAGATCTGACGATCCGACAAGGAGAAACCAAGCTTGTCAAGCTTCTTGAGTACGCCTGGGATTTGTTCGGGTCTGGCGGTCTCTACGATGGCGCTGTTGTACCGTTGGCCTCCTTTTTCCCCGCGGTAAAAGGAGTTGATCTGCTTGATGTACTCCAGAGGAACAGAGATTCCTACCATGATCGCGCGGCTTGAAACCCCAACAATCTGGGCTGGATAATGTTTTGGACCTTTGGGGTGATTGCGGCGCTGGAAAGCCGAAGCACCCACGGTGATGTTGAAGGGGGGGATCAGCCGGGCAGCTTGTGCGTTGAGCTTGGGAAAGTTTGAGACCTCTGCCAACGTGGCGTTGTAAAGATCCAGGAGTCGCTTGGAGATCAGCACCGGAATGCGACCCTTCTTGCTGTACTTAAACTCTTTGTGCTTGATGTCGCTCTTGGGGATGGCAGAGGGATCGATCCCCTGCACCAACAGCTCTGTGTAAAACGCTGAGGCCAGCCCACGCTTTTGGAATGATTGGGGGATGGGGATCACTGCCCGCGAAGGGACCCTCAGATTCATCTTTCCAAACACTGACTTCACGCCGGGAATGCTGCGGAAGCGTTCCAGCATGTCGTCGTCGAACTTCATCGCAAACAAGCTACTTTGCTTGGTGATACCTACGTTGTAACTCTTGGGTGCGACTTCGATTTGATTGACAGGAAGTCCACCAATCAGTTCACGAACGATGATGTGTCGGACCCCGTTCCCGAGGGAAATAAAGAACACGAAGGAACCGATGCCGACCACAATCCCGAGGCTTCCAAGTATCAGTCGGCGGGCGTTGCGGCGAAGGTTGGTTCCCAATAATCGCCAGAATGCGGCTAATCGCACTGTAGTCTCCTTGCAGAGCGAGGGGGCTTGGGCCGAAACCCAACGAACCCATGTATCAATCCGTTGGTTTGGAGTCGGTTGCTTCGTTGTCGTCGGAAGACTCCTTCTCTTTGGAGCGTTCCGAGTCGTCTTCCGACTCTCCTTGGGTAGAAGTGTCGGAATCTTTGGGACCGGGTGAAGAGGTTGCTTCGCCTTCGATCTCTAACAGTCCGTTGCGAAGCACCACGACCTTTTGGGTGGCTTCGGCGATGCGACGATCGTGCGTCACCATGATCAAGGTGATGCCTTCTTCTTGGTGAAGCTGCTGGAACAAATCCAAGATCTCTTCGCTGGTTTGTTCGTCGAGGTTTCCTGTCGGTTCGTCGCAGAGCAGGATGTTGGGCTGCATGATCAAAGCTCGCGCGATGGCAATGCGTTGTTTCTCTCCGCCCGACATTCGGTTGGGGTACTTCCCAATCTTTTCGCCCAGGCCCACACGCTCTAGGAGTTCGCAAGCCTTGGTCCTGTAGTCATCGTTGCGACCAGAGAACCAGGTGGGAAGCATCACGTTTTCTTCGCTTGTGAGCTGGTCCATCAAGTGGAAACTTTGAAAGACCAGCCCAATGCTTTCGTTGCGAAAGCGAGTGAGTTCACGGTCCGATAGCTTCTCCAGGGAGAGCCCGTTGACGGTGATGTGTCCTTTGTAGTCTCGGTCAAGTCCGCCAATCAAGTTGAGCAGTGTCGACTTCCCAGTTCCTGAGCGGCCCATCACTGCGATGGATTCGCCGTCTTCGATGTCCCAATCCACGCCCTGCAACACGTTGAGGGTGTGCGAGCCATCCACAAAGGTGCGGTGAACGTCGCGCAATTCGATCAATGCCAGGTCTCCTGTTGTCCTTGAGGGAAAAGGGGGGTTCTTCTAGCGTTGGGCGGGTTTCCCCGAGGTCTTCTTGGGCTTCTCTTCTTTCAACTGAACCTCTGTTTGTAGGTGGATGGCTTTCTCTCCCGGCTGGTAGCTGAGCAAGATAGCTTCCACATTCTTGAGGTTCAGAAGGTAGAAGTTGGTCACAATCATCTTAAGAGCAAACGGTACGTAGAGCGAGTTAAAGGTCTGCATCAGCCGAGGCAAGTTCACGTAGAGTGCCATTGTGTTGTTGGCAGTGAGTGCTTCTGGGGCTTTCTTGTACAAGCGGAACTTGGGCTTGCGTAGGGCTTGCACCGCGAGCTTCACTGGGGTTTTCCCGATCGCATAGATGAAGTAGTTGTCGACAATCGTCCAGTGCGCCCAGGCTCCTGGAAACGCCATGATCTTGTACTGTTTTCGCTTGTCATGGGTGGGGACGGTGCGGACCTTCTTGCCACCAATCGTGAGCGTTTGGGCGAGCGTGTTGAGCACCTTTGTGGCTTTCTTCTTGTCGCGAAGTTCTGCAACCACGGCAATCTCTACCATGCTGGGCAACCAGATCGGGGAATGTTGGACCCTTTGGTAGATCCGTGGAGACACATGATACAAGGACAACATCGCGTGCCCAGTCAGGGCGGGAATCAGGTCCTTTTGGAGGTCCAAGCCTGTGTGCTTCTTGAGCATGTCATAGAGCTGCTTCGGGGAGAGGCGAGCGCCCGACGAACCCAACGCTCGCGCCAGCAGCTTGGGGAGGCTGTCTGGGTTCATGGAGAGCTTGAAGCTTGCGATCGAGCGTTTGTTGAGCAGGCTGAGAAGTGTGGCGGCTTTGCCCGAAGTGGGGACTGTCTGGCTGAGTCGCTTGGCGATGGAGTCCTCAAGGGGAAGCGCTGCATCCAACTGGGCTCCTTCGGCGCCAAAGGTGAGGGCGGTTGTGCTCTCAGAGAAGGGGTTGGTTCGTCGAATCCGCTTTAAGATGGTTTGGGTCAGCGGTACATTTCGTACTTGGACAGGGCGCTTTGCGGCAGGTCGTGTGCTTGGACCTTTTTGGCCTTTGCCTTTTGCTTTCTTGGGTTGGGCCTTGCTCTTCGGGGGAGTGTAGAGGACTGCTTGAGCCTTGCCGGACCACTTCTTAAGCACGTTCAAAAAGTTTGTGTCGGCTGCAAGGGACTGGTCCTTCTTGAGCTGAAGCAAGGTGCGCAGTGCATCCAGGCCGTGTGTGGTTTTGGCTGCCTTGGCCCCCTTCTTTGGGCCTGTGCTTGTGATGGGCCGAACAACCAGGGCGACGTTGTTCTGAAAGGTATAAGCAAACTCTTCTGTGGTGCCTTGCTTTCTCTTGCGATAGAGCGTGACGACTTGAGCAGAGCCGACTTTCTGAATTTCCTTGTGTTTGGCAAGGAAGCGGTCTTTGGCCAAGTTTTGGAGCAAGGTTTCAAACGACGAGGCGCTGCTCACTGGTACAGCGAGGACGAACGCTTTGCGCTTGCCTTGCTTGATTCGAGAAGCCAACAAGGTTCCGGTTTTGTCGATTCCGTGCTTGTCGAGGTTCTTGGCGTCGAGAATGTCGACACCGAGGGCATTCTGGGATTCGGTGATGAGGCGCCGAAGCTGTCCTAGAGCAGCCTGCCCAGGCTTCTGCTTGCCTTCAAACCGATTCAGGAGTAGGTTGAGTTTGTTGGGAAGTTGGCCCAACTGAGGAACAATCAGCATCCCAAAGTGTGCTCGTGGAAGCATACGATGCATGGGACTTTCGACGGTTGTGGAGGTCTTCGATTTTTTGCAGCCCTGGCAACCCCACATCGCAAAAGGGAGGAGCAAGGTGAGGAGCAAGAGTTGGGAGCGAAACATAAGCAGCTTGTGCATCGAGCGTGTCCTTCAACCAATCCCCACGTCGGGTCGATGTGGGGTCCGTCGTAAATAGAGAATGTTGCGCCAAAGAAAAACCATAGAGAAACTACAGCGTCAAGAGCGAACTCTTTTCTTTCACGCAACCTAATGTGGTGTGTCCAAGATTGCAAATGAGACGGTTTGGACAATCACGGGGTCCTACCGTTTGTATAAAAACAACTTGGGTCGTGGTGTTCCAACCTTCTGCGGGTAGGCCGATACGTTTGGAACGTGAAGGTTTCTGAAGAGAGAAAGGTTGACCTGTATTTTGACGTAGTGCAAGGCTATTCCGTAGTGTAACAGAAGCACCTTAACGATTCTTCTTGTGGAAAAGGAGGCAGACCACAAACTCACTTTGAGTTGTCGATGTCTCCGAACATAGAGGTCATTGCCCATGATATATCGTTCCCGAAAACTCTCCTTGTTGGCCGCACTGTTCGGTTTGTTTCTTTGGACAAACTTATCGACAACAGCGCACGCGCAGAGCAACGATCCCACAGCGTTTCAGCTTCAACGGTTTCGCCCTTGGGGCGATCCGCAGGGGATGTTTAACACCCAATCGGCGCAGGCTTTGGGGCAGTGGAATTACACGGTCGGTGTGTTTTTCAACTACGCCAACCGACCCCTCGCAGGAACAGGACCCAACCAACAAGATCAGGTGGGCATCATCAACCACCAGATTGGTGCTGACATCATGGCCGGCATCGGATTCTTGTCCTGGCTGGAAGTCTACGTCAACATTCCGCTTACCATCTACCAAGTAGGGGCCATCCCCAATCTGAACTCTGTGTACGGAAACGCAGCTGGGCAATCGTTGGATGGGTTCTTCTTAGGCGACATCAAGCTGGGTGTGAAATTCCGAATTCTCGACGAAAAGAAGTTTGGCATCTCCCTTGGCTTGAAAGCCTTTGTCGGACTTCCAACGACTGCACCCACTCCGCTTAGCTTGAAGATGTTCAACGGCGAAGACCCGATCAGCGCTGGGGCTATGTTCCTGTTGAGCAAGAAGATCTCGATCGTTCATCTCGCTTTCAACGTGGGGTATCGTTTCAACCCCGAAACTACCCTTGCCAACGTAACCATCGCTCACGAACTGTTCTATGGGCTGGCTGCAAGCTTTGAGGTGATCAAGCGTCGCCTGGAAGTCATCGCCGACATCCATGGGTCTGTCTCTCTTGTCAACACCAACATCCGCTCCATTCCGTTGGAGCTGGACTTGGGTGTGAGAATCTATCCTCTCTCCAGCAAGAGCCTCGCCCTCAACATCGGTGCAGGTGCGCCTCTTTCAACCAGCGTGGGAACGCCGCTGGTTCGTGTCTTCTTTGGCTTGGTCTGGTCGCCTGAGCAGGTTCCCGATACCGATGGCGACGGACTCAACGACAATGTCGACAAATGTCCCAAGGTTCCAGGACCCAGAGAGAACCAGGGTTGCCCCTGGCCTGACACCGACGGCGACGGCCTGACCGACAACGTTGACAAGTGTCCAAAAACACCCGGACCCAAAGACAACAAAGGTTGTCCCCACGGCGATCGTGATGGCGATGGCTTGAAAGACAACGTCGATAAGTGCCCCGACAAACCAGGTCCCCAGGCCAACCAGGGTTGTCCCTGGCCTGACACGGATGGTGATGGCCTGACCGACAATGTCGACAAGTGTCCCAAGGTTAAGGGACCGAAAGAGAACAACGGTTGTCCTTGGGGCGATGCTGATCAAGATGGCACCACCGACAATCTCGATCGCTGTCCCAAGACACCTGGACCCAAGTCCAACCGAGGTTGTCCGCTGGCTATCATGAAGCAGAGGAAGATCGAGATTACCCAAAAAGTCTTCTTCGACTTCAACAAGGCGAAGATCAAGACCGTGTCGTACCCTGTTCTTGATGCTGTGGCCGCAATTCTCAAGAAGTACAAGCGTGTCAAAATTCGCATCGAAGGTCACACCGATGACGTGGGTGACGCGGATTACAACCTCAAGCTGTCCAACCGACGAGCCCGCTCCGTCCGGACGTACTTGATGGGCAAAGGTGTCGACGGCGGCCGACTCACCTACAAAGGTTACGGCAAGACGGTTCCCCTGGTTCAGGCCAAGACCCCCGAAGCCCGTGCGAAGAACCGTCGCGTGGAATTCGTCATCACCTCACAGTAAGCTCTAGTTCCCCTCCAAAGCTCACCTGAACCTCTCTGTCTTCCCTTCTTCTCTCTACAACATCTAGCCTGCCGCAGAGCCTTTTGGAGCCACTCGTTCTAGAAGTCTAGCTTGCGAAGTCGTTTGGCTTCGTTGAGGTAGAAGTCTTTGTGGTTGAAGGACTTGTTGTTGGTGTCAGCAACCTGCCCGACTTCATCCCAGTGATCGGCCGGTATCTCGCCCAGGAATGTTCCCCATTTGGCGCTGCTTACAGGAACAACGCCGTCGTTGTCGCCGCGCACCGCTTTCAAGGCGTTGAAGGTGGCTAACAAGAGCGGGTCTACCGTTTCGTCTTTGCGCTTTTGTCGGCAGCTTCGGTCCAGTAGGCCACAGCTCGCGCCTGCCCAAGAGAAGTACTTGACGCGCTTATCGTCGGGGTATTGTTGGTTGAATTTCTTCATGTTGCTTTCCCCCAGCTCTTGTGACGGCGGGATCAGCAGGTTGGGGATCGGGATTCCACGGTGAGGTGTGCTGATGGTTGTGAGGCTTGCAATCACATCTCCGTAGTTGTGAAAGCCAATCAGCAAGCGACCGTCGACGCCTCCCTGGCTGTGGGCAATAAGGTTGAGTTTGCGTGCCCCGGTTTGTTGGAAGATGGCGTCCAGTTTGGACTTCAAGGTCAACACGCGCTGGGTCGAACTTGCAATCGGCTGGACCGCTGGAGTGAACGCTGAATAGCCTGCTTTCTCCAGGTGTCCTTTGACCTGATAGAAGTAGTCCAGGAAGCCGAAGTACTTGTCGGTTCCTGCGAAACCATGCATCAGAACGATGGGAAAGCGCGTTGCTTCCAGTTGGCAGTTGCGAGTGCAAAAGATCTGAATCTTGTAATACACAGGAACTTTCTGGTTGCGGCTGTCAACCACTAGACTGACTTCGCCGGACTGATCCACCTTAAACTTCCCAACCATCCAACCTTGTGGACCCGAACTCCCTTGGGCCAAAGGTGAGTCTGTAGCGATCTTGTTGGCCGTCCGGGCGTTGAGGATTTCAAACGCCAGACTTTGTTTGGGTGAAAATTCTTTGAAGTGGACCTCAAACTCCGCGTTCTTGGCTGCCACTATGCGGAACCCTTGCGCTCCACAGGCAGGTGCAATCTCTTGTTGGGCAGCTTGCCCGATTGGGAGGTTCTTCCATGACTTCACCTGATCCAGAGCGCTTCCTTGTGGGGCTGCGCAAGGGGAGGGCTCCGGTCCAAACTCTGGTCCAGGTTGGGGCTCCGGTCCGGGTTCAGGTCCGGGCTCGGGTCCAGGCTCGGGGCCTGCTTCCGGTTGGGGCTCCAGACGGCCTTCGTTGGCATCGCTGGAACTGCTTGGCTCTTGTTTCGCAACCGCTTCTTTGTCTGAGTTGGAGCGATCTGGAACTTCTGAAGATGAGGAGACCGACTCTGTTGCACCCACTTCTTGTTGGGTGTTTCCTTCAGGTCCTTGAGCTTGCTCGTCCTGCCCCAGGCCTGGATCCGAACAACCGAACCCACTCACGGAAGGAACGGCCAGCAAGGTGAGGATTCCCAGCAACCAGAGAACGTGTGAGGCCCGACGTGCTTGTTGTCGCTGGCTGGAAGAAATTCGGTGTGGTTTTGTGATTTTTTTTTTCATTGGTGTCAACGTTTTGGCCCATGGCTTTGTCTGAGAGTCGATGTTGCAAATGGGTAATTCGGCTGGCACTTTAGCACGACCTTGTGTTTCGTCCTAGTCGAGATGCTACCTCAATGCGTTGTGCCTGTGGGGCAAGGGTATGAAAGTAAAGGACTCTTTCGGTCTGTCGGTGCCTAGCGTTTGGGTGGCAAGGGTGGAGGTTCTGGCAGGGCCAAATGTGTCATTTGTGACACATTCTACTTCGCGAACTTGTTTCAATTTTTTCCTTTTCATCGCGGTCAAGATCGTATACAAGTGGTAGGTAGGCATCCGTGCGGATTTTTCAACAGCATTCGGGATATGCAGCCTCTCTGTATGGAAACAAAATACCCCGATTCAAGCTGGCTTTGTGCAGTGAATGCCTTGCTACAAACTACAAGCATTGGATGGTTAGGTGGGGATGAAGAAGCAATTGTCACAACACAAACCTGCTCGATGGTGGAGAGCTTTGTTGGCTCTGACGCTCTGGATCGGTATGTTTGCTGCTTGTGGTGGTAATCCTGATTCGAACAACCAGAACAACAACAACGCAACCAACACCAACGAGAACAATTCGACGGGCAACACAAACACCGTCAACGAGAACAACAACACCTCCAATCAAAACAACCAGAACGAAAACACCAACGAGAACAACCAGAACGTCAACTCCAACACAAACGAACCCCCTCCCATCCCTGGTGAGATGAAACCAAAAGTGTGGGGATCGTTGCAGTTGAGCGCTCGTACCTATCCACTTCCTGACGCGATGAAGGATGACAAGTCCTTTGTCATGACGCTTATGGGGCAAGATATCTGGATTGGTGGAAAGAGCGGATTGTACCGGTGGAGCAATGGCTCGTTTGTGAAAATCCATGAGAAGCCTGTGGTCGGCCTCGTGGTTTGGGAAGTGGAGAAAGGCTCGATGGGCCTTCTGGTGGGACGACCCGACGGTATTGATCTGTGGTTCAAACAAACGATGGAGCCATCGTCTTTGAATTACAAACTGGCCGAAAAAGAAGAGATCCGGGTGCTCACCTCACGGGGAGCCGGCGACCTTTGGATCGGCTCCAACGTAGCCCTTCGTCAGTGGAAAGAGGGCAAGCTCCTGACCTACGATACTTTCAAAGGTGTCACCTCGATCTTCACGTACCCCAACGCCAAAGAGCTCCTCGTGACAACGAACGAAGGGACGATTGTGGCGATGAGAGAAGACGGCGACGGTTGGGCAACGAAGGCCTTGGAGAGCGAAGTAAAGGACCACAAGATGGACCAGATCGTCCCTTGGAAAGAGGGACAGTTCTGGGGGTTGTCGGGTGACACTCTATTTTTCCGAAAAAAGACCGAAGAGAACACTGCCTGGTGGCCGTTCCGGCTTCGCAACGGAGAAGATGCTTCGAAAGATTGGACACCCAAGGCCATCACCTTTGATCCCGACGCTGGCGCAGTGTGGGTCTGGGCGCAACAAGGCATCCTTCGGCTGGACGAGTCGGAAGCGCGCGAACTCGTGGTCAAAGAGAAGCCATCGCAGCTGCTTCATTTTCACGTGGAGGCCGACACCGCTTTGTGGTGGAGTGACGGCAAAACCTTGACGCGTGTGGGTCAGGAAGGACCTCCTGTGACCTATGCGAAGGACGTGAAACCTTTCGTGGAGCAGAGTTGCTTAAAGTGCCACAAACAAGGTGGCATTGCAGAATTCTTACAGTTGGATACATACGATAGTGTTCGCAAGAACATTACCCGTATGATCTTCCGGATCGAATCCAAAGAGACTCCGATGCCTCCCCCCCCCGATCAACTGGTGGGTGGCGACGCGGAGACTCTACGCAGATGGATACAAGGCGGTTATCGTCAGTAAACAGGGCAATGCCTGTCCTGTTGCTCCCTTGCAGATGAGGAGTGAAGAGATGAGACTCTGGAGAAAGTTGTTACCCCTGTTGGTCTTGGTCGGGACAACGGTTGCGTGGTACGGGGACAATCCCAACGCGCAAGTCTGTGCTCCGAAAGGACCGCAAGCTGAATTGCAGTACCTCCGACGGCTGAGCCTTGACCTTCGCGGTCATCTTCCCTCCGTCACCGAAATGCAAACGGTCATCAAAGAAGGCAAGGTCTCTGAGCAGACCGTCGACTCCATGCTGAGCTCCCAGCAGATGCTGGGGAAGCTGCGCGAGTATCACAAAGACCTCTTGTGGGCGAACATTTCCAACATCCGCCTTGTCAACAACACCTGGCGGTTGGGTGGAAACGGTACCAGCACTCCGTATTACCTCACCTCCCAAGGGCGTCGTCGGAACTACCGGGGTCACATTGTTAGCTGTTTGAACCAGCCCGCTGAGTTCAACAAAGACGGCTCGATTAAGACCACTGCAAGTACATACAAGGCTGCAGATGGTAAGGACTATCCTGTTCAACGGGAAGGCTACGTGATGGTGAAACCATACTGGGCCCCCGACAAGGCGATAAAGGTTTGTGCCTTTGACGCCCAAGAGTACCTGACGGTGAAGAGTGATGCCAACAATCGTGACTACGATTGCAGCCGCTCGTCGTTTACCAACAAGAATCAGGGCAAAGGCTGTGGTTGTGGCCCTGGCTTACGCTGGTGTATGCCGTACAACGTGCAGTCTCAGATCCTCAACTCTTTGGAAGAACAAACCTTTCGCTTTATCGAAGACATTGTGAAGAATCGAAAGCCTTACACTCAGGTCATCACAGGTCAGTCTCTGGAAGTGAACGGTCCTATCTCTCACTATCTGCGGTACCAGACGTACACAGGAAGCAACCTGACTTACGCTTCGCCCAACCAGAACCACCCGGTTCCCACCATTAACTTTGACCAAGTTGGCAAGTGGACGAAGGTGGAGCGAGCCAAACTGCACGCTGGCGTTCTTACCATGCCGCTGTTCCTTACCAAGTTCTCCTCCGATCGTGGGCGGGCGAACCGCTTTTACAGCGCGTTCCTCTGCTCCCACTTTCAAGCTCCTCCTGGCGGCTTGCCCCCCGCGCAAGACAGCTGTCACGACGAGCCCAACTTGATGAAGCGATGCGGATGCAAGTACTGCCACCAGACGGTTGAGCCTGCTGCTGCGTACTGGGGTCGATGGGCTGAAGCCGGTATGGCTCCGTTGAACACCGATGAGTTCCCTGCCATCTCTAACTTCTGCAAGAAGATGGGCAACCGCTACAACGCGATGTGTCGTCGTTTCTACTTCTACCCCAACGACGACAAAGAGATGCAGTACCTCGGTCACTTGATCTCGTATGTGTTCGCGACGCCGTCGATGAAGAAGAACATTGAGACGGGCCCCATCGCGCTGGCACAACAAACCATCGACGATGGAACCTTTGCAAGCTGCACCACTCGCAAGATGTGGAACTGGTTTGTTGGCTCGGATCCGCACGCTCAACAGACCTCGCAAATCCTGACTCTCGCTGACAAGTTCAAGGGCAACAACTACGACTTGCTGGGATTGATTAAATCCATCGTGACCAGCAAAGAGTACCGACAAGGTCGCCTTCTCAACCGATAAGAGGAATGAGCACAATGAAACGAATTCGCTCTGTTTTGTCCGTTTTGGTTGTGCCCGTGTTGGTGCTGTGGGGCTGTACTCCCACCAACCCTGGAACAACTGAGAACACCAACCCGACCACCAATCCTCCGACCACACGGAAGGAGCCTGAGCCCACGAAGAAGCCACCCGAACAGCGCGTGGACCCACCCACCCAGCCGACCAAACCACGGGTGGAGCCTCCTCCTGCAGTTCGTGACCACTGGTCCAACACCAAGCCTTCCGATAGCGGAAGCGGAGTACTGAACCCCTCCTTTGGTCGTTACTCCCGTCGAATGAGTGTGAGCCAGTTGAAGGACACCATCCCCAGGTTGTTCAACGGAATCACCTGGAAGTCGGGCAACACCAATATGTTTGATTCGCTGTCTCGCACCTTGGGGCAGGCGGACTACCTGCAGGTTACTTTCACATCCCGTGACTCCACGTCGTTGTTCATGAAGTTCATGGACGATATGGCTGGGCAGGTGTGCAAAGCGGCTGTCGTCAAAGACTTGCAAACGCAGAACATGGCAACCCGTAGCGTCATTCGCTACAACGACATCGACAAGACTCTACGTTTCCTACGGTTGAAATTTCACTCCATTTATGTACCGGAGAGCAGCACCGAAAGTATCAAGCAACTTCGTACGCTCTACGACCGAATCCTGGCCAAAACCCGGAAAGAGTCGACCGCTTGGGAGGGGGTTTGCATCGCTGTGCTGACCTCCCCCGAGTTCTTCGCGTACTAAGTCGCCCGTTCGTCATGAAACGTACAACCGTTTGAACAAGCTTCGCGACAACGTCATCGCTGTCGCATCCGATACAAGGAGTGAATCATGCATTTCAATCGACGTTTTGTCTTGAAATCATTGGGCTTGGGTGCTGCTGGTAGCTTTATGTTGCAACCTTGGGCCATGCCCCGTTTGAAAGCTGACCCCGCAAAGAAGCGCCCCAAGCGTTACTATGTGTTTGCCTACTTCTCTGGCGGTTGGGACATCACCCAATCCCTGGATCCGCGAGACCCCGGTCAGTTCACTGACTCCAAGTCCCCGGAAACCAAAATTCAGCTGGCGTGGGACTACCTTCCCGACTCGTTGCCCGACGGCACCAAGGTGGACAGAAGTGTGATCCAGGCGAAAGGCTCCAACATCGCCTTTGGCCCTGCGATGAAGTCCTTTGCAGATGCTGGTCACCACGATGTAAGCTGTGTGGTTCGTGGTATCGCGATGGACACCGTGACCCACGAAGTCGGCCGCCGCTATATGATCACCGGGATGATGCCCAACGGTCTGAACGCGAAAGGCTCCTCGTTGCCCACGCGAATCGTAGCCCAACAAGGTGACATCACGGCTGTTCCCAACCTCGTCGTGCGGGTTGAGTCTTACAACCAGGGTCTTCCTGCTTATGCAAGCGGTCTGAAGGTGTCCAGCATCTCCGACTTGCTGCAGACTCTGCGAGATGGTCCCCAAGCGCCTGACAAAGAACTTCGCGCGCTGTTGCAGCAATACCGTGCAACCCGTGAAAACTGTGATCCGGTTCGGTTGAACGACGCCGATATGCTTAACCTGATCCAGAGCGCCCAAACCAAGTCACGCTTCCTCGTGGAGAGTGGCTTGAGCGACATGTTTAACTTCACCAACTACAAAGATCCTGAGATGGTGAAGATCAAGCAACGCTACAACATCCGCTCATTGTCTTCGCCGGAAGCGCAGGCTGCTATGGCCTTCCAGGCTATCCGTAACAACATCGCACAGTGCACTACCATCGAGTTGGCCAGCGGTCTGGACACCCACGGTGAAGAGTGGGCTGATGACCACATTGAGCGACTGCACAATGGCTTCAAGGCATTGACCCAACTTGTCACTGACTTGAAGAACACACCGCACCCTGAAGCACCAGGTGACAAGCTGATCGACCACACCACGATCCTATGCTTCAGCGAGTTTGCACGAACCGCGATGTTGAACAATCGCGACGGTCGTGATCACTCGATCTGCAACGCTTCGCTGTTGATCGGCGCGGGTCTCCCCCACAACACCGTGGTGGGTGCTTCCTCCGACAAAGGAATGGGCCCCCAGGCGATCGACCCCATCACGGGTCAGGCTGCCACGGCTGGTGGAACCATCCTGACTCCCTCCTTGATCGGCGCGTCTGTGATGCAGGCTGCGAGCTTCGACACAGACGAACTTCGTGTCGACGGACTGCCTTGTCTCATGCGCAAATCCTAAATCACGCCTCTCTTCTTCCCTCTCTTCACACCTTCCTTGGTTCCAACACCTTATCCCCAACACCATCTTGCAAACCAACACACTCTTGCAAAGTGAGCCTGAATTAAGAAGGTCCGCGTTGCTTGCTCAGCTTTCGTGCGTTGGTCGCGACAACACTTGGCACATTTTTGTTTCCAGCGAGGTTTCTCAAGTCGTGGAGACGGAGGTGGTTGAGTAGGCGGATCGCGACGGGCGTCGGACATTTGGGGTTCGCGGTCAGGTTCACCTTCATTTGGTAGAGCTTCATCCATTCCCTGTTGCGGGTGATGATCCGGATGATCTCTTCGCTCACACTTCGGCTGGATGCAATCTTGAGCACTTCGCCTTCTGTGATCCTGGGATTGTCGAGGACACCTGTGGAGACAAGCTTGTTTCCATCTCGAATCAAAATGCTGCGGATCTGCTTGTTCCCACGTTTGGCTGCTACGATCTTTTCACTCACCGACCAGTTTAAGATCTGCTGTTCAATGGTGAGCTTCTTGCCCTCTTCTTCTTCCGGAACTTCTTCGTCATCGTCGAAGTCATCCATGAATTCAGGGGCAAGGAAGTCAGCCTCTTCGTCTTCGGCAAACTCGTTCTCGAATTGAAGTTCAAGCTCTTTGTCAGCCTTGGTTACAGGTGCTGGTCGGCTTCGCAGAAGTTCTTTGAGAAGCGCTGGGTGGATGAAGCGAGACAGCATCTCCTCGTTGTAGCCCGTTTCGATGCCTTCCCGGAGGGCAAATTCCAGGACCCGTGTGCGCTGTGAGTTGTTCAGGTTGGAGTTATGCAACAACGCGTGAACGATAGGAGGGTGCTCAAGCTGACGCTGCTGGTTCTGAACAATCAGGCCGAGCAACGGGTCTTTCAGCTGTTGGGCAAGCTGGGCGATGATCTCATTGGGGGTCTGTCTGTGGAGGACAACTTGCTCCAGGATCTTTGCGTCGTGTGAGAAGTAGTACGCGAAGAAGTGGAGCAAGGCAGCGTCAGCCTTGGGGTGACTGAGCAGCGGCATCAAGATTTTCGTTGGTTGCTGCCGAAAGTTATCGAGGGCTGATTGAGCGACTTGAGGGTTCTCGTCGTGGCAAAGCGCATACATGACGATGCCAAGCTGGTTGGGAGGCAGCGGCAAACGTCCGCTGGCTGCCATCATCTTCATGGGAGCCGGGGTTTCCGGTTTCAAGTAGTTTTGGGCTGCTGGGGGCAAACTTTGAATGAGTTCTTGCATGGCGCCTTTGTCCCTCCAGGGATAGGTGGAAGCCGCATCCACCGCTCTTTGCTTTGAAGTCGAGAAGGAAAGAACGTGTCAGGGAGTCGGAATGAACAAAATGCTCAAGTCAGAATGAGTCCTCTTGAGTTTCGCCTCCACTTACTCGTCATCCAAAATAGGAAAGATGATTCGTTTGGTTTTGCTCGTTTTTCCAGGAAGGATGCTGACCCAAAGCGATTGTCGGTTTCCTGGAGTTGGGAGGTTGCTTCCCTGTTTGCGGAGCGTTACCTGGAATCGGCCTTCGTATACATTGATTGGGCGGTCTGTTCGACCCACTTTGCCAAGCCCTGGAATGTGGACGGTTGCCCAAGGGCGTGAACGTACAAACAGCTTGCCCGCACGAAGTTTACGGATGTACTGGGTCGGACGTCCTTGCACCACAAGCAACGAAAACTTGTGGTAGAGGCGCTTGCCTTTGTTGACACAACGTAGGGTGTGATTTCCGGGTGACAGGTCCAGATTGCGAGGGGGATAAGACGTGCCCAGGTTCCGGCTCCCTTTGTAAATTGTGCAGCTAGGCTGAATTGAAATCTTCACTCCAGCCGCGGCTTGTATCGCGGCCCGAATCTTGGGACGCTTGACCCGGACGACTTTGGTCGGGCGGCGAACCACACGGCGGCGGACCACTCGTTTTCGCCGCACGATACGTCGACGGCGAACCACACGACGGCCGCGCTTCACGGATTTCCGGGCTTTGGGACGTCGCTTGTTGGGCTTGTCGTCATCGTCGTCGTCGTCATTGAGCGGCGCAACGTCTACGATAAGGATGCGCTTGTCAGGACTCACACGCCTCGCCGGGGCTCTCTTCGCCACTCGTTGGGGAGCCTTCCTCGGCTTGGCTCGAACCGTTCGATTCTGTCGGACGGGCGGAATGTTGGGGAGGGGGTCCTTTTTTTCCCAAGGTGGCCATCCCAACACAGCCACGGCTCCTCCTGCGCCTCCCAAAAGCAACAAGAGAACGAGAGGAAGGACCCACTTTCGCGACGAGCCACCCGAAGGTTCTGGATCCTTGGTGAGGTTGCCCATGTCCATGGGGACACCGGGGTAGGCGTCTTGTGTGCCTGAGGTGTACTCCGGCATCGCAACATCCAGAGGCTGGGCTGGATCGAAGCTGTTATCGTTAACGTTCTGAAACAGAGCGTTGGAGTCCAAGCTGGCTTGCTGCCCAAACCCTTGGGCCTGCGTTGGGTTGCGTGCGGTGAAGTCATCAGCCTGTGGGGCTCCGATGGGAAAACCTCCCTGCTGTTGATGGTACGCGTTGGGGTTGCCATAGCTTTCCAGGGGCGTGCCTGGAATGTGCATCATTGTGGGATCGTCTTCGTCATCGTCGTATTGATGAGAATAGTGGGAGGACGCATCTGCATTTTGCGAAGGAAAGCTTCCTTCTGTCGTTCCTGTTGCCCATGGGTTGGAGCCCGCGGAGGGTGTGCCAAACGCATTGGCGTTGCCTTCAAACGCTGTGGGTGTGTTGTCCAGTTGCCACGGTGAATTGTTCGGTGGGCTTGGAGATGAACTTACTTGGGGAAGCGCGCTGGAGGGAACAGGATGTGCTGGCGAAGGCGTCTGAGCAAACGAAGGTGGTGCTGCATTTCCGGCATCGCCCAACTCCAACTCTCCTGAGGTAGAGTGCTGCACGCCAAAGGGGTTCGCCGCTCGTTTGTTGGGACCTGTTGAAAGCGAAGCCACCACGTTCTCTTGAGCACCGAGAGCCGAAAGCTCCGCACTGGGAGGTGTGTATCTCCGGAAACGGCCCGACTTGCTCGTGCTGCTCGTCTTGGAGACCATTGGCGGTGGTTGAGAACCCGCTGCGCTGTCGTTGTCCATGGAGTCCCGCAAGGCTTGGAGGAGCGAGGCATCCACAACTGTTGCTTCCCCTGGATCGTAATCGTCCCCGCTGTCACTGGGAGGTGGAGGCGAGTTGGCCGCCACGAACGGAGACGAGGAGCCGCCAAAGCTGCTGAACGGACCTCCAGACGGAGTCGAACTTGGCTTGGACGACGCCTCCTCGTTGGAGGAGGGAAACGGAGAGGAATTCGTCGAAAATGGATTTTTGTTGGACATGGCGCCTGGTTTTATGTCACGGGTTTGTGTGGGCAAGTCTTCCATGGGGAGAGAAACTAAGTCATCCTCCCCCAACATAGGCAACATACTTGGTTTTGGCGTAGCTTCAATACCCGGCGTCGAAAAGGCCGTGGATGCCTCGGGCGTAAGCTTCGGTGGTTCGCCGCGAATCGACGTCATGGAGTTGTGCATTTGAGTGGGAAGTGCGGCGAGTTCGGGCTTGGACTCCAGGGCTACTGGCGTGGTGGACGGAGCGTAGGGCTGCGCGACACGTTGGTAGACCTCCTTCAGATCTTGTCGGTATCCCTCCACTCCTTTGTCTCTGCTCAAGACCTGAACCAGTTGTTGAGCCAGCTCGCCTGCTGAGTTGGGGCGGGCTGAAGGTGCTGGGTCGATGAGCTGATATATCAAGGCTTCCAGTCGGGAAGGAAGGTCCGCCACGTAGCTTCGTACAGAGGGCAATGAGGGCGATACAATCTGCTTTTGAACGGCTTCGATGGATGTCCCATCGTGGGGCATGTGGCGAGTGAGCAGCTCATACAACAGAACCCCCACGCTGAACATATCCATCTCAGGGCCAAGCTCGTAGCCTTCTTCCTGCCATCGCTCTGGGGCTGCGTAGGAGAAGCGTCGCTTAACGACATGAGGCCAAGCTTCTCGGAGATCTCCCCACAAGTGAACCTGGCCAAACGGCATCAGCATGATGTTGCCCTCTTCGCTGAGGAACAACGTCTCCGGCCGAATGTCTCCGTGCAAAACAAACGGAGAATGGTACAACGGGTCTTGGGTTGTGTGGGCGTGATGAAGACCCAAGCAAACCTGGATGCAAATGTACACCGCCAACTCCCAGGGGAGCGCTGGTTGTGTCTGGTAGTAGCTGTTCAGGACGGTGTTGAGCAGCTGACCTGGAGGTGCATCCAACGCAATGAACGGAGGATCTGCATACGCTTCCACAAACTCGACAGGAAGGATATGAGGCGACTGGTACAAGGCCTCATAGTAGCTGAGCGCTTCAAAGTTTTGGCGCCGTTCGTGGTGGAGAAGATAGATCGGTAGCGGCAGTTGGAGGAGCTTCCGCACGGGCGGAGCATGCGAACTCAACTGGTGGGCCGACCAATATTGAATTGGCCCATCTTGGTGGATCTGTTGGTGGAGCCTGTATTGGCGATCGCTCAATATCGCTCCTGGCTGGCACCGCATGCTGTCTCCTATCTTGCGATGTTCGCACGCTAAAGTGCTCCATCAATGTACTCGAACTGCCACGTGGGGGCAAGCGGCTTGTCCCGGCTTCTGGCGAGGACCCGCCCTCCATCCAGGGCTTTGGGAGTAACCTCTTCTTCCTAAACGCAACATGTTGCACTTGGGCTGAAAGGAACAAAAAAAATGATCCATTAAGTTCGGTTTTGATGGGTCTGAATTGTTGTAAGAGGTGTGTGGTGTCAATGACGGTTGAAGTGGGCCATGGATAAAGACCAACTCAAACGATACATGGAGGCGATTTATCATCGCTGTCTTCGGATGCTGAGCGATCCCGACTTGGCTTGGGATGCGCTGCAGGAGGTGTTTGCTTCCTTTTACGAGGCTCGCAAGCGCAAAGACATTGATCAGCCTTTGTTCTATCTCTATCGCAGCAGCACCAATCATTGCCTCAATGTCCTCAAGCGTCAAAAACGCACGTTGCCCCTTCTCCAAGAACCCGAAACACACACACAGGACGGTCCACGTCAGCTGGAGAGCCGGTTGATGGTAGAAGCCGTTCTGCAAACGCTCGACCAGGAGGACGCCACTTTGTTGGTGTACCGCCACGTCGACCAGATGACGTACGATGAGATCGGTGCCCTCGTGGCAATGACGGATCGCGGCGTCAAGAAGAAACTCGATCGACTCGAACGTCACGTCCGCCAAACGTTGGAAGAACAGGTTTCATGATGCAAAAGACACACCCCTCCGAATGGCTCCTGGATCGACTGCATGTGGGTGAGGCTTCTCCCCAAGAACAGCAACGCCTGGAGCAAGGCTGGAAGGACAATCCCTTGTACGCGCAGTGCATGCGACAGCGAGAGGAGAGCTTTTCGCTTCTTCACCGCCAATCAGGGTTTGATGAGTTCTTGGACCGAGAGTTTGCCCGTCATGCCACTCTCTTTGAGCCCAAAGAGCCGTTATCCTCCCAGGCTTCTTCCCAAGAGCTTTGGTGGGATGGGCTGCGGCGTTACTTCGGCTCCGGTTGGGGTTCTCTGGCTACAGTGGGTGTGGCGCTTGTTTGCATGATCTGGATCTGGCCTCCCCAAGGCAATCTGCCGCATCAAGGTCTTGAAGAACACACAACAAAGCAGCAGACCTGGGTGGCGAAGAGCCGTCAAGCAGCCTCGTCTGTGATGTTGCGAGCTCTCCATTTTCGACAAGGCTCTCCCCACTCCAACTGGCTGCGCTCCAAACAAACGGTCGCTCCCGGTGACTTTTTGCAGTTCTCTTTGCACGCGCAACAGAACACACATGTGATGATTGTGGGCATGAACGAAAAAGGAGAGACGTATGTGGTGGTTCCTTTCCAAGGGAAAACAAGCCAAATGTTCTCGGCGGGGCGAGGGCGTCTTCCGCCGGAAGGTTCGTTTGAGCTGGACGACTATGTGGGTTGGGAGCGTTTCTTCTTGTTCTCCTCCAACCGACCCTTCACTTCTGCGCAAACAAAACGTGCTCTGTATCGCTCCTTTGTTGCATCTGGAAAAGCAATCCGTACATTAAAGGACGTCCCTGGACCTTGGCGTGTGTCGTCGTTGCTTATCCGAAAAACGGTGAAGACCTCTCCGTGATGTCGGCGTGAAGTTGCGGCTTTGACCTTGGATGGCTCAAGGCAGGGTTGCCAACGAGATGACTCTCGGTAGTGACTGGATGATTGTGATGGTTCGTATTCTTGGTTTTCTTCTTCTTGGTTGGTTAGGGTGGGGCGCTGTGGCCCACGCGGAGACACGTGTGGCGTTGTTGGTGGGTCACCAGAACGGATGGAAGGGAGAGCCTCGCCTGGATTATGTCCTCTCGGGAGATGTCCGACCTTTGGCCCGCAAACTATCCGACCTTGGCTTTCAAGTCCTTCAGCTGGAAAACAGCGACGCGAAGGATGTTCGACAGGTTCTCCAGCGTGTCTCCAAGCAGCTTCGTTCGATCCAAGGCACCAAAACGTTTCTGTTCTACTATTCGGGCCATGCGGACCCGTCGCACTTTCACCTCGGTCCCAAGGGGAAGAACCCCCTGAGCTACAAAGAATTCTCCTCTTTCTTTTCTTCACTGCCTGCCGACCGCAAGATCGCCATCTTTGACTCTTGTTACAGCGGTGAAATCATCCGTAGGTTTGGAAGCCTGAAGCGCTTTCAGTCGATGTTGAAGCGCGGCAAGGCCAAGGGCATTCGGGCTCGTCGAAAGCTTGCATTGCATCGCTTGTTGCTTCCAAAGCAAGGGTTTGAGCAGGGGATGCGGGTGATCGCGTCCAGCCTGGATATCTCTTGGGAGCTGCGTGAACGGAAAGCCTCTGTGTTTACCTACCACCTGCTAAGCGGCTTGAAAGGACCTGCCGATCTCAATCATGACGGCCGGATCACTGTCGACGAATTGTTTGACTACACCAGCCAGAAAGTGCTGAACGAGACAGGACAACGTCCGCAACAGTTTGTGTTGGTGAAGCGAAGCACACCGTATATGTTTGCCCCTGTATACCGCAGTCAACTACGGATTGGCTCCGAAGTTATCGGGAAGATCAAGGTCGCCGTCGCCAACTTTGTATGGACCCAGAAGAAGCAAGAGCATCGACCCATGCGGTTGGCTGTTGTGGACGGGAAAGGCACCGTGTCGTTGGAGCACAAAGGGCGATGTTTCCGTCAGTCTCTATGGTTTCCGAAAGGAGGCGAGGCGAAACTGCGAACCCAATGGAACAAGATCCCTTGTCGCCAGGTCGCGCGGCGACGCAAAGGTTTGATCGTTTTGCAAGCCCAGCCGTACGCCCCGAGGCGTCGGACTCGAACCACCCTCGCAGTGTTCGGAGGTTACACCCAGACCTTGGCTCCGTTTGTGGAGAACATGAACTGGGGCGGGGGGCTTCAGCTCCGTTGGGGCAGGCATTGGGGTGGAAGCGTCCAAGTTGTTGCCGGTATCCCTCAAGACAAGGGCTTTTGGCTGTCATCGGTGTGGCTGCGACCTGAGGCCGGTTGGACCTGGGAGTTGGGGCGATCTCCTCTTCGTCTTGATGTCTTCTTGGGCGTGTACCTTCAGGCCGGTTTGGTCTTTCAGCACAACGGATTAACTCCCACAGGTGTGGTCTTTGGAGGAGGTGGAGGAGGGATCCTCGATATCTCCTGGTGGTTCAGTCGAATTGTGGGTCTGCGTTTGGGCGCAAGGGCTGGTTTCTCATTGATTCCGATTCGAGAGCGTCCACCGTTTGCTTTTGAATGGCAGGCCCAAGTTTCCGCCGTATTTGCGTTTTAGGGCGAACGCAAAAAAAATGAAAAAACCGAGTTCGGTTTTCGCCCGATGAATTGTTGTAAGAGTGTATGAAGTTTTTCAATGAGCGTGGTATCCGCCAATCACGTCCCCTGGAAGTCACCGGAGGATCAAGTTATGAAAAAGAGATTGTTATCTTCGATAGTTGTTGTTGGGCTCGCGTGGGTGTTAGGGCCCATGATGTTAACGGGATGTGGAATGATCGACCACTGCATGGTCGACACCGATTGTGGGAAGCAACAAGCCTGCATGGGTGGTATCTGTCAGGGTATCCAAAAAGGCACGGTGTGTACCTACAACGGAAAAACATACAAGGAAGGCGACTCGTTTCCTTCCGAAGATGGCTGCAACACATGCGGTTGTAGCAATGGCACAGTGGCTTGTACCTTGAGAGCTTGTGTCAACACATGCCAGTACAATGGCAAAACGTACAAAGAAGGCGACTCCTTCCCTTCCAAAGATGGCTGCAACACCTGCCAATGTTCCCAAGGTCAGGTTGCTTGTACTGAAAAAGCCTGCCCGCCCAAGCAATGTGGCGGTATCGCAGGGATCCAGTGCGACAAAGGTCAATATTGTGACCTTGGAGCCAAGTGTGGCGTTGCCGATCAAATGGGCGTTTGCAAAGTGAAGCCCGAGAATTGCGACTCCCAGTACGCTCCTGTCTGTGGCTGTGATGACAAGACCTACAGCAACACCTGCACCGCTGCTTCGGCTGGGGTTTCCGTGAGAGCCAACGGTGAGTGTTCCACCAAGCCTGCGGCCTGTACTTACGAAGGCAAAACGTACGAAAGTGGCGTGTCCTTCAAGGCCAAAGACGGCTGCAACACCTGCACCTGCACCGACGGCAAAGTGTCCTGCACGGAGAAAGCCTGTCCGCCACAGTCTTGCGGTGGCTTGGGCGGCGCAACCTGCTCCAAAGGCGAGTACTGCAACCAGCCAGGGCACTGTGGCTCGGCCGATCAAACCGGCACCTGCGCAGCCATCCCCACTGCTTGCACCGACCATGTCGATCCAGTGTGTGGTTGTAACGGAAAAACGTACAGCAACGCTTGTGAAGCTGCCGCCGCTGGCCAGTCTGTGCAGAAGAAAGGTGCCTGTAACACCAATCCTACAGGCTGTACCTACGATGGAAAGACCTACAAAGATGGTGAGTCCTTCCAGGCCAAAGACGGCTGCAACACTTGCACCTGCAACCAGGGTCGAGTGGCTTGCACGGAGAAAGCTTGCCCCAAAACCTGCGGTGGATTCGCAGGCATCAAGTGCGCTTCTGGAGAGTTTTGTGACTTCGGTAGTCACTGCGGCGCAACCGATCAGCCCGGAACCTGCAAGGCAATCCCCCAAGGTTGTACCCAACAAGTCGACCCGGTTTGTGGTTGCGATGACAACACCTACAGCAACGCATGTATGGCCAACGCTGCGGGTGTTTCCGTACGATCGAAAGGCTCTTGCACCTCGACCAAAACCTGCACCTACGATGGAAAAACCTACAACGACGGCGACACCTTTAAGTCGACGGATGGCTGCAACACCTGCTCTTGCAAAGGCGGTCAGGTTCTTTGCACGCAAAAAGCCTGCGCTCAGTCTTGCGGTAGCCGTGGCTTGAAGCCTTGCCCCACCGGTTCGTACTGTGACCAACCCAGCCACTGTGGCGCGACCGACATCCCTGGTGTTTGCAGAAGCATTCCCCAAGGTTGTACGCAGCAATATGACCCTGTGTGCGGCTGCGATAACAAAACCTACGGCAACGCTTGCACTGCCGCAGCCGCAGGCGTTTCTGTGAAGTCGAAAGGTGCTTGTGGCAGCAGCACAACGTCTTGCACCTATGACGGAACCACGTACAAGGATGGAGCAACGTTCAAGGCTACCGATGGCTGCAACACTTGCACTTGCACCAAAGGTCAGGTGGCTTGCACGAAGAAAGCTTGCCCCAAGGTCTGCGGTGGTCTGGCTGGAATTCAGTGCAACAAAGGCGAGTTTTGTGATGTCGCTACCCACTGTGGATGGACAGACCAAACTGGCTTTTGCACGGCGATTCCCTCGGCCTGCACCAAAATTTACCAGCCTGTATGTGGCTGCGATGACAAAACTTACGGCAACGCTTGTACCGCGAACGCAGCCGGCGTCTCTGTGAAGTCCCAAGGTGAGTGCAAATCAACCAAGTCTTGCACCTACAACGGTCAGACCTACAAAGACGGCGCAACGTTCACTGCGACGGACGGTTGCAACACCTGCACCTGCCGAGCGGGTGTCGTTGGATGTACGAAGATCGCATGTCCTCCGGGAGCCTGCCGTAGCAACAGCAATTGTTCGCGCTCGCAGTACTGCAAGTTCTCGGCGAATGCTTGCAGCGGAATTGGTACTTGCACCACACGACCCACGACTTGTACCCAACAGTACGCACCTGTGTGTGGCTGTGATGGCAAGACTTACGGCAACGCCTGTACCGCTGCTGGAGCAGGGGCTTCGGTGCAAAGCTCTGGCGCTTGTCCCTGATCCTTCGTAGGCCTCCTTGAACGACCTTCCAGTCTCCATTCCCTCAAGTCTCTTCTCAGCCTCTTTGACGCTCCGTTTCCCCATTTCTCTTTACTGCTCCATCCCCAAAAACGCAAAGAGGGTCTCGCTTTAGGGACTCATCCTGTGATAGTCTTCTGCTTTCTCATGTACTTAATGTGAGCGTCCTTTCGCTCCTTGGAAAAACAGAACAGAAGAATTGTTGGGGTTGTTATGCGTCACTTGGTTTGGGTGTTAAGCCTGTTGGTTTTGGTTTTGGGTATGGCTCACTGTGGTGAACCCAGCGTTCCAGGTTCTGAGCTTGCTAGAGAAGCAACGGCGGATGGAAACACGTCTGTTGGCAAGGAAGGGCAAGGGGCCGAAGATACCTCTTCAGCAGAGCCCTCCTCAGGTAACGAAGCGACTTCTGGACCGGAAGCGACGACAGGTCCAGAGCCAACTACAGGCTCTGAACCCTCAACGGGCCCTGAACCCTCAACGGGTCCTGAACCAACGACGGGCCCTGAACCAACGACCGGGCCGGAACCTACTACGGGTCCAGAGGAACCAGCCTCTTCGACAGATGCAAGCAGCGGCCCAGAATCCTCAACAGGTCCAGAGCCTGGCAATCCCGACGCAAACAACTCTTGGTTGGCCAATGTGACTTGCAAAACAAAGCCACCAGCAGGCGCCAAGCTTGCAGCGGCACCGCCCAAGTACACAGGCGGAACCTGCCCCACATTCAAAGCTGGTATGAACACCATCACCAGCAAAGGAAACTCTCGGAAGTTCATCCTGGTGCTTCCCTCCAATCCCCAACCCAACGAAGTCTTCCCTGTGTTGTTTTTGTGGCACTGGTTGAAAGGGAACGCGAACAAGTTCTTGACCCAAGGCGACATTCAAAAGTCGGCGGACCAGCAGCGATTCATTGGTATTATCCCAGAGTCGAAAGGCGATCTTAATCTTGTTGTCACGAAGATCCCCTGGCCGTTTTTGGAAGCCACACCCCAAGCACGTTTTGAAGAAGAGTTTGTGTTCTTTGATGACATGCTCTCGTGTGTGTCTCAGCAATACAACGTCAACAAAGAGTGTGTGAGCTCGGTAGGGGTCAGCGCAGGAGCGTTGTTTACGGCGCAGTTGGCACACTCTCGTAGTCAGTACCTCTCGTCGTTCCTGTCGCTGTCTGGGGGAATTGACGAGCCTGCCGCTTTGGTCGCAAAGGTTGCCACCTGGAAGACCACGCCACACAAGCTGCCCGCTCTTGTGTTGTGGGGAGGTCCGCTGGATAGCTGCGTGCTCCTTAACTTCGAGAAAGCCTCCAAAGCATTGCAGAAACGGCTAACGCAGGATGGCCACTTCCAGATCGAATGCATCCACAACTGCAAGCACGCAGAGCCACCAATTACTGCACGACCCGGCAAGTCAAGGTATGAAGCCTTGTGGGATTTCTTTCTGCGTCACCCGTTTTGGTTGAAAGCCGGGGAGTCTCCGTACAAGTACATTCCCTGGCCGTACTCCAACGTCTCTTGGTGCTCTGTGGGTGTTGGAACATCAACAGCTCGAACCGGTAGCTGCCCACCGGTTGCTTGTCCTGTGGATTAAGTTGGGGTGGAGAGGTTGGTTGTTGGGGAACTATGAAGAAGGGTTGGACAGAGGGGATTGGCTGGCAGAGGGGAGATTAGTTGGCCGCGTAGATGTCGGTCAGGTAATCACGGACCATCCGGTGTGTGTTGAACGGTGAGATCAAGGTCTGCATTGCTTTGCGGACTTTCGCGATCCATTCCTGGGGTACGCCGTCTGCATCACGGTTGTAGTACATCGGGACGATGTCATTCTCCAGCAGGCTGTACATGGAGTTGACGTCGTGGTCGTTCTGTTGTTGGACCTGGTCAAACAGCTTGCCGTCACCGATCGCCCAGCCGTTTTCGCCGTTGTAGCCTTCGTCCCACCATCCGTCGAGGATGCTCAGGTTCACGCCACCGTTGAATGCGACTTTCTGACCGCTGGTTCCACTGGCTTCCTGGGGAGGAGTGGGGTTGTTCAGCCAGAGATCGACGCCTTGCACCAAGTGACGGCCGACGGCCATATCGTAGTTTTCGAGGAGGACGATCTTTCCTGCAAACTCCGGCTTCTTCGCGAAGTCGTGGATGGTTTGGATCAGCGCCTGACCCTCACGGTTGTGGGGGTGTGCCTTACCAGCAAAGAGAATCTGGACGGGACGCTCGCTGTTGTTGAGGATCGCGCTCAGTCGCTCAGAGTCTGAGAAGATCAAAGTCGCTCGCTTGTAAGGAGCGAAACGACGCGCGAAGCCGATGGTGAACGCGTTGGGGTCCAGGATAGAGTTTGCGGCTTCCAGCGCTTCGGCGGACTCGTTGCGGATGCTACGTTGCAGTCGAACGCGGTATCGCGCGAAGTCAATGAGTGCTGCCTTGCAGGCTTGACGAGCATCCCACAGAGCACCTGCTGGGATCTCGTTGACTTTGTTCCAGGCTGCGTCATCAACAAGGTGACTCTCCCAACCTTCACCAATGTACTGGTCAAACAGCTTGCTGTAAGTGGTGGAGGTCCAGGTGGCTGCGTGGATTCCGTTGGTGATGTGACCGATGGGTACATCGTCGGCTTCGCTTTGCGGCCACAAGTGCTGCCACATCTTGCGTGACACATCACCGTGGATCTTGCTCACGCCGTTGCAGGCGCGGCAGGTATGAAGAGCCAAAACGGTCATGCAGAACAGGCTGTTCATGTGGTCTTTGTATTCCAGACCGAGTTCCAGCAAGTCTTGGATGTTGCCGTGTTGGTTTTCCGGCAAAAGGGCCTGGAAGTAGGGGCGGACCATATCCGTCATAAAGCGATCGTGTCCTGCAGGAACGGGCGTGTGTGTGGTGAACACCTGGCTGCCTTTGACCTGCTCGATGGCTTGCTCCAGCGACAACGAACCGTCTTGTTCGATGGCTTGACGAACGCGCTCGATGCCAACAAAGGCGGCGTGGCCTTCGTTCAAGTGATAGACGCTTGCGTTTACGCCCATCGCCTGGAGGGCGCGAACTCCGCCGACTCCGATTAAGAGCTCTTGGCAGATACGTGTGGTTGTGTCTCCACCGTAGAGCTTGGCGGTCAACTCGCGGTCTTCTTCACGGTTGGTGTTGAGCTGGGTGTCGAGCAGATACAGAGTGGAGCGACCCACTTTGGCTTCCCAAATCCGGAAGAACAGCTTCCGATGAGGGAGCGGAATGTCGAGGATCAGAGGCTGACCTTCTCCATCCAAAACAGGGAGGACGGGTAGGTTGCTAAAGTCACGCTCGGGGTAGAGCGACTGCTGCAAGCCGTTTTCGTCGAGGCTTTGCTCAAAGTAGCCCGAGCGGTACATCATGCCGATGCCAACAAAGGGAATGTTCAGATCGGAAGCGCTTTTGGTGTGATCGCCTGCGAGTACGCCCAAGCCACCTGCATAGATGGGAAGGGACTCGGTGATGCCGTATTCCATCGAGAAGTAAGCGATGGGGCCACTGAGTGATTCGATGCCCTTCGCAAGTCCTTGTCCTACCTCTCCTGCCAGGGAAGGTGCTGTGTCTGACAGATAGGCTTCGAGTGCCTTATGCTCCGCGTTGACTTTGGCCACGAAGCTTTCGTCGGCTGCCAACTCTGTCAGCCGAGACTCTTCTGTGTTTTTGAGCACCTCGACAGGATTGCTGCGGCTTTCTTTCCACAGCGTGGGGTTGATTTGCGCAAACAGCTCTTGGGTCGATGGGGTCCAACTCCATTTCAGATTGTAAGCCAGCGTATGCAGAGCTTGGAGCGATTCGGGAAGTTGGAGGGCTTGGGGCATCTTGGGGTCTCCTCAAACGCAATGTGTTATGGATTTGTTCGAAGGCTTTCTTGGCAATGAAACCTCCGCAACGTCCGGCTTTTGGATGGAAATCGGTTCGTTGCGAGGATGCACCTTGTCAGAGAACGCGCTCTTTGGCAAGAGGGAAGACTGCAAAATCTTGAAAACACAGAGCTTCGCTGTTCTAATACAAGCAGGGTCATGGCGCGTCTTTCCTCTGCGTTTGCCAACCAAACCGAATTCTTCATTTGCCTTTTGGTGAATCATCGTTATTAATGGCCTGCTAACTTAAACTTTTGAAGGCGACGGCTGTTGAACAGTTGTTCTCCTTTTTCTTTACTTTTTTATCCGATTGGAACACTCGAATACAACGATAGGAGCGAGGCATTCATGTCTCAGGACAAGAACCAATTTGCCCTGGAGCTTCCCGAGGATCTCCTTCAAGAACTGGAACAAAGCGCAGAGCGTCAAGACCGCGATCGCGGTGATGACTCAAAAACGGACGACGCCAAAAAGGCCGACAGTCCCAAAAAAGCTGAGGCCAAAGCTGCGGAACCTGTGGAAGAAGAGATTCCCATCGATGACTCTGATGATGACAACTTCATCGATGTTGCTGCCGCGATCCAGGAAGAGATGGCCGCCGAAGACAGCACCAAGCCGAGCAGTGGTGCCTTGAGTGCCGCCAATGAGCAACTCAGTGAAGTCAATGAACAACTGAAAGAGACCGAGTCTCAGCTCAAAAAAGCCAACCGCAAAGTGCTGGAGTTGCAGACTCGGCTGTCTCAGATGGAAGACAACCTGAGACGCACCGAGCAGCGTCGGCAAGATCTCGACAAAGAGCGGCAACAAATTCACGACAAGATGCTACGTCTTTCGGCTGACTTTGATAATCTTCGCAAGCGTACGGCGCGCGAAAAGCAAGAGATGAAAAAGTACGGTCACGAGGATGCTGTTCGCGATATCGTCGCTCCCCTTGATAACTTCGAGCGAGCTTTGGAGTCGATGAAGGATGCACCTGACTCCGTACGTGAAGGCATCCAGATGGTGTACAAGCAACTGTTGGATGCTCTGGCTCGCCACGGCGTTCAACGGTTTGACTCGAAGGGAGAGCCCTTTGATTACACCCGTCACGAAGCCATCTCTGTGGTGGAGAGTGACGAACTGGAGCCGAACACCGTTTTGGAAGAGTACCAATCCGGTTATATGTTCCATGAGCGTCTTCTTCGTCCATCCCGCGTCGTGGTGACGAAGGCCCCGCCGAAACCTGTGGCGCCGGAGCCTGAGGTTCCTGCTGAGGAGGCCGCTGACTCCCTCCAGTCCACTGCAGAACACAGCACCGTGTCCTCCGAGTCTTTGGATGATACTACCGAAGTCGCCAACGAGCAGGACGCTCCTGTCGCTGGAGATTCTGTAGCGGTGGAAGCCGCGGCAGAAGAGAAGGAGCCAGCGCCCTCGCCAGACTCTCATGAAGCTTCGTTGTCCTCAGAGGAACAACAGGCTGTTGCGGATCTCGCTTCGGATCTGGAAGTTGAGTTTTCTGACGAAGTACCCGGAGCCAATGATGCAGCCGCGTCAACATCTTCGGAAGAATCGCCAGAAAAACCGATCTAAATCTTCCCTTTTCTCATCTTGTTTCCCTTCTCTTTCTCCACGTTTGAATGCTCTAAATCCTCAAGAACCGAAGAGAACTTTGTAAGTGCATGGCCCTTGTGTTATGTTCCTGAAAGGGGTCCTTGTGTTTGGCGTATTTGTAGTGCTATACTGCGTTTCAAACATTCCCCCCCCTGAATGAAGCAATAACGCGGATGTACGAGCTAGACTCGTGGATAGTAAGCAAGGTGTGATGCATGAGCAAAATCATTGGGATTGACTTGGGAACCACAAACTCATGTGTGGCGATATTAGAGGGCGGTGAGCCTGTCGTCATTCCCAACGCAGAGGGAAGCCGCACAACACCCTCCATGGTTGCTTTTACGGAAAGTGGTGAGCGTTTGGTCGGCCAGATCGCAAAGCGCCAGGCCATCACCAATCCTGAAAATACAGTCTTTGCTGTAAAGCGCATGATTGGTCGTCGCTTTGAAAGCGATGAAGTTCGCTCTGCGGCTGATGTCTATCCGTATCGAATCGTGGAGAGCCGAAACGGCGATGCGTGGGTCCAGGTCCGCGGAAGAAACTACAGCCCCCAAGAAATCAGCGCGATGATTCTCAGCAAGATGAAAGAGACCGCTGAGGATTATCTCGGAGCCAAAGTGACACAGGCTGTCATTACGGTTCCGGCGTACTTTGATGATGCTCAACGTCAGGCCACCAAAGACAGCGGAACGATCGCTGGTCTGGAGGTCATGCGGATCATCAACGAGCCCACGGCTGCAGCGTTGGCTTATGGTCTGGAGCGACTTCAACACGGTCGTATCGCGGTATACGACTTGGGTGGAGGTACCTTCGATGTCTCCGTCCTGCAAATCGGTGACGGTGTGATTGAGGTCCTCGCGACCAACGGAAACACCTACCTTGGCGGTGAAGACTTCGATCGTCGGATTGTCCAGGACTTGTTGCGCCGCTTCCTCGCTGAAACCGGCATCGATCTCTCCCAAGACAAGATGGCGATGCAGCGTCTCCGTGAAGCTGCAGAGAAAGCCAAACACGAATTGTCGGCCTCCATGGAGACCGAAATCAATCTTCCCTTCCTCACCGCTGATCAATCTGGGCCCAAGCACTTCAGCGCTCGTTTGTCACGGAAGCACCTGGAAAACCTGGTCGCTGACTTGGTAGAGATGTCGCTCGAACCCTGTGATATGGCTCTTCAAGACGCTGGTCTTACGGTCAAAGACATCGACGAGGTTGTCCTGGTTGGTGGTATGACGCGCATGCCTCTCGTTCAGCAGCGATGCCGTCAGTTCTTCGGGAAGGAGCCTTGCCGAGGTGTCAATCCCGACGAAGTCGTTGCGATTGGCGCTGCGATTCAGGGTGCGGTGCTTAAAGGTGAAGTGAAGGATCTTCTCCTCCTTGATGTGACCCCGCTGTCGTTGGGTGTCGAAACCTACGGCGCAGTCTTCACCAAGTTGATTGAGAAGAACACGACTGTACCTACACGCCGTAGCCAGATCTTCTCGACCGCTGCTGACAACCAACGCGCCGTTGAAGTTCACGTCCTGCAAGGGGAACGTGAAATGGCGTCCGACAACCGATCGCTGGGGCGGTTTGAATTGATCGGGATTCCTCCGGCGCCACGGGGGGTTCCTCAAATTGAGGTTACCTTTGAGTTGGATGCCAACGGGATCATGCACGTTTCGGCTCGCGACCTCGCGACAGGAAAAGAGCAGTCGATTCGGATCACCGCTTCGTCCGGTTTGGATAGCTCTGAAATCGAACGCATGGTGCGAGAGGCTGAACTGTACCACCAAGACGACGTTCGGAAGAAGAAAGTGGCCGAACTTCGAAACAACTTGGACGGTCTCATTTACACCACCTCCAAGTCGTTGGAAGAGTACGGAAGCTACTTTGAGCCTGACGAATACAATCACATTCTTCAGGCCTTGGAAGAAGCCCAGCGTATCCTCGACCTTCATCCCGATGACTACGAGCAACTGCGCGACAGCTACAGCGCTTTGGAGCAGTCTTCGTATCGGATTGCCGAAGCCATGTACGCGATCTCTGCCCAAGAGGGAATGGATGACCCGATGGGCGGTAGCATGGGCGATATGGGTGAGGTGGGAGGGGAAGCCCCTCCGTTTGAAGAAAACGAGCACTGATCCTTTCTGATCTCTTTCCATGACTTCCCATCCTGTTCTCTCCTCGTTCATGCTTCTATCGGTTCTTGCCCCAACGCGATGTTCTTCCCTTCTAGAGCCTTTCTCCGCAATATATCCTTCCGTTGGAATAGATAACTTGCGAATCGCTTGATCGTGGTTACTTAAGCAACACAGCTTTTCGACACAAGCTGGATTCGAATGAAGTTGAACTTAACGTTGAGGGATTTTGCGCTTTGAGCAAACGCGACTATTATGAAGTTCTGGGTGTTCCCAAGGATGTGGACGATGCGGCTCTCAAGAAAGCGTATCGCAAGCAAGCGCTGAAGTACCATCCGGATCGCAATCCAGATGACCCAGATGCCGAAGAAAAACTCAAGGAGATCAACGAGGCCTTTGCCGTTCTCTCTGATTCCCAACGTCGCGCCCGGTATGATCGTTTTGGTCATGAAGGCATGGGCGACATGGGGAACTTTGGTGGCTTTGATCTGGGTGATCTCTTTGGTGACTTGTTTGGCTCGATTTTCGGAGACTCGTACCGTGGCCAGCGTGGCCCTGCCCGAGGGCAAGACCTCCTTATGGAGGAATTGTTAACCTTTGAGGAAGCAGCGCTTGGAACGGAGAAGGTTCTCGAAGTACCTATCCACATTCCTTGTGATACCTGTGAAGGATCAGGTGCAGAGCCTGGCACCAAACCGGACGTGTGTTCTGTCTGCCGTGGAAACGGTGAAGTCCGAATGCAGCAAGGTTTCTTCACCATGGTTCGGACCTGCAGCAACTGCAGCGGCTCCGGTCAGGTGATTGCCTCTCCATGCAAAACATGCAAGGGCTCAGGCCAACAGGAAGAGATGACAGAAGTTGAGGTGAACATCCCACCTGGCTCGTACGACGGTCTTCGGATTCGTCTTCGGGGCAAGGGTGAGCCCTCTACATCTGGAGGACCTCCTGGTGATCTGTACATCCTGATTCGAGTAGACGAGCACCCGCTGTTTGATCGTGATGGCGACAATGTCATCTGCGAGATCCCGATCTCGTTTGGTCAGGCCGCGCTAGGTTGCAAAGTTGACGTTCCTACCATTCATGGGATGACGTCGATGAAGGTTCCTGCTGGAACGCAACCTGGAACAGTCTTTCGTCTTAAAAAGAAAGGGATTCCCCGACTCAATGGACCTGGAATCGGGGACCAGAAGGTACGCGTTATGGTAGAGGTCCCGAAGTCTCTCAACCGCGAACAACGTGAGTTGATTGAGAAGTTCGAGGAACTCTCCGAAAACTCCAAGGACTGTACACCCAAGCGGCACGGCTTCTTGGAGAAAGTTAAGAGCTTTTTTCATATCGAGGAGTAAGGTATGCACCAAGCGCCGGCGTCTGATTCGCGACAAACCAACCGCCTTTGGGGGCATTCACTGACCATGGGGATTGCCCTCCTGGCTTGTCTGCTAATGGGAGCGTCGTGCCAAACCCAGGCTCCTCCCGTAAAAATCAATGGCCGGACGTACAAACCCAAAGCCAATGAGTTTACATGGGTACAGAAAGCCCGGAACGCTCAAAAGCTTAACGACCTTGACCAAGAGAAACAGGCCTGGGAAGGGTTGCTTCAGCGCTACCCCAAAACAGCGTTTCTGGCGGAAGCACAGCGTCGTCTTGGCTGGATTGCCTACCGACGAGAGCAGTGGCCCAATGCCATTCGCTTGTTGGAAGCAGGCAAACCCCAAACCATGGCTTCTGGGGCCAAGAGAACAGAGCTTCTTTGGGCGTATGGTGTCTCCCTCTTTAAGGCTGGGCGGCATGAAGAGTCCTTGGTGACGATGGAAGGACTCTACAAGAGTCTAAAACCTTCTCAGCAGGCTACCGCTCGAACCATGATGCTTGCGGCTGCCAAGAAGACTGGCAACAAGGCTGCTGAACTGCGTTGGTTGGCTACACAATTGCCGACACTTCCGGCTTCAGAGCAAGCTGCCTTTCGCGAGCGAATCAAGAAGACAGTAAACGGTCAAATGTCGCTGGAGCAACTTCGCAAGTTGTACCTGCAGCGCGGCGATGACACGCTGAAGTTTCCCTACGACTTGATGGCCCTTCGCCTTGCACGTGTGTATTGTCATGTTCAAGATTGGTCGAACTGCAAGAGGTTGGTTGGGAAACTGCTCCAAGAGATCCCTCCAACCCACGAGATGTTCCAGAACGTACGTTCTCTGAACAAGCGAGTGATGAGTCACTCTCGCGGAGTGAAGTCCAATGTCATCGGTGTGATTTACCCGAAGACGGGACGTGGTGCGAGCATTGGCCGTTGGGTCCGCAACGCGATTGAGTTGGCCCGCCGCAAGTACCCCAAAGTTCGTGTGGTAGAGCTAGACTCCAAGTCTCGTCCTGACGCTTCTGCGAAAGCGGTGGATACCTTGTTCTACAAACACCGCGCTTTGGCTATTTTTGGTCCGGTCTTCTCTGCAAACGCGATGGCTGCTGCGCATCGTGCACAGCAGCTGGGAATCCCTTTGATGACCATCGCTCTTCGTGAAGGTGTGGCTGATATTGGCCCCTTTGTTTTCCGGAACAACCTTACCTCGTCCCGAATGGGGCGTGCGATGGCTCGCTTTGCTGTGGAGAAGCAGGGGCACCGGCGGTTTGCTGTGATGTTCCCGAACCGAGCGTCAGGCCAGATTCAGGCGGCTGCTTTTTGGAAAGAGGTCGTTCGATTGGGAGGTAAGGTCGTCGGCGCAGAGTCGTATGCTCCAGGCATCAGCGACTTTACTTCGGCTGCCAAGCGACTTGTTGGACGTTACCATCTCACGCAACGTCCCAATTGGTACAAGCTGTACCGCCAGATCCGGCATGTGAAGAATGCGGTGCAGAAGAACCGATTGTACAAGAAGCTTGTGAAGCAGTTTCTCCCTGTTACTGACTTCGATGCGATTTTCCTACCTGCAGAACATTACCTGCAGGTTGCGATGTTGGCGTCTTCCTTGGCCCAACAGGATGTGGAAGTGAAGCTGCATTACAGGTTCTGGGAGAAGCAGCGTCAGGAGTTGTACAAAAAGCGCAACAAGCCTCTTAAGTTTATCCAGTTGCTTGGGACCAATGTTTGGAAAAACAAGCGGATCTTTACGTTGGAGCCGCGCAACGTGATCGGCTCCATCTTCTGCGTGCGGTACAACCCCAAGAGCCGAAAACAAATTGTTCGCAGCTTTGTTCGCTCATACAAGCGCGCCTTTCCAGGACAAACTCGGGATCGCGACCCCATTCATGTGAGCGCTTATGCTTACGATACGATGAACTTGTTGCTTCATATCGCTGCACAGGAAAGTGCACCTTCCTCCAGGGATGGATATCGCAAGGCGCTTCTCAAGGTTCGAGAGTTCCCTGGTGTGACAGGTGCCATGTCTGTCCAAGCTAGCGGTGAGGTGTTGGCACCCATCAAGTACCTGATGGCTCATCGCAAGCAGTATTTCAAGCTTGAATACACCTCCAAAACCTTGATTCCCTAGTCGTTGTGTTGATCATGAATTGCTTTGCATCAGAGTGGGATTTGTCGAATGAGCAACCCTGTGTTTCTTCCCCGTTTGTCGGAGCATCCGATCCCTGAACGTCCGCTTGTGTTCCAATGTCCCCTGTGCAAGGAGCTAACCAAGCTTCAATCGTTCCAGACTTCTGAAGAAGGACTTGCCATTCAGTGTCAAGAGTGCATGGAGGTCTTTTTCTACACGTCAGAAGCCTTGGAGCAGGATGCCCAATCGTTGGACTCCCCGGATGCACTTCCCACTGCTGAAGGCTCAGAGAGGTCTTTCTCTCGACGAACATCCAAGCAGTTTTTGCTGGCCCAGGCTTCCGTTGAGGCGACTCCACCAACAGTGTCTGTGACGAAGGATACTGCCACGACGGCCTCTCAGCCTTCCTCTGCTCCAAAAGTTTCGGAGCCGGAAGTGGGCAAGAAGCGTTGCCCCAAATGCAGTGAGCGCTGCTCTGAAGACCTCGAATCATGTCCTTCTTGTGGTTTGCTGTTCGCCAACGTGGGCAAAACCTTTGTTCCTTCGACTGCGGAGTCGGCTTCCACTGCGGAAGAAAAAGGGGGATGGAAGCTTTGGGCTACCATTGAGGAAGATTGGCAAGATGAGCTGGCCCACGAAGCCTTTGTGAAGTACTGCATCACCAACGAACTCTACGACTTCGTTTCGATTCGTTACAGAGGGGTCAAGGATGCTGAAGATGAGCGACAAGGGAAAGCAGAGGCTCAACTTGGTAAGATTGTGGAGTTGGTCCAGCAACAGTTCTTTCTGAAACAAGAAACGGACAAGACGATGCAGGACAAGGTGGGACGCTGGAAGGGTGTTGTTATCGCGATTCTCTTGGTACTCGGCTTTCTCGCCTTTCTCGTGATCTGGCGGCAGATGATGGCTCCGTCGAAGGTGATGATTCCCTAGAGCCAGCTTTTCTTCACAATGATGACATCGCCAGGCCGCAAATAAATATCGGGGATTCTCTTGGTTCCCAGGCCATCCAGGTTGATGCGATACACACGTTGTTTGCCCCCGACTGAGCGGACAAGGCGGGTGTCAGCAGGAGCAGCTTGGTTTGTGAAGCCTCCTGCCATCGCGATGGCTTGTACTACGGTCATACCTGGGTTGAAGCTAAATCGGCCAGAGCGAGATACTTGTCCAAGGACATGTACTTTCTTGGAGTTGTACTGCTGCACCTTCACAGAGACAGAAGGTCGGGCCTGAAAGTATTTTTCGTGCAAGCGAGTCGCAATGTCGGTGCGAATTTGGCCGGGTGTTCTCCCACAGACGTCCACCTTCTTGATCAATGGAAACTGAATTTCACAGTTGGGGTAGATCTGGAACGTCCCGCGGAGGTTGGGCTCGCCGTACACCTTAATCGAGATGACATCGCCAACATCAAGCAAGAATGAGGTGAGGAGCTGCTTGTACTTGTACGAGGACTGTTTGGTGATAATGGGCTTCTGAAAGTCAGGCTCATTGTTTGCATTGCGCACTTGCTTGCTTGGCCCAGGGCAGCCAGTTAACATGGCGACGCAGTACAGCAGCAAGCTTAAGGTGACAAACAAAAGTCGACGATGTTGTCGAACCTCTTGTCTCATGGATTGTGCTCTTTTCATTGTGATTGGGTCTCCCAGGGATATACGCGGAGGGGTATGTCCACCGAGTAGATATACTGTCAAAGATGCAATGTATCACTGTTGGAATGTTGCATTGTGAGAAAAGATTCGAAGGTGTGAGTCAAATGAGGCAAGGAGAGCAGGTCGGGAAACTCATCAAGGGATGAACGTTTGCTTTAATAAGCCACCTCAGTCTTGAACATCACGTCAAACTTGAGAAAGCCAAACCCAAGCTGGTTGTTGTTGTCCACAACCACAAAGGTGTTGGAGTTGCGGAAGGCAACCCTACCTGTAATACCAATCATCCAGAACGGGTACGGATACCAGTCGAAGTCAACTTGGCCTCGGACAACGAGGTCGCCTCGGTTGATGGTGTCATCGTCGTTGATGTCACGCGAGTTGAAGCGAACAGAGCCGCTTTCCCCACCAACATTGACGGTCACAGGGATCTTACCGAAGCCAAGGTATCCACCGCTAGCCTTGATGCCCAACTGGAAGGGTCGTACTGGAGGTCCAAACTGGGTACGGAATTCGATGTAGCCCAGAGTCTCGTGAACAAAGTTCGAAAACTGGGATTGGTCAAAGTTATGAGTGAAACCCAGTCGAATGTAGGTGGTCAACAGGAATTGGTAGGTGAAGTCAATGTCACCGATTACCATGGTGTAGTTGTCGTTGGGCAGCCCGTCTGCAGTACGATCGGCGGCAAAGGTATAACCACTTCCGATGCGTGCTCGGAGGATGATACGCTCTGTCAACTGGCCTGTCAGACCCACATAGAGCTTGAGGGGCATGCTGTCGACGTTGCTGCCATCGATGCTGGTGTTGAAGTTCGGTGCGTAATTGACAATACGGAAGTCACTCTCGAAGGTAAACGCGGTTCGAGGGAAGAACTTCCAGTTTACGTTGAAGTGAAACCCGTGGATGTGGTGGTCCAGGTTGCTGTTCGGGTAGATTCCAAAGGTGAAGTCGTAGCCGAAGTCAAAGAGGAGAGAGCCTCCACCTGGTTTTACGAAGAAGTTCACCCCCGCTTTGTTGTTGTGGGTGATGAACACGGAACCTGTTTGGGTTCCGGGTGCGTAATAGAAAAGGGTCTGTGCAAACGTATCTTGGGCTGTGGTTGCATCCCCTGTGTTTCGGCTGAAGTTGTTGTACACTTCAAACGAAAACACAGAACGAGGAAGCACTCGCAGGCGAAGATCGGCTTTTGCCGTTACCGTATTGAGATTGGTAAAGGGGAAAAAGTGAGTGTAGTTGGCGTAGCCACCCAAGTAGAAGTTGACGGAGTCTGTTGGGATGTCCAACTCCAACCCAGGGCGGATACTCAGATACGGAGCACCCACGATGTTGCCTTCAGGGCTGTTATCGCGGATGTCCGATTGGTTGGAGCGAGTGAATACGTTACTGTCGTAACCAACGTTGAAATACAAACGAGGGTGGAACTTCCCCTTGCTTCCAACTTTGACGCCTTTGGGAGCTGGGATCGCCCATGCTGCAGAGGGTAGCAACAGAGAAACCCCACAACAGAGAACAGCGAACGTGTATATGAATTGACGTACCATTTGGTTAGAAGTGGTACCAGAAGAGCACGAGTCGAACATTATCTTCTTCCCACAATCAGCGACATACGGAAAGAGCAACAGAATTGAGCTTCACGCATAGCTAACATTTTTCATGGCGAATTGCAACATCTCTAGGCCAAAAAACGTCCTATCTTCCGTGATTATTTCACCAGAAGGTGGAATAGATGGACTGTTTTGTAGGGGAGCGTCACAAATAAATGAGACAGGGCCCGTTGTTGGGGCCATTACAAATAACCCAAGAAGCTTGGGTTTGTCACACTTTTTTTTAAGTTTTTGGTGCCGAAGAAGCCTTCTACCATAAAGATCTCTCTTTCTCTGCCTTTGGAAGCTCGCTTTGAAACATTTTACAAAACGTCTCATCGCGCCTTCACGTGAAGCACGAGTGACACAACGGGGAAATAGGCTGGGCGAACGCTTTCTATGCAGTTCAAGTATAATACCTTGCTCAAAAGAGATCGTCACACTTTTTTCTGAAAAGAGTTCTTGGATGAAGGTCTTTGCGCGAGAAAAAGTTGGAAGAAAGTTGGCAAGGAGAGTGGGGGGTTGAGGCAAGTTGGTTTAGCCTGAGGGAGCAAAGAAGAATGGAATGACAACCGTTGCGGCTTCACCCTCAGGTTTGGGGTAGCGCCAACGCTTGAGTCGTCCGATGATACATCGTGCAACGCGGCTGTTGAGGCTGTTCTCGTCAATCTCTGTTTCCGAGACCCGGCCGTTCATTGCGATCGTCAATCGAAGCTTCAGCTTCCCTTGCAAGGAGGGGTTACGCTTCAGTTCTCGTTCATAGCAGTATTTGAACTGGCTGCTTCGGCGTCGGACCAGTCGCATCAACTTGCCTGCATCCAACTTACCGCCTTCGGCGTCGCCGAGGGAGTCGATCTTGATGCTGGATTTGATGCGAATCTTCCGGCGTCGGCTTTTGCCGCCGCCAGCTGGACCACCACCACCTGTGGGACCGCGGAGACTGTCTCGAAGAGAGACTTTGCCGCTGCCACCACCGGATCGTCGTGTGCCGCCGCTGGAGTCGTCGTCGTTGGTTGCGACGCCGTCTGCTTGTGACAACACGGAGTCCAGCTTCTTGCTGTAGACGTTACTCCCGAGGACTTGTCCCATAGGGGACCCTGAGCCACCTTTGGCGCCGATGATTCCTAGTTTGAGCATTTTCTTACGAATGTTTTGCTCAATCCGGCGTCTTCGAGCGGCCGCTCGACGCGCCCTCTCTTCGGCACTAACCCGTCTTGCTGGCGGCTTCTTCGCTGCTCGTTTTGGCGGCTTCTTCCGCTTCTTACCTTTTGACTTCTTCTTGCCTTTTTTCTTCGACTTTTCGCCGTCGGTCCTCTTCTCAGGGATCTTATCGGGAAGCCTGGGTTTGGGAGGTTGGATCTCTTTGGCAAAGCGATCGTCAATCATGTTGAGATTGACGTTGGGAAGCTCTCCATGCATTCGGGCCCAATAGATGAAGCCTGTGTGTGCAATGAAGGACAAGAGAAGAATGGATGAATACACCCAGTCGATTCCCTTGATCCAACCACCTTGGATGATGGCCGGAAGCTGTGGCTTTGCAGGTAGAGGTGGCGGTGTGACGAATTGGAAGAGTAAGGTAATCTCTCCCAAGGTCAGCTTCCCACGCGACTTCTCGCTGAGGGGAACTTGGTAGACGCCCACTTTTTTGCTTTTGGAGTCGGGTTGCTTCGGGTCGCGGTAGTCCACCTGACCGACCTGACGTGCGATGCCTTTCTGGCGAAGTCCCGTTACATCGGAGACTCCAGTACCCAAAGACAATCGCCCCTCGATCCATTCTGCAACAGTGAGAAAGTATTTGTCGCCCTTGAGTTCAAACAAGGGAAACCGTGGGGGGAGTCCAGTGGTTGGTATCACGAAGGTGTTTCGATGAGATTCACCCACGGTGACAGGTTCACGCTTGCGGAGCAAACGCTCCTCAATGATCTTCCCGCCTTGGATAATACCAATCCGAAGAATTTTCCGAGCTGGTTTGGGTTGCGGCTGGCCCATGCTGCGTCCTTTTCCTACATCATCAAATTGTTGCGGGTGTAGGAGAGTGGTTTGTGTCAATGACCTGCACTGAGCTCAGCCTTCTGGCAGAGCGAATCACAAACTTAGCTTTCCTAGCCCTTGGATTTGATGACAGCAAACTTGAAATTACTGAACGATGCCTGACCGGCAGTGTACATGACCTCTGACAAGAGACGGAAGGGCATGCGATGGTCGGCCACGATCGTAATGATCCCTTTAAACTTGATGGCCGAGTTGAATTTCGCAAGTTTCTTCCGTTTGTTGGCAGCGTCCTTGAGTCGCTCCAGGAGCGGCAAGATCAAGTATGAACTTGGTTGCTGGTCCTTTTTGAGCTGAGCATCCACTGTTCCATCGCGCACGTCACACACTTTCTTGCGATTGACGAGAATCGCTCGTGTGGTCACACCAATGGTGGTGGTGTGCTTGACTGGAAGCTGAGCCGATGAACGGGGCAACTGACGTTCGTCGGTTTGCGCTGTATCAATCGGGGATGACGAATAGTTCATCAACAGATAGATGAGAACGTTGACGAAGATGTCCATCAACGAGGTCATCCGCAACTCTGCCTTGCCATCCAAATCGGCATTGCGAGAAGCACGCTTGGCTTTTTTACGCTGTTGCCGCTGTATTTCGGCAAGGGAGATTTGTTCTGCCATCTTAACTCTCTCCTACTAAGGACGGCTGCCCAGATGCTTCCTTGACTCCTTTCAGGAGGAACCCAGAGGGAAGGCAGCGTATTCCAATAGTCAACCTGAATGGGGAAAAGTTCCAACGAACTTCTGTATTTTTGGGGCAGGACGGAACGGGCCAGAGTCCTACAGCAGAAGTTCGCTTCCAGGTTGCGGGTTTGGGGCGATATCAACCAGTATTCCAAGAACCAAAAAACAGCCCAGCAGGCTGTTTTTGGATCAGATCACACCGGCGCTCAAGACAACCTCTGGAAAGAGATCGTTTTTGAGAACTTCTTTCTCACGACTGTGATCCATGATGCCAACGATCACTTTGTATTGGATCTTTGGCTCTGACATAATGATCACGCGCTTCTCATCGGGGAAAAGCTTCTTAATCTTGGTCAAACACCCTTGGAGCTTCTTGTAGTCATACTTGTCGCTCAACTTGCGGATGGTCGGCAATTTCTTCTGGGGATTTTGCATGGCGGCAGCCGACATGTCACATCCTTGGGAGATCTTGCTTCCGCGGGTGATGATGGTGAAGCCTCGGCTGGTGACCGAGATGGTCAAGTTCAAAGGCTTCTTTTTCTTCTTTTGCGGCTCACTTTGGGTGGGCTCGCCTGTACTCATCTTGGGTGCGCTGACGTTGATAACACCGATGGTGATAAACTCAGCGCTGATGATCAAGAAGGGGATCAACAGCATGATGATGTTCATCAGAGGCATAATGTTGATGTCTTCAAACTCTTCTTCTTCGCTCAGCTTTTTACGTGCCATCTCTCACTCCATGGTCCTGCAATGGGCAGGTTTGGAAAGTTAGAGTTTATGGAGATTGAACAGAGAAAACGTCGCTTCCTCTCCAGAACCTTACCGTAGTGAGAAGGGGATAGCCTATCACCATTCGTTGTGGCAAGGAGAGCACACACCCGTGGACCGGGGGCGTCATGAAGGGAGAAGAACCGACGTCTTCCAAATGTCTCCAAAGTCAATTAGCGATCCAAGGGGTTCGCTTGGCCTTTGGCACGGTTGAACAGCAAGTTCTGCAGCTTGACCGTGTACTCTTCGATCTCGTTGATGATCTTCTTGGTGATGCTGCTCAGGATAGCGTGAGCTACCAAGCAGGGAATGGCAGCCACCAGTCCGAACGCAGTCGTGTTCAACGCGATAGAAATAAACTTCGCGAGAAGTTGCGACTTCTTGTCGGGGGTTGCAGCTTCCAGCGCCTTAAACGCGTTGATCAGACCGAAAATGGTTCCGAGCAGACCAAGCATGGTCGCGACGTTGGCGATAGCAGAGAGCAGGTTGGTGCGCTTTTGGACTTCGGGGATAACTTCCAAGGTCGCTTCTTCGATCGCGTTGGAAATTTCCACTTCGCCTTTGTTCGCACGGGTCAGTCCAGCTTTGACTACTTTCGGCAGGGCAGCAGTGGGAGCTGCGTTGCAGAGCTTGATGGCACGGTCGATGTTGTTGGCCATGACCAACTTTTGAATCTGGGCCATGAACGCAGCGCCGTTAATGTTGTACTTGAAGAACAAGAAAATAAAGCGCTCAATCATGAGGCCAATGCCGATAATCAAGCAAGCAGCAATGGGGTGCATGAACACGCCACCTTGTCGGTAGAAGTCCATAATCTGGGTCATGTGTTTGGCTCCTCTTGGGGGTTACTTTCACACAATGAGGTGATAGGCATCCATCAACCTTCCCAACCATTGGGAAGGGGCTCTTTCGATCCTTGCAGCGCAGTGCCTTTTAAAATGGCGACTTTTTCACAGCTTGGATCACTTTCTTAAGGAAGTTAGCTTTAAGTTTAAGACCTTGGTAGTTGAGTGGGGCTCGGTGCAATACATAGAACGCTTGGGGCTTCTGTATCTTCCCCACAATCTTTACTGCCTCTTTGATGCGAATCACGTTGCGTTTCTTTTGGGCTTGCGGATGACTCATCGGCAAAGCAACCAGAAAGAAGCAGGCAAGAAGAAGAGAGACGATGCGTACTCGTTTGCGGTTCAAGCGTGGCATAATAGTGTCCTTTGTTGCACAGGGTCGAGATGTGCGCTTGGACAGCCTCCTATACAAATCCCAAAACCAATGCGACCGGGAGCGGGTTCTCCTCTCTGATCGTCGGCAACGATTTGTAGCACAGGGTTTTGGCAGAAGTCAAGCGACATATCGACTCTCAAATGGCTTGTGAATGCACCGTGGAAAAGCCCTAGTTCCCGCGTCGTTCTCTCTCTCGAACAGGACCGCAAGACAGGGGCCTGATTGGAAACCCTCTTAGCGCCGTGGTGGGGGCGCGCTGGGAGGCGGCGCAGATGGCCCGGAAGGCCTTGCCGGAGGCGGAGCTGCGGTGGTGTTGCTTCGGGTTGGAGGGGGGGCTGCTGGGGTGCCAGCTGGCCGCGGAGGAGTGGGGCGAGTCACTCGTGGTGGTGGGGGCGGACGACGTCGTCTCTTCTTGCGCCGCTTGAGCGCTCGAAGACGCTTGCGGATCAATCGTTTGACCAGACGCTTTAAGCGTCGACGCTCTTTGTTCAGCTTCTTCGCTGCGTCATTGAGGTAACCCCGCACCGGTGCTGTTGAACTCAGACCTGGCTTGCGCGAGACGAACACGCGAAGGTGTCCGACGGCTTTGTTGTACCGGGCGATCTTTTTTACCTGGCGGATGATCTTTTTCTCCATCCGCAAGGAGGCCGGCACTTCTGGAGCGATCGCGCCTATCGAAATTTGGTTACCGAGGAGGTTGTGATCCAGGTGCAGCACACCCAAGTAATAGTGCGGCTCGCTGTAGCCTGCATTGAACCGCATAACCTTCTCAAACTGCTTGAGCGCGGCTTGATGTTTGGCGCTTCGGTACAGAGAAATACCGTAGTTGAGTTGGGCTTGCTTGTTGCTGGGGTCGTATTTGATCGCCTGTCCAAAGCTTTCGCGAGCTTCCGACACTTTTCCTGGGAGGCTCAAGTAGATGGAGCCCAGCAAGTTGTGTGCTTCTGGGAAGTTGGGTTGCCTCTTGATGGCTTTTTGGAGCGCAGAGACAGCCGCCAGCTTGCGGTTGAGTTTGAGGAAGGTGAAGCCAAGGTAGTAGTGCGGCTCCGCCCAATCCTTCTCTGTCTTGCTGGCGCGATCGAAGGCCATGCGGGCGAGCTCGTAGTTCTTCTGCTTGTACCACACGAGACCCAGGTTCATGATCGCCTGAGCGTTGCGTTCTTCTTTGGCTTGGATGGCCCGAGCCATGCGCTCACTACGCTGCAGTTGACCCCGCCGAGTGTACAAGTAAATCAACTCGTTACGAAGAGCGGAGTTGGGAGTCCGACGGAGCTGGTTCTCCACAAACGACAAGGCCTGACCGTACGCACCTTTTCGAAGGTACAGACGAGTTAAGCTCACGATCGCGTTGCGGTAATCTGGCTTGATCTTAAGCACTCGGCGGTACGCCAACTCACTCTGGGTGTATCGCCCCTGGCGGTGGGCCAGAACGCCGATGTTGTACCAGGCCTGGTACAAGGAGGGCTTGCGTTTCACGATCTTACGAAGGACGTTGATGGCTTCGGTCGGATTGGTCTGGGCAAGTTGGTTGGATTCAGAGAACAAGTCATCAATGGATTTTGTGGGCTCGGGCGGAGGCACAGGGGCCTTCTCGACCACAGCAAGACCACCATCGGCTGCACTGGAAAGCGCTGTGCCTGCGTCTGCTGCAGGCTTTTCTTTGGTGGCTGTCGGGGTGTTTGTTGTCTTGGGGCAACCTGCAATCAGACCTCCCAAGCACAACAAACCAATACAAGCTATCGATTGCAAACGCTGCATGTGAGTTGCTCCTGTCAGCGCGAGAAAAGTCGGCGGGTTGGACCTGAGGTTGGTCGACTCGTCGGGACGAACGTTCGTGAATGGCAAGAACGGTGTGTCATGGGCGAAGTTCTATCCTCGGTGTATCGCGTTGTTAGCGCGGAGCAGGGGCTGACACCTTTGGGCGTGGCGCCGGTGCTGCTACTTTCGGACGTGGCGCTGGAGCTTTGGTCTTCAGCGCATTCCGCTTCTTCTTGTTCTTCTTGGGAGGCTTCAGTGAGCGAATCAAAGGCAACGGAGACGTCGGCTCCATCTTGTACGAAGGTTCGCTCTTCTTGGGCAGAGGGAACGTTGGGTCTGCTCGGTGCAACGCCTCGTAAGCTTGCTCCACGCAGCGGTTCTTGTAGTTCAGCTTGGTGGATACGCTGATGACCTTGCGGTACAGCGTTTTGGCTGCTTTTTCCAAGGGCTGGATGAGCTTCTCGTCGATCTTTTGTTTGTAGATGTCTTTGGCTTCTTCCGTCCACTTGAAACCCAGCCGGGGTAGGGGTGCTTTGTTGATCGACTCCGCGATCTTTTGCTTTCCTTCTGCGATGCGATACAACGCGCAGAGGAGCCAGGGGGGAGATTCGTAGTCGCTGATCTTGCTGAACTCTGTTGCGACCTTGTCGTACTCCTTAGCCTTGTTGTTTCGCTGTCGTACCTGGCGCTTGGCGTTTGTACTGGTCACCGTCATCTTGGTGAACTTTTCGTACTTCTCCATCACCAGCTTGTACATCGCTTTCGCCGGGTACTTCCGGGTTTGAACGAGGTCCGCGGGCTTCATCGAACTGCGCAAACTCTGAAACTTCCTGATGATGCTCTCGTACTCGCGGCGCATCCGGCGAGGACGCAAACCTTCTTTCTCTTTGCTTTCCATGATTTGGCCGTAGGCCGTCATCACCCTGCGAACTTGCTTGGGATCGCGCTCGTAGCGGCGAATAAACTGTCGAAGAATCCGAAGCATATCTTCTGTTCGGTTCATCCGTTTGTAAATCATTGCTGCTTTGTACAACATCTCCGGTACATCCTCCCGCTCACGGAAGGTGTTGGAGTACCGAACGTACGTTCTCGCGGCTGCGTCGTAGCGCTGCAAGTTGAGCTGAAGCAAGGCGACATTGTACAGCGCGTCGGCGCGAAACTTGGACTTGCGGAAGTTGGAGTCGTTCACAAGCTTGCTGTAGCGAGCGAGCGCCTTCTCAAACATAAAGTACTTTTCAGCGTTGTATGCCACGTTGAACAGAGCCTGGTCAGCCTTGTCCCAGGTAGGATACTGGCGAACAATCCGTTCGTACAACTTGATGGCAGAGCCGAAGCGCTGGGCGCGGGTGTACAGGTAGGCTGCGTTCCAGAGGGCCTCAGCAGCTTTGGGAATCTTCGGATTCTTGTTGATGATCTCAACGTATGCCTTCGCTGCTTCCGCGTACTTTCCTTCTTTCTCCAGGCGCTCAGCTTTGCGGAACGCCACGCCCAAGCGGATCAAGCCTGCATCTTTGACCCGAACGCCATACTTGCGAAGCTTGTCCATCGCGAGCAGCATGTCGTCGTCACGACCTTCGCGGTAGTAACTGGCGGTGATGGTTTCACCTGCGTACTTCACATACTTGTGCTTGGGAAAGGTCTCAATAAACTGCCAGAGAAGCTTTCGAGCGGTCTCCAGGTCATCGTATTTGTAGTAGATACGAGCCAACAAATAGAGCTGCTCCGGGATCCGTTCGTCTTTGGATTTGGAGTAGTTCTTCAGGTAGTACTGTCGGGCTTCAATCAACGCTTTTTGATTCTCGTTGGTGATGGGAATCGGCTTGATCTCTTTGCGGCGGCGGGCACGTTTGCGACGCTTCTTCTTTTTCGAAGCTTTGTCAGCCTTCGCTTGCTCTTTTTTGCGAACGGACGGAAGTTCACAAGCCAACCTCAGGACTCCACGTTTGCAGTCCTGGTTGACCAGTTGAATGTTGCTGTCTACCAGCGAGTAAGCAGCCTCTTGCTTGTACTTGTCTTCCCCCGACCAGTCGCGGATCTTCTTGAAATACACGGCCGCCAGTTTGTATCGCTTGATAAAGTACAGGCTGTCAGCCAGATACCATGTCAACTTGTAGGCTTCTTTGTGGTGGGGGAACTTCTTGATGAAAGCGCCGTAGTTGTCGGCGGCTGTCGTACACGACAACTTGGCTGCTTCGAGGAGCTTGGCCTTCTCGTCGTCGTTGCTCTTGGCTGCTTCTTTCCGGAGCGTCTCACAGCGCAAGTGGTTGTACACCGCGGTTCGGTAGATGTTGTTGCTGATCAACTTCTGGACCATGCGCTGGACCCGAACGTTTTTCTCGTTGATCCGAGCCCACTGGGAGCCTGGACCGAATCGTTTGGACAGCGCGCCCCGTGCGAGCATCGCTTTGTTCAGGTCGCCAAGTCGTCGCCAGGCGATAACCGTTTGTTGTTGCACCAGCGGATTTTCCGGGTGGTTGGGGAACAACTCCAAGATCCGATCGTTGGTTGCGATGACTTTGGTCCATTTGCCCTGGATCCCGTAGTTCTTCGAGAGCTGAAGCAGGACGTCCCGAGCGTAAGGTTTCTTCAGACCGACTTTGCGGACATACTGCACTGCTTTGTCCAGGGAGCCCCAACGTTCGTCGGCGAAGCTGATGGCAATGTATTCGATCGCTTCCTGACGAAGCACAGCGCCGCTGCCCTTCTTCTTTTTGGCGATATAATAATCGAGCAACTGGGTGAAGCGGTCGATCGCTGGCTGGAATTCGTCCAGCAAGTAGTGCGTCCAAGCCAACTTGTAGAGAGCCTTGTCGAAGATCTTAATCTTCGGATACTTTAGCACGTTGAGGTAGGCCTGCTTGGCGTTTTGACGTTGGTTGGAGCGGAAGTAGAATTCACCCAAACGCACCCAGGCTTCGGCCACGAGGTTGTTGGGAACTTTGAGACTTTTGTAAACCTCAGGTGATTGTTTCTTCAGCTCAGCCAGCTCTGGGATCTTTGCAAAGTAGGCGAGGGCTTCTTTGGTGTTCTCTTCTTCCCCGCGGCAGTAGCCCAGCAGGTAATAGGCGTTGGCGAGCAGCCGATAACGGGGGAATTGGGATGTGAGCTGCTGTAGCCAGGAGACGGTCTCGGTGAACTGCTTCTTTGCGGGCAGAGGCTCGTCTGAGATCTCTTTGTTTTCAAAGCGTTTAAGGTCTTCGTCGTAGCGCGCTGCTCGGGCGAGGTAGTCTTCGTACTCTTTTTCGTAGATCAACTCAGCCAGACGGTACATGGCATCAGGGCTGTATTTGGGGTTGCGAGGATACTTCTGGATAAAGGCTTTGAAGTAAGCGATCGCGCTTTTGCGCTTGATCGCCTCTTTCTTCTCCAAGACCTTAATCCGGGCTTCGTAACCTCCTGCGATGAGGTTGCGTCGCTCACGGTATCGCTTTCGGACGAGGGCACGGACTTCTGTCAAATACTCTCTCGCGGCTTGACGAAACTTCTTGTACGTCTTGCGCATCGCTTTGACTTCTTCGGCCCGCTGCTTCTCATCGAGAGGCTCCAGTTTCTCACCGCCTTGGCCCGTCGCGCTGGGCTGCGACGGCGTGTTGGACTTGGCCTCGTCCTTTTTGGCTGTGGCTGGAGCTTTGCTCGCTGCTCGCCGCGTCGGTGGAGCTTTGGCCGCTGCGTCTTGGGCTTGTGTTTCAAACGGAAACGCCAAAAGCGCGCAGGATAGAAGCAATGTCCAAGGAAGTGTGTGTCTCATGGCTGAGCCTCGCAAGCTGAGCATTGTGTCTTCTTCGTCCTCGTTGGGATGAGGAAAGAAAGCAAGAAAAAAAGATCCGTTGTTCGGTTCTCTCTTTGTTACTTCACTTCATCCAATAGATCACGGAATTCAGAGTCCAAGACTTTGAGTTCGCGGTTTTTGTTCTTGGTCAGGTTGAGCTTTTCGCTCTGTATGGTTTGCTTTTCGCGCCAGGCCACGTCGATGACGCCAACCTCTGCACGAAGCACCAAGTCATAGAACTTTTTACGGACTACAGTGAAGCTGTTGTAAGCAATTTTGGCAGCAAGCCCTTTGGACTCCATCTCCAGGTTGGCCACCTGAAGTTTGTACTGGTCTTGCTTCAACTTCTCTCCAGAGAGCTTGCGCGTGATGATCTTGCGGAACCGCAGAGTCTGTTGACGCAAACGGCGGAAGAACAAACGAAGCGTCCTACGTGCGGTGCGCAGGGTGTTGTTGTAACCTTCCAGCTCAGACATTTGCTGCTGTTCATCGGCAGACAAGCGCTGCTTGATGCGAGACAACAAACGTCGCTCCTTGAGGATCAGTCGCTGGTAGTCTCGTTGGATCTTTTGCTCCTCGCGGTTGGCGGCTGCGTAGCCCAACTCGATTCCGGCGAGATCCATCTTGTCGATGAGTTTTGCTTTCTCTTCACGCAAGTTGCGGATCATTTGCTCCAACTCGTTGGCGTCGGAGCGCATGGTGTTGCGTTGGGCAGGGGTCAGCTTTTGTGCATCAGGGTTGTTGACCAACCAACGACGCGCCGTGATCAGATAGCGAGTCGCGTAATCCAGCTTGATCTTTATCTTGTGCAATCGAGAGCGCATCTTCTCAATACGGCTCTTCACTTCATCGCTGCGGCCCTGAAGCTCTTTGGAGTTCTTGGGAGTTCGCATGTAAAGGAGGCCGAGGTCTCGGAGTCTCTTTTGCATGGCTCTGTAATCTTGTTTCTCTTGGGCTGACATCTTGTCGCCCACAAGCTTGAGCATGATTCGGTTCATACGAACCTGCAAGCCCACCACGTTGCTCCGGATGGACGTTCCACGAACGCGGGCATCCTTCAGCGTGGGGGAGAGGTCGATCTGGTCACCCAGGCTTAATACACTCTCCAAACGTCGGATGATCTGGGCGTTGTCCTTGAGCATCTTCTTCATTTGACGGAGGTCTCGGAGCATCACCAGAGTGCGGCCCATCAACGCTTCGTTGCTCATCCAGCGGACGGCCACTTTGGGAAGCACCGAGGCCACCCGGAACTGGTCCAGCTGTCGAGAAATGAGGTTCTCAAAGAAAGCCTGCGGGTTGGCGCGGCTCTTCAACAACTGGTCCATCTCTTGGTACACGCCCCGGTATTTGATGGCGATCTTTTGGTAGCTGCCCATCGCCTCTTCAAACATCTTGGACTTGTCTTTGTTCTGGTGAGGAGCCAGCTGAAGTTGCAGGTGACCTTGCAGCAATTGTGCGTTGGGATAGAACGGGCTCTGCGGCAAAAAGGCCAGAAGAATTTCCAACGCCTGCAGGGCGCGCTTGTATTCACGCTGTTTCAGTCGCTTCTTCTTGAACTTCTGTCCACGGCGGATGTAACACCAGCAGATCTCGTACAATGCCTGGTCAAACACGTGCGAACGTCGGTCGATTCGTCGGTAGTAACGCAGCGCCTTGTTCACGGAGCCTTGTTCCAGGTGGATTCGACCGAGTGACAGCAGCACAACATCACGAAGCTTTCGCTCCCCTTTGTCAGGTAGGCTGCGCAAGGCCGTCTTCAAACGTGTGATGGCTTCGGGGATACTCTGGCTCGCCGGGCGGCTCTGCAGGCCAATGACCGCGAGAAAATACTGCGCCCGTGCGCCGTAAGCGTTGTTCGCGCCGATTTGCTGAAAGAGTTGGTTGGCTTGCACAAAGTTTTTCTGGTTGTACACCGACTTGGCGCGCAGGTAGAAAATCTTGTCGCGGAGAGGACCGGCCGGAAGCTGCGAGGCCTGACGAAAGTAGCGGTTCAGCCACTTGTAGTCGCGGGTCTTGCTGGCGATCTCCATCAGCCGAACCAACGCCTTGTCGCTGTGTTTCCGACGATACCGAACGAGGAGTCGGAAGTATTTGGTGGCGCCTTTGAAGTTGCGGTTGCGATACAATGACTCCGCGAGGTAGTACACCGCATCGAACCACATGACTTGGCCTTTGTTCCTGGGGTTTTCCACGGCGTCCAGCAAGATGATGCTGGCCCGCAGATAGTCCTTCAACAGAAAGTTGATTTGGCCATCCGACAAGCGTTTGGACAAGCTCACTCGACTGGCGGATTGGAACTTTTGGTATGTGTTGCTCAAGAACCGGAGCTGCAGGTCCAGCTTGCGCATCGGTTCACGCACCTGTCCCAGATCTCCGCGGACATCAGCCGCATGTGCTGACAATGTTACGCTGCTCAAAGCAAGGCTCATCGCCAAGCATCCCAGCCACCACGAGCGATTGGAGAATCCTTTCCAAGACTGCAATGTAGACTCCCTTTTGATCGGCGACTGAACCAACAGTCGCATCAAACACGCCTGGGCTATGAGAGGCTCACACTTGTCCTACCGGTTGGACAGCAGAACGGAGCGAGAGTTCTCTCGGCGGTGAATTACTTTTTATCCTTGAGGACATCCTGAAGCTTCTTCCGCTTCACGACGAGCTTGTTGGCTTTCATCTTGTACTGAACTTTGATCCGCTTTCGGATGGGGTATGTCCAGTTAAGCTGGAAGGGCTGAACACGAATGGTCACAGCGCGGCCTTCCTGTACAGAGAAGGAGTAGGAAGAGCGAATGCGGATCTTGTACCCACGAAGGTACGAGAACACGCCGAAGCCATTTCCGCGGTAGCGAAGTTCAACGCTCAGTTCATGGGTTCCCGGTCGGATGCTTCCGGAGAACAGGTTAAACTTGCGCTTCTTGTTCAACGAACCGCTTTGGTCGCTTCGGCTGAAGATGGGGGTTCCATCCAAGCTGTAGGCGGCCGACATCAAATAGAAGGAGTTTCCAATCTTGTCGTCGTGGATCAGCTTGATCTTGGAGGTCGAGATTTCGCCCTGGAGGAGCGTCTCTTGCAGCAAGAGGAGCTGTGCCTTGCTTCGGAACACCTTCTCTTTCAAGGAGCTCACCTTCTCCTCCACGCTGATCAACGTGAAGCGATGACGATCCGTCACTTTGGCGTTCAAGGGGTTGCTGCCTGAGGTCGTTGGATTGGCTGTGACCGCTGGCTTGGCTGGTGCCTTGGGAGCAGCTTTTGGCGCCGCCGTCGGGCTTTTCTTCACAGCAGTCTTCGCGGGGGCGGGTGCCTTCACCTTCGCTTTGGCCTTGGATTGGGCCAACACCGGAGAAGCACTCCAAAGCAAAACTGCAGCCGCCGCGACACTCATGACAAGTCGCCCAAAAACAATGTTCATCTCTCGATGCTCCTTCGTGAGGAATTCGTTTTTTCACCCCAACAACTTGTTTTTGGTGGCTCTCACGAGCTTTGCTGAGGTGGTTGTGTTCTAGCTTAAAATCAACACCGCATCCTTAAATTCCATGAGGCTCAAATGTCTCCTCTGACGAGACTTTTGTGTCGTGAAAGGTTATGTGCCTGGAATCTTTGGTTCTTTGCTTCGTTGAGCCGGCTCCAGGGAAACCCTGGTCCTGCATTTGGGACCGCACTATACCTCCAAAACTAGCTAAGGTCGAGTGCATTTCAAATACTATACCATCATTTAGTCAAAGGTTCACACTCTTCTCCTCGTTCTTCTTGTTTGTGTCTCAAAGTGAATGGTTTGATTGACAGACGTACGAGACAGTCGTACCTTCAGAAGGTGGTTTCTAACGAATCAAGGGTTTATGGATGCAACTCTTTCTCTTTCTCCTCATCGCAGTCTTTCTCTGCTTTCTCCTCATCTCTTTGCTCTCTCCGCCTCCCGCCGTGGAAGACGATGAATCGGAGCTTTGGGAACCTACTGAATTAAGGCTGGAATCTCTCCTGCAAGGGACGCTTGACCCTCGCCCTCACATTCGTGATTCCTACCACAATCAAATTCTATCGATGGGGCCAGGGGTGATCCCCCGGCTGATCAATGCTCTGTCCCAAGAGCTTTGTTTTGCGCAGCCCAACACGATTTGGTGTGAGCGGGTGGAGACCTTGCTCCAAGACTTTGGCTTGCAAGCCGTCCCCGCCTTGATGGAGTGGTTGCGGGATGAAGGGGACAGCCCTGAGGTGGTGGAGTCGGCTCAGCGGATCTTGATCGCTTATGATACGCCGGCCCTTCGCCTCTTGATGTCCAACTTGGAGCCCACGCTTCTGCCCCCTCTGGCTCCGGTCTTTCGCTTGTGGGGCAAGTCATCTGCTCGTCTTGCGCTGCGTGCTTTTCAGAGAGAGCCACGCCGCAAGCTGTGGCAACAACTCCTCGTGGAGTTACGTGAACATGGTGTGGAAGGGCTTATTGAAGGCACTCAGTCTTGGGATGGAGCCGCCCAGCACCAGGCTTTCTTTGTGTTGGCTCGGTTGGCCCCTGCTGAGGCCAGTGAGATCTTTCTCAACGCTCTTCACGATGTCGACATTCACAAACGGATGGCTGCCGTTCGTGCGCTGGAAAAAATTCGGAATCCTCAACACTGGAAGGCTCTGGAGCCGCTCCTGGAAGATCCGGCCGAAGAAGTACGGGCCTTGTCCATTCAGGTGATGGCTCGCTTGGGAGAGGGGAAGGCGAAGGAGCCTCTCCTGACGTTCTGGGAGACTGTACGAAACGACCCTTCGCGCTTGTACGAAGCTCTTCTCACCACTGTCGTTCTCGCTGAACTCGGCGTTCCCGTTCCTCTGGAAATGGTTGAGCGTGGTTTGCAGTCCAACACGATCTCTCGACAGCGTCTGGCGCTGCAATTGCTCTCTTACATTGAGCCCGAGGAGCGGTTGGAGTATCTGTTGCCTCTTCTCGAAAATCCGGCCGAGTCGATTGTCTCGGATACCGTTCGACTCTTGGTGGAGATGGAGTCTTCGTATGTGCTGGAGCGGTTGATGCAGCGAGCCCGTCATCTCCCTCCTGGGCATCGTCATCTGCGAATCATTGAAGATGCGATGATGCAGTTGGATGAGTGGGCCACTCCCTACCTGTGTCAGACTTTGCAAGACAAACAGCGTGATCCAAGAGTTCATGCTTTGGCGCTCAAATCATTGTTGTACACAGGCGACCAACGCGCATTGGAGCAAGTCCTTGAGTCGATTCATCGGGTGGACGACCCTGAAGTCGAGTGGGGTATTTCTCCCCAAGATGTGTACTTGTTCTTGCGCCGCTTGAATCAAAAGCACGAGCTAGAGCCAGTTCTTCGTCGTTTTCTCGACAATCACCCCGAGTCTGCGATGGCGCCTGCGCTTCAACTCTTTCTTGAGCAGAGCAACAGCGAGAGCCTGTCATCGTTTTCGTTTGACGCTCACTCTTCACGAACCTGAGCTCGTCAGGCTCCTCCCTCTCTCTTCGTTACTTGCAAATCATCTTCATTCTCTTGCGATACAGCGCTCCGAGTTTTGGGGGAAAGCAGATGTCCCACTTCTTGAGCTTCTTGCCAAGCTTGCAAGCCTCTTTCCAATAGGTTTGGCTGTACTTGGTGCTGATGCTTTTCCAATAGGTAAAGTCCACACGATAGTTGTTCGAATTGCAGTTTCCACCTGTGGTTGAGAAGGTGTTTCCCTCGGAAGTATAAACCTTCGCGGGGGTATACAAGTACGACTTCATTCTGAGGTTGTATTTGTTTTTGAGTACGAGCAACCGAGACAGAAATTTGGGATCTTTGAGCTGCTTCTTTTGTACAGCAACGTTGACCCGACAGACTCGATCCGTGCCTGAGGGACTCACCACAATAAACTGACCTTGCTCTTCTTTGAGTTGGTACGAGGTTCCCGCTAGCAAGCGGTCGAGGAAGCGCGAAACCCAAACCTCCAAGCGTTTGGAGTTCTCGACGTTTTGCAAAGAGTTCCACAATCCTCGCAAGGGGCGTCCTTGGGTTGAAAGCCTGGCATTGCGGCATGCGGGCGTGACACAGCCTGTGCAAACAACAAGGCTCAAACTCATGCTCAAAAGAAGGAGCAAGGAATAGCGGACAGTCAACGTACATCTCATCGAAAAACAATCCTTTTCTGACGTATCTTTGGCTCGTGTGGATTTCTCACTGAACGTGGGGATGCGAAGGACGAATGTTCCCGCGCTTTGCATTCCCCAATCGTAGAAGAATCCGTGTTTGTTTCCTCGGAGTTGTGGGGCTTGTGCCAAACCCTATCAAGGAAGGAACAACTCTTCACGAGCGGTTCATCCCATGCCAAGGATAGTAGCCAGTTCTTCCCTGTGTGAGAAGAAACGAACATCCTTGTCAGTCGGAATGCAGCGATTGTAACTACAACAGTGATACTCTTCAGCACCACCAAGTTTCACACTGGTAGAGGAAAGAACTTTGGAAAGTCGATGGATTTCAGAGGCGCTGGGTGTGGCGTTATCGTTGAAGTGAGGGCGATTGAAGGAGCTGGCGGGCTGTTTGGATGTGTTGGCGAAGTGTACCAAGCTGCTCCAGGCAGGCTTTGCTCTGGCGGTAGTGGTGACGGATGCGATCCACTTCCTGTCCCATCTCCCGACGCTCAAGTCGTTCAAGGTACGCTTGTCGGACTTCGTAGCTGGCGTCTTCGAGTAGCTCATTCAGTTGGGTGTGGGTGTCTTGAAGCTGTTGGAGGAAGCACAAGGGCAAAAATGTCCCCAACTTGCTGAAGTGGTACTCCATCTTGTGGCGAAGCAGCCATCGTGTCGCTCGGCTCGCCGTATTGGGCTGTCGTGTGAACTCATGGCCCAGGTATTCTTCCAGCTCTTGTCGAATATCAAGCCTTGCATCGTTGGCATCTCGTCGATGATAGATGTCACTGTATTCGAAGAAGAAGACGCGGTTCAGGTTGCGGGCGACAAGCTGCAGGTCTCGCTCCAGTTCGTTGAACTTTTGTTGGAACGACTGGAGCATCTCTCTGCCATCGCTCGTTTCACCAAACGCTCTCTCGACGAGAGATAGCAGCCCCAAATCATCCAGCAAAAAGCGCCGGTATTGGTCCAACGTTTGGTGGCTGATCGCACCACAGAACTGCTCCAACTCCGTCTCCAAATGTTGCACTGCTTTTTGGAACAAAAAGCGAAATCCTTCCCATGGAATCGGAGAAGTCAGCGGTCCATCCTGGGAAAGTTGTTGTGTCAGGATCTGTTGTTGAAGTTCATCAGGGTCATGACTGTCCAGATCCTCGGCGACGGTTTGGTAGAGGCTCTCGCACAAGCCGCTGAGATCCCTTGGTAGGATGGTGTTTTGCAACAGCTTACCTTGCAAGAAGTCTGGGAGATCGCCGCGAAGACGCTGGCGAATCACACGGAGTTGCCGGTCAAAGTCACTGCGACATTGCTCCATGAACTGGTGTTCGTCATCTTCGAGTTGGTCAGGAGCGGGAAGCTCCATCGTTGTGACTTGGTGGATCTTGCTGACCAAGTTGTCGAGAAGCCGAAGCGCGTCGTTGAGATGGAGAAGCTCCTTGTAGGTTGCCAGGTAGTATTGGATCGACTCCCGCAGTACAGGGACATTTCCATCCACCATGACTCGCAAGGTCACCTCAAACAGGTCCTGCCCTGATGGTAAGACACAAGCTTCCAGGTCATGCTGAAGGTGCTGCAGCTCTTTTTGTTGTTCGGCCATCTTTTCCGCGATCACATCGGGCTTCAGCGCCTCTGTGCTGGAGCCGATCCGGCCATCCACGATGAACAGCTTCTTGCGGTCGATGCCGTATCGTTCGGCGACCTTCTGGACGGTTTGACCCACCGCCATCATCTCGTCGGAGTTGTACCGCTCCAGCTTGCCCCACCGGCTGATGACAAGAAACACTCGGCGGGCAAAGGTCTCTCCCCAAACCTTTCGGTAGATCTGGAACAATCGATCTTCACCTGCGCGGAAGGGAGACAGGCTGTCCATCACGTGGACCACCGCGTCGCATTCACGCTTTCCGCTCTGGGGATCTCCACGCAACGCAGCGACCGTGATCTCTTCATCGCGTGGATCGGGAGAGCCCAGTCCTGGCAAGTCGATCAGCTGGCTTCCTTCTGCCAGCATGGGATGATGCATGGAAAGTTGAACTTCCCGAACCAACGGAGCCACCGAGTTTTCGGACTTGGTGGTGTAGGTGGTTAAGGTTTTGCGGGTCAGGGGTTCGACGACCACACCTTGTTGGAGGAAACCGTTGTGGTTGATGTAGGCGACGATCAGGTCATAGAAGCTATCGAGGCTACGGATGCGATCGTTCCAATCTGCGGCTTCCATCTGCTCCCGGAGAAATTGGATGTCGTCGAGCAATTCATTCAACGAGTCGCGGCCGTGAGGAGGAGGGCCGTCGGTGGAGTTGTTGTACAACCATGTAAAGTCTTGGTGGTACTGATCAAACAGGTCTTCAAATTGCTCTTGGGTGAAGAAGTGGATTCGCATCTCTTCGTCACCGGGCGCACAAGCCACAACCCGCGTGACTGTCGATGTTGTCGGCACTGCGCCATCTTTTAAGATGGGTTCGCCCAGGAGAGCGTTGATCAACATGCTCTTGCCGGCGTTAAAGCCTCCTGCAAAGCCGATCACAAACGAAGGTTTGTGAAGAAACACCTCTACTTGACGAAGGCTGTTGAGCATCGATTGTGCATCAAGTCCATGCAACAACTCGCTTTCGTTGAGCTGCAGCAACAATTGCTCCAGCTCATGGGATGTTGTTCGCAGAGACCCTCGGAGCTGTTGCATTGCAGCTTCGGTATCGAGGGGTTCATCGTCCATCGGAATGGCAATGGACTGAATCTCCTCTTCATCCAATGAGGAATCATTCTCTTCTTCGTTGGACCTGGTTTTGCTCTTGGCCGACTTGCCACGTTTTTTGCTCTTTCCTGAGCTTTCGGTGGTTGGCTCCATGTCTAGTTCTGGCTCCACAGTTCCGTTTACTTTACTGGAACGGCGGCGTTTGGTGGGGGAGGGGGTAGCCATGTTGGAACTCTCCTTGTTGTCCCAACCACATCAAGATCCAACTTCACTCTTGGGCTTCTTCTGACGTGGGATGATGATATGGACTGGGTTGGGTACCTTCGATGCGAGCGGGGATACGACGAGAAACTCGCATTCAACAATCCAAAGGTAGAGTGAACCCCACACGTGTCATATCGCGACACAAGACCTTCGCAAATGTTCAGTTGTGCTTGCTTGGTGTGCCAGGAAAGTTACGGAGTTAAGGAGGTCTGGGAAGCTCTAGCGGCCTTCTGCCCAGTGGAAGAGAGGTTGTTTGGGAAGGAGCGGTTGAAGTTGGTGGGCTTTGTCGTACAGGCCAAACAATCCACCGGTGTGAACAAACAGGATCCGATTCCCCCGAAATTGGGAGGGGTTCTTGGATAACTCTTGAGACAGTCCGTAGTAGCCTTTTCCTGTGTAGACAGGATCCAAGATGATACCGGTCTGATGGGCAACATCGCGCAGCAGCTCCAGCTCTTCGGGTTGGCTCTTGGCGTAGCCCAGACCTTTGTATCCATCGATGATCGCGAGGACCTCTTCGGAGGTATGGGTTGCCTGAAGGTCTTGGAAGATGGAGTTGGCGATGTTGTGAAAGTAGGGGGCGTCGTCGCAAACGTTGACCGCATGAACCTTCCAGGGTGCTTGAGCCAATGCAGAACCAAGCGCCAACCCTGCTGCGGTGCCGCCACTCCCACAGGCAAACACCAGGTCTGTGGGGTGCCAGCCTGCTTGCGCACATTGCTCCTGAATCTCTCGAATGGCTTCCAGGTAGCCCCATGTTCCCAAGGCGTTGGAGCCTCCTTCCGGAATCACAAACGGTCGCCTGCCTTGTTCACATAACTCGGCGGCGAGTTCGTCCATCAGAGTTGCCCGACGTCGGTACTGCTCATAAGAGATAGGGACCAAGGTTGCATTGACCATGTGGTCTACAAGGAGGTTGCCTACAAGGTCATGAGTGGCTTCGGGTTGATCCGTGCGGAGGAAAAGGTACGAGTCAAGACCAAGCATGCGAGCGGCGGCTGCGGTTGAACGGCAGTGGTTGGATTGGATTCCACCGCATGTCATGACGCAGTCATAGCCACCTCGTAGGACCTCTGCCAGCAGAAATTCCAGCTTGCGGATCTTGTTTCCGCTCACCGTGACACCTGTCCGATCGTCACGTTTGACCCACAGCTCGACTCCCTCAGGAATACCAGGCGCATCCCAGGGGTGCATGGGGGTGGGAAGCTGCGCCAACGACAGACGCTCGGCGGGAATGGGCTGCAACGATGTGGCCCATTGGGGAGGATGGTACGTGCTTGCGCTCAGAAACGTCATGGTTCCTCTCCTTCTTGTCCAGCCATCCATGTGCTGCGACAGGGACGTTGGGCTCTATTGCTTGCGGAACGACGTCAACAACGATTGGTACGCAGGCTTGGCTTGTTGCATCACTGTATGAGGTCCCACACACTTAAAGAAGACCATCCCTTGGGGAGCACCAACAATGGCCGCCAACATGTGATAGTTAGGCTTGGGTACCTTGTTGGGGGACATGGGTCGCGGTGAGAACATGAAGGTTCCTCGCACTTCGAGCGTTGCGACCTTCAGCGTGTTGATGGTGGTTTGGTTGGTTTTGGACAAGGTCAGGGCTGTCTTCCCCGTCTCTGGCCGGAATTGGCCTTTCCATCGGTTTAAGTTGGCGGCCAGTCCTCCACCTTGGCTGGGTCCAAAGTAGAAGATGGAGCATTCCCCGTTGGCGAAGCGATTGCGGTAGGGCGACGGGATGATGTAGGTGGCCACTCGCATCCGGCGACGTGGTCCAAGCTTCCAGCTTGCTGGTTTCTTCCAGGTCATCCCTGCAATGCCAGACGTACCTGCCTGTGCTGCTGCTCGGCGGTTGGTGGGTGGCACCGAACGCTGTGACATCATGGGGCTATCTCCTCGCTGGAGAGCCATCGGTGAGGGAGGAACTGGGATGCGTTTGCGCGGGAGCGGGTCGGCTTTGCAACCACACAACAATCCAAGAAAAACCACAGCAAGGAGGGCTTTCCAACTCATTTCTTTGCAAGCAATTGTGAGGGGCATAGAGGGCCTCTTTGGGTTGGTAGGGTCAAACAGTCAAAGGCAACAGGGGGCAAACACTCTTCCGAGTGTCTTTGTTCCTGGCAGGTAACAAGGCTACAAGGTGACTGTCAAGGGTTCTACTCGTTGGGACGGATGGGGTTGCAAGGTCCAACGTTTGGAGCGGTGAGTTTGCTTGGACTTGGACTCTCGCGAACTTCTCGCATTCAACTTGACAATCCATGGGTGGCGTTGAATAATCCCTAGCCTAGTGTTCTTCGTTTGTTTCGCGGCCTTGAGAAATGCAGTGTCAAGGAGTGTCGAGTTCTATGCAAGTCACCAAAGAAACTATTGTTCGCGCTGTTTTGGAGCTGTTGCCCAAAGTCTCTGCGCCCGCCGTGGATGTCGGTGAATTGGTTCTGTTTTTGGAGCGTGAAGCGGAAAGCTGGATCGGCAACGGAACCGTTGACCTTCGTCCTCTTTGGCAGTACTGCCGGGATCGAAGCGGCTGGCAAGAAGGGTTCTTCCGCGAGCTGTCAGAAGGTCTTCAAGAGCGATTCTCGGAAGCCCCCGTGGAATGGCTCACTCCCTTTGGTGATACCGACGCGGCTTCCTTGGCCGACGACTTTGCCTCCTACGATGATGGTTTGGACGAAACCGACGGTGAACTTTCGGCGGCTGACCTCAAAATCGTAGAGTGGCTGTTGGATGGTGTCCGCCGCTCCCCTGTCGAGAAGATCATCGATCCAGAGAAGCTTCGTGGCTTTCTGGAAGAAGCTCTGGAAGAGATGGCGGAAGAAGAGGGAGGCTATGACCTTCAGCTTCTATGGGACGTGATGCTGGATGCGGAAGGTGTGGACGAGCAGATGATGCTCAAAGCTTTCGTTGTCATGCAAGTGGAGCACAAGAATCAGCGGATGAAGTTCCCGGTTCGATGGCCCAATCTGGTCGAGAACCTGCCAGAGAAAATGCGTTCTAGCATCATCGCCTCCCTTGGAATACAGGAAAACGAGGTCATTGACGCTGCGGATGCTTACGCCATCAAGAGCAACCGCAAACCCACCGGAGCCAACACATCGTTTGGCTCCAGCCAGGGAAGTGGAACAAGTCCTCGCTCTGCCGAAGCCAAGCGCGAGAAGGCCAAGGAGCGGGGCGTTCGTACGATTAAACCTGTGAAAGGGTTGGATGATGGTGGAGGCATCTCTTCCTGGATTCTGATCCTCGGTGGCGTTGTGATTGTGGGATCGTTGTTGTTTTACTTTCTTGTTCTTCGGACGCCTACACCCCAGTGGTCGGGCAAGTTGATCAATAGCACTCCTTACAGCAAGTATCTTTCGTTTGAGGCTATCCGTATCAACAAATCCACAGTGAACGTAAAGGCAACCAACGTGTTCATGAAGCACGAAGAAGCCATCCGAGCTGAGAAGGCTTACAAACTGTGGAACGCGATCCGGCTTCAACACCGAGTTCGCCGGATGACTGTCTTCTCTCCTGAGGGGAAACCTGTCCACACCTTTGCGAGTCCTTAACTCCTGAGTGGAAGATGCTGCACTCGTTGTGCGCTCGTGGACGTTCGGTTTGATTCATCCCATCCATCCCGTCTCTTCATCTTTCTTCCCCCAATTCCCTAAATGCTTAATTTTGTCATTGAAATAGGATTGTTTGATGAACTTCTGGAACGAGCCTGTCCAACGTTTGGTTGAGCAGTACAGCAGTTTTCTCTCTGTTGCGACGATCAGTGGTGTGTTGCTGCTTGCTGCTGTGGTGTTTGTGGTGACGCGGATTGTCTTGATCCAATGGCTAACCCAGAGCGTGGAAAAGACTGCGACAGCCTGGGATGATGTGCTCTTGGACAAGAAGGTGTTTCATTCACTGGCCCACCTTGCTCCTGCGATTGTCTTGTACTATGGGGCGGAGTGGCTTCCTCTGAACGTGAACACCGTTCGACGGGTCGTCTACCTGTTCATCTTGTTCAATCTCATTGTTCTGCTGGACCGCTTACTCAACGCCTTCGATGAAATTTACAGTCGCTTTCCCGACACAAAGAATCAGGATCTTCGGGCCTATCTTCAACCAGCCAAGTTGTTTTTGTATTGTTCTGGAGTGTTGATCGGCTTTGCGGTCATCTTGGACAAGCCTCTTTTTACCATTTTGAGTAGCATCGGGGCGTTTACGGCCGTCCTTCTGCTGTTGTTTCGTGACACGCTTCTCTCCTTGCTTGCCAGCGTGCGAATCTCCACCAACAATCTTTTTCACAAAGGTGACTGGATTGAAATGCCGCAATATGGGGCAGATGGTGAAGTGATCGATATCTCTCTGCATCACATCCAGATCCAAAACTGGGACAAGACCATCGTTCATGTCCCGACCGCAAAACTTCTGGGTGACGCCTTTAAAAATTGGCGTGGTGTTACACAAGCCGGCGGACGACGTATCAAACGTGCGCTGTATTTGGATCAAACCAGTGTCCAGTTTTGCGACGAAGCGATGCTCCAAGAGTTCAAGAAGATTGACCTGCTGAAAAGCTATCTTCGCGATGAAATGGAGCGAATCAAGGCGCTGAACAAAGACAACGAAGCCAGCGAAGACAGCCTCTTGAACCAGGTTCAACTTACCAACCTTGGGGTGTTTCGCCATTACATCCGCGCTTACCTGGACGCGCACAATGGAATCCATCACGGTCTGCCCCTGCTTGTCCGTCACTTGGCTCCAAACGCACAAGGGATTGGTCTGGAGATCTACACGTTCACCAATGGCACGGCTTGGAGTTACTACGAATCGATCCAGGCCGATGTGTTTGACCACCTTCTGGCGTCCTTGCCGCTGTTTCAACTGCGGGTGTTCCAGGATGTGACAGGCTATGATGTCCAGGCTCGGCCCTGAACCATAAGGAATGCTTATGGACTGGAAGGATTACTTGGAGCAGAGGAAGATGGTTCGACCGCCTCGTGACACCTGAATCGCGCGGTAACCGCTGCAGGTTCTACCTGGGCGGTAGCGTTGGCAGTAGGAGTTTGCGATGTTTTGGATCTTGCTGCGCATGTAACTCTTTTTGCAAATGACAGGGGAGCTGCCCCAGCTTTGCGACAGACGAAGACCCGCATCGTAAATCGTTTCGCTAGCGGCCCTGTTGATGTAGCGGCTGATCCTTGTGTTGAGCCTGCGACCCAAGGCTTTGTCGAGTTGTTTGTACGAGATCGGCCGACTGCGTGAAGGGCAACGGGGTGGAGGCGGTGCCACGGGTCGAGGACGAGGGACCGTTCGCCGAACCATGGCTACACGGACTGGGCGACGTCGTGGGATGATCATCGCCGGTCGAGGACGTACTGGTCTTGGTCTGGGGACGTCCCGCTGCACAACTCTGACTGGGGCTCGACGGATCACCCGAACCACCCGTCGGCGAGTTCGCCGCCTTCGGTAACGTCGTCTGCGGCGACGAACCACTCTTCGGCGAACGACACGTCGGCGAACGACTGCACGGTTGCGCACTGGCTCAGGCCGTTTGTACCGCACAATCGGACGGTCACGAGGTGCCAGCTTTTTCCGAACGTTGGGCTGGACAGGGTCTTTGGGTGTTGTGTTGGGAGTCCGGCCTGCCGTGGTGTTGGTGTTCTCGGGTGGTGGAGGATCCCCTTTCGGCATCAGGAAAAATCCACCGAGGCCTACAGCAATAACGAGCACTGCAACCATCGCAAGGAGCGCGCTTTGGCGTCCTCCTGTTCCTTCGGTTGCGGCCACTTTGGGTTCACTGAGGGCTTTCGCTTCTGCCTCGACGGCCTCACGCATCGCAAGGATTTGAGAGGTGTTGAGCGAACCTCCTGACATGCTGTCGCCGAGAGCAAACTGCATGTCGGCACGGAACTCATCCACCGACTGGTAGCGTTTTTCCTGCTCGTAAGCCAGTGACTTTTTCACGATGGCTTGCAGGGCAGGCTCGATCTCCATTGGGGGAGGCCCATCCTGGTGCAAGGTGAAAAGTTCAAAGAGGTTTTTTGCAGGGAAGGGGTGCTTGCCGTTGAGTATCTCGTACAGGACAACACCCAACGAGAAGATATCGGTGCGGTGGTCAACGTCTTCACCGAGAGCTTGCTCAGGAGACATATACCGGAACGTCCCCATCACCACACCTGTGGTGCTCAGGCGGTCGTCCATGTTGGTCGTGAGGCGAGAGAGACCGAAGTCGAAGACCTTCGCGAAGCGATCGCCTCCGATGTCCTGCAGCATGATGTTGTGGGGCTTGAGATCCCGGTGGATGACACCTTTTTGGTGGGCTTCCGAGAGCGCGCTGCACACCTGAATGAAGATGGGGAGTGCTTCCCGAGGGTCCATCGCGCCGAGCTTGGTGATCTCATTGAGGGGTTGCCCTTGGAGCAACTCCATCACCATAAACTGGGCGCGTACTTCCATTCCTGTGGCCCGCTGCTCGTACAACTCGCCGTAGTTGTACACCCGGATGTTGTGGGGATTTTGCAGCAGGTTGAGGATCTGGACTTCCAGTTGGAATCGCTTCACAACGTCAGGGTCCATCATGTTCTTGTTGAACTTAACGGCTGACTCGCGGCTGAACGTCCTCGCGTGATCCTGCTCGATGGCGCGGTACACTTCACCCATTCCACCACCACCAAGGAATTCACGGATCCGGTAGACAGCGTTTCCCCACGTAATGTCCAGCCCGCTGAACTCACCCAACAGACGTCGCTCGCAAACAGAGCAGTCGCGGTTGGCTCCCTGGAACTGTCGGTGCATGGTGCATTCACGGTCCATACACAGGTACAAGCCAGCAAAGCTTTGCTGACATTGGGGGCATTGGCTCGCTGTTATCAAGCCAGGGTGACTGTATTGGCACCAGGGACATGCAATCACAACAGGGTCTCCGTGGGCGGTGAGGATCGTCTCATGAGTGTCCAAAAAAGGAGAGTGTTCTCTCTCAATGTGTACTCCTCAACGGAGCAAAGCTACCTAAGTTTTAGACCGTACAGGATTTTACACCGTTCTGTCCAGCAAGCCAAGTCCTTAAGAGAAGGGGCTTCACCATTGAAATTCAATCTTGTGCAAGATAACGTTTTCCATGCCTTCTTGCGGCACGGAGAGCTCTTGGTCTTCCTCCCAGGCCTGTACGCGGAGGAGAGCCCGGTACACTGTTCCTGAGGCTTCTGCGATGTTCGGCCAAACGGCTACGATGGTTCCAACTTCTTTGCCCGCTTCGTTGTGAATGGCGGCTCCAACCTCAAGGGTGGAGTCGGCGTTGGAGCCCAAAGCAACCAGTCTCTTGTTCGCCTTGCCTCGATGCTCGGTTCGTGCGACCACTTCCTGACCGACGAAGCAGCCTTTCTTGAAGTCGACATGGGTGTCTTGGAGGTTGGCTTCGTGCACTAGCGCGTTTTCAACTTCTGCTTTGCTGAACCAATTCCCTGCCACCCGGACCTTGGCAAAGTCATCCGAGGGGAGGGCGCTCAACTTCCATGCGGAGAGGCGCTCTTCCCAGGTTGGGGTGGACTCTTTTGGAATCCAGGTCAGCAACATGGGAAGCTCTCCCAGTTGCGCAAGTCGTGTGGCCCAAATGGAGGAATCTTGCACTCCAAGCAACTCGCTCAAGTCCAAGCCGTGACCGACTTCGGGCATGGCGAGCCCTGACTCCTCTAGAACGCTTGGAAGTGACTCTCCCAACAACACGTAGGGGACAAGCTCTCCTTCCAACGCTCGAAAACTCACCTTTTCAATCACATGGTAATGCTCCAAAAACTCCATCAGATCCGCGCCTTCGCTGGGAGCGGTCAACAGCAAGATTTGGTCCTCTTGCTTTGAGACTAACACTTCGCCTCGAATTCTTCCTTTCACCGTAAGAAACAACGAGGCATTCCCACCACCCACTGGGAGTTTTCGGATGGCGTTGGTCAACAACCCTTTGAGGAAGTCAACCCGGTCTCGACCTGTGACTGCGATGGTATTCCAATCAGAAAGTGAGGTATAGCCTTGGGAAGGCAATGCTATCTTTACGGATGAAGGCGTAGTGCTCACGGATTTCCTCTTTGGCGATTCGTTCCAGAAGACAGGCGTGACTTTAGCAATGCTGCCAATGTCGCAAGATGCCTACCTTTCGGACAGTATGTTTTGTGACAAGTGAGTGACAAAATAGCCTGGGCATGGATCAGGTTGTGGTAGTGAATGTCATTGCGGTAGGCAGTGAACGACGAGACATCACCCTGCCTTTGGGAGAGCGGGCGAACATTGGGGTAGCGACGTCGTTGCGCATTCCATCGTTTCCGGATGGTGTCATCCTTCCCAAGCCACAGTTGCACTCCAAGAACGTATGTTTCCGGCTTTCCGGCCAACGAGAACTTGATCGCATCGTAGCTGCTGCTCCTTGGAATTCCCTGTAGGAACGAAGCCTGCAACGCATGAGAGAGCTTAAGCACCTTCTCCACATCACGTTGACGGAGAAGCCCTCGTTGGCTGAGTAGCCCACCCGTTGGGGATAACAGACGATGTCGAAGGGTCTTGAGGTTCTTGACAGGATGAATGTTCCCTTTGACAGACATTGTAGAACGGGGAAGCTGGGTGTGTTGGGATTGTGTCTGAGCGTTGTGCGGTGACGAGAGCAGATGCCCTCCCACTCGCCACGTGACAACCAGTACCATTAAGCCCAATATGAGCCATATTGTAGGAACTTTGGAACGCATTCCATTCAACTTTATGCGGAGTTTGATTGGGTTCGGACCTCATCCTTCTTGCGGAAGAGGTCCCTACTTAATGAGGCCATCATAACGGAATGGCAAGGGTGTTTCAAAGTTGTACTGGACTTTCATCGAGGAGCCACAATGGTGTTCGGTCAAGTTTTGGGGAGAGGCGGTAGCGGACGTCCCCATCGGTAAAAGACCACGGCAAAGCAGAACAGCGCTAAGGGAGGAGTGAACCAGGGCGACATACCAGCCGCCACAGCCAGGTAGCCTGTTGAGCCGGCGACCGCCATCACTGTGAGGGCATAGGGTGCCTGTGTCTTAACATGGTCCACATGGTCGCAAGCGGCCGCTGCTGACGAGAACAAGGTTGTGTCGGATAGAGGAGAGCAGTGGTCTCCAAAAATCGAGCCGTCCAGAACGGCCCCCAGGCTCAGCAGCAACAGGGGAGCGCCACCCATCGCATAGGCCAGTGGAGCTGTCGTAGGGAGAAGAATTCCCATGGTTCCCCACGACGAGCCTGTTGCGAACGCCACGCAGGCCGACATTAAGAAGATAAGCAGAGGTAGCCAAAGGGGCGGAAGTCCTCGTTGTAGCATCGCGATCAAAAAGTGTGCGCTGCCCAGATCAGACGACGAAGCAGCCATCGCCCACGCCAATATCAAAATCCCTGCCGCCATCCATAAGGCCCGTGCTCCTAACAGCCAGGTGTAAAGGGCGTCTCGAAGGCTTAAGAGACCTTGCAGCACTGACAGCAAAATAGCGACTACGGAGCCAGCAACAGACGACCAAAAGAAGACCTTGGCGCTGTTGGCCTCGGTCAACGCTTGGGTCAGGGTGTGACCCTCAAAGAATCCACCGCTGTAGAGCAATCCACCCATGATTGACAAAAGCACCACAAGAATCGGGAGGAGAGCGTTCCGTCCTCGATGGGGGATCTCGTCTGAAGGATGCAAATGCTCCATTTGGACGTCGAGCATCGGACGGGCACCATCCCGCACAAGCTTGTTGTCTTCGGTGGCTCTGCGCTCCGCTTCCCACATCGGCCCGTAGTCACGGTTCCAAAGGATGCCAACAAACACAAACAACAGCGTCATCCAGCAGTAAAATCGGAACGGAAGACTTTGCCAAAACAGCAAATAACCACTGGAAGACAGGCTTAAGTCATCCGCAATCTTTTGCAACAACCCGGCTTCGTAGCCAATCCAGGTGGAGACAATGGCCAGCCCCGCGATGGGAGCTGCGGTGGAATCGATCAAGTAGGCCAGCTTCTCTCGGCTGACCCTGTAGCGATCGGTCAGTGGGCGCATCGTATTGCCGACAGTGATCGTGTTGGCATAGTCATCAAAGAAGATCACAAGTCCCAGCGCTGCGGTGACAAAGCGGCTGGAACGGGGCGTCCTGGCATACTTAGAGAGGCGCTCCATAAGACCGGCGATGCCGCCGTTGCGTGTTGTTACATTGATCATCCCGATAAGACAAAGCACAAACAAGATGATGTAGACGGAGAACTCTTGCCGAATCGAGCGCTCCCACAAATACGTTGCACCTGTGTGATAGAAGCCGAGCCAGAGGTTCCAGTCGTTGAGAATCCATGCACCCAACAACACACAAAAGAACAGGCTGAACAAGATCCGGCGTGTCAGCAACACAAGAAGGATAGCAGCGAGGGGCGGAAGCAAGGTCACCCATTGGATCGTTCGGGACGAACCCTTACCAGACCACAGCGCCGTTGCTTCTTGGGGCTTGGATGGGTTCACAGCCATCAAGGTCAGTTGAAGCTTGTGCCGCGAGTCTTGGGTCGCGGTCAGGTGAACGGTCCAGGTGTATGAGACCTTGGCCTTGCTTGTCGTGGCTTGTTCCTTTGCAACCTTCATCCCTGGTAGCGGAAGTCGCGACAGCTTTTTCTTCAGACTTGGATTACAAGGCGAGGGATGACAGCGGAACCCTATGTTGTAAGGGGCTGCCAAGGTAGAGAGGTGGTAAGGGTGGTTCGGAGCGTTGGTGTGATGGAAGAGAGAGAGGACCTCTTGAGGCTCCCACCCCGCCCATTGAACCCAGCGATGCCAGGCTTGTTGGGAATGGTAGATCGTTTCCCAGCTCTTGGTCGCCTGGTGAAGCGCATGGCCTTGTGCCTGGTCTCGCAGATAACCTTGATCTACGGGGAGCCAGGGGAGAAGGCACAAGAGCAGGAATCCAGGGAGAGCAAAAAGCCATAGACGTGAGCTTGACGATGAATTCGCCATACAGGGATCTCGTTGTGCTGAAGTCGGAGCCACGGTCTACAGCATACCCTGTTCGTGTCATGCTGAAAAGGACCCCACGCTACATTTGGCTTGACAGCCACAGCGTTTCCACGTACTCAAACGCCCGAATGTCACTACACATTTCTCCCTGATTCACGATGGAGGAGCCCCCGTATGTTGGAGCGATTTTGGAGTCGAAACAGCCGCAGTCTTTTTTGGAGTGTGGCTGTCCTTTTGTTCGTTGCCCTGGGTTTGGCTACCAGCGCCAATGCAGGTCCTGTCAAAGGGTACTACCAGTACCCAACGGTCCACAACAACACTGTGGTGTTCAGCGCCGAAGGTGACTTGTGGCAGGTGCCTTTGAAGGGTGGTATCGCCCGCCGACTGACCAGTCATGCAGGCCCAGAGGCCATGGCTCGCTTTTCTCCCGATGGCAAGTGGATTGCATTCTCCGCTTACTACGGTGGGGATATGGATGTTTACATCATCCCTTCCCAAGGCGGAATTCCCCGACGTCTGACCTACCGGGCTGGACCCGAATATGTCGTGGGTTGGACTCCCAACGGTGAGAACGTTGTGTTTCGCTCCTTGCGGGCCTCTCCTGGCCGTCACTGGCGTTTGTTCCAGGTGTCGGTGGAGGGCAAAGCGATGCCCAAGCGAATCCGTGTAGGATATGGCTCTTCCCTTACCTACGGACCCAAGAAAGGTCAGGTCGCCTTTACTCGTTACGCTCGAGAACAACGCAACTGGAAGCGATACACCGGTGGTTGGGCGCAAGACATCTGGACGGGTTCGTTGCAAACCCAAACCTACACTCGCTTGACCAAGTATCCCGGTACGGATGCCTTCCCCATGTGGACGGCCACGCGCATTTACTTCCTCTCGGATCGTACCGGGAATCGAAACCTCTTCTCCATTGACCCCAAGACCCAAAAGATCTGGCAGCATACGTTCCATAAGGCCTGGGATGTTCGCTGGCCTTCGTTGGGTGGAAACCACATCGTCTACCAACTTGGTGCAGACATCTGGGCGCTGAACCTCAAGACGCAAAAGTCGAACAAGATTAACATCACGTTGTCGACCGATGCTACCCAGCGCCAAACCCGAGTCGTCTCCGGTGGTCGGTACGTGAGAGGCTACGACCTCGGACCCAAAGGCAAGCGACTGCTCCTCAATGTTCGCGGCGACTTGTTTAATGTGCCTGTCAAAGAAGGTTTGACCTTCCGCATCACCCGCACCTCAGGCGTTCGCGAGAAGTACGCGTCGTTCACGCCCGACGGCAAACATGTGATTGCGATGTCGGATCGCTCTGGCGAAGACGAAGTGGTTCAGTTTGATGCGATGGGTGAAAAGCCCGCCAAGGCGATCACCAAGAAAGGCAAAGGATGGCGCTTCTGGCCCGTGATGTCGCCCAACAAAAAGTGGGTGGCCTTTGGTGACAAGAACCTGAAGCTTTGGATTGCCTGCACCAAGACCGGCAAACAACGCCTCGTCACACAGAACAAAGTGTGGGAGATCCGCTCCTACTCCTGGTCGCCAGATAGCCGCTACCTCGCGTACGTTCGCCCCGAGCGAAACCAGTTCCGCTCCATCATGATTTACGACACCAAGTCGGAGAAAAACTTCCGCGCCACTCGTGCCTGGACCGATGACTTCAACCCGGCTTGGGGTCCAAAAGGCAAGCGACTCTTTTTCCTCTCTCGTCGTGAGATCAAACCCTTCATTGGAAGCTTTGACTTTACCGACACTGTCGACGAATCGACCAAAGTCTATGCGATCGTTCTCGCGAAAAAGACCCAAGCTCCTTTTGCTCCCAAAGACTCCCTTGTCCAACAACGCAACCAGGAAGACAAGAAGGCTGCAAAAAAGGCCGAAGCGAAGAAGGCCGCCAAGAAAGCAGACTCGTCCAAAGGCAAAGAAGACAAAGCCTCTGACGATGACGATTCGGAGGATGACGATGACGACGATGACGACGATGACGACGATGACGACGATGACGACGATAGCGACGATGAGTCGGCTACCAGCAAGCCTGTAAAGGGTAAGAAAGTAGGATGCAAAGGCAAGTCGGACTGCAAGAAGTCGAAGAAGTGCAAGGCCAAGAAAGGTTGCAAGAAGGCTTGCAAGAAAGCTTGCAAAAAAGGCGGCAAGAAGTGCGGCAAAGGCAAGGCCTGGTGCAAGAAGTTGAAGAAATGCAAGAAGAAGAAAAAGCAGCTTGCTGTTCGCATCGACGCGGAAGGTCTGTTGGATCGCGTGTATGAGATTCCTGGTGTTCCAGGAGGTCACTACTTTGGTTTGTCCGCGCTTTCCGGTCGTTTGTTGTGGATGAGCCGTCCCACCATCAAGATGTCGTCGCACCGCGGTTCTGCTTGGCGTCGCAAGATTCAGATGCATGTGTATCTGTTGAAGCCCAAGAAACTTCGAACCCTTGGTCGCGGCGTATACGGCTACTCTTTGTCGTCCAACCGAAAGTTCATGGCGCTCCACGTTCGCGGTGGTTTCCGTGTGGTCTCCACCCGCGCGATGAAACTTCCTCGTGGACGCAAGGGCTTTGTTAGCCTGCGGGGTATGCAGTTTGAAGTGAACCCTGTGGAAGAGTGGAAGCAGATCTTGCACGAAGCTTGGCGTCTGCAACGTGACTTCTACTGGGCTCCCAACTTGGCAAGCATTCAGTGGGCCAAGATTAAAGCTCGTTACCTCACGCTTCTTCCACGCTTGTTGACTCGCAGCGACCTCAACGATGTGATTGGCGAGATGATCGCCGAGTTGGGTACATCCCATACGTATGTGTGGGGAGGTGACCGCCGTCGCTTTAAATATGCTGCCAACGGTGTCTTGGGCGCCGACATGGAAGCCGACACCAAAGCCGGATTCTTCCGCATTGCCAAAGTCTACCGCGGGGCGCCATGGTCGCAGGAGTCGGCTTCTCCCTTGGCCGATCATCATCTTAAGGTTGGAAAAGGCACCTACATCCTGGCGATCGACGGTCGACGGGTTACCACCCAAAACAACTTCTACCGCTTCCTCCAAAACAAGGGCCGCAAGCTGGTAGCGCTGACGGTGAACAGCAAGCCTTCCTTCCAGGGCGCTCGCCGCATCGTGGTGAAGACCTTGGGTTGGTACAGCGCTCGCGGTCTTCGCTATGTGGATTGGGTCGAGAGCCGACGCAAGCTCACCCTCAAGTTGAGCAAAGGCAAAGTGGGTTACATGCACCTGCCCAACATGTCCGGCGCAGGTCTGATCGCTTTCTACAAGATGTGGTACCCGCAGATCCGCAAGCGAGCGATGGTGATCGACGTTCGTGGCAACGGCGGTGGCTTTGTGTCACAGATGATCATCCAGAAACTGATGCGAAAGATCTGGGCCTTCTTCAAAGCTCGTAACTCCCAGTACAACGAGACTGTGCCCGATCGAACCCTGCACGGTCACCTTGCTGTTGTGACCAACGCAACGGCTGGATCCGATGGCGACATCTTCTGCAAGAGCTTCCAATTGAACAAGCTGGGTCCTGTGTTTGGTACACGGACCTGGGGTGGCGTCGTTGGAATTCGTGCAGACAAGCGATTCTTGGATGGTGGCCTCACCACGCAGCCTGAGTTTGCCTGGTGGTCTCCCTCGATCGGCTGGAGCCTGGAGAATAGCGGCGTGACCCCCGATGTTGTAGTTGACAACACACCCTCCGATGTGGAACGTGGGAACGACCGACAGCTCAAAGCTGCTGTGAAATACCTGCTGCAGCAGCTCACGAAAGATCCCAAGCTGCTTCCGAAACTGCCCACATATCCAAACAAGTCGGTGAAGTCTTTCCGCAAACGTATGAAGAAATGGCAGGCGCCTCCCGCACCTCGCCCCAAAAAGTAAGGGAGCCGGAGTGAAAAAGCGCTCATGCCAATCAGCGTGGGTGCTTTGCGTTTCGTCTACCCCCAAGTCCCCATCAACCGAGGGGAGAAGAGAGGTTTTCCATGAAAGATGTTGTGATTTTGAGCGCCGTTCGTACGGCTGTTGGTTCCTTTAATGGCTCGCTGAAGTCTGTTTCGGCTGTCCAACTCGGAAAGACGGTTGTGGAAGCAGCGCTGTCCCAAGCGTCCGTTGCCAAAGACCAGGTCGATGACCTTGTGTTTGGTTGTGTTCTTCAAGGTGGCTTGGGTCAAAACGTTGCCCGACAGGTTGCTGTGCACAGTGGCTTGTCTGTCGAGACGCCGGCTCTCACCATCAACCAGGTGTGTGGCTCGGGTCTTCGCTCCGTGATGCTGGCTGCGCAAGCCATTCGCTCTGGCGACGCTGACATTGTTGTGGCCGGTGGCACCGAGAACATGAGCCAGGCTCCCTACGTGATGCCGAAGGCACGTTGGGGTAGCCGCATGGGTCATGTCGAGATGGTCGATATGATGATCCACGATGGTTTGTGGGATGCCTTCAATGACTACCACATGGGCATCACCGCAGAAAACATCGCCGAGCGTTACGGGTTGACCCGTGAGGAACAAGACGAGTTTGCTTACCAAAGCCAAGTTCGTGCGGAAGTAGCCCAAGAGAGCGACGCCTTCATTGATGAGATCGTTCCTGTGTCGGTTCCCCAGCGCAAGAAAGATCCCATCATCTTTGAAACCGACGAACACCCCCGCGCCACGACGCTGGAAAAGCTGGCCAAGCTTCGTCCCGCGTTCAAGCGAGACGGTGGTACGGTTACCGCTGGTAACGCGTCCGGCATTAACGATGGAGCTGCTGCGATCATCGTGGCTTCGGCTGACAAAGCCAAGGAATTGGGCGTTGAACCCATCGCCGTAATTCGTGGCTACGCAACGGCCGGCGTCGAGCCTAACGTGATGGGCCTGGGTCCTGTTCCTGCGAGCCGCAAAGCATTGGCCAAAGCCGGTTGGGGGATTAACGACCTTGACCTGATCGAAGCCAACGAAGCGTTCGCCGCCCAAGCTCTCGCAGTGATGCGGGATCTGGAGTTGGACCCCAACAAGACCAACGTGAACGGTGGAGCCATCGCTTTGGGTCACCCAATCGGCGCTAGCGGCGCTCGCATTTTGGTGACCTTGTTGCACGCTCTTCGTCATCGCAACCGTCAGCGTGGTCTGGCCACCCTCTGCATCGGTGGTGGTATGGGAGCTTCTCTCTTGGTTGAACTGGCGTAGGTCTCATGACCACAACGTCATTCTCTACGGTAGAGGCATCTCACGAAGAACCTCTCGAAGAGCCCCGGGCCGATCTTCTTGACCCACCCACGTCCTGGTTGGGTTATGGGATCGCCATCTGGGGGATCTTGGGCATTCTTGCCCTGCTTGGGCAGGCTCTGTACCGCTTGACTCCTCTTGCGATTGAGCCTGTCGCGCAAGGGATGATGAGTGGCTTTCATTGGTCTTGCTACATCGGTTGGTCCCTCGCCAACGCCTACATGGAAGGCTACCGAGGGTTTCAGCTGGCGTTCAGCCCAATGGTGGTTCGTCGCGCCTTTGCCCTGGGACGCAACCCCAAACCTCTGTACGCCTTGCTCGCTCCTTTTTACTGCATGGCGTTGTTCGCTGCACCCAAAGCCCGGATGATTGTGTCCTGGTTTATCATCTTTGCAGTCATTGGGTTGATTCTCCTCATCCGTCAACTCAGCCAACCCTGGCGAGGCATCGTTGATGTCGGCGTTGTTGTTGGCCTGGGCTGGGGGACCCTCTCCATTGTTGTCTTCTTTCTCCTTGCTCTCCTTGGCAAGCCTGTGCCCCGCGAAAGTCGTCGCAAGCGGCGATAACGCTCAACTTGTTCATCACACCGGGACATCCGGCACGCCTTCCTGGCAAACTACCCTATCTCCAAGAAAAGACTTGAGATCCTTTGTCATCGCGATACACTACTGTCTGGAAGAGGTGAGAACCTTTTCTTTCAGGAGGAAGCTTGTGTCTTCGGGTTTCTCTTGAAGCAAGCGAGTAAGGCAGAGGGAACAAAGGAGCGTTTCTTGAATTTTGTGGAACACATGTCAGCCATGTATCGCTCATGGCGTGATCGGGAGCCCATCAACAGCGCGCCTGTCTTGCCGGGAATGAAGGTCCTTGGCCACCTGCCAACCTTTCGTAGCAACGCCTTTGCTGTGTTGAGTGAAGCTTCAACCTTGGGCGATGTTGTTCGCTTCGATCTCCTCCATACACCGGTGTTTTTTGTAAAACATCCCGACGCGGTAGGTCCTATGCTAGACAGTCAGGAGCTTTGGCTGCGAGGGGAAGGGCTGCAACCTCTATTGGGTCGCAATGTTCTCTCGATGAACGGAGCAGAGTGGCAGGCCAGCCGAACCTTTGCCCAGCCAACGTTTCATCCCAAAATGACAGACCTTGTGGCTCAGGACTTTGTCCAACGGGCCATCACATACCTTGATAAATGGCACAGTTGGGCCAGGAGTCAGACGGAAGTCGACCTGGCACGTGAAGCGATTTGTCTCTTTACCCAATGTGCCACCCCAGCGTTTGGCTTTCGATTTCTTCCCGAAGAAACCGAAGCGTTTCCTGCAGCCATTTTACGCCTGCAACAGTGGGCGTTTGCGGCTCTTGCTGGTGGCAAGCGACGCTCGCGTAAGGTCAGCCAGGATATGGCCATGCTGGACGGGATCATCGAACGCTCGTTGAACCGTCCACCTGCAACGGATCAACCGCCGACCTATCTCGACCGGCTACGACAAGACCATTCCATTCCCCGGGATTCCTTGCGGGACCATCTGATGCTGATGTTGATTGCCTCCTCAGACAATCCACCCAACACGTTTGCCTTTGTGATTAAGGCCCTCCTCGACAACCCTGAATGGGAGGAGGCCGCTCGCGCTGAAATTGCCGATGTTCTTGGAGATGAACCTCCTACAGTTGCGTCGTTGGAGTCGCTCCCGCTGCTTTCGCGCATTGTGGACGAGACGTTGCGGTACTATCCCCCCGTTTGGATGTTGGCGCGTCATTCTACAAGAGATGTGGAGCTGCTTGAGCATCACATTCCTGCTGGGACAATGGCGCTTATTGGCACCTATTTTATTCACCGTCATCCTGAGTTTTGGGAGGACCCTGAGCAATTTAATCCTGACCGATTTCTCCCTCACCGTGAAGCAGAGCGTCACCGCTATGCCTATTTGCCTTTTGGCTCAGGACCCCGTCGTTGCATTGGTTCGCGCATCGCGTTGCAAGAGGTCCGGCTGTTGTTGGCGCTCTTCCTCCAACGTTTTCGAGTGATACCGACCCACACAGGCCCGCTTCCTTTGAATGGAATCTTTGCGCTGCGTTCCACCATCGGAGTCCCATGTCTCTTGCAAGAGTTGACGTCCTAATGAACGCCAAGCTTCTCGGAATGATGCGCTCCGGACTCTTCAATGGACTGGACGATGACTATATCTCTGAACTCTTTGAACAAGTAGAAGAGCTTGAAGTGTCGGAAGGTGAATGGGTCCTTCGAGAGGGGGAGCTTGCGGATAGCTTCTACATTGTCCTCTCTGGATCCTTGGAAGCTATCACGCATCGTGACGATGGTCAGGACATACATCTCGATCTCCTCAAACCTGGGGATTATTTTGGAGAGCAGGCTTTGCTTCCCGGTAGCTCCGGGGTTCGAATGGCCAGTGTTTGTGGAGTGTCGCCAAGCTCAAAGCTTCTTCGCTTGAGTGCAAAGCATCTGGAAGAGATGCTGAAGCTAGACCCCACCCTTGAAGCACGCTTTCATCACGTCGGGCAGCATTACCGAGAACGAAAGATGACGCTCCGTACCCGTCTGGTGCAGGAGCTTCTGGCCGACGTGGAGGGCGAACCCGAGAAGCTTCACCTGAATAACGGTGACACCCTGTACCGGCAAGGTGATGTTAATCGGGGGTTTTTTGTTATCCTGCGTGGGAGCGTTGAGCTGCTTCAGGAGGGGAAAGGGCTTCCGATACGCTTGGCGCGCATGGGTCCAGGCCTTTGCCTGGGTGTGCAGGATGGAGAGACCTACCAATCCACAGCGATCGCGTACGAAGAGACATCCCTTTTGCTCTTCCCCCATGAGACACTCTCTGAGGTGTCAGCCCGTTCACCGGAAGTTCGGGAGTACCTCGCTGTGTTTCAGAAGGTGTGGGACCTACCGCAACAGGGTTTTGTTACCCAGTTCTTGGACAAAGTGGAGGAGAAACCTTGCCTCACACAACGGTACTTCCTGCCCAACGAACGGAGCCTGGTCGCGCATCATTACATCGGTGAGGACTCGGTTTCCTTGAGCCAACCTTCCTGCCAGGGCTTGCGTTCTTTGGAGGCTCCTGATGGAACTTTGTCGGTCTCTCTTGATGACAGCGGTCAACTTTGCTCTCTCTACTCCCAGCATCGCAGCGAAACGTTGGGTGTCTTGTTTGGACGAGCCATTGAAGGCAAGCCCATCACGTTGGAAGAAGAGCAAGCGTTGCAGCAAACGGGTTGCTTGGAAAACAACGATCGCAGCGTGTTGTGCACCTGCTTGCAGGTTCGTCGCTCCACTGTTCTCGCCGCGTTGCAGCAAGGGGCAAGTGACTTGTCTGCCTTGCAAAGACAGACAGGTGCTGGGCTGTCTTGTGGGTCGTGTATCCCGCATCTCAAAGAACTCTTGGGAGAGGAAAGCTTTCAGCCTGTCGTTATCCATCGAATGGAGTCGCCCACTGACCATGTGCGTCGTGTGTTTCTTCAGGCGGATGGAGAGGGTTCGCTCCCCCCTGTCGAGCCTGGGCAGCACGTGATCTTGCGAACGACCATCTCTGGGGATGTGGTTGCTCGTCCTTACACTCTTTCGGGTGCAGCGAAAGGTCCTTGGGAAATCACCGTCAAGCGTGAGGAACACGGTGTCTTCAGCAACTGGCTTTTCCAAGAGGCCAAGCCCGGCGTGTTGTTGGAAGCATCTCGTCCCCAAGGTGACTTTGTTTGGGATGGTGGGCCTTCCCCTGTGGTCTGCTTCGTCGCAGGGATCGGAGTGACTCCTGCACTTGCCATGGCGAGAACTCTTCTGTCAGAGGGTTGGCCGCACTGGCTGGTGATCGATTGGTCCACCCGCTCCCCCAAGGATGTGACGATTGTCTCTGACTTGCAACAAGCGGTCGCTTCCAACCTTGTTCTTCATACTCGCTATACCTCACGAGAGCCTCGACTGACGGAGAAGACCGCTCAGTCTTGGCATCAGCGTTTCCCCTCCGCTGTGTATTTCCTTTGTGGGTCCCAAAGTTTTATGGACGATGTGATGGGCTGGCTCAAGGCAGCAGGCGTGCCCTCCGAACGAATTCGTACAGAGAACTTCACCCCTTCGTAGTCGTCTGCCTGGCTTCCTGTTACTTCTCTCTTGTTCTCTTCGTAAGTTCTGGCACAATGGTCGTTCGTTGTTCATGTTTGGAAAGGGTATGACTTTGAAACGTTCCATTTTGGTGTGTGGGTTTCTGTGTTTGTTGTGGAGTTCGACCAGCTTTGCGCAACCGGCAAAGCCACCGCAAGAGGCAAAACCAGATCTTCCAGCGTGGACTATCACTGTAGACCCCTTAACTACCGCGCTGGGGCTGGTTCATATCCAGGTCGAGCGCGCTTTCGGTGAGCATGTCTCTCTGTATGTGGGACCCAACTTTCGATTGTTCAATGGGATTCTTCCCAACTTTCAGGGCGACTTCTTGGGGTTTGGCGTAGAAGTGGGGTTGCGGTGGTTTCCAACAAAGCGTGCACCGTTCCGTTGGTGGGTTGGCGTACGGGGCGTACTGGCTCATTTGCGAGCAGACACCCAAGACGGTTTGCGCACAAGCATTGGAGGGTATGTTAGCATCCTTGCTGGGTACACTTGGTTGGTGGCGCGTTGGCTTGTTTTGTCCGCAGGAGTAGGGGTTCAGTATCTTCACTACCAGGTGGATGGGATGGGTGTGGAAGGTGTTCTTCCTGCCTTACACACCAACATCGGTGTGGCTTTCTGAAACGTTGGGCATGTGCTGTGAATGGTATGGAAGCGCAATTGGAACAAGGAACAAATTGCTCTCTACTGCATCTCGCTGTGAAATAGGAGTTGATTGGATAAGCTGTGAGCCAGCTTTTATGAGCCAGGCTTTCGTTTCCAGACAAAGTCGTTGGCAAACTCTCCAGGCGCACCCGAGAAGATTCCTGTTCCAAAGCCACCCCAGTGCAGACCGGTGATTGCAAAGCCTTCACGGTCAAGCACCATCCCACAGCTGAAGTCGTACTTCGGCGTTCCTGCACGTCTGGCCCAGAGCCAGTTGCCGTCGCTATCCAACTTGGCGAGGAACAAGTCAGAGTCGCCAGCGGAAGTGAGTTCTGTGCTTCCAAACAACACCGTGTGCTGAAACGAGCCAGCGATCAAAACATTGTTGTTGGCGTCCACTTGTATGTCGTCACCGCCATCCTGTCCCGCGTTTCCTGTCCCTTTTAACCAAAGCCACTCTCCCTTTGGGTCTAGCTTTCCAACAAAAACATCCGAGTTGGAATTAATGTCTTGTTTGGGAAGGTCTCGACCAAAGCCATGTCCGGCGCTTGCTGTAACAACAACGTTGTCATTCTTGTCAACAGCGACTTTGCCGCCCGCGCCTGTGTAGGTTTGGGTGCCGACTGATTTGGTCCAGAGCCATTTCCCGTTGGAGTCGAGCTTGGCGATAAGGATGTCTGCCTTCCTGTTCCATCCTGGCGAGGAATTGTTGCTCATCGATAGCTTAGCAAACGTCCCACTGAAGTAAACGTTCCCTTTGGAATCGACGGCAAGGCCAGAGCCATAGTTGGACCCTCTCGATCCATAGTAAGTGGCCCAAAGCCACTTGCCGTTGGGGTCGAGTTTGGCCACAAAGATATACTCTTCCTCTCCTTCGGCTGTAAGTTGGGTCTCTCCAAAGTCTGCAACTCCTGAAAAATAGCCTGTGACATAAATGTTGTTCTGTTGGTCTGTGACGACGTCCACGGGAGTGCACAATCCCTTCGATTGGGTTCCCCATTGCCAGGCACCGTCTTTGTTGAGCTTGGCGATGACAAGGTTGCTTTTCCCCTGTGTGGAGAGTTTTGCGCCTCCAAAGTCCACAAGCGTGCCGACCCAATCGGCCCCAAACGTTCCTACCATGATGACGTTGTCTTGTGCATCGACCGTGAGCGCTGTTGGGCTTTCATCACCCAAAGAGCCCGCAGCCCGAGCCCAAAGCCAGTTCCCTTGGGGGTCCATCTTGCCCACGACGATGTCCGTGCCGCCTTGCGATTCCAACGCGCTGTGGCCCAAAGAAGTCCGGCTGTAAAACTCTCCTGCGACAATGATGTTGTTTTGACTGTCAACTGCGAGGTTCTTGGGCGTGAAGGAACTTCTGCCACAGGCAAGGAGCAGGGGAGCGCACAAGAGCAACAAACCAAATCCAAGGAATCGGGGTGCCCATTCATTCATCGTTTGGCTCCTTGTCCATTTCTACGGAACCTTCTGCATCGTAGGGATGCACAAAAACATGCATCACAAGCAATCTCAGGAAAGTATGACCGATCTTGCCCCTGGGAACAAGGATGACTTTGTTTTCTCAGGTGGATTCTGTATACTCTTGGGTGTCGTTCCTCTGCCATCTCATGGAGGGAGTGTTCGTATGGATCGAGCAGAATTTCATCGATTGTTACGCCGCGTTCTTAAGACCGCTGTGCCTGTTGCTATGCTGGGAGCAGGGTCTCTGTTTGTGGACGGCTGTTACTGTCCTTCCGAGAACCGGACGACTGTTGTCCCTGTGGCGTCACGGCCGGCCAGCTTTCAAGAGTGCATCTCCATGTGCACCAAAGAATTGCTTTCTCATTATGATTCGGCTCGACTGCAAGATGAATCAGCTTGGCAGCCTTGGTCTTTGGGGGAAGTCCGTCGCTGCGAAGTCACGACATTGTTGCAATCGTCAGAGAACAACACATCGAGCACGTTGCAGAACGCATTGATCTGTGAATACGAAGTGTACCAGGTGTGTGTGGGCGGTCGCCTCCCAGCAGGACTCCAACCCCAAGAACAAACCGATGTCACCAACGAGTTGGGGCAGTACTTTGCGAAGCTTTGTTTCTTGGAGCAAGCTGCTGTTGTTGCGTTTGAGGTGCTTGCGTTGGAGTTGGAAACCCACAGCGCTCCACAGGGCTTCATTGAACGGGCTTGGCAAGCTGTGCAGGAAGAGAAAGAACACGCCGAGATGACCGCATTGTTGACCCAAATGTTTGGCGCCGAAGCGCCGGAAGTGTCGGTTGATCCTCAGCCGGTTCGCTCGTTGGAAGAGATAGCTTACGAAAATGCAGTGGAAGGCTGTGTTCGTGAAACCTACGCTCCTTTGGCAGCTCATTGGCAGTCGCTTCATTCTGTCTCGCCCGAAGTTCGCGCTGTGATGGGCCGAATCGCTGAAGAAGAGTCTGGTCATGCCGCGCTCTCATGGGAAGTGGATGCCTGGATCTCTCCGCAACTCACTTCTGCACAACAAGCCAAAAAGGACCAACTTCAACGTGAAGCTGTGGCAGAGCTCGGCCAACAAATACAGAGCGAACCTTCCCAGACCATGGTCGATTTGGCAGGACTACCCTCAGCCTTGTCTGCCCAGAAACTGTTTGATGGCTTGCAACGCGAGCTGTGGAGCTAGGTGGCCTTCTAAAACCCCGCTCGTTTCGATGTTGTTGTCGGACCCTACTGGAGAATGGAAGATACAAGCATGAACAAAAAGCAAGAAAACATGGCCTCCATCTTAGAGAAGGTGCAAGAGGCAGGAGGCTTGCTGAAAGGAGTTTCGGGGGAGGTCGCTTCGGATACGGGAGTGCCCGAAGCCAAGGTCTATGGGGCCAGCAGCTTCTTCCATCTGTTGTCCGACCCGGAGCACAAAGTTCGGGTGTGTCAGGGCTTAACTTGCCGACTGGCCGGAGCCAAAGAACTCCTGGAGTACGCCAAAGACGCTGGCCTCCCTGCAACGGGGTGCTCGTGTCTGGCTGCTTGCGATCAAATGGTTCCCGTGCTGAAAGACCGACAAACGCTGCCCGGTCTCTCCCTCCAAGATATCGACCGCTCGCAGGGGCAATGGGAAGAGCTGGAGTCGGAGCGGGGTGGTGCATGGAGCAGTCATATCGGGCCTCTGGAGAAGGGACCTGATGAGCTTGCCAATCGCTTGCATTTGCCCGTTGGCTACGAGGGCTTGTCGTTTCAAAAGGCCCTTGGCTTGGGACCCGAAGCCGTCTTGAGCATGTTGGAAGAGTCTGGGCTTCAAGGACGCGGAGGCGCAGGCTTTCCTGCTGCCATCAAATGGCGGGCTATCTGCGCGGAATCGGAGCCCACACGCTACGTCGTTCTCAACGCTGATGAAGGCGAACCGGGCACGTTCAAGGATCGTGAGGTCCTGATTCGTCGGCCAGACACCGTCCTGGAAGGTTTGGCCATCGCTGCCGCAACTGTAGGCGCCAGCGATGTGTATTGTTATCTCCGTGGTGAGTTTGACCAACCCTGGAACTCCCTCACCCAGGCCATCGCTGAGGTCGAACAACGAGACCTGTATCCAGGAATCAAGTTCCACATGCACGCTGGACACGGCGCTTACATTTGTGGTGAAGAGACCGCGTTGTTGGAAGCTTTGGAGGGAAAGCGGGGGATGCCTCGCTTGCGTCCTCCGTATCCTACAAGCCAGGGGTTGTGGGGCAAGCCGACTCTGATTCACAACGTGGAGAGCATCGCATGTGTCCCGGCCATCCTGGAGCGGGGAGGGGCCTGGTTCCGAGAGTTAGGACGCACAGAGCCCGGCACCAAGTTGTTTTCGATCAGCGGTCATGTCGCAAAGCCTGGCGTGTACGAGCTACCTTTGGGTGTCTCGTTGGACGAGCTTGTGGAGGCCGCAGGCGGTTACGTTGGAACACTTAAAGCCTTTTCGCCTGGAGGGGCCAGCTCAGGGTTTTTGCCTGCGTCAGAGCGCAACCGACCCTTGGGTTTTAAGTCCTTGGGTGAAGTCGGTTCGATGTTGGGTTCGGCTGGAGTTGTCGTGCTTAATGACACCGTCGATATGGTCTGGGCTGCCCGGCAACAGCTGAAGTTTTTTGAAGTGGAAAGCTGCGGCCAATGTGCTCCCTGCCGCATCGGCTCACGATTCTTGCGAGAGCAAGTGGACAAGTTCCTGGTGGACACAAAGGACGAACAAAGTGCAGCCCATCTTGCGCAGGTGGCCGATGTTGCCTGGCAAATGAACGAAGGGTCGATCTGCGGCCTGGGTCAAACAGCCCCCTTACCTTTGACCAGCGCGCTGCGTTGGTTTCCAGAAGAGTTTGAACATGAGCGATAAAACCAACAAAATCACTCTCAACGGTCAGGAGGTTCCCTTTGAAGAGGGAGATACCATCCTGGAACTCGCCGAAAAACACGGGGTTTCGATTCCCACCCTGTGCCATGACCCAAGGCTGAAGCCGGCAGGGGCTTGCCGTACGTGTCTGGTAGAAATTGATGGGTGGCGTCGGATGGCACCGTCTTGTGCGACCCAAGCTACGGACGGGATGAACATTACCACCGAAAGTCCTCGGATTGACCGGCACCGCAAGACCTTGCTCGCTTTGTACCTGACCGATCATCCCAAAGACCACAGCGACTGTGAAACCGGCGCGCCCTGTGAGTTGCACGATATGGCGACAGCCGTCGAAGCTCCCACCGACTGGCCGCACATGGAGCCTGTTCGAGCAGGACGTCCCAACGACGCCAATCGATTCATCCAGTTTCTCGAAGACAAGTGCATCCTGTGCGCGCGATGCACCCGGTACTGCGATGAAGTCGAGGCTGTCAGCGCGATCTCCCTGGCCCAACGTGGCGCTCACACCACGATCTCTACCGTGGATGAACGCTCCTTGCTCGACTCTAGCTGTGAAATGTGCGGTGGCTGCATTGATGTCTGCCCCACAGGTGCTATGACCGAGAAGATGCCGCTGGTGGCGAACGATGCTCCTGAGCGACAGCTGTCGAAGGTTCGGACCACATGCAACTACTGCGGCGTGGGCTGCCAGATGGACCTCAACGTGACGCCTGCCAACGGGAAGCCCGCTCATGTGGTGAAGGTCACATCCCCCCCTCCTGGCACAACCACCAACGATGGGAACTTGTGCGTGAAGGGGCGCTTTGCCTATGACTTCATTCACCACGAAGACCGCCTCAAAACGCCGCTCGTTCGAGGAGACGATGGGCTCCTCCATGAAGCGACTTGGGAGGAGGCCTTGCGCGTGGCAGCCGCCGGTTTGCGAAAGGTTCAGGCAGAACATGGCAGTGACTCTCTTGGCTTTGTTTCCTCTTCTCGCTGTACCGTAGAAGAAAACTATCTGGTGCAGAAGCTATCGAGGGCGGTGTTTGGGACCAACAACGTCCATCAATGTGCCGCAACGTGACACGCTCCCACTGTGGCCGGTCTGGTCACAACCTTCGGTGCTGGCGCAATGACCAACTCGATCGGCGAGATTCGAGACGCCGACTTCTTGTTTGTCATTGGCAGTAACACAACAGAAGCTCACCCCATCATTGGGATGGAAATGAAACAGGCTGTTCTGCGAGGGGCAACCCTTGTGGTCGCAGACCCTCGGTCCATCTGGCTCACCAGCATGGCAAAGCGACACCTTAAGTTGATGCCTGGCACGGATGTATGGCTCCTTAACGCGATGGCTCATGTTATCGTGGAAGAGAAGCTATACGATGCCAAGTTTGTGGAGGAGAACACAGAGGGTTTTGAGAAGGTGTGTGAAGCGGTCAAGTCGTACACGCCGGAGAAAGCGGAAGAAGTCACAGGAGTTCCTGCGGAAGACATTCGCGCCACAGCCCGAGAGTACGCGACCACACCCAAAGCCGGTATCTACTACACTTTGGGCATCACAGAGCACACACATGGAACCGACAATGTGTACGCTCTCTCCAACCTTGTTCTGATGACAGGACACCTCGGTCATGCCTCCACAGGCTTGAATCCTTTGCGCGGACAAAACAACGTGCAAGGAGCCAACGACGCAGGAGCCTCTCCAGTTTTCTATCCAGGCTACCAACGCGTCGATGACCCCGATGCTCAGGCGAAGTACGAAGACTCCTGGGGTGTTCCTCTGTCGGGAGAACCCGGCCTCAACCTCAACCAGATGATGAAGCGGGTGGGGAGCGACATCAAAGGTCTCTTCGTGATGGGCGAGGACATCGTATTGTCCGAGCCTGACGTGAGCCATCTGGAAGAGGGCCTCAACCACATCGACTTTGTTGTGCTGCAAGACATCTTTCTCAACGAAACAGCCCGGTACGCCGACGTGGTGTTTCCTGCCGCCTGCTTTGCTGAGAAGGATGGTGTGTTCACGAACTCGGAGCGTCGAGTGCAGCTTGTCCGAAAGGCGCTAGACCCACCCGGTCAAGCCCGCGCTGACTGGGAAATCCTTGTTCATCTCGCCAATGCGTGTGGTGCGTCGTGGAAATACGAGAGCCCTGCCCAAATCTACGCAGAGATGGTGAAAGACGCCCCGAAGTTTGCGGGAATTAGCCACGAGCGGATTGCGAGAGAAGGCGGTATTCAGTGGCCTTGCACCTCACCTGATGATCCTGGCACGCAGTACCTCCACAAAGGAAAAATCCTGCGTGGGCGCGGACTCTTTCAAGCGGTGGAATACAAGCCATCCAAGGAGCAGCCCGACCAGGAATACTCTCTGGTTCTGTCCACAGGCCGAACGCTGTATCATTACAACGCCGCGACCCAAACACGTCGAAGCCCAGGGCTGGTCGCAAAACAGCCTGAAGCTTTCGTGGAGATCCATCCCTACGACGCCCGGCAGCGCAACATCAAAGACGGTGATATGGTGGAAGTTCGCTCGCGCCGGGGAGCGATTCCATGTCGAGCGTTACTCTCTCGTCAGGTCCGACCAGGATGTATTTGGATACCGTTCCACTTCGCAGAGGCACGCGCCAACCTTCTGACCACTGGGGAGGGAGACTGCCTGACTGGAACCGCCGAATACAAAGTCTGCGCTGCTGAAGTCAGACCTCTCTCCGAGTCGAAGCCCCAAGTTAACTTCCCCGGTGCCTTCTTCCACGTCAACGAAGGTCGACAAGAAGGTTAATCAACAACCTTCCTCATAGCTTCTTGACCATGATGTTGTTGCCGATCGATTCTCCGTCGATCCGAAAGGTATCCTCGATAGTGCAGAGGAGGGTGAAGCCATATTTTTGGTAGAGTCGTCCTGCTGCAGGGTTGGTGTTGAGAAAGCGTAGCTCGATCCAATCTAGAGTGTCTTGCGTTTCTGCCCAAGCTATAGCTGTAGCAAGGAGCTTTCCTCCAAGCCCTTGCTGTCGGTACTCCCTGTGGACGCCAATCCCCAACAACGCACGGTGCTCTGTGTAAGGCTCAGACTGACCGCGCAAATCGACGTGTCCAACGATCTCTCCATCGTCACTCTTGGCGACCCACAACACCCTCCATCCCTTTTGCCCGACTTCAATGGACAGGCCGGTTCCCATCATGATTCGGAGCTTGGAGTCGTCCCAAGGATCTTGCCGGGATTGCGGCTGGAACAAGGGCGTGACGCCATGACCGTTGTCGCTCATGTGATCCCGGATGTAGTCCATGAAAGGTTTAAGTTCGTTGCGTTGGACTGGAGCAATGGTGAATGCCACGACAACCTCGCATGTTCGATAGGAATGAATCGGTTGGAACGGGAAAGGGAAGGGGGAAGGAGAGGTTGGGTTGCTGGCGTTAGGACCAAACAATCTCGTACTTGAGGTCGTGACCGATTCGTGAGGAGAACGAGTTGATCGCCTTGGCCGCGGTACGCTCCGTAAACGAGGGAGGAATCTTCGTGACCAGCCAGCTTCCAAGGCTGTGCTTCTCTCCGACAAGCTGGTTGGAAGCTTGGGACGGGTTGTAGTTTACATGGGCATCTCTCTTGCCCGCTTTCTCCAGCAAGTCGTAGAGATCCGTGAAGATGATGTAGGAGGTGTCGCTTTTGTGAGCCAGCCAGTTGGCTGCGGGCAAAAAGTCGATGATATGGACAAGCTGGTAGTTGAGTTGAATCCAGAGGTCTTCGCCTGTCATCTCAATCAACTTGTTGTCGATCACACGGTGGAATCGGATCTCTTTCAAGTCGTTGACGCGGTGGAGGTTGTCGCGCAGCTCCTTGCGAAGCGTTCCGTTGTAGAGCAACCGCAGAACGCTCGGAAACGCTTCGGTTTGGCGAAACTCGAAGTCATTGATTAAGGTTTCCAGCTCAGGAATCTTCTCGGCCTTCATCGCAAAGGTGTTGGTCCCTGTTCCCAGAATGGAGTGAAGCAACATCACCATCGGTGACTGCTCTTTGTAGTGCTGGGTGCAGTATTCGAATCCAAAATACAGGTGATCCAGGAACGAGCCTTCTGCGTGCTCCACGTCAAAGTCACATTCCTTCACCAGGAAGGTCAAGAGGTCCGAGCTGATCTCAGGAAGCTCGATGTTCTCGCGGATTCTGTCGTAGCTTTGCTGTATTTGGGAGGCAACATGGTCCTTCCAGAACACCTCTTTGGCGATGCGCGACTTTTGGACAAAGCGAGGGAGCGCGCCTTTGAGTGTTTGGAAGATCGTACGATCCAGGTCAAAGTCTGGGATAGGCTCGATGAACACAGAGCCTGAGTGATCGACCACGCCGCCGTTCACAATGGCAGCCTTTCGCAAAAAAGTGGGATCGGGACGAACTGCGGCGGATTGTTTGTTCATCGACTCTGTTCCTTTTGATGGGAGGTCTTGACGTACCGGAATAGACGATACTTTCTTAGACTGAACGATTCATCATCGAGAATCTTGTAGGAGCGAAACATGTCTTCCACTCTTCATTTTCAAACGGATGCTATCGAACCTGTCGAAAACTTTCAAGGTTCTGAGGTTGTGATTACGCCATCTTTTGTTTTCTTTTGGCAGCCTCCTGCTGTTCTGGGGCAGTGGACTCCTTCTCCCTTCACTGTCGATGGTGTGGACTATTCTTGTGCAGAGCAGTTTATGATGGCGGAAAAGGCGCGGCTGTTTGGTGATGTTGCCAACGAACAGAAGATTCTTGCCGCGACCAGTCCGAAGGAACAGAAAGCCTTGGGGCGCAAAGTGAAGCCTTTTGACCGAGGAACCTGGGAGAGGCATCGACTGGAGATCGTGATTCGTGGGAACCTTGCGAAGTTCAGCCAAAACCCAGAGATGCTTCAAGCTCTCCTGGATACTGGAGACCGTGAACTCGTGGAAGCCAGCCCTCTGGATAAGATCTGGGGGGTTGGGATGCGAGCTGACAATCCCCACATCATCGACAAGTCCCAATGGAGAGGTCTCAACTTGCTTGGTATCGCTCTGATGCAGGTTCGCGAGAGGCTGTCGGTTGAAGGGCAAGGAGAAACAGTGGCTTGTCTGCGCTGATGTCTCTTGCAAAGAGGCTCTGCTGGGGTGATTAGGCCAGGGAGGGGAGGAGTTTGTTGGAGAGGGGAGTGTTGCGGTATCTCCGTGGAATGTGCTGGTGGATCCAACTTGTCAGGCTTTGGGCATCCAAGGGGCGTGAGTACAGGTAGCCTTGACCAAATTGGCAAGAGGTCACTTGGTAGAAGTCTTCTTGGTCCTCGGTCTCAATGCCTTCGGCGATGGTGTACAAGTTCAACTTCTCGGCCAGGTGCAAGATCAAGTGAGCGACGCTCTTGTCTTCCTCTTTGTTGCCCAACGACTGGGTGAACGACTTGTCGATCTTTAACGCATCAAGAGGTAATTGGCTCAAACGACTTAAGGACGAGTAGCCTGTTCCAAAGTCGTCGATGTGAATACGAATCCCCATGTCTCGAAGGGTCTGCAGGACTTCGATCACGATAGCTTCGTTTTTGATCAGCGAGCTCTCTGTCACTTCAAAGTGAAGCTTGTTCGGGTCGACCCTTGTTTCTTCCAAGATGGATTGTACCTTGGGCAGCAAGCGGGGCGCTGCGAGTTGTTGGGCTGAGAGGTTGATGCTCATGGTGAGGTTGGGATCGATCGTGCGATGCCACTCGTTAAGCTGGCGGCAAGCCTGGCTCATCACCCATTCTCCGAGGGGCACGCTCAAGCCGATGTCTTCGGCGAGAGGGATAAATTCATCCGGCGAACAAAAGCCCATTGTGGGATGCTGCCAACGAATCAGAGCTTCCACTCCGTGAAGTTGCTGGGTCTGAAGACAAACAATCGGCTGGTAGTAGAGCACAAACTCTTCGTTGCTGATCGCTTGGTACAAAGCTTGTTCCATGTAGATCTTGGTTTGCACCTCTTCGTACATGCCTGGGTAGCTGACGAGAGCGATCGAGTGACCCGACTGTTTGCCGAGGGTCTTTGCTTTTCGCATGGCCGTGTCGGCGTCACGGAGCAAGTTGATGGGCTGTTCTGCGAAGTCGTAGCAGACACGAATGCCGATCGAGACGCGACAATGGACCAGCTGGCCGTCGAGTTCAAACGGGTACTCCAGTTGCTTTTGCAGCCGCTTTGCAATCTTAAGAGCGCACTCTTCTGTTCGGACATCGTGGAGGAGCACAGCGAACTCATCGCCGTCCACTTGGGCGAGAGTGCTTGCCCCTGACTTTTTCGGATACATGCGTTGGACGAACACGTCGAGGTGGCGGAGTCGTCGCTCCAACCTGCGGGCTACTTGCTTGAGAAGCACCCCTTCGTTGTTGGAGCCAAAGCTGGTCTGAAGGGTTTTTAAGTTGTCAAAGTGTACACTCAGAACAGCGAACACATACTCTGAATCGCTCTTCTGACGGGACAACGCCCGTTGCACCCGTTCCTGAAAGATGTTCGCGTTGGGGAGGTGGGTTAATGAATCATAGGAAGTTACTCGGCTGCTGGTGTCCGACTGCCATCCCACCATGCGGTAGGCTTGGCCTGCAGCGTCTCGGACTGCTTTTCCACGACCCAGCATCCAGCGGTAGCTGTTGTCCTCCACTTGGACTCTGTACTCCAACTCAAACGCCGACGTGTTCCCGCTGATGTGGGCTTCAATCTCTTCGACAAGACGCACCTGATCTTCCGGGTGTACCCGGGAAAACCACTCGGAGATGTGTGTGAAACTTTCGCCCTCACACCCAATCATCTTCATCCAGCGGTCCGAGAAGTAGGCATCGTCGGTGACAAGGTTCCAGTCCCAAAGTCCATCGTTGGAGCCTTCTGTTGCCAGCGCGTACCGCTCCTGACTTTGGGATAGGTTCTGGACCACGTGGTGTCGAATCATACTATGTCGAACCGAACGCTCCAGGGTCCCTTTTGAAAGGTCGGACTTGAGAAGGAAGTCTGAAACCCCTTTGTGCAACGCCTCTTGCTCCAAGGCTCGCTCTTTGCACATGGTGAGCATGATGACGGGGGGCAAGGGAGTGAGCAGGGTTCTTTGTAGCTCTGTAAGGAGGTCCAGGCCTGTCTTCTCTCCAATGTTGTAGTCGAGAAAGGCCAAGTCGTACGCGTTGTACTTTAACGCTTTCAACCCCGCTTCGTAAGTCTCACACCAATCCAATTGAATGTGATCCAACTCATGGGTTGATAGCATTGTAAGCTCAAAGATCCGGAAGAAGTCCTCATCGTCGTCTACGATGAGGGCACGAAAGGGAGCTGATGACACGTTGGGATGTTGCTGTGCAGGCTGTTGTTCGTTCCAAGTTTCCATTTCGTGTTCCCTCATATGGACTTGTTATCGTAGGGCTTCATAAAATACTCGGAGTGCCCTATTTCTACCTACGAGCAAAGAAAGTGCCACCTACACTGTTGTACAAGATCTTCGATGCAATACAGGGATTAGCTTGCTAGAATGGCGTCTGCTTCTCGACTTGCAGGAGGAAATTCAGGTGTGGATCGAGAGTTTCATTGAAGCAAACTACTCAGGCTGTTTAGGAAAGTATACGATGTCATTTGACTTAGGATAGAATGGAAACGATCGCAAAGCCAAGTTCTCTGCGTTTTTAGGGATGGGAAGGAGAGGTTGGTTGGGGAGGGCAGGCCTCCTCTTTCCAAACACCGGTAACTTGGGCTCCAAACAGAAGTTTCTCTTGTTCACAATCCACTTGCAGAGCGTTGTGTTGTTTTTCTGTGATGTTCTTGTATGGATTGCACTGAACGTCTTGGTAGTTTTCCACATGGGTTGTGTCAAAGGTGATGGTTTTGGTGCAGGAGAAAGGTCCTTCCTGTATCGGGGTGCAACTTGGAGTCAGCTAAACCCCCAGCCACATTGTTACGACAATCCATTGCTTTTTCATCTCTTCAGCGCCTCATCGTTGGTGTCAATTCTCTGTTCTTTTGTGGAAGTTTACTGGGAAGCCCGTTGGGCCGCAACCACTTGAAGGTGAAAATGTTTTCTCTTGGGTTGAGGAGGCTTCGCTTCCAAGAAAGAACAGGACTCTTGAAAAACTCTCTACTTTTTGATTCCGAGCGCCGTTTCTTCTAGAATGCGACGATGGACGATGCGAAGTTTCGTTGCGTCCAACATCCCACACACATAAGTTTGTTTGTTTAGGAATTGGAAACAATACATTCGTCTTGTATCCACCCCGTTGCGTCATGTTTGGCGGGCAGCAACGGTCTATTGAAGGCGCTTTCGATACCAAAGCATGTGGACTTGTCCCAAGCATGCTGCAGGTGTTGGTGGTTGGTGGTGTAAGGCTGAGAGCCTAAAAGGAACAGAGATGCAATGACGGATTCGACTCATGATGCCGCGTTGTCCCCATCTTCTCCCAGGCATACATGGCTGACGCTGTTGGACTGGTTTTTGCCGGAACACATCCCTTTTAAGGACCCAGAGCGGCTGTGGAAAGCCCGGATACTCGTCGGATTTATGCTGTTCATTACCATTCTTTGTGCCCTCAGCTTGTTGGAGCCTGGTTTCTCATTCTCCAATGAAAACTCGTTGATTGCTTTGAGCATGATTGGGGTCTTTGCAGCATGTTTGACTGCTGTCCGTTGGACAGGCCAGATCCAACTCATCACGCTGATCATGTGCAGCCTTGTCAGTCTGGTGATCGCGTTTGGTGCCTACGTGAGTGGTGGGCTCCGAAGCACCATTTTCTTCTGGAACTTGTATCCTGTCTTGCTGGTCTTGTTCTTGTCGGGCTTGCGTTGGGTCATGCCTATCTTTGTTTTGGTGGTCATGGAGTTGTTGACCCTTTACCTGGTGAGTGCCAGCGGCATGAAGGTGCCTCCTGTTCCTCCAGAGTCACTCACCGACTTTCGGCTCTCCTTTGACCTTGGAACCTTTGTCGCTGTCGGCTTGCTTATCGGTTGGATGTATGAGGCCACCAAGTCACGCGCCGAGATCGCGCGGGAGGCGATGCGCCAAGAGAAACAAAAGGTCGAGATCGCCAAAGATGCAGCCGAACTCGCCAACGAGGCCAAGTCAGAGTTTTTGGCGACCATGAGTCATGAGCTGCGGACGCCACTGAATGCCATCATTGGCTACTCCGAGATGTTGCGGGAAGAAGCGGAAGACGAGGGCGCCAACGAAATGGAGGCCGACCTCGAAAAGATCTGCAGCGCAGGCAAACATCTCTTGGGCCTGATCAACAACATCCTTGATTTCTCCAAGATTGAAGCTGGAAAGATGACGATTCATCCCGAGCCGTTTGGGTTGGGAGAGTTGATGGTCGAGCTGGAGCAAACTGTCCAACCTTTGGCTCAAAAGAACAACAACACGTTGGTGTTGGAGTGCGAAGAGTCAGTCACCAAGATGCACACCGATGTGGTCAAGGTGCGCCAATGTTTGATCAACCTTCTGGGCAACGCGGCCAAGTTTACAGAGGGTGGCGAAATCAAAATTCAGGCGACTCCTCTTCTCTACCATGGCATCCCCCACGTACAATTTGTGGTGAGTGACAGCGGGATCGGTATGACAGAGGAGCAATTGGAGCAGTTGTTCGATATGTTTACGCAGGCTGACTCTTCCACGTCTCGCAAATACGGCGGTACAGGCCTGGGTATGGCCATTACACAGCGGCTGGTTCGGTTGTTGGGCGGTGACATCGCTGTGAAAAGCAAAGAAGGCGAGGGAACCAGCTTTACCCTCCATATTCCCCAAACTTACGAAGGGGAGGGCGCGATCAACTACTCTCTGGAGTCTGTGCCGCCAACGGCATTGGGGGACTTTCCTCCTTTGAGCGACTTAACCGAAGCTCAGAAGACGATCCTTGTGATTGACGATGACCCCACAGTCCTCGACATGATGACTCGCTATCTTACGAAAGACGGGTTTCGTGTTGTCACATCTTCCAGTGGGGAAGAGGGCCTCCGCGTCGCGAAGAATCTTAAACCTGCGGCCATCACCCTGGATGTCATGCTGGGCGATACAGACGGTTGGACTGTGCTCCGTGCCCTCAAGGAAGAACCTGAGCTGAAGGATGTCCCCGTGATTATGGTTTCCATCGTGGACGACCTTCAACGTGGCTATACCATGGGAGCTTCGGATTATCTGACCAAGCCGTTTGACAAGCAAGATATCCTGACTGCATTGCGACGACACCAACCCGCTCGAAAACCTTGGGATGTGCTGGTCGTGGAAGACGACCTCTTCTCGCGCCAACTGCTCCTCACCTTTATGAGCAAGGAAGGGTGGGAGGTTCGTGAAGCAGAGAACGGGATTGAAGCGTTGGAACAAGTGGACATTCAACAACCTGACCTGATCTTGCTTGACCTGATGATGCCCGAGATGGATGGCTTTACCTTCTTGGAACACTTGCGGAAAGATGAGCGGAGGAAGGAAGTGCCCGTGATCGTCATTACCGCAAAGGAGCTTACCCAGGAAGACAAGGCGAGGCTGCACGGCTCCATTGAACACATTATGTCCAAAGGTGGTTTTTCCAGGGACGAACTCCTCGCAGAGATTCGGTCCTTGCTTGTGAACGCTACGAACGAAGAAGCCTCAGCATAGGAGAGGAACGATGTCTGAAAAGCGAACGTGTGTGTGGGCGTGGGGAACAGTGCGGAAAGATGGAGAGCCTGTGAAAGGCGTCTCTGTTGAGCTTGTTCGGTTTGCTGAAGGTCAAAACTACAACTCTGTGCCTGCTGTTGTGATTCAAACGCCTCTCTCGACCAGCGATAGCCAAGGTCGCTTTTTTGTCGCTGGACAATACGCAGGGAGCAACACTCCCGATGAACTTAACAACGGGTCGGTGTTGGTTCGTGTCCCCAACGTCTCCGGCTTCTTTGGGTACACTCTCGGTGGGATCTCGTGGGCTGGCGGCGTCGAACACTTTCGTCAGTTCTTCCCCGAGCTTGAGGATCCTGGAGACGATGTGACAGGTTGCTGCTCTCGATCTGACAACCAAGGCACAGGCGCACTCTACGTTCCCAACCCCGACCAAACCAACGACTGGACCATCGACATCCCCTAGCTGTTTTACTCGTGCTTGCGTAGCTTCCGAGCTAACGTGCGTTCGTCGATCTTGCCTTCGTGCTTCATTCGGAACAACACCTTCCTGGTGAGGAGGATATCGTACTCCTTCGTCAGGTATTTCTCCATCTTCTTCTCTTCCTTGGCGATAAACTTCTGTAGCTTCCGCTGTAGCTTGGCTGGATACACAGCTATCAGCTGCTCCAGCACTCGGTCTGAGCGGTACGCGTCCTGACCTTCCATAAAGATGCTGCCCAAGGCGTCTTCCAATGTCGCAAACGACGTCGCAAAGTCTGCCATCTCCGAGGGAATGCCCTGCAGTAGCTGGATCATGCGCAAACCAAACTTAACCATCAGTCGGGCGGCTGCGGCTTCCATAAGCTCCTGGGATTCGGATGAACGGTTGATGATGTCTTCCATCAACTCGTGCATGGAGTACATGGCGTATAGCATCACAAACAATCGTGGGTCGCGCTCAAAACGGAGGAAGTCGATCGGCCTCATGGTTTTGGAAAAGTGACTGCCTCGGTTGTGGGAGAGCACATTGGTCACGTTTTCAGGAGCTATTTGAAGTGTGGAGGAGTAGCGATTCAAGCAAGCCATCAAGGCTTCCAGCTCGCTCTGCACTTCCTCCAGGTTCATCTGCCACTCGAAGGTGATCATATAAAACACGATGCTAAGCCGGGTTTCATCAAAAAACGAGAGCACCGTGTCGAGTCGTTCTTGCTGCGATTGAGCCTGCGTCAAAGAGTTGTACTTGCGCATTCGGACGAGCTTTTCTGGAAGAAAGCTATCCACGCCAAGGCCAATGCCGTGCCTTGCGCTGTTGGCAAAGCGCTTCCACTCCTCAGGGTAACGAGTCACCGCATGGTACAAGCTATCCACACGGGACGAAAAGAACACGGGAGGAGTGTCCGGAGGCAAGGCTCCCACAACAGCCGAGGCTAGCTTGGGATGCGCTGTAAACTGGGGCGAGGCGATGTCGAGTTTCTGCACCCCCAGATCTTGAAGGTAGGACACTTCCTCCAGCACGTTGTCCGGTGACTTGTACTTCGACTTGCCCGGTATGTTCGGACAAAACGCACAAGCCGCCCAACAACCTGTGGCCCACTTCACGCCAGCCTTCCATTGGAACTGGCTGAGGTCGTAGTCGCGGCTGTGATCCTGGATATCCAACGAGACTTCTGGAAGCCCCCGCACCACATACACGCCATCTTTTTCAGAGAGGGTCGCTCCCAACTCCGATAGCTTGGTTGCGACGTCTGGAGAAGCTATGTTGAAGCTATGTTGGAGTAAGGCTTCGATGAGTGTTTCGCCGGGTCCATCGACAAGGGTGCATTGCTCCCACTCGTCAACGTTCTCGCCGCCAAACCTGTTGATGTAGAACTTGGGATCAAACTGGATGTCGGGTCCACCCAAGAACAGCTTGACGCCACGGTTGCGAAACAACGCGAGCAGGCTGTCTACGAGGTCGATGTCTCCTTTGAACGGAGCGAGGAACGACAACCCGAGGATGCTGGGGTTGTAATGGAAGACCTCCTCAATGGATTGCTCTCCCGTGGGCGAACCCAATTGAAACACACGACTTTCGTAGCCTGCTTGCTTGCACAGGTTGTGCATGGCCACGAGATGCACCGGGTCCGAGAACGAGGTGTTTCCTCGGCTGCTGGTGTAACGTCCGGTGTTGATGAAGGCGATCTTGCTCATGGGTTGCTGGGACTCTCTGCTGAAAAAAGCCATCGCGAAACATTCACCTGTAGGGTATCGGTGCTTGAGCCAGGGTGCAAGGGGGAAACTTGTTGTGGATGTCCTTGACGGTAGGAAGTGGGGTTGCTAGCATCCCGCACGAACACCACAATAGTGCGTACAAGGATGCAGCCAGCCCGCTCTCCTCTTGCAAAATGGATGACTGAGCAGATGAAACCCAACCAAAAACGTTTGTTGCTTTGGACAAGTCTGGTTCTTGTGGTCCTCGTCTTGGGCGGACTGTTTCGGTCCCAGTGGTTTGCGAGCCGCTGGGGAAAGTCTGACGGGCAGGAAGCGATGCCTCCCATGGGTTGCGGAGGAGAACCTCCTGTGGAGGCGCAAACCCAGCAAAATGGTGTCCAACATGCCTCTGGGTTGCGACCCACGCCACGCAACGACGACGAAGATCCCCCGCGTCGTACGCCGCCTCCCACGTTCAACAAGAAAGCCTGGACTGTCTTGCCTGCTGGAATCACTGGCCCCTTCTTGATGTGGGAGGGCAAGCTCCTGGCACAGCGCAAGCGGGGAAACCTTCACGACATTGTGGAGTTGGATCCTGAGGATGACTGGTCCGTGACAAGAAAGGTCGTGCTCCAAGGACGGGTTGCGCAATGGATTCCTCCGAACGAAGACCGGCCCTTGTTGTTCCTCGCACAGACTTTAAACTCTACCGCCCTGTGGTCCTTGCGTGTGAATGAGTTTCGATTGCGGGTGGTCCGTTCTTTCTCTACAGATGCACCTCATGGGCTGTCTACCTACACCGCGACGCAAGGGTTTGCCTATAGCTCCACGCGGCTGTGGCTGTATGCAAACCAGACCCTGAACCCCTCTCCCTTAAAGACGAAGTTTCAAGGCATGTTGCGATTCTTTTGCAACTCTTCGACGGCATGCTTTTCTTTGATGCAGGATGGCCGTATCCTCCAACTCTCTCCCCAATGGGAGCTGAATGACCCGTCTTCTGCCAGCGCTGTGCAGGTGACGAAAGTCTCGATTGAAAGCGCGTCAGAGCAGCTTGCTCCCACGGGGCAGTCGTTGGCAAAGCCCGGTGGTGCAGTGTTGAAGACTCTGGAGCAGGTCTCTCTCGCGATGCACGACGAAAGACCTGGTGACCGCGTGGGTTTGTCACACCAACAAAAGGTGGTATGGGGATGTTCGGCAGAGAAGCTGTCGTCTACGATGATTCCCCGGTCGCATTCGATCAAAGGCGTGTTCTGGCAGCGGGGTAACTTGTGGGTTGCTTTGCAGTCGGGAGGTGCGTCAGCGTCGTTGGTGTCTGTTGATGAGAACGGTGCTTTGCGATGGAAGCAAAAGATCCTGTTGCCTTCGCCCTTGACACGAGTGGAGCGTCGTGGCTCGCGGTTGTTTGCGGTCCAGGGTTCCAAAGTTTGGTCGCACTCTCTCTCCCAAACGACCTACCAATCTCAGTGGGGCATTCCCCCGTTGTGTGACTAACATAGAGAGGGCTGACCCATACCCTCCAAGCAAAGGACGTTTTTGTGCCACAGCCGTCGCCCGAAGAGCATGCTCAAGAGAGAGAGTCCAGCCCTCTTGAAACGTCCGCTGCATTCCCCGACCTCAACCGCTTGGTGCCGCTCACGGAAGACGGCTTCTTTGCCCAGCTTCGCAAACAGGCTTTCTTCGTTCCGGCCCTGATTACTGTGGTTGTTGGCCTCGCGTTGTTGGTCTGCTTTCAACTGCTCCTCTCCACCAAGTCGGTGGGTTATGCGTATGGGTACCAGGCGATCCTTGGCCTCTACCTGAGCGGGATGACGCTTCTTGCGATTGTTCGAGTGGCGCAGGTCTCTTTGCCTGTTTGGCTCTTGTTCGCAGTGACAGGCGTTACTGTATTGCTCCTGCTTTTGCAGTGGCCGTTCTCCATGATGGCGATGGTGTTTGCGCCCAAGCCGTTGCGTGACTTGACGCAATCGCAAGGCATGCTTCCCACATTTTTAGGGTACTTTGTGACCACGGGGTTGTTGGAGGAGTTGTTTAAAGCTCTACCCCTTGGCTTGGTGCTTTTGGTGTCGGGTCGGCTGGCTCGTCGTTCTCCGGACCTCTTTTCGCGCGGACGGTTGCATCCTTTGGCCGCTGTGTTGTTGGGTTCAGCCTCGGCTGTCGGTTTCATTTGGGTGGAGACTTTGGTTGGCTTTGTCCCTCGTTTGCACGAACAAGCAGATCCAACGATGGGGATGATGCTGCTGATTCCACGTCTCCTCACGGGCATCTGCGGTCACGTGGCTTGGAGTGGAATCTTGGCCTATTTTTTGGGTCTGGCTACGTACTACCGAGGTCGCAGCGTTGCGCTGCTGGCGTTGCTCGGTTGGGGCCTCGCTGCGTTCTTTCATGGGCTTTGGAACACAAGTCAGGCTCTGGGAATGCCGCTTGTTGGAGCGGTCATTGCGATGCTTTCGTTTGTGATGTTTGTTGCTTATTTGTACAAAGCCAAAGACTTCTTCTCTGTGCCCCGCATCAAACGAGCGTTCTCTCAGCCTTTGGTAGAAGGCATTGACGCGGGAGCGACGGAAGAACACCAGGCCATCGACGCTGCTGTCACCGACGTTCACGAAGCTGTGCTGGATGTTCCTGTTCCCTCGGTCTCTCCTTTGCAAACCCTCGTCTTGGGTAGCTTGGGATCCTATTTCGGGGACCACCTCGAAGAGCAGAGCGCTCGCGAGCTTAATCCTCAGGAAACTCTTAGCTTTGAAGACCAGGAACCTTGGGCTGGTGATGTTGTTGTCTTTGACCGAAAAGATACCCTGGCGATGAAGAATCCAGAAGACTCGTGGCGAGAGAATGGGAGTCTGTCATCACACCAACAGACGATGCCTCATACGATGCTTCCCGAACCCGAAGTCCCTTGGGAAGCAACGTCTCTCCAGGAACAGAGCATCGAGCCGTACGAACTACAAACTCTTCCCGACCTGGAACCCAAGGTAACAGGGGCCGAAACCACGGCCGTTTCGGAAGAGGTCCTGCCGTTCCATCGAAGGCGACCGCTCCAGGAAACGGCGGCGTATGGTAGCTTCGATTCTCATGAAGTTAGCCAAGCTTTCAATGGCCAAACAACCCAAGCGAGTCGGCCGATACAGTCCTTTGATGCGAGCAAAACGATCAGCGAGGAAGAGTAGCAGGGGCATCTTTGTTTTTTTTAGGGTGCCGTACGATTCTTTGAAGAAGTGTCCTTGTCATTGCTCCTATCAGCATTGTCAGGATAAAGGTGGTTGTTATGATGTTTCGGTGTATGTTGCCCTTGGGTTGGGTGCGTTGGAAGTCTCTTGGTAGGCTTGGTCGCTGCGGATGTTCCTTCGTTGGACTTGTTTCCTTGTTGGGAGGGTCTTGCTTTGCGGATGCTGCTCCTTCCACTCGTCCAACAACTGCACCAACGAAGAGCGCGGATCGTAGAAAACAGGTCACGTTGCAAAAGAGACGCATTCCTGTTTCGGCGAGCAAAGTGGTGTTGGTGTTGGAAGAAGGGAGCTGTTGGGGAGGAAGCAAAAAGCAGAAGACGGTTGTGGTGAAGAAAGACCACGTGCTGATCCATACTCCAAAGAAGTCACCGTTCCGTCGGAGCTTAAGTTGGTGGAAGACAATCCTCGTGAGGCTTAACAAGGGCGTCGCGAGGTCGCAACCTATGCCCAAGCCCAACCAAGCTACATCTTGCAATGCAGGGAACTGGTTTTGTGGGTATTGGATTAAGGTGACTGAGGGGAAGAAGGTGACATCATGGCAAGGGTGCTGTCGTCTGAAAAACCGAGGACAGCAAGTGGACCGGAGCTTTTGGAAGCTCCAGCCCAACGTTCAGCCGAAGCCGAGGAAGAGGAAGGACTAGCGCCAGGAGATCTTGACGGTGCCGTTTGTGTAGGCCGCTGCGCCGCCTCCTCGTGTGTTGGTGGTGACGGTCACGTTGGAGGCTGCGTAGTTGGAGCCACCGCCGCCGCCGCCGCCACCTGCTGACGAGCAGGAACTGGGGATGCTTCCACCGCGTCCACCGCGGAAACCGCCGCCGCCGCCACCACCGGCAGAGAGACGGGCGTTGGTGCTACCCCAACCGCCGCCGCCGCCGCCACCGCCGCCGCCGTAGCCACCGTTACCTCCAGCACCGCTGGAGGTGTATTGAGCCCCACCTGTTCCAGCGTTGCGTCCGTATCCACCGCCGCCGCCACCGGAAGCCCAGTTCGAGCCACCAGCGCCGCCGTTACCGCCTCCAGTGGCGGTTCCTGTGCTACCACTTCGGAAACCAGAGCCACCTGCACCACCGGCCGGAGTTGTGGCTGTGTTGGAGCCACCTGCACCACCAGCGCCACACGCGCCGTTGCTACCGTTTCCTCCGCCGCCGTCTCCACCTTTGCCTCCACCGCTGGAGCCACCCGAACCACCGCCACCGCCAGCGGTGATGATGTGAGTAAAGCTCGTGTTGGTCAGGCCTGAGAAGCCACCACCACCCGAAGCACTTCGGCCATGAGTGGGAGTGTTTCCACGTCCACCCACGATGACATAGTAACGCTGGCCACTGGAGACACGGAAGCGACCGATAATGAGGCCACCTTTGCCGCCTTGGATCGTGCCTGCTGTTGCACCACCGGCTCCGCGGGCTTCCACGGTTAACTCAACGCAACCTGTAGGAACCGTAAAGGTTCGATGAGTTCCGTTGTAGCTATAGGTTTGACTGCCAGGAGAACACGTGGAGCAGACTCCCAGCACGCAGTTTTGGTTGGTGGAACATTTGTTGCCACAGCCACCGCAATTGTTGTTGTCCGTTTGTGTGTTGACACAGGAGGTTCCGCACAAGGTTTGGCCCGAGCTACAGGGCGACTTGCACACGCCAGCTTGGCAGGTTTGACCTGTGCCGCAGACTTTGCCGCAGGTTCCGCAGTTCTTGGCGTCGGTCTGGAGGTTCACGCAGGTTCCGCTGCAGCTGGTTTGCCCGCTTGGGCAGGACACCTGACAAGAGCCATTGGAGCAGACCTGGCCACCGGGGCAGGTGCGTCCACAAGAGCCACAGTTGGCGCGGTCGGTCTTAAGGTCAACGCAGCGGTTGCTGCAGTTGGTAAGCCCAGACTGGCAGGACAAAACACAGCTACCGTTGGTGCAGATCTGTCCGGCTGCGCAGGATTTTCCGCAGGTGCCACAGTTGGTGCGGTCGGTCTTCAGGTTGACACAACTTCCGCTGCAGTTGTTCTGTCCGCTGGGACAGGAGACAACACACGAGCCACTGGAGCAGACCTGACCTGCGCTGCAGGCTTTGCCGCAGGTGCCACAGTTTCCGCGATCGGTCTGGAGGTTGGCACACACTCCGTTGCAGTTGGTTTGGCCCGCAGGGCAGGAAATCACGCATTGTTTGTTCTGACAAACTTCACCCGACTTGCAGGCTTTTCCGCAGGTGCCGCAGTTTCCGCGATCGGTGCTGAGGTCCACACAGCGATTGCTGCAATTGCTGAGACCCGATTGGCAGGTAATCTTGCAGGAACCCGATTGACAGGACTGACCGTTGCCACAGCTCACACCACATTGTCCGCAGTTGGTGTTGTCGGTTTGCAAATTGACACACCTACCCTGGCAGTTGGAGAAGCCTGTTTGGCAATTCACCTGGCACTGGCCGTTGCCACAGATCTCTCCGGCTTTGCAGACGGTGCCGCACTTGCCACAGTGAGCGCGGTCGGTTTTCAGGTTGACGCAAGAGCCACTGCAGTTGCTAAAGCCTGTTTGGCATGACAACACACACTTGCTGTTGGAGCAGACTTCTCCGGCTTTGCAGACGGTTCCACACGAGCCACAATGGCTTCGGTCAGACTTGGTGTCCACGCAGGAGCCGCCGCAGTTGGTTTGTCCGTTGACACAAGACACAACGCAGGAGCCGTTGGAGCAGACCTCGCCCGCTTTGCAGACGGTTCCACACTTGCCACAGTGAGCCCTGTCGGTTTGCGTATTGACGCAGGAGCCGCTGCAGTTGGTTTGACCCCCTGGGCAGGACACAGCGCAGGTGCCGTTGGTGCAGACTTCGCCTGTCTTGCAGACGGTTCCGCACTTGCCACAGTGGCTACGATTGGATTGGAGGTCAACACAGCTACCGTTGCAGCTGGTTTGTCCCTGCACACAAGAGACTTGGCATTGTCCGTTGGTACAGACTTCGCCTGTCTTGCAGACTTTGCCACACCCTCCGCAATGGATCCGAGAGGTTTGGATGTTGACGCAGGCGCCGCTGCAGTTGGTTTGTCCTGGAACGCAGCTGACTTCACACAGCCCCTGTGTGCAGACTTGGCCAGCCGGGCAAACGGTTCCACATTTTCCGCAGTTCGCGCGGTCAGATTGAAGGTTCACACAGCTACCGCTACAAGCCGACTGGCCTGAGCCACAAGACAGCGTACAGGCACCGTTGGAGCAAACTTGCCCGGTGGTGCAAGTTGTGCTGCACGTGCCGCAGTTGGCGTTGTCGGATTGGAGGTTGACGCAAACGCCACCGCAGTTGGTCTGACCCTTCACACAAGTCACCTGACAGCCGCTGTTCGCGCAGACTTGGCCGGACACACAAGCGTTTCCACACTTCCCACAGTGAGCGCGGTTGGTGACGGTGTCCACGCAACTTCCGTTGCAGTTGGTTTGGCCTTTGGGACAGCTGACTTCACACTTACCGTTGGCGCAGACTTCACCGGTGTTGCAGACGTTTCCACAAGCTCCACAGTGGGCACGGTCGGAGTTGGTGCTCACGCAGGAGCCCGCGCAGCTCGTCTGGCCAGTCACACAGGTCACCGCGCATTTGGCTGTGGTGCACACTTGGCCTGAGCTACAAGCGCTGCCACAGGCACCACAGTGGCTGCGGTCGGATTGGATGTTGACACAGGAGCCAGCGCAGTTGGTTTGGCCGGTTGGACAAGACAACGTACAAGCGCCGTTGGAGCAAACTTCGCCAGCTTTGCAAGCGGTTCCACATGCGCCGCAGTGGCTTCGATCCGATTGTACGTTGACGCAGGAGTTGGAGCAGTTGGTTTGACCTGCCGGACAACTTACGACGCAAGCACCGTTGGCACAAACAAAGCCGTCTTTGCAGGTTTCGCCGCATTTGCCGCAGTGCTTTCGGTCGGATTGAAGATCCACACAGGAGCCTGAGCAGTTGGTCTGACCTTGCGGGCAGCTGACTTCACATTTGCCGTTGGCGCAGACTTCACCGTTGGCGCAAGCGTTTTTGCAAGCACCACAGTGAGCCCTGTCGGTCTGTGGATTGACGCAGGTGCCATCGCATACAGTTTGTCCTTTGAGACAGTTGATGACACATTGCCCGCTCTGGCAAATCTCACCATCTCCACAGGTCTCTTCGCATTTTCCGCAGTGGTTGCGGTCGTTCTGGAGGTTGAAGCAGGCTCCCTTGCATTCGGTTTGTCCCGTGGGGCAGTTCAAGGCACATTTTCCATCACCACAGACTTCGCCTTTGCTGCATTGGGTTCCACATGCGCCGCAGTTTTGGCGATCGTTGGACGTGTTGACGCAAACACCGTTGCACTCACTTTGCCCGCTGGGGCAGGTCGCTTTTTCGCATTTGCCCTGGTCGCAGTAGTTTTGCGGAGGACAGTCTTTGATCTCCGTGCTGAACTCAAAGCAACCTCGGGCGTTCTTGACGCAGAGCTTGTATTTGCCCGGAATTTGCGAGGCTTGTGTGGTGCATTCAAACTCACCTTCCTTGCATTGGGTGTCAGGGCAATCCGGGACACATTTGTTCTCTTCGCATTTTTCAAAGTCTTTGCAGAGGGCCCATCCGGTGCATTCTCCCCAGACTCCACCGCGACATTCCTGTGTGCCTTTGATGCATGCCTGACTGTTGGAGGGCAAGCAACCTTGTGTATCTCCAGGTGCACACTGCATGCACTGGTTTTCTACACAAGCGGACTTGCCTTCGTCGGTGCAGTCTTCGTTTTTGAGGCACTCCACACAGCCTCCTGTGCCGTTGCACTTCAGGCCGGAAGAACAATCTTTGTCTGTACCGCAGACACACTTGTTGTCTTGGGTACATTTCTTGGTGGGGCTGGTTTCCGATTGGCAGTGTGTGTCCTTCAAACAGGGGACACACCGACCTTTGCTGCTGCTGTTGTCCAGCAAGCAACGTTCTGGACAATTCTCACAACCGGGGATCGACACGGCCACTTCTCCGCCGCACCCCAGGGAGAGCAGGAGGCCGAGGGTGCACAGTGCCCCTACGCATCTTGCCCAAATCCATGAACTCTGCATTCGTTTCTCCTATGCTTTTTAATTTTTCCAAACAGATGGAAGTAGATAGTTTTAGAGTACAAGGGTTTGCTGACGTCTGTCAATTCAAGCCCTTGGGCCCCAAACCTGACGGTGAAAAAAAGAGCGGGAGGGCAAACCCAGACGGCTCGCTTGCGAGAGGGAAGTGTCTCTTTTCTTGTCTGCCGTTGTCGCAAAAAAACGAAACAAGTCATGGGCTTCTTGTGGTAGAGTCTCTCCTGTTGGCTATCGAGGGAGGTAGGCTTATGAGATTGTTGCATTGGAACAAATGGATTGGACTTGTTGCTTTGGGGCTCCTGTTGCTTGTCGCCCCAGGGTGTTCTTGCAACCTTGTTGTGTTGCCTTCCACATACTCTGATCCTCCTGGGATTGGGGATGGAGGCAAGTACTCACAATCCATCTCGGATTGTCTTGAAGTCAAACCCACCTTGCGAGACTTTGGTCCGTTTCAGATTCGCTGTGGCAGCGCAATAAGCGAAGAGGTAAAGGTGGTTCACAAAGGATTGCCTTCGTGCCCTCGCAGCGTGCGTGTGACCGGCGTGACTCTCGGTAACCCAGAGGACAGCGGCTTCTCCGTTCAGGAGCGACCGGCGCTTCCACATACCTTGGCTCCTGGTGAGTCAATGACCATCAAGCTGTCGTTCCTTACAAACCAACTCCAGTCACTCCAAGACACACTGACGATCCAGACCAATGCTCCCAAGCAAGAGTCGATGGAGGTCGTCCTCAAAGGTGAGGGTGTCAAAGAGATTCCACAGCGCGATATCTACAAGCAGGTGATTCAGGCGTCTGATATCTTGTTTGTGGTCGATAACTCCCGCTCTATGACGCAAGAACAAGCTTCGTTGGCCAAGAACTTTGCCAGCTTTATGCAGTGGGCGCAGCGGTACCAAGGAGATTTTCAGGTGGGTGTCATTCCTGTGCGAACTGGGGATAACACGCTTGGGTGTCTCGCTGGACCCACCAAAATTATGACTCCCAAAACCCCGAATCTGGCGAAGGTGTTTGAACAGGCTGCCACAGGACTCCCATCAGGGAGGGGCCCAGAGATGGGGCTGGAGTCAGCGCTCTTGGCTCTCTCCGAACCCAAACGCTCAGGTTGCAACAAAGGCTTTCTTCGGGATGATGCGGTGCTCTCGATGGTGTTCATCTCTGACGAACCAGACCAATCTCCCGATGAATACGAATTCTATCTCAAGTTCTTTAAGAGCCTGAAAGGCGAAGAACGCTCTCATTTGATCCGTGCGTCGGCTGTGGTTGGTCCAAGCCCTGGAGGCTGCCGAAGTGTGTACGGTCGGGCTTCTCCGGGGCCTCGGTATCTGCGGCTCGCGAACGAGTTGAAAGGAGTCACGGCGTCCATTTGTGAGGCCGATTGGTCCAAGCCTCTCGAACAAATTGGTCTGTGGAGTGTGCTCAGTCGCGTTCGTTTTCCGCTCACTCGTCCACCTGTGATGGAGTCGATTCGAGTGACCATCAATGGAAAGGTTGTAGCACCGAGCGAGCAACAAGGTTGGGTCTACGACTCCGAACGCAACGACATCGAGTTCCGCGGTGGTTCCATTCCCATTCCAGGCGACACCATCGCCATCGACTACCTCGCCGATTGCCCCGATCCTGAATAAGAGTCACCCTCTCTTATGCTGCCGTTGGCTAGGGGTTTTGTGGGCACTGCATGATGCGAATGATGCCTTGCTGTGTGCCATAAGCCAGTTGGGTACCGCCTGCTAGAAACATCACCTTCATCACAAACTCCCCTTGCTCCGGGGCCAGAAAGGTCGTCCCATGCTTGCCGGTGGTGGTGTCCCAGTACCGCACAGGTCCTTCTCCGCTAGCCGTCGCCATCAGCGAGCCTGAGGGAGGAAACGCGACATCCACGACAGGGTATTCGTGACTCATTCGATGAATCACTTGGCCGTCTTTGACGCTTCGCATTTGGACCTCTTTTCCAACAGCCACCGCGAGAAATTGACCGTTGGGATGAAAGGCCACCAGGCTTGCGTTCTCAAGCGCCGAGCGAAGAATGGTTGTAGTTCTGGGTTCTTGGCTTGCAACCGAGTACAGGCCGAGGTCTTGGTTCCCGTACAAGGCTATTGTCTTGCGGTCGTGGCCAAGGCGGGCACCCTGCACAGAGGAGTGGGGTAAGAACCACTCCTCGATCCATTTTCCTGTTTCGATGTCCCATTGCTTGAGGTTGACTTCGTTGTCGCCTTTCTTGAAGACAATGTAGATGCTTTGGTTGTCCTGGCTGACTTGAAAGTCGAGAACCTGCGCGGTGCCTGAAAATGTTTTGGTGTGAGTAAAGTCTTGGGTGTCCCAGAAGAGCACGCGGTTGCCTGTGGACGCCGCAACAGACTTCCCATCGGGACTCCATCGCACGCGTTGGAAGTTACCTTTGGCAATTTCACGTTCCTGCTTCAGCCCAACGACATCCCAAAGAATCAGCGCTCCATCTGTAATCATGGAGGCTTTCTGGTGATCGGTGCGGAATGCAATGTCGCGGATGCTGGTAGGTAAGGTCCAGGTCTTGTTAAGTTCGGAGGGAGTACACAATGACTTGACCTGACAAGTGCCGTTGGTGCAAGCGCCAGTGCCACAATCCTGATTCGATGAGCAAGAGCTTTGCACCGTGGGAGCTTCGCACCATCCTTGCACACAAGTGGACAGGCCAAGGCAATCGTTTCCGGAGCGACACTCGTAGCCTTCCAAGCCCAAACAGCCGGTGAGAAGGAAACATTCAACCGTAAAGGAGGTGAGCAAGGCGACCCAGAGAGGTGTCTTCCACCCTATGGAGAGCGCGCGTTTGTTTTCTTTCGATGGTGTTGTCATGATGCTCACAGCTTGTAGCGAATGCCGACAAGGCCGGACCAACGGAAGATGTTCTCCAGTCGCGGTCCGTACTGTCCAAGAGTAAAACCAACATCAACGTGAACCGCAAGGCCCCAGTTGGGAGAGAGCCAAAAGGTCGGCTGCACGTTGAGGCCGTACTGAAACAAGGGTCCTGTACGAGGCTCTGAGAGCAGGTTTTGCCAGAGCAGCGCGACCCCCGTGTAACCACCGGCAAACAACGAGAACCAGCCCCAACGATGTTGGTAGCCGATTTTGATCCGAAGGTCGAGAAGTAGCTGAGATTCCTGCGCGTCACTGTACGTTGAAGACGTACCCCACACGCCAAGTTGCAAACCAAAGTAGCGACGGTGCAATCCAAACATTCCACCGGCAAAGAGGTCGCCTCGTCCTACAGGGGAACCCTGCACTCCACCGAGCGCTTCGATGCTCCACACTCGTGGCGCAGGTGGTGGTGTGTATTGTGGAGCTTCCAGCGAAAGGGAACCTTTCCGCACCCGTTTGAAAGACTCGCAAGAGATGGGTCGCCAGCTACTTCGCAGGCGGGCTTCTCCGCCTTTCGGAAACAGGACGTTCTGTTGCCAGCATTGGCCCGAGCGTTCGAGCTGAACGAAGCCCTTTCCATGAACCACAGACAACCGCAACGGACGGCGGCCTTGTTTGTGTCGTGACCAGTAAAAGTTGGCTACGGACACACGCAACTTCCCCACGACAGATGAGCCGATCCACAGACGGCTGTGGTAGGCGGGTGCCAAAGCGTAGGGTCGCACTCGTCGAATCACGCCGAACATGATGGGCTTTTGTTTGATCTCACGTGTCATCGAGTCGCTAACGAAGTTGAACAGTTCGTTCACGGAGATGCGACCGTCGGAGTCTCGATCGGCGGAACCTCTCAACCCTTCGAGCAGATGGTGGGTAAAGATGGACGCCTTGTACTTTCGTGACTCCCAGGAGTAGTTCAGGCTGGAGCTGATCACCTGCAGGCCTTGCTCTTCCCCTTGGTTGGGGAAGCTACGGCTTAGGTCCAACGGCCGGATGCCTCTTGCCCCTTTGCGGACCAGCTTCTTGTAGGCAGAGAGGCTCCCAAATTGACGGATGATCTCGCCGCTGAAGCAGGCGTCCAAGAACACAATGCGACGCTTCACGGGCAGGCGTCGAAAGAACTGCACCAATTCGTTGTACCCAACAGGGTTCTTTCCTCGACGACCGAGGTGGAGGTGGTTTCGGTCTGCATGCCCTGTGTAATAAAACAGGAACGTCTGGACCCTCGGGGCACGTTGTACTCGTTGTTTGGCCCAGCGAAGCGCGCGTCGAAACTGTGCGGCGTTGGGGTTGGTGACAACCTTCGTCCGAAACCCGAAGCGCCGTAGCATCCGGGCCATGGGCTGGAGATCTCCTTGGACAGCGTATCGCAAAGGAGGGTCGTTCTTCCACCCTTGTTGATGGGCGATGAGCAGGGCTACCCGATGGTCGGTGTCCTCGGCGTGGACCAGTCCTGCCCACAAAAAAAATCCTCCGAAGAGGAGGCCAACTTGCCAAAGCCAACGGTACATATTGCTACGTTTCTCGTGTTTGTCTAGGGTGTTTGGGCTGGCTTGGATTGCTTTTGAATGAATGTAGATTGCACATGCCAGGGTGTGGGATATGCAAGTTGAGCTTGAGCTGTTGCCCCTCCCTCCTTCACTGCTTTTCGTAGGATGGGTTCAATCTGCTCCAAAGTAAAGCTCTGCTGCGATGATACAACAAAAAACCTCTCCCATCCAAGGAGGTTGTCCAACTCAAACGCTGCGGAGCTTGGGAACGTTCGCTTGCCAGGAGACAGAGAGATGCTTGCTTGGCCTTTGAACGGCGCATACACGAAGATCTCTCCCTTCTGGTTTAAGCTCAAAACCATGACATGCGCAGGTTGCTCTGCCTGGACCACAAACTGTACGAAGTCGCCAGGGTGCAGAACGGTCCCGTTCCTGGTTCTTTGTGGAGCTTTGGGGGCGGTCGCGTAGGCGTGGAGCATGATGGTGTCTGGAGCAGAACCTTTCATCACTCGGTCAGGGGGGGTTTGGGGACCCAACCAAAACACCAGGGATATCACCGCAATCGCAGACAGAAAGCCTCCCGCTGGAAGCCACTGGTACCATGCGCTCCAGCCCGTTTCTTCTGCCACAGGTGCACGCCGTTCATGGAATTGCACCAAAGCTTGTTGTGGATCCGGAAGCTGCAAGGGAACAGGGTCGAGGCTTTCCCAGTAATCCTCTTCCAACCGATCAAGATCCTGCAACTCCGCAAGAGTAGACTGGCACTCTTCGCAGGTTTGTACGTGGAGAGTGAACTCGCGGTAGGATTCGGAGGCCGGATCCAACTCGCGATGAAGCTGCAGAGGATCTTGGTTGCATGGTGATGGGTTCATTTCATGGGTCCTGATGAGGTGTAGTCTTTTTCAAACGCTCGCTTCGCTCGAAGCAGCAATTGTCCTAGTGATGAGGGCTGGACTTCGATGGCTTGTGCCATTTCGTTTCGGCTCAGTCCTGCTGCGTACAACATGAGCAGCTGGGCTTGTCGGTCAGGTAACTTCGAGAGTGTACGCCGGACGTGCATGGTTTTGGCCGGGTCCGGTGATGGCGTTTCCCAGTCTTGCTCGCGAGCAAACAAGTTGGTCCATCGGTTCTTTCGTTTGCGACCTCGCAAGGCGTTGAGTCCCAGATTGGATGCCACCTGGTAGACCCAGGCTTTGTGCTTTCCCTCTTCGATCGTACCGAAGTGATCGTGGAGCTTCAGGAAGGCTTCTTGTGTGATGTCTTCCGCTTCTTGTTGTTCTCCTGTGAGTCGGTAGAGCATTCGAAACACTCCCTGGTACTGTTCCACAAACAAACGATTGAATGGCTGTACTTCCATAGTTCTACTTTGTACCCTCAAGAAATCTGAGTGACGAGACCATTGGGAATCACATGGGGCCGGAATCATCGGTCGTTGTGCTTGTTCTCTCCACAACGTTCCGGCTTCTACGGGCAGCGCCACAACGACACCTGTCCCTTGGAAGACATGTATGCGAGGCTCTTTCCGTTGGGGTGAAAGGCCACGCGAACGAGGCTGTCTTCCTGTGTGGTCATGAGTGTACCATGAAGTTTGCCCGACTGTGTATCCCAGATTCGTACCATTCCGTCTCCTGTCGAAGTGGTCGCAAACCATTGACCTTCCGGACTAAAGGTCATGTCCGACACGATTCCATTGTGGGTCTCTGTGGCAAAGCGTGGCTTAAGGCTAGGGATGTGAACCACATAGCTATTGTTTTCAGCAGCCACTCCAAGGTACTTCCCGTCGGTCGAATACTTGACCCGCCCCCTCGTTGCAAAGGGAGGAATCAGTAGCTTCAACGTCTTCGTTGTGTTGGTCTTGAAGTTCCAGAACATCACAGGCTGGTTGGCATAGCCAAGGAACGCAAGCGTTGTACCGTCGGGCGAAAAACTCAACGCGTCTCGCAGCCATGGTCCTTCGCTCGGCTTGGGCAGGCTTCGGCTGCTCACCAGCTTTTGATCTGCAACGGTCCAAACCTGGAGGAGTCCCTCACTGTTTCCAGGGCGATCGTTCACAAAGATGCTGATGTGACCCCCTTGCGCAGATATTGCGATAGCAAAGACAAAACCTGGAGGCTCTGGGAGCTTTTGTTTCTCTCCCGTTTGAAGGTTCCATACTTCGAGAGTCTTGTTGTCATTGAACAGAACCACTGCTCTTGTTTTGGCGGCGTCGGTTCGGAGGTAACGTACGTTACGATGATGAAAAAGGACTCCAAGTCTCTCGTTCGTGGTGAGGTCCCATTGGTGCTGGAAACCATCGGAGGAGAGCGTAAACAACTCTGTCCCTTGGGGGTTGAAGTGAAGCTCCTGCAACGTGGATGTGGTGTTCCAGGGGCTTGAGTATGCGGTTGGGCTTGTTGAATCTTTTGCGTCCACCACAGCGATAGCGCCGTTGTCGAGAGCCACGCCAAGATGGCTTCCGTTCGGGCTGTACACGATGGTTTGAATGGAAGCTTGAGGGACATGAAACACTCGGCCTTGCACGATGGCCCTTCCTCGTTCCAGGCTCCACACCGAGAACGGTTTGTACGGAGCGCTTTGTTGGTTTTGCTCGCTGTTGGCGAAGGCCACATGGGAACCACGTGGATGAAGTATCATCGCTTCTTTGGTGTCAGACGAAGGCAGCTTGTGGGTGCCCACGATCTTTTGTTGGGACAAGTCCCATACCAACAGAAACCGGGACCACAGCCGACGGACGGTCATCCTGAGTTCCTTCGCGTCTTCGGTCAGGGCTACCGACTGAATGGAATCTCTATGTTCTGGAGTCGAGAAGTTGTAGTCCACGCTGCCTGTTTGGGTGTGAATGACTTGAATTTGCCATTGCGTGTTGCTGGGGTGGTTCGTCTTAAGGGTGAGGATTCGAATGGCATATTTGCCATAGGGCGTGAGGTTCACATGACGAACCGATGCCCCCGATGGCAAAGGCGGAAAGGAGAGCGCGTGTGACACTTTGCCTGAGGGAAGCTGCCAACGTGTTACTTGCTTTTCAGTGACCGCTACAAAGCTTGTGCCCTCCGCGTTGAATGTCATCCCCAATACATAAGAGCGTGGGACCCATTGGTGAACCACTCTTCCGCGCTTGAGATCCCACAGCTTGATGCCTTCTTTGGAGAAAGAGGCCAGCTGCTTCTTATCTGGGCTCTGCTGGATCTTTTCAAAAGCTTCTCCCTTGGAGTACAGCACCTGCTGGAGTTCAGGTGGGGTAGGGGAAGACAGCTTCACCGACCACACTTTGAGCAGTTCGTCGTGTGCGGTTGCGAGAAATGTTCCGTCGTTCGAGACGGAAAGGTCGTTGGTGCGATGTAAGGTTGTGTGTTGTACACCGGCCTGGAAACGGGAGGGAAAGCAGCCGGACGACTGGGTTGGTGTGCTTGTCGCCTGACAACGACCTGCTACACAGGTTGCCTGATTCGAACAGTCCGCCGTTTGTTGGCAGGGGGTTTGGCTTGTTACGTTCGGATCCTTTGGACGTTTTGCCGTTTGTTCGTTGTGACAGGTTCCCTGTGTACATACTTGTCCCTGGGTGCAGTCTTGCTGGCTTTGACAGGGAAGTCCAGGAGCAGAAAGGCCTCCACACCCAACGACAAGCCATCCCAGGCAGGCAACCCAGAGAGGGAGCCAGGTGCGGCGTGTCCATGTTTTTGTGGTGGAATGTCTTCTCTTGTACATCGCGTCTCCTGCTCAGTGCTCTACCTTTCAGCGGCCAGGCTGGCCACCGATGGCTCTTTGATCTCTGAGACACCGCTCCGCAAGGAAAGCGTGACAACTTTTTGGGAGAAGAAGGTTGAGTTTCACATCTGAGGAGGGAGGAGGGGAGCAAAGGGGATTTTTATTTGACCTCCACACAGACCTAAAGGAATCGATACCCATTGATCTGGGGTACTTTTCCATTGCCTATATCCCACATGGCTAGCCGGGTAAATGTTTCGGGCCGCGTAGGTGCCCGGCGTCATCACATGTGCGAAGGCCATTCTCTTACCCACAGGATTGAGTCACACCCACTTGAAGTTGTTTGTTCTCTTAGGACTCGCGAAGCCATCGTTTCATGTGAGGGAAGGGCGGCTCCTCTGGAGTTCCGCGGTGCACTTCAAGTGACATATCGTACAGCTGCAACATCGGTACGCCAAAGTAGCGACCCTGGCTGAACTCTCGGACCATTTGCGCCCCTCCTCCCTTGTATCCGTAGGGATGAAACACAACATGGGGATCGATTCCAATGTGCAACGCCGCGGCCCACGACCAGGCAATGGCAGCCATCTCCAGCGCAGGGTTGTCTGGGGTGTCTCCGCTTATACTTGCTCGTTCTTCTGGGGAAAGAACTGCGAGGTGTCCAGCTTCGTGGAGGATGTCGCCTGGAAACTTGAGCTGAGCCTCGTCGATGACAAGGGCGCCTTGCTCCAACAAGATGCCCGGAAGAAAGGTGTCTTGGGAGATCGCTTCCTTGCGGTACGGGAGCCCAATCTGTTGGAGGAAGAGTAAGATGGTGTTGTACTCGGAGCGTTGCGCTTCCAACAACGATGGTTGTTCTTGTGTGGGGTTGGTTTGTTCTGTCATGGCCCTTGTTTGTCGGTCAGGGGGTGAACAATGAGTCTTCAAGGTGCTCAAGGACACCTTCAGCGCGAAGACGAATATCACTTAATCGATGGTTCAGAGTGGAGAGAAGGCTGGCGCGTTCTTCCGTCAGTTGCTCGTGCAAGGCAGCAAGGTGACTGAGCTGCCACTGTTGCTCTCCCTCGAACGCCTTGTCCCAATCCGAGCGGAAGTCTGGATCGTCGGATGATGTGGAGGGAGGCGGTCCCAGCATAAACACGGAGGCAGAGGAAGAGTCGTACGGGAATTCCTGGTTGGTGGTCATCCAGGCTGCGGCTCGCGCTGCTTCTGCTGTGGTATCCAGAGCGGCTTTTTTCCCCGAACGAGCCAGAGCAAACAATACCGAACCACACACATACCGCAAAGGTGAGTGAAGACCCCGTCGGCTGGGATCCCGAATCAATGTCATCAGTCGCTCGCGGGTCCGCTGGCTGGCTTGAACCAGTTTCGTTACAGGTGCTTGGTTGGCTTGCCACAATCGCTTGAATGCCAAGGCTTCACGAAGCCCGTACAGCTTCTCCCCTGTCATTGCCTCGTAGCGGAGCAAGACCCGCTCAGCACAATCACAAGCTAGCGTATGAAGGAGGTCATTGGGCCAAGCTAGACCCTGAAGCGCTTCTTTGATGGGCGGCTTGGACTCTAGGAAAGCCTGGTGCATGAGGTGGGTTCTCTCTTCCTGGATCTCTTGGCAAGCGAAGTTCTCGGTTCCACTCTTTGTGTCGCAAGCATACCTTTTCTAGGGAAGTTGAAGCAAGAGCAAGGTGGGGCAACCGTGCTTGTCTAGGTTTCAGGATGGAGAGACAAAATCTCTGAGGGGTTGTATCCATCTGTCTAGCTCTTGGACATCCAAGAGTGTGAAATATGTTGACGGTTCTTGGATGTTTATCTCAGAGCGTGTACGTTTGGCTGTCTCTGTCTACAAATTACTTCATGGATTCTTATCGACAGAAAGGCAAAAAGTCGAAAGGGGTTGTCAGGGATTCTCGTTCCAGTCCAGCAACGAGAGGTGTTCCTCTCTATCTTTCTCAAAGAGGAAGGAACATAGTTGAACCTTTGACAGAAACTGCATAGTATTCTTCGTTTACAAAACATGGACAAACTTCCAACGCTATCGTATTTCTACGTTTCAGGAAGAGAGTTATGACGTGCAAAGAAGCCATCAGCATGGAGCGCTTGCGACAGGGAGAAACGACGCTGGATAGTAAGGGGTGGAGGTAAGGAACAGCAATCTTTGGGGAAGTGAAGAGGAGAATGCAGGGGGAGGTTCGTTAGCAGCGTTCACGTCGGCGGGAGAGCAAGGCGAAGCCTGCAAGCAGGAGGGAGAACAACAACCAGAAGGTGTTTTGCTCCGGTGATGCAGTGCAACCACAGCCGGGAGTTGGTGCTGTGATTTCTCCAGTTGCTTCGGGAACACCCGCGTCACCGCTCTCCTTCTCATCGTTTTGTGGAGGCAGGGTTGTTCCACGAGAGAAGCACTGTCCGCTGATGCAGAACTGCTGGTCAGGACAGGTGACTGTGGCGCAGGGGTCGTCCTTGCAGGAGCCGGAGCGAATGTCGCACACGCGGCCGGCTCCACAGACAACCTCCAGGCAGGGATTCACCTTGCATGTTCCTGCAGAGCAGATCTGGTTGTCGGGGCACTTCACGTTGGCGCATAGGTCTTCTTTGCAAGCGCCATCTTCGCAAAGCTCACCGTCTGGACAGGTCACCTCCGCGCAGCTCTTCACGCATTGTCCGTTGCGACAGAACTCACCGTCTCCACAGGTCTTGTCCTTGCAGGGGTTGGCGACACACTTGCTCTCCTGGCAGATCTGACCTGTGGGGCAGCCCTGGTAGTAGCAGTTGTTCTGGCTACAGACTCCCTCGACGCAGACGAAGTTGCTGGGGCATTGGACATCCGTGCAAGGATCAACACACTGGCCTTGTACGCATCGACCTGTTGGGCATCGAACGCTGAGACATGGGTCGTCCACACATTGGCCGTTGCTTGGGTTGCACACTCGTCCTTGGGGACAGGGGCGCTCTTTGCAGAGGTTGTTTTGGCACTGCCCTTCAACGCAGACCTTGCCGGTTTCGCAGGACACTCCCTGGCAAGGGTCAGGTGTACAAGAGCCGTCGACACAACGCTCGCCGCTCTGGCACTTCACCTTCACACAAGACGGGATGCACTGACCGTTTCGACAGAAGGCTTCTTGCGCACAGGCGACCGCAGCACATGGGTCGGGGATGCATTTTCCTTCCGAACAGATCGAGCCCGCATCGCAGCCCAGGTTGTAGCAGTCGTTGGGGACACACTTCCCATCCAGGCAGGCGTCTCCTCCTGTGCAGCTCTTGTCCTTGCAAAGGTCCACACATTCGCCTTTTTGGCACGACCAACCTTTTTGGCAACGTACTATCTTGCATGGGTCGTCTTGACACTCCCCAGCGATGCAAGCGCGGCCTGTCGGACATTGGATGTTGGCGCAAGGATCGTTTTGGCACTGACCCTGGTTGCAGACTTTGCCTGCGTCGCAGTTGACGGACGCACAGGGATCTGGAGAGCAGGAGCCTTCTTTGCAGCTTTCGCCGGAAGGACAAGTCACGCTTGCACAGGGACGGATGCAGCGACCGGCTTTGCAATACAGGCCTTGGGCACATGTCAGCGATTGACAGGGGTCATCCACACAAACGCCAGCTTGACAAACTTTTCCTTTCAAACAGCCAAGGGTGTAACAGTCAGGAATCACGCAGTTACCTTCGTAACAAGCGAGACCGCTGGGGCACTGAATCAAGTCACATGTTGAGACACACTTTCCACCCTGACAGACCGTTCCTTTGGGGCAGTTGGCCTGTGCACAGGTGCGTCGGGAGAAGCAGCGTCCGTCTTTGCAGATCTCTCCTCCCAGACATTCGCCGTTTCGGCAGAGCTTGGGACAAACACCGTCCACACAGGCTACACCTCCGGCACATTGGGCTCCATCGTCGGTTTTGCCATCGCAGTCGTTGTCTATCCCATCGCACACTTCCGAAGAGGGCTTGCGACCAAGGCATTCGGTCCATTGGCCGTTTACACAACGTTCTACGCCATCCCCACACTGGGTTTTGCAGGAGCGAATGAGGTTTTCGTCGGTTTTGCCGTCACAGTCGTTGTCTTTGCCGTCGCAGATCTCAAACGGAATGGGCGACTTGTCGGAGCACTCGCCCCATTTTCCGCCCTGGCATGTTTGACGTCCTTTGCTACAAGGTGTGGGGCATGGACGTGTCTCTCCGTCTTTGCAAGTGCTACAACCTTCGTCGGTTTTTCCGTCGCAGTTGTTGTCCTTGTTGTCTCCGCAGACTTCTTTCTGGGGTTGCTGCTCTTGGCTACAGGCTGTCTCCCACTTGCCCTGGACACAACGTTGTGTTCCTGCGCGACATTCGCCCACATTCTCTGTGCCTTGCGGTCCGTTGTAACAGGAACGCGCCTCGCCGTCTTTGCAGCTGCAGTTGTTGTCGTCGATCTTGCCGTTGCAGTCGTTGTCTTTGCCGTCGCAGATCTCCGGTTGGGGTTTGGGCGCTGTACAGTTGGCGTAGGAGCCGTTGACGCAGGTTTCTATACCTTTGCCACAAGCCGTTTGGCATTCGCGAGAGAGTCCATCGTCGATGGAGCCGTTGCAGTCGTTGTCGAGTCCGTCACAGAGTTCTTTTTCAGGTTTGCGTTCACCGCTACAGGCGCTCCAACTTCCACCCGAGCATGTGATGGTTCCAGCCCGGCAGCTTCCCTGATTGACCGTGCCTTGGGGGCCGCTGTAGCAGGGCTTGGTTTCGCCGTCGGTGCAGCGACCCTGGCATCCTTCGTCCACGAGGCCGTCGCAGTTGTCGTCGACTTTGTTGCCGCAGATCTCGGGGATGGGCTTGGGTGCGGAGCAAGCGCCCCAGCTTCCGTTGGAACAGGTCTCAACGCCTTTGCCACAAACGGAGCTGCAAGCGCGCTGGAGGTTGTCGTCGGCCTGGCCGTTGCAGTCGTTGTCTTGTCCGTCGCAGAGTTCGGAGCGAGGAACGACCTCTCCTTGGCAGGGACCCCATTGGTTGCCTGTGCAGGTTTGGGTTCCTCCCTTGCATGGGCCTTTTCCAGAGGTTCCTTGCGGACCGGTGTAGCAGTTGCGGGTTTCACCGTCTTTGCAAGAGCTTGGGGCGCAACCTTCGTCGACTTTGCCGTCGCAGTTGTCATCCAGTCCGTTGTTGCAGACTTCTTTGGCTGCGGGTGTTCCCGGAACTTCCGAACATTCTGTGCCTGAGCCGTCTGTCTTGCACACAAACGAGCCGGAGCGTTTGCACGAGCCGACTCCGACGGTACAAGCTTGGCCCAACTGGCTGAATGAGTCGTCGATCTTGCCGTTGCAGTCGTTGTCTGCGTTGTCACACTTTTCGGTTGTGGGCTTGACTTCGCCCTGGCAAGCGCTCCAGGTACCTTGCGTACAGGTGCGGGTTCCGCTGCGACATAGGCCGACTCCGGCAGTGCCTGTGGGTCCTGTGTAGCAAGACTCTTTGAGGTTCTCATCGATGGAGCCGTTGCAGTCGTTGTCTTTGCCGTCGCAGACTTCGGGGGAGGGCGTGAGAGCTTTGGCGCTGCATTCGACGCCCGAGCCGTCTGTCTTGCAAACCAGCTTTCCAGTTTGTTCACAGGCTCCTTGGCCAGCTTTGCAGGCGTCGCCTAGCGTGCTGAAGGGCTCGTCGGTTTGGCCGTTGCAGTCGTTGTCTTTGCCGTCACATTGAGTCTCTTTCTTCTCGTAGTCTCGGCTGAAGGTGCTGTAGTCCGTGTCGTCGCAGGGTTGCCATCCCAAGAGACCGCCACAGCGTTGACGGGTTCCTTTGCACACGCCGTCTTGTTTGGCGCAGAGAGGACCTTGCAAGTTGTCGTCGATCTGGCCGTTGCAGTCGTTGTCTTTGCCGTCACAGACTTCGGGTTTGCTGGTCTGGGTTTGTTTGCAGATCTTGTTGTTGTTGGAGCAAGCCCAAGTTCCAGCCTGGCAGTCGCCTTTGCGAGCCGGGTCGTTGCAAGCCTGTCCCAGGTCGGCGATGTCATCCACTTTTCCGTTGCAGTCGTTGTCCAGGCCGTCGCAATCTTCGGGAGTGGGAGTGATCTCGCCCTGGCAAGGTCCCCACTGGCTGTTGCTTTGGCAGGTTTGCTTGCCTTTTTGGCAGGCTCCTACGTCGGTCGCACCGCAAGCTTGTTGGGCGCCCGGTGTGCAGGCGCATCCTGCGTCTTTTTCGTCAACCTGTCCGTCGCAGTCGTTGTCTTTTCCGTCGCCACAGACTTCGTTGGTCGCTGTCACGAGGGGCTTGCAGGTGATGGCTCCCTGGGTGCATTGGGTGGTACCCTTTGCACATTCGCCCTGCGCGTTGGGGACCTGGCAGACTTGTCCACCTCCTGGATTTCCATTGTCGGGGGTTCCGTCGCAGTCGTTGTCCTGCCCATCGCAACGTTCGGGCTCTGGGGTTGAGGCCGAACATTGGCCCCATTGGCCGGCTTTGCAAGTCTCCTGGCCGTTGCCACACACAGTCTTGCAGGTCCGGGTTAGATTCTCGTCAGTCTGGCCGTTGCAGTCATTGTCCTGCCCGTCACAGCGGGTTTCTTTGGCTTCGTATTGGGTGCTGTGTGCGCCATAGGTTGTGGCGTCGCAAGCTTTCCAACCCTGGCTTCCCTGGCAGGTCTGGCGTGCGCCTTTGCAGACGCCGCTTTGATTCTGGCAGAGGGGTGCTTGGAGGTTGTCATCGACTTGGCCGTTGCAGTCGTTGTCCTTGCCGTCACAGACTTCGGTGCTGGGCTGCACTGTGGGTTTGCAGACCTTGCGGTTGCTCTCGCATGCCCAAGCTCCTGCTTGGCAAATCCCTTGGCGTGACGGATCGGTACAAGCCTGACCTTGGTCAGGGATATCGTCGGTTTGGCCGTTGCAGTCGTTGTCTTTGCCGTCGCAGACTTCAGGCTGGGGTTTGACTTCACCCTGGCAGGCTCCCCACTGTCCTTGGAGGTCGCAGGTCTGAACACCTTGCTGGCATTCTCCTGTCGTGGACCCACAAGCACGGGTCTCGCCCGCTTTGCAGTTGCATCCTTCGTCGATTCGGCCGTTGCAGTCGTTGTCTTTGCCGTCACAGGTCTCTGTGGTGGGCTGGACCTCGCCCTGGCAAGTTCCCCATTGGCCGTTTTGGCAGGTTTGGGTGCCGCTTCGACACAGTCCTTGTCCTTGTGTTCCGGTGGGACCTCCGTAACAAGTTTGTTGGAGGTTTTCGTCGGTTTGACCGTCGCAGTCGTTGTCTTTGCCGTCGCAGGTTTCGGTCTCGGGTTGGGTCGTTTGCTGGCAGACTTTTTGGCTGTTCACACAAGCGTAGGTTCCTGCTTGGCAGGCACCTTGGCGGCTGGTGTCGGTGCAGGCTTGACCTTGATCTGGGATGTTATCGACTTGGCCGTCGCAGTCGTTGTCCTTGCCGTCACAAATCTCAGCTGAGGTTTGTCCTGGTGTGGCGGTGCAGGCTCCCCAAGCTCCGTTGGAGCAGGTCTGGGTGCCTGCAAGTCCGCAAGAACTCACAGTGCAGGCTTGGGTTAAGGACTCGTCGGTTTGGCCGTCGCAGTCGTTGTCAATGTTGTCACATTTCTCTTCGGAAGCTTGTTGGGCGATTTTGTTGAGCGCGGCCTGGAGGCCGTTTTGATCCGTGGCGAGGAAGCCTGTTTGGGTTCCACCGGGGGAAGCCCAGCTGTCCAACTCCGTTTGGGAGATGCCTTTTCCAAAGCCCACAGCAAAGGTCAAAATCTCGTAGACATTCCCATTCACTGTGAGTTGGCGGAGGGCTGTGATCTCGGGAGCTGGAGAGCCATCGTTGGAGCCACCATCCGTAAGGATAAAGATGTACCGAGGGCGTCGGAGGACTGTATCGGTGGCGATGTGCTGCTTCCAGTAGTTGGTGGCGTCGCGGAAGGCTTGCCTTAACTTGGCAGGACCTGTTCCTTTGATCAGATTAATGGCCGCCTTGATGGACGTTGTGTTGTTGTTTGCGATCGCTTCTCGCAAAAAACCTTGGCGGTTAAAGGTCATGAGACCAAAGCGGAGCTTGTCGGAGAACCCATCGATTAGGTTCGACAACGTCGTCCGGAAGATCTTGTCGTTGTTGGTCGCACCCGATTCATCCACAAGCAGAAGGACATCAGCTTTCTGGTTGCTGGAGCAGGTTTGGGCTTGTGATTGGAGAGGCAGGCTCAGAGCAATCGCTGCAAGCAAGAGTGTCAGGGGCCAGCGAAATGTCGTGATCAACCATGAAGGCGTCTTTGGGTGCATTATCTTTCCTCAATGTTCAATTCGTCCTGCTACCGTACTGCTCGTTGGTTTTGCAGGATGATCCTCCATCCTGGAGGTTGTCGGAGAGTCCTTCCAAAACAAGAAACAAAGGTCCTTTGCCTTGCTTGTCGCTCCTCATCAACGGAACTTTTAAAGAAATCTACAGCTCTCCTCGTGTTTCTTTTTTCAAGTGTGCTTCTTATGTTGTTTCTATAAGTTCCTGCTTTCTTTCTTCTTGATAGAGGGTTTCAGAGAATGAACCCGAGAACCGTTTTGATCAGGTCTCTATGGTTTGTTTTTCGAGGAGGAATGAAGTAGAGTCTGTGGCCTGAATCCGTTTCCAAAGAGAGCTTTCATCGTGACCCGACGCAACCCTTCCTTTCTTAACAATCCAATACAGATTTGGCTGTGGGTGGGGATGGTTTGCGTGCTTGGGTGTCTGGCTCCTGTCCAACCTGCTTGGGCAACGGATCGTCAGCTGCGAGTTCACTCTCCGCCCAGCGAATGGAAAGGCCGAGGGTTTTCTTCTCTCCTTACATTGTTAAAAGAGAGAGGGTGGGCTGTAGTTAATAAGGGGCAGGTCACTTCCGATGTGATTCAGCTCCGAATTGTTTCCTCTTACACTGTTCTCCTTCGGAAGGGCACCTACAAGCGCACCTTCTTGATCCCTGAACGCTACAAGAGCTTGCGAACACGCGTTCGGACGATTGCCACATTTGTGGATCTGTTCTCCGAGATGGAGCCTGTGCAGCGCCAAGGCCGACGAAAGAAGGCTGTCCGTGCATCGCAGCGAGCGGTCCCTATCCCAGTATCTCGGGCCAGGCCTCGCCCTGTTCCGCCCAGGTCTCGGGCTCGCTCTGTTCCTCCTCCCCGAAGAGTGAAACCGAAGGTCCGTCGAGCCTTTGTCCCTCCTCGTTCAAGGGGAAGGCTGTTTGTTCGAACGCTTCCGCGTCAGACCCCTAGCCGTCGCCGAGAGTCACCTCCAAAGGTTTCCGCTCGGACATTGCCGAGGCGGGTTCCTCCGCCTGTGAGAAAAAGGCAGAGTTCCCCACGAACTCGTCCACCTGTCCGAGAACGCCTGGGAAAGCGCCCCACTCCAGTTGCTCCTCGGAAACGTCCTGACGTTGTGGTCGCTCGTCGTTCTCCGAGCCCTCCTCCTGTGAAGAAACCGACTGCGAAGCCCCAGCCACGCAAGGCGGCCTCTGCAAAGTTGCAGCCAGGAAAGAGAGTGGCCCAACTGGATCCTTCGGCTGGGGTTGTGGTTGAAAGGCCTCCTCCACCCAAGAAGCAACCTCGTGATTGGCAGGTTGCTCTTGAAGGTGGGGCGATGTTGGGCTTCCAAGGTGAAGCGCAACTGCCTGTGGGTGGATGGTTTGCTTTGTCAGGAGAGTTTCAACGTTGGGCCCTGCGCTTGGTTTGGGACGTGAGCGTTCCCGTGGGCCTTTCTCCTGAGCAGGGTTCTTTGCTTCGGATGCGTCCTGGGCTTACAGTGGGATTTCGCATTCTGGGAGATCGCTTCCAATGGCACGCTGAGTTGGGAGTCCTTCTGGAAGGGCTTTCCAGTTCGAGCCAGCAACAAACCGCATGGCGCTGGCGGGTTGGAGGCGTCGCAGCCACCCGATTGCACATTCGTCTGCTACCTCGACTCTGGTTTGTTTCTCGGTTGGCGATCTCAGTCTTTCCTCAAACCTATGAGTTTCGCTGGCAAACCCAGACCTTATACCAGGCAGAGCCCTGGTTTCTTGAGCTGGGCGTTGGGCTTCGTGTCTCTTTTTTGTGAATCTTCTCTTTCTTTTTTCTTCGTTGTTCTTCAGGAGCTTGAGGGGTATTTGTTTGGGGCTCCTTGGCTTTTTTTTCGGTTCAGGTCAAATTTCTTTAAAGCATTTTGGTTTTGAAAGAGACAGACAGGGTGGAAGTTGGTGATAGGCGAAGCCGTGCAACAAACACAATCAGAGGCGAGTGCTGAAGAAGCAGAGCTTGTCTCGCAGTTGAAAGCGCGCAACGCGAGAGCTTTTGACAGGTTGTACCGGGAGTATGCTCCTGGTTTGCTGCGAAGGCTTCACCGAATGACTGGCAGTCCAGCGGATGCAGAAGAGTGTCTTCAGCAAGTGTTCGCCGAAGTGATCGAATCCATCGAAACGTATCGTGGAGAAGGTGTTTTGGGAGCCTGGCTGAACCGCATCGCAACCAACGTTGCCATGAATCTGTTCCGCAAAAAAAGTCGCTGGAAAGGAGCGATGGAGAACCTCTGGGAACATGTCCAGAGCAACCCTCCAGAGAGTCCTTCCATCCCGGAGTCTGTGTTTCTTCACAAAGAACACAAATCCTGGATCCGCGACCTTGTGGATGAGCTGCCCCCCAAAAAACGCATCGCTTTGGTTTTGTGTGATTTAGAAGGGTGGCCCCAAGAGGATGCAGCTGAGCATCTGGATTTACCCTTAGGCACCTTGGTTTCTAGGCTCTACCATGGTCGCCTTGAACTTCGACGTAAGTTAGAACGTGAGAGTTTACGCCAGGGCATCTCCCTGGAAGAACTCTTGCTAGAATGAGGACGACGTCATGACATCTTCAAGCCCTTCACAAGGCGCTCCTCCAAACGCCAGGGATCCTATGGATCCGAAACGGCTGGCTGACTGGGAGTTGCCTGATGAAGACCATGTCCTCGAGCGGGTCCGCTTTCACTTGCATGACCAATATTTCTCAGGGGAAGAGGCCTTCTCGACGTCTCGCGCTCCGTTTTGGATGTCATGGCAATGGGGCGCAGGCCTTGCGGCTGCTGCGGTTTGTGCCGTTGTGGTGTGGATGGGAACGATGCCCGGAACCGCACCTCTGAAAATGGAATACAAAGGGGCGATTCAAAAGCTGGCTTCTGCCAAATCTTCTCCCCAACAACCCACAAAGCTTTCCGTGTCTTCGCAAGAAAAAGGCGAAGTCTCTGTTCCCAACAAATGGCAGGTCGTGGCACAGAGCGACACATCTCTTACTTTCAGCCCCGCTTCTTCCCAACAGCATGTGAAGCTTCACAAAGGCTATATCGGGGTCCATGTGGTACCCAAGCAGATGAAGTCGTTTGTGGTGCAGGTCAAAAACGTCAACGTCGTGGTCAAAGGAACCCGCTTCTCCGTGGAGCGAACCCCCCAATGGCTGCGTGTTGAAGTGTGGCGTGGACGTGTCGAAGTTCAAACGGCTCAGGACTCTCGTTATTCTTTGCCCAAGGGGAAAGGGCTTCGTTGGTCCTGGAAATCAATGCGTGCGGTGGAATACGATCTTCCTCCCAAGAAGTCTTCTTTGGGCTCTCGCTGGCGCTGGGTTGCGAGAAACCAGGGCGTCCAATCGATGGTGGCCTATCTTGACGATATGGTCGAGAGCCGCCGCTTCTCCAAGCTGGACAAAGCCGAACACCTGATGGACGCCGCCAACTGGGCCCGTCGCAAAGGTGCCTTGCGCACCGCTCTCAACCTGAAGTGGCGTGCTTACCAATTGGTACCCCGTGGAGAAGGCAGCGACCTCCGGCTGTTCCAGGCGATCAGCTCATGCCAGGAAGCTCTGGCAGCTCATGCTCCACGTTGCGCATCGATGATGTCTACATTTCAGAAAGCGTACCCCTCGGCTTCTGCTGATTGGCTGACATCCATTCACTTCTGGCAGGCTCGGGCCAACGCTTCCCAAGCAAAGTCTGTGAAGTCGTTCCGTCGTCATTTGCTGGACTTTGTCCGTCGTTATCCCAAGGACGGAAGGGTGATGAAAGTCCGACGTTGGCTTTCCCTATCCCGCCAACGTTCGTCTGTGCTATTGTGTCGAGAGTATCGATTGTCGAATCCATCCTCTCTTCCCAACGATAGCTGGCTATTCCAACGATGCAAATCCAAGTAAATTCTTTTCTTTCGGTTTCTTCTTCCTTGCGATGGTTCTTTCTTCTTGGATTCGTCGCTTTTGCTCCCCTCTATGTCTTGCCCGGCTGTGCTCCCGAAATTGTACAATTGGATCCCTCATTCAACGGAACAGGAAATTCCAACGAAGGGGGTACGTCCAAATCGGAAGGCTCTGGTTCGGGCGATGAAAAGAAAGTGGTTGACGATGGGGGAACACAGGACCAGAGTAACCCTCCGAACGATGGAGGACCTGTTCTTCCTCCGGATGTTTCTTGCGTTGCGGCACCCAGTACTCTTCAACAGCTTGGAGTGCTACAGGCCAAACGAGCCAATCTGATTGTGGGGCGTCTGGGAAGTCAGGCTGCCAACGGTACGATTCAAGTGTCTCTGCCTGGGGGGTGGTTAGTCACTCCCACCATCATTCAAGCCGACTCCCAAGGGACCTTTGCGTTTGTGTTGTCCCGAGAAAGTCTGCCTGCTACTGCTCCTTTGTCTCTTCCTGTCTACCAAGGGCAGAAATGGTGCTACTTGTTGTCTCTGAACTTGTCCGAAGATAACAATCTGAAGCAGCTAGAAGCTACAACGGAGCAGACATGCAAGGTTGGGGATTCTCCAACTCTTTCGTTCCGGATTCCCAACTCTGTACGCACCACTCCTGAAGTCTTTTCGTCTCGAAGCGACGTCGTTTCCGTTCAGTCCAGCAATCTTGTGCAAGACAAAGGACAACCGAGCCTGGAAATTTCCATCCAGTGCAAACAAGCTGGAGCGATCTCTCTACTTGTTGGTGGAGAAGATCTGGCTGGAACGGTGGTCTCTGTCAAAGTGGAGTAAGTTGAAGGGGAAAGGTGGATGGAGCGGAGAGTGAGGATAGCTGCTTCAGAAAATGTTAGTTACCGGCGGGTGGGACACATACTTTGGTGTTTTTACTTCCGCTAACTAGAGTCGCGTTGGCCGAGCAGTTGGCTTCGTTGGCCGCTGTGCGGTTGGCGTTGCACTCCGCTTTGTCTGTGCAGTTGCGGAAGCAGTAGTTCTTTCCGTCGGAGTGGGTGACACACGAAGAAAGGGAGGGGCAGTCGCTGTCTGACTTGCAGTCGGCTGCGCCGCAATAGCCTCCCTTAAACTGTGTGAGGCAGGTTTGTCCTTCCTCTTTGCAGTCTGTGTTGGCGGTGCACTCTGCAGCAATTCCCTTGGTGTCGGCGTTGGAACAAGCGACCATGTTGAACATCAAGAACATGCTGAGTCCGAAAAAGAAAATACGCATTCTTTTACCTTTCTTGTGAGAAACAGTTCGTGCCGCAATGCAGAGTCTCTCTGCCTGCGGCCTTCTACGTTTGTATTCTAACTTGCCACCTATGCATTACAACTTTTTTACGTTGGGAGGGGAGAGCCTAGGAGGCGAATTCGATTAAGCTTATGGTAATGAAGGGGTTCGGTAGCTGAGATAGCTTCTCAAAAATATTTTAAAAGATTGTGTGATCTAGAGCACCAAACTTAGTGAGTCTGCATGCAAAAGTTGTGTGGTGAGTGATGGCTTTTAGCCTAGTGCGTTTTGCGTTGTGTGTGGACGGATTGGTTGCTGTATACCGGGTGCAAATATGGAGCGCACCTGACAAAAAGGAGAGTTCTATGCTGTTGTATCGTCAAAGAGGGTGGGTCACTGGAATCCTCGCGATGGTGTTTTGTTTTCTTTCTGCCAATGCCTGGGCAGATCCTCCTGCGTTTGTCTCAAGTCCTCAGAGTACAACAGAGATCAATGAGGATGCACTGTACACAGATACCATTGAAGTCACTGACATCAAAGGACATAGCCCGCTTGCCATCACGTTGCAAGCTGCTCCCACCGGGATGACGATCTCCAGCACTGTGCTTGTGAGCTGTACCAAGGTGAATCGTCGAGAAACCTGTACGTGGCGAGCTACGGTTAGTTGGACTCCTACCAACGACGATGTGAAGGTGAATTACAATGCGAGCACCCAGAAGGGAACTCACAGCGTTACCCTTCGTGCTACCGACCAAAAGTTCAACAGCTTTAGTGACTACAGCTACAAGATTAATGTCAAAAACGTCAACGATGCCCCAACGTTTACGACGGTTGCTGGACAAAAAGCAACTGAAGATCAAGCCTGGACTGTTACGCCGCAAGCTTCCGATATTGACCCGACCCAAGACAAGCTGACGTACTCGATTAAGACCGCTCCTGCTGGAGTTGCCATCGACAAAGCGACGGGAAAGCTGACCTGGACCCCTGTTAATGATGATGTCGGAACACACTCCATTACCATCCGTGCGGACGATGGCAACGGTGGAAGTGACGAAACAAGCTTTACGATTGTGGTTGCCAACACCAACGATTCCCCTGTGATCTCATCCTCTGCACCGACCGGAGCGACGAAGCAGCAGCTCTATACCTACAGCGTGCAGGCGACAGATCCTGATCCTACCAAGGATACGTTGACGTATACCCTGACCCAGAAGCCCGGTGCCATGAGCATCGACTCGGGCACAGGTTTGATCAAGTGGACACCAAGTCCTACAGACATTAACAAGTCGTTCAATGTGAGCCTTGAAGTTACAGATGGCAACGGTGGAAAAGCGACACAGGCCTGGGTGATCAAGGTTGTTGGTGCAAACGATGCGCCGATCTTTACCTCCAACCCTCCCGCCGATGCGACTGAAGATCAAAAGTACACCTATACGGTGACCGGCTCCGATGCGAATACGGATCCTTTGGCCTTCTCTCTCTCCAAAGCTCCCGCAGGAATGACCATTCAGAAGGTCAACAACACATCGGCGACCATCACCTGGACCCCGACCAACGCTCAGGTCGGACCTCATGCTGTGGTCATCCAGGTGGATGATGGGCGGGGTGGCGTTGGTTCACAAACCTACACGGTCACCGTGAAAAACACGAACGATGCTCCGACATTTACATCGACACCTGTGACGGTTGTTGATGAAGACAGCAAGTACGAGTACAAGCTCTCTGCAAGTGACATCGATCCAACCCAAGACAAGCTCACCTACTCCCTTGTTACGGGACCCAAAGGTATGTTGGTGGACGGTACCTTGGGTGTGGTTCAGTGGAGCCCCGATAACTCCTCTGCCAACCAAAAGTTTTCGGTCACCGTCAAGGTGGATGATGGGAACGGAGGAAGCGACACCCAAAGCTTCCAGGTGGAAGTCCGAAACACCAACGACAACCCGGTGTTTTCTTCGACTCCTCCGACCAAAGCGACGGAAGACTCGTTGCTGAAGTACACGGCTGCCGCCAGTGACCCCGACCCCACCCAAGACAAGCTCTCGTATCGTCTGGTTTCGGGTCCTTCCAATATGAAAATCGACGCAGGTTCGGGGATCTTACAGTGGACTCCCAACAACGACGACGCCGTCAAAGTTAATCACATTGTTACATTGGAAGTTACAGACGGGAACGGCGGGAAAGCTACCCAAACCTTTACCATCGCTGTGACCAATGTGAACGATGCACCAGAGTTTACTTCTACCCCTGTTACGGGGGCTGTGGTTGGGCAAACCTACCAGTACGATGCTGACGCTGTTGACCCAGATCCCACAGGAGACACTCTCACCTTCTCGTTTGTAAGCCAGCCCCAAGGCATGGCCATTGATCCGAAAACCGGAATTGTGACCTGGACTCCCAAGCTTGCAGACACTGGAAACAAGACCGTCGAGATTAAAGTCGCAGACGACAAAGGCGCATCCAGCACCCAAAAGTTTACTCTCGCAGTCATCGACAAAAACATCGCTCCGACCATCACATCAACTCCCACTCTGACCGCAACGGAAGACAAAGAGTATACCTACGAAGTCAAAGCTGCTGATGCGGATCAGGACACTCTGACCTACATCTTTGAGCAGGGACCGAGCAATCTTATCCTTGACAAAACAACGGGCTTGCTCAAATGGACCCCTCTGAATGAGCACGTGGGTACACAGGTCATCCAGCTTCGGGTGGAAGATGGACGCGGTGGTGTCGCTCGACAGCGTTTCTCTGTGGTGGTTGCCAACGTCAATGACAACCCTGTCATTTCGTCGAATCCACCGTTGGAAGCAACGGAAGACGCCCTCTATTCGTACAATGTCAAAGCCAGCGATGTTGATCCGACCCAAGACACCCTCGAATTTGCTTTGGTGAAGCCACCCACAGGGATGAAGATTGACAAGACCACCGGTGTGTTGCAGTGGACTCCCGACAACAAAGCCGTCGGCAGCCACGTCATTAACATCGAAGTGAAGGACGACAAGGGCGGCAAGACAACGCAGACCTACACCCTGGTCGTGAAGAACGTCAATGACGCTCCCAAGTTCTCGTCGCAGCCGATTCTTAAGGCAACAGAAGACCAACTCTACCAGTATCGCGCGACCGCAACAGACGAAGATCCAACCAAGGATTCCCTCACCTTTGCCCTGGTTCTTGGACCGACTGACAAGGGACTCAAGATCGACCCCAACACGGGCCTGTTGCAGTGGACTCCGACCAACGAACATGTGGGAAGTTACAAGGTGGAGCTTCGCGTGACCGATGGGAACGGAGGCAGCGACAACCAAACGTTCACCCTCGTGGTCGAAAACGTGAACGACAACCCACAGATTACATCCACGCCACCCAGCGGCGGTACCCAAGGAAAGCAGTACAAGTACGATGTCAAAGCTGTGGATGTTGACCCCACAAAAGACAAGCTTAGCTACAAGCTAACCCAAACTCCCTCAGGCGGCACCAACACCATGCAGATCGACCCGAACACGGGCGCGCTGACCTGGACTCCTGAGCAAGTTCATGTTGGGAACAAGCACCTCGTTACGGTGGAAGTGACGGATGGAAACGGTGGGAAGGCTACCCAAAGCTGGTTGATCGAGGTCTTCAATAGCAACGACCTGCCCTCGTTCTCTGAGAAACCCACCTCTCTCACTGCAACGGAAGACAAACCCTTCCAGTACCAGGCGAAGGCGACAGACCCCGACAAGGACAACCTGTTGTTCCGCTTGCTTCAGAACCCCAAAGGGATGCAAATGAGCCCAACGACGGGCTTGATCCAGTGGACTCCCACCAACGATGATGCTGGAACCAATCACGTTGTCATTATGCAAGTGGACGACCAGAAGGGCGGCACTGCAAACCATACGTTCTCTGTGAACGTTGCCAACGTCAATGACAATCCAACCATTACGTCGACGCCTCTTGTCACTGCGGTGGAAAAGAAGCTGTATACCTACGACGTGGATGCTTCGGATATCGACCCCACCAAAGACACTCTGACGTTTAAGTTGGAAACAGCTCCTACCGGAATGACCATCAACGCAACCAGCGGTTTGCTGCAGTGGACCCCAACAAACGCAGACGTGGGCGCTCACCCCATCAAAGTCACAGTGGAAGATGGCAACGGGGGAAGTGAGTCACAGTCCTTTACGGTGACTGTTGCCAACGTCAACGATGATCCAACCATTACCACCAAGGCTGGAACGGAAGCGATCGAGGACCAACAGTACCTTTATCTTGTCAAAGCCAACGATCCCGACCCAACCAAGGATAGCTTGACCTTCTCGTTGGAGACAGCTCCCAAAGGAATGACCATCGACCCCTCTACGGGATTGGTCGAGTGGACGCCGACCAACGATGACGCTGACAAACAACACGCCGTCAAAATCAAAGTCGAGGATGGCAACGGTGGGTCTGCAACAGAGAGCTACTTCTTGCAGGTCAAGAACGTGAATGATGATCCGACCATCACGTCACAGCCTGTTCTTGAAGTGACGATGGACGAGACCTACAGCTACAATGTCAAAGCCAACGACATCGACCCAACCAACGACAAGCTCACCTTTGTTTTGATACGTGGCCCTCAAGGTCTGACCCTCGACAAAGACAACGGCCTGATGCAGTGGAAGACTACCAGCCTGGATGTCGGTGAGCACGATGTCGAAGTGGTGGTGGAAGATGACAAGGGCGGAAAGTCCAAGCCTCAACTCTACAAGCTCACTGTTAAAGTTCACCCGGACTCTCCCGTTGCAAACGCTGGACCGGCTTTGTTCCGCAAACCCAACAACATCCAGTTGGATGGCTCTGCCAGCACGGATCCAAAAGGTCAGCCGCTGAAGTATGAGTGGACCCTCATGGATGGTCCTGACAAACAGGCCAAGTTCGATGACCCCACTGCGGAGAAGCCTTCCATCATCCTTCGTCGGGTGGGTGTGTATCGTATCCGTCTGGTCGTTGAGAACGGCGCGAAGAAGAGCCCGCCTGCCTTTACCAATGTGACGATCCAGAACGTCACACCCTTCGCCCATGCCGGTTGGAACAAAGCAAGCGTAGTCGGCCAGGAAGTTGTTTTGGATGCTTCTCGAAGTGACGACTCCAACGGTGACAAGGACCAGCTCAAGTACGAATGGAAGCAACTGTCAGGGCCGCAAGCTACTCTTGATGATGCGACTGCTCAGCAGCCCAAGTTCACCCCGTCTGCGATTGGTTCGTACGAATTCCAGGTGGTTGTGTCGGACGACAAGCTTCAAAGTGAGCCGTCCAAGGTCTGGATCGTGGTGTATGACCCTGCCCAAAAGCAGTACCCACCTCACCCCTTCCTTCAGGCTCCTGCGAGCATGGTTGTGAACGAAGAGATCACATTGGATGCTCGTCGCAGCCGCAGCTTCACAGGAAAACCATTAAAGTATGTCTGGACGGTGTTGAGCGGGCCAGAAACCCAAAACGTGATCCCCAGCTCGGACCAGGAGACTGTTACCTTCAAGCCTACCAAGGCCGGTAACTATCGGATCCAGGTGATTGCCAAAGATGGCGATGTTTCGTCCTCGCCCATCTTCCATAACATCCAGGTTCTTCCGGCTGCTGACAAAGCGATGCCCAAGGCGGAAGCGAAGAGTGATTACGTTCCGTTTGAAGCGAACTATACCCTTGATAGCTCCTCCAGCAAGCTACCTGATGGTGCAACCGCTACCTATGCCTGGACCCAAATCAGCGGTCCTCCGGTAGAGTTGAAAGACGCCGACAAAGAGAGCGCCTCATTCTTTGTTCTCAACAAAGGAACCTATCGCTTCCAGCTGTTGATTACCTTGGACGATGGCACTGTCAGCGCGCCCAGCGTTGCGACCTTGCAGGTTAACTCGGATGCAAACAACAAGCCGCCTGTGTCCAAACCGAGCGAAACACAGCAAAACATCAAGACGATCAAAGCAGGTGAAGCTACCACCTTGGATGGTTCACAAAGCGTCGATCCCGAAGGCAAGCCATTGACGTACCAGTGGCGTCAAGTCAGCGGGATTCCCTTGATGATCAAAGATCCAAACACCGTCAAACCATCGATCACTCCGTATGCTTACGGTCGTGTGGTGCTGGAGCTTGTTGTGTCTGATGGTGTAACCTCCAACTTGCCTGGAGCCACCATTTTGCTTTTGATCAACGATGAAACCAACAGCATCCCCGTAGCAGATGCAGGTCCTGATCAAACGGTCTTGGCTGGTGTGCAAATTACCTTGGATGGATCGGCAAGTAAGGACGAAGATGGCGACACTCTCACCTACAAGTGGCGCTTGCTGCAACCGGACGGTGTCACTGTCACACTGGACACCGCTGAGCCGGCCAAGCCAACCTTTACCATCCCGTCTGACACCAAGGTGAACGAGTACCTGTTTGGCTTGGTTGTGGACGATGGCAAGAGCTCGTCGCTGGAAGACGTGGTGATCATCAAGGTCGATGGTGTCAACGAGGCACCCAAGGCTGTGATCGCCAACGTCAGCGCTGTGGAAGTCGGAGCTACGGTAAACCTCGATGGTTCGGGAAGTACCGACCCCAACCCCGGCGACAAAGACAAGCTGACCTACGCTTGGAAGCACATGGATGGACCCAAAGTCGAGATCCAAGACGCAGACAAGGCGAAAGCTTCGTTCAAAGCGACAGCGGCCGGCACGATCACCGTCGAATTGACCGTTTCGGACGGAACACTGGACAACAAGACAACGGTCAAAGTTGTGGTGAACGAGCCAACTCCACCAGCACCCGAAGGTTGTGGCTGTGAAACTCGTCCTCAGCCCACCTCGCTTCCCATTTGGATGGTGCTTTGGTTTGTCCTCTTCCTCTTTGTTCGTCGGCGCCAGTAACTCCCGCGAGTAGAGCCTCTCTTCCCCCTCTTTCCTTCCTTCTCCCGGCTTCTTCTTCGATCCATTCTTGGTCTAAGGGTGCGCAATCACCAGCAGGCTGGGAGCGCGATCCAGAACACACTGCAACGCAATCGATAGGTTCTCAGGGTCGAGAGCGGCGAAGCTTTCGTCCAAGAGAATTAAGCGAGAATGTTGGAGCAGGGCGCGGGCAATGAACAGTCGGCTCTTCTCTCCATGCGACAATTGCCAGCCGTTTTCTCCTACCATTTGCAGCAAGCCTCCGGGCATCCGTTCCAGCAAAGGTCCCAACCCAAGGGCAACACAGATCTTGTAGGCTTCGGCCATATCTTCGTTGGACGGCGGCCACTCCCGACCCATCAGCAAGTTGAACGCAAAGGTGTTGGTCAGGACGTGGTTCTCATGAAACTGAGGAGCTGTGACCACATACCTGCGCCAGCCCGCTTCACCCAAGGTGTGACGATCGAGCCCTTGCAACAACAACAAGCCTGACTCTGGCAAGCGCAACCCTGCTAGCAAGGAAGCAAACGTGGACTTCCCTCCTCCTGAAGGACCTTGGAGAAGGAGTCTGTCTCCTTGCTCGATCTGGAGGGAGCATCGGTTCACCACCAAAGGACCTTTGTCTCTGTAGCGGAAGCTTAACTCATGAGCCTGCAGTACGATCGGTTTGCGGGTTTGTTCCTCATCGTTGGATGTGTCCTGGGTGTCTATCGTCTCCGTTGCTGCCAAGGCTTCTGTGTTGCCTGAATCGTCGGCCTTTTGCGATGGGAAGGCTGTGGCAGCCAGAGCAAACGTTGGGTCTCCAGGGCTCTCTTCCCTGGCTGCTGCATGGAACAAGGGAGCGACTTGTTCCCAGGCGATAAACGCGCTGGCGACTTGTGCCAGACCTTGGGAGAATCGACCCAGGGCTTCCCAAGCGAGGAGCACTCCACCCAAGCCCACCGCGATCAAGCCAAGGGAAGCCTTGCCGTCGACAAACGCGGGAAGAAGGCCAACCAGCCCTACCAGGAGCCAGCCCCGAGCGAGAACGGTGGTGGCTACAATCGCTGCTCTGTCCATCCGGCTGGACGTTTCAAAGTAGTGTTGAAGCTCCTGGTCCTCGCCGTCGTGCCACTGCTCTTTGGGTTGTTGGGCGAGTCGGGTGCGATGCCCAACCATTCGTTCGACGAGTTCGTTGGTCAAATCCAGGCGCACGTGAGTCCAATGGCGCTGTCGTACAAACAGACGCGACACCAAGAGCACGCTCAGCACGATCCAGCCGAGAAGAAGGAGGATGTGGAACATTCCCCCTGCTCCAAGCGCCAACACACTTCCCGCCAGAACGAGTTCAAACAGCGAGACCACGGCCAGAAAGCCGCCTGTCAGCGAGAGCGACTCGACCGCTCCCGATTCAAGGACCTGACTCAGGAGTTGCCCCGAACCCTGGCGGCGTATCACCTCTGGGTCCATGCGCAAGGCCCCGTGGAGCAAGCGGCGTTTGAGAATGGCACCTGTGAGGATAGCAATCTTTCCTTGGGTCCACGTTACAAACAGCCGCAGTGGCACGCCTGATATCAGCAGCAACAGCCAGGCAATCAGCCACCCTTGGTTGATGCGTCCTTGGAGTGCGCCTTGACCGATCATCCACCATGCCAGCAACAAACAGACATACTGAAGCAGGTGGGCGCCAAGCAATGACCCGGCGTACCGAGGGATATGAGCTTCTTGGAGTTGTTTCCAAAAGCCCGCGCCAGGGGGCAGACGAAGGAGCCAGCCTCCAGGCAAAAGGTTGGAGCCAAGGCGCTCTTGCATCAACGCCTTCTGGGTTTTCCGACGCTGTGACTCGCTGAGGTTGAGCCTTGCAAGGATGTTTTCTGTCGCAGGCAGGACAGAGGACTCCAGCGGACCTCGTAGGGCGTCGGCGAGCATCGACATGGGAATCTTGTGCAACCGGAGGTCGGTACCCAGCACGCTTCCTCGCTGCCCATGTTGTTTGACCAGCGCGACACAGCCAACTTGTCCTTCGTGAACCACCCAAAGCAAAGCAGGGCTAGCCTGTTGCAGCACACTGTCTACTTCGCTGTAGCTGGTGTGGAAGGCCTCGACCTCGACACCCAGCCGGAGCGATACAGCATCCATCCAGGGGACCAGCGCGCTACGTAGCTCTCTGGGACTATCTGCCTCCAACTCAGGAGGACTCGGCAGCTCTGTGACTTTGGGCAAAAGCTTGGCTTCTACGGCGAGGTATTCGAGGGCTGTGCCCAACCCAGACACTGGCCAGAGGAGGTCGGATAGATCGGGATGTTTCATCCTTGCTCCTCCCTGGCGGATGGTTCTGAGATCTCACCTTGATGAATCCAGACGGTTCGCCACTCTGTGTGTTGCCACAAGCCTTGTCGGAGCTTGTGCTCAGCCTGAAGCAACTCCCAGTAACGTGTTCCTTCGGTGTTGGCGAGTGTTTGAGGGTTGTCGTCTTCGACAATGCGGCCGTCTTCGACCACAAGCACCCGTGGGAAATGGAGAGTGTCACCGACGTCGTGAGTGATGCACAGCATCGTTTGTTCGGACCAGTAGTTGCGGGCTCCTTTCAAAAGCTGGAGCCGCTTTTCCCGGTCCAGACCTCGGAACGGTTCATCCAGGATGACCAAGCGAGGTTCCCTTCGAAGCATGGCCCGACCCAAACGGACCCGCTGCCCCTGACCACCAGAGAGCAACGCTCCGCTTTCACCGAGGGAGGTTTGCAGTCCTTCGGGAAGAATCTCCAAGACATTGTGAAGGGTCGCTTCTTGAAGGACAGGACCGATGTCACTTTTGGCCGATGCGTCGTTGCCGTACATCAGGTTTTCCAGGAACGTTTTGTTCCAGAGGTGAACATCGGGGTCTACCCAGGCGATTTGTCGCCGGAGTTTTTCGAGTCGGGGTCCTGAGAGAGGTTCGCTATCGACGGAAAGGCTGCCGTGAGTGGCGCGGTGCCAACCCAACAACAAGCCTACGAGGCTGGATTTTCCTGCTCCCGAAGAGCCTACAATGGCAACATGTTCGCCCGGTTCAACCTCCAGGTTGAGGCCTTGCAAGATGACATGACCTGCTACTTGTACATGAACATTCTTCAACGACAGTCCCACGGCTGTTGTGCTTTCGGTCTCTTTTGTCGAAGCTGAAGCGTCGTGGGTTTCGGCCTCTGGAGCGCCGAGAGGCTCCAGCAGGCGAAGGGTAACGTTCCGAACGGCCGGGTATTGCCGCGTGAGTCCAGCCAAGGCTTGGCCCATGATGGGAAGTTGCAAGGACCAATACACCAGGAGCAAGATGCTGGCCGGCTGGCCTCCTTGGGACAAGTGATGGAACAAGAGCCATCCTACAAGCCCCACGCTGACCAGCGATTGGACGGCTTCCAAACCCACCACCATACGTTGCAATCCGAGGCCCGCGTTGGCCCAATCCACCAGCATGCTTTCGTGCTCTCGCTTCACCGCTTTTTCTGCACCGTGGGCTCGAACGGCGAACAGCCCAAGCATGGCGTCGAGGTAAAAGCGCGAGAGGGAGCCAGCGTGGGCGCGGGTTCGCATGTCACGTTCAAATTGAAGGGGTTGAAGCACGAGGGGGAGGACCAACGATGCGAGAGCGACAAAGAGGGTGAGCCACACACTGTTGGGGGCCAGCCAAATAATCCCGGCGGTGGTAAGCGTCAGGCTAAAGACTGTACGCAGCCATTGTGTCCCCAGTTGCGGGAGCGTACGTAGAAGTTGAACGCTGTGACTGCGCTCCGCCATGTCCGAACGTAGGCGGCTTTGAAAGTAGCGGTCTTGAAGGCGTGGGATCTTGCGAAGAAAGGCAAGCCTGAGCTTGGTTTCCAGGTGCCGTCCCATCCTCACCGTTCCCGTGATAAGGGGAAATTCTAGGGCGAGCATCACAACGATAAACGTGAGGATTCCGATGTGTGCGAGCAGTCGCTGTTCGGGCAAGGCAAGCAAGGTTCCTAGTTCGAAGAACCCGCGAAACAGGAGCGTTTCGAGCAAAACACCCAACGTCGACAACACAAGAAGCAAGAGCAAGAGGGAGGGGCCAAGAAGCCCATCTTCTCGGAGCATCTCTAACAATGTCAGGGCGGGGCGGGTGGTGGGTTCTTCCAACGCTGCGACCAGTTCAGGAGATAGCTCGTCGCGTTCTTGGTCGTCGTCCTCTTCGTCGAACTCTCCGCGAAGTCCGAGCGCTCGTACAATGACAGCGCCACGCAGGTACACTTGCTCGCCTTCGTCAGGATCTTCCGGGGCTGGCCAGACCGACCAATAGCTTCGAGGTATTCCAGCGAGAGACAAGCTCGCAGCATCCTGGGCATGAGGAGGAACGTCCCGGCTCTCCATCGCTTCGGCTTCCTGGTTCCGTGCTTCGAGCCAGAGCTGGGTGAGGAGCTGTCCTGCGGCGTGTCCTTTTGGAATTCCACCGGCAGCTGCGAGGGATGTGACCATGCGAGCGGCCGCGTCGAGCGCTGCGAGGGAGAACCACGTGGGTGACTTGGTTGCTTCCTCAAGTAGCTTGTCACAAATGGCTTTGGATAGCTTCAATTCGAGAAGCCTTCCCCGCAGTGGATCCTGGAACTCTTCGGAGCCGGCCCACTCGTACCAATCTTCTGCGCCCACCGGCATGATGTGGTGGTACAGCTGTGACAAAATGTGCTCGGCGGATACCCACTGTCGTCCTGTGCCTGGGTCCATGACTTGAACCCATCGTCCCCAACGACTCCAGAGCACCACAAAGTGGGTTAGGCCGTTGGGGAGCCGAGTGACCGCAATGGCGGGCAAACAGTGGGCCTCCTCGCGAAAGATATGGTCGGGTGGAACCACATTTTGTTCAGCTTGAAGCCCCAACTGGCAGGCGACATCTTCGAGGGTGTCGATGGAGGTTCCGTCAACGTCGGTTTGGCAGGCTTCCCGCAAGCGTCCGTAGCTGACAGGGATCCCAAAGCCTCCAAGGAGGCACTTCAGCGACGCGGGTCCACAATCCATCGCGGACGTCTGGACCACTTCAGGCGCAAACCATTTCTTGTGAGAGGATGCCTGGCTCATGAAGGAGAGTCCGTCTTGTCTGCCGAAGGTGCGGGCTGCGACGGTCGTGAGGTGAGCCATTTCCCGACAGCGCGAAGCAGCAAGGTGGCTGGAGACACTCGCTCCAATTCAATCTCCAACGCGCCGGGCATTCCGTGCTTCAGCGGCATCTTGGTGCTTTTGGCGTTGAGTACATTCAGCTCCACCCGGATCCTGCCTTGGTCGGGGACGCTGGCTACATGATGGACCTTGGCTTGGATGCTACCGTACTGCACCCATGGGAATCCGTTCAGGCGGAGCTGCCCAAGCTGTCCTTGCTTGACCTTACCCAGCGCATCGGCTGGTGCAAACGAAGCGATGACTTTGACATTTCCTCGTGCGATGAGAGTTCCAATCTTCTTGCCCTTGGTCACCCACGTTCCTTTGGGCAGTTCGACGACGCTGCCGAGGTGCCCTCCGCTGGGTGCGACAATCTTGTAATCTTGAAGCTCGTGTTTCAGTCGCTTGCAGGTCGCCACTTGGATAGCTTCTTGACCCTTCAATGCAGCCACTTCCCTCTGGAGTTGGGCAAGGCGAGCCCTGTAGCGGCTCTCTTTCTCCCGTTGCTGCAAGGCCAATCCACGAAACTTAAGCCTCATCGCTCCTGCGAGAGCGCGTGTGCGTTGGGCGTTGGTCCTGGATTGTTGGTAGGTGGCTTTCGCCAGATGGCCTTTGCGGAACAGTCGTTGGTCTCGACGCTTTTGTTCTGCTGCCAGTCGTGCGGATAGGTCCGCTGCCTTCACTTGTAGCTTCGACTCCTGCACAGCGTTTTGGGCAGACAGCTTCTCTCGGTAGAGGGCCACTTTTTCGGCTCGAATCTGAGCTTGCAACGCCGCCAGTCGTTGGGCTGTTGCTTGTTGCTGGGTTTCGGCTTCCTGAAGGAGGAGCTTGGCCTTGGTGTCATCCAAAAGCACCAACACTTCACCAGCTTTGACCTTTCGTCCTAGCCTGAGGTGCGACACGATGACGCGACCGTCGACCGAAGTCTCCAGCGGATACGTGGAGCGAATCACGTCCAGCTTGGCGGCGGGTGTCACGGCGACAACCTTCACCCTCGAACCTACAAACCAAATGCCCCAAACTCCGCCGAGAACCAAAGCCCCAACCAACCACCGGATCCACCGACCGGGATGATCCGATTGCATCGAACGAAGAGACCGAGAAAATGCGATGGACACCCCATACACCTCTGCATACTTGTTGTCAGTGTTGCTCTCTACCCAAACGGGCTCTTACAGATAGGGCGTGATTGTACCACAGGACATAGAACAAGCCTATGGTGAGGTTGGGCGAAGGTGTGGGAGCAGGCCGTTGGTTCTTTGGTATGTTGAAGTCTCCGCAGATTGCAAAGATAAGGATATCCCATGTTACAGTATCATCGATTGCAATGATGGAGTGCCCACGCATGTGGGTACTTTTCCCTTGCCTAACTCTTTATGGGTTGCGGAATGATTGCCCTGCGTCGTTACCAAATGTGAGGACGATTGTGGGGGGTTCTTAGGCTTGTTGGAGCAGGTGGGAGATGGTTTTTTCGTAGTTGGTCTGGGTAGCTCGTAGGGCTTCGTTGTCTTGGACCACCACTTCTGTTTGTTCCAGGCAACGAATCATTGCATCTTTGCTGATCTTGCAGTTGTGTTCTTGGGTGAAGAGTGTGTCGACAAAAGTGGCAGCGTGGAGCATTGTTTCGTACGCAGGGAGTACGGCTCGCAAGCAGAAACGTCGGTAGCCTTCTGCAGAGAGTGGCAAGGTGTGGATGTAGTCCATCGACTGCGCCAACTCGTGCATGATGTTTTCAATCACAAGCTTGGCCCAAGCTGGCTTGGCACCTTTGTATTGGAGAGGTTGGTAGTCTTCGCGAGCGAGCCATTCTGCGGGGATGTAGCTAACTTCGCGCTGGAGGTCTTTGGCGAAGTCTTTCAGAATGTTGGTCTTTTGCAAGGCCCGGCCAAAGGCTGTGGCGTGCTGCTCCAAGGTGATAGTGGTGCTTTTGTCCCAACCGTAGAACTCTGCGGTGAGGGCCGTGCAGAGGTGACCCACGGTTCCAGCAACGTAGTAACAATAGTTGTCGTAAGCCGCGCGGTCTCGGAGGACTGCGATACCATGGTGGGTTTGGATGGGGGCACGGTCTGACAGCATCCATGCCATCCCTTCGGCCATTTCGGAGACCCAGCGTCCAATGCTTTCGCGTGTTTGTTCGGAGAGAGCAGCGAACATATCCCAGAGGGGTTCACCTGGATGACCCATCAGCTCCTGCTCTGCGGGGGTAAGTCCGGGCCACTCGTATTTTCCCCACTCTCGCAAAATGGTGGGAGCTTGGGTCGGTTGGGTCATAAGCTGGGAGAACTCTTCCCAACGTTCTTGCTTCCAGGCGAGGGGCTTGATGCAATCTTCGATGTTGTCGCAGACCCGGCAAATCAGATACGCCAGACCCACGATATGGTCGAGCGGCTTTTCCAGCGAAGGAATGACCAACGCAAACGAGCGTGACACCTTGGACAAAGCTTGTGGAACGTAAGTTTCGAGGAGATTCTGCTCGTGTGGACTACCCATAATAAACGACCCCATTGGCCCGAAGCTTCCTGCTTTCGGGCAGATTGTAAGAACAGGTTGGCTACCACACGCACAGGTTCAGTCGCCTTGGTTGGTGACGGCGTTCTAGAGTGTGCGCTGGTTGTGGCGGCCAGCTATTGTTAGTCAGTTTCGTTGGTTGGTGCTTCGGGGGTTTTGACGGTGTTTCCCAGCCATTGGGGCAGATCGATCATCCGAAGATGTTTGAGCGCGCGAACGCCCAGCCTCATGGCGTGGTACGAATACCGAGAAAACGTGCCGAACAAAGCGACGATGGCCTGCGCCAATTGAAGGATGGCGATCAACTCTTCCAGGCTCTGCAACCTCTTTTCCAGGGCAGGAGACTGAGAGCTTTGGATCGTCATCTCAAATTGAATGGCTTCGATGCGCTCCAGCAGCCGGGCGATGGTTTGGGATTCACGTTGTCCCAGGATCAGGGACGCGGCTTTTGCCAGGTTTCGCTCGGCGACATACTGGGTCTCACGCTTGTGCTTTTTCGGAAGCGTGTGCACAACACCCAGGCGAATCAATTCATTGAGCCCTTGTGACACCATGCCTGCCGACAACTGAAGAATCCGGATCAGCTCCCGCTGTGTGAGCGGTCGCAGGCTGTAGAACAGGGTCACCCAAATGCGTCCAAGGTTGGCTTTGAATCCAAAGGCCTCAAAGAAGTCAGCAGAGGCACCCTGCAAAGAGGACAGAAATGGATCTTGCAGCAGAGGCTCTGCATCGTCCTCCTCTTGTGAGGAGCTGGAAGCAGAGTGTTCATCGAAAGATGCATGGGTCCCTTGTGGGTTGCTTTCTTCATCATGAGGAGGCTGCGATTCATCCTTCGCATAAGGTGAAGCCAGCTCCGGGTTGTCCTTGGGAGAAACGCTCATCCAAAGATATCCGATGTCTCTTCTGAAAGTCGCGGGTGGCCATCGCTTGGCAGCGATGGGGTTTCATTCCTTTCTTTGATGAGTATCATCCTCAACCTTGAGCGTCAAACTAGGGACAACCCTTCTTCTATCTGTTGTCGATCGCGAGGTGCTTTTCTTGTTGGCTCAACACCACGTTGCTTGTGAAGGGAGTGAATTACCTCCTGTCTGGCTTTCGAAAAAACCTGTACGTAGTAGGGTGATAAGGGTTGCGGTTTCTGTGTTCTTTTTTGTCAGTGAAAGCCTTGCGTCTGCGTCTTTTGTTGAGCGAGCGCGAGCGCCCAAAGTGGGAAGATCTTGCCGTAGTTGTCGTAGTGAATGGCGCAGGTCTGGTTGAAGATCCCGGCGATGTGTTCCTCGGGCCAGGTGCCGTCTTCTTGTTGTGTGTGGCGCAGGTAGTGTAGGCCTTGTTGGATGGCGTTGTCTTCCTTCCATCCGGCAGCGATCAGCGCCATCAGCGCCCACGCGGTTCGGATCGGTTGGCTCTCGTCGGTTTCGGTGTAGTGACCGGTGTGACAGCTCTCTGTTGACTCACTCCAGCCGCCGTCTTTGCGTTGGTGTGACACCAAAAACTCACAGGCCTGTTGGATCCGTTTGTCTGTTGCGGGGACGCCCGCTGCGAGCAGCCCCCACACGCCAAACCAGGTTCCGTAGGTGAAGCAAACGCCCCAGCCTCCGAGCCATGCGCCGTCGTTGCGTTGGACTTGGGAGAGAAAGTGTACGCCTCGTTGGATGGCTCGCTCGATGGGCTTCTGCAGGGACTCGGGGGCCCTGTCCTTGTATTGAACGAGCGCCTGGATGCACGCAGAGGAACACTCCACGTGGGAGTAGTCGATCATGATGTTTCCGAACACATCGGAAGGATTGAGCAGCTCCAACCAGTTCGGACCGCGTGTGGGCTCGTACGTGGCCCAGCCGCCGTCCTTGTTTTGCATGCCCAAAATCCATTTGATGGACGCTCTCAGTCGAGCAGGTTCAAGCGCCTCTCCTGTGTGATCTTCGGCGGTCATCACTGTTTTGGCACCTTCGGCGGTGCAGTCGGAGATCGGCCAGCCGTGGTCCAGCGTTGAAAACGGCCAGCCGCCGTTGGCTTCGTGACGTGCATACGTTTCCGCTTCGGGTGGGTCTTCCAGCACCTGGTTGTTGTCGATGAAGTCCATCGCTTGCTTGTAGGTGTTGGGGTGACTTTGGTGTCCTTGCGCTGTCAGCATGGCTTGGACTGCAAACGTTGTGTCCCAAAGTTGGCTGGAGTTGTACCCTTGCATCTTGATGCCGTTGGGGGTCTCCCACTGGTACAAAGGGAGAGCTTTGAGGTGGGCCTGAAGTTCAGGTCCCTCAGGGTTGGCAAAGTGCCAGACCCAGGTGTTCAGCACCTTGTTCACAGGTCCAATGCAGATGTAGTGGGTTTGCTCGTCTTCGTACCGGATATGCTCCAGCGTGAGGGCTAGAGAGCGCTCTCTCCAGGACTTTCGTCGAATGGCTTCGTAGCCCGACATGACCTTGTGAGCCATCCGAATTAAGCCGGAGCGAGGGTACGTTGCGTCCGTCGAAGCGACCTTGCCTCTGCAGGAACTCCACTGGATGGTGTCGTAGGGCTGAGGGTACAACTCGGCGCGAAGCTCTTCCACGAGGGGAGAGAGGGGCTGTGTTGCTCGCATACCATAGAGATACGACATCGGCAGGTAGACCATCCGCGCGTGGCACCAGAGTCGTGTGGGATGGAAGGGGAGAAACTTGGGCAACAACCACAGCTCGGGTTGTACCGGGTCCACTCCCTCGTAATCGTAGAGGTTGAGGACCGCTAGGAGGAGCTTGCCCCAAGACGCTGAACCCACGGGACCACCGTGTTGATGGAGCCAGGCTCTTGCGCGTACGGCTGCGTCCTCGTCTGCCGAGGCGCCCAAGAACCGAAGCGCCACGTAGTTGATGGACGTTGTAAAGACGAGGCTTGATGAGACTTCGTCCAGCCCCCAACCCCCATCCTCGTTTTGTACAGACTGAATGTATTGAAGCATTCCTTGGCGAGTGGATTCCGGCAGCGGCTCCCCTGTCAGCCAATGGGTTGCCACATACATCGGAAGAAGGAAGAGAGGACCTCCGTAGTCGCCTCGCCAGCTGCCATCTTCGGCCTGTGTCTCTGCCAAAACATCCAAAGCTCGTTGTATCGATTGTGAGAACTCGTCTCCTTCTCGCTCTTCGCTTTGTGCTGTTTCTTCCCACTCCGGCAACGATGGGGTTGGCAATGATGCTTCTTGTGTGCGTTCACGCATGCTCATTTTCTTCCTTGGAAACACGTGAGCCTGAAGCGCAACACGTTTCACTTTTTAGTCGGTACCATGGGCACATACGCCCTGGATCTTGCAACTTGTTCTCCAAGCAAAACCCAGACCAACGAAAGCCCTTCCTGGAGATTCAAGGGCAAGAACAGCGATTTGATACAGTTGCCTCAGATCTGTATCGAAATGAATGTGTGATGTTTTCACAACATTATGAAATTAAACTACACTTAACTCCGTGAAACGACTTCTAAAACATCCTATATAACATGGTTTAGAACCTGTTTCTCCCTTTTGTAGGGGGTCGTAACTTCTCTGCTTCTGGATGAGGCTCTTCCGGAGTTGGTTTTGGATTCATGAGAATGTGAGAGTTGAGCAATCGGGCCTGAATTTTGCTGTGCTTTGGGATTGGACCTTGGAATGTTGTTCAAAGAGGAGTCCAAGAGGCATGGAGATTCAAGTAGACGTTGTGATGGTGGGAGCGGGGGTGGCTGGTTGTTCTGCCGCGCTAGGCCTGGCGAAGAAGGGTTTTCGCGTTGGGATTGTGGAGAAAGTCGATCCCATGCCTGAGAGCATCAAAGGTGAGCTGCTGCAGCCTGGGGGAGTGGCATCGTTGCAAGCGTTGGGCTTGGAAGACTGCCTGGAAGGGCTCGACGCTCAGCCTGTGTTTGGCTTTGCTGTGGTGGAAGGGGAGCGCCAAAGGGTTCTTCCTTATCCTGCCCTATGCGAACATTCACACACTTCGGGTCAGGTCTCGAAGGTGTTGGGGCGATCGTTCCGACATCACCGTCTTGTTCACAAGCTACGTGAAAAAGTCTGGTCTCATCCCAACATCACCTGGTTTTCTGGGGTGGTCTCCGATTGGGTCTTGGAGCAGCAACGAGTGGTTGGGGTGGTTTGCAAGTCTTCCGAGGGTGAAACTCTGAAGTTGGAAGCTCCCTTAACAGTGATGGCTGGGGGGCGAAGCCGTAAGCTTCTTCAAAAGTTGGGGGTGCCGGGCAAGCCTGAAAAAGTCGCGCGATCCATCGGCGTGGAAGTCAAAGGAGCCGTCCTTCCTCATCCGAACCATGGTCATGTGTTTTTGGTGCATCCTTCTCCGGTGTTGGGATACCAGATTGCGTCGGACTGTACTCGTCTGTTGATTGATGTTCCCCAAGAACTTCAGCTCAGCCAGAAGTCGGGCTTGATGCACTATGTAACAGATACGGTGGGCCCACAACTTCCTGCCTCCCTTCATGCACCTCTTCAGGAGGCGATGGAGCAGGGACACTTTCAAACCATGCAAAGTCTTGTGCAGGCTCCCATGGCGTCGCCAGTCGACGGTGTTGTCTCGTTGGGTGACGCCTTAAGTATGCGACATCCTCTCACCGGAGGAGGGATGACTGTGGCGCTGAACGATGCTTGTTGTTTGGTGAACGCGGTCTCCAAGGAGTCGTTGCTTCATCTTCGTGGCTTGCGGCGTGCGATTCGCTCGTTCTATCGAAAGCGTGAACCTTTGGCAGCGACAGTCGATATGTTGTCAGGTGCATTGTATCGGATCTTCCGGGAAGATCAGGAAGGCGCAGGGTATATGCGTGACGCTGTGATGCAGTATTGGCAGCGAGGCGGGTCTGCGGTTGACGGTCCCATGTCGTTGCTCGCAGGACTTTCACCAAGCCCCTACCGGTTGCTTCGACATTACGGTGCGGTCGCATGGTATGGCGCGCTTCACCAACTCTCCACCTCTGAACAGACCACCCAACCCTCTATGCAGAGATTGGGTCACTCTCTTTCGCTTGGTTGGGAAGCGGTGCGGACCATGGCACCTCATCTTCCCCGAGCGGTGAAGCTGTTTACCCTTTGAGAGAAGAAATGGGAAGCGCGAGAAAGGGATGAGGTTCTCTTAGAGAAGGACAGTTTGAGGGTGCGGGTTGGTGTCGCTGAGGTAGCCGTGGGATTGGGTGTATTGGCCGAGGTGTGACACGATCCGTCGGAACGGCTCCCGAGCAAAGATCATGGACACGTGGCCCTGTGGCTCTTCAAAGAGGTGAGGGTAGTTCCACTCTTTCCATAGCTCGCGGACCTTGTGAGCATACGACACGCGGTCGTGGCTTGCGTTCACCAGGAGGATACGCTCTCGGGGAAGCAGCGGTCGGTAGTTGCTGGTCTTGAGGGGAGCAAACAACTCTGAGAGTTCGTCCATGGTGATGTCGTGATGCTCCAACAACTCACGACCTTTCGAGAGGATCGGGGAGTTGGCGAAGGTGTAGCTCAGATCCACCACAGGCATTACTAAGGTGAGGCTTTGAATGCGACGAGGGTCCGGCGGGCAGCTCGACACGATCGTTGAAATGTAAGCACCAAAGCTAATGCCCATCAAATGGATCTGACGGTGTCCTTTGCGCTGCAGCAATTGAATCAGCTTGTGAACGTCCGACACGCTTTGCTGGATCGCACCGTAAAACTTCCGCAAGTCGGGGTTGATGAAGGTGCTACCCGAAAACTTCCCTTTGGGCCGACGACGCATGTGCTGAGGCAACTCCAACATGTAGGTGGAGTATCCTTGCTGGACGAGGTCTTTGGCGACGGACATCGACTGGTGGTGTCCAGGAGTGAGCCAGCCGTGAAGCATGATGACTGCAGGGCCTTGCGCTCGGGATGGGTGCAAGATGGCTTTGCCGCGGACTGTGTCGTTGCGCTGGCTGCCTGTTTCAATGTCGCTGGGGAATGCAAAGTCAGCGAGGGTCGCATCGCCGTGCTTGCTCTCTTCTTTGAGCCAGTCACGAGGCACCGGGAGAAACGGTCGATCGGGCAAAAAGTACGACTGAGGGTCGTTCTTGGGGAAATTTTCAAACCAGGCTTCGATCTCTTGTCGCGAGACCTGATCGGGTCCTGGTTTGATGAGCATCTTATTGACAAACCATGAAACGAAGGATTCCACAGCAAAGGTAGCAGGTTTCCACATTTTCCTTCCTCCATTCTTGGGCGTTCTTCTAAGGTTGAAGAAAACACCCCTTACAGAGGTGATAGCATGTTCGCTTGGAACGCCGCAAAAACCTCCCCGACCGAAGCGTCAGGAAGAGCGGTTAAGAAATCAAAGCAATCCCTGTGCCAGATCCATTTCACACGCGGCATCTATGAGAAACAAGGAGTTCAAGTGGTTGCGGGCGGAGTTTGACTGCAAGATCTGTGGCGTTTGTGCCTCAACTGCGTCCTGACTTTCACAGGGTGCGAATTAAAGGTGCCAGTTGGGAAGGTAGCTTGGGTAAGCCAAAGGTGGGGAAGGAGGGGGAGGGGTCAGTGTGCGTCGGCCCAGTTCTTTCCAGAGCCGACATCCACAACCAGGGGAATGTCGAGTTGGATGGCGTTTCTCATCTCGTAGCGAACCATCTCGTCGAGTCGTTCAAGCTCGGACGGTGGTGCTTCAAACAAGAGCTCATCGTGGATCTGAAGGAGCATCCTGGATTGGAAGTCTTCGGTTTCGAGTCGTTTGGCGATCTGAATCATCGCTTTCTTGATGAGGTCTGCCGCTGTCCCTTGGATCGGGGTGTTCACCGCGATGTGTTCGTTGTGAGCTTTGACCCTTGGGTCACGCGAGTTGATGTCGAGCACTTCACGACGACGGCCGAACAAGGTCTCCACGTAGCGGTGGTTGCGAGCGTGTTCAATGGTGTTGTCGAGGTACTCTTTTACCTTGGGGTACGACTTAAAGTACGCTTTGATGAATCGTCCGGCTTCTCGCACGGAAACATCGATTTGCTTGGCCAAACGAGGGGGGCCCATGCCGTACACGATACCAAAGTTAATGGCCTTGGCTGCGTTCCTTTGCGACGGGGTCACAAAGTCGGGGAACACTCCAAAGATGATGCTGGCGGTGCGTTTGTGGATGTCCAGGCCATGCTCAAAGGCTTCTTGGAGTCCTGGGTCCCCTGAAATATGGGCGAGGATGCGAAGCTCGATCTGAGAGTAGTCAGCGCTGACCAGGATCCAGTCGTCAGGTCCCGCTACAAAGGTTCGGCGGATCTCTCGTCCCTCTGGGGTCCGGGCTGGAATGTTCTGGAGGTTGGGCGAAAAGCTCGACAGACGGCCTGTGATCGCACCTGTCTGTCGGAAACGTGTGTGCACGCGAGGCTTATTCTCTTTGTCGGGTACTGCCAAGTCGAGCAAGACTTCGATGTAGGTGGAGAGTCGCTTTTGCAGCTCTCGGTATTGCAGGATCATCCGCGGAAGCTCGTGGTCGCTGAGGGCTTCCAGGGTTTCCTGGTCTGTCTTGTAAGCGCCTGTCTTCTTGGTCCGGCGGACCTTCACACCAAACTGATCCTGCAGCAACAGCTTGTCGAACAACAGCGCACCCACTTGCGAGGGAGACTGCACATTAAAGTCGGGATCTCCCGCCCATTTGTTGATGGTCTCACGTAGCTCGTCCAGCTTCTCGACGGTTTCCTTGCGCAGCTCTTCGAGGCGTTCCAGGTCCACTGCTACCCCTTGACGCTCCATCTTCGCCAGGACCGGAATCAATGGCAGGTCAAAGTCGGTGTAGAGGTCTTGGCGTTGGTCTAGCTTCTCGATGCGTTGCCGCAGCTCCTGCGTGCATTGCAGCGCAAGGTCGGCTTCTTCGCCGAAGTATCGGCAGCGCTCTTCTTCGTTGACGTCCGGCCAGGTTCGCTTCTTGCGGCCGGAGCCCAAGATGTCGGTTTCGGAGGTCTTGCGGCGTCCCAGGTTTTGCAGAGCGACAGCGTCCAGATCGTGGTTGGTCCGGCTTCCGGCGAGGAGGTGGGAGGCCAGCATGGTGTCAAAGGTGATACCATTCAGGGCGTACCCTCGTTCGGCCAGGGCTATCCAGATCTCTTTGAGGTCGTGGCCCATTTTTCCGATGGAGGTGTCGGCGAGCATCTCGGCCAGAGCCTTCAGGGACTGCTCTGGAGCGATGGTCGCGTCATCATCAAGAGAGAGGTACCAGGCTGTGTTGGGCTCCGTGGAGAATGCAAGCCCCAAGCAGGTCTGGACCCGGTCGTCGTAGTGGTAAAGGCCTGCCAGGGAGACTTCGCCTTTCTCCTTGATGGTGCCGAGGACCTTCTGCAATTGGTCGGAGGTGTCGATGATTTGGTAATCTGTATCGATGTCAGAAGCCTTCATCGTCTCGGCCGGTACGATGCGGTCGAGGAGCTTGGCAAACTCCAACTCAATCAGTCGGGTACGGAGGGCGTCGTGGTCGGCCTTCTGGCGAGAGAGGGCCTCTTTGGAACATTCCACCTCGACGTCGGTCAAAATGGTGACCAACTTCTTCGAGAGCAGGGCTTTGTCTTTGTTCTCTTCCAACCGAGTCCGCTGGCTTTTTGTGAGGTCGGCGAGGTTTTCGTAGATGGCATCCAAGGTGTCGTACTCAGCCATCCACTTGATCGCGGTTTTCGGGCCGACTTTGGGTACACCTGGAACATTGTCTGAGGAGTCACCGATGAGAGCAAAGTAGTCGATGATTTGATCGGGGCGAACGCCAAACTTCTCCAACACTTCGGGGGGACCCAACACTTTGGGCCCGCTGCCTCGTTTGCCTGGGTCATACAGCTTCACCTTGTCCGTGACGAGCTGGGCAAAGTCTTTGTCACCCGAGACGATCATCACCTCCCAACCTTGTTGGGCTCCCCAGGTCGCGAGGGTTCCGATGATATCGTCGGCTTCCACGCCTTGCTGCTCCAGCAAAGGAATCCCCATCGATTGGATCAGCTCTTTGATGATGGGGAGCTGGTTGCGGAGGTCGTCGGGCATTTTTTCGCGGGTGGCTTTGTATTCTTCATACATGTCGTGGCGGAACGTTGGCCCAGACGCGTCGAACACGACGGCGATGTGCTCTGGGGACTCACGGTCCATCAGGGAGATCAATTGGTTGAGGGAGCCAAAGATGGCACCTGTGGGCTCGCCTTGGGAGTTGCTCAAGCCCGACTTCATCAGCGCAAAGTGGCTGCGGTAGGCCATGGCAGAGCCATCAATCAAAAACAACCGAGGAAAAAGAGACGACATTGTGTTTAACCTAGTGGAACAACCCGCAGGTGCGGTCCCGTGAGCTTCTTGGAGGTCATGCGGGATCCTACTAACGGTTGAGTTTTGTAGAAGAACTCATCGGTTCTGTTGGCGAACTTAGACTTTCGTTGTATAGTATGCAGGCTCTGACCTGACGCGATGAGTTGGTGGGGTCTGGGCCATTGTTTCGGCCGGGGCCAACGCTAACAAATCGATTTGGAGGGGTCAAGCCTAAGCGGAAGTATCCTAGATGTATCTTCGGGAGAAAAGTATGAGAGACACAAGTAGCGAAGCAAGCTTTGGCAAATCATGGGGTGGACTCCTACGAGTCTGGTCCCTGGTTTTGTCTGTTACGTTTGTCGTGGCACTTTCCCACGGCGCCTGCAATTGCAACGGTGACAACAACACCAACGACGGTGGCGTCACCGAGACCGTGCCTGAAAAGACCGTCAGCTCACAAACTCAGATTCGCTTCATCAGCCCTGAAGCCAAGACCATCATCTCCGGTCAGATCACGATTGAGGCCGAGGTGATTGATGCGGATGGCATGGACACTGTCCAGTTCTGGGCCAACGACAAGGCCATCGGTGTGGGAACCAAAACCCGGGACTCCACCAACGACTCGCCTCGCTACTCGGTGCAGGTCGCGACCTCTTTCTTGCCCCGTGGTATTCTCAGCCTGACAGTGCGAACCCGTGACCTCAAAGGCGAAACTGCAGAAAAAACGATCCAGGTGACCACCCGCGAACGTTGGGTTGCAGCGTTTGGTGTCGGCACCGTTAACCAGATGCACATCCGAAAAGATCGTCACATTTACATTCGGATCTACCGGTCGGAAGATGACATGTCACGGGTTCTCAACCCTGGCCCCCGCGACAAGGTTGGTTCGGCGTTGGTCACGTCCAATGCTGTGGGCGGCGCGTCATGGATGTTCCTTGGACCGAACGAAGAGTTTGGCCCCTTTGTTGCGGATGAAACGGGGAACTTGTTCTTTGGCTCGCGCGCAAGTGAGACAGGAAAGAGCCGCTTCTTGGCGCTTGGCCCCGGCAACGTAAAGTGGGGACCTGAGGTTGAGATCAAGCCCAAGTGGGAAATTGACCTCAAGGATTGGATCGCCCAAGGTGACCCGATTCGTTGGTCCCAGTGGGTTTGGACTGTGATTCAAAAGCCTGCGCAAGGTGGTGAACCTTCAGCTTCAGCTCTGGTGAAAATGAAAGCCGAAGACGGCGCGGAAGAGTGGCGTTACACAGGTCCCGAAGGAGAGAAGATGGAGGTTCTTCGTGGCCCCTATCTCGTGGATCAAGGCAGCATGCTGATTGTCACACGGAAAGCCGGCTCCTCTTCTGGATTCCGTGTGGAGTTGATTGACCCTGCGGGCAAGCAGATCTGGTTGAAAGCCTACAACAACCAACGCCTCAACGTGGCTACCTGGGACAAAGACAAGGTTCGTCTGTTCATTGGTGTAGAGCAGCGCGAAGGTACCAAGGTGACCGCTTCTGCTGTGATAGCGATTGATCCGGTGGGCCAATCGGAGATGTGGCGCAAGGAGTTTGGCTCAAGCTGGCCCCAACGCATCTCTCTTGGACAGGACAACATCTTTGTCCATCGCGACCCCGAAGGCGCAACCAACGAAGTCCTCTCCATGACCAAGGAAAAGGGCGACGAGGTCTGGAAGAAAGTCTACGATCGTCACAAAGTCAACGGCTTGCAAGGCATCGAAGGAGATACTTGCTTTGTCTTCGTGGACTATCTCAACGACTTTGATGAGCCCGACCAAATGTTCGTGGAGCGTATTGGGCCCAAAGGCGATATCAACTGGCGTTACGAGAACAAACAGTTCACGGCGAAGCGATGGATGTTTGTCCCACAGCTTAACGACACCTTGTATGTGATTGTTCGCGGTATCACCGATGACAGCGAACGATTGGGGTCCAAGCTCTTGGCTCTCGACAGCCGGGGCAAGCGGTTGTACCTGTTCTTGGACGAAGGTCGGGTGTTTCAGTACATGGCATTCTTCCCACGAGACTCCATCTTTATCACCTCTCGCGATCTCCGCGATGCCCGAGTTCACCACCTCATTCCCATCGAATAACGACCCCAGTGAGAGCGAAGTAAGGAGCGACCATGATCGAACGTGGACATTGGATAGGCGGCGAGTGGGTCGCTCCTGTGGAAGGGGCTTATCTTGATAACCCCAACCCGGCTACCAACCAGGTGTTTTCTCGTGTGGCACGAGGGACTTCTGCGGACGTCAACCGGGCGGTTGAGGCTGCAAAGTCCGCGTTCCCTGCCTGGTCAAAGACGACTGTGGAGTACAGAGCGGCTTTGTGTGAGGCCATCGCCGACCGGATCGCCGCCCGTGCAGAAGAGTTTGCTGCGTTAGAGTCGCAGGATCAGGGCAAGCCTGTAAGCTTGGCGTCTCGAATCGACATTCCCCGAGCCGAAACCAACTTCCGATTCTTTGCTGGCGCTGCACGACATTCCCGCAGCGACTGCTTTCCCATGCCCACGGCCCTCAACTACACATGGCGTCGGCCTGTTGGCGTTGTCGGGCTGATTACACCTTGGAACCTTCCACTGTACCTACTGACCTGGAAAGTTGCTCCAGCCCTGGTCATGGGCAACACCATCGTGGCAAAGCCCAGCGAACTGACTCCGATGACAGCGTCTTTGTTGGCGGATGTGATGGCTGAAGTGGGTGTGCCTCCAGGTGTCTTTAATCTGGTTCATGGTTTGGGCCGAGAGGCCGGGCAGGCGATGGTGGAGCACCCTGACATCCAAGCCATCTCGTTTACGGGAGGTACCTCTACCGGCGCGACCATTGCTGCTACCGCTGCTCCCAAATTTAAGAAGCTCAGCCTGGAGCTGGGTGGCAAAAACCCAACGGTTGTGTTTGCCGATTGTGACTTCGAAAAAGCCGTGGCAGGGACGGCCAAAGCCGGCTTTACCAACCAAGGAGAGGTCTGCCTTTGTGGCTCACGAATCCTGGTGGAGCGGCCCATCTTTGAGTCGTTTGTGACGGCTCTGGTGGAGCGAGTCAAAGCGATTCAGATTGGCGACCCCTCTGCCCCTGAAACGGGAATGGGAGCTTTGGTTTCCCAGGACCATCGAGCCAAGGTCGAATCGTACATTGCTCTGGCCAAAGAAGAAGGGGGCACCATCCACTGTGGAGGAAAGCGTCCCGAACTGCTAGCTCCCTTTGACCAGGGTGCATTTCTGGAACCTACAGTCATTACAGGGTTGTCGCACGACTGTCGGGTGGTTCAAGAAGAAATCTTTGGACCTGTTGTCACCGTTCATCCGTTTGATTCGGTAGAGAAAGCCCTTGCTTTGGCCAACGGTGTTCGTTACGGCCTGGCAGCTTCGGTGTGGACCCAAGACCTAACCAAGGCGCATCGCTTCAGTGAAGCCCTACAGACCGGAATGGTTTGGGTCAACACCTGGCTCGAGCGGGATCTTCGGGTTCCTTTTGGCGGCGTGAAAGAGAGCGGAGTTGGTCGGGAAGGTGGCCGCTATTCGCTGGAGTTCTTCAGCGAAGTCAGCAATATCTGCATTGAGTTGGGTGGGCCGCTCGGGGAGTAAACACAGAGGATGTGCTTCGGCAGTGTTGCTTGTTAGCTAGACGCGCCGTTGGGTTTGCGGAAGAGGTGGGCTCCTTCGCCTACATGGAATCGGTTGCCTCTCCAGGAGATAATGTTGGAGAAGGGCGCAGCGATCCACACGAGCGTGAGCAGAAACTCACGGAATGGTGTCAGTAGAGCGACCTGAAACAGCTTGTGGTTGCCTCGGAGCCAGTACCACTGCAGCGTGTCTCGGAGTATAACCAGCCCAAACATCCAAGGAAGCGTCCAGGCCCATGACAACCCAAACAAGGGCGCAGCGAGAGCGAGCACCAGCGGGTTTATCAACATTTCAAAGGGATACAGCATCGGCGCCATGTGCGAGCGTGCAATGGCCCAACGAAGGTAACGTTGGAGCATTCCAGAGAAGCTGTTCTGGCGGTTTACATTGGTCACAAGCTGATGGCAAAAGGCGACGCTGTAGCCTGCGCGCTTCATCATCTTGCCCATGAAGTAGTCTTCCGCTTGGACGTACGCCAGGCTCTCCAACCCGCCCAGCTCTTCAAACACTGAGCGGCGGAACATGTTGGACTTGCCCACCACAAGGACTTCTTTCATCAGCGATTCATAGAGCGCCAGAGAATTCAACACAGGACCGTTGAGGTGCATATTTTCCAGCAGAGCCGAGAAGTTGGTCTCTCCTTCTCCCACAAACAAGCTGGTGACCAACTCAACGTTGGGCTCTGCGAGGTGCTGCACCATGCTGGCAAGGTAGTCGGGCTGGACCGCGATGTTGGAGTCGTTGATGACCACGACATCGTGGGTTCCTGTCTCTACGATGGCGCGTAAGTTTGAAATCTTGGGGTTGAAACCTTTGCCTCCGTTGTGGAGGACAAGCCGACTTTGTACGTTCGGGTACCGGGCCATCAGCTTGCGAACCAAGGGGATGGCTGGATCAGAGTCCCCTTCGATTCCAAACAGCAACTCAAAGTTGGGGTAGTCTTGTTGGAACAGGGTCTCCAGGTTGCTCTCCAGCGCGTCATCGACGCCTTTGAGCGGCTTGAGAACGGAAACGAGTGGTTGTATGGTTGTGGGTTGGGAGGGGGCTCGTGCTCCTGTCACAAAGCGATACAAACCCACCATCCCAAGCAACGACGCTCCTGTACAAACCAGGACCAGCGCCAGATAAATTATGGACATCATCATAGCTTTCCTCCTAATCCAAGAGAGGGTTCAGGCTATGTGCCCTTCAAACGGTATGCCATTCTTGGGGAAGTGACATTGTTTGGATTGTGCTTTGAATACAGTAGGGTGGGGCGTGTGAGTGGAGTTCACAGTGTGGTCTGTGCTTTGAAGGATACAATTCTATCCCAGGGGTGTGTTGTTTGGGATACAGGAAACCCGCAGATTCAGGGAGTCCAAGCGAGCGGTTTTGCGCTTCGCCATTCTTAACGTCGGCGTCGTCTTCTTCGACGTCGTCTTCTTTTGCGGCGTTTGCGTCGTCGACGTCGTCGGAAGTTGTGACGGGAGCAGGCGCGAAACAGCTTGCGTCGAGCGTAGGGGCAGCGAGGGACGCGAAGTTTGGTTCCAGCCCGCAACCTCTTGATGTCAAGACCTGGATTGAGCTTCCGAATGTGCCAAACTGTGGTGCAGTTGCGGCAAGCGATCAGCGACAACGGCTCTGTTCCCAGCACTTTGTACGTGTAGGTGTCTGCTGAAGGCTTGGCTGCTCGGGGAACCGCGGGAACGTACACCAGAGTGTTCTCTGGGAGTCGACGCGCCATCGCTCGCCAACGTTTTTTGCGCTGGCGCTTCTTGCAAGAGCGCTTCCAGTATCGCTGGGCACGTTGGCAACGTCCCTTGGACTTGCTGGACTTGCACCAGCGAACCATCCGTTTAAAGGAGCGGTTCTGGTGGTGAGCGTGGTTGCATTTGCTGCTGCACGTGCTGTGTCGGTACTGCTTGAGGACCTTGTTGGGCCAACGGCAGGAAACCTGCTTTCTCACCTGCAGATGTGGGTTGTGCTTGAGCAGGGTCTTGAGGGGAATGTGGTATCGCTGGGCCACTGTGCGCAGTGACTCTTTTCCACGGGTGAAGTGCTTCTTCCGGGACGACTGGAGAGCCAACAACTTGCCCACACTGCGCTTCATCTTCCGGGCTTCCGTTCGGGGAAAGCGCAGCGGGAAGTGGGCAGGAATGGGGTGGACGTTGTAGTTCTCTTTTTTGATGAGGTACCGCAGCATCGGATTGTAGAGAGCGAGGGTCTCCTTGTTCATCCGAGTTGCGCGAAGAAGGTCATCCAGCCAGATCGGCGAGGCAAAGGTGTAAGTTCTGTACCGCAGACGCTTGTACTTTAGGCTTGGGAAGCGGGTTTTGACGTCGCGGAGTGTCAAGGCCGCTGCCACAAACTTGCTGTAAAAGTTGCGGCCGTCTGGGCCGAACAGCTTCTTCGAGGCGCGGTGGATCATCTTGTGAAGTTTGCGGGTCTTGGTCCGACGAATGACCTTGAGCACCCGCCCAGGGCCCTGGTTGTAAGACGTCATGGCAAGAGGCCAGGAGTCTCGGAAGAAGTAACGGCAGAGCTTAATGAAGCGGGCCGCTGCCTTGGTAGCCTGAATTGGATCTTCACGCTCGTCGAGGGGATACAGGAAGCTGCTCTTTCGACGGGACGGTGAGATGTACAGGCTGACTTCTCGGCCGGTTGCGGGCATGATCTGCCAGAGACCGAGTGCTCCAACGTACGAGCGAACCCAAGGGTTGTACATGGACTCGACGAAGGGTAGCGCGGCCAGGTCTTCAGGTAGATTGGCCTTGCGAAGTGCGGCGCGCATTTGCTTGCCGTAACGACGCTCGATCCGAAAGCCCTTTGCAAAAAAGGCTTTGTAGCTGGTCTTCCAGGCGAGGCCGCGACGATTCATATCGCGGAACATGCGATGCCAGGCCTTCCCTTGCCATTGGGGAGAGCGAAGGACCGTACGCAGCACTCGGCGGTGCGACCTTTTGGCCTTGCGGAAGTATCGTTTCCAGGTGCTGTGACGGTAGCGGTCTGGCTGTGGTCGCAGCCAGGCTTTGCATCGCCGACGATCCGAGCGGTTCCGCAGGATCTTGCAGCGCTTGTAATGCTTCCACCAGTACCGCTTCTCAAACCGTTCGGCCTTGCGCTCGATCGCTGCAAGGGCTCGTATCGACTTGCGAAGGGAGAGAAACACGGGCTTGGCGTTGCTGATACGTGCCAGGCTTTTGGCGCGACGTACGGAGCGAGGCTGGCCCGGAAGCAAGCCTGCACCTGGAGTCCGTACGGTGCGAAGAATCACAAAGTGGGCCAGATCGTAGATGATGATGGTGTCGGGGGAGTGGTCGCCGAACACCTTCTTCCACATCCGGATCCGGGGAACTAACGGGCGGGGAAGGGGGAACGCGCCCAACTTCTTGGGGAAGCCCCAGCTCTCCCATTCGATCTCTTCTTCTGCGGGTTCGCCCACCTTTTTGAGGAAGGCGAGCAGCTCCTTCACTTTGCGTTGACGCCGCTCTCGCCAGCGCTTGAGTCGTGCGAGTTTGCGTTGACGCCACTTTTTCCAGGCGCGCTTGTTGCGCTGTTGCCTGGTGCTGCGCCGACGGCGTTTCCGTGTCCGGCGGCGCTTCTTGGACTTGCGTTCCTTACGAGAAGTGCGGCCTGCTACCCAGCGAGGGGTCGATGAACCGCCTATCGTAGGTGTGCTTTTGGCTTGCGATGAGGTCGAGGGGGTTGCCTGTGCAGGCGGCGCGAGCCAGGCCAACACACACAACAGCCATCCACCAAGGACGAGCCGAATGACAACCATATCTATTTGCTCCTAGAACCGAGTCTGTAACGTGCGAGAAGTTTGCCGATCCTGTTTTGGATCCGGCGAAAATAGCGAATCTGTCGGATTCGCCCGTTCATGTTGATGGCAAAAATGACCAACTGTTTGTCGGCGGTTTCAACGTAACCAGAGAGAGACGAAACGCCATCGAGGGTGCCGGTCTTGGCTCGAAGCACACCGGAAGCTGAACTGCGTTTCATCCGCCACCGCAGGGTGCCATCATATCCTGCGATCGGTTGCGACACAATAAAGTCAGGTCGCGTGGAGAGGCTGGTGAGTTGCTTTTGCAACAGCTTTGCAAACAGCAAAGGATACAAACGGTTGCCTCGGCTTAAACCTGATCCGTTGAGAAGTTTGTAGGTGTTGGGGGCGATGCCAATCGACTTGAGGTAGCTGCGGATTGCGTTCACTCCTTTGGCCCATGTTCCCGGCTTTCGGTACAACTTGGCGCCCATCAGCTTGGTGACCTGCTCTGTTGTGAAGTTGGAGCTAATCTTACCTGCGTATTGGAGGATCACGCCCAACGGGGCGGAGTAGTGACGATGTAGCACACGGGCGCTAGAAGGGACCTTGCCTCGCCGCGGCCAGAGGTGGACTTTGATCCGACGCTCCCGCAGCAGCTGCGCAAACGAGAAAGCCGTGAACCAGCCAGGATAGGTGACCCTACGCCAGAGCGTACGAGTTCGTGAATTCAACGGGATCTTCCCCTTGATTTCAATGCGTTCTCGCCAGCTTCGATGTCCAAGCATCTTGATACGAACACCGAAGCGACCGCTGGAAACCGTCTTCACCTTGTTAACAATCTCACGCACGTAATAGGTGCGGGGGTCGAGGGAGATTTTGGCGTCAGCGCCCACTTTTCCCCCCGGTCGGATGACAAAGCCCATCACGTTGTAGTTCATCGACAGCGCCCCGACCGGCGACATGTAGGCGCGGTATCGTTCTCCGGGCTGCACTGCGTGGTCTTCCCAGCCTGGCCCAAAGTGTTCCCGATCAAACAAAGAGTCGTCGAAGTACACACGTCCGGTCACTTTGCGTAACCCTTTGAGGTGAAGGGTCTTTGCGATCTTCCAGAGCTCTTCGGCTCGGAGGGAAGGATCGCCGCTGCCCTTGATGTACAGGTTTCCGCGGACCACTCCGTCTTTGTTGGGCTTTCGGTCCGTATACACCTTGGTGACGTACCGGTACGCCGGCCCCAAATAATGGAGCGCGGCTGCGATCGTCAGTAACTTTACATTAGACGCTGGGATAAACCGTTTCGTCGCATTTTGTTGAAATAATATTTCACCGTTGGGGTGCATCACCACCACGCCCAACTTTGCGCCTCGCAACCACCTGTGCTTCAATAGCTTTTTGATCTTTTGCGCAAGCTTCTTTTGGCCGTGAAAGGTGCGAACCCTTCGACGTCTATAAGGATAGACCTTGCGGCGATTCAGCCTCTTCAAGGCCAACCGACGCATCTGCTTGAAGTAGCCCACGTACTTCTTTGTGATGTACCGCAAGTAGGGGGGGAGCCAACGACCGTTCTCGTCCCGATCTTCCCTTCGTTTGGCCGTTTTGGAGGGCTTCTTTCCCTTCTTGCCTTTTCGCCGAGAGCGACGTTTGGTGCGCTTTCTTCTGCGAGTGCGCTTGCTCCGACGTTTGGCTTTTCTGGCTTTTTTCCCTCTCTTGGCAGGCTTCTTGGCTTTCTTAGTCTTGCTTTTCTTCTTGTTGCTTTTGGCCTGCGCAAGCCAACGTTGGGCTCGTTGGGTTTTGGCAGCCTGGGACGTTGTCTCCAAAGATGGCCTGGAGGGCTGGGGAGGACGTGCATGACCTGGGAACGAGAGCCCCAGCAGCAAGCACAAACTCAGCGATCCAACCAGCCAACGATGGAAACGAACGTTGTATTTTGTGAGAAGAATGGACTGCACATCACACTCCATCAAACGAGGCAAAATCAGGATCCCATCGTGACCACAATCATGACAATTTCTGGGGTTCCACAAGGGATTTTCAACAAACCAATCCACCCTAAAGATAGAGTGTTCCATGTCGTCTGTCGAGTTCTCTGCAGGGAAGAGTGATGGAAAATGAAGAGAAAAGAGGGGGTGTTGGAAAGGGAATGAGAAGGCTGTTACGCAGTGCGGGTTGCGTGGAGGCGGCGGGTCAAGAACCCGGCTACCTCTGCGACCATACCGCTGATGATGTAAGCCGAGAAAAGAATCAAGAGAGCGTGCGCGTAGCTGAGCTGCCACACACAAACTGCCAACGCAGAGACCAGAATTCCCAGAATGCTGGTGGTGGTGGAGTTCATCTTGAGATCCTTGAAGGTGCGGAAGCGGAAGTTGCTCACCATCAAGAACGACAAGAGAAGGGTCAAGCCAACAACGGCAACCATCGGCGCGAAGAAGCCAGTGGTTTCAATGAAGACGATCATGGAAATCAGCATGCCTGCAGCCAAAGGAATGGGCAGCCCCACAAAGTGGCGGGAGGGACCCTTTTGCTTCTTTTCCGTCTTGGCTTTGATTTCCAAGACATTGAAGCGGGCCAAGCGGCAAGCTCCAGCGCCAGCGAACGCAAACGCGATGATCATACCGAACATGCCAAGCTCATGGAGCGACCACTTGTAGACCAAGAGGGCAGGCGCGATTCCAAACGAAACCAGATCCACCAAGGAATCCATTTGCAGACCAAAGTCACTTTGGGTGCGGGTCATGCGAGCGACGCGACCGTCAAGGCCGTCGCAGATGGTGGCAATCAACAAGGCCAGCGATGCAAGCAGGAACCGCTGGGGGTTGCCGCTTCCGGAGGTCAACACGGTGATTGCGTAGAATCCCGCGAACAAGCTTCCCAGAGTGAACAAGTTGGGAAGGATGAACATGTAACGGGATGGCATGGACTGTGTGGCTTCTGTGTTCATATCTGTTTTCTCGATCGTTTCGGTGAAGAATCAATCCCTGTGCTTCCTCAAATGCATGCTCTTGTGGTGAACGCATGCGAAGAACAGGACTTCAACAAAATTGTATACAGAAGCAAGTGTCAGACCAGATCGAGTGCGCGATTGTCTTTGTCTTACAATTTCAGTGCTTTGTTCTTTGTTTGGGGTGGCTCAGGTGAAAAAGGTTCGCGAGGTGAAACCTTGGATTCGCAACCTTGACGTAGCGGGTGCGAACTTTAATTCGCAGTTTCTGTTACCCGAATGACACACTTCTGTCATAAAGGCACAGGTGAGGAAGTTGGGAAAAGAAAAGGAGTTTCGATCGGATAGGGGACACACGATGATGTGAAAAGTGTCACATGGGGTCGCACCTGAAGGTGCCTTTGGGTGACAAATCGCGATCGTCTTTGTGAAGGGAGATCTTCTAAGGTCGAGACGTTATTGGTCTTGGTAGAAGCTATCCACGGAGACGCGGCCGCGGCGTTCCACCTTTTGCTTGGGCTCGGTTCCTCGACGGAAGGGAAGGCGACGGGCGTTGGGGGTGTCTACGTTGGCGAGCTTGCCTGTTTTGGGGTCAATGCGCTCCCACACAATCCCTGAAGGAGGCTTCCACTCAGACCACTTGAGGCCTTTGGTGGCTTCCTTCATATAATCGAGCCACACTGGAGCCGCGGTGGTTCCACCACTTTCCCAACTTCCCAAGGGGCGCTCGTTTTTGTCGAAGCCCAGCCACGCGATGGTGGTGTGAAGGGGAGTGAAGCCGGAGAACCATACGTCGAAGGAGTCGTTGGTGGTACCGGTCTTGCCCGCAGCCGGTTTGCCCAGCTTGCGAACTTTGTAACCTGTTCCTCCAGCGACAACCTGACGAAGAAGGTAGGTAATCAGGAAGGCGTTCTCTTTGCTGATGATTCGTTCTTCCTTCTCAAAGAGCGCGCTCTCCAGGCGGTTCAGGCGAGATTCGGGGCTGAGGGTCGGATCGTCATACGAGCGGTGGTCTTCCAAGATCTTTCCGTCTCGATCGAGGACCATCTTAATCATGGTGGGATTCGCCTTGGTGCCTTTTCGGGTAAGCATCGCGTAGAACTGCATCAACTCCCAAGGGCGAACGCACGACTGCCCCAGCGCGAGCCCCAACTCTTTTCGCAGCGGCGTGGTGATTCCGTAACGACGGGCGTAGTTTCGTACTTTGTCGATGCCCACACGCATCATCATCTTGATGGCGGGAATGTTCATGGAGCTGACAAGTGCCTTGCGAGCAGTGACAGGTCCTTCGTATCGTCCTGTGTAGTTGGACGGCTTGTACCGGGAGCCTTTGCCGTCGTCGCCGGAGTCGTAGACGAGCGGCGCATCCAGCAAGATGGTTCCGGGCGTGAGCGGCTTGTTGACCTTCTTTCCATCTTCAAACTTGTCTTCGCCCACTTCAAACGCGGTGGTGTACACCAGAGGCTTGAAGGATGAACCAGGCTGACGGCAGGCGTAGAAGGCGCGGTTAAACTGGCTTCGGCTGAAGGAGTAGCCACCGACAAGGGCTTCCACATAGCCGGAGTGGGGATCCATGGAGAGCAGCGCCCCTTCCACTTTGGGGTACTGACGAAGGCGGAACAGCAAACCATCTTTGGGGATCTTGCGGTCTTTGTAGCGGCTTCCTGTGCGGATCTGTTTCCAGCTTTTCAGGACCTCAACCAGAATCCAATAGCCTTTCTTTATGCGGTTTCCGATGCTGCTCAGGCGAGGGCGTCGGTAGCTTCGGTAGCTGTTGGGAGTTCCTGCCCAAAGCATCCCAGCCAGAGGCAGCCAACCTTTGTGCTTGCCCACTTGCACGCGGGCTTTTTGGCCTCGTCGATCAATGGAGGTGACCAAACCTGCGTAGACCTTGCCGGGCTCCAGAGGCTTATCACCGTAATATTCGGCAGCCTTCTTGTTGGCTTTGTCCCAGTCTTTCCTTTCGATCACGCCCAAAGGACCCCGGTAACCCTGTCGCATATCGAGAGACACCAGGCCTTTACGAAGCTTGCGACGGGCGACCATCTGCTTCTCCACGTCGATCGTGGTGAACACTTTGAGTCCGCCCTTTTTCAGCTTCTCTTTGCCATACTTTCGGATGATCTCTTTGCGGACTTCCGACGTGAAGTAGGGAGTCTTGCTTGTGAGAAGGTCAGGCAGGGGCTTGGTTTCGAGCTTTTGCTTGAGAGCTTTTTGTCTCTCGGCTTCCGAGATGTAGTTCATCTCGACCATACGCTTCAGCACGTACTTCATGCGCTTGCGTGCACGCTTCGGGAAACGGTAGGGGTCGTATTTGCTCGGCGCTTTGGGGAGCCCTGCGATCACAGCAGCTTCGGCCAGAGTTAGGTCCCACACGTTCTTGCCGAAGTAGTTGCGGGCGGCGGCCTGCACACCGTACGACTGGTGACCCAGGTACACATGTGTGATGTACAGCCACAAGATCTGCTCTTTGGAGAACTGCCGTTCCAGTCGCGTGGCCAGGATGGCTTCCTTGATCTTACGTCGGAAGCTCTTCTCGGCGAACCGGTAGATCGCACGGATCCCAGGAAGTTGGGTCAACTTGCGGGAGTCGATCTGGCTGGCGTTGCGAGCGGAGATGATAATTTTCTTTGAAACTTGTCGCTTAAAGTTACCTTGCAAGCCGTCGAGGAGTTTGGAGGGGCCTTTCACACGGTGAATCTCTGCGCCGCCACGGATCAGACGATCCATCATGTCGGAGACTTGTTTCTTCATTTGGCTTTTGCAGGTGCCATCGGTACACACCTGACCAAAGTGACAGTCTCGGTCGGCCGAACAAATTTGGCGGGAGGCTGCTGGTTCGCATCGCCATTGGGGGCAAAGGCCGCTGGTGTTTTGCTCTGCGTCTTTGCACTTGGGGCGACAGACTTCGTGGGAGTCGCACAGGGTCGAGAACCCTCGGTAGATCTGGGTGGGCTTGCCCTGGTAGATGATGGTGGTTTGCTTGCTGCAGGTCTTGAAGGAACGCTTTTGACACTTTCCAAAAGGTGAGCCGGGCCGAGCGAAACAGCGTTCTTCCCAGTCGCACTGCTTGTCGCTGCGACAGATTCCTTTCTGCATCCGGATCACCATCCGGTCCACCAAGAAACTCTTGGCGACCTGCTGGGTCAGGGTGGAACCCCCTGCCTTGATCCGTCCAGCCTTCAGGTTCTTTACGACGGCTCGCATGATACCCAAGGGATCCACACCAGAGTGAGCAAAGAACCGATCGTCTTCAGCGGCAACGAACGCATACAGAAGCTTTTTCGGGATTAATTCGAGGGGGACAAGGTAGCGACGCTCGGCAGCAAATTCACCGATCTGGTCTTCGCCTTCCGAGTACACTTTGGAGGGCAAGGCAGGCTGATACTGCTTGAGCGAGGTCAAGACAGGAATCCCTTTGGAGTATTTGGTGACCAGGAAGAGGCCGCTGCAGCCTCCAATGGTGGTGCCCAACAACGTAAGGAACAGCCCCAACCGAAGGATCGCCCGCCACCACTTTCGCGGTCGAGGGTTGACCACGCGAAGGGTCTCTCCACTTCCACGCCACTTCCATGGAATGTGAGGTTTCAGGCCAGGGGTTTGCTGCACCTGTTGTTTCGCCAATCTTGCCATCTCTCTGTCCCTTGCTTGTTCCGTTTTCTATGATGTTTTCAGGTCTTGGGGTGGAAAACACTTGTGCTCCACCCGGCACAGACGCTCCTGATGGACGTTTGATTGCAGAATGTTGGATTTTTCTGCCAGCCACCAACGAAGGAGGGAGAGCCGTGTTTTGCTTCCCTCAGGTGGCTTTGTGGGTTGTCCGCCCGCATTGTACGTCGCCGATCGGGCAAAGGCAAATATGCGGGAAGACTACCTATACCGAAGGGAATCTCTTGGCAAGGGGCAAGGGGATCGATGTCGATCTTTACTGGGGTGGAGGGTGTGCTGCTAAGGTTTGACGTTGTGAACGAGGCCCAAGGTTCTGCCTATCTTTGCTCTTGGGATTCCCTCATGCCTCAACCCGTGCAGGGGCCTTGAATGGGTTGTTTGGGGATGTGACATTTCTCTATTGACCTAAGACTCAAGCTTTTGTTAGTCTTCTGCTCCCTGTAGGAAAAGAAGTTACTCCCACAGGATTCGGTGACACATAAGTTTGTCTCTACCAGGTCAATCCACTTCTTGTTACGCGACTTGGACCTGTTGCTTCCTTCGGTATTTCTCTTGTTCTCGATGTAAATTGTAGTGAGGATGGCATTGCAAATGACATTCGATGAGTGGCTTGCCCTTGACCATGAATCTCCAGAGCAGATGCTCGTCAATGCCTATCATTGGGCCAAAAAACAAAGCCAGTTTCGTAAGACAACCGTTGGGGCAACCCAGGAAAAAAAGTGGTTGGTCCAGGCTCTCAATCAGTACCAAAGCCGCTTCAATGACTTCCTTTGTGCATACCGCGAGCATTTTGAAGAGCAGAACCGTGGGCAACGTTCGCTGTCAGCGTTCAACTGGCTTACAGGAACACTCCGCGCCTTGGACGATTATCTCATTGGGTTTCGCCCTCAATTGCGGTGGGAGCGCTTTCATCCCACCGATTATCATGTGGAGGCTTATGACGAGACATGCTACGTCCTTCTTCCAAAGGCAGCCAACCCCTATGACAACAAAACAATGCGCTTTCGTCGCAATACGCTTGGAAGTCACCCCATTCAATTGCTTCACAACTTCGATCCCATACTACAAGAAGCAGGAAGCTATTCTCTTTTCTACCACTGCATCAGAGACCTGTATCTCAGTGATGAAGACGAACAAGACCTGTTAGACAGCGTATCAGAACAAGATGAGTTTTTTGATCGACTCAAGCACCAGTGCGAAGACGAGACCGCTCGATTTGCAGTGTCTTCTTTGATCTATGAACCCACACTGGACATTCTCTTTCAACCTCGGAGCCATGATCCCAAACAGGCTACTTTCGTTTGTGAGAAACTGACCGATAAAGAGAATACCATACAAGACCTACTCCGTGCGCATGTTCGTGAAGCAGGCGAACAACAAGCTATGCTGTTGGCGTTTCCCGAACTCATGGTATCTTGCAACGAATTCAAACATGTCCAGGACGAACTCAAGACCCTGTTCAAAGAAGGCGGTTGGGAAGCTGTCCCTACCATTGTGGTTGCCGGTAGCTTCCATGAACGTCGTGAACTTCAATCTCTCTACAATGCTTGTGGCGTCTGCGTCCAAACATCACTTGAGGGGGAATGTTGCTTCAACATCTCCAAAGTTTTGAGCGGAGACGGTCGTCTTCTATGGGAGCAGCACAAGTGGGAAACCTACTACTTCGAGCAGTACTTTAAGGATGAAGTTCCTCAACTTTTTGTGCAAGCTCTAGAAGATGTGTTGCAGGGGTCCTCCCAGAATGTAGAAAGTATCAAGGAGTTTGTTGAGGACCATGAAGTGGAAGGTCCTCTCCATTTTGTGGATGGGCCTATGGGCCGAATGGTTGTTGCTATCTGCTCCTCGTTGTTTCATGGAACTGACTTGAACCCTGTTGAACATGGACGAGCGACCTTGCTTGTCAGTCCTTCGATGAGCGATAGCCTCAAACTTCATCACCAGTTTGCCGATGCGATCTGCACCTCCAATGGGGCTGCTATGGTTTGTGCCAACACGCAGTTTTCCTTCTCTCGGGTGAACCTTGAGCAACCATCGGAGCGTAGCTTCGTCTCATTGCCTCAACAAAAACCGCCCGATTGTGAGGTGGGAAGCTGTCTTCGGGTCCTTCACGCTCCAGGTGAACCCTGGGAACAACTGCTCTTGTCCAAAGGTTCTTTGCACTGACAGTCAAAAGTCGTTACACTGAAAACGGAAACAATTGAAATGGTGATGAAGGTACACAAATGAATCAAACCGAAAACAACACACCCCAGACCGTCTTACAATGGTTGCGAGAACCCGTCTCGTCCTGGCATGACTTTGCCGTGCAAGCTCTGGTGGACATAACCCAAGGCAGAGCCTCCCTGCGTCGAGCGTTGCACGAAGCCGTCAACCAACGCACAACACAGGCCTTGCTTCAACGAGAAATGGATGTCCTTAAGGAGCTTGCCGACCTCCTCCGTTTCCTTGTTAAGCAATGCAAAGAACATCCTGACGACACAGAGCTGCAACGCCTCGCCGCGTTTTGGCAGGGGCTTCGAACCATCGTGTTGCGCTCCAAGGACGTGGTAACTCCCGAGAGAGGCATGGACCTCCTCACCCAGTCCGATGACGCCAGAGCGGTCTTTCGTTGGTTGTTGGAGCAACCTCAACATGAGGTCCCTCGCAAGTTCCTTGTCGATACGTTCCATGGTTCTTTGTGGGGCTGGTCTGAGGAAAAAGTACGGTCTGTGTTGCATCAACTGAAACAGCACAATCTGGTGGTCCCAGGTATCCATGACGGCGAGGAAGATTACCTGGAAATGGGAGCCAATGCCTTCCTCATGCAACATCGCTACGAACAGGTGTTCGCTGACACAGTCTCTTCGTCCCCCTACGAGCCGGTCGAGTCTGTTTATGTTGTGTCGGAAGAAACATACTTGGATACCTTCCTCACCTAGCCTTGGCTCTCTTTCGGAGTAGACCCTACATGCAAACCGTGACTTTCTTTAGCTTCAAAGGTGGAGTTGGGCGGACTTACACTATGCTCAACGTCGCTTACGAAGTGGCCCGCCGAGGTGCGTTTGTGGTCCTGGCTGATTGGGACATTCATGCTCCCGGTCTTACGGTTCTACCCGAGTTGTCGCCGCCCGAGGTTGCACAAGGAAAGCTCGCTGTTCGCAAAGGTGTCGTGGATTACTTTGAGTCGGCTCTTTACTACCTCAAACATTCCAAGGGCAGGGTACTGGATCCCTCTTCCTTTGTGCGTCCTACGCAATTGGCAAGCAACGCCCAGAGAGAGAACCGCGTTCTGGAAACTCACGAGCATTTCCAAGGGGACATCCACTTTATCCCTGCAGGTCGCTTCCAACCCAACGAATCTTCCAGCACCAACGAGGGAAAGAAAGCGGACGAGTCCTACCATGAACAGCTTCGCAACATCCCCTTGAACTTGCTCTATACGCTGAAGCAAGAACAACGCAAGGACCGGAGCTTGCTGAAGAACTTTGTTGACTCGATCGCCAGGAATGTCAGGTCGGAAGTGCTAGGTCCAGACAAGGCCCCTGACTTTCTTTTCATTGATTGTCGAACAGGTCTGACAGAGTTGGGAGATCTCACTCTGGATGTCATCTCGGATCACATCGTGTTGGTGTCTGGCTTAAACCGACAAAACCTTGTGGGTTTGGAGAGCGCGCTGGACACCATCGTTCCAGAAGTACGGTTTAACGAAATACGTTCGTACCTTACTTTGGTGCTTTCCCCGGTTCCGTTTGGGGAAGACGAGTTGGTCAAGCAAAGCTTTCAACGCGTTCGGGAGCTCCTTCGTGCCAGGCTACGTCGAAGAGGTGACGAACAAGAGGAGAAGCCAGAGATTCTTCGCATCCCTTACCATCCCAGGATTGCTCTTGCTGGAGGGATCCTTGCCCGTGATTTCCCTGATGCACCTCCGATGCAAACCTACACCCAACTCGCAACCAAGCTGCATCGCTCCAAGAAAGACCTGGAAAAAACGCGGGTGCTGACGGAGTTGGAAGTCCGAAGCATCACCAAAGGTAATGACGAACGCTTAGAGTCAACCCAGCCCAAGCAAGACAACCAGTCACGCCCCCACCCGATAGCGGCCATGCCAGCCTGGAACTGGTTTCGTCCGGAGCTACACGCCCAAGACATTCTCCCTGCTGAGAAAGATCCAGACAAAGCAAGGCGTGTGGTTGCATCCCTGGCTCGCAGTATCTCCATTTCCAAAGAAGAAAAGCTGCAGATCCTTAAGAGCTATGGGACGCTGGGAGAGGAAAAGGTTCGTGAACTTCTCCGAACCCTCCATGATGAACAGCAAGAACATCTTGCTTCACCATCTTGGAATTATGAGCGTCTCGCCTTTTTCGTCGGGCAGTATGTAGGGGAATGGTTGGACATTGTATCGGAACTTCAACCAGAGATTGATGAGGTGGAATCGATTAAGGAGGTTGTCCAAGACAAAAACAATGAATCGCTTGGAGCCATCGTTCGGTATGCTACCTTTTGGGTGGGTCTTTCAGATTGGACCACAGTTAAGAAAGCATGGCTTCTTTGTGAAGCGATACTCCAACGAGCGGTTGGACAAGAACCCAATTCAACGATTGTCTGGAACCGACTTGGAAATTTGTACCAAGAGCACTTGGAGAGATACGAAGAGGCAGAGGATTGTTACAAGAAAGCGATAGAGTGCAATCCAAACTATGCAGCAACCTACAATGGTATGGGGAATTTGTATAAGGATAAGTTGGAGAAATACGAAGAGGCAGAGGATTGGTATAAAAGAGCGATAGAGTTGGAGCATTACAAAGGTAACTTGGCCATCGCTTACACAAATCTAGGTGACTTGTACAAGGACTATTTGGAGAGACTCAAAGAGGCAGAGGATTGTTACAAGAAAGCGCTAGAGTTCAATCCAAACGATGCAACAACTTACAACAGTATGGGGAATTTGTACCAAGATTTCTTGGAGAGGAACGATGAAGCTGAGACCGCTTACCAAACCGCCATGGACCTTGACCCAACAGATGGATTCCCAGCCAACAATTGGACTCGCCTCAAGCTTCGATTGGGAGACGTACAAGAAGCCGCTCGACTCAACCAACTGGCTCGTACCCTGGACCCCAACGAACCTGCCTTTCTTCATGTGGATGGAGTGATATCTTTAGCACAAGGTGACGAGGAGAAGGGCTATGCTTTGATTGAGCAGGGTGCAGAGGGTGTCAAAGGAAAGCGATACTGGCAGATCGAGTTGGTCCGTGAACTGTTGATGATCGCTCCGTACATTCCAGGCCATGAGGAGCGGTTGGTGGATCTAGCCAACACCTACCAAAGGCGCTTCGACTTGGACGAAGCCTTACTCACGAAATACCGCACGAAGCCCAAGGCATCTTCTTGAGGTTGCATTGGCACTGAGGTGCGTCCAGAAGGTCAGGTCCAAAGGGCAAGGCAAAATACACCGCCTCACTTTCGCTTGGAAACATCCCAGACGCACTTGGAACGGCGTTTCTCTCAACTGGTACAGCCTTGGACGGTGTGTACACAGAAAAACATGCCGTTGGCAGCGTACCATCTTCATCCAATTCTGTACCAACATCCCTTTATGGTGTGCAACCATCCACCAACGTTGTACCCACATCCTCTTTGGGTGTTCCTACAACCTTCAACCTCCTACCAACATCCTCCCAGAGCGTGCAACTTGCATCCAAGGCTGTACCCTAAGGTTGTTCGGTCTTGTAGGAGTCTTCCGAGAACCTACCAACCAGATCTGGGTTGTGTTGCCACCATTCAAGAGCGTGCAACCATCGTTCAAGATCGTGTCGTGTGTGCCAGGGCTGTGCAACCACCGCCAAAGATCGTGCTGTGTGTGCCTTGGTTATGCAACCACCTCCATAGGTTGTGCGAAAGCCAAAACCGCACATGGACATGAATGCGCACTGATAGCTCAACTGTTTTTAGATTGTGACCTTTCTTTTCGATGGGTAGGTTCGGGTGAGGCTTCTCTTGGAGGGAGCGATTCGCGGAGATTTTGTGTTCATTCGCGGTTCTGCCCGAAGAAATCTAACGGCTCTGTGCTCTACGCATTGCGTTCTTCGACAACGTTGGTTCCAGGTACAACGGGGGTTATTGTTTGTTTTGTTCTTCCTGACCTGGGTTGCCGTCTTGGTTGGTGTTCTGCTCTTCCGAGCTTTCTGTCTCCACAGGAGCAGAGCTCACGGAGCGTGCTGGGGTTTCCGGGTTTTGTGTATCGAAGATGTGGACCAACTCATTGAAAGGGTCTTCCGAGATATCCAGGACGGACTCTGCTGCGAGATACATGTCGTCTACAAAGTTGATGGCTTGTTCACGAACTTCATTGCGTGACTCGCGGGCTTGTGCCGTTTCAAGCGACTCTCTTGTTTGGTCGGCCGAAACCTTTTGAAATCGAGCTTCCAATGCCTTGATACTTTGTAACCATGAGCCTGTTCGATCTTTGCCTTCTGCAAGGGCATCTTTGTGCAATTGGATCTTGGTACCAAGCTTGGCCAGAAACGATTGCCCTTGGGTGATGGTTCGGACGCGAGAAGGCTGTCCAATTTGAAAGTCCGAGACCATTCTTTTGCTTGCGCCTGGTTTTTTGGCTCGTCGCTTCACTGAGGAAAAGACCGATCGATACAGTGTTCGTACTTCCACAATGGCGGCGTCTCGATCGTCTGTTACATCGCGGTCTTCGCCTTGCTCTTGCTGGAATTTGTCTTGCGACTTTTCGAGCTTGGTTTCGAGGTCTTTGGCTTGTTTCGCACCGTCAAACCCTGAACCCAATTCTTCGCTTAATGCTTTTTTGTGATCGTTGTACCAGGCTGGAATTTCGCGCAAAATGTTAAGAAGAATGACTACAGGAGTGGCCGAGTTGGGCTTCGACATACTGCTTTACCTCACTACGTTTTTTATTATTGCTGTGATTGCTTGAAGTCGAAAGTATGACAAACTGTGCCGCCAGGGTCAAGCACTCATTGATTGCCCCACATCAGCTCGTTCGCGAAGGCCAAACCATGATGCCGAGAGAATGGGTTCACGCCTGCATCACTTCCACAGATCCTTGTGGTCTTGAATGTACTCCCTCAGGGTCGTGGGCGGGTGACCCAACAGTTCAGGTAGTTTGGGGTCCATCTTTGCGGCTCCACCTCGGGCAAACTGTGCATGGAGAAGGGCCTGGACAACGCACTGCATCCACGGCAGCTTGTGTCGTCGCTTCACATGCCAGAAATAACTCCACAAACTGCAAGGTTGGTAGCGAATGGTTCGCTCTAATTCTTCCGACAAGATGGTTGCGACCTCCTCGAAGGATACAAGGCTTTGTCCTGTAAGCGTATACGCCTGTCCCAGGTGGTTCTCAGGGTCTTGAAGGATATTGCAGGCTGCCTCTGCGATGTCGCGTGTGTCGATGAGGGAACCTTGTGCCTTTCCCGTGGGAAGGTAGATTCTGTCATCGTCGCGAATGTCGGAACGGTACGCACCTTCGAGGTTTTGGGCAAAGAAACCTGGACGCAACAATGTATAGGGTAGAGTTCCATGGAGCAGGTGTTGCTCGATGCCGTGATGAGGAACCATGCTGTTGTTTTCTGCCCCTGAGACCGAAACAAACACCACATGCTTTATGCCTGTTTGGGCTGCTACATCGAGAAATGGATTGATGGTGGTTGTCACCTTAGCGATCGCAGGTGGACGCACCAAAAACACACTCTGTACACCTTCAAGGGCGGGCTCAAAGGTCTCGGACTTCTGAAAGTCGAGGAGCACTTGGGGATAGGTGGTGTCATCTTTTATTCTTCGAACCGCTCCAACGCATGGGATGCTTCTTTTCTTGCAGCACGCGAGCAAGGCTTTGCCCAGGTTGCCTGTGGCGCCGGTGACCAGGATGGGAGTGTTGAGTTTGTTCTTCATGGAGGTTCTATCTTGCCCTCAGGACCTTTCTCTACTTCCGAAGAAGAGGGTTGCCGTAGTTCTGGACAATCAATACGAGGGTGACAAGGTGGAATGCTGCAATGAACAGATTGCTGATGACCACAGGGTTGCGGATGGTTCCCACGGTGAAAGGGGTTGTTACCTTGTATACGATCTGCATCGCGAGCAGAAGTGAGATTAGCTTTGGGTCATGAAAATAGAGAAGGACGGCGGACGCTATCATAATCGTCATGTAGATGGAAAGCAGTATGCCTCGCGCAGGCGTGGCTTCACCCAGACCGCGCTGTATCCAGTTACTGTTGCTTAACAGCCCCGTACACACGGGCACCAAAACAAGAATGTTGAGAATCAGTGAGCCTTTGATCATAAGGTTCATGGTTTGTCCCCCTCTGCGTTGTTCATTACGGAAGCAAAGCTATTTCGAACGGTCCTTCTGGGAGAACAAACATGATCCATGAACAAACTATGCCCGTGGACTAGGGAGAGGATGGGGTGTGATTCAATCCTATGGGTAGAACGTTTACCTTGTTGTAAGTCATGCCTTTTCGGACCTCACCCTTCAACATTTAGACACATTCAGATGGTCCAACTTGGAGAGGGGAAAATGAGCATAGCGAATAGGGGTGAGGTTCATGATAGCTACTTACCAACTATCTACGTCCGCACCCGAGGGGGTGAGGACGCTTGCCTCTTACTCAACTGTGCGAGGGGGAGCGCTTGGTTGGGTTGGGATATCGATGCTCACGTTGGGAATCCAGAACTTCTTGCGTCGTGCCAGGCGGACCGAAACATCCTCGTTCCCGAAGTCGGCGGTGGATTCTTCGAGTGGGTAGTTCTCGATGGAGCCAAAGGTCTTGGTGTTCACCACGGCGTAGACTTGGCCATCGATCTCACAGGTCACAAAGGGCACGCAGCCACATCTGGAACATACATGAAAGTCGGCCGTTTCCGTTCCAAAGCGGTAGATGGAGTGCTCCTCTGCAACCCGGATGCCTACGCTAAGACTGGCCTTGGGATGTGACGTGTACGAAGCTCCATGAACGGTACAGAAGCTGCAACTGCACGCGCGGCAGGGAATCACGTCAAGGTTGTGGGGCCATTCCAATTGGTAGGAGATGTTTCGGCAGTGGCATTGGCCTTGAATGCTCATGTTTTGCCTTCCTTTCCGCAAGGGCAAGGTTCATTTCGGCCAACTGTGGACACAAGCTCCTCCTGTTTGTCTCTGGTGCATCGGTTGCTTTTTGTCCCTTCCATTCTATCTCATCTCTCTCCATTCTACGACCCCAACTGAACAAGGGAGTCATCCAAGCATGATGTTGGCTTGCAGCGTTATGTTTTGGGTGGGTTTCTTTGGCGTGCTGTTCTTCGGTTTTGCCTTTTGACAAGGAAAGCGCTGGTACGTATATTCGCTGGCTTCTCAATCCATCGGTACCTCAGGAATTCCTCCTCTCTGAGCCGCCGGCTTCCTACTCTCCATCTTTGAAGAGTTAGAAAACGAAGAGGACTGTGTTGCTTCCGTTTTTGTTGGAACTTCCATCTCCCATCTTGGCTTCTGTGGCTGCCCAAACAAGCTCGACCCATTGGTTTCTTCTGGTGATTGGCTTGCTGGGTGGGCTTGCTCTGTTCTTGTATGGCCTGGAGAAAATGTCCGAAGCCCTTAAGTCTTCTGCCGGGGAGAAGCTACGTTCTGTCCTTCAGCGTATGACCCAGAATCGATGGGCTGGCCTCTTTACAGGCACGGTGGTGACGGGAGTGACCCAAAGTAGCTCGATCACCACGGTGTTGTTGGTGGGCTTCGTGAGCGCAGGACTTCTCACGATGCAGCAAAGTGTGGCTGTGGTCATGGGAAGCAATGTTGGAACGACGATCACTGGCCAGCTTGCGGCCTTTAAGCTCGCCCAGTACACGTTGCTTTTTGTGGCTCTTGGATGGATCGGTTCGAATTGGAACCCTACGCAAAAAATGCGTCGATGGGGGGAAGCTGTTCTGGGGCTCGGGTTGCTGTTTTTGGGTATGGAGTTGATGAGTCAGGCGATGAAGCCGTTGCAAAGCTCGCCTCTGTTCCTCAAGTGGATGGCACAGATGCATTACGCCTGGCTGGGGATCTTGGTGGGGGCGCTCTTTACTGCGCTGGTTCAAAGTAGCTCTGCGACGGTGGGGGTGATCATTGCTTTGGCTACTCAGGGCCTCTTGGATCTCAAAGGTGGCCTTGCGATCGCGCTGGGAGCCAACATTGGCACCTGCGTCACTGCTGTCTTGGCGAGCGTGAAGCAAAACGCAGAAACCCGACAGGTTGCTGTGGTTCATGTCGCATTTAACGTGATTGGGGTGTTGCTGTTTTTGCCTTTTCTTACCCCTTTTGCTCAACTCGTTGCCAAGTTCTCTCCACAGGCTCCCCATCTGAATGGATTGGAGCGCGTCGCTTACGAGGCTCCCAGGCAAATTGCCAACGCTCATACGATCTTCAATCTTACGTGTGCTTTCCTGTTCATTGGAGTCACACAATGGTTTGCGTGGTTGGCGATGAAGCTCGTACCTGCTTCCAAGGAAGAGATGGAAGAAAGCGATGAGCTTCGTTTTATGACGTCCGCTAGCCTCTCCGACACGGGCCTTGCCTTGGAGATGACGCGCCAGGAAATAAGCCGGTTTGGGTTGCGTTTGATATCCCTTCTGCAGTTACTCCCTGAACTGCATGGGGATCGACCGTCATCAACCATTGAAAAAATCCGAAGGCTTGGGGGCAGGCTGGGCTACTTGCACCAGAACATGAGCACATGGCTTACTCAACTGGGACACCACACGATGTCTGTGGCGCAAACCCAAGAGTATCTCTCCTTGCTTCGAGTCATCAACGCCTACCAAAACATGGCGACCCGAATCACCCAAGACTTCCTGCAACTGGATTGGGAGGGCGCAGCGAGACTCCACCACAAATACAAGAGGGACAACTCATGGATGTTCCACGAGATCCAAGAGCGGCTGGAGGTCTCTACGCTTTTGACATTGCGTGCGGTGGTGAGCCGGGATCCTGAAGCTGCACAACAAGCTCTCAACCTTCGAAATCAGATTGATACCTACGCGCAAGAGGCAGCAGTCCAAAGCCTGGAAGAGATGAGAGAGCAGACAGAGGTGCACGACTCTCCCGCCTTTTTGGAGATCCAGACCCTCGAACTGCTTAAGCAACTTCACTACTTTAATCGTCGGATCGCTCGGAGTCAGCTTTCGGTTCTTGAAGAGGCATCCAAGGTATAACGGAAGCAGGCTTGTGACGACCCGGATGGGTGTGATCGTCGGGAGTTGGTTCTTTGGGCTGTTGGAGTCTCCGCATATTTCACAGAAGCGACCAGGCATATCTACCGCATGTTGGTTGGAGTTTCACGGAAAGAGGAACAGTATCATCGTTTGCAGTGTTGGAGTGCCCACGAATGTGGGTACTTATCCCTTGCCTGTATCACATGGGTCGCGTGGGTACTTCAGTGCCCCCGCGCCATCACATGTGCGAAGGCCATTGCGTATCAATAGGTATTCATCCCACCTGACCCGGATCGTTGGTGGGAAGCTGTTCTGGTGAGAATGGGCGGGTTCAGCCGAAGTGGTCCAGGTGGAACTCTTCACCGAAGTCTGCGATGGTGGCTTCCCAGTCAAGCTGAGACTCAAGCAGTGTTTTTAGGTGCTTGGCGCCTTGTTCTTCGCCGTGGTTAATCATCACAAGCTTGGGATGAACGTCCGACTCTTGTAGCCACTCGATGATGTCCAGGTAGTCGGCGTGGGCTGACAATCCATTCACGTGGAAGATGCTTGCTTTTACGGGGAATTCTTCTTTGTGCATGCGGAGCGTCGAGATGCCATCAAGCAACAGGCGTCCCTTCGTGCCTTCTGGCTGGTAACCCACCAGGATGATCCCATCGCTTTTGTTCACCACGCGGTTCTTGACGTGGTGAACCACACGACCGCCGTCCAGCATCCCAGACGCGCTGATCAATATCATGGGCTCTTTGATGCTGTTGACCTGCCTGGATTCAATGACTGTCTCTATTTCCCTCAATGTGTTGGGATAGATGTTGCCCTGCTTCCGCACGTCCTCTTTGATATGGCCTGTCTGGAAACACTCATTAAAGATGGCGTTGGCTTTCCTTGAGAGAGGGCTGTCAAGGATGACGGGAACTCGCGGGATCGTTCCCTCGTCCATCAACAGCTTGACCAGGTACAAGACATCTTGGGTGCGACCCACAGAGAATGCGGGAACAACGGCAACACCGGAACGTCGAAGGATCGTGTTGAGGTAGAGCCCGAGGACTTCCTTCGCCGGGATGCGGGGGTGCAACCGGCCTCCGTACGTTGACTCCAGGACAAGAAAGTCGGCTTCACAAAGAGGGGCTGGCGGTGCCAAGAGAATGTTTCGTTTGTGCCCAAGGTCTCCCGAAAACACGATGACCTTCTCTTCGCCAGCTTCGTTTTTGCAGGCCACCCGAATAAAGCTAGAGCCGAGTATATGACCGGCCCAATACAGGGTGATGTTCACCTTCTCAGAGATCCGTGTGGGTGTCTCAAAGGGGACGGGAACAAACAACTCCAAGACCTCTTTGGCATCCTCCTGCGTGTAGAGGGGGAGCGCCGGTTTGTGCCGAGAGTATTGTTTCTTGTTGGCGTAGGCTGCGTCTTCTTCGTGGATCTTGGCGGAATCGGATAACAAGATTTGGCAAAGCTTGTAGGTTTCTTCCGAGCAGTAAATCTTACCCCGAAAGCCATCTTTCCAGAGCCGGGGCAGCAATCCAGAGTGGTCGATGTGGGCATGGGTCAAAAACACCGCAGAGATCCGACTTGCACCCGGAAAGTCCCGCCAGTTTCGTTCTCTCTCTGCAGAGCCCCCCTGAAACAAGCCATAGTCAATAAGGTAGCTTTCTTTCCCTACTTCCAGGACCGTCTTTGAGCCTGTTACTCCTCCAGCTCCACCAAGAAAGGTTAACTTCATGTGTCGCACTCCTTTGGTTTTCACTCTCGCGCCATGACGCTTTCGTGAAGGACGTTATCGTAGGGGCACTTGAGCCAGGCTTCAGTATTTCGAGCCTAAGTATAGAAAAAAACCATACGCTCCCACAACAATATAAGTGATGACCAGCACGGCGATGAGAATGAGGTTGGTGTACTTCGCTTGTTTGGATGTTTCGCGAACAAGGACAACCAACGAATAGAAACAGCTCGCAAATGTTGTGAAAAAACACGTGGCAATGATCGCGGAAAGGAACCAGTCTACAGTGGTTCCTTTGATAAGGTCGATAAGAACGATGGAGTACAAAGGGACCGCGAAGACAATGGAAGCAACGAAGGTAGTAAGAAACACAAACAGAGCCAGTTTGTTGAATTTCATCGAAAGCTCCTTGTTGGGGGAGGCGAAACTCAAAACGCTCAAGTTTGCGGGCTCCCTTCTTCGCTTGTTGCCTCGTCTTTGACTCGACCGTCCACAAGCTCAATGATGCGGTCGGCTTGTTTGGCAAACTCGCGATCGTGTGTGACCATAACGAAGGCTTTCCCAGTGCTTGCATTGAGGTCACGCATCAAGGAGAAGACGGTGTTGCCGCTCTTGGTGTCGAGGTTACCGGTGGGTTCGTCGGCCAGGATAAGCCTGGGGTCGTTCGCCAGCGCTCGAAGGATGGCAACCCGCTGTTGCTGACCTCCTGAAAGCTGGCTTGGGCGGTAATGGATTCGATCGCTCAGGCCCACATGCTTCAACAACTCAACCATCCGATCCCGGTTTTGGTCCTCGTACGTTTTGCCCTTAAGACGGCAGGGCATCAGCGCGTTCTCCAAGACATCAAACTCTGGAAGTAGGTAGTGAAATTGGAAGATAAAGCCGAGCATGTCGCGGCGTAAGAGGGCGCGTTCGTCTTCGGACATGTCAGCTACATTCTCTCCATGCAGAAGCAACTCACCGTCCGTAGGAGTGTCGAGCAGGCCTATGATGTTTAGCAAGGTGGTCTTGCCTGAACCCGAAGACCCCACGATAGCGACGAATTCACCAGGATAAATCTTGAGGTTGATGTCGAACAACACCTGCGTGCGAATGCCTGTGTCAAACACCTTGTTGATGTTGCGAAGCTCAACCACAGGCTGATGTTCGGGAGACGCTGTCATTTTAGACTCCTCGGATTACATCGATGGGGTTGACTCGCGCTGCACGCCAGGCCGGGTACAACGCAGCGAGAAAGCCAATCAACACGGCGATGCCCATCGCTGTTAACACAATCCCTGCGTTCAACTCCACAATGGAGAACACTTTTTGGGCAAAGCCTGCTTCGTCACGGGTTTCGATCGTCAACAAATATTGAACGGCCCCCACGCTGATGAGCATGCCAACCAAAGCACCAAACAAAGCTGTAAAAATACCTTGCAGGGTAAATATCTGGATGATCTGGTTGCGTGTCGCTCCCATCGCTTTGAGAATACCAAGCTCCTTAAGCTTACTAACAACCGCCATGATCAGGATGCTGGCTATGGCAAATCCAGCGGCAATGGTGGTGAGCAAGAGAATGAGGTTAAAGGTAACTTCTTGGGATTGCATGGCAGTTAGAAAGTTCTTGTTATCGCGCATCCAGGAGCTAACTTCATACGGTACCCTGTATTGCATCCGATCGGCCACGACGTTGGCCTGAAAGATCTTGGACAACTTGATGGAGATTGTGGTGATGGAGGTCCCCATTCCAAACAAGGACTGGGCGTCACGAAGAGTCACAAAACCCACCGAACTGTCCATCTGCCGGAGGCCTGTGCGAAAGATTCCAGAGAGCGTAAAGCTTGAGGTGTTGCCATCGGATGCGACCAGCCGAAGTTTGTCTCCTACACGAAGGGCGAGATCGTCTGCGATGGTTTTTCCCACCACAATCTGCCCGCTCTGCATCCTATGAAAGCTACCTTCCAACATCTTGGGTTGAATCGATGAGACTTTGTCGTGAACCTTGGGGCGAACTCCCAAGATGGTCAGCGACTTGGGCCGCACTCCCCGGTACAAGATAGCTTGTGATTCAACAGAGGGCGAAACCGCGAGTATCGAGGGGTCGAACTTCCGGATTCGCGGGATCCATCGAGACCAGTCGTCGAGCTTTCGCTGCTTCTGTGACTGTGTGATAACATCCCCAACGTATAGCTTCTTGGAAGCTTTGTTGTTGGGGAGCTTCCAAGGGGTGTGGGGATACACTTCCGGTGACTTGATGGTGATATGCGCCATCGACTCCGTGATCGCGCCGAGAATGCGGCTCTGGATTCCATGGGTCAACGTGTTGAGCAAGATCAGCAAGATCACGCTGATCGCAACAATACTCACAGTAAGCAGGGTTTGACCGATGTTGTAGCGCATGTGGCGCAGGGCCATTGACCAGGCAAAGCGACTCAACATGGCTTTACTTTCTCCCCGCTTGAGGGGCTTTCCAGGGCTTGGTGCGGACCTTGGTTCCAGGCTCCCATCGGTTTCCATCGACCACTACCTTGGCGTCTTTGGGTACACCTTCACACACAAGCCAGTCGGAGTTCTTGCCACGAATCTTGATCGGTTGCAGGGCTGTTCGTTTCTTCTTCACCACCATCACGTAGTCTTTGCCGTCGCGTTTGACCAACGTTTGGATCGGAAGGCTCAAGGAGTTCTTCCATTCCTGCGTCTGGATGTTCACATCCACCGACATGTTCAACAGCGCATAGCTGGGTAGCTTTTGGGGAGTAAACCGGAGACCCACCAGACCTCGTTGGTAATCGACCATCGGGCTAATCTGGGTAAGCTTCGCCAGGAACGACCGCTTCTTGTAAGCCCCTGCGATAACGATCGCTGTCTGTCCTGTCCGTAACTTGGAGAGTTTGTTCTCGTCCACCTCGGCGTAGATCTCTACGTGTTCGGTGTTGGCTAGCACAAACAAAGGAGTTCCAGGGTTGATGACCTGTCCGACAGACACCGGGCGCTGCACAATCACCCCATTGAACGGCGCGACAATCTCTCGTTTGTTGGCCTGATCCAGGAGGGTGCGAAGCGCGGCTCGGGCTTCTTGTACGCGAGCTCTCGCGACAGAGACGTCCTCCGGTCGAGGTGAGGTTCGCAGCCGCTGCAAGCGGGCACGGGCTGAACGTTCGGAAGCGCGCGCTTGGACAAGAGTCGAGACAGCACGATCGTACTCGGCCTTGGAGATGGTGTTGCTTTTGAGCAGTCGCTTGGCTCGGGTCAGTTCTTGTGTGGCCTGTATCCTTCGACTTCGTGCCAGCGCGATGTCGGCTCTAGCCTGCGAAATGTCTGCGGCTAAGGGACCACGGCGAACCTGTTGGAGTTGACGTTGTGCGGTTCGCACCGACAGGCGCGATTGTTGAATCCTGTACACCACATCCGTCTTGGAGAGCCGGGCCAACTTTTGGCCTTTCTTGACCTTGTCGCCTTCGTCCACCCACATTCGCTCAACCACGCCGGAGATCTCGGCCCCGAGAGAGCTCATCTCCTTGGAGCGAATGCGCCCACTTGCGATCACCAGCTCAACGACATTGCGGAAAGCTGGCTGGACCACCTGGACTTTGGGCGCCGGTCTCATCATGCGCCATCCCACAAAGAGGAAGACTGCCAACAGAGCAAACCCTCCTCGCCGGACCCAAGGTTTTCTCCAGAGCGCATCAGAAGCAGAATCAGTCATGTATTTTGTCTCTCCATCGATCAGAAGGTACAGACCATCGCGAGTTGGTTACCCGTGTAATAACAGTTGAAGTCCCCGATGCGGAATATCTTAACTTTGGGAAGCTTCCACACTTTGGGGTTGGGGGCAGGGATGAAATGAATCAAGCTGCCCTGACTCAGCTTCACTTGGCGCTTTAATTTTCGTGGACCCAGCGCTTGTGGACCTACCAACGTCGCAGACTTGAGCTTTCCGTTGCTACGAAACACCAGCCGTGTTCCTGCCTTAAAGGGGAATCCATTGACTTTGGCATCGCGGGCGAGGGTCAGAGCACGAACTCTTCGATCCAAGATAACCATAGACCAGGGCTTCCCATTGACACAAGCAACGCTGCAATAGTCACGCAGCTTCCGAGGCTTTTGAACAGGGAGGCACTTTCCCATGCGAGGGTACGATAGGATCCGAAGCAGATACAACTCCAGAGTGGTCCCTGCCTTGGCTGGAAGCTTGGCCACCTTCGTATGTTTGCGAAGGGTTCCTTTCCATCGCATGCATGTGGTGGTCCAGTCTGTTGTTTGCTGCACCAGCTTTTGAAACATCGCGGGGGAAACCCACTGGGGTGGCGCTGCCCACGTTAAGACAGGCCAACCAAGCAACAAGAACAGCCCAACCATCCATGGAAAGGGCGAACGTTTGACTCTATCGCGTTTCAGCATTGTATGGTTCCTCATGAGTTGGAGTGGGTCCACTCCCATTGTGGTGGACCACTTCGGTGTCCACCTTAACTCTACTCTTTTGAGGGATAGAGACGTTTGATGCAGATCAACCCAAGGTGATTTTCTCTTGCTGGTGCTGGCTGTTATGCATTCACCATTGCAAGCTTATCTTTGTTGGATGTGTTGCTTGTTAAAGAGCCAAGAAGACTGGGGAGAGGAGGAACAAGGAGGTTTAGAGCTAGAAAGGTTCGTTTGGAAAGAGCCTTGAACATGGGCCGTGTTTGCCCGTTGTCTTAGCGCTTTTTGCAGTACGCTTTTCCACGTCGGACACAGGCGCGCTTGGTGCAAGCTGTGATGCATCCTTTCACACAACGGCAATCGTTGCATCCGTCGTGCCATACGGAGCAGTTGGTGGGGCAGCGCTTGCAGGAAGCTTTCTTGCAGTAGGGAATGCGGCAGCCGCTAATTCTCTTGTACGCAGTGACATAGCCTGGAGCGCAGCGGATCGCCATCTTACGGCAGAGGCAGCGGGGCTTTCCACTGACCATGCTGCAGTAGCGGTATTTGGGGCATTTGACGTTGCGACAGGACAGCTTGCTACGCTTGCAGTAAGCAACGCGACAGCCACCGACCGATTTAAAGGCCAGCACATAACCGGGCTTGCAACGGATCTTGCGGACCGGCGGACAAAGGCAGCGGGGCTTGCCCGAGATCATTCGACAGCGACGGGGCGCACGGCAGCGAAGGTTGCGACAGGTCAGGGTGGGCTTGGCATATTTCAAACAACGAGGACGCAGCTTACGTTTGCAGGCTTTGCGGGTGCAAAATGTGGTTTGTCCGTTCTTGCAACCACAGGTGTTGCAGCCATCAAACCACGACACACAGTTTTTCGGACATCGAGCCGCTTCTGCTGGGGTCGCAAACAAAAGCAAGGACAGGGCACCGACAGACATAAGGGCCAGAAGGACTTTCTTCATGAACGTCTCCTTTGTGTGAATTGAGAATCCATCTCAATGTGATGTATCGAAACGCGTCCATTCTACATGAATCGTTTGTCTGGTGTCACCACAAAAATGAAGAGGGGGGCGGAAAGTCAGCGGGTGGAAGGGGTCTTTTATGAGGTTAGGGCAGACAGATGGCTTTGTACTCCACCTGGATGGTCGCGCCAGGTGCTGGGAGCTTGGTTTTGCTGAAGCGCACCGCGTTGGAGGTCGATTCGTAGGACCAGCCGTTTTGAGCGTCTTCAAGGATCACAGAACCGTTGACCTTCACCACAAGGGTTTTGGGATCGGCCTGGCGACTGAGATAGAACTCGCTGCGGTATCCAAACGAAATGGCCGCGAGGTTGTTGAGAGTGGAAGCCCAGTTTTGCGTACAAAGTGACTGTTGCGAACCCTTCAACTCTTGGGCCACTTTCCAATAACGTGGAGCGCTAGCTGCAAAGCCAGCGCCACCGCCTGAACCACGACATCCGTTGGGGGGGGGGCCAACCACGACCGAGGCGCGTATCAAGTCGAGGTTGCGGAACCCCTTCATGCTTTTAAAGAAGCTCATGTAGAACTGAACCGACTGAGGGGATTGGTCCTCCTCGTCCGAAACGAAGATCATCGAAAGCGACGCTGGAGCGCGGTAGAATCCTCGATTGCAACCCGTTGACGCTGGAGGAATCAACGCTCGGTAGGCCGCTTCCAAGCCTTTTTCGCTAGCGCTGCCTGTGGTGCCTACCCGTACATTCCGCTGAAAGGTCGTCACCGGGTTGGGGGTTTGTGGGGTGACCACTTTGGGGTTGCCTCTTGCACATCCAGGACCTCCACCGGCTCCTGTTGTGTCTGTGGTGGTGACCATGATCTGGTAGTCTACGTTTAAGCGGACAGCCCAGCTGATGAACGAGTTAAAGTTCTTGGCCAAAGCGTCCTGGTCGTCTCCCATGGATCCGGAGTCATCTACCACAAAAAGGATATCGACCAGAGGCCGCTGCAATTGTTTGAACACATCCTTCTGGTCGTCGGTGGAGACTCCTTCTCCTACCAAGGGAACCGTAGCTGGCGATTGTCCCAGCACGTTGGTTTCGACCTCCAGGCTGCCTGAATCAATGCCCACGGTCTTGGGTTTGTAAGACATTGCCACGCTGATTCCTTCACCCGGACCGAGGGTGTGTGGGGTGGAAGGCGCCGACATGATCCGAAACTCTGGGGTGGTTCCTGGTGCCAACCCAATCTTTTGGAGCACTACCTGCTTCTGGCACTTTGCGTTGCCCAGGTTGTAGACCTCCACCTTTCGTGTGGGCGTCGAGCAGCCGAACTTGGACGAGCCAAAGTCCATCGCCGAAGGCACAACCTCCAAACACAACGTTCCCGAAGAACCCACCAGTTCGACTGTATAGGTTGGATTTCTTTTGTTATCAGAATTAATATAGAGTTTTCCTTCGTATCCAGTTGAATCTGTAGGTGGGGTGTATTCCAGTTGGAGTCGAATGTTGCTTCCTGAACTCATTCGAATGGGTAGCTTGACTTGACTGACAAGCTGAAACGCTGCATTCCCGGCGGGCTTTGTTCCAACAACTTGCAAGCCTCTTATGTAACAAGTTCCCCAACCAAGATTGGTGATGGATATCGATAGTTTTTTGCTTCGACCTGTTCCAACCAAACCAAACACGAGCCTGCGAGGTGTTGCTTCTATCTCACACTCGGCATCCACATGTGTTTGTCCCCGAAGCCCAATCTCAATAATGGGTTCATCGGGATCGGACGACTCAATCACCACAACATCTTTGTATTCAAAACCTTCCTTCGGATTAAAGTTGACCAGGAAATCAACCCGACCGTTGGGGACAATCGTTTGGTTGCTTTGTGGCGTGGGGAGCAAAGCGAACGCTGTGTCTTTGGATTCAGACTTGAGATAGACTCTCTTGAGCACGCAAGACTCGTTCCCGTTGTTGATGATGTTGACTGTGAGAGGAGGTTTGGGTGCTCGAAAGGTATGTGACCTTGGACTAACCTCCAGGTTGCATCCTCGGGAGGATGCTTCCAACAATACCGTACCTTTGGGTCTGTTGGCTGCATTGCTTGTGATGACAATGGCCCCTGAATCCTCGATAGCATCGGACGGTGCGTACTCAACTGCAATGAACAGTTGCTTTTTGGGAGATAGCTTCAACGGATAGCTTCGTCCATCCTGTATTACTTTGAAGTCACCGGAAGAGGAGCTTTCCAACGCAATGTTTTGGATTTCCAGCGGCTGCTCTCCTGTGGAGCGAATGGCAAAGCGCTGAACCGTTACCTTTCCCTTGGATGTGAGGGGAAACAAGAGGAATGGGGTTGCGTCTTTGCGAGGCAAGCATCGGTTTGTGTTGTCAAAGTTATCTTGGGTGCATGTGAGCCTTCGGTCGATGGCTTTGCAACCGTCGTTCGACTTGCACGTAGGGTACAAAGGGACCAACTCCACGAGCGCCACCGATGTTGTTCCGATTACCCGGATACGTTGGGACACAGAGGCGTTGGATTCCAAGACAAACAGTCCTTGATCTTCCACAGGTGGATAGTCGGAGGGTTGGTAGGTGATAGCTACATCAACTCCTTTGCCTCCGACGGGAACAACAATGGGAAAGGCTGCTTTGGTATCCCAGCGGAAATCGGTGAGGGTTCCTTTTTCTGGGACATAGCTGACTTTGTTGATCACAAAGTCAGCCGTTCCTGCGTTGAACACGTTACATGTGAGGGTTTTGCTGCTTCCTTTTTCTACGGCTCCAAAGTTCAAAGTCTTTGCACACTTAAAGCGGGGATCGGGTGCCAAGTACTGGTTTCTAAGATCGACGAAGAAGTTCCCGGCAGAATCGACGTTGTCAGCGTTGGGGGCATGCACCACAAGTCGTCCGGCAAAGGCACCGCTGGAAGGTGGTAACATTTGCACTTTGAGCTTGATTCCGTTCTCGATGCCAGGCCTGAGAACAACGGGCCAATCGTAACGTCCAAGCAAGGTGAAGATTCCGCCCTTTTTTTGTCGAACCTCAACTTCTTCCACCGGCAACTCTATGTTGCCGGAGTTGTACAAGATGAACTCTCGGACTGTCGCTTTGCCCACAGTGACATCGGAAAAAATTAACCGATTGTTGGGCAAGTTGGTCTCCAGCTGTCCAAGGATGGCTGGTCCATAGTCATCGGGACATCCACACCCCGGAAAGACAGAAACTACCGCACTTAACACCACTATCCAAAACGTAGACGCACCGATCCGATACCACATAAGATGGCTCCTTTTGCTACTTTATCTGAAAGATTGATAGAATTTTAGACTAGAAGATCTTAGGATCTCTGATCGATCTTGGCTTTGATTTCCCTACCTACTAACACAAACGAATCACGTTTCGAGAGTGGGAAAAAAAGGGCTGAGAAATTTTTTGAGGGGATTGGATGCGAGTGGCTGGAGGAGAAACGTAGTTGCTGTGTTGGCAGGGGTTAGCGACGTTTGGGGCGGAAGCGTGACAAGGAGCGGGAGCGTTGGAGTGGGCCTGCACCGGAAGAGCCTGCACGGGGGCGACCCGAGGCTCCGCCGCTGGGAGAAGCTATCGTTCGCAACACAGAGTTTTGCCTACGAAGACGTTGGTTGTCGGCTTGTGCGGCGTTTAACTGATTTTGCAACGCTGCCAACTCTGCGCGAAGTTCGCTGACTTTCATCTGCGATTGAACGAGCCTTCTTGTGTTGCTATAGGATTGTTTTCTTACATCTCGCAGGCTTTGGTTTTGTTGTTCGATCAAGGAACTTTTTCGTTGGAGCTGTCTCCGTTCGGCAGAGAGGCTGCGTTTTCTTGCTTCCAGATCATTCGACAATTGGCTCTTTTGGTTTTGGAGGTCGTTGTTCGCATCCTCCAAGACGATGGTTTGGTTGAAGTCGCGCTTGGCTGCGATAAGGCCAAATACAGCTGCGAAGATGGTTCCAGCACCACCGGCAACGGCAAAGCTGCCGTCCAAAACCGACTCGCCAGGGATACTTTCGGCGACCAAGGAGACTGTACTTCCTACAAGTCCAACTCCGGCTGCAACAAGAGAGGCCTTGTTGAATCTGGAGCCGGAACGTTTTGCTGCGTTGTAAGCCATGACTGTCGCACCCACTGCAAGGACGGTGCTGAGGGCAGCGACCGCTATTTTGAGACCTTGGATGGTTTTTTCTGCGGAGCTTTCCGTCGCGGTCCCGCTGGTGTTGCTGAAACGAATGGGGTTGTTGGAAGAGTACCAGTAGCTATTCCATTCATCGTAGGGACTCTGGATGGTATCAAATAGGGGGTCAGCGCTGATCCATCGGCCCAGCTTGGGGTGCAAGTAGCGGGCGTTGGCGAAGTTAAGCCCTGTGACTTTGCTGTGTTCCGTTCCGATGTAGCCATAGCTAAAGGCATTTCCTGTGGACTCTCGAATCGCTCCAAAGGGATAGTACGACTTCCGTGCGATCACACTTCCCTGTTGGTCCGTGACTGCGAGTGTTGAGCCCAAATGATCGAGGTGATAGAAGTGCTTCTCTCCTTCGTTGCTGGCAGAGAGTAGCTGAGAGACGCTGTGTTGAAGGATGTCTTGGGTAAGGTCTACGTCAGGTGTGCGTGCATCAAGAGTGAGCTTCTGAATCCCTGTGCGGCTTGCGTGGTACACCCAAGCATCGGCGACGTTGATTTGTCCGTCAGGTTGGGGCTTGTCTCCACTTAAGGGTGCCAGATCCTGGTAGAGCTTGGTTCCGTGTGTTGTGGAACTCCAGGCTGCCAGTCGTGCTCCTCCCAGTTGGACATAGATCATGGCGGTTCCGTCGCGAACCTCGTAATCGCTGGCAACATACAGGGTGTGTTGTCCCTGTGATTGCTTGAGAAAGCGGTCACGGAGGGAGCCATACCAGTAACGAACAGAGTCACCGGATGGGGTCTTGGTTTCGGACAGTCGTCCAATGTGGTCCCATGCAAACTGGCATTGGCTGTCGCTTTTCATGAAGCCTGCCGCGTCATAGGAGAGGGTGAGAGAGCCTGCTTGGGAGACCGCTCTGGGGCGTTTGGGATCGTAGGTGTAATCTCCCACATGTGCGACGCTTTGTGCCCCTTGGTTTGAGGTCTTTTGGGTGATGTTTCCGATCACATCGTACTTGTAGTTGAGGGTTTCTTTTGTCCCGTATTGAGCCTGGGTGAGTCGGTAGAGCGCGTCGTAGGTGAAGGTGCGCTTCTCCAGGTTCCCGTTGTTACCTCGATCCAGTTGGAGGATGTTACCGGCTTTGTCATAGGTAAAGCGTGATTCCACAACCTTTCCATTGTCCACGCTGATGGTTGTGGGGCGGCCGATGGTGTCGAGTGTTAGCTGTGTTTTGACTCCATTGGCCATGGTCCAGGATGAGATGTCTCCGTGAGAGTCGTATGTGACACCAGAGAGCATTCCTGGAATGGCTGTCAAACGCCCTGCGAGATTCATTTGGTACTTAAGTTCGCGACCATCGGGGAACTTTCGGGTCGCCAGTCGACCGACGTTGTCATAGGTGTTGGCGAAGTCCCAGTTGCGTCCCAGCAAGTTGCGACGGAATACAACGAGGTTGCCGCGAACATCGAACGAGGAGAAGTCCTTTCCGCCAGGGTAGGAGACCATGCTCAGGCGGCCTTTGGTGTAGGTTGCTTCGGGAAAACCAGGGGTGGGCTTGTCGTAAGTCATCTCGACCAACGTTTCCGGTTTTCCTTGTTGTTGAATGGTCTTTGTTCGGTTGAGTGCGTCATAGGTGAATTGCAGCACAACGCCACGTTCGTCTTTGCGCTCAAGCAAGTTTCCTGCTTTGTCATACGCAAACGTGATGGTTTTTCGGTCAGGGTCCACGACTTTCAACAACCGGCCCAACAGATCGTAGGTTTGGCTCTTTGTGTTGCCTTTTGGATCTGTCACCGAGGTCATTTGTTCGGTGCCAAGGATGTTGAGGAAGCTCCACTTGTACTGGGTTGTAATCGCCTGACTTGGCTGGAGCTGTTGTTGCCGCTGGATGAGTCGTCCCAGGCCGTCAACAATGTCAATCGTTGGGGTGTTGTAGTGAGGTGAACTGGAGTCTCGGTCTTCGGCGTCGAAGGACGATACCTGGAACGGCTTGTAAAATCGGAAGGTGGAGGTTTGGTCCGGAAGCTGCGTTCGAATGTTACGCCCCATTCCGTCATAGAAGTTTTCGGATAGCTTTGCATCGGTTGGCATCGTGAAGCTACATGTGTTGTTGGTGGACGTGTAGGTTCGTGCCCATTGGGCCACTTGACCCATGCTGTTGTAGCGAGTGTGAGAAGCTACCAGGTACTTTCCTGGCTCAACAAGGAAGCGTTCTTGAATGACACGTCCCAAGCCATCAAAGCAGGTGACTTGTGTGAGGTCTGCGTCTCCTCCGGCTTTGCTGCGTTGGAGGGAGACGATCTGGCTAAGAGGTTCTTGTAGCTTGTACTGAAACGAATCGGTGGGCTTGTTGGTGGGATCTCCGGGTCGATAAATTTGGGTCAATCGGCCAAAGGTGTCGTAGGTGTATCGCGTGGTTTGACCGTTCCAGTCGGTGCTTTGACGAACGACACCGTATGGAATGTCCCATTCGATGGTATAGCTTAGCTCGTACCCATTGAGTAGCTTGATGTTCTTCACGGGGAAGCGATGGTATCGTGTGTCCCATTCTACCTTGCTTTGGTTTCCGTTGGCGTCTTGCAAACCGACGGTGTTCCCGTAGTTATCAAACTCGTTTCTCGTGGAGGGGATGGCTTCTGCATTGGCCGAAGGTTTGGCGGCTGCGCGGGTTAAGTTGCCTTTGGTGTATTGGCCGGAGGGTAACCCTTGGTATGCAGGTCCATCGTAGAAGAAGTCTTGCCCAGCACATTCTCCACCTGTTGGCGCGGTGCACACTTCTCGGCGTTGTGTGAGTCGAAGGAGCCAAAGCTTCTTGTCTTTGTAGTTTGGGTCTTGGGGTGTGATGTACGTGGACTTCACGTACTTCTCATCGCCTTGCTTGTCTTTCTCTCCCAGGTTGGCTGTGAGAGTAACATTGCCGTAGTCATCGTACGTGTATTCGGTGCGAACGGTTTTCCACTTGGCTTGGTCGGTCTCACCTTCCTGGATGGTTTGTTCTTGGGCCGACAGACAAATGTAACGAACATCAGGTTTAAAGGTGGTGGTGCTGCCAGCTACCTTGCAGTCTGTCCAGGTAAGCTTTGCAGAGGAGAAGGTGATGACCTTTCCGTCGTGAGTGGCTCCTGCCGTGACCTTCTCACGTAGCTTTCCATGATAGTAAAGGTCATTGTCTCCAGCCTGTGTGTTCCCGTCACCGACATAGAAGGATAACGTCTCTGTCCGCAAACCGATGGATTTGTTGGCACAGCCTGTAGATTCGTCACCGGCCATCAACGATTCGACCTTTCGGAATCCACGAAACTTCTTCTCCATCCCATCGTAGTAACCGTCGTGGTATTGGATGCGTTGGGTGCTTGGACAGGCCTGAGCCGGATCTGGTTTGTTGGCTTCCCGTGAGGCCCAGGTCTGGATCTCATTGACCACTGTGAACGCCATCGGCATCTTGCTTTGCCAGTTTTTGTTGGCTGCCAGATCTCGGAGGTAATGGTACACCGAAGAGCCATAGGTGACTTGAATGTGCTGTCCAATACCGTTGGCAATGTTGGTCATCAGGTTGGGGCGTTTGCCAAAAAACTCCAGGTAGGTGACTTTTCCTGACGCATCGATCCATACGATGTCACGGGAACCATTGCCATTGATGTCGGCAATTCGGATGGAGTTTTTGGAGCTGTCCGGAATGTCGATTCCTGAGAAGGTCTTGAGCTGCTGACCCGCTCGGAAGGACATGCCATTTTGGTTCACAAAGTAGACAAGGCTGGTGCCCAAGAACGCGACCATATCGGCCATTCCGTCGCCGTTGATGTCGGCAAACTGTGCCTTGGTGGAGAGGGGGTATTGATCGATACCTGGAACGGTCATGGTGATCCAGGCGGACCAGTTTCCATACCCAAGGTACTTACGGTAGCGTAGGCTGCTCGTGGTGATGTGGACCACATCCATCAACCCATCACCGTTGATGTCGATGAGGCGCAGCTTGTCCTTGTCAAAGCCCTGGCCGATGTTCACCTTGCCGGTTACATTCTGCCACCCCCCTTTTTTGTCATTGACCCAATAGCTTGTCGCGTTGCCGTCGCTGCGAATGATGTCTGTGGCTTTGTCGCCGTTGTAATCGAAGAATCGGACATTGGGGTCGTTGTTGGTGATGGGGAAGTTTTGGATGGATTCGGGTGCAGGCTCCCAGCGAGTGTTTCCCTTGTTGAGGTACACACGCTTGGTCACAGCGTCGACAAGGTCGGTGAAACCATCACCGTTGAAGTCCATCAATTGAACCGAGTCACTCGACAGCTTGGCGTTGGTCACGGTGGGGTTTTCGACCTGTTGGGAAGAGGGAAAGTCGTGCTTGTCTTGGGTCAGGTTCTTAAGGGTGAGCTGGTTGAGATGAAACACATGTTTGGGGTTGGCTGTGTTGACGACGTCTGGAAGGCCGTCGCCGTTCATGTCGATGAATGCCGTGTTGTTGTTGGCAAAGTTGAGGCCCAGTGAGGTCGGCATCTGGACCATTCGACTGTTGGTGGGAGAGAACGTGGAGTCGCTGTACTTCATCGTAAAGACAACAGGGTACAGGCTGGTTTCGTCCTGGCCCACTTGCTCGGCCTTGATCAATCGAGAGAGACCTGTCGCATCTTCAAAGGTAAACTTGTAACTACGAATGGCTTTGCCTTCCGCAGTTACCTTGATTTCCTTAATCCGCTTCGTTACTTGCAAATCGAAGCCTGGCTTTCCATCAGAGATCGGGTCTGGACGTTGCTCGTAGACCAGGCTGACTTGGTAGAGTGGATTTTTTTGTGCGTCAAACACCCAAGAAATCTGGTCGAGGTAGGATTGAGAGCCTTCCTTGAGGTAGGCGTACCGGACCACATTGTCGTTGCGATCGACTTGGGCCACCAGCTTCCAGGCGTAGGTTCCACTTAAGCCTGTTACCTGACTGTTGGGAGCGAGCTTTCCAGTTTCGTCGGCTCCATAGTACAGCCGGGTTCCATTGGGTTCTTCGGCGATCCAGTATCCGCTCTGGTCGTTGGCGTCTTTTTGGATCCATTGGTATCGAACAAAGCCACCTTCCATCCGGGCTCGGTAGTAAGGAGTGTTGGAGATCTTAACCAACTCTCCTCCAGCATAGAAGCTGTCATTGTTGGTGTAGGTGGGTAACCCTCGAACGGTAAGTCGGGTGATGCTGGATTCTCCTTGGAAGCTCCAACCAATGCCCATCAACCCAGCCCCTCCCGAGGAACTGTAGGAGATACCCAGGGAGGGAGTGGCATCACCACGGCCTGTGGGAACCACAATGGGGATGCTGTAACTCATCAAACCCATGTTCAGGTTGGGCTGAACGTTTTCCCCTACGCCTCCGATAGAGCCGGGTCCTTTGGGCAACACCAGGACATTCGGAGTGACTCCCGATTTTTGGGCAAACGTTGCAGTATGACCCAAACTCCACACCAACAATACGATGCTACATCTCGATAAAAGCCGAAACATATCTGTCTGATTACCTCGTTTCCTACAAGGAAGATGGAAAGGCAAGGCTTCTCCAAAAGGTTATCCCTGTGTCTCCTCTGCTGACTCCATGGCTTCAGGTTGGAATCTCGGTGTGCTGGGAGTGATGGGATGTTGTCGCGTGGATTGGATCTGCCAGAACGCTGCCTACCTGCAGCTTGTATGGGGTGTGTGGGGGAGGTGTTGAAGATTCTTCAAAAAAAATGGCTCTCTCTCGACGATGCGAAAGGGCGTTCGCACTCTCCCAAGGTTGCCTCTACGCCAAGAAGCAGGTCTCTTCTGAGAATTTGTCGGGTTGTTTTGCAGTCTTTACGAGGGAGCTTGTGTGGGAGGGCAGGGGTTGGGGTTTGGTCTTAGCCAATCTCAAGCATGCGTTCGACCGAGCGTCGTGCGCGCTCTGCAATCTCTGGGTCCACTTCCACTGCGTGGTTGAGTGTCTGAAGGCTCTCCAAGATCCGGGGGAGGGTGATGCGCTTCATGTGAGGGCACAGGTTGCAGGGTCGGATAAACTCCAACTCGGGAAACTCCACTGCTACGTTGTCACTCATGGAGCACTCGGTAATCATCACGACGCGTTCTGGGCGTTCGGTCTTTACGAAGTCGATGAGCTGTGAGGTGGAGCCAACAAAATCAGCCTCGCCCAATACATCCGGTGGACACTCCGGGTGAGCGATGATGCTGATCTCTTGGTTGTATTCTTTTCGGTAGTTGCGGAGGTCGTCCGGGGTAAACCGCTCGTGAACTTCACAGTGACCTTGCCACAAGATAACTTCCACATCCGTTTGGGAGTCAACGTAGTTTCCAAGGTATTCGTCCGGCAAGAAGATGACCTTGTCTGTTCCCAGCGCTTCCACCACTTTCACGGCGTTGGACGACGTGCAGCAAACGTCGGTTTCGGCTTTCACGTCGGCTGATGTGTTGACATACGTAACTACGGGAACGCCCGGATACTGCTCGCGCAAGCGACGGACATCTTCGCCTGTGATCGATTCGGCAAGAGAACAACCAGCTCTCATATCGGGAATCAAGACGGTCTTCTCTGGATTGAGGAGCTTGGCCGTCTCTGCCATGAAGTGAACACCGCACATGACAATCACGTCGGCGTCCGTTTCAGCAGCTTTTCGGGCCAACCCCAGCGAGTCACCTGTGTAATCCGCTACCCCATAAAAGATCTCTGGAGTCTGGTAGTTGTGAACCAGGATGACCGCGTTGCGCTTCTTCTTCCACTCCTCAATCGCCGCAATGTACGGCGCATGCATCGGCCACTCCATCGCAGGGATGACGTGCTTAACCCGCTCATACAAGGCTGCTGTTGCCTTTTCGATCTCGGGAGTGTAGTTCAAATCCACCTCAAGATTCTGGGTGTTCGCTTCCATTCTTCTGCTCGCTTTCTTTTCTGCCCTATGACGCAATCCTTGCGGTATTCTAGGGGTCTATGTCTTATGCTCAAGTTGAGCATTGTGGGTGGTGGGTACAAAAAAGACTGCGGTTGTTCCCACAGTGCCGCTTATGCTAATGTTGAGTATAAGTCTTGTCAAGGTGGATCTATTCCCGAATTGGAAAGTGGTGCAGGGGTATTGGTTCGCATGTTGGCTTGGAAATATTTGGGTCTTGCTGGAAATGGTCGTATAACAAAAGTAGGTTTCAAAAAAGACAGGTTTTCTCAAAAGTGAATGCAAGCAATATGGGTAGGATGAGACAAATGAATGGGAGAAGAGGGCTTCTTTGGCTCTCGTTGTTGGTGTGGCTCAGTTGGAGTTCGGTCGCTTGGGCAGATTGTTATCGGCTGTACCGGAACAACCAACCTGAACAGGCCGGTGATTGTTTTGTGGAGTCTGCTCGGAAGTTGGGCTCTGGAAAGGGTCTCTCGGAGGCTCAACGGCTTCGCAAAGGGCGTTTGTTGCGCAATGCAGCTCTCTGTTTTGATAAGGTTGCAAAGAATCTACCTGTAGAGAACGCTTCGGTGTTACGGGAAAAAGCCATCGCACAGCTGAGCCTCGCCTTGAAGGAAGATCTGTTGGAAGGGGTGACGGGAAAGCAAGAGGCGCTGGCGTTGCGAAGTCGCATAGAGAAGAGCATCGGGCGCATGGAACTCACTCTCTTGACAGGTCGCTCTGATGCTTCGGTTTGCGTCTCGGCCAAGGGCTGGAAGTCTTGCCAGGTAGGGGCGATCTGGAAGCTCAAGTTGCTCCCTCGGACCCACAAGGTTGTGGTTCGCTACAAAGGCGGTGAGCAGCAGAGTCGTACGCTGTCACCCAAACCCTTCGGTCGTATCGCGATGGTGTTTGCGCCGAAGGAGCGGGCCAGCGCAACGACGGTTGTGACCAATCATCCAGAAGCTACCTTGACGCTGCTCTCTTCCGTGTTGGTTAAGCCGATTGTGGCGAAGGGAGAAGCATTCTCCAAGGAACTCAAGCCAGGCACCTACAAGCTAAAGGTGCTGTATCCCAACGGTCAGTCGTTGCAGAGAACATTGAAGGTTGTGGAGGGAAAGCCACGTGTTGTGGTGTTGCGTCCGCCAGGTCCTCCTGTGTTGGTGGTGAATACCACGCCGATTAACGCTCAGGTTTATGTGGATGGCAAGTACAGGGGGAACAGCAGTCTTCGCCTTGTTCTCCAGCCTGGAACTCGGACGGTGGAGCTACGTCGTGGTTGCTTTCATATCGTCAAAAGGACGATGGAGGCGAAGGCCAACCAAACGTACACCATTGCTTCTGTGTTGAAGCGCGAGGCTGTGTATCTGCAATGGTTGAACACAAAACAGCGTGGGCCTCGGATGATGCCGATTGGCTGGGTTGTTCTTGCTTCGGGGGCGCTGATTGCTGGGGTGGGAGGCTTGATGCATGGCTTGGCCAACGATCGGCATGAACAAGCCCTCCAAGCTCGACCCATTCGGTTTGACACCTACCAGCAACAAGCGACGGAAGGAAACACCTTTCGCACAGTGGGCTATGTTGGCCTTGGGCTTGGTGTGTTGGGGCTTGGGGCTGGAGTGACGACGTTGTTGATGTCACGCACGCAGACCAAGTTTCAGCTTCCCTGCCGTGTTCGTATTAAGCCTTCCAATGATGACCTCTAACACGATGAAGCTACGGATGTATCGAATCGTTTCCTCTGCCATGTCTGTCACCCGTGCTTTGCTCGTGTTGGCTGTTTTCGTTTGCTTGGTTCCTCCCGGTTGTTACCTGGATGTCAACGTGCAATGCGAAACTGACAATGACTGCGTGAACGGCGCTGTTTGCGAAGTCCAAACTCACCGGTGCAAGTGTCCCAACGGACAAACGTCTTGTGATGTCGGTGACACTGTGATTTGCGTGGACCTGCAGACAAGTTCGGAGCATTGCGGGCAGTGTCAGCGCACTTGCGTGAAAGGAAAGCAACGTTGCGTTGTGGGTTCGTGCCAGGATTGTGGAGCCAACGCAAAGTTCTGCCCTGATGGTTCCTGCATTGATCCACAAACAGACCCCGCGAACTGCGGAGACTGCGGTATCAAGTGTCCCACCAACAGCGAGTGCCTGCAGGGCAAATGTTCTTGCAGGGCAGGACGTCAGGTGTGTAATGGTGTGTGCGTCGACATCCAGGCAAACGTCCAACATTGCGGTAGCTGCGGTATGACCTGCCCAACAGACAAACCCTTCTGCATCAAAGGGGTTTGCCAGAAGAATTGCAGCACCCAATGTGAAGGAGTATGCACCGACACATCGTCCAGCCAGGAACATTGTGGAGCGTGTGGTAACCGCTGTGGCTCGGGGAAGATCTGCTGCCAGGGGAAGTGTGTGGATACACAGTCTGACTCAAATCACTGCGGTGGTTGCGGCAAAGTGTGTGACGGGGGAGCCGGTTGTTCTTCTGGGTCGTGTTCTTGTCAAAACGGCGCACAGTTTTGTGGAGGGACTTGTGTTGATATTAAGACCGATCCCAGACATTGTGGCGCCTGTGGTCAAGCCTGTGCTTCGGGAGAAACCTGCAGCAAAGGGATGTGTTGTCCTACAGGGCAAACCAACTGTGAGGGCCTCTGTGTGGATCTCGACAACGACCCATGGTTCTGCGGTCGCTGCGAACATTCGTGTGTAGGGGAAGCCTGCGTCAAAGGCGACTGTGAACCCTGCAAAGATGACTCCTCTTGTTCTGGGGTTCTCTCGTGCAACTCCAGCCGGCAACGCTGTGTTTGTGGCCCTTCATGTGGTTGGGTGCAGGCTGCACAAGGTGCATCATCTGACGTTCAAATTCTTGCGGTGCAAGCGGACGCTCAACAACACGTATACCTTGCGGGAAGTTGGCGAGGAGAAGGTCGCCTCGGCGTGGCAACACACAAAGGAGGAGCCTCTGCGGATGTCTTCGTTGCCAAATTGGATCCTTTGGGCCGGGTGATCTGGCTTCGCGTGTTTGCATCGCAAGGACAAAGTGAAGCCCGCGCTCTGGCTGTGACCAAGGACTCTCTTGTGGTGGCTGGCGTATTTGCATCAAGCCTGGCTTGGGGGTCGAACACCCTCACTGCGAAGGGCTCACAAGACCTCTTTGTTGCAGCCCTGAGCACCACAGGAACTGCCCAATGGATGGTTTCAGCGGGAGCTACAAAGTCAACCGAAGCAACTGCACTGATCCGGGAGGGAGATACCTCCTTCTATGTTGCTGGAACGTTCCAGTCTCAGCTTGCTTTGGGCTCAACTTCGTTGTCGTCGTCCAACAGCGCAGAGGGGTTTGTGGCGAAGCTCCAAGTGGAAGCCAACCAGCCCCGGTGGTTTTGGGCTGTTGCTCCAGGCGGCCAGTTGCAGCCTTCCTCTCTGGCGTTGCAAGGCAACACGCATCTGTTGGTTGGAGGATCTTTCCAGTCAGATATCACCATTCCTGGGAAAGACCCACTAAAATCGAACGGGCTTCGGACCCTCGGTTTGTTTCGTCTTAACCGAGTGGGTGGCGTCGTCAGTGACGGCATCGGCGCACTTGGAAATGCAACGTTGCATGGTCTCGCCGTTTGTCCTTCTGGTTTGACGTACATCGCAGGTTCGTTTCAGGGGAGTACCAAGTTGGGTTCCCTGGTCCTTCAGCCCGAGCAGCCGAGCGATCCAGGAGATATGTTTGTGGCCGAGTTGGATGGGTCTTTTCAGGTAAAGCGAACGTTAACCTTCCCAGACCAAGGGTTCGGAGAAGCATTGGCGGTGGGCTGCAACGGCAAGGATGTTTGGGTGGCGGGCACATTTGAGAAGTCCATCACCTGGAGCAAGGATCTTGCGAGCGCCACAAAGGGCAAACAAGATGTGTTTGTAGCCCAACTTGATCCAGAAACTACGCCCAACATCACACTGAAAACACAGCAAACCTTGGGCAGCTCCGATGACGATCGAGTTCGAACTATCGCGTTGGATGCTTATGGAGGAGTCTTTGTTGCTGGGGAGAGTAAGGCAGAGGCAACCTTCCCTGTGAAGCCAAAGGATACGACTGTTTCTTTGGTTGGGTCACAAACACGTTGGCTTTGGAAGGTTACGCCTTAGCGGGGGGAGGGAAGAATTAGGAGTTGCGACGGCGACGACGCTGGAGGGAGAGGAGGAAGATTCCCAGAAGGAGCATCAGGAAGAGGGACTGTGCCGTTGTGTTGACTTGACCAATCTCACAGCAACCTCCCGCAGGTGGCGGTGGGCTTTCGCCTGAAGCGTTGTCGTTTCCTGCACCACCCGTTTTGTCGGTGGTTCCAGCTTCTCCTTCAGCCTCTGGAGTGGTTCCTTCTGTGGTAGGTCCATCCGTGGTGTTTTCATCGGTGGTGGTGTTTTCGTCGGTGGTACCTTCGGTTGTTGTTCCTTCCGTGTTGGTCGTGTTTTCGGTGACCGACTCGGTGGTTCCGCCATCGCTTGTGTTTTCTGTGGTCACGGACTCTGTCGTGGATTCTCCCGTGGAGCCTTCTCCGGGGTTCTCTCCGTTGCAGTTTTGTCCAACACACTGGCCGTTCTTGCAGGTGTTGCCTGTGGGGCAGGTGATGTTTGCGCAGGGGTCGTCCACGCACTTGCTGAGGATGCACACTTGACCGGGGCCGCAGCGGATAGTGGGGCATTGATCTTTGATGCACTGTCCGTTGTTGGGGTCGCAAACTTCATCGTTGGCACACTGCGAATTGGCGCAGGCGTTGGGCACACATTGGCCGTCCACACAGACTTCTGTGCTGGGGCACTGGGTACAACCACAAATATCGACGCAGGCTCCACCTTTACAGACTTGGTTGGCTCCACACTGCGCACCAGCGCAAGGATCGGGAACACACTGGCCGTTCTGACAAATCTCACCGCTGGGGCAACCGTTTTGGTAGCAGTTTGCCTCCGGAGGTCCGCCCTTATCTACACCACCTGCATCGGGTGTTGTGGTTTGATCCGGAGTTGTTGTCGTATCGGGGTTGGTGGTCTGATCTGGCGTTGTGGTTTGATCGGGGTTGGTGGTTTGATCAGGGTTGGTGGTTGTGTCGGGGTTCGTTCCAGCGTCCGGAGTGGTTGTGGTATCCGGGTTGGTCGAAGTGTCGGGTGTTGTGGTTGTGTCGGGTGTTGTGGTTGTGTCGGGGGTCGTTCCAGCATCCGGAGTCGGCTCTGTGGGAGTCCCAGCGTCCGTTGTGGGCTCCGGTGCGGGTTCTGCAGCAGGCTCGGGAGCAGGCTCTGGTGTGGGCTCTTTGCATACGTTGTTGTCGTCGATGGTGCCGCTGCAGTTGTCGTCCTGACCGTTGCAGACCTCAGCTTTGGGCAGAACCTCGCCTGCGCACGCGCTGAGCTTTCCGTTCTGGCAGGATTGAATCCCTGCTTTGCAGCTGCCTTTGCAGTTGTAGTTGCCGCTGCTGGACTTGGTACAACCTGTTGTGCCGGTGTAACAAATGACGGGGGCGATGTTTTCGTCGGTTTGTTTGTTGCAGTTGTTGTCTTTGCCGTCACAGACTTCTGGGGCTGCTGGTTTCCCGTTGTACGCGGGGAATACGGTCTTGTCGTTGTCGTCGCAATCGAGAGTGTTGGGCACGCCGTCTTTGTCGTTGTCGACCAAGACTGTGAAGGCAGCGGCTTTGGTGTTGTTGGTTTCGCTGCTTTCCTGAATGGCGTTGGTGGGGTCTACAAACAAGCCAAAGTAGCCTGCACCTGTGGGCAAACCTGAAGGGATTGTGATGGTGCGCTTCAAGGTATAGGTGGCCCCAGCTTTCAAACCTTGCGCCACACCGATGGCGCCGAGGTAGCGGTCACGTGTGTCGATGGTCGAATCCGAAGAGTAGTAGAGGTGGTGAACGAAGCTTGCGATATCTGCGTTGCCTTTGTTCGTAATCACAACTTCTACTTGTACGGAGCCACCCACAAACGCAGAGGTCGGAGTCACAGTGATGCTTGTTGCTTCGAGGTCTGGCTGGTTGCTAGCGACTGTGATTTGGATACCACGGCCGTTGTTGTTGTTGTCTACCTCAGGTACGCGTCCATTGTAGTCAACCACGGGACCGATGTAGTACGTTCCCAGCGGGGTGTTGGAGGGAATCGTTACAATCACTTTGTAGGTGGTTGTGGTGCTGGGGAGCGTCGCGCCAGCCTTGATACCCGCGGTGTTTTGGGTTCCACCAAGAGCGGTGTCGCCGCTGGATACAGTGCTGTTGGTGGAGCGATAGACCTGGGTCGAAAAGGTTGTGGTGACGTCGGTGTTTCCGTTGTTGGTGAGACGGTACTCCAGGGTCAGCTGGGCTCCGGGTGCTACCGTTGTTTTGTCTGAGGTCAAGTAGCTTACGACGAGATCGACGGTGTTGGCACGTTGCACGAAGATTTGTCGGTTGGCCGTGTTGTTGGTCTCGATGGACTCTGCCACTTTGCTATCGTAATCGACGATGGCGCCGATATAAACGAAGTTCTCGTATCCCGAAGCAGGGATCTGAATGGTGTCTTGGTAGGTTCCTGTTTGACTGGGAGCAAAGCCTCCTGCAGCGAGCGATGTGAACGAACGCTCAACGTTGAGGTATAGATCCTGGGTCGTGATGGTGGTGTCTTTGGAGAGGTAGAGTCGAACCTTGAAAGCTCCAGCGTTGCCGCCACCTGTGTTGCTCACCCTGTAACGGATGGACATCGTACGACCTTGTTGGATCGTGGTTGTGGAGACCGTGGTGATGGTCACCTGGAGGTCGGGCTGGTTGTTGAAAATCTCGAAGGTGTCAGCCAGGTAGTTGTTGTTCTCGTTGGTCTCTGTGACCTTGCCTTCCCAGTCCACGAGAGCTCCAATGTAGTAGTTGCCAGCTTTTGCGGAAGTCGGGATGGTCACCGTCACCGAGTAGTTCGTGAATCGGCTGGGGGCGTAGGCGCCAGCGTTGAGGCTCGTAAAGGTTCGGTCGCCGCCAAGGCTGGTGTCGGCTGTGGTGATGGTTGCGTCTGTCGAGAGGTACATCCGGATCTTGAACGCGGTGGTGATGTTGGCTCGGCCTGCGTTGAACACCCGGTAACGGACGGTCACAGTGTCACCTGCTTTGCCTCGTTGGGTCGATAGAGTCAGCAAGTCCACCTGGAGGTCGCGTGTGTTGGTGTTGCTTCCTACAGTCACAGGGACGCTGTCGGTGTTGTTGTTGTTGTTTTGTTCCGGAATTTGGGTGTCGTAGTCGATGAACGCCCCGATGTACCGGGTGCCTGTGCCGGCGTTGGCAGGGACTGTGACGTTCACTGTGTACTGTGTGCTGCTGCTGGGAAGCACGGTCAGTGCGTTGATGTTGTAGGTTTGCTCCACAAACAGATAGGTGTCGTTGGTGCTGATGATGTTATTGGTCGAATAGTAGAAGCGCACCTTCACGTTGTTGGCTGCGACAGAGCCAGAGTTGGAAACGCGATAACGAACCTGAATGGTTTGTCCTTGGGTGGGGGTCGTGTCGCTTACAGAGAGGACATCGACCTGCAGATCAGCGAGGAGCGAGACCACTTTGATGGGGGCTGCGGCAAAGTTGTTGGTGTTGTCGTTTTCAGTGATGCGTCCGCTGTAGTCCGTTAGGGGTCCAATCCAGTAATCACCCGGCTGTGCGTTGGTGGGAATGGTGATGGTGCTTTTGTACGTTGTGGTGGCCGAGGGGAGGTAGGATCTTGCATTGATGCGAGTATCCGTGCGTGCTTGATCCAGAGCCTGGTCCCCTGTGGTGATGGTGTCGTTGGTCGAGAGGTAGTTGCGAGTCAGAAACGAGCGCGTGACGTTGGCAGAGCCAGCGTTGTAAATGCGGTATTCCACAGTTACGGTCTCACCAGGCTTCGCGCTGGTTTTGTCCAGCTTAACGTACGAGATCCGGAGGTCCACGGTGTTGTTCGACGTGCGAACGGTCACGGGGGTGCTGTCGGTGTTGTTGTTCTCGTTCGACTCTGTAACGGTCTTGCCGTAGTCGATAATGGCGCCGATGTAGCGAGTTCCTGTCGTTGCATCCACGGGCAACACCACATTGGCGGTGTAGGTTGTGAACGTGCTGGGGAGGCTACGACCTGCCTGAATGGTACCAAACGTTCGCTCTTCGCCGAGGTAGGTGTCGGTTGTGTCGATGGTCGTATTGGTTGAGTAGTAAAAGCGGACCGTGACGTTGCTGGCGTCGGCTCTACCGGCGTTACGGACGCGGTAGCGGATCTGAAACGATTGTCCTTGGGCCAGAGTCGTGTCGTTGACGCTTGTGATGTCAACGGTGAGATCCGGTTGATTCTGGGCAGACGCCAGTCCTGGCAAGAGAAGCAGCGCAAACAGTGCGAGGCTACTGAAAGCCAATGCACGCCACGCGCGACGAGTTTGTTGGTGTTGGTTCATGGAACACTTTCTCCTGTACGATGAAGATGACCTTGTTCTCTATAGTCGTAATTGTGCGCTGCTTTTTTTAAACAAAATCGGCAGGGCAGAGTTGTGATGAGTCTTAATTTGTTTTGAAGGAGTTCGCAAGAGGCTGGGGGGGCTGTTGTTCCAGGCTTTTCAAGGGCAACTGCCTTGTTGGCAGGGATCTCCTACTTGGCAGACTTTTCCACAAGTTCCACAGTGCTTTGCATCGGTTTGTAGGTCCACGCAGGAGCCTGCACAGCAAGCCTGGTTGGTGGGGCAGGCTTTTCCACAGGAGCCACAGTTTTTGGCGTCGGTTTGTAGGTCGAGACATGCACCAGAGCAGCACAATTGCCCCTTGCGACAGGTAAACCCACAAGCTCCACAGTGGTTGGTGTCTTTCTGAAGGTCCGTGCATGTGCCCGCACAGCACATCTCATCTTGGCCACAGGTTTTGCCGCAAAAGCCGCAGTGTTGGTTGTTTGTTGCAACGGTAACGCACTGCTTTTGACAGCACAACTCGCCAGCTTTGCAGGAGGTGTTGACTTGACCACAGTGGTTGGGGTCGCTGTCCAGGCTGAGGCATTGGTTGTTGCTGCAAACGAAAGGTGCGGGACAACATTGACTTCCACACAACGGTGCGTCTTTGGGGCATCGCTGGCAGGTTCCTTGTTCGCACCTCTCTCCGGATTGACACTTGTTGTTGCAGGCGCCGCAGTGTTGCAGTGAGGTCGCTGTGTCATGGCAGGAGCCACCGCATTGTGTTAACCCAGCAGTACAAACACATTGTCCCTGGCTGCACGATTGGGCGGTTCCACAGGCCTGGTAACATCCACCACAGTGCTGGCTGTCGTTTTGGGTGTCGATGCATTGGCACCCTGGACCGCACAGGGTTTGTCCAGTGGGACAGCTGGCTGTGCATTGACCCGCCTGACAACGACAGCCCTTGTCACACTCTTTGCCGCAACCGCCGCAATGAGACAGGTTGGTTTGGGTGTCGATGCATTGGTCGTTGCACAAGGTTGTGCCTTGAGGGCAGCTACACTGGCCTTGGATGCATTCTTGTCCTGGTTTGCATGCCTTGCCGCAAGCGCCACAGTGTTGGTTGTTGGATTGTACATTCACGCAGGTGCCTGCGCAGAGGTCGGGTTGGGAAGAGGAGCACGTCAACTCACAGCTCGACGACTGGCAGATCTTGTCAGCTGGGCATGTGGTAAAGCAGCCTCCACAGTAGAGATTGTCGGTGGTCGGGTCGATGCAAGCGCGGCGGCAATCCAGCCGACCTTTGGGGCAAACGCACTTGCCGCTTTGGCACAGCTGGCCTGGCTCGCAGCGACGGTCACAGGCTCCACAGTGACGGGGGTTGGTTTGGGTGTTGATGCATCCGCCGTTGCAGTCTGTGGGTGTTTCTTGAGGGCAAGAAGAGACGCAGCTTCCTTTGCCACACTTTTTGCCATCGGTGCAGGCAGTGCCACAGCTTCCACAATGTTGACGTGTTGCTTGCAGATCAAAGCAAGTATCACCACATCGTGAGAGGCCTTGAACACACTGGCACTGGCTTTGGTCACAGGATTCATCCAACGGGCAGGTCTTTCCACAAGCGCCGCAGTTGGCCCCGCTGCTCTTCAAACTGAAGCAACCACCAAAGCAGATGTCTGGGGACTGTCCGGGGCACTCCAAAAGACAGCGGCCATCGCTGCAAACCTGGCCGGTTGAACAAGATCGGCCACAGGCTCCACAATGTTGATGGTTGGTGCGTGGGTCTACACATTGACCGTTGCAATCCACCTGTCCCCCTGGGCAGATGCATTGTCCGTCAAAGCATCGCTTTCCTCCAAGGCATCGGACGCCGCAAGAGCCGCAATGTAGGTTGCTTTGTTGGGTGGAGAAGCAACCACCAAAGCACAAATCCGGATAGGTCGGAGGGCATTGAGGCTGGCATCGACCTTCTGCGCAAACCTGCCCGCTGGAACACGTTTTTCCGCATCCTCCGCAGTGTTGGTTGTCTCCTTCAGCGTCTACGCATTCGCCATCGCAGGAGATGCTTCCTACAGGACAGGTGCAAGCTCCATCCAGGCAACTGCTGGCTCCTGCGCAAGATGCGTCGCACTTTCCACAGTGCGCGTTGCTGGTCTTGAAGTTCACGCAGCCGCCGTTGCATGTGTTGGGCGTGCTGTTTGGGCACGTCGGCTCACAGACTCCGCGACTGCAAACCTGGCCCGAAGGGCAGGGTTGGTTGCATCCACCACAATGTTGGCTGTGGGCGTTGATGTCGGTGCAGTCTCCGTTGCAGAGCCGTTGCCCCAAAGGACACTGGCACTGACCCAGGAAGCACTGAGTTCCCTGCGTACACGACTGGTCACACTGGCCGCAGTGGAGGTTGTTGTTGTAGGGATCAATGCAGGCTTCACCGCAAAGAATGGAAGGGGGCTTGCAACGACAGACTCCTTGGTCGCAAATCTGACCTTGGGGGCAAGGTTTCTCCTCAGAGCAGAGAGGAGGCGTTCCACCGCAGGACAAGACCTGAGCAAGAGGGAACCAGAGCAGGAACAATCCAATCCATCGGGCGCAGCGTTTCAATGTTGGTTTTTGCATCTCTGTGATAATTCTGTTAACTGTAGGAGGTACAATTTTGGTTGCCTTGAGGTTTGCTGTCAAATGTCACCACAAGAGTATACGTTACATTCTGCCCAATCTTTAGAAGGGCAGGTGCTTCAACAAAACTACCGCATCGAAAAGCTGGTTGGCAAGGGTGGTATGGCCTGGGTCTACCAGGCGTTGCACCTCAAGCTGAAGGAGCGCTTGGCGGTTAAGGTTCTTCAGCCAGACCTCGTGGAAGATCATGAAATCCGTGAGCGGTTCTTGAGCGAGGGGCGAGTGCAATTCCGGATGCGTCATCCTCACATTCTCGAAGTCACCGACTTGATTGAGGAGGGGCCTTGGATCGGTATCGTGATGGAGTGGGTGGAGGGTGAAAACCTGAAGCAGCTGCTCAAACGTCAGACGGCTCCGCTCAGCCGGAGGGACCTCTGGCGGGTGATGGCTCCTGTGCTTAACGCTGTTGGATTTGCTCACGAGGAAGGTTTGGTCCACCGCGACATTAAACCGGCCAACATTCTCCTCAAACAAAAGTCCAACGGTGAGATGGTACCGAAGATTGCTGACTTCGGTATCGCCAAAATTATGGCGGATGTGGAGAGAGACCTCACCTCCACAGGCATGACCATGGGAACGCTCAAGTACATGGCGCCCGAGCAAATTCGGGATAGCAAAAGCGTGGACCATCGCGCAGACCTCTATAGTTTGGGCGTGACCATGTATATGATGTCCACGCTGCAGCCGCCGTTCCGAGGGCAACAAGATTACATCATCTACCAGCAACTCCATGAAGACCCACCGCTGCCCAGCTCCTGGAATCCAGAGCTGTCCCCAGCCTTTGATGCGGTGGTGATGCGATGTCTCGCCAAGGAGCCGGAAGACCGCTTTGACTCCTGTCATGCGTGTATGCAAGCCTTGTCGTTGGCCTTGTTGTCGGAGGAGGAGTTGCCGGCGCCACCTTCTGAGCTGGGGATCTTCCAACTCAACGCTCTGATCGACAAGCTCCCTGAGAGCAACAGCCTCTACGATAGCTCCATTCGTCCCGTGCATGACTCTGTGTTGCAACCCGTCGCTGACGGTGCGAAAGCGTCTCGGTTTTTGGGTGGTTCGGGTGTGGGTGTTAACAACGAGACGTCACCTTCTCCAACATCTCTGGAGCCTACCCTCGACAACACGCCTCCCCAACGTTGGATGGAGTCCAATGCCGGGCAGGTGGGTCCAAAACACACACCACGTTCCCAAGAGGACCGGTCTTCGGGTTTGGACCCTCGCCAGAGCTTGCCTTCCGGGTCTGAAGTGTCCTTGGATCCTTCGCAGCCCTCAGTGTCAGGCGTGACCAAGGCTGCGTTCCCCACAACGTCTCTGCGTTGGTGGGTCTTGGGTGCTGTTGTTGTGGTTCTTGGTTCTCTAGGACTTTGGTTGTTGCAAAAGCAATTCAATGGAACGAACACACCGAAGCAACAAAACAAGGTAGGTATTTCACGCGCAGTTCCTCGGACTCGTCCAAAGCTTCGTTCCGTCGCATCTTGCAAAGAAGGGGACGTTCGTTCTTGCTACACTGGAAAGCTAGAGACACAAGGCAAGGGTGTGTGTTCTCCTGGGAAGCAAACGTGTGAGAACGGCCGCTTTGGCTCCTGCAAAGGTCAGGTGTTACCTGCTGCAAAAGACACTTGCAACGGAAAAGACGATGACTGCGATGGCCAGATTGACAACGGCGTTGAAGGTGTCGGGAAGTCTTGCCAGGCCCGGCTTTTTGATTGCTCTGTTCCTGGTTCTTTTCAATGCAACTCCAAGGCGGGGAGGCTCTCTTGTGTTCCTCTACGTCGGGCAAGCCGAGGTGTTCTTCACATTGTTCCTTCCCGCTTGCACGTTTCCCTGGCGTATCGTGGCAAACGTCGACGAGTGAGAGGGACCTTCTGTTTGGCTCTGACCAAGAGAACCACCGTAAGGCTGCAACGACGTGGCTACTACACCTGCTTGTTTCGGATGTCTCCACGCAAACGACCTTGGACCGCGCGTTTGCGACGTAAACGTTCGGGAGAGCTTGCGCCTTTGGAGAATTACTGTGTGAGATAAAGAGGCAGGAGTTCCGGTGCTATCGTTGTCGGATCTCACGACAGGATTGCAGTGACTTGCTTGGAATGGTCCAGGTGAAGGACCGCTTGAGGGTGATCCAGGAGCGCCACCATCGCAATCGTACGGTGGCCCACCGAGAGTTTTTCTTGAGCAGCGCGATGGGGATTCGTTTGCGCAACAGGCCGACTCTTGCCAGCTTTCGACCGTTCCATACCAACAATGGGACGGGCTTGCGGCAAATGTATTGGATGTATCGTCTGTAGCTTGGTTTTTTGCGCCGTCCGCGGAATCCCAATCCGCCCACTCCAGAACCAAAAATCCCAAGAAGTCCACTTCTCCGGCGGTTGGGTTGTATGGGCTTGATTGCGGAGTCGGGAATCCAGCCATAAATTCCAACGCCGCTGACTCTGGCCAAGATCTGCACAAATTGACCTTGCTTCTGATACCAAGCCACTCTTCGAGAATAAGTGATGGGGAGCAGGGAACCTACAGGGTCTCCTTCTGGGGTCATTGTTACAGGGATCTTGGTGTTCTTCTTTAGGTACACATACTTTGTCGGTGCTGGAAGGCCCGCTTTTTTGTGCAAAGGTCCCACCTTCTTGGAGAACATTGCTGTGTGTTCGCAAGGGACTGTCGCGATGAGTCGTTCGTTGGTTTGGTAGTATTTTTGGAGATCCAACTCCAGCGCAATCGCTCGTCGGTCATAGCCACGCCAATGAAGCGTTGCATACCTCCCTGCGATGACGTTTTCGCCGAATCGTACGGGTCGATTGAGATGCAGGGGTACACCTCTGGAGCCCGTGGCCCATCCTCGAAGGGTGACGCCTCGACTTGTCATCCGAACGAACACTCCAGCTTTGGGTCCGTACTTGGAGAAGCGGAGGTAGGTCTTGGCCGGGTTCCTGTATGTGTTGACTCTTGCAAACACAGAGCTACGGGAGTTTAAGCGCAAGTTGAGAGCTGTCCGCCAGTGAGAGTAACGGTAGGTGCACCAATACCCTCGTTTGCGACGTCGACGCTTCATCAAATAAAGCGAGGGGTCCGTGGTGTCGGCAGGTCCTTCGTATTTCTTGGACGAGCGTGTTCGTTTGGGCTTTCGGGTGATGGGCTGTGAGCCTGTGCAGGCCAGAGAGCACATACCCAACAAGACAACCACTACAACCAGAACAATCCTTGTCATGGTGCTGATCCTTGTGCTGATGGTGCAACTCTTTCACGACAAAGTGCCCCGTAGGTTGGGCGTCGTGTCAAAGTGTTGGTTGGTGTGGGATGTAGTGAATTTGCAGGGGTTCGTCAAGTGGAGGCTTGGTTGAGGGTGTGGTTGAAGGGTCGCTTGTTATCCAAGGAGCGGGATGGGGCGCTTGGGTTGGGTGTCGAGGTCGAGGTCTGGGCCTTTGGGAACGATCAGGTGGGGGTTCACTGTCTCGTGGCTGCCGTAGTAGTGAGACTTGATGTGAAGCATGTTGCAGGTCTCTGCGACGCCTGGCGTGTGGTACAGCGCGAGCATATAGTCTTGCAGGTTCGGGTACTCCCGGATGAGTCGCTTGTTGCACTTGAAGTGGACATAGTAGACAGGGTCAAAGCGAATTAACGTTGTGAACAATCGCCAATCTGCTTCAGTTACCCGATCTCCGCAAAGGTAATGTTGTTGGCTGAGACGTTCTTCCAGGTCATCAAGTGTTGCGAACAGCGCGTCGAACGGCTCTTCGTAGGCAGACTGCGTTGTGGCGAAGCCGCACTTGTACACGCCGTTGTTGACGTTGTGGTAGACCGGGTCATTGATCTCATTGATGGCATCGCGCAAGTCTTCCGGATAGAAGTCCAGGGAAGCGTCTCCAAACTCATTAAACTCGGTGTTTAACATCCGGATGATCTCGGATGATTCGTTGCTAACGATGGTCTCTTTCTTGGTGTCCCAGAGGATGGGAACGGTGACACGTCCGGAGTAGTTTGGGTCGGCCTTGGTGTACATTTGGTAGTAGTAGTCGAAGCCGTAGAGCTTGTCGCCGGTGGCTCCATCTTCGTTAAGGAAGGTCCATCCCTTTTCGCCCATAAAGTGGTGGACCACAGAGACGTCAATAACATCTTCCAGGCCCTTCAGCTTTCGGAAGATGAGGGTGCGATGCGCCCAAGGGCAGGCCCACGAGACATACAAATGATACCGGTTGGCTTCGGCTGGGAAACCGCTAGAGCCATCGGCTGTGATCCAGTTGCGAAACTGGGATTCACTGCGAACAAACTTTCCGTCGTTGGAGTCGGTATCGTACCACTTGTCGTGCCATTGTCCTTCTACGAGAAGACCCATCGTTAATTTCTCCTATGTGTGGGAGTGCCTGGGAGTCCAACACCAGGTGTGGGTCGTTCTCGCAGTACTTCGCGCCGGAACCTGAACCGTTTGGCCGGGCGTCCTCCCGTTTGTGTATCGAGCTTTTCTGTCCCTTCCACAAGTCCGCCTCTCTCGACGAGGCGGCGGAAGTTTTGCTTGTGCAGTTGCAATCCTGCCAAAGCTTCCACCACACGCTGCAGACGCAGGAGGGTAAAGGTGTCAGGTAGTAGTTCGAACACGACAGGTCGGTATTTTATTTTTCCTCGAAGGCGTCCCAAGGCTGTGCTGAGGATTCTGCGGTGATCCAAGGCCATCGGTAGGCCCAGAGAGTCTCTTTGTTTCTCGTGATTTGCGGCTCTCTGTTTTGTTTGTTGTCCGAGAGGAAACACTGTGTTGCCTGTGTCTTCGTCTCGTTGGGCTTCGGGAATGAGACCCATCTCGTACAGCAATTCGTAGCGCTCCAAGACCCGGTACCCGTCCCAAGGTGCTTGCCCCCACCCAAAGGTAATGGCGGCTCGTTCCTGTCGTTGGGTGCGTTCTGTTGGAGTGTCTGCGTCTTCCACCCACTCCCGGAGCGCTGGGTAAATGGTGTCTTCCAGGATGGCGGGGGTGCCGTTCCGCCAATCTTCCCACGGGAAGAAGCGGTAGCATCCGACCCAATGCGCATCTTGAAGAAGCGCTCGGGTCTCTTGAACCAGAGCAAGGTAGGCCACTGAAATCAAACGCGGTGTGTGCTCATCGTGGCCGTAGAGTCTGTCGCGGTCTCCGAAGGTGTAGAGCTGCTCGACGTAACCAAGCTCCATGCCCGTTTGGGAGAGAACATGGTCACGCAGTCCCAGCTCCAGGGTGCGGTGGCCAATGGGGTCGAGGGGAGCAAAGGGGAGGGCTGGAGCGTGTTCTTCTTCGGGTCTGGGTGGAGCCGACTGCAGATTGGTCGAGGGCAAGTGTTCGACCGTTAACACACGAGGCTCTTCGTCGGTAACAGCGAGGATAACAGCGCTGAGTCCAATCTCTATGGGTTTGCTCACAGGGATATCCTCGATGACAGCGCCATCGTTGTGTGGTGGGGAAGAGAGGCTGTTTAGGCAGAGGGGTCGGGCTCGTGTTTGCTCTTGGGGAGAATGGCACGAGCAGCGGGGGAGCCGCGCATGGGAAGCTTCTTGCGACGGAGACCATCGTAGGCATGAAGCGCTCCAGCGACAGCGGCTGCCGTAGGAACGAGACCAATCTCGCCCACTCCTTTCGCGCCGTACGGTCCGATGGGGTCAGGGACTTCCAACAGACGGACTTCGATTTCTGGAATGTGGCGCGCCCGGATGATGCACATGTCGTTGATGTTGGTGGATTCGAGGACGCCTCCCTCGGTTCGCATGTCTTCGGTCAACGCGTAACCCAGGCCCATGTGGACTGAGCCTTCAATTTGACCTTCACACTGAAGTCGGTTCATCACCTTCCCAACATCGTGGGCTGCGATGACTTTTTGCAGCGTTCCGTCTTCGTTGAGGATCACGACCTGGGTCGCGTAGCCAAAGGTCAGGTGGGTTACAGGGTTGTCGACGTTTGTTCCAGGCTTGGTGGTGAAGTCACAGATGAACTCGCCATGGAAGCTTTGGTCCTTCAAGTCCCAGAGGGTTTTGCCGGAGTCGAGGGCTTCTTTTAGCTTGAGCGAGGCACGTCGGGTCGCTTCTCCAGCAAGGACCGTTGCCCGCGATGCGGTTGTCATGCCGCATTCTACTGCGTAATCGGTGTTGACCTTGACCGATATCTGGTCTGGAGTCAGGCCCGCTTCTTCGCAAACGACCTGTTGCAGCACTGTGAACAATCCTTGTCCCATCTCTGTGTAGCCGGTGAAGAGAGTGACATGTCCGTCCTCACCGATCGACAGCAACGCCCGGCCGATGTCGGGCATTCCGTTGCCAATCCCGGTGTTCTTGATGCCACAAGCGATGCCAGCGTAGGTCGCGTTCTTGAAGTCATCTTTGACAGCTTCAAGGCAGGCTTGCAGACCGACGCTCTCGTTCATGATCTGGCCGGTGGCGAAGCGGTCACCTGGATGGAGGATGTTGCGTTCACGGATGTCGTAGCGATCCACGCCTGCAAGCTCTGCGAGTCGATCCAGCATCCCTTCCATGGCAAAGGCGGTTTGGTTTACTCCAAACCCTCGGAACGCCCCGCTGGGTGGGTTGTTGGTGTAGACGGTGTAGGCTTCCACATCCACAACCGGTACGCGATAGGCGCTGCAGGAGTGGCCAGCGGCTCGCTCCAGAACCTTGTCTCCGACGGAAGCGTAAGCTCCTGTGTCGCCGTACATTCGGGCTTTCACAACGGTCAGCTTGCCTTGCGCGTCGCAGCCTACGGTGTAGTGCATCTCAATGGGGTGGCGCTTGGGATGCATGCGCATCGACTGATCCCGTGAGAGCACCAGCTTCACGGGGCGTTGGGTGTGCTGTGCAAGGAGGGCTGTGTGTCCCTGGATGGAGAGGTCTTCCTTGCCTCCAAAAGCCCCTCCGTTGCTGACGAGTTTGACCCGGACGTTCTCGAGGGGGAGGTCGAGAATGGCAGCCACTTGACGTTGGTCGTCGTGGACTCCCTGGCCTTGGGTGTAAAGCAGCACGCCGTTTTCTTCCGGCACCGCGAGCGCGGCTTCAGGCTCCAGGAAGGCATGCTCAATGCGTTGGGAGGAGAAGACCTCCTCCAGGACATACTCTGAAGCTTGGATGGCTGCGTCAACGTCGCCCCGCTTGATCATGCACGTACGCAAGAGGTTGGGTTGACCTGGGTGAACTTCGGGAGCGCCAGTGGCGAGGGCTTCTTTGGGCCCTGTTACTGGAGTGAGGACCTGGTACTCCACTTCAATGAGGGCTGTGGCTGCTCGTGCTTGCTCTCGTGTCTCTGCTGCGACAGCGGCGATGACAGAGCCCATGCAGTGGGTGACTTCGCCCACATCAATCAAGACCGACCAGTCTTTCTCGATAAGGCCAACCTTCTTGGCTCCAGGCAGGTCTTTGGCTGTGATGACAGCATGAACTCCAGGGGCAGACTCTGCAGCCGATGTGTCGATAGAGACGACACGTGCTTTCGGGTGTTCCGAGAGGAGGACAGCGCCGTGGAGCATGTCAGGGAGGACCATGTCGTCTACGTAAGCTTTTTCGCCCAACACGCACTCTTGACCGAGGTAACGGACAGTCCCGGCGCCGACATGGCTTTCCGTGGGAAGTTCCGGTAAGGTTTCGGTGTTCCAGTGCAGAGCGGCCTCTCGGATGGCATCAAAGATCTTGACATATCCGGTGCAACGGCACAAATGGGGTTGCATGGCGTTGCGGATCTGTTTGTCGTTGGGCGTGTCTGTGCGGTTGAGCAACGTGGCCACTCGCATGCTGATGCCGGGGATACAGAAGCCGCATTGCAATCCTCCTGTCTTCACAAAGGCGCGGGCCAGCACTTCCCGATGATGGTGGGAGAGACCTTCCAGGGTGGTCACTTCTTTGTCGGCCAAACTTTCGGCTGACTTGGTGCAGCACATCAAGGCTTTGCCATTGATTTGGACCGTGCAACATCCACATTGTCCCTGGGGAGAACAGCCATCTTTGGGAGAAGTGATGCCCAAGCGGTCACGAATGGCAGCAAGCGCTGTCAGTCCTTCTTCTTGAGCGACTTCAACTTCCTGGCCGTTTATCGTGAAGCGAAGGGTGTCCATGGATGCTCCTTTCCACTAGATTGAATCGTAGAGTTACCCAACTGAGGTGACGATAGCATAGCACAGTGTTGCCCTTTTGCAAGAAGGCAAATTGCGGAGAGCCCGGGCGTATGGCGAATTATCGAACACATGTTAGCGTTGGAGCTTGCGCAGGTTTACTTACCATTGGTGTCAGCTCGCTTTGGTTGCACCAGCTGGGTTGGGATATCCTGCTGCTGGGAGTGTTTTTTGGGTTCCTGGGAGGGATGATTCCCGACATTGATCACGACAGAGGCCACGCCGTTGCGGAGATTGGTCGGTTGCTCTCTACGATGCTGCCTGTCGTTTCGTTGGCGGTCTGGGCTCATGGGAGAGGGCAATGGGTGGTTTGGAGCCTGACCGTGGTGATTCCCAACCACTACCTTTTGCATTGGGCGCTTCCCCAGATGAGTTGGTGGGGCAAGGTTCGTAGAGGGACCGTTAAAAATGCCCTCCAGAGCATCCTGGTGGCAGGGGTTTGTGCGGCTCCCACGCTGTTCCTTTTTCCCCGCCTTCCCTTTGGCTACCAGAAAACCTGGCTGGTGATGGTTGGGATTGCTGCGGCTGTCCAGATTGCCATTCCCGTGTTCAAGACCTTTACGGTTCACCGTGGAATGCTACACAGCGTCCCTTTTGCTGTCGTGTTTGCCGAGGTGGTGTTTCTGTTTCTTCAGCCCTTTTCCTTTCATGAGCGTGCCCTTCTTGCGTTGGCTGGCCTGACAGGGGCGCTCTCCCACTTAATCCTTGACGAAATCTATTCTGTCGACTTTGATAACAGGAAGTTGGTGCGAATTAAGCGTTCGTTTGGGACAGCCTTTAAGTTCTGGACATCCCGGTACCCTGCAGCCTCTGCTATGGCTTATGCTTTTGCCATTGGTTTGGGTGTGCTTTCGTGGATGTGGTCGTAACCATGGTTGATACTGAAGTTCGTTGTTGAACACGATAGATTGCTGTTGCTTGGAGGACAGATGCGAAAGAAGAAAATGAACAAGGTTCGGATGTTCTTGGCAGGTTGGGCTGCGTTGATGTTGCTGGTGGGTGTGGCTTGCTCAGGCAAGAAAGCTGGTGAGTCCTGTTCGTGGAAAGGGGATGGTTTCACAGCGAAACACGATTGTGTTACGGGCCTGTTTTGCCTCAGCAGCTTCACGTGTCCAGGTGGGAAAAACGTGACCTATGGGCGCTGTGTGGGTGTGAAGTGCAGCTCCAGCAATCCTTGTGGTGCAGGAAAGCTTTGCATCAAATACAGCGACTCCGCTTCCTACTGCATCGATGGAAGCTTTTGCCCCGATGCTCCCACCGACGACTGAGTATGGGACGCGGGGAAGGTTCTATTTGGCTGGGAACCAGGGAAGGATGGAAGATACTTTTTTCATCCGTTCGGCGTAGTGGGGCCGTTTGCGAAGCATTCTCTTGTCTATCATGGGCAGGCTGATCCAGATAAACATAGCTGTGATGCAGCCTGGACCGATGAGGGCGATCCACTTGTAGGAAGGGTCCGCAGCCAAACCAAACAAATAGAGGCCCCACCAGAAGGTCATCTCGCCAAAGTAATTGGGGTGACGTGAGTATTTCCACAGTCCTGTGTCAAGAATCGCATCTTGGGGGGGGGATTGCTTGCGGAAGTTGCGCAACTGTTGGTCTGCGATCGCTTCCCACGCTATCCCGAGGAAGGTGACGCCTGCTGCGACGCCGTCAAGCCAGGAGAAGGGCCGGGTGCTGGTTGCCATGGCCGGATAAATTGCGATGCATCCCATGAACACCTGAAAGGTGGGAAAGAGGTGGATGCCGGAGAAGCTGACCAGCCAGTAAAATCGGCCGGTTTTCTCGCGCAAGTCGATGTAGCGAAAGTCTTCGTGGTGCAAGCCCGGCCAACCTCTGGCCCAGTTGAAGGTCAGACGCAAGCCCCACAACGTGACCAAGGAAAAGACCACAACCTTGCGAAGCCATGGCACCCCTTCTGCGGCCAACCCCCAACCCCAGTAGCCAGCCAGCACAATGGGAATGACGCTCCAGTAGGGGTCATACATACTGGAGTTGGCCAGAGCAAAGCTACACACGAAGATGACGAGAGTTGCTGCGACATCGGCCATGGCAGAAGCTGCTAGAGGGCTCCAACCTGTACACCAGCGCAATGTAAACCAGGCGGCTAGTCCTGCACAGACGTAGGCCAGAAAGCAAAGAAAGAAGGAGCCACTGCGGGACATTTGGTTCCATCGCCGTCCCGAAACGTAGGTCGACATTCCACTTCTCCTGTTGTGGTTTGCAAGATCTTGGGGGTGCTTAATGTTAGATGTAGGGGGTATGTTTTAGAGAGCGAACATATACGTGAGTACACCAGCAGCAGCCAAGACAATCACAATGGAGACAATCAAAATCACACGCTTGCCGCCGCCAGCGGGAGGCTTCTCCAGGAGCGCGCTTCGGCTACGAAACCGTCGGTCTTGTGGAGGGTTCTGTGTTGTCGGACGATTGCTTGTCGCCCAACTTGGATTCTGTTGCCCTGCTTGGATGTTGCCATAGGACCCAGAGGCTGTTGCAACAACAGCCTGACGTGGTGGTTGATTTGGGTTGGGGATACCCATCGAAGCGAGACTGGGTTGATCCAGTAACGTGGGAGGTTCTGATTCATTGAACTGATGGTTCGGAGCCGGAGGGAGATAGCTGTTCATCACGTCTGCAGAGATAGCATTGTTCGGATTGCTAATTGTATCCAGCCCAGGCTCTGTGATGGTGTCCAGATCGTTGTTACCCAATTGGTTAAAGTTGGGTCTGGGTGCTGCTGCCGTGGGGGCTTGCATCCCCGGAGGGGCTTCCGGTTTAAAGTTGGCAGCGAGGGGAGAGGGGCTGAGTACAGTAGCGTCTTCCTCTTCCCACTCATCGTTCGGAGTGTTGTCCACTTGAGGGGCTCCCCATGTCGGCTGCGCGGGGGGAGGTGTAAAGTTGTTGGACGGAGGGGGGGGCGTAAAGTTGTTGGACGGAGGGGGCGGCGTCATGCTCGCTGTAGGCTGAGGAGGTAGCGACGGCGCGCTAGCCGGTACGCTTGCAGGGGCAGGGCTGCCTTGAGGACCAGGGGGAAGCTTCAAGTCTGTGGCCCACATGGTCTCTGCGTCTTCGTCAAAGTCTTCTGGCGCAGCAGGGCCTCGTTGACCCGGAATGGCCGGCGGAGGAGGTGGTGGTCCTGGCTGCTTCGCCGGCATGGGAGGTGCTGGGGGCGGTGTGTGTGCCGCCTGAGCAGGTTGTGCCGGTTGCGCGGGCTTCGGTGGCGCCGGGCGAGGGTTGGAGCCGCTGACCTCTTCTTGGTTTGGGTCGCTGCTGATCTGCTCCAGCTTGGTCACCAACTCGCGGAGTTGGAAGGTGGTAACCGCTTTGCCTGCGCTCTGCATAAATTGTTCGAGGTCCCACTGGAACTCTCGTGCAGAGGGATAGCGTTCTTCCCTGTCTTTGGCCAAAGCCCTATAGATGATGTTGGAAAGCTCGGTTGGAAAGTCGGGTCGCAACGCTTCGACCCGAGTGGGACTGGAATCGAGAATCGCCCGCAACATGTCAATGTCGGACTTGCCTTGGAACGGTCGCTGGTGGGTGGCCAGCTCATGCAACACAATCCCCAAGGAGAAGAGGTCGCTGCGGCGATCGAGCGTCTGTCCTTTCACCTGTTCGGGTGACATGTATGCCAGCTTGCCTTTGATGATACCGGCCTGGGTCTCTTGGGCGTTGGACTTGGCTTTGGCGATACCAAAGTCCACGATTTTGATGATGCCCTGATTCGAGAGGATGATGTTCTGTGGGGAGATATCACGGTGGATGATGTTAAGGTGGTTGCCTTCATCATCGCAGAAGTTGTGAGCGTATTCGAGGCCCTCACAGATCTGGGATCCGAGCTTGGCGATGTATTCGGGGGCCAGCCAGATCCCATTCTCGTTGGAGCGCTGGATCACTTCCCGGAGGTTGAATCCCGAGACATACTCCATCGCGATGTAGTAGCTCTCGTCGGCTTCCCCCAACTCAAAGATCTGGACAATGTTTGGGTGGTTCATCATCGCGGCCACCCGCGCCTCATCCTGGAACATCTGGAGGAATTTTTGGTCCCCTACCAGGTGAGGTAAGATTCTCTTGATAACAAGCCGCTTGCGGAATCCACCCAGACCACTTTGTTCGGCCAGGAAAATGTGCGCCATCCCGCCCGTCGCCAACTTCCTGAGGAGACGGTATTTTCCAACTTGTTCGTATGATGTATCGGCTTGCATAGTGTGCAACTCGTTCTTCTCGAAAGGTCGTGGGTATTTGTTCTAACGTAGATTCCCTTCTCTGTCAACGAGCATGGCGGCTCTTCTCCAACGCTTGCTGGAACAGGATATGGGCTTGATGTCTGAGGGTGACAGGGGAGTGCTCAGGCTTCACCTCATCATCGAATCGTAGAGCGGGGTTTCATTGGAGAGGAAGGCACAATTGACTCAGGGATTTGGGAGGGTGGTAACACACAAAGTTGGTGCGACAGTCTTCTGCGGTTCGGCAGGTATGAACGCACCGTAAGAACTTCTGACCGTTGGAGAATGTGATACGAACACAGAGGCTGCTGCCTGGACAATCAGCGCTTCGAGTGCACTCGCGGGTGCAGTAGCCATCAGGGATAAGTGTTTCGCAGCCGAGGCCAGAAGGGCAATCGTTTTCGGTCTGGCATGTGTGTCCCACAAACCGGCTGGACGTGTTGCGTTGTTCGGGTGGCGTTGAAGCGTCAGCTTCGTTCTCCCCAGATTCAGGAATGGAAACCGAGGGAGAGCAACCAGTGCTCCAACCGAGGCTTACTCCTGGCGCCACCAGAAGCAGCACAAGGATAAGCCGGGGGATGTGTTGTCCCAGGCGGGCCAAATCCATTAAGTTTCTCCCTACAAATTACAACCCCACGTTGCCCAACGCAAAGTTGATACTACCGGTTGGGATCGGCACCGTCAACTGAACCAACACTCGCGTGATGGGTGTGCCTTGGGCGTCAAATACCTGCTGAAACTCGATGCTTGGGGCCGCAAAGTAAAAGTGAAACCCTGCCGACATGCGGAAGCCTCCATAGAATTCTGGAATGGCTGTAAACATCGGACCAATGCTGAAGAAAGCACCGTAGATGTAAGGTCGCAGCCAGATGTGATGGAGCACCATCTGAGCGTGGACATCAAAGGCAAAGCTCGGAGCAAAACGAAATCCAACGCCAGCCTCCACACAGAGTCGATTGAAGGGGCCGCTGTAGTCGATGAACATACAGTACCCGTCCGTCACCATGATCTGGTGGTCGGGCTGGGTGTCGGCGTCTGGATGGTTGTCAAAGCCGATGTAGCCATACGATACGGTGCTGGCTTGGGCTTGGGGGGTGCTCATCCACAGCGTGAGACCCAACAGGGTGGCCAAGAGAAGTGAAAGCCGCTTGGGAAAACAGAGTGTTGGACGGTCACACATGTGTCCCTCTCCTGGGATGCTACTGGAAAAAAGTGAGCGTGAGCGGTTCTTCGATGCCATGGCTATCTATCTTGGGTAGACGTTGCCGCTGTCAAGAATGATTTCGGCAGCGGGCGCGATACGAGAAAGGTGGCTGACGGTCTCCACGAAGACGAGCCCGGTATCTTCCAATGCTGTACCACAAAAATCCGACGACTTCTCCAGTGTATCGCAGGATCCAGGTAACGAACATGAGGTTGCTCTTCCCACAATGTCTGACGGTTCGCAGTAGACAGACCGAGCACTGGATCTTTCACGTTGGCTCCAGCAAGCAAGGTCCAATCCCTCACCTGTTGAGCCTGACGAAACGGAGAAAGCAGCCTCTTTAGATCGGGCTGGACTCCCCAACGAAGGGGGCGACGTTGGCGCATCAGCGCAGGTGTTCCTGTGTCTATTCGGTGCAACAACAACGCAACCCAATCTTGGCTGGAGGTCGCGTGGAGCAGCTTGTATCCTTGTGGAAGAGGCAACATGTCCGGACGTTCAGGGCCGTTGTGAAGCAGCTGCAGCGAAGACGGTGTTGGACAACGCATCCTTAACACGGAAGGAAAGTGTGTGCCTCGCTGGAACGGAAGATCGAGGCTTGTGTTGGACGACCGGGAGATTCGGTTGGGGGTTCCAAAGGGCGTTGCGCTCTGAGGGGTGACCTCCATCTTCCACAACGAGACCCCGTCAGTGGTTTTGTTCTGGGGCTGTTCCGGAACAAGCAGAGGGTCAACAGGTTCTCTGGGCTTGACCTTTATCTCTTCGGGAGGTTGTTGGGAAGACACCAGCAAGTGCAGGCCCGAGCCAAACTCCTCAAACTGAAGATAACGAAGGCTGGCTTGGGTTTTTCGATGAATCCCACTTGAGGTTGGAAGTCCTTTGGCATTCACAGGGTAGACGCTAATGGCAGAGCGCCACTGGGTGGTCGGTGTCTTGGCCATTGTGGTGCAAAGCGGTGAGTCCAGATCTGGTGTGGGTTCGCCTGGGCCAGGTTGCAATGTTGCAAAGGACAGCCACTTGCCATCTCGGGAGAAAGTGGGGTGACGAACCAAAAGTCGGCCGTCGTTGTAGATCTCAATCGGCTTCAACAGGATGGATTGTTCGTGGGTTCCACCTGCTTCTGGGGCGAGTGGAAGGAGCGCGCTGTGGCGGCTTTTGGGTTCCACCACCAGGAGCAGATACCAAAGCTGTCGTGGTATCGGGCTGGGCACCAAGTCGGTACGGAGCGCCGGCAGCCACACGACGTTGCCGTCTGCTTTTCCCAAGGGCTTCTCTGCGATCTGGCGAAGCCACGACGTGGGGGCCTTGATGTACTCCGGCCACAAGCGAACGTAGATTCGAGCGTTGGCCTTGTCCGCTGATAGCTTAAGTTGAAAGCCCCACTCTTTCCGGAGGTTCTGACACGACTCGTCGCACATCTTATGTCGTTCGAGCCAGTGTGTGTACGAGAGGACTCGTTGGACCCTCCAGAAGTATTCTCCTACATGGAAAATGCCCTGGTGAGAAGGTTTCTTGCTCTTGCGAATCCAATGCTTGCAACGGCGTGAGGATTCCTGTCGAAGGAGCCGACGGTATTGTCGCATTCGAGTTTGTGAGAGGTGGAGTGCAAGCCGTTGTTTCAACCAACAGCTTCGGCAGACGCGACTGTTTCGACGACGGCACGCCGAGCGGCAGCTGTTGTTTCTCAGGAGACTCAGATAGGTGTGGTGTTCCGGGTCGTGTTCGTAACGTGCCCATGTTACATGACACCATTGGTACCAGCGGAGATGCCGCCGGGCTTCTTGCAACAGCTGCTGACTGCTTGACTCCAAGCGGACCTTCAACTGAGAGAGCAAAGCCTGGGTTTGGTTTTTGCAGTGTTTCCGTCGTTCGTTGTCGGTTTGGAGCTTCTGGGTTTTGGGAACAACCCAGGTGCGAGCTTGGGTATAAGGCTTGCGAAGCGACCGCCAGGACCATCGCCTGACATTGTGCCATTGAGCCTGAAAGGTCTTGCGATCGTTGGGCCACTTCCACTGGAGGGGTTTGCGTTTGGGCGTTTTGCAGTAGCGGTCGTAGCTGCGCTGCATCAGCTTCAGCGTCTGGTCCAAATGCTTAAGGTAGCGGGGCAACGAGTTGTAAATGGCTTTCTTTCGACCTTGCTGTAGCTTGTTTTTGGCGGCGCTCCACTCCTTCTTAAGCTGTGCGGAGCGTACGCCCAGTTGCTGGTGCTCGCGGTATTCCAGTTCAAGCGCCCAAGCGACAACGCCGCCCAGACCCAATCCAAGGAACAGCGTCAAAAGAACCAGGCGAAGGAACCACCGTCGCTTTTTGGGGGGTCGTGTTGTCTTTGTAGGACTTGGGTAGGCTTTAGAGGATACAGGTAGGCCTGCGCTCTCCCGGATGTTCTCGGGAAAACGTAGGAGAAGATACGCGTCTTCTTGCTCCGAGGAGTGAACGTCGTTGTGTTCCACCAATGTTGTCCTTGTGAGTCCGGGTCGAACGAGATTCCAACGTGCTGTGAAGATAGGTTCGGTGAGGGGGCAAACGCAAGGTGTTTCGTGTCACAGCACGACGAGAATCTTGTGAAGCCATTGTGTCATTGTTGGTTTAAAGAAGGTTATCGGGGTTGGGGTCCTTGGGGTCTTGAAGCAGCACTCCAGGGTTTAAGATCCCGGCGGGATCCAGTGTTTCCTTGGCGGCTTGCAAGGTTTGCAGGTAAAGCTCAGGAACTTCTTGGGCATACCAGGGTCGATGGTAGCGACCCACTGCGTGGTGGTGGGTGCTGGTTGCCCCAAAGTCGTACAGCGTTTGGCTGGCTGCTGACTTCACAGCCAGCCACTGTTCGATCTCACGGCCTTCTTGGGCGGGTCCGATGAAGGTGTAGTACGGAGCCGGACCATCCGGATAGACATGGGTGAAACGACAGGACAAGAACCCTGTTCCACACTGCTCCTTGAGCGCCCCACGAACGTTTTTGATAACAGCGGCGTGAAGCGCAGGAAACTGACTCCAGGTGCAAGCGGTTTCAAAGGTGTCAACCAACACACCGAGGCTTACGAGCGTATTGAAGAGGTAAGGGGCGTACAAAAACGATTGACGCCAGGCTTGTGCGGCCGCGCCGTCTTGGGACCCTCGGGCTTTGTTGCCTTCTTGGGCGTCTGTAACTTTGGGAGGCTCAGGCAACGTCCCTCCAAACGACTCTGCAATCGCCAAGGCCTGTTGCAGCCAGGATTCCACGTTGTGGTGCGCCGATTCAAAGCCCAACAACAACACATGGCTTTGGTCGAACGAGACGCTGTGGAGCATGGCCTCCCGCGCGTCGAGGAGCCGGCAGTTGGCCGGGTATAGGCCAGACTGAGCAATGCTTCGGACGGCATCAAGGGCTTGCTGCCAGTCGGTAAAGTGGACGTTGGCTTTGGCTCGCCAGCGCGGCTTGGGTCGGACTCGAACCTCTGCCTCTGTGATAACTCCCAACGCTCCTTCCGAGCCAAGCACGATGCGGTTGGGGTCGGGTCCTGCGCCTGACGCCGGGAGCGTCCGGGTTTGCCAAACGCCAGAAGGAGTCAACATACGAACCGAGGAGACAAGGTCATCGATGTGGGTGTAGAGCGTGGCGAAATGTCCGCCGGCTCGTGTGGCTACCCAACCGCCCAAGGTGGAAAATTCAAACGACTGGGGGAAGTGGCGCAGCGTTAATCCTTGGGAAGCGAGCTGCTCCTCCAGAACAGGGCCGCGCGCACCGGCCTGGATTCGAGCTGTGAGGTTGGTTTCATCCACGGAGAGCACCCGGTCCATCTTCGTGAGGTCGAGTGACATGACCGCTTGCGAGTCGTCTGAGCGTCGGCTCTCGACACCACCAACCACGCTGGTCCCGCCGCCAAAAGGAATCAAACGTACACCGTGCTCACTGCACCAGGAGAGGGCGGCTTCGATGTGGGCTTCTTTGGTGGGGTAGGCGACGATGTCGGGTGGAGAGTCATAGCGACCCTGGAACCCGCGAAGAATATCGGGAAAGCTTCGTCCATAGGAGTGACGGGCACGTTCTGCCTTGTCGATTGTACAGAACGACGCCAAGGATGCGGGGATTTCAATGCGTGGGGCTGGCATCTCTACATCGTCGAGAGCTACGGGCTCTTTGGCAGAGAGTCCAGGCAATCCCAGCATCATCCCGACTTGCTCGGCGAGTGCGTTGCGTTCCTCGGTTGGTGGGAACTTGGAGGCATGGCCCCAACCCCAGACGCTAAGTGGCTCATTCATCGTGGACCTCCATTTGTTGTAACAGCAAGAGAGTGGCTTCGCGTGTCGGTTGGGGCAGTCCAGGTCGTTGCAGCAAGTGCTCGCAAAAGGTCTGTGCTTCGGCCCAGTCGCTGTTTTTGAAGTGTGCCAACGCGGTGTTGAACAACGGCGTGGTTTCTTCCGGCGCAACTTGCAGTGCTTGCGCCAGGCAACGAAGCGCTTCATCAAAGTCGCGGAGCATCAGGTTGACAAGGCCCAGTTCATTGAGGGGCTGCCAACGTTCAGGGGCCCGAAGCGAGGACTCTCGAAGGAAACGAAATGCGGACTGGTATTGTTGCATGTGCTTGTGAAGTTGGCCCAACAAGAACAGAGGTTCCCAGTGCTGGGGGTTCAGACGGTGAGCCAGAAGCAAGTCCTCTTCGGCCTGTGTTGATTGACCTTGGAGCAGGTGGAGGATGCCAAGTTGCAGGTGGGCTTCAAAGGAGCCAGGCATTTGTTGGGCTAGCCGGTGGGCACTGTGCGCTGCTTCATCCCAATGTCCCCTCATCGTTTGCATGCTCATCTCCAACGACGCCAGGGCAGGGTGCGCCCCACACCAGCGGTGGGCTTCGCGAAGCAGATGCAAGGTCTCGTTGAGGTTGCTGTCTTCCATCTCCAGGTTGATCAGGGTCAGATACGACGGGAGGTGACGAGGATTGAGGCGCAGCGCTTCTTTCAAATTTCTGCGGCACTCCTCACGGTTGCCCATGTCCCGTAGGATACGAGCCCGAAGCTGCAAAATGACAGGAGCCTGGGGAGAGTGTTTGTACGCCTGGTTGATCGCAGAAAAAGCTTGGCTCAGAGCGTCTTCGTGGTGTTCGCTGTACTTGAACCACAAACGCGCAAGGTGAAAGACCACCATGGGATCATGCTTGCCTTTGTCACAGGCTTGCTGGACCCACGCAATGGCCTTGGGGAGATCCGTTTGTTCTTTCGTCAGTCCCAGGAGAAGGAACGTTTGGTAGTGCTTGGGGTGGGTCGCCAGGATATGTTGGATCAAGCGGTGGGCGACGTCCCATTGGTCCGCCTGGAGTAGCAGCCGAGCCAAACCGGCTTGGGCGTCGAGATGCTCTGGGTAGTGCTGCAGGATGGACTGGTAGAGTTTGACTGCTGAGTCGAGAAATCCCTCCGCCGCGTACTCTGCTGCTTGTTGGCATGCCTCTTGGAGATCCACCTTGCCCTGCTCCTTGGCGTTTTCACTGAATCCTTTGTCGAATGGACCCACTATACTTCATCGTTGAAGACGTGCCTAGCTTGAATTGTATGGATGGATTGGGTTGGGAAGTAGAGGGAGTGAATGTGAGCGTTCTTGGGTTCTCAGGTGGTGGAGGTCTCTTTCTCTTGCTTCTGGATATTGGCGATGGGCTCTCAGTGCATAAGCACAGGATTACCGCTACCGAAGGCGATTTGCAGGCCGGCGAAGAATGTCCACTGGCTTCCGGGCGCTTCAGCAAAGAGTAGCTGTTCGGAGACCGTCTCCAATCTGTTCTCCAGGATGTTGCGGTAGCGGACACCGACCATCAGTTGCAAAGGACCCAGCCACTTGTTCTTGTTCCAGCCGAACAGCGCAGCGAGGTCGGCGGTTGCGGCCAGGCCAATCTCCCAGAAGCGTCGCTGCCAGATAGCATGGGCGAGGGAGTTGCTGTCGATGTCGTCTTCGTCTTCGCCTTCTCGGGCCAGACGCATTCGCATGCCGTCTTCCTGGTAGGCTGCTGTGAGTTGCACACCGAGACCCCACTTGGCGAGGGTGAGGGAGGAGTGGAGCCGGTAGCTTCGCAGATCCCAGCCCAACAACTGTGCGCCCGCTTCAATTTGCAGAGGTCCTGCACGAAGTCCAGTGACGGCATACGGCAGGATGAAGTTGTCGCCGAGTCCGTGCATGGAGGTCTTGATCTTGTTGGGGTTGAAGCCGGGGTTCTCCCGAGCCACAGCCTGGGCCACATTGTCAGGCACATTCCAGAGCACCTCGCGGAAGCTGGTCCAGCCGGCTCGCATGTACCAGACGTTGTAACGAAGGGACAGCTCCATATCCATCCAGCGACGGGATTGTTGGCTGAAGTCACCGCGTCGGATGTTTTCAAACCATCGATTTCCTTGCATGTGAAGGACCTGGAAGTTGGTTCCCACCCACAAGCCATTCTCCACAGGCGCTTCCATCCAGAGTCGGGCGAGTTTCAGGTCCCAGCTCAGGTTGCCTTGATCTGGATCGACCCACAGCCGTGAAGTCCCCAACGAAAAGCCAGCGTTGGGTCTGCGGCGACGGACTCCACACCGGTAACGATACCTGGGATACCTGCGTCGACAGCGTCGTCGGTAGCGCCGTCGGTAACGTCGTCGGTACTTTCGAATGTGTCGGTAGCGTCGACGGTAATGCCGGTAGCGAGGTGGCGGAGGGGGAGCAAACTCTCGTTCGTTTCCTCCCGACGTTTCGGAGGGTTCCAGGGAGATCCCCCAGGTCTTTTGTGCTTGTGCCTCGTTGGGGCTGAGGAACATCCCAACCAAGGCCAGACTCATTGTGATCCAAAGGCTATGTCGTATCATGCGTCTCATCGTACGTTTTTCTCCCAACGTCTCTTGCGCGGACGGAACGTCTTAACTGTTGTCGTTCTGTGGGGGGAACGCACCAATTCAGTGGGGCTTACACTTTGGCGGAAAAAAAACGCAGGAGTGACATTAACGATCTACAAGGCTGGGAAAAAAGTTAGGGTTCCAACGTTAGAGGGGAAGTCTGTGGGTGTTGAGATAATTGTGCAGGGTGTTGGCAGAGAGGCTGAGCCGATCGTTGTGCAAGTCGATGATGAAAAAATTGAGGGATTCAATGGTTTGTTGAAGGTCGTCTGGAGAGCAAGACATCTGCTGGCAGAGAGCTTCGCACAGAGGGCTCCAACGGGCGGAAGGTGGGTTGGTTTCACTGTGATGACAGAGATAGGCCAACAGCTGAGCTTGTAGCTGTGTGCGTTCGAGGGTCTGACGTTGGCGGGTCCACTTCCGATCGGTGTCGATAAAGCGTTGGGCGAGGGCCTCAATGAAGCGACCCAGCCATGAATCCTGGAACATCTTTTGTTCGAGGGTTTGTCGATCGAGGATCGCCACGGTTACATGGTCGAGTGCTTTGACGCTCGCGGTGCGAAGCTGCTTGAGGAAGATCGAGGTCTCGCCGAATACTTCACCTTCGCCCATCTCTCTCAGGTTGATCTGGCGTCCTCCAACCATCCGGAACACCTGACAGCGGCCTCGCGTGATGACGAAGGCTGCGTTGCCTTCTCCGCCTTCCTGGATGATCAGCTCGCCCGGCGGATAGTTGCGCAGAGGCAGCTGCCCGCCGCTGCGCAAGAACAACTCAATGTCATGCTTGAGTTTTTCGACGTTGGGGTAGCGAAGCAACGGGTTGGGATGCATCGCATGTTGGGCGATCTGGCAGAGGCCGTGGGGCAGCGTCATGTGGGGAACGGCGTCCTGGGGAGGAACAAACATTCCTTGCTGCGCCATTTGTAGAACTTGGTACGCGTTCTCGCTCTGGTAAGGAGGATGACCGGTCAGGATCTCGTACAAGACGGCTCCCAAGGCAAACACGTCGGTGTGGAAGCCCAGGAGATTGGTTTGACCGAGGGCCTGCTCGGGTGCCATGTAGTTCCATGTTCCGAGAATGTCGCCGGATTGTTCTCCGTCGGTGCCGCCTCTGTCGAGGTAGATGCTGGTCTTCTCCGAATACATGTCGTCGACATCTTGGGAGGATGTGTCGGGCATCAAGTAGGCGATACCCCAGTCCATGACGTACACCTGACCGTGATCTCCCACCATAATGTTGGCGGGTTTGAGATCCCGGTGAATCACCCCTCGTGAGTGTGCAAACGACACCGCATCACAGACTTTGAGGAAGATCTGGAGCGTTTGGTACAGGCTGTTGTCGGAGTACAGATCGTGGGCGTCACTTTGCAGATATTGTTCGAGGGTTTGGCCGTCCACCATCTTCATGGTGAAGTAGTAGAAGCCTTCCTCGTTGCAGCCCATGTTGTGCACTGGGATGATGTTGGGATGTTCCAACTGTCCCGTGATCTGGGATTCTTCCACAAATCGGCGGATGTGTTGGTTTTCAGAGTTGAGCCGCTCGTCGATAGTCTTCATCGCGATGTGACGGAGCAGGTGATGATCGTACACCTTGTAGATCTGGCTCATTCCACCACGAGCGATCAGGGTCCCCTCTGAGTAACGCTGGGGTGGCAGTTCCGGCCTTGGCTCTGTGCGTACAAGGTTATCGGCCTCTGCCACAGTAGAGGGGGACGTCTTCATGTCGGATTCATACGTTGGGTAATAGGGATCTTTCATTCGTTTCTACGCTGTGCTGAAAACCACGCTCAAAACTAAGGAACCCAAAACATTTGAGTCGGAGGGTATGTATAGTGTGTACCGGGTTTTGACGAAGGACTCAACCTTTGTCTTGGAGTGCCGTTTGTTGTTACATCCAAAAGGAGGACGAGAGGCTGAGTTGGGTTCGTTCCACAAGTCGCTGAGAGCGGGCGTGTGGAGAAAGAACTTGACATTCGCGGCTCGGACACCTTCAATACACACATGCTAACCGGGATATGACCCACTTCGTTTTCGCAAAAGGAACATGTGATGGCGATTCTGAAGAACACTCCTGAAAAAGCGATGCGCTATGCTCGCTATATCGTACAAGATATCGGTATGTACAACAAGAAGAAGGTAGAGGAGGCGATCCAAAGCGACTCCTTCTTTGAGGATCTGTCCGACCTCTTCTCAGAAGGCCGTGAACAGTACGAAAGTCAGGTGGATCCTGAGATCCTCAAGACGACCAACTACTTTGATCGTGCGATCATCGACGTCCTGCTGTACCGCAAGCGTCACCTCAGCTCCCCCATCTGGGACTAAGCGTTGGAGAAGCCTCCCAACGCTTACCACCATCCCCGACCCCCACATTGACTGACAACGACACCTTTACCTTCACTGTTCTGGAGTCCGATGCAGGGCAACGTCTGGACCGCTTTCTCGCGGAACAAGACACGCTTACCCTCAGCCGCTCTCTGCTGAAACGTTTGATCCAAGACCAGCACGTTACGATCAACCAGAAGGGCTGCAAACCCTCGCAGCGTCTGCAGGTTGGAGACCATATCTCGATCTTAGTGCCGCCGCCGGAAGAGATGGAGTTGGAGCCTGAAGATATCCCTCTGGATGTCTTGTTTGAGGACTCTCACCTCATCGTCGTGAACAAGCCCGCGGGCATGGTGGTTCATCCGGCTCCGGGTCATTCGACGGGGACGTTGGTGCATGCGCTGCTTCACCACTGCCACGATCTTTCTGGGGTTGGTGGCACCTTGCGGCCGGGGATCGTCCATCGTCTGGATCGAGACACTTCGGGTGTGATGGTGGCGGCCAAGCATGATGCTGCTCACCTGGGGCTCGCCGCTCTGTTCAAACATCGACCGGAAGGGAAGCTAGAGCGCCGCTATTGGGCCGTTGCAAGGGGCACGTTCAAGGAAGAGAAGGGGACGATCGAGACGATGTACGGTCGTCACCCCACCGATCGGAAAAAGTATTCCTCCAAAGTCGACGGACCGCGCCATGCCATCACACATTACTGGGTGTTGGAGCGTTACAAGTTTGCGACGTTGTTGGAGCTAAAGTTGGAGACCGGCCGGACCCATCAGATCCGGGTCCATCTGGCGGATCGCCAGCGTTCGTTGGTGGGGGATCCTGTGTATGGGGCCCGTCCTTTGTCGGTGTGGCCCAACTTTCTCAAACAATTTCCTCGCCATGCGCTGCACGCTCAGCGGCTCGCGTTTGTGCATCCTGTGACCGAAGAGTGGGTGGACTGTTCGGTCCAACCCCCCGAAGACATGCGCTCTTTGCTGGAGCAATTGGTTGCCCTCTCTTCATCCCCTACCGATACAGCCGAATGAAGTCGGTTCCTCGTATGACTCTGCGGAAAAATTGATCTTTGGATTCTCCACATGCCACAACATGAATGAAAAGGGGAAGTAGGTCCTGCGTTTGAGGACAACTCTCCTTCTTGTTTGTTCTGCTTGAGAGGCGAGCGATCGACTCTTCGTATGTGTTTTGGTTTGTTGAGGAGCGTGCTTCGATGATTCTGCAAAAATGTCCGCGATGCCAGCGGGATGTGATGATCGACGATCGAGGAAAAGCTGACGCGTTGCAATGTGACCACTGCGGTCATCAATGGATGCAACACAGGATCGCACGTCGGATTGCAGGAAATCTCGATAAGGCGACACCGCCTCGTCGTGGCTCTCACGTGGACGATGTGCGAGCCCAAGCCAACCATGTGGTGAACCGAACCCGGCCAGGCAAAGTGGATACACCACGGCCTCCCGATCATGCACCCCACCAAGAAGTTCGGGCACGCCGACCCACGCTTCGGATCAAAGGCTATGAGATCCTGGAGTGTCGTGGAAAAGGTGGCATGGGGAAGGTCTACCGTGCGGTCCAAAAGTCGCTCGGTCGAGAGGTCGCGATCAAGACCCTCGATAGCAACTTGGCCCGCAACCAGGCTTCGATCTGGCGTTTCACCAAAGAAGCCGCTGCGATGGCTCAGCTGCGTCATCCCAACATCTTGTACGTGATCGATCGGGGGAAAGAGCGGAACGTCCATTACTTTGTGATGGAATACGTCGACGGTCCCTCGTTGCGTGAGATGCTCCGAGAGCGTCAGCGTTTTGCTCCCAGCGATGCGGTTCATATCATGCTGCAGTTGGCACGAACGATGTCGTATGCACACGGGCAGGGCGTGGTTCACCGTGACCTGAAGCCGGAGAACATCCTGTACAACTCCGACAAATGCCTCAAGGTGGCCGACTTTGGTTTGGCCGGAGTGAACCGTGAAACCACCTACATCAAGCAGTTGACCAAATCGTATGTGTCGATGGGAACCGAGTGCTACATGGCACCGGAGCAACGACATGACGCCAAGAAAGTCGATCAGCGCGCCGACATCTACAGCATGGGTGTGATCCTCTACGAATTGATTCGAGGGGAGCTGCCTTTCCCTGCGTTGCCGCCTCCCGAGCAAGAGATTGTCGAAGGCCGACGTGATATCGACGCGATCATTCGATGTTGCCTTCACTACGACAAAGAGCACCGCTACCAAACCACCGAAGACCTTGTGCAGGCGCTGGAGCATGCCTTGGAAGGTGGGAAGAACGTTCAGGTCCTGTCGCGAGATACGGTTGTCGACACTCCTGCCCTTGAGCCGATTGCATCGGTTCAGGAACGCGTGGACGCATGGACTCCCGAAGATTTTCGCGAGTCCTCTTCGGACGACGGCTTCCATGTGTCCTGGCAACCCAGCAGCAGAAAATGGCTGCGAGGTGGCCTTGCGTTTGCTTCGTTGTGTGGACTGGTGGCCATGTTCTTCTTGGTGTTCGCCCCACGTCCACGATCGTCCCAAAACGTTCCAGCCAGTGAATTCTGGCAGCGTTTGGCGCCGGAGAAGCAACAAATTGGTCAGGCAACAACCCGCGTTCATTTTCGGTTTTCTGGAAAGCCTGAAAAGAACCTGTGGGGTCGTCTGCCGGAGCCACAGTGGCGATTGTTCGGTAGCTCCTGGTTTGCGAAAGACAACCAACTTCACCAGGATACTTACCAGCGAGACTTTGTTCGCAATCGGAAGCAACTGTGGGCCGTTTATTCAGGCAAGGTGGCGTCGCTTCGACAGTTTCGCTTTCGTGCCAAAGTTCGCTTCTTGGAACCCTGGTCAAGCCGCGCCATCACCCAACGTGAGTACCAAACGAAGCACAATCCATCTCGCTCTGTGTTGATGGGTTTGGGTTGGAAGGGCGACGCCAAGCAAGAGACCAAGCTTATGTTCCAACTGAAGAAGCAGCGCCTCAACTTCCGACTTGTGGTGGGGCGACGTCCCCATCGGGTTCTGAAGTGCAAATCCGACTACATGCTTCGAGATGAATGGTCACAGCCTCACTACAAGTGGGGAGAGTGGCTTCAACTGGAGCTTCGAAAAGAGGGACAGCAGGTCGCAGCTTGGGTCAACGGACACAAGCGGTGCCAACTCGACTTGCCTGCAAGCTCCTCGAACAAGATTCGCCCTGGCTTGATCTGTCAAAACGCACACTGTGTCTTCCAACAGGTTCAAATCGATGCATTCGCCCAAGCCACCAAGCCTTAAGCCAGATTTCTCTGCTTCGATTCCTACGTCGTTTCCGTCGCATCCTCCCCGTACATCTGGCCCACGTCTTGCCTTTTTTCCTCATTTCTCGTATGGGGTGCTTCGCAAGCTGTTTTGGATTTTTGAACGGAGGATCTCTGGATTGGCTCTGTTATGGTTCGCCTTCTTCTTATCTGGGATGGCAGGTCTCTCGTATGAATTGACCTGGGTCCGTTATCTTACGCAGTTGTTTGGTGCGTCGACTCCGGCTGTTGCCGCCACTGTGGCTATCTTCTTCTCAGGGTTGGCTCTTGGTGCTGCTCTTGGGAGCAAGATCTTTGACCGTGCGAGTCGGCCGATGCTGGCCTACGCTCGGTTGGAGCTTGCCATCGGTGTTGCCGCTGCTCTTGTCCCCTTCCTGTTTTGGGTGGTCGAATTCTCGCTAGCCCATTACTTGAATCAAGGTGCCACCAACACGTTCGTCTTGCTCATTGTCTCGACGTTTGTCCTGATCGTCCCAACCACGCTCCTTGGTGCTACCTTTCCTGCCATGGCGGCCGTGGTTCGACGATTGGCCAATCCCACGTACTCCACGGGCTTCTTCTACGGATTTAATACCCTGGGTGCTGTCGCAGGTTGTCTTGTTGTCTCTTTCTGGCTCTTGCCTTTGTGGGGACAACGTTACACGACCTGGGCCATGGCTCTGATTAATCTTTCGATCGCCATCGTCTTTTGGGTGGCTCATCGCGCGCAGGCTCAAACCTCCGATGACACCGCAGCGGCCGAACCTGATGAGCCTGTTGCCAGTGAGGAAGATGGAGTTGAAGCGCAGGTGGGTCCCGCCTTTCAGGTGTCCTACCGCTCCGCGTTGTTTCTCGCAGCGACCAGTGGATTCTTGGCGATCGGGATTGAAGTCTTATGGACCCGTGCGCTGGCCCTGTCGTTTCCAGCCAGCGTGTATGTGTTCGCTCTGGTGCTGGCAGCTTACTTGGTGGGAATTGGATTGGGTTCCATTTGGGTGGGTGCGTCGTACAAAACACGGTCACCTCATCGTCAAAGCCTGTGGCTCCTTTACATCTCTGTTGGGCTTGGGAGCTTCCTGACTCTCACGTTGTTCCCCCAACTGACCCCTTGGAGCTTTTGGCTTCTTCGCAACAAGTGGGTTTCGGGCTGGAATGTCTACCTGTCTTGGGTGGGCGGCTCCGCTGTGGTTGCGATGCTTCCCGCTACCCTTGTGATGGGTGCAGCTTTTCCCATGCTCATTGGTCTGGCGACGGCACAACGAGGCCACGCCAGCTTGGTGGCAGGGCGACTGTATGCAATCAACACCATCGGTGGCGTACTGGGTAGCTTGTTTGTCACCTTCTTCCTGATGCCGATGATTGGCTTGACCAAGAGCCTCATCCTCCTCTCTCTTGGGTACATCCTCCTCGCGTTGGTGGTGTGCTGGGAGAAGGTCCTGAAGTCTTGGTTGCGCTGGTCTACCCTCGGAACGTCGGCTTTTCTTGGGTTGATTCTGCTGACAGGCATGCACCCCAGCGCCAACCCCCTGCGCGAACGACCGGATCACAAGGTTCTGTTCTACAAGGATGCTCCCTCCGCGACCATCGCTGTGGATCAGAGCAAAGAGGGGACTCGGACCCTCCGCGTGAACAACTACTACGGCCTGAGCAACACCACGCCCAGCACGGTTTTGATGCAGTACCGTTTGGGGCATATCCCCATGTTGTTGCATCCCAAACCGAAGCGCGCGTTGCTCGTTGGCTTTGCGACAGGTACAACCTTGGCTGCCATTGCCCAGCATGGCTACACCAAAGTCGAATGTGTGGAACTGCACAAAGACATTCTCAATCTGGCTCATTATTTTTCCCACGTGAACCACTACATCCATCGACGCAAGAAGCAGGTTCGATTGATTGCAGAAGACGGCCGTCGCTTTCTGATGCGGTCTGGGTCCAAGTACGATGTTGTCGTGGGTGACCTCTATCTCCCGCGAAATCCTGGGGTTGGTGTTCTCTACAGCGTGGAGCACTTCCGCGCCGTAAAGCGTCGGCTGACCAAGGATGGTGTGTTCGTCGCTTGGCTCCCGCTGTTTCAACTCGGACCTCGAAACATGGCCTCGATCATCCGGTCGTTCTTGCAGGTGTTTCCCAACGCAGAGGGTTGGGTCGCTCATTGGAATCCCGCCCGAGCGATTCTGGGCTTGATTGGTCGACGATCCACAAAGCCGCTCAAGGTCCGCTCCCATTTTGAAGCCCGATTGAACATGTGGGTGGGGGCTTCGTTCCGCACTGCCAAGGATCCCAGGCACATTTGGCGTCCCTTCTTCCGTCCGGATCAGCATGGAAAGAGCAAGCCTGTGAAACGTCGCTTGCTCGATGCCAAGATGCTGACGGTGTGGGCAAACTCGGCTCCCATCAATCGGCTGGAACTCCCTGTGATTGAGTTCTCTGCTCCCAAAGCGATGATGCAAGCGCGGCTTCATAACTTCCCTCTGTACCTTCAAAACATCCGTCAGATCGCAGAGATTCGCTCGCTTCAGGGGACTCCTTGGGGCAAGATGGCTCCCGGTCTGCTCAAACGGAAAAAACCACCTCATCCCTGAGCTTCCCTCGGTTTCATTGACCACTGTAGGGGAACGCGCTACAATCGCCGCGTGTGTAACTGCGACGCTTCGAACGTAACTGAATCCGTACCAGGTGGGGGACGAGTCGCATGATTCCCCATGTTGGAGTGTGTGTTATGAACGTGAGATCTTGGATTGCTGTTGTTGTTGTTTGGACCGTGAGCTTGGTGGCCTTCCCCTGTGGGGCAACTCCTGCCAAGCCCAAAACACTTTCGTCGTTCGAACTGTTTTCGCTTCAGAAAGCGCTGCAAGAGCGATTTCGATTCAAGGTGGGCAAGCCCAAGCTCAAGATGGGGCAATTCACGCTCGCTCAGACCTTGAAGTCAGATCCGTCTGCATCAGGCGAGATGATCGACAACGACAAAAACGTGGATCGCAAACCACCTCCCCGTGTGCGCAAAGTTGTGGCTCCACCGAAGCCCAAGTTTCGTCGCTATGGTATTGAGCTTCGTGGGGGGATGCTGTTCTTCCCAGAGTTTATGCTTAACGCGACCTTCTTTGATGAGTCTGTGGGTGTCATGCAGGGTGGATTTGGACTGGGCTTTGTGCTCAAAACCGACCCCACGTTTGAGTACATCTTTGGGGTCAGTTACAACTTCTTCCAGTTCCAGCCTGGGACAGACTCTGAGGGAAAACCTTTGCCCAATGTCTTCCTGAACAAGGGCGACCCGACCTTCCAACGTGAGTTTATCCAGAGCGATCTCTCGTATCTCGCGATTGATGTCCGCTTCCAAAAGATCTTTCCGATCCACAAGCACTTCCAGATGATGGTGGGAGCTGGCATTGGTCTGGGCGTGGTGCTGGGCAATCTCAAGCGAACCGACACCTTTATTCCTGACTACGACGCATCAAAAGAAGAAGAGTACAAGCAAGCCTACAAGCTGTGGCGGGCCAATCCCCAAGACTCTTCTGCCCTGCCCAACAAGGTGTGCACCCAGGTGGACCGGACCGTTCAAGATTGTACCTTGATCGAAGCCACTGAGGACCGGGTTCCTCCTGTCATTCCCTTGTTCGACTTTATCATTGGGATGGTCTTTCCCATCGTCCCCGACCGGTTCGACATCCGCGTTCAGGGCGGCTTTGGCTTCCCACGTCTGTTTTGGGTCAGCATGAGCACCCACATTATGTTCTAGGCCGGAGGGTTCCATTCTCCCCAGGAGAAAAAAGTTTTAAGAGGTGGGAACAACTTTGGCCGGCCGGACACGTTTCCACTGTGTGTTGCTTTCTTCGGAAACAACACATACCTTACTAACTTTGAACGACGGACGGTGCTACCAACTCACAACCGTGTTGTTAGCGCCGAGACCACCTGCTCTTTTGAGGGAGGCCCGGCCTGATGGAACAACAGAATTTGCAACAAAGTCAGCAAACCATTGAGGCTGTGCTTCAGCGTGTAAAAAAACGCTGGCGACTTCAGCGAGTGTCAGACAGCTTTGTCCTCTCGCTCATCCCGGCTTCGGTGTGCCTCCTGGTTGCCCTGATTCTTGGCCGCCTGGAGGTCGCCTCCAACGTTGCGTTCTGGTTCCTTGTCGCCTCCGCGGCTTCTGTGGTTGTGGGTCTTCTTGTTGGGATTCTCTGGCCGATGAAGACCCTGGAGGTCGCTGTTCTTACAGACCAGCGCTCCAACTTGAACGATCGTCTCTCTTCCGCTCTTCTGTTTCTGGAAGAAACCAACCCTTCGCCCTTTATGCAGGCCGCCATTCTCGACGCGGAGCGACATTCCAGCCAGGTTGATCCTGCGGTTGTGATTCCTCGGCGAATTCCTCACGGTCTGAAAGAATGGTCGATGGCGATGGTGGCCTTTGTGGTGGTCCCTTTCCTCCATCCCTGGAAGAACGATCCCCCCAAACCGCCCAAGCTTCCGACTCCTGTATCTGACAAGAAAGTCAAGCTGACACAGGAAGAGATGGACATCTACAAGCGCGACAGCATGACCGAAAAGCAGCTGCGCAATCTTAAGGATCCGAACCTTGAGACCCTCCATCGCTCGATCAAAGACCTTTGGCGAAATCTTAAGAATGGCCACCTGAGCCGCCGTGAATTCTTTAAGCGCCTGGCTCAGTTAAAGCAGAAACTGGCTTCGTTGCAAAAGGCTGAGAAAGCCAACAAAGGCAAAGCGGACGGCAAGAAACTGGAGAAGCTGGCGAAAGAACTCTCCAAAACCAAGCAGACCAAGAATCTAGCCAAAGCCATACGCTCTGGTGACGGCAAGAAGGCTTCCCAGGCGATGAGCCAGATGACTCGTCAACTGCAGAAAAAGCGAATCCGTCGTCGAAGAGCGCGACGCAATGTGTCTCGGGCCTTCCAGAAGATTGCCAAGCACATGCCCCGGAAGGTCAAAAAGAACATGAGTCAGATGGCGCGCCGTCTGAGCCGACAAGGTTCTTTGAAGAAGGGCGCCAAAACGCGCAAGACGATGCGGCAAGCTGCACAGCAGATCCAAAAGATGATGCAGAACTCCCAGCGTCAGAAGGCGATGCAACAAGCCCGCGACCAGATCAGCCAAATGCGGCAGGCCGTCCAACAACAGTCTATTGGAGGACAACAGCGTCAGCAACAGCTTCGTAACTTTATGCAACGAGCCCGAGGACAGCGACCCAATTCAGGTCAAAACCGACAAGGTCAACGACAGCGTGGCCAACAAGGTCGGCAAGGGCAACAAGGCCGCCAGGGTCGCCAAGGCCAACAGGGCCGTCAGCAAGGCCAACAGGGACAACAAGGGCGCCAAGGTCAGCAGGGTCGCCAACAAGGACAACAAGGCCGCCAAGGTCGTCAAGGCCGCCAAGGTCGTCAGGGCCAACAAGGCAACCGTCCAGGTCAAGGAAACCGCCCAGGTCAAGGAAACCGTCCAGGTCAGGGCAACCGTCCGGGTCAAGGAAATCGTCCGGGTCAAGGAAATCGTCCAGGCCAGCGAGGGAATCGTCCGGGTGGTCAGGGCCAGGGCAAAGACAAAGACTCGCAGCAGTATGGAAACGGAGAGGGCAAGCATCCACTCGGCAAGCGCAAAGACGGAATCTCCAAGGACTTCAAGGAAGAGAATCTGTCCGGCCAGAAAGGACGTGGTCCTTCGCGCCGCTTGATCATTGAGCACTCTGGCTCTGCAGGTTTTTCCAACCGGCACTACAAAAAAGTGTACAAATTGTATAAGAAAGTGACCGAAGATGTGATGTCGAACAAACGTGTGCCCAACAACTACCGTCAGCTTGTGAAGCGTTATTTCCAAATGATCAAGCCTCGGTAAGGACACATTGCACTTGATTTGAGATGAGGTGACCCTGTGCAACCGAAACGTGCTCTCTCCCCGCTCTTGCTTCTGGTTGGAATTCTCGCTCTTGCGACCGGTGTCTCCGGCTGCAACACTCGGACTCTCCGCAACCCGGATCTGTGGTACACCGTTTCGGTTCCCAAGGCCTGGAAGGCTGTCGGTACCACCATCGTCAGCCAGGTGGGGGACTCCATCGATATCACTCGATTCCGTGACGACTCCAGCCTCGAAAGCTTTGTGGAGAGCCAACGTCGTGCGTTCAAAATTGAAAAAGCCGACTTTGTGATCGATGACGAGGCCTGGGTGAAGGTGCAAAAGCGCAAGGCCTTCCGAATGGTCGGTACTGACAAGGGAAAAGGACAAGACACGGTCTGGATCTTGGTGTTCGTTGATGTCGGGGAATACAAATATCGTTTGTGGATTAAGACTCCCAATGATACCTTTCGAGGACGGGAAAAAACCCTCAACACTATCGTCCAATCGTTTGTGGTGAAACTGCCTGAATATTAAGGGCAGAGCTGGAGGAGCGGCGGTTTGTCAAGTCAACATGTTCTTCGTTTGGAAGAACAGTGTCTTCTGGTGCTGTGTGGACCAACAGGGAGCGGCAAGAGTCACTTTGCCCGTCGATGGTTTCGCGATACGGAGATTGTCTCCTTCCGTGAAGCCTCCCGTTTGGTCTTCGACAAAGAAGCTCTTGATGAGACCGCTAATGCCCCTACATCCTTGTTGTTTTCGATGGTGGAACATCGGCTGCAAGCCAACAAGATGACCGTGGTGGATGCGCGGACGTTGCAGAGCCGGATGCGACGCCACCTTGTTCATCTCGCCCGCCATTACCAAATGCCAGTGTACCTGTTCTTGATGGACCAGACTCTGGAGGAATGTCGCGAAAGATTGGGAGAGCTCTCCGAAGCTGAAGAGTTTCAGCTACAATCGCAACACCAGCAGATGCAAACGGTGTCGTCCTTGGCTGCCCAAGAAGGCTTTACGGCTGTGTACCGGCTGTCTCAATTTGGCACCAAAGGTCCCTTTCCGCTGCGAGAGCCTCTGGCCGTTCACTCCGACAAAGAAGGCCCCTTTGACATGATTGGGGATGTGCATGGCTGCTACGACGAGCTTGTCGTACTGCTTGGTGAGTTGGGGTATGGCAAGGTGGAGGGAGCAGAGCACTGGGCTCACCCAGGCGGACGAACCGCTGTGTTTCTTGGTGACCTCGTGGATCGAGGACCACAGAGTTTGCGGGTGGTGGCTCTCGCTTCTGCGATGGTGGAGGCTGGGGAAGCCCTCTATGTTCCTGGCAATCACTGCGACAAGTTTGCCCGTTACCTGCGGGGAAACAAGGTGATGGTCAACCACGGCCTAGAGACTACCGTGGGCGAACTCAACATGCTTGACGTTCGGGAACGCGAGACCTTGACTCGTCGCTTCATGAAAATGTACGAGAACTCCTCTCCCTACCTGCTCCTGGATCGAGGCAAAGTGCTGGTCTCTCATGCGGGACTTCCTGAGTTCTTTCATGGTCGGATGTCCCAGCGTATCCGAGCGTTTGCTTTGTATGGCGAAGTAACCGGCGAGACCGACGAATTTGGTCGACCCATGCGACGCGATTGGGCGCAAGAGTACTTTGGTCGGCCTCTTGTTGTGTACGGTCATACGCCTGTTCTCTATCCTCGCTTTGTGAACAATTCTCTCAACCTGGATCAGGGCTGCGTGTTCGGCGGCTCTCTCTCTGCAATGCGCTACCCGGAGCGTGATATCGTCTCCGTTCCAGCCAAGTACATTTACTGGCGCCCCAACTAAAGCGGCATCCTCTGAATAGAATCATGAATTCTTGTGTTCCACGTTCATTCTCGACAGCAGGGATGTGACTGTTTTTGGGATGACACCGGAAAGGGAGGAACCTGGGATGCGGTATCATGTGTATGGAAATCTTGCCGATGTTGCCGGACATCGGTTGGCTGTCTTGCGCCTTTGGTGGGGCTTGGAACAAAAAGTTGCCTGGCATTCCTGTGTGACCCAGCGCGATGCCTCACCTCTTTGGGATGAAAAGCCGCCTGAGCCTGTTGGTGAAGCTTGGCAAAATGTTTACAGCGCTCAGCCCCTATTGTGGGACTCTACAACCCAGGCCGTGCTCGCTGAAGGTACCCATGATATTGCACAGCGCTGGCGTGATTTGTTTCCTGAAGTACCGGCTCCTGCAGAGAAAGAAGAGCTCTGGTCGCAAACGATTGACAAGGAGCTTTGGGAGTCTCTCCGTCTCGCTGGCTTTGCTGCGAAGGTGGAAGAGTATAAAGCTGGCTATCACGGCGTCAGCGCTGCGCTCTCTGCTCTGGATGACGTTCTTGACTCGACACGCTTTCTTTCAGGTTCCGAGACGCCAGGACTTGCCGATGCCTGGCTGTTTTCCTTGTTGGTTCGTTTTGATGTTGTGTTCTATGGCTTGTACAAGTGCAACCCCAAACGGATTGTCCACTATCGCAATTTGTCTCCCTACCTTCGGGATGTTTACCAGTCAGGTCGGACCGCTGAAACCGTTGAGTTCTCAAACATAAAGACCCACTTTTATTGGGAAGAAGAGCGAATCAATCCCAAGCGAATTGTGCCAGTGGGTGGGGAGCCCAACTTGAACCTCTATCACAATCGAGCCCAAGGGTTTGAAGAGAAGGACAACTCATCGGTTGGGACGGAAGAAGCCCAAGGAAAGCAGCGCGCAAAGGGAGAGTGGGTCCGTCCTCAAAGCCTCCATCGCTCCTGGATTACTCATGATGGTTCATCAGACTATCCTGCCGAGTCCGGTCGCTACCACCTCTATATCGCCAACAATTGTCCCTGGTGTCATCGGGTCGCTTTGACCCGTGAGGTGAAGGGCTTGCAAGATGTCATTTCCATGGACGTTCTCTACTACCGACGCGATCCCAAGCGGGGTTGGCAGTTTAATCCTGCCGTGGAGGGTTGTACTCCTGATACTGTCAACGGTGTCACTTACATTCAGGAACTGTACGAGCGTGTCGGCTCCACTGAAAAGTCGGTTCCCGTGCTGTGGGACAAACAAACCCAAACCATCGTCAACAACGAATCCGCTGAGATCATACGGATGCTCAATCGAGCCTTCAACGAGTGGGCCAGCGCCGATCTTGAACTTGTACCTCCCAAGCTGGAGTCCTCGATTGACGAGTGGAACGCATTTGTTTACCAGCACATTAACAACGGGGCTTACAAAGCCGGGTTTGCTTCCACACAAGGGGCCTACGAGCTTGGCTATCAAAACTTCTTTGCTGCGATGGAGCGGTTGGAGTGTGCGCTGTTTGCGAACAAGTTTTTGTGTGGTGAGCAGGTGACAGAAGCTGATATCCGCTTGTTCCCTACCCTGTATCGTTTCGACCATGTTTACTACACACGATTCCGGCTCAACCATAAAATGCTGCGTGAGTATCCGAGCTTGTTCCGCTGGTTTCAAGACATGTTGAAGATCCCCGGCGTACAGGAGTCTTCGAACCTGGAACATTGCCGACAGGGATACTTTGGACGCACCGGGAACAACATGGTTCCTGTGGGACCTTCCTTTGACCTGGAACAGCCCATGCCTGTGTTCTGAAAGGTTTGGGTTTTGTTGGGGGACGATTCTGGTATAGTTGGGTCTCTCTTTGCATTGGAATGAGCGGCGCTCATGTCGAATTGAGGGTCTGGAGCTTTTCGCTTTTGGGAAGGCATTTGTGGGTATGATGGAGAATGCATCCTCTCCTTTGGATCCTGCCCGGTTAGAAGGGCAGATCCTACAAAACACATACAGAGTGGAAGAGCTCGTCGGTGAGGGCGGGATGGCCTTGGTGTATCGTGCAACTCACACCGTTCTTGAAGGGCCTGTGGCGGTTAAGGTCCTTCGCTCCGAATACTACCGAAGGGACGAACATCGTGAGCGGTTCTTGCGGGAGGCGCGCTCCCAGTTTCACCTTAATCATCCAAACATCGTCCGAGTTTTCGACTTCCTACAGGATCGTGGCATCGTTGGGTTTGCGCAAGAGTGGTGCAACCAAGGTGACCTCAAACAGTGGCTCAACTCTCGAACCGCTCCGTGTTCCGCTGGAGAGGTTCGCTCCTTGTTTCTTCCCCTCCTTGACGGTTTGGAAGAGGCACATCGGCAGGGCTTAATCCATCGGGATATCAAACCCCACAACATTTTGCTCCAGAGGAAAGGCGCAGAGCTGCTCCTTAAGCTCAATGACTTTGGCTTGGTGAAGGTACTGGAAGCGGATGATATGACCCGCTCTGGCGTGATGATGGGGACCTTGCACTATATGTCACCTGAGCAGTTTGAGGAGGCGAAGCATGTTGACCACCGCTCCGACATCTACAGCTTGGGTGTGTTGTTGTACCAATTGATGACGCTGCGGCTGCCCTTCTCGGGGAAAATGCCTCATTTGGCGCTCAAAATTATGAACCAGGAACCCTCTCCACCGACGGAAGCTCCTGAACCCCTTCGGCCTGTGCTCTTAAAGTGTCTTGCGAAGAAGCCGTCGGCCCGGTTTGAGGATGTCTCTGCGTTTCGGGAAGCGTTGCTCCTGACCCTGGAGCAGACCGCCGAAGACGATGCTCCAGCCTCTGCCCACAAGGTTCAACCTCGTCCTGCGTTCCTTGACAGAACGGAGCCTCCCGCTCCCCAAGCTCCATTACCTTCCGCTTCTTCTGCTCCGCCTTCTTCTGGAGCAAGCAACGGCTCATGGGAGCCAACGGTTGTTACCCAGACAGAAGAGTCCGTCCACATCGATCCGTCAGCTGATAAACGGCTATTGTCCGGTAACACCCGAATGTTGGGTGTGTTGGTTTTGTTGACGGTGTTGGTCTTTGGTGGAGGATGGCTTGGTCAGCTGCTGTGGAAGTCGGGAGTTTTCCCTCGCTCAACGAAGAGGGCAACGAGTCCCAAGCCTCGCTCGAGGAAAAAGCCTAGAAGGTGGTCTTCTTGGGAGAAGCGGTATCTGGGTGGATTCCGAATGTTGGACGCGATCAAGACGATTCAGCGTGGTGACTATGGTCTTTCACGTTACCAACTTCGACACATTTGCCGCGTTGGGCAAAGCGGGCTGGCTTGTTTCCATGCGGCCCAATACACGCATCATTTGATGTATTTTTTACGCAAAGGCTGCTCTGTTCGCGATGTCACATCGTGCCACTGGGAAAAGGTACTCACCAAGCGCGGCCGGACCTTGCAGCAGAACTTCCAACGGGCCATCCCATGGTATCGAAAAGCCTGCCAGCTAGGGCACAAGGCGGGATGTGAGGTCCTCAAAAAGAACAAGGTTCACCTCAAAGGTCGGTAGGCTACCTGGGCTTGCTTGGGCCTGATGAAGGTTTGGAACTTCGTTGGGATGTGGGGCGACGGACTGCTTGCGTTGAGGATGAAGGAGAGGGTTGGGTTGCTGGAGGTTCTTGATGCCAGGGACACTGTCCTTCTCTCTCCAATTGCCCCGGTGGAAACGTGAGGATCGGACCTCTCAAATGATAAGGGCAACCCGGTGGTGGTTTGCTTTTGGGGGTTGGAGATGAGCCAGCGGGGTAGTTGTGCTGCGTCCAACGATGAACCATCAAGTTTTTCAGCAAGTACGAATGCTTGAGGTGCCACTGGTGGCATTGATCTGCGAGAGAGGGCTCATAGAAATATTGTGAGAAACAAACACCTGTCTTCCAATACGGTACGTCGCTCTTGAGCTGACGCGCCGTACTGGCCCGAAGCAATGTCCCTGTTAAGCTATTGTTACTGAAACGGGCTCCGGCCAGTTTGGCGTCTCTGAGGTCGGCGAGTGTAAACAGAACGTAGTCCAGGAGGGTGTTACGTAGATCGGCAAAGCGGAGGGAGGCCCCAAACAAGTTGCTCCCTGACAAGTCACTCCCTATCAAGGAAACCAGATCCATACGGGCAAACTTAAAGTTGTTGTGTCCCAATTGGCTTCGCTCGACGCTGGCCATCTTGAAGGAGCTACGACGCAAATCAGAGCTTTTCCAATAGACTCGCTTCATTCGTGTGTACGAAAAGTCGGCTTGGACGAGTGACGCTTGGGTCATTTCAATGTATGACCACGCCAATCCATTGAGTTGGGTTTGTGGAGGACATTGGAGGGAGCGGATGGAACGCCGACCTCGGGGCAGACGTTTGAGCCATTGGGGGAAGAGCGCCCTGTACTTGATAGAGTTGTTGCCTATTCGTAGGTTGCTTGTGATTGGGCTAAGAAAATAAAGACCCCGAAGCACCTGACACACTTGTCGGCCTTGCAACTGCAACAGCAACTTGAACAGTCGCTTTTGGGCTTGTTTCTCTCGTTCTTGGGTGCTTTGGAAGTAACTGATGGCTGTATAAAACTCGCTTTGTTTGGGGCTGCGATCTTGAAGCAGTTGAACCAACTTCGCCTCAAAGGTGGTATCCCGTTGGGAGGTTATTGCCTTGGACGATTGCTTTGCAAACATCGCGACAACAAGCAACAAGGCAAGAGTCAACCAGAGCATACGAAGGCGGTACAGCCATTGGCGGAGGAGGGGGAGGGCGAGGTGGTAGGAGCCGCTGCGGAACTTCCACCAAAGAAGATGCTTGGACCAATCTTCATGCTGGGCTGATTGACCTGCGTCGAGGTACAAGAGGGCTTGTTCCCCAGAATGAATGGCTTCTTGAAAGCTACTGAGCCTGGCTTTTTGGTTGGCTGCTTCCCAGTGCTTTTGTGCTGTGAGCGGAGCTGGACCGTACGCTCCAACCTTGTCGCTTTGTTTGTACTGGTCGAGGTCGTCGAGGAGTTCCTGAACGGAAGCATAACGAGGTTGCAATTCTCGGTGTGTGCACTTCCGAACAATTTTCACCAGCCCTTCGGGATAAATGCTCAGGTCCGAAAGCACCGGGATTTTCTCGATCAGCAAAGGGGGTTCTTGCTCCAACAACAAAAAGTGGAGGAGCCGACCCAGGCTATAAATGTCAGATCGAAACTCCAAGCGCTGCGTCTCTTCCAGCAGCTGCTCAGGAGCAGCGTAGGCGAGCGCGCCCCCGACCGCTCGACGTGAAAGCGTTCGGGCGGAAGCCATGTCCGCGATGTCAAAGTCGGTGAGAACCGGGACATCACCGTTCATCACGATGTTTTGGGGCTTGATGTCACGGTGGACGATGGCTTCACGGCGCGTGTGAGCAAAGTGAACGGACTTGGCGATGCGACGAAACAAACCAAGCTTTTTCTCCAGCGACAATCCGTGGGAGTATCCATAGGAAAGGTCGTGTCCAGGAATCAGGTCCATCGCAAAGGCCAAGCGGTTCTCTTCGACCTCCCTGATTCGCACGATCCCTTCAGAGATATCCGGGTCGATAGGGCTTTGGCGCTGCTCCAACTCCTCACGGAGATGCAACATGGCTGTGACGCCGCGACGAAACAAGTGGACTGCCAGTCCGTCGCCGAGCCGGTCGCTGTCGAAGATCTTGACCGCTCGCCAGCTCTGCGTCTCAGCATGGTAGGACTTCCACACTGTACCGAATGAACCTTTGCCCAACACTTCGCGCAGCTCTGCCCCAGCCACGATATCACCCGCCCGTGGCTTGGCAAACTTCCACAACGCCATAACGATTTCGCGGATTCGTTGGTCGTCACTCGACGTAAAGGATACCGAGTGGTTGGTCTGGTGGCGGTGACGTCGGTACGTCAACTCATCAAGTTCGGCCACAAGCTCGGCCGGAAATGGTGTGTAGGTCCCAATCATTCTGTTTGCGTCAGTCACTCATTGGGTTTGAGGTGGGTAAGGCCCAATGTATCTCACATGCTTTTCGAGAGGCAAGGCTTTCGTTTGCATGGAGAGTCTTGGGCGGACCTTTCCCAAACCAGGCTTGTTTCCATCCAGTACAGCGATTAGGATGCTTCATGCAGTAGAACGATAATCCATTGGCTGAAGGGAGTACGTGAATTATGATCGTTGCTGAACGAGGTTCGTTTTTGACGTTGATGTACTGGCAGTGGCGGACTGTATTGGTCAGTCTGTTCAGTGCAGGAGTTGTGTTGTATCTTCACGAAGGGTTGGGCTGGACCAAGGTGGTGTTGCCCAACTTGCCTCTCGCTGTTGTCGGGGCTGCGCTGGGTATCTTTGTGAGCTTTCGAACAAACTCGGGCTACGACCGCTGGTGGGAAGGTCGCAAGCTTTGGGGCCGTATGATTAACTCATCACGCCATTTTGCGACGCAGGTGTTGTCTTACTTTCCCCACAACAAAGATGGCTCTCCTTCACCACTCCAAAAAGAGCTTGTGCACCGCCACATCGCTTACGTTCATACGTTGCGATGCTTGCTTCGTTTGCAAGACCCACTGAAGGACAAAGAAGTTACACAGTACCTCACCGAAGACGAACAGAAGGCCCTACAAGGTCAAACCAACATGACCCATGCCCTGCTGCAAAGTCAAAGCAACGCCTTGGTTGGTGCGGCCAACCAGGGTGACTTGAACGAGTTTCGGTTGCAGTCGATGGATCGAACCATCGCTGCCTTGCTCGATATCCAGGGCGGCTGTGAACGCATCAAGAAGACCCCTGTTCCCCGTGGATACGGTTTTATCGCCAAGCGATTGATCTGGTTCTATGCGATGTTGTTTCCCTTGGGAGTGATTTCTTACTTGGGTTATTGGACGCTTCCCATCAACGTGTTGGTCTGTCTTTCGTTTATGCTGATCAGTGAAGTGGGTCGTGTTCTCGAAGACCCTTTCAATATGTATTACAACGCTTTGCCTCTTCATGCTTTGAGCAACACGATTGAACGGAACTTGTGCCAGCGATTGGGCGAAACTGAGCTGGCTCCCGCGACTCAACCCAGCGACAAAGGAATCTTAATGTGAGCGACCCTTCGCAGCCTTATCGTGTCGCAGTTGTCGGTGATATCCATCTTCATTGGGACGATGTGGATGTCCGCTTCTTCCAGAACTCTGACTACGATGTGGTCTTGTTTGTGGGAGACTTACCGGAGTATCGGCTGGGAAAGGTCTATGCTGTGGCCCGGCATCTTCGGACCATTGGGAAGCCAGCGTTTCTGATTCCTGGCAACCACGACGCCTTGACCATGCTTCAGCTCGCTGGAGAGTTTCTCCGCAAACCTTGGATGGTTCGTTTGGGTTCGCTGGGGCACCAACGGCGCGTGCGCAAACTTCGCGAAGCACTCGAACCGATCACCTTGTGTGGGTATTCATGGCACACCCTGCCCAACAGTGACATTGCCTTGCTCGCTGGACGTCCTCACTCCATGGGAGGAGGGCTGAATGTGGCTCCCTACCTGCAACAAGAGTTTGGCGTGGCGAACCTGGAAGCCTCGGGGGAGCTGTTGTGCCGGTTGATTGACGAGATCCCTCACTCCCGTTGCATCCTCATGGGGCATCATGGTCCGTTTGGGTTGGGCTGTGAACCTGGCGCTCCTTGGGGTGCTGACTTTACGCCAGAGCCCACGGATTGGGGAGACCATGATCTTCGTGTGGCTGTGGATTACGCCCTGTCCATTGGAAAAGAGGTCAGGGTGGTTGTGGCCGGTCACATGCACTCTCCCACGAAACACAAAGGGCGGCTGCGCGAGTGGGCCACGCGAAAGAACAGATCTTGGTATGTGAATGCAGCCCGAGTCCCTCGAATTCTTGAAGAAGACGGTGTCGCACAGCATCATCATATTGCGTTGGATGTTTATCTCGAACACACGGACGTTGCTGAGGTCTGGGTCTCATCTACAGGTGAGGTCCGACGAGAGAGTGTTGAAGGTATAGGAGCGTGAGTCGCCATGCATCTGGATCCTGCCTTGCCCATGCTTATGGGGATTTTGTTTCTCGCCCTTCTTTTTGGAATGCTGTTTCGAAAGATCAAGCAGCCCAGCCCGATCGCTTACCTGTTGACTGGGGTGTTGGTGGGATACCTCGGCATCACGGAAGATCTAGTCCTGTTCGAACGATTGGGACATTTTGGTGTTGTTTTCCTTCTGTTCTTTATTGGAATGGAGTTATCCCTCGAATCCCTCCTTTCCAGTTGGCGGTTTGCTTTTCTCGGAACCCTTTTCCAAATCGCCGCCAGTGTCGGGCTTGTGATGTTGTTGGGCTCTATGTTTGCATGGCCCATCGCCCGTTCCGTTCTGCTTGGGTTTGCATTAAGTCTGAGCAGCACCGCCATGACGATGAAGTTGTTGGAAGAAGAATATTCGTTTGAGTCACAGACCGGAAAGGATGTCGCCAGTATCCTTATCTTCCAGGACCTTGCTGTCATTCCTATGTTTTTTATCATCGGATTGTTCAGTCCAGAACATAGTCACGCACCCCATCCTTTGCTTCAACTTTTGGGAGCTGTGTTGTTGTTGGGTTTGTTGTGGCTTGCAGCTGCGGCCCGAAGCGTCAAAGTTTCATGGCTTGCCGTGGTATTCGAAGACAAAGAACTGCAAGTGATTGCTGCTCTATCCTTCTCGCTTGGTCTGGCTTATGTGAGCGGAGTCTTTGGTCTTTCGACAGCCCTTGGTGCCTTTGTCGCTGGGATGATCATATCGTCTCTTAAGGCCACCAACTGGTTCCATCACTCCTTGGTTCCATTCCGCATTGTCTTTGTCGCAGTGTTCTTTGTCTCCATTGGCTTGTTGGTTGACTTGCCCTTTCTTTTCAAAGAGTGGACTACCATTGGTTTGTTGGTTGCTGTGGCGTTTGGCGTGAACACCCTAATCAATCTCTTGATCCTGCGGGCGTTGGGGCGAAGCTGGGAAGACAGCCTTGTGGCTGCAGCGCTTCTGTCGCAAATTGGCGAGTTCAGCTTTGTGCTTGCGGCTGTGGGTTACAAGGCCAAAATTATCAGCCCTTACGCCTACCAACTGACGGTCCTTACCATCAGCTTTACGATCTTACTGACACCACTTTGGGTGAAAATGTGTCAACTTTCGATCCGTTGGTTGCAATCGGAAGCGCAGGCTGTATAGCTGACCTGACAAAGTGATGTGTTTGTTGGATTGGATGGGTCGGCCAAGGAAGGCGAAGCGCGCTCTCGACAACGCGAAAAGCAAGAGGGTAAGCTTGGTTCACACCAACAAGACTTGTTCGTGTGTGTTCTTTTTCTTGAACCTTAGGGCATGAAGATCGTAGGGTAGTGGTATCGCAGGTGCATTGGGGCGCCTGCTCCCACGAAAGAGCCAGGCTCACCCTCTCACGTACCCTTTCTATGCAACTCTTTTGCAGTCGGAGCGGTTGGGACAACGACATCATTCAGCGAAGGAGTCGTTCTATGTCTTCAGAACAACCACATCTGTCCCTTTCCTCCTACAAACGTCAGGCCAACTTGTTGCAACGAGACCTCTCCAGCGAGGAGCCGAGCACACAACAGGCGGCATTCCAGCGCTTGGCGATTCTCAAACAGTTCTCAGACCTTTCTTCCCTAACATCCGATAGGTTGGACCAGATCCAGCACAAGCATCTGTTGCAAGTGGTTGCGAAAGAAGCAGGCTTTGCTTCGTGGGTTGCTTTGAAGCGTCATTTGGATGCGAAGGAAGGGGAGGGGGAGAAAGCAGATGAACCGGATTGGGAGACCTTCTTTGGTTCTCCCTGTGGATTCCTCAACCATTGGTTCCCCAACTACGAGGCCGCGAAAGCGTTCCGTGACCAAGAAGGGGGCTACTTGTTCTCTTACAAGACACACTGCTTGGTGGCTGGAGAGGGAATGATTGCTTCTCTCGGTTGTGACCCTCACGATCCTGATTGGGAGCGTGTGGGCTTCGACTGGGTGGAGCCTGGATGTCCCCACGCCTGGCATCGACTCAAAGCCCAGATGGTGAAAGCTTGGCGTAAACGTCAATGTTAACGATACGTTCGTAGCAACCTTTTGAGCGACAAGTCGCCCGATTCCATGAGCGGAAGAGTCAACTCAATGGGTTCGATTTGCTCGATCTGCCACTTCACTTTCTTTCCTTCGGTGCGGCGGATTCGCAACCTCCACTCCGTCTTCTCTATGGGATATGAGCCTCCATCACCGAACGATATCCAGGCCTTGCAAGCAAACTGAATGTCGTAGGTCCCTTTCTCTCTCTTCTCGTACGACCACTTTCGCAACTGAAAGCTCGTGAAGCTGTATCGTTTCCATCGGGTTGTGATGGCGGTGACCAGCATCTCGTAGGTGACTTCATCGTAGTTGTACCCAGGGTCCACCAGGTCGAGCAGTCCTCCCAAGCGTTGCTGTGTGACTTGCTGGAAGAGCATACCCACAAAGCCCCTCATTTCCTCTTGTTCTGTTTCCACCTTTACATTCAGCGTGAAAAGGAGCGCGGTGACTACGATGCCTGCCAGGGTAATGCGTCGCCACAGTTGGAGCTGTGAGACCCAAGAAATAACCCCGGAGATACCGAGGAGAAAGAGGCAGGTAAAGAGAAGTCGTAAGGGCTGCTCAAACAAAAAGGAGGACATCGCGAATCCTACGTGTATCGGTGGTCTGGTTGCTTATTGTGTCGCTTGGGATTTCGCTAGCCATGAGTTGAAAGGCTCGATAGACATGGTAGAAAAACCCACATAGCCCAAGGCTGCACCCAACACTTTGAGAAAAAACGCAAGCATGGGCGGGCCTCGTTGTCGACGATTTCTTATTCAGGTTGAAGGGAGATGGCGTTGCCTGTTCGCTCTTTTCCGTCCGTCGCATAAGCTTTGTAGCCTGGGCAACCTCCGCAGATCCCAGAGGCTTTTTGGTATTTGAGCTCTATCTTTTGGTCCTTAAAGCCAGGGGCCGAGACGGTAATTGTGAGGTCTTGTCCTGATACATCCACTGCGCTGCAATAAGTCGAACTGCCTTGCTTGTCGCATTTGATGGATGAGCTTGTTGCCCCGTTTACAGTGACGCTATCCACAGCTTCCTTGTTGGTGGCGTTCGTAACGTACAAATAGAAAGGAGCGCCGCAGTCGATCGCCGGGCAACAACCGCTCCAAGCGAGGGAGCTTACCAGAAGAATGCACAAAAGAAACCATCGCATACCATACATCACAATACATCCTGTTGAACCTGTTGGACCCTAGATTTGGGGAGTTGATTTACTTGGTTGCAATACCCCGGTACATCGGGAAAATGGTCCAGCTCTCTCCTCCCGAAGGTTTGACGGTAACGTCCGAGAAGCCGGCCTGGTGAATCATGCTGACCGAGTCTCGATTGAGATGGCATCCCCCAGCTACCGCTTTCCAGAGCGGGTTCAGCCCGTTCTGGACGGCGGAGGCAAGGCGATTCTTGGAACGTGTATGTTCCACATACAACAAACGGCCTCCTGGCTTGAGCACTCGATACATCTCTGCCAACGCTTTTTCTGGCTCGGGTATCGTACACAGCACCCAGGTGGCGACCACGGTGTCAAAGGTTTGGTCGTCATACGGCATGGACTCACCCCCCACGGCGATAAGATCGACAGGATAAGGCAAACCTTGTCCCCTGCGGTTGGCTCGTTCCAACATGTAGGGATCAGGCTCGACCCCGTGCAGAGACTCAATCTCTCCGTAGCAAGGGAAGTTGAGTCCTGTTCCCACTCCCACCTCCAGAACGGCTCCTTCCGCTTGCGAGACCACCTTTCGGCGCAGTCGTCGCAACGGCCACATCGCACCATCGATGATTCGGGCTACAAAAGGGTGTCCAGGGTGAGGCTTGGTGGGTTGGGTCATGGTTACCATTCTCCTGTATGTTCCGCTCCTTCCAGCATACACGATCTCGTTGGGTTGTGAGGGTTCTTTTTGTTACAGGCAGTCTCTCTTGTTTCTGCTACAATGAGCGGGTTGGTGGGTTTGGCTTCACTTGCAAAGGGATTGTCGCGATGTCATTTGAACATTTTCGTATGGCGCAGAAAAAAGGTCATGGGGGTTATGCTCAGGCCCTGGCTGAGATGGAGAGTGGGCGGAAAACCAGCCATTGGGTCTGGTACATCTTCCCGCAAATTGAGGGCTTGGGCCGATCGCCGATGGCCCAGCGGTGCGCCTTGGAAGGTAGGGACGAGGCGATCGCCTACCTGCAAGATGAGGAACTGGGTCCCAACCTTATGGAGATCACCCAGGTTGTGGCGAGCCAACTGAGGGACGGTGTTCCGCTCCCCACGTTGATGGGCTCCAACATCGACGCGCTGAAGTTGGTGTCGTCCATGACTCTGTTTGAGGCAGCCGGCAAACAATGGCTTGCGGAGCAACCTTCCGAGCCGCTGGCTTTGTTTGTGACGAACTGCCAAAAGATCCTTTCGTTCGCTGAACTTCAGGGTTACCCGCGTTGTCGTCACACCTCCGAGCGTGTGTGAGGCGTCAACGCAACTTTTTCCTCGGTTGTGTCGATAACATATTGGGTCGTTGTACCTTGTGAACAAGAGGACGGCTTGCTCCCAAAGATGCCCCACGTTATCTTGGGGTTGGAGTGACGTCAGTGACTCTTTGGTCTGTGTTGCAAGAATGGTGGAACTATCAAATGTTGTGTTTTTCTCTTGGGGTGAACCACAAAACGCGAAGAGGCACTCCTCTTTTTTGGAGATTGGCCTGGCTTGGTTCAACGGTCCTGACGTTGGTCCTTCTTGGATTGGCTTGTAGCCAAGGGGATTGTCGGTTTGACTCCGATTGCCCCGATGATAAGATCTGCAAAGCGGGTGTGTGTACAACCAATCTACTCGACAAGCCTTGCAGCGCAGCGTCCGATTGTGGGGCTGATGAAACTTGTCTCGCTGCAAGCTGCGTCAAGGTTGAATGCGAAGAAGGTGCCCAGCGTCAGTGCTTTGAAGGACCCGGCGGAACCATGAACGTGGGGATCTGCCGCGGGGGAACACAGACCTGTCAGAGCCGGCGGTGGTCCGCTTGCGTGGGTCAAATTCTTCCTGTTCAGGAAGTCTGCAACCAGCTCGATGACGACTGCAACGGGCAAGTCGATGATGACTCCAAGTGTCAGGCTGATTGCCAGGATGGACAAACTCGACCCTGCTACACTGGACCCACAGGAACCCAGGATATCGGTGTATGTCGGAAGGGAACAGAGTCTTGCGTAAGCGGTGCCTGGTCGGGGCAATGCGACGGACAAACCACTCCAACCTCCAAAGAAGTCTGCGACGACAAACAAGACAACAACTGCAACGGTCAGGTGGATGAAGGTTGTGGACCTTGCTCTGCCGGTGACACCCGCTCTTGCTACACAGGACCTCCCAACACCAAGAGCATCGGTGAGTGCAAAGACGGCAACCAAACCTGCCAAAACGGCCAGTGGAGCCTGTGCATCAACGAAGTCAAACCCTCCGCGGAGCAGTGTGACAACAAAGACAACGACTGCAACGGTCAAGTGGATGACAACCCTCAGTGCCAGTCCGCCTGCCAGGACGGCAAGACGCGAACTTGCTACAATGGACCAGCTGGGACACAAGGCGTCGGCATTTGCAAAGCTGGCGTAGAGCAATGCCAGGGCGGTCAGTGGTCGGGGCAGTGCGTTGGAGCGGTGACTCCCGGCTCTGAAAAGTGCGACGACAAGCTCGACAACAACTGCAACGGGCAAACCGACGAAAACTGCGGGGCTTGTCGAAGCGGCGATCAGGAAGTCTGCTTCTCTGGCTCTGCTGGATGTTCCAAACAACCGGATGGATCGTACCGATGCAACACGCCTTGTCGGGCTGGGATTCGGACCTGTCAAAACGGTCAGTGGGGGAACTGCACAGGTGAAGTGACGCCCAAATCGTCCGAAACGTGCAACAACAACATCGACGACGACTGCAACGGGCAGGTCGATGATGGCTGTGGTTGTCAGAACGGGCAGACCCAACAGTGTTACAACGGACCTTCTGGAACTTCCGGCGTTGGCGTCTGCAAGAGCGGTCTGCAAACGTGCCAGAATGGAACCTGGGGAAGCTGCGTTGGCGAAATTCAGCCGACCAGTAGCGAGCTTTGCAACGACGGCAAGGACAACAACTGCAACGGTCAGACCGACGAAAACTGCCAGAGCGCCGGCAATCTTCACAAGTCCTGTCAAAGCAACACCGATTGTGGAACTGGCCTCGTTTGCATTGGCTTTCAAGGTCAGGCTTCCGGTACTTGTTTCCAGGACTGCTCCAGCTCTGCCGGGGTTTGCTCTTCCAACGGCGACGGCCGAACCAAGTGCCTCGCCTTTGCCCAAGACCAACAAGGCAACACGATCTCGGTGTGTATCAAAGAAGCTGCATCCGGTACGTCATGTGATGTGACCAAAAGTGTGGTGTGTGTGTCAGGGAATGTCTGCGCTGGCGGTGTTTGCAAGCCTTCGCAAACGGCAACCGAAGGTCAAGAGTGCAACCCCTCCGCTTCCACACCTGTTCTTTGTGGGTCGAACTTAACTTGCGTCACCTTTGGAACAGGCTTTCCTTCCATCTGCCTGAAAAACTGCACGGCAGGGAGTCCAACAAGCTGTGGCTCTGGCTTCACCTGTATCTCCTTAAGCGGAGGAGGAGGAGCCTGCCTGCAAACGGGCTGTACCTCCAACGCCAACTGCAGCTACGCTTACCACTCCTGCATTCAGGACAGCAACCTTGGAACCAAGGCTTGTTACCCGGATCCCATTCCAGGTCCCCTCACTTTTGGCAAAAAGTGCAACCCAAGCGTTCCCGCCGAACGATGCCAACGTGGCCTTACATGTTTGGGCCTCCAGAACGCAACCAATGGATTCTGCACCGTGGATTGCACGTCATCGGTGGCTTGTCCTTCTTCTCCCTCAGGCTCTACCTGCGTCCAGATCAACGCGACACAGAGCGCCTGCCTCTTCCCCTGCACATCCTGCCCCACAGGCCTTCAGTGCAACACCTCCGTCAATTATTGTTTCCCCTGATGTGTGTCGTTGCTTGACGCATGTTCAGTGTAGATTGTCTTCTCATTTTATGTTCGTTGCTGGAGTTGGCTCCAGTCGTACGAGGAGGCAATGGAAACATGACAGATCGTTCCAACTGGCCCAGGCGCGGGCCCAAAACGCAAAGCTCGATCATGAACGACGAGCAGGCGCGCAAGCTGCGTGAACGCTACGAGGAAACCAAACAACAGCCCGAAAAACCAATGGAGTGGGAGTACTGTCGATTTGGTTTGCGCTGGAACACCAGCGTTGACTTGATGAGCGTACCCGATGTTGCCGGCGTGTTTGTGGTGTTTTTCGATCAGAAGCGGAAGATTGTGGGGACTGCCAGCAATTTGTTCCGACAGTTGCAGCAGCACTGGTTTGCTCCAGGTCCTCGGGTGTTGGCGTTTTCCTGGCTGGAGATCTTTCCGCCGGAGGCCCGTGAGTATGTTCGTCAGAGCATACAAACCCGAAGTTACGAACAGCTTTGGGAAGACATCCGCCCGCCAGGAGGGCAACATCGCCCATCAAATTGACCGGACCTGGACCTTTTGTTAATCTCAGCCCATTCGTTCTTCCCCTGAATCCCTCTTTACTTTCTTTACGGATGAATAGGGCTGTTTGATGCCAAACCAGGATTCTTCTTCCTTCCCCCTCTCTTATCGTGTGGGCCTTGCGGTGATGGCGCTGGCTTCGTTGTCGCTGTACTTGAGCTTTGCCTGGCGTCCTTTGGACCAGCTTGTCGCGATGTTCGCCGGGGACGACATGTTCTACTACCTGCAAATCGCTCGGAACATCGCGAGAGGGCAGGGCTCCACCTTTGATGGCATCACTCCCACCAACGGCTATCACCCCATCTACATGGTTCTGGTGACGGGGCTGTTCAAAGTGTTTCCTGGGAAAAGTCCAGGCTTCTACGCACAGGCCAGTCTCACGTTGTTGTCGGTCGCGGGTGTGGCGACCGGGCTTTTGCTGTTCGCTGTGGGGCGTCGCTTGTTCAACACCAAAACTGCGCTGGTGATGGCAGGTTTTTGGCTGTTGAATCCTTACATCATGGGGACTGTCCACATTGGCGTGGAGGTGGGACTTGCGACGTTCATGTTTGCGGTGTCGCTGTTGTTTTATCTGCGTTGGACGGAGACATGGTGCGAGCGTCAACCTTTGCAGCGAGAAACCTACCTGCTGGGTATCTTGTTGGGCCTGACCTGTTTGTGTCGAACGGACAGCATGTTCTTCGCGTTCTGTGTTGGGCTCGCTATCCTTTATAGTTTATGGCGTTTGCCTCACACCCAAAAGTGGTGGCTTCACTTTGTCACTTTTGTGGCGGGTGGAGCGACTGTGATTTTTCCTTGGTTCGCCTGGAACCTCTGGAAGTTTGGCTCCATCGTGCAAGACAGCGCGCGTGCTCTCACCTCACTCAAGCACAAGCTTTACATGCAAACGTACGGCTGGTCTGGTGTAATTCAACGCAAATGGACCGCAACGTTCCCCAACTGGGTCGAGAAGCTTTCAGATATATTATGTCTACCGACAACGTGGTTAACTCTCATGGTGTTGCTCGGTCTGGTGTGGGGGGTGCTGCGAATGGTGGGTCGTTCTTCTGAAGGAGGAGAGACGGCTCGTTCGCTGCCTCAGCGTGCTTTGCTCTTGGCGTTGGCTGGGGCGCTCGGTATGCATCTTTGTTTTTACGCCGGGTACTTCTGGTTTATGCAGAAGTGGTACTTCTTGGGGCCGTCGTTTCTGGTGGTGGTTTTGTCAGGCGCTTTGGTGTTTCAGTTGGAGCGATGGGTTGCCCGTCGATGGGGCTCGTCCTCCGCTTCCCAGAGCTTGTATGCAGGCGTTGCAGTCGTGGCTTTGGGCTTGTTTGTGTGGGGTGGGGCCAACCTGTTCCAAACCGGGTTTTATCCCTGGCAGAAGAAGTACCATGACATCGGTTTGGATCTGAAGAAAGCGCCAAAGGGAGTTCGTTTTGGTGCCTTCAACACCGGTATCTATGGGTATGTGATGGACCGAACGGTTGTCAACCTCGACGGTGTGGTCAATGGGCAAGTTCTTCGGGCGATGCAGAAGAAGAAGCTTCTGGCTTATCTCCGAAAGATGAACATTCACCTGGTTGTGGATCACATGGAGGCGTTCCGTAATTTTGCGGTGTACGCAGAGCCGGCGTTTCAAAAGAGCTTTGCGTTGCAGGCGAGGTATCCTGCATCAACGTCTGGCGGCGACATTGTGGTGCTGCGGCTGCAGCCTCCTGCAAAGAGGAAGCGGTAATTCCTTGCCTATGTGGACCATGTTGGGCAGGTTAATCGCATTTGAAGTCGCTGACTCCCTTTGCGAGGCAGGGGGATGTGCAAAACTCGATGGCTAGCAACATAGGGGTTTGATGAGGTTTGTCGTTCGTGTCGTTGAAAGACGTTTGTTGCATTCAATCCTACATCCCCCATCACAAGGAGTCTTTCGTATGAAATACTTTGTTTCAATCTGTCTCTTTTGCCTTGCCTTTCTTTTTGTGGAACAAGCGGAGTCAAAGTGGTCTGGTTCGAGAGGGTTTGCGGGATATGGAAACTGGTGTGGAAAGGGAGGCAAAGGGAAACCCATCGATGAGGCGGATCAAATCTGCTACGAACACGACATGTGTGGGAAAAAGAACAAGAAACTCACCACCAAAGATTACGCCTACATCAATCCCTGCTTTTGTGACCGCAAGTTCTTGAAGGACATGCGCAAAGTCCTTCCCAAGCTGAGGAAACGATACAAGAACAAGAAGCGGTTCCTCAAAGCGAAGCGTCATGTTAAGTTCATGATTCAATACTTTAAGTTGAGGAAGTGCGTCAAAAGCAAATCCTACAAGTGTGAAATGAGGAAGAGAATTACCATCAAAAAGAAGTGCACGAAAAAGTTGGGGAAGAAGATCTGTCGAAAGGTCCCACATGTCGAAAAATACAAATGGTGTGGAGACAAGTTCAAGTATGGAGTGGGCGGAAAATAGCTCCCATCTCTTGGGTTTGTACGTCGTAACTCCATTGAGCGATTTGTCCCATTCTTTCGCGGTAGTCACGGACCTGTAATGTTGGAGAGGGGTTCATTTCCTTGTGGTTCGACATGTGCTACATTGTCCCATCAATCATGAATTGAGGAACAACGTTGTGGCGGCGCCTTGCTGTAGGTTTGGTGAGGAGGGTCTGGCCGCTTCTATGAAGGGAGAATGTCGATGCGAGCACGATGGTGGATAGTCGTAGCATGTTGTGTGGGTGCGATGAGCTTGTTGTGGAGTACGCCGAGCCAAGCTGATCTCAAACCACCTCCACCCGAAAAGCGGAAGTCCAAGAAAGAGGACGGAGCAAAAAGCAAGAAGGAAGAGGCAAAACAACCGGCGGCTCGGAAGAAACCGGCGGCTCGCAAAGCGGTGGTTGGAAAGAAGACGGGGGAAGCCATCTACCGTCAAATTATGACGGCGGCGATGCCAGGAAGCCAACAAAAGACATTGTTCCAAGAGCTTCGCGCGGCCTCGCTTAAAATCGATTGGAGTGGAGCCAAAGAGGCGGAGTTTATGGGCAACCTCCGTCGGTTTAAGAAGAAGGGCGACAAGGCAAACGGTGCGGAAGTGTACCTGGTGCGTGAACTGTCAGGTGCGGACGTATACATTTTAGCGCTGCCCAAAGATCCAGCCCTGCTTAAGAAAAAGGCGAAGTCCCCTTACGCTGGGCTTGAGGCCATGATCAAGAACAAGATGAAGTTCAAGATCCAAGTCAAAACGGCCCTTGTGGCGGGGCAGAACTTTGCCTTTGCTCGTTTTGTGGCGAAGCCCAAGCGAAACACCTTGGACCGCTTGTTTTTTCTTGCGATTGTTCTTTTGTTGTTCACCGTGATGGTGGGAATGGGCCTGACGCTGACCTTGCGTGACTTCGGCTTGGTGTTCAAAGAACCCCGCGGGATGTTGGTTGGTCCGTTGTGCCAGTTTGGGTTGTTGCCGTTCGTTGCTTTCTTGCTGGGCAAAGCGTTTGGTTTGTCGGGAAGCCAGCCTTATATGTTCGCTGGAATGATCTTGGTGACGGCGAGTCCAGGCGGTGTGACGTCCAACCTTGTCACCTATCTGGGCAAAGGAGATGTGGCGCTGTCGGTGTCGTTGACGGCCCTTTCGACCTTCCTCTCCATTATCTTTACCCCGCTGCTTCTCACCTTGTATGTATCAGGGATTCCTCAGTTGGAGGTGCCTGTTGTGGATGTCATCAAAACCATCATGGTGCTGGTGATTATCCCGCTCATTGTAGGGATGGTGATTCGTAGCCGAGCCCCTGGTTTTGCCAAACGCTCCGAGAAGTTCTTTACGTGGTTGGGTGTGTTTGCGCTGTTCTTCTTGATCGTGGTGGGGGTCGCTGGAAACCTCGACAAGTTCGCTGACACCAGTCGCTACGGGCTGAAGTTCTACACCTCGATCTTCTTCCTCACCTTCCTTGGTATGACGCTCGGAGGCGGCATCGCCAAACTGCTTCGAGTCAAGAACTCTCAGGTTCGCGCCATTGCCGTGGAAACAGGAATGCAGAACACCTCGCTGGCGATGGCCATGGCGATTCTGTTGCAAGATCGCATGGGTGACTTCCACAGCGCGATGTTCTTTACAGCAGGGATCTTCGGTCTCTGGATGTATGTGTCCAGCGCGCTCGTGATCTACATGTTCCCGAAGGTTCTCCCTCTGGAAGAAGGCGCTGAAGGAGCCTAAACAACAAATCCTTTCCCATGAAATTGATCCAGGACTTGTCTTCCTGGAATGAGATGGGCGAGCGTGGCGTTTCTTAGCTGATTGTTGCCTTGTTGGCTCTGTTGAGCAGGTCTGCGCTGGTGTGGGCCTGTTGGCTTTGGAACCGAATGAAACCGTGGGTTTGGTTGGTGTTCTGCGGCAGGTTGGTGGAGTGCTCTTGGTGGTGTGTGAAGGCTGGGTCAGACAGGGTGTCTCGCGACTTCTCCTTTTTCTCTCCCAAAGATGAGGTCACGTTGGAGCTAGTACATGCTGCGCAATGTGACTTTGATCGCTGCCTTTACGCGTGGATCTTCATCCTGGTCTCTCTCCATGACACGCAAGATACTCACCGCCGGTAATCCTGCCAGACCCATGTTGCCAATCGCCTTGACTGCGGCGAGCCGCATGTCAGCGTCGCTGCTCTTCAACGCCAGAGTCAGCGCCCGCATCGCGACCTGTGGGTTCGCTAGTTTGGTGCGGCCCAGGGCGGCTGCGGCGGCGTAACGTACCTGGTTGTCTTCGTCATTCTTAAGGACGTTGGCCAGCGCAGGGATGGCAGGTCTGGCTTTGGGTCCCAAGCGACCGAGGGCTTCGGCGGCTGCTTTCCGCTTGTCGGCTTCTTCGGACTTGAGCTGTTTCATCAGGGGCGTTGCAGGGTGCGTTTGGGGGCCTTTCTTTTTGCAGCCTCCCAGCAAGAACAACAAGACCATTCCAGACCAGAGCAAGTGTCGTGTAACCAACATGGATTTGATTCCTTTCACGAGGTTCCAATGAAGTACGAGTATCTACTGTTCAATCTCTTGGTGATTGTGTTTCCCCTGACGCTAAGTTTTTGGCGGACCACCTTCTTCTTGCATCAGTGGGGGAGGGCGTGGCGAGCGATCATTGTGATAGCTGTACCTTACATCGTTTGGGATGCTCTCGTCACGGGGGCGCACTGGACGTTCAACAGCAAGTACATCCTGGGATGGACCCTGGCCGGTTTGCCTTTGGAAGAGATGCTCTTCTTCTTTACGGTTCCTTTTGCCTGCCTCTTCAGTTGGGAGATGTTCTTCAAGCCTGAGGAGAGAGAGCCTCGGTACGCATCAGCCTTGGGAGGTTTGTCGTGGATCTTGGTGCTTGCCATTCCTGCAGGTGCCTGGTTCCTTCTCCAAGGCAAAGGTTACACCGGCTTGATGCTTCTCGCTCTGGGCGGGACGCGGCTGGCGGATGTTCTGTTCCGAACACGGCTGTACGAACGTGGCGTGTTCTACTTGTACCTTCTGCTCATTGCAGCGTTCACCTTGATCTTCAATTACTATCTGACTTGGCGTCCTGTGGTCCTGTACGGTGAGTCCTATCAAGTGGGTTTCCGCATTTTTACCATCCCAGTGGAAGACTTTGGATACGGTCTCTCCCTGATGGCTTATGTGCTGATTCTGTTTGAACGCTTCAAGGCCAATGACAAGGTTCATGGCTCTTGGCTGGAGCGCTTCATTCAACGTCGCTTGGGCGGTTATCGTCAGGTGCAAAGCGAGCCCAATCCTGCTCTTCCCAAAACATTGGCTACGCCCAAGACGGTGGCTGTTGTGGGCGGAGGTCTCGCCGGTATGACGGCTGCTACCTACCTGGGACAGCGCGGCTTCTCTGTGACTCTGCTGGAGAAAGAAGAGTACATGGGTGGAAAGGCTGGAGCCTGGACCGTGACCCTCGACGATGGGTTTGAGGCCAAGGTCGAGCATGGCTTCCATGCCTTCTTTCGACACTACTACAACCTCAACAATCTCTTGGAGATGGTTGGAGTCACCCAACACTTCAAGGACGTTGGCGATTACAAGATCATCACCGAAGAGGGCGAAACGTTTAAGTTTAAGGATGTTGCCACTACACCTGGGATCAATCTGGTGTCGTTGTCGCATCATGGTGTGTATAGCTTTTCCCAAGTTGCTTTCAGCTCTTCTGCGCAAAAGATGGAAGCGTTCCTTCGTTACGATCGCGACAAAACCTTTGAACGATGGGACGACGTCTCGTTTGCTCAGTTTGCGAAAGAGGCGAACCTGCCGCGCAATTTGATGCTGATCTTCAATACGTTTGCGCGAGCCTTCTTTGCGGACGCAGACCGAATCTCCATGGGCGAGCTGATCAAGAGCTTCCACTTCTACTATCTGAGCCATGACCATGGCTTGATCTACGACTACCTTGACGACGACTACGATGAAGCCCTATTGGCTCATTTCCGACGGTTCTTTGCCGAAAACAACGTGGAGACCCAGTTGGGGCAGCCTGTGACCTCTATGGAGACCGATGACGAAGGCTTCCATATCAACGGCGAAACCTACGATTATGCGGTCCTCGCAACGGACGTTGTGGGTACAAGGGCGATTGTTAGTGGCTCAGACAGTCTGCGCGATGTCGCTCCTGGTTTTGTGGAGAATGTTGAGACTCTCAAGCCATCGCAACGCTACTCTGTGTTTCGGATCTGGATCGACAAGGACCTCAACTTTCAACATCCCGTGTTTGTGATTACGGAGCGACGTCAGGTTCTGGACGCTGTCACCCTCTGTCATCACGCAGAGAAGGACTCTGCCAAGTGGGTCGAACAGAATGGTGGTGGGGCTGTTCTCGAACTGCATTGTTATGCTGTTCCCGATGAGATCCCTTCAGAGAAGGAAGTCCGGCAGTATTTCTTGGAGGAGTTGGAAGAGTATTTCCCCGAATTGAAAGGCTATACGATATACCATGAGTATATTCAGCTGAAACAGAACTTTACAGCCTTCCACCGAAACCTGTTCAAGGATCGGCCAGAGGTGCAGACGGATGTGCCTGGCTTGTTCCTGGCTGGAGACTGGGTCAAGCTTCCTTATCCGGCGATGCTGATGGAAGCGGCCTGCTTGTCGGGTTTGCTCGCGGCCAACGCGATCTTAGATGCAGAGGGAGTACAGTCTGTAAAAGTCGAAAGTGTTCCCTTGGAAGGTCTCCTCTCCGGCGTACCCGAGCGCCCCTCCTGAATTCTAGGTTTTTGACACGCTTTTTCTCCCCCACTTGAGTCCTCTTTGGTACATTCCTCCATCTGAACTTCTCTATTTCTTTGGTGTTGTTTCTCATCCATTCGGCTAGAATATGTTTCTGTGAAAAGGGTTTGTGTCGACCTCTTATTTATTTTCTCTTATGTGGTATACAAATTTAATCTGAAATCTCGCTTGTATAGAGTTTCGGTTTGTTGTGGATTCAAAAAAATTAGACGAAAATTAGATATCGAGGGAATGGAACAGGAGAGGGGTGGTGTTTTCTCGTTGTGACTTTGACGAATGGATAGATTCAGCTGGTAAACCTAGAAAGGTACCTTGCATCATGACGGTCGGAAATTCTGAACAACGCTTGAACCCCCAACTGGAGCGGGTGTTTCGCATCATGCTCTGGAGTCTTGGAGGAGTCGCTCTTTTCTCCGTTATAGGGTACGCCACCTTTGGACTGCATCCGCAATGGTTGAATGCTTTTCCCCCTGCGATCAGCAAGTACCTTAATGAGTTTTACCGCATTTCGTTTCGTCTTTTTGGTGAAGGCCAAACCTGGCTGATGGCTTTGGCGCTGTTGGCGTATCTCACAGGACATGTTAAAGGACGCTGGATTCCTGCTGCTCTTGCTGTTGTGGTTTTGAGCTTCGCAAGCGAATGGGCAGGAACCGTCTATGGTTTTCCTTTTGGCGCTTACACCTACTCCGATACGTTGATGGGTTATCGCTTGCTGGGCCATGTTCCTACGGTGATTCCCTTGAGCTGGTTTATGATGGCTGTGCCGTCGTTTGCGATCGCCTATGGTGCTTTTCCAAGGAGTCGAGTTAAGGTTGTCTTGATGGGTGCTTTGCTGCTTACCCTTTGGGATGTGAGCCTTGACCCTGCCATGAGCTATCTTGTTCCCTACTGGTCTTGGAAAGTGAAGGGTGCTTTCTACGGTATGCCGCTTCAGAACTGGTTTGGCTGGTACGTGACAGGTCTGGTCCTGATGGCTGCGATGAGCGCGCTTCGCTCTGAACGATGGGTGGCGGAGCTTTCGCTTCCTTGGTTGGGTGGCTTTTATGCCATCAATTGGTTTGTTCCCTTCGGCATGCTGGTTGCAGCAGGCTTGTGGTGGGGTGTGTTGGTGAGTGTGTTGTGCGTTTCGGTCTGCTTGATCGGGTTGATGCCGCCCTCCTTACGGCTTCATCTTTGGTTTTCTTCCTCCTCTGGTCCCAATCCCAGTCCTACTCCAGGAGTGGTGGACAAGCAGTTGCCCTAACCGAAGGTTTGGATACGTTTGTCCCCAGGAAGTGTTTGAGCAGAGCAGACATTTCCACCCAACTTCAACCCTAGCAGGGTCGCGACAACAGGGAATTACTGAAGCTATGGTTCGTAAAACATTACCTCCTCGATCGAACGTTCTGTCCTCACCGTCTGACGAAGCCTTGTTGTTTCAACTGCTGCGAAAAGAAGGTGTGTTGGAGCCGGATCAGTGGAAGCGCTACTTCGCCCATCACAGCCGAAGCTTTTCATTCGCAGCAATGCTGTTCCCTCGTGAACAACGGATGCAAATTGCTTCCGTCTATGCTTACAGTCGATTTACCGATGACTTGGTAGACAGTCACTGTGAGCTATCCGTGGACCAACGTCGAAGGTTGCTTGCGCTGTGGCAGTCGATGTCTAGCCATGCTTACAAAGGTGGCCGTACTGGGATCTTTTTGTTGGACAAAGTGATGGGCGATATGGCGCATTCTGGCGCTTCCTTCTCCCACGCCAACGAGTTGATTGAAGGGGTCCGAATGGACCTGGAGACGTTGCGCTATCCGGATATGCGAACCCTCTGCCTGTATGCCTACCGGGTCGCGTCTACCATTGGACTGTGGTTAACCGAATTGTTCGGCACCCATGATCGTTGGATGCTGGCCCGAGCGGCGGCTTTGGGTGAAGCCATGCAGCTCACAAACATTCTCCGTGATGTCGGCGAAGATCTGGAGCGGGACCGAATCTACCTTCCGCAGGATCGGATGGAAGCTCACGGTGTCAACGAAGCCCTTCTTCGTGACATCCAACAAGGCGCTCCGATTCCCGAGAACTACAAGGCTCTCATCGAGGAGCTTCTCTGTGACGCGGAGCAGCGATACAACGAAGCGTTTGTCGCGATTCCCGGTCTTCCTTCGTTCTTCCAAAAGCCCGTTGTTGTCGCCGCGTATGTCTACCGGGGCATTCACCATTCTCTTCGACAAAATGGCTACGATAACTTCCGCTTCCGAGCCCGCACAAGCTTGTTGCAGAAGCTATATCTAGCCTGGGGAGCTTTGAGCCACCTTCGCCAAGAGCAGAAGTCGTTTGGGTTGAGCCACCGTCCGGAGCGTCAGACGCTGTCGGTCTTTGAGCAAGTTGGAATCCCGTCATGATCAGCGCTGGCGTAGCGGTCTTTGTGTTCATCCTGCTTGCTGGGGTGGCCTGGATGATCCGTTACAACCAACAAACTGCACCGCAACTGGAGCTCGCGCCCAAACCTCTCGCGACGCCCAAGATTAGCGTGCTGATTCCAGCTCGAAACGAAGCCCATAACTTGTCGCGAACGCTGCCGAAGCTACTTCAATCCCACTATCCTGACTGGGAACTCCTGGTCCTGGATGACTGCTCTGACGACGGAACAGCCGATGTCATCGCTACCTACGAGGAGCAGTCCGGTGGTCTCTTGCGGAGCCTACGTGGTGCGCCTCTCCCCTCTGGATGGAACGGAAAAAACTGGGCTTGTGCACAGCTTGCCGAAGCTGCCCAAGGCGACATTCTTGTGTTTTGCGACGCTGATGTTTCTGTGGGACCGATGGCGCTGACGCAAACAGTCTCTTCCCTGCAACACAACGGCGCAGGAGTCTTAACCGCCATTCCCCATCAGCAGCTTGTGACTTGGTCGGAACAGGCCATTGTTCCTTTGATTATGCACCTGTCAACCTTGGGGAGCGTTCCTCTGCGCATCGCTTCGTCGTCCCTCCGCGAATCGTTAACTGTGGCCAACGGTCAGTGGCTCGCCTTCTCGCGCGCTGCGTACCGAACCATCGGCGGGCATGCTTCCGTCAAAGCTTCTATCGTGGAAGACATGGTGCTGTGCAAAAAAGCCAAGCGGAAGGGCATCCGTGTCGTGACTGTCATGGCCTTCTCCGAGATCTCGGTTCGTATGTACGATAGCTTCCGAGGCATTCGCGAAGGCTTCAGCAAGAACTTGTTTGGTTTGGTCCAATACCGCTTGCTGCCCTTCGTTTTTGTCGGAACGTTGTTTGCTGCGCTTGCTGTCGCTCCCTGGGTTATGCCCTTCGTTTTGGGAGGGTTGTGGTGGCTGACTCTTCCGATGTTACTGGGTGTCCGTGTGTTGCTCGCTTATGTCGCTGGACACCCGACATCGAGTGTCCTACTCCACCCCATCGGCTCTGTTCTGCTGATGGCTGTCGGCGTGGAGTCTTTTTGGCGGACCCTGACACGACGTCTTTCGTGGAAAGAGCGGACGTTGGTCCGACCTACCGAAACCCCCTTGTCTTCGAACGAACTTGATTCTGAAACCAACGAACAAAAAGCATCTCTTTTGCTGCACAAACCAACGGGTTGATGGAGAATAACATGTCACAAAACAACCAACGAGTTGCCATTGTAGGCAGTGGCTTTGGTGGCTTGTCCCTGGCCATTCGGCTGCAAGCTCAGGGCATGAACGTTACAATCTTCGAGAAGCGTGAGATGGTCGGCGGTCGCGCGTACCAACTCAAGGACAAAGGCTACGTCTTCGATATGGGTCCCAGCCTCATCACGGCTCCCGACATCATTGAGTCGGTGTTTGAGTCGGCAGGCCGCAAAATGTCGGACTACCTGGAGTTGATGCCTCTCGACCCGTTCTACCGGATCTACTTTCATGACGGAACACACATCGACTACACTGGTGACTCTGAAAAGATGAAGTCACAGATGGCGAAGTTTAACGTTCGCGACGCCGAGCGTTACGATGGCTTCATGGAGAAGCTAAAGCCCATTTACGAGGCTGTGATTACCGATCGTTTGGGTGCCAAACCTTTCGACACCATCGGCTCGATGTTTGCGTTTGCGCCCAAGGCCATCAAGCTGAAAGCATACAAGCCAGTTCATAGCTATGTGAAGAGCTATTTTGAAGACTTTCGGCATCAATTTATGATGAGCTTTCACCCTCTGTTTATCGGTGGAAGCCCGTTCCATGCCCCCTCTATTTATCTGATGATTCCCTATCTGGAAAAGATGGGCGGTGTGTGGTTCACCAAGGGTGGAATGTACAGCGTGGTGGAAAGCTTCGCGAGCCTCTTCAAAGAGCTAGGCGGTGAAATTCGGACGTCGAGCGAAGTTCAAGAGATCATGGTAAAGGACGGCAAGGCTGTCGGAGTCCGCGCGAACGACGAAGAGTTTGAAGCGGATCTCGTGGTCAGCAACGGCGACGTCGGACACACCTACAAGCACCTGATCAAGCCTGAACATCGGCGCAAATGGACCGACCGGAAGGTCGAGAAGATGTCGTATACGATGAGCTGCTTCTTGCTCTACATCGGGGTGAAGAAACAGTATCCGTCTCTAGAACACCACACGTTGATTCTTTCGGAGCGATACCGCGAGCTCATCAAGGATATCTTCAAGCACAAGATCTTGCCGGATGACTTCAGCATGTATCTGCATGCACCGACCAAGTCCGACCCAGAGATGGCGCCTGAAGGCTGCGAGAGTATGTATGTGCTGATTCCCGTCGCGAACAATCGTTCGGGCTTGAACTGGTCGGAGATTAAGGAAGGCTTCACCGACAAAGTGATGACCTTCTTGGAAGAGTGGGGTCTGGAAGGTTTGAAGGAAAACACCGAGGTTCTCCACGCCTTCACCCCCGATGACTTTGAAACCCAACTCAATGCGATGTATGGCAACGCGTTTGCGATTGAGCCCAAGCTCTCACAAACTGCGTATTTGCGACCCCACAACCGCAGCGCTGATATCGCTAACTTGTATATGGTGGGAGCGGGTACACATCCCGGCGCCGGAGTCCCTGGCGTGATGTTGTCGGCCGAAACTACCGCATACTGCATTGTTCGCGACCTGCAAAAGCAGGGTGTGAACATCACATTGCCTCTACCTGCTTTGCAAACGGGATAGCTTTCACAAGCTATCGTTTGGGTAGGTGGGCACTCAGCAAGTGAGGCTTCACCATGATACGAAACTCTATCTTGTTTCTCGCTCTGACGGGCTTTTTCTTGGGGTCCTGGGGTCCAGTTCGTAGCGCTGAGGCTGCTCGCAAAGTTCGATTTGCAAAACGAAGCTTGGGCAGCGCTCCGATTACCCCGAAGGATCTGGCCTTGAAGAAGGTTACATCCAGCCGCTACACCGAGACGTTCAGCTTGTGGGCCTGGAACAAGAAAGGGTGGTCGGTGTTCGGTGTGTTTCTGATCGCTCGGGTTCACCCGTTTGTGGGGACTCGTGTCGGTGTCCAACTCTCTGTGTATGACCCACAAGGTCGGGTCTATCACAAGATGCAAGAGTTCAAAGTTCGTCATCTGATTGCCAAGAAAAAGCGGCTGTTTCTTATGGTCGCCAAGCACTACTTGAAGAGCGGTGTGCAAAAGGGCCGGATGCGGATCCAGTGGGACAAATTTGGCTTGGACCTTCAATTTGGAACCTTGTTGAAGGGGGTCCGTTTGTACGGAGGTCCCGTGCGTTTGGGCCGACGACGATTTATTGGTGTCTCGTTTGGACCTCGCCTTGAAGTCAGCGGAACGCTCAACATCAAGGGGCAGAGTGTTCGATTCGATGGCATCGGTCATGCCGAGCGTTCCTGGCAAAACGTTCCTCACAAAATGGCGCGTCGTTGGTTTAATCTCCGGGCCTTCAACAAAGACTATACGGTCCTTGCGACGGAGCTTTTGCCTCTGCGTGAGTGGCGGCCTCGAAGCATTCCCAGCCTGAGCATCGCCTACAAAGACAAGTGGGTTGTGCTGGCACGACCGGAGCACATTCAATACGCTGTGCGCCAGAAAAAGCATGACAAGAAGTCTGGCTATCGCGTGCCTCAGTACATTCGTTATCGAGCCAAAGTTCCGAACGGTGCTTCGGTAGATGTGATCATTAAGGCCAAGCGTCGGCTGCACCGACTGGATGTCCTTTCTCACATTCCTGGATGGCTGCGGAACCTTGTCCAGCGACTGATCACCAAGCCGTTTATGTATCGCTACGAGAACCAAGTGAAGCTCAAGATCTCTCACAAAGGCAAGACCCAACGGACGCAGCTGATGGGTATGAGCGAATGGGTCTTTCTCAACCCATGACAGATTGGTCCTATCGTTCGTATGGTTCGGGGCCACGGATCTTTGTAGGGTTGCATGGTTGGAACGGCAACCGACATAGCTTTGACTCGCTCCTGCCTTTCCTTCCGGACGATGTTACGCTGATTGCTCTTGACCTACCTGGCTACGGAGAGTCCAAGCGCCCAGCACAATGGCATGCTTCCGGCATTATGGACGCTTTTGGGGAGCAGGTCGCATCCCTCCAACTTACCTCCTTTACCATCATCGGTAACTGCAGCGGAGGTCTTCTGGGGATGTGGCTTCTCAAAGATCAACCTACGCTGCCTGTGGAGCGGATTGTGTTGATCGATACCTTTGGCTTTATGCCCTGGTATTTCCAGATCTTTCTTGCTCCGTTTGCAGGTCCGCTGTTTTACTACTCGACCTTTGCCAATCCTGTTGGGCGTTGGTTGACCAATCGCTCTCTTCAGCGCATGCAAAATCACAACACAGACATGACAAAGTCATTTTCTCAGGCTCCAGTGTCGGTGCCTTTTCATTATCTTCGATTGTTCCGAGACATGGGCGACTACCGTTCCTTCCAGCACGTGCAGACTCCTGTGGATCTGGCGTACGGAGAGCACACCTTTGGAGCGGTCAAGCAGTCGATACCGATGTGGAAAACGCTCTGGCCTGATGCCAACGTTCTGGAACTCCAGGGTGCTGGCCATTTGTCTGTGCAGGAAGCTCCCGAACCTCTTTCCCGCTTTGTCTTTGACCCTTCTTCTCCCGATTCTTCCGCTTCTCTTCCCTGAGTTTGGTGAGGCCTACAATGCGAACATTAGTGTGGTTCCGCTCTGATCTACGCTGTCAGGACAACCTGGCCCTTCATTATGCGACTGACGTCTCCGAACGTGGGGTGGTGGGCTTGTTTGTGTTCTGTCCCAAGCAGTGGCAAGATCACGACTGGGGGAACCCCAAAGTTGGTTTCTTGCATCGCAACGTTCAGGCCCTCTCTGAAGCTCTCGAAGCGTACAACATTCCTCTGTTGATTCGGACCTGCGAGACGTTCCAAGACACACCGGACATTGTTCTGGATGTGGCCCGCTCGTTGGAGTGCGACAAGGTTGTGTTCAACAAAGAGTACGAGATCAACGAGCGACGCCGTGACAAGGCTGCGGTGGAGGCTCTTGCTGAAGCTGGTATTGCTTACCAAGGCTTCGATGACAGCGTGCTTTTGGAGCCTGGAAGCGTTCAGAAGAAGGAGGGCGGAGATTACAGCGTCTTCACCCCTTACAAGAAGACATGGATCCAGGTCCTTAATGAGCGAGGTGGACCTCCCAAGCTGGTGGAGCCGAAGAAGCAGAACAAGAAGGTCTGTGATGCAGAGGAACTACCTGAAACCCTCGACGGATACGACCTCTCTGACGACCGCGATGACCTATGGGTGGCTGGCGAGGCTCACGCGCTGGAGCGACTGGAGAAGTTTGCGGCTCAACGCATTCACAAATACGATGACTGCCGCGATATCCCCTCCGTCAACGGGACCAGCACCATCTCTCCCTACCTGGCTCTTGGTGTTGTCTCTCCACGACAATGTCTTGCAGCTGCCGTAGAGAACGCGGATGCTACATGGCCCGAGCTGGCGCTGGGCAACGACGGTGTTTCTGTGTGGATCAGTGAACTGATCTGGCGTGAGTTTTACCGTCACTTGTTGGTCGCTTGTCCGCGGCTAAGTATGGACCAGCCGTTCCAAGAGAAGACCAAGGAGCTGGTTTGGCGCAACAACGAAGAAGAGTTTCAAGCTTGGTGTGACGGAGAAACGGGCTACCCCATCATCGACGCTGCGATAAAGCAACTCAACCAAACGGGTTGGATGCACAACCGCCTGCGAATGATCGTTGCGATGTTTTTGACCAAGCAGTTGCTGGTCGACTGGCGGTGGGGCGAACGCTATTTTATGCAGCGTCTCGTTGACGGCGATCTTGCCGCAAACAACGGAGGTTGGCAGTGGTCAGCTTCTACAGGAACCGACGCTGCACCTTACTTCCGGATCTTCAACCCTTGGAGTCAGGGAAAGCGCTTTGATGGGAAGGGAGAGTTTATCCGGCGTTTCCTTCCTGAACTGTCGGATGTTCCTGCATCTGCACTTCATGACCCCGACAAGCTTGCCCAAAAGAAACCTTCTTCCTACCCGGACCCTGTCTGTGACCACAAGACCGCGCGGGAGCGGGCTTTGCAGGCGTTTAAGTCCTTGTGATGGGATGACAAGTGTGTCCCCGTTTCCAACCTTTCCTTTCAAAATAGAGCCCTCCGAGTGCGAGTTTTTGGAAGGAAGGGAATGGAAAGGTCTACAATGTCGTTCTTACTATCACCGGATCAAAGGGTCTGGTGTGTTGTTGAATAAGGGATATGGATCGAATGCTTGAGGGTATATCTTTGCCGAGGAGGACGCTCTCATTGGGAGCGTGATTTGGGATGAAGCGAGTGGTTGTCATTGGTGCAGGTGTTGGGGGTCTTACAACAGCATCAGTGCTTGCGAGAGCAGGCTTGGATGTTACGTTGTTGGAAGCTCATGTGTATCCAGGCGGCTGTGCCGGCACGTTTTATCATAAGAAGTACAAATTTGACGCCGGAGCGACTCTGGCCGGTGGGTTTTATCCTGGCGGTCCTATGGATCGAGTTGCTCAGGCCGTCGGCATCCAAGAATGGCCTGTGCATGCGTCCAATCCTGCGATGGTGGTGCATTTGCCGTGCGGTCGGTCCATCACTCGTTGGACGGACGAGCGTCGACACGAAGAGCGCCGTCGTGCTTTTGGTGAGAAGTCGGACTGTTTCTGGCGATGGCAAGAAGACCGGGCCGACGCGCTGTGGGATCTGGCGATGCGCTTCCCGCAATGGCCACCCCAATCACCCTCCCAGGCGGCGAGTTTGGCCGGTCATGGCTTGAGCTGGCTGGCGGGTAATCCTTTGCAAAGGCTCAACCCAAGCTTGTGGCGTGACGCCTTCCGACCTGTGTCCTCCAAGCTTTGTGGTGCCAGCGAAGAGCTCCGAGTGTTTGTTGACGCGCAGTTGTTGATTGCCGCGCAGACAACGAGCCAATACGCGAACGCTTTGTACGGTGCCTCTGCGTTGGATCTTCCACGTCGAGGCGTTGTTCATGTCGAGGGTGGAATTGGTGGCATCTCACTGGCGTTGGCGAATGCGTTTCGGAGCCACGGCGGTAACCTTCATTACAAGCAAGAGGTCTCCCGGATTGTGATGGAGAACGGTCGACCTGTGGCTGTGGAAACCAAACGAGGCCAATCGTTTCCAGCCGACCTTGTTGTCGCGAACCAGCCCCCCTGGAACATCGCTTCCATGTTGGGGGACAGCGCTCCTGGGAAGCTCAAGAAATTACCCCCACGACCGGAAGATGGTTGGGGCGCCTTTATGGTGTACATGGGCCTGGACGCCTCTGCGATACCGGAAGACTTTCCCTTGCATCACCAGGTCATTCTTCGCGAACCGATGGGGGAGACGAACACGGTGTTCCTTTCGCTGTGTCCCAAGTGGGATCGAACCCGTGGCCCCAAAGGCTTTGTTCCTCTGACGCTCAGCACGCACACGGAACTGGCTCCCTGGTGGGACCTGCATTCTTCTGACCCTGAGGCGTATGAGGCTCGCAAGAACCTCTACGCTGACAAAATGATTGAGGCTGCATCTTACGCTTTGCCGAACTTGCGTGAAGCGGCCGACTTAATCCTCCCTGGCACGCCGATTACATTCCGCCGTTTTACCCGACGTGCGTGGGGTTGGGTCGGCGGATTTCCCCAAACCAACTTGTTCACGGCTTGGGGGCCTCGTCTTGCTCCTGATCTATGGATGGTTGGTGACAGTATCTTTCCTGGACAATCGACCGCGGCGGTCGCTATGGGTGGAATGAGGGTTGCGTACGGTATCCTCGGTCAGTTGGGACACTCCACCAAGCTCTCTTCCATCCTTGAAGCTCCTCCCACAGAGTGTCGTCGCTCTTCTTAAAGCGTGCTCTCGTCTTCCTCTTTTCTCCAAACATGCTTGCGCGTCCAAAGTTCTGGACGTTGTCCCAGATCCCGAACTTGGACCCGTCCAATATTCTGGATCTGCCCTTGTTGTTGGCTGCTTCGTTTCTTTTATCTTGCTAATTTGAAAAGGCTTATCGGTGCGGGCTTTGAATGGCACTGGACTTGTAGAAGGGTGGGGCGACACCCACACGGATTCAACATCCTAACCACGAAGAGGTGTGAGACACACGCCTACTCAACTACAAGGAGTCCTATCATGAAACGTTTTCTTTCTACCGCAATGACAGCGTTGTTTCTTCTGAGTCTTGGAGTCACGACCACGGGCTGTTCCTTCTTCAGCAAGTTGTCTCGTGGGAAAAAACGCTCGAAGCGAAAGAGTCGCAAGGAACGAAAGGCAGAACGTGCAAAAGCCAAGGCTCTGGCGCTCAAAGAGTTCCCAGGCTGGGTCGCAAGCAAGAGCTGTGACAATGTTTCCGAAACGTTCTTCAAGAAGTTTTACAAGCACTCCGGTCGTGACGAGCGAACCCAAGCGGCCATCAAGTTTGCTCGCTGTGACCAGTGGAAGCCCATCTTCGAGCGCTTGTTTGTCTCCAACCGTGGCTGGGCGCTGCACATGCTCAAAGGCTTGGAAAATGCGAACTTGTCGACTCCTGTTCACAAAGGTATGGAGAAGTGGATTGCTTCGTCTGAGCAGCCCTTCAAGTTCAAAATGGGCTTCTACATGGCTGACTTCCTTCGATACGCTGTGGACCGCTCCAACAAGAAAGCAAACTACTGCAAGGCTTACTACATGTCGGCCAAGAAGGCTCCCCAGATTCGCAACCACATGATTCGCAGCAAAGTTCGACGGTACGGTCTTGGGTTCTTGATGGTCGGTAAGTGCACCCAATACAAAAGCTTCGTCACCGAGCAACTCACCAGCGACTGGTGGATCGACCGAAAGATTGCTTGCGAGGTTCTTGGAAAGTGGGGCACCAAAAGCGCCCTTCGTAAGGTAAGCATCCTCGCTTCCACCGATAGCTTTGTACACCGCAAGCTGAGCCGACGTTACCGACGACCCTTCTACCCCGTCCGAAAAGCTTGCCGCTCCGCAGCCGGTCAAATCCGCCTCAAGAACTAACCCAGCTTCTTCTTTCCCTCCACCCTCCAATCTTTTTCCCATATCCTGTCACAAACCCAACGCACATTTCATCTTCTGTTGTGAAAGGGGGATTCCTGGTGGTTTCCCCCTACGTTCTTTTCACAAGGAGGATAGAACATATGTCGCGTGTTGAAGGCTTAACCCGAAAGCGTGCCGGGTTCTTGACCCGGTTTTTGTATTGGATGAGCAAACGTCAACTGGGAAAGGTGGTGGAGCCGCTGGCCGTCTCGGCTCATAACGGTCGTGTGCTGTTCGGCTATGCCATGATGGAAGTCGGTTTGCAGGGGGCCAAAAAGGTAGATGCTACCTTGAAGGAGCTTGCCCAGATCAAGGTGGCTATGTTGGTCGGATGCCCGTTCTGAATTGACATTGGCTCTGCCGTTGGCAGAGGTCACGGTCTCACCGAAGCCAAGCTGTTTGCCCTTTCTGACTACGAAACATCGGAGGAGTTTTCCGAGCTAGAGAAGCTAGCGTTGCGGTATGCTGTGGCGATGAGTCAGACTCCTCAGGTTGTTCCGCAAGAACTGTTTGAAGCCTTATGTCACCACCTTAATGAGGCCCAGCTTGTCGAGTTAACGTCGGCCATCGCTTGGGAAAACTATCGCGCTCGTTTCAATCATGCGTTTGAGATTAAATCGGCCGGCTTTTCCGAAGGTGCCTTTTGTCCTTTGCCCGAACCTACCACTCCGAAACCTTCCTTGAGCTAACTTGTTTTGGGCTCACGGGGAATCTTCCCAGCGCTCTCATTGTCTGATAGGTTGTAGTGATTCTTCTGCAATGTGCCTCCCTCAACAAAGAGAGAAACGTATGGGTGCTCCCTCGATTGAAGCTATGGGTCCTGCCGCCAACTTAACGCGAGAACATGGGTTTGAGCCTTTGCGTGTTGAGGGGACGCTGCCCTCAGAGTTGGCCGGAACGTTGTACCGGCAAGGTCCCGGTCTGTTTGAGTTGTTTGGGACTGCGTACCAGCACGTGTTTGAAGCCGATGGCGCTGTCTCTGCCGTACGTTTGCGAGATGGGGAAGCCTGGGGAGCCAGCCGCTTGGTTCAGAGTGAAGGGTTGTTGGAAGAACGTCGTCGAGGCAAGGCCCTGTATTCGTTTGCAGCGCCGTGGTGGCGTCGGTATTGGAGCAACCACAAGCAGAACAAGAACACCGCCAACACCAACGTCATCGCCTGGCAAGGCCGAATCTTCGGGCTGATGGAGGCGTGCAAACCAACCGAGATCTCCCCAGAAGACCTCTCCACCCTAGGCGAAACGGATTTGGGTGAAGTCATCCTCGGTGGGTTCTCGGCCCACCCCCATGACAACCCCAAGCGCAAGGCACTTTATAACTTCGGCTTGGAGTATGACAGAGTTACCAATCTTCATCTCTACGAGCTGCCTTACAAAGGGAGCGCCCGGCGAATCAAGAGCTTTCCCTTGCCATTCCCGCCCATGCTTCATGACTTCATGGTGACAGAAAACTACCTGTTGTTTTTCTTGTCTCCAGCCAAACTCCAGATCTTTCGAGGGTTGTTTTCCATTGGTCCTTGGAACAAGTTGTTTCAGTGGGATCCCAACGCAAGCACCGAAGTGTTTGTGATTCCCATTGATCGACCGGATGAGATGATCCGGTTCTCCACAGAACCTTTCTACCAGTGGCACTTCTCCAACGCCTATGAGCATGGAAACGATATTGTTGTTGATTACGTCCGTTACCCCGACTTCTCTACGTTTGGGGCGTTGGGTGATGGCTCCAAGTTTGGGAAAGGTCGAGGGAAGGCCCGGTGGGGAGCGTTTCATCGGGCAAGGCTCAACCTGCAAACGCGCTCGATGGATTCTCAGTTGGTTTGGGATGGTGCCTGTGAGTTTCCTCGGGTACATCCGGATAAACTCACGCAAGAGTATCGATATGTGTGGCTATCAACTGAGCCGCTCAAAGAAGAGGTGGGCAAGGTTCCTCACTCTCTGTTGCGCATCGATGTAAAGAGTGGAGATGTGGTCACTCATGACCTGGATGGAAATGAGTATCCTTCTGAGCCAGTCTTTGTTCCAAAGGACGGTGCCACCGAAGAGGACGAGGGTTACATCCTCTCTTTGGTGTACGAGCCTGACTCACATACAAGCTATCTCGGGGTGTACGACGGCCAAGACATCAACGCAGGTGCCCTGGCAAAGGTCTGGTTTGACCATCACATTCCCGTGACGTTTCATGGAAATTGGGTGCCTGCAACGTAGGTCTGGAGGAGTTACCAGGGAAGGACTTCCCCATTGGTGTGCCAGAAGGTTCCAGACGTTTCGAGGGTGACTTCGTCCAGTCGCGCGAGCAGCCCACGCACCGACTCATCGGGGTCGAGCACTCCGTTGTGGCCGGTCATATCGGTGCGAACGAAGCCTGGGTGTAGGATGGCCACGGCGACGCCGGCATCTTTCAGGTCATGAGCCAAAGAGACGCCTGCCATGTTGACGGCTGCTTTGGACATTCGGTAACCGTAGCGGCTCCCTGAGGTGTTGTCCGTGAGCGAGCCCATCCGGCTTGTTACAATCCCAACTTTGGCTCCTTGTGGCATTAAGTGACGGAGTCCTGCTGTGACGCGGAGTGGACCGAGGCTGTTGACCTCAAATTGCTGTCGGATCTGGTCAAAGTTCAACTCGTCGAGGGTCTCACTTGTCAAGATGCCTGCGTTGTTGATTAACACATCAATGGAGGTGCCTTCCAGACGTTGGGCTAGGGCAGCGACCTGTTCATCAGAGGTTACATCCAGTGTTTCTACGCGAACTCCCAAGGCATCCAGGTCAGCGTTGCTATTGCGGCACGCTGCGATGACTTCGTCACCACGAGTTTTGAGTTGTTTGCAAAACTCCAGTCCAATGCCTCGGTTTGCTCCTGTTACCAATACTGTTGCCATGATTTGTCTCCTTTAAAAGGGGTCGATTGTGTGGGTGTAGCAACAGCGTGGCTGTCCCATTGATTCCCACGGACATAGCGCAAGGAACGAGAATGTGCTCTAAACCAAAAAACCCCAGACTCTACAAGAAAGTCTGAGGTTCGAGGGCTAGTGAAGTCGAGAGGACCTCACTGCTGCATGGTCTGCGCTATGTATTAGCGGCGGACACAACGCCAGTAGGAGCGCTTGGCCCAACGTCGGCAGTAGGTCGTGCGAGCACCGCGCCAGCGGACGCAGCGACGAACACGGCGGTACTTCCAACGGGTGCAGCGGCGGCTTGCGTACCAAGCAGCGTTGCGGCTTGCGTTGCGAGCAGCGCGAGCGTTGCGACGAGCGGAGCGAGCGTTGCGACGAGCAGCGCGGGCGTTACGACGAGCAGCGCGGGCTGCTGCACGAGCGGCGCGGCGATTCCCACGACGAGCGTGACGGCGAGCGCGGCGGCGAGCAGCGCGGGCGCGACGACGAGCGCGAGCAGCCCGACGAGCAGCACGGTTGGCACGACGGCGAGCGTTGCGGGCGCGGCGAGCGTTGCGGCGAGCAGCCCCGCGGTTGACCCAAGTACCCACGCAGACACGACGCCAACGGTTGGCCCAACGAGCGCAACGGCTGCGGTAGTTGCGACGCCAGCTGACACAACGGCTTCTGGTAACACGTTTCCACTGCTTACATGCGGGACGTGCCTCTGCATCTTGAGTGGGTGTAATCATCAGCATGGCCAGAGCACCGAACATCAGTACGAGAAACTTTTTCATGTTGTCTCCACTTTTTTGCGCCTTCTTTTGCAGCGCAATGCATTGTGAGTCGCGATCACTGTTCTCTTGCAGTGATGGCATGCGAAGGCAGGCTTGTTGAATCCAGAAGCTGGATCATTCAATTCCCATAGGGAAAAAAGCTTTGCCATTTCTAAGTACGTACAACAGCTTAACACTGTGGGCTAGCGACGTCAACGGTGACGTTGTTGGAATGGACTCAGAAGAAGTCGTCTACGACTTGAGATGTTTTCCATTAAGTTGGCAGTATGCCCGGACAAACCGATATGAGTGAACACCCAAAAGCACCTCTGATTCTTTTTCTTGCAGAACGGCCCCTTCGTCGTGAGCGTCACAATAAGGGATGGGGAGGTTGGCTTCCACGCTTCCACCCAAGGCGAGGGTTGGGTGGAAGCGTGGAAGCCAACCTCCCACCAGGACCGCGGCTTTGGCTGCGAGCATGTTGTTCTTGTAAGAGAGCGGTTCTGCATGAGTGGCGTCTTCCCCGCACACCGTGCATACAGGTGGGAGTTGGACTTCGTTGGGGATGGAGAGTTGGAATTCAGGCTCCTCAAGGACGGTATCGATGGGCAGTGTCTCTACTTTGCCATCGCGATGCAAAAGAAATCGTTGGCATTCATGACACAGTTGACGCTCTTCCTCACCAGTCCCGATGTCTTGATGGTACCCACAGGCTGGGCAGTTGGCTTCGCTGTTGAGAGTCACAGAAGCTCCCAAAAGCCCGATGGCAACTGCACCCAAGAGAAGCACCACAACCCAGGCCACAGCGCTGGCGGTTAGGGCGATGAGCACCATCTTGTATGTACCGAATGCAAAGACCAAACCGAGCAACCCAAAAACAATCGTTGGGCCCCAGCGACGATGATACTCCACTGCTGTGGGAAGAAAGCCTTCCTCATCATCACCAAACGGCGCGGTAACTTCGAGACCTTGCTCATGAGAGCTCGAGTGACTCATGTTGGACTCCTGCTGTACCTTCTCTTGGAAACAAAGGAGTCCATTGTACTGTGAGTTGTTGGATGTGTCGATGCGTGAGGTGTGGGTGCTTTTGTCAGTTGTTACCGACGGCGGAAGAAGATCAGGGCGAGGAAGGAGAGGGCGAACCAGGGCGCTGATGGAGGAAGGGGAGAGCCCGGAGTAGCGGTACAGCCACAAGCGTTGTTGGGGGGAGGAGACAACTCGGCGACAGGAGCTTGCTCTTTCACCACAGGTTCTTCGGCTGTTACAGGTTCGGGTCCTGCTTCTGGGCCTGGCTCAGGGCCAGGTTCGGGCCCTGCCTCTGGAGTGGGCTCCGGGGCCGGCTCAGGTTTGGGCTCGGGTGGAAGTTCAGGGTGGGTTTCAGGCCAGGGCTCGTTGGCTTTGCTGGGGTCGAACACACACTTGTTTTGGTCGCATTTGTGTTCTGCCGGACATTGGCTGTCTTTGTCACATTCGGTCTGGTTGGAGGTGTCGCAGTAACCGGCGCTGCCTTGTCCCGTGTTGAACAAGAGATTGCAGGTCGTGCCTTTGGGACAATGTGTGTTGTTTTGACACATGCAATAGCGGGCGCCGCTGCGGAATGAGATGCAAACTCCACCTCGTGAGCAACTGTTGCTGGTCCGGCAGTTCTCGTAACAGAGGGAGGGGGCGTTGCTGGAGAGGCGCAAACAGTCGAGCCCTTCAGCGCATCGCATTTGTGTGGAGCATGTCGTGAAGGCTGTTCGGTCTCCTACTGAAGCACGACAGGCGTTCCCTACAGGGTAAATCGGAGCACAGGTTTCTCCAGGCCGACATTGGGTTCGGAAGTCTTTGGGCTTGGGAGAGCAGGCTCCTGCGCCGTACACTCCAATTTGAGCGTAGTTGCAGAACTGGTCGGGGCTGCATTCACTGTCAGACGTACAAAGGCACACCTGGGTGCTACGTGTTAGGCGGAAGCAGCGACCCCCGGTTTTGCAGGTGCTGGTGCATTGTTCCAGACACACTCGCTCTGGCAGACCGCTGATCGCGATACATTCCAGTCCTTCTTTGCAGGTCTTGTTGTCGCAAGCATTGCCTGCCGTCCCTGCCGGGGAGCCACATGTCTTGACGCAGCGGCTGCCGTAGTCACCTTCAATGCACTCGTGGCCTGTAGCGCAGGGTACTTTGGAGGTGCAGAAGTCTCCGGCTTGCCCGCCGTCGGTGCGGGTGCACTTGCTGTCTTTGCACACAAAGCCTGTGGCACATGGGTTGTCTTTGTCGCAAGCCTGGAAGCATCCTTCGACGGGCATGCATTGATCGATTCCGGGCGAGAGGGTTTTGCAGGCTGTTCCTTCCGGACAGAAGCGACCTGCGCCACAAGCTTGGACGCAGTAGCCTGTGGTCGTTTTGCTGTTGTAACAGAAGTTGCCGTCGCCACATTGTGAGCTGGTGTAGCAAGGTTTGCAGTAGTTCGCGATGGGTTTGGGACGGTTGGGTTCACAGATCCCCTTGGAGTTGCACACTTCGCCCAGGCCGCAGTCTTTGTCTTCCTTGCAGGGGAGGTCGGGACATGACCCAGACACCGGAGCACAGAAGCTCTTGAGCGCGTTGATGGGCAAGGTTGGGTCACAATATTGACCCGTTGGACAGCAGAAGTCGGTCGTACAGGCTTGGATGCATCGATAGCCGTTGGGGAATCGATAGCAAACACCGGTCCCACAGTCCTGGTTGGAGCGACAGGCTTTGCAGTTGAGGGTCTCTCTCTGGATCGGCTTGGGCTGGCAGATCTGCTTGGCCCCACCTGTGGTGGCAGGACATGTCCCACAGGAACCACACTCCAGATCGTCGGTGCAGGCTTCGTCGCCGTCGGAGTACTTGATCAAGTAGGGACGTAGGAAGTTGATGTTGGCGTCGGGTCGGGTGGAGATGGCTCCTCCGTCGCAGTACGTTTGGCCGCTTGGGTTGGGAGTCGCTTGGTAGGCCACAGACGTGACCCCAACCACTCGAAGCTTGCCAAACACCTTGTACAGCGCAGGACCGCCAGAGTCTCCGTGGCATGCGCTCTTTTTGTCTTTTTTGTCGATGTGAATGAACGACAGAGCGTTGATTTGCTCAATGGGGATGTCGGCAGCGTATTTTTGGTCGGCTGACTTGTTGGAGGGGCGAGTCTGAATCAGACCGTAACCCACGACGCGAACTGTGGTTCCTTCCCATTTCTTGTCCATGGGAGCGCGTGAGATGGGAAGCGGCGTGATGTTGGTGACTTTCTGCTTCAACACCATCAAGCCCAAGTCGTGCTCGTGACCGTTTTGTCCACCGTTGTAGCTTGGGTTGCTAACCAACTCTTGGACTGCGTGGTATTCACTGCGGAAGGTCTTGGTGGGGTCGGTGTTGTCAGCGATGTCCACGCGAAAGTAAATCTTGTCGATGCCTGTGCTTCGGGCGGAGGAAATGCAGTGCGCCGCGGTCAAGACAAGCTGGCTTGTGATCAGCGTCCCTGTGCAAAAGGTTCGACTCTTGTCGACAGAAATCGCGCCAATGGCTGGGTTGTCCAGATCAGGCGTACCGTTGATGATGGAGAGTGCGTTGGTGCCTAGAGGCTTCGGCGTTGGTGCCACCGTTACTTTGGGAGCGGGTTGCGGCTCACAGCCCACCGCGGTCAAAGAGAAGACAATGCCGAGCAGCACAAGCCCGAACAGCCAGGGTCCAGGGCGTCGAAACAAAGATGAATACGTCAACATGCAAACAGTCCTATAGCTTGTACTTCAAAGGAGGATCTCCTCCAACATAGAGAGGAACTCTCTCTTCTTTCATGCAATTCGTTGGGAGTCACTGCAAGCCCCTCAGGTTGTGTCCTTAACCCACGAAACAAGAAAAGGTTGTGAAGAGGGAAGGGAGTGTTGGGTGAGCGAGGGGAGAGCGAGAGATGGGTTGAGCGTGTGTTGGGTCGCTTTCCTTACTTGATGGGGACAAAGATCCTATCCCAGCGAAAGCCGCTGCCTCCACCAAAAGAAAGCCACACAAGGAAGGCTTTCCCCTTGATGTTTTTGACCGGCACAAGTCCCCAGTCGCGGCTGTCGGAGCTGTGGTCCCGGTTGTCGCCCATCACAAAGACATACCCCGGTGGAACTTTGGGACCCCAAGCTTTCTTGCACTTCTTGCACGCCTTGGCGTCGACGGAGGAGTCCCAATTGGCGAGGTTGGACGGGTCGTTCTCATCCACCAGGATCCGGTGCTTCACGCCGTGAAGATTTTCGTTGTACACACGGCCCGACTGCTCGATCGGTATGCCGTTGGGGATGCCACTTTCGTGGTACGTGTACTTCTTGCCTCTCTTTTTGCTGATGGCTTTGCTGTTGATGAACAAGTTGTTGTTCACCACTTTGATGGTGTCGCCTGGTATGCCCACCACGCGCTTGATGAAGTCTTTGTTGGGGTTTTGGGGATAGACAAACACGATCACGTCGCCGCGTTTGGGTCCGCTGCCCATGCGCCACTTGTTGTTCACAAAGGGGACCCAAAGACCGTACGAGAATTTGCTGACAAAGATATGGTCACCAATCTCCAGGGTGGGGATCATGGAACCCGAAGGAATCTTAAAGGGCTCGATCACAAACGCGCGAAGGATGAGGGCGATCGCAATGGCAATGAAGATCGACTCGGAATACTCACGCAGCGTGCTTTTGCGGTAGGGGGCAAAGAGCTTGCCTGCGACTTGCTCGAGCTTGAGGCAGGCTTCGGCTGGGCTGTTGCCGGATTGCAGGTCCTTCTCCAACTGGTCGATGGCTTCTTGCAGGTTGCCCTGCGACTTTTCGCTCAATTTGCTGCCGTACCGCTTTTGCAGTTTGCGGACTTCCTTGAGCAGTGCTTTCGACCGCTTTTGTTCGCGCTGGAGGGACTTGCTCGACATGATGGGTTGTATTCCTTTCGTGCGCCAGAGTGACCCGGGAGGACCTACACAAACTGTGGCTCACTGATCTTCGTGTTGTTTGATTTGGCTTTCTAAAGTGAGTGAGTAACAGAAGGTAGATCCAATTCTATTCCTCGTCCAGTTTGAGCACGGCGAGGAAGGCCTTTTGGGGGACTTCTACGCTACCGATCTGCTTCATCCGCTTCTTTCCTTCTTTCTGGCGCTCCAGCAACTTGCGCTTTCGGGAAATGTCACCACCGTAGCATTTGGCGGTCACGTTTTTGCGCATCGCCTTGACGGTGGTTCGTGAAATAACGCGGGTTCCAATCGCCGCCTGGATGGCCACCTCAAACAGTTGTCGGGGGATCTCTTCCTTCAACTTTCGAGTCAGGGCCTGGCCTCGGTAGTAGGCTTTGTCGCGGTGCGTTACGATGGAGAGCGCATCGATCGGGTCTCCGTTGATCTTGATGTCGAGGCGAACGAGGTCACTCAGACGGTAGTCAAGGAATTCATAGTCCAGGGACGCATAGCCTCGGGACACCGACTTCAATCTGTCGTAGAAATCAAACGCGACTTCGGCCAGAGGCAGGTGGTACTTTACGGCTGCCCGGTCTGTGCCCATGTATTCGATGCCTTGCTGCAAGCCGCGACGCTCTTCGCAAAGCTTAATGATGTTTCCGATGTATGTGGTGGGTACATAGACCGTTGCGTTGATGTACGGTTCTTCCACCCGGTCGATCAGGCCTGTGTCTGGTAGCTCGGCCGGGTTCTCAACGGTCACCATCGTGCCGTCTTTTTGGAAGACATGGTAGATAACGGAAGGTGACGTGGTGATCAGGTCCAGGTTGTACTCTCGCTCCAGCCGCTCCTGGATAATCTCCATGTGAAGCAGGCCCAAGAAGCCGCAACGGAAACCAAAGCCCAGGGCCTGTGAGGTCTCCGGCTCGTACGAGAAGGACGCATCGTTCAGACCGAGCTTTTCCAGGGCGTCGCGGAGGTTCTCGTAATCGGAAGCGTCGGTGGGGTACAGACCACTGAACACCATCGATTTGACTTCCTTGAATCCTTCCAACGGTTCATCGGTTGGATTCTGAGCCAGGGTGATGGTGTCGCCGATTCGTGTCTCTGCAACGTCCTTGATGCTTGCTGTGAGGAAACCAACCTCTCCAGTCCCCAACTCTTGTACGGCCATCGGCTGAGGGGTGAAGACACCCAAACCTTGCACCTCAAACTTGTTGCCCGTGGAGCATAGCTGGATCTTGTCACGGAGCTTGATCTTGCCGTCAACCACACGAAGGAGAACAGTGACTCCGCGGTACGCGTCGTACCAGGAGTCAAAAATCAGGGCGCGGGTGGGGCCATCAACGCTACCTTTGGGAGATGGGAGCTCTTCCACAACAGCCTTAAGCACTTGGTCAATGTTGAGGCCTGTCTTGGCGCTGACCCGGACCGCGCTCTCTGCATCCAGTCCAATCTCTTCTTCGATCTCCATGGCGACACGGTCGGGCTCTGCGCTCGGCAGATCGACCTTGTTGATCACTGGCACTATCTCCAGGTCTTGCTCAAACGCCATGTACAGGTTGGCCATGGTCTGGGCTTCAATTCCCTGAGCGGCGTCGACGACGAGGAGAGTTCCTTCACAGGACGAGAGCGCTCGGGAGACTTCGTACATGAAGTCAACGTGCCCCGGCGTGTCGATCAGGTTCAATTGGTAGGTCTTGCCATCGGTGTGGGGGTAGTTGAGCCGCACCGCTGACGCTTTAATAGTGATGCCACGCTCTCGCTCCAGATCCATGCTGTCGAGGAATTGGTCGGTTTGCTCTCGCTCGTCCAGCGCTCCTACAAAATCCAGGATGCGGTCCGCCAGCGTTGATTTGCCGTGGTCGATGTGTGCAATGATGCAAAAATTCCGAATCAAAGACTGGTCATGGCTCATATTGTGTCTACATTCTGGTTGCTAGAGTGTGATAGTGATGCGTCCCGTTCCGTACTAGACATAAGGACTCATTGCCTGAAAGAAAAGCTCCACTCGACCGTTCTCCTTTTAAAGGTCCGTCGAGGAATGGGGCCGTTTCCAGGATTGTTTGAGTGCTGTATATTGACGTTTGTTGCAAATTCCCCTACTGATATCCTCCAAGAGGAAACGGTGAGTGCAACAAATACTGACCGGGTTTTCGATTGTCAAGCCTTTGTCGGAGAGATAGCGAAATGCTGAAACCAAGACTACGGAGTTTTCTGGGCGTGATGGCCCTGGCCTGGGGGGTAACCGCATGTGGCTCCCCTTCCTCCAATGTCAAAAAAGACGACACCAAGGGTGGCGCCAAAGCCAAGCTCGATACTGAAATTCCCGAGCCGCAAGTGGGCGGTCCCGGTGAAATGGTCAAGAAGTTTGACCTCAACAAAGACAAACGGGCCGACCTGTTTAAAGTCTTTGTGTACGGTACCAAAAACGGCAAGCGCGTTCCTGTCCTGGTTCGAGCCGAAATTGACCTAAACGGTGATGGGAAAATTGACGTCCGACGCTTTTACACGGACGACATCAAGAAACGAGCCGAATTTGACCTCGACTTTGACGGTCGCTTTGACGTCATCCACTTCTTTGATGACGAGGGCAACCTGGTGAAGAAGGCGTACTTCATGCGCTCTCGGAATCCACGGCGTCCCGACCTGCTCAAGTACTACGAAGTGGTTGGCAAGAAAAAAGCCCGACGCTCCGTGTTGGTTCGCAAAGAACGCGACGACAACCTCGACGGTCGCGTCGATTACTGGGAGTACTGGGAGAACGGGAACCTCGACCGCATCGGCCGGGACACCGACTACGATGGCAGCGTCGATGTCTGGGAAAAAGGCGGCTCGTCTCGCTAATCCACACCGCTTCCTTCTCCTTGCCTTCCTCAATCTTCTTCGTCAAACAACCTGTCTTCCAAATCCTCATACAACGCTTCCACGTCACCTACAAACAAAGTGTGGTGAAACTCTTCCATTTGCAGCCGAACCTGGTTGGCGAGTTCATGGGTCCCATGCCCCTTCCAGTCTCTCAACTGGTGTAGCGCCTTTTGGATGGGTTTCTCCAAGTCATCTCTCCAGTAGGAGAGAAACTCGTCGCTGTGTGTCGTGGTTTGGCTTGCCTTGAGAACCTCCATCAACATGGTGGCAATGGTGCTCATGTCTTCGAGGTAGCAGGTGTCATGGAGCCACCCGCGGCTCGGGAAGCAATCGCTGGCAAGGGTCCAGTAACGCCCCAACCATGGGAGAAGCGGATCCAGGTTGTAGCGGAGTCGAAGCAGCGCAACCGACACGGCGAAGCTCTCCACCGGGCCAAAAAAGCTTGCACGAAGGTACAACTCCAGCAAGGGTTTGGTGGTAACGTCTTGCATCTCACCCAACGCTCTCGCCAGGGCTGCATCGTAGTGAGGCTGGTCCGGGTCAGAATCCATCACATCTTGATGGAGCCGGGATGATAGCGCCAGGGACGCACTTCCTTTGTTGGGATGGGGACCTATCTTTCCGATGGCATAGGCCGCTCGGAACTTGATGGACGTGGGGTTCTCTTGCGCTAGACATTGAACAAGGGCTTCCAAGGAGGAAACCGACTTTTCTCCGAGCTGGGCCAGGCTAACCAATGCATACTCTCTGACTCTATCCGATCGATCGTTCAGCGCTTGCTGCAAGGCCTGCTGGGCTTCTTCGCTGTCGTCTTTCAACTCCGCTATCACACGAGCGGCGTTGCAGCGTGTTCCCACGCCACCGTTTCGCAAGGCTCTGCGTATGCCCAGCAACGCTGCATCGGTGGAGAGACCCAGGCGCCCGCACAAGTGAATGGCGTGACCTTGGAGCCTGGATGTAGAGGTACAAACGAACTGTTCCAAGGTCTGAATCACAGACGGATGTTCCGGAGCGATCTGGGCGAGCGCTTCGAGCGCGGCCGAGCCGACATGGTGACTCTCGTCGTTGCAAGCTCTTTGAAGGTTGGGTAACGCCGATGCTGCTGCCGGGCCAAGGTCTCGAAGAACCCGACATGCCTCCGTCCGCATGTCCATGTCTTCGTGCTGGAGTAGCGAGACCAACGCAGGGACTGCCGTTTCTCCCAGGCGCAGGAGTGACTCTCGTGCCGCTCTCCTGCTGTCTTCCGGTTCGTACACCAAGGTGTACACCAGATTGCCGATGTGGGTGGCGTCTGCCATGCTTGCGGTCCTTCGTTCAGCCTCTCCTAGACGTAAGGAAGGCTGTTGCTTGGGTTCTTGGGGTCGTACAGCACAACAAGCCCTTCACCCGGTTGTTCCATGGCCTTGATCTCGCTGAGTCGCATGGTCGAGTAGGAACCAATCACAGCTTCGTCGTTGAGGAAGAAACGCCACGACAAACGCACGGGGTTTTGCCCCCCAATCATCTGGTCGGGGTTGTTGTCGATGCCTGTGATCTCGGCCTGAATGGGGATGCCTTTGCGGTACGCCCTTCGACGTTGCAGACGAGGCTTCACGCCGCGCCAGACCCAATACCCTGACATCGCCAGCAGCGAAAGAATCACAAACAGGATGATCTTCACCATCGTGTTGGTGTTGTCCTTGGCGGCTTGCAATCCAGCAATCCTGGAGAACTTGGGCGCGAAGCGGCTGAACTCCACCTGGATGCTCTGTCCTACCTTCATTCCGGGGTTGCTGGCTTTCTCCCACACAAACTGGACGCCCTTGTAGCGACGGTCGTTGTGGACATACTCGAACTTCAACCCGTACATCACAAACAGGTGACCTTCCACCCGCTTGCTCTGCTGACGACGCTTGCCCATGATTGAGCCTTTCACCGTCGTATGGCCCCACTTGGCATTGATGAGGGTGTTGGTGAAGGCGTTGCGCAACATAAAGGTGGACGGCATTAACACCAACCCGGCTACCAGGACAGGAATCAATCCGTAGAACAGGTGCAACTGCTCCACGGCCTTAAACCGGTAGTAGATCATCTTGGCGACATCGGTGGGTTTGCGCGGCGCCGGTGGAACCACAACATACTCTTCGGCCAACGATTCCTGTTCTTCGTGGGATTGGGTCATGCTTGCAACTTCCTCAAACGTCTATCTCTGAGATTCTTTGTGCGTCCTGGATTCATCCCAAGGGCCAACTCGATGGATGTTCCCTTGCATTTGGATGGATGTGGTGTACGCGATTGGAGGGATTTGTCAAGTTGAGAGGAGGCTTTCTTTCTCAAACGGAAGAGGGTTGGAACGAGAGCCGAGAGGAAGAGTCGTTGGAAGGTTGGATCCACATTGCAGTGATGTTTTGCCCCTGATGCAGTGATTACACCCAGTTCTTCTTGGTCCTGCGGAGCAAGCGAGGGACTGCTTCGGCGATGACCATCACTTCATTGCGGTAGAGCTCTCCTCCAATGGGGTTGCGGGGGTTGATGAGAAGGGAGCCGATACGTTCTGCGTTGAGCCTGGGAAAGAGATCCGTTCCTTTGATCTCCTCAAACTCTTCTTGCTCCGGTCGCCACTTCTGCATCGCCTTAACGCTCGTGAATGCGACGTATACAGGAAGGTTGTGGAGAGGTTCGTCTTTGGCAAAAGGGAGAGGCTCGTCTTGCTCCGCTGAGTCTTCCAAAGGGACGATGAATGTGGCGTGGAGCAGAGCCATGTACATCGACTTCCTGTTCATCTCGTTTCGGCTTCCCGCAAGTTGCTTCATCGATTGTAGCAAGACTTCGTTCTTCTCAGTTGCGTCCATTGTTGATCCTACTGGGGTTTACGCGGTGATGCCGTGTCACTCTCTTGAACATGACACCTTCGGCGAGATTGCAGCGTCTTGTTGTGACGTTTCATCGAACAGACCCAACCCCCCTTTGAGACAGTGGGATAGGTGAGTTCAACATTCATCAAAACATAGTCTCTGTCTGTTCCTATTCCTAAGAACTGTGTTCGAAAACGTGCGTTGGGAGGAAGAACGCCAGAACATCCAGACAACCTGTGATCGCGGTCACAGGCCGTTTTTTTTCTACCTTTCTTGTCACGTTTGTTTTCGGGGCTGGTGTCATAAACCGTGAAACATGGATCGGATTCATGATTGTGTTCACGCTTTGCAAAGAAAGCATGGCCCGGCGCAGTCACGAATTCTATGCGTGAGTCTTTCGATAGCAGGGACGTTGACCTGCAACATCGCTGGTTTCTTTTTCTTCTAGCGAACTTTTTTTTCTTGGTCAGGAGTTGGACATGAGACGTTGGTTTTGGATTGCATGCATTCTTTTCCTTATCCCTCAAACATCGTACGCGAGGCGAGGGTACACCCAGTCGCAAGCGAATGCGATTGCAAGAGCTGCCTACAAAAAGAAACTCAGCGATGCTCTCAGAAAGGACAAGTGGCTCAACGATTACAACAAGAAGAAACGTGCCTGGCAAAAGAACGGCTACTGTAAGTTTGTTGTGCTAACAGCCAAAGAGACCAAGTGTTCACGCAAGTGCAAACACCTCATTCGCAGTCGTCGGAAGAAGTGCCGTCGTCAGCGAAAGTGTCGAACGATCACAAAGCGAAAGCGAGTCAAAATGTGCGCGGTTCGTGATCGAAGTGGTCGCATTGTTTATCGCGTGAACGGTAGGAGAAAGAAGCGGCGATTTGGTTCACGTCTTAAGGGGGCGTTTAAGGGTTTTGGTAAAGATCTGAAGAAAGGTTTCAAGCAAGTCGGCAAAGGCTTCAGCAAAGCCGCTGGAGAGATGAAGAAGCTCGCAAGGAAAGCTGCCAAACGTACCAAAGATATCACCCGCAAAATCAAGAGACAGTTTCAACGAGCGCTGGCAGCGTTTCGTCGCAAGTGTCAAAGGATTGCAAAACAATTGGCGAACTCCCCGAAGTGGAAAGGTCGCTTGGCCTCTCGCATCGGCTCTGTGATGTTTAAGAAGGCTCTCTCCGCTCGCTCGATGGCGCAAGGAAAATTCCGAAGCAAGTTGCTCTCTGTTCTTCGATCAAGCCGAAGTCTCAGCGCGGTTCAACGTACAAAAGCCATCAAACAAGCGGGCCTTCGAAGCTCGAAGGCTTTTGGTAAAACTGCGATGATCTCGGTATCTTTGGCTGTTAGCTTTAGCGCCTCGACCGTGGTTGCCGATTGCTGGGCCTTCTCAGGTCAGAAGAAACGTAGTTGTCTGACGCGTTCCATCAATACACAAATGCGAGTTCTCTCGTTCAATGTGTTGGCTGCACTCGTTCAGGTGGGGATCGATCTCAAAATCATCGAGCCGATTGCCCACTCTCTCGCGGCTGCCGTTGCTGCTTCGGCTGCAGCAGCAACCTTTGGTATTGGAGCGGCGGCTTACCCCTTGGCGTATCTCGCTGCGAGCGTTGCTTTGAATGCAGTGTTGGCCGTTGTTCTTGAGCGAGTTGTTCGCTCCCGATACGACAGCGTTTACAACAGCCGAATGGCAGGGAGCATGAGTGGTTTCTCGCGCTCTTTGGTGGGTGGCATTCCCAGTCGCAATCTCAAGTGCGGTGGCCCAAAGCGTCTCTGTCGAAACTAAGCTCTTCCCCTCGGTACAATCTCAACACTGCCTCATCTTATCCCTCTTTACCTCACCTCATCCCACGACTTGCCTCACCTTAAGAACGTTTGTTAGCGCGTTAGCAGAGAACCGTCGGGTAGGTCGGGAGCCTTGCGGCTCCGTTCCCCCCTCAGAACCGTGCTTGTGACTTTCACCACACACGGCTCAAGCCTCGTCGAAGGCTGTTGTTTCCAACAACCCGCCTACACTCTCGGGGACTTTGGCATGGATCTGCCTGTGACAGTTTGGGTGTAGCAGCACAAGATTATCAAGCGTCTCTATGCCTCCTTCTACTCTTGGAGTGATGTGGTGGATGTTCCATCCTCCTTCATCCTCATTAAGTCGTTGGTTGCAATGAGGGCATTTACCTTCTTGACGCTTGTACAAAGAGAGATGCTTCTTTCTGTCTCGCAATCGGTCTTTCATCTTGCGTTCGATTCGACGCTCGAAGTACAGTTCCCATTGCGGATCATAAGGGTTTGCATTTCCTTTGATCTTAATATGCCGTTTGATGGGTGTGTCTGCCAACTTTCTCAGGTGGCTTGTGAATGTTTTACCGTTCTCGTCTATGACGTCGCAGGCAAACATCCACTGCCTTCCCCGGATCGTTCGGAAGTATCTACGTTTCACCCACTTTTTCGACTTGTTTGAGTGTCGTCTCAACACCCATCGATACACCATTTGCCAGATCACATGGTCCAACCTAGTGAATACCTTCGCGCTAACCACGTGACGATGATAGTTCGCCCATCCTCGTATTACCCGGTTGAGTCTTGTTATCAGTAGTTCTTGGGTTGAACCTTGCAGGTCTTTCAGGTGCCACCTCACCTTCTGTAGAAGTTCTTTTTGGCTCTTCTTGGAAGGTTTGATGAGTAGCTTTCCGTTGCGGTATCTTCTGATGTTTTGGCCAAGAAAGTCGAATCCTTCTTCGATGTGTGTGATTTTGGTTTTCTCCTCGGAGAGTTGAAGACCTCGTTCACACAAGAAGTTCTCCACAAGCGGTTTGACTGCTTCTTCGAGCACCTCTTTCGAGATGCCTGTGATGATGAAGTCGTCCGCGTATCGGACCAGATTCACCTTTTTTTTGTGGTGTATCGGGAATCTTTTCCTGAGTTCTGTTTCCAGTCCATCAAGTGTTAGATTCGCCAGACATGGTGAGATCGGGGAGCCTTGTGGTGTACCTTCTTTGGTCTCGAAGAGGGTTCCTTTTTCCATCGAACCTGCTTTCAACCACTTGCTCAAAACTCTCGTGTCCATCGGGATATTCGCTTTGAGCCATTCGTGGTTGATCGTGTCGAAGCAACCTTGGATGTCAGCCTCCAAGATCCACTGACTGTTGTGTTCTTTCGCCAGTGACGAAAAACATTGAGCAATGGCATCGGCACAAGACCGTTCCGGTCGAAAACCGTAGGAGTTCGGAGAGGCTGTAGTTTCCGCCACGGGTTCCAGGGCGAGCAAGAATAATGCTTGCATGGCTCTGTCTTTCATCGTAGGGATTCCCAGCTTTCTATATCCTCGTCCTTTCCCTTTCGGAATATGTATTCGACGCAGAGGTAAAGGCTTGTAACCTTTGTGTTGGAGTTGACGGATTGCTTCGGTTTTGGTGTTTGGTGTGTCCCAAACTTGACCATCTATGCCAGGGGTTTTATGCCCTTTGTTCCCGACCACTCGCTTCACAGCCAGAGCCTTGGCTGAGAACGAGTGGGTGAGTAATCTTTGGAGGCTTGCGACCAGCCTCCAATCTTTCACTTGTGCAGCCTTCACGATACGGATCTGAAGCCGACGCACGTTCCTGTGTGCTTTCTGCCAGTCGATGGCGTGCCACGACACCTGGGCGTGAGAGGCCACGTCAACAGTTTGTGCTGTCGTCACTGGCGACCTCCTTTGTCTTCTGACGGATGTTCTCGTGATGCAAGACCGTGTTGGAAGTCTGCCCGCTTTCGCGTGGGATGATGTTGTTCTGTTTTCGGTTCAGTTCGCAATCCCTATCTCCTTCATTACAAGGGAGCGTTCGCTTTCTCCAACTTCCTTTCTACGCAGTTCTATAGGTTTCTCTTACAAGAAACTTTCCCTCCCGCCAGGCCCGGTGATTCGGGGGGAAAGCTACGTAGTTACTCCGTTCCACGCAAGTACCGTAAGAAGGCTTTAGGCTCCGCCCCTCCGCCGGTGGTGCAATGTCTGCGAGTGAGTGAAATTAGAGCACCCATTCCTGACCACTTACCTTTTGGTTCAGGCGTATCTTCCGATGGAAGTTCAGCCCTTTCGCCTGTTTCGCGTTACGACGGTGCAGCGATTCACATATGTTAGCCATAGTCTTCTACCCTTGCTCCCGAGCGTATTGGGCTAACACTCGTCACCTCCCTCGCGGGTTGAGTGACCGAACAGGATGTTCGAGGCTACGTTGTCCCGGGAGCTTCGCACCCCATAATGACGCACGTCCCGGTAGGGTCGAGGTGGCAGAACACCTGGTTACTTCTTGATTTCCTCCTTTCGTTTTGTAACAAATACTTGCGCGACTTCGTGTCGCACCATGTTACCGCGAATGGACACAAAATGAACGTTCATCGGCAACGGAAGCAAGTATCATTCAGGCTTTCTGAAGTGAGCCCCTCTAGCTTTGAACCATCTTCGTCGCGAATTGAAGACGAAAGCTGATGCTGGTATTCTCTCTCAAGTCAAGAGAGAATTATGTCTCAAATGCGTCCGTGTTTTGTTTTTGCTCAACGCCTGAAGACAAGCCTCGTCGTCATTCGCATATACGCCCAATGCACGGGGAGGTGATACAAATGAATGTTTCGATGAGGTATGTATGAAGTATCACAACAAACGGTTGACGTGTTTGCGTTGGTGTTTTGGTTTCTTCCTTTTGTCAGCAGGGTACATGAGTTGCAGCAGTCCTGCCCTGGGTCCGGGAGAGAGCTGTTCTGCCGAATCTCTTTGCATGCCAGGACTTTCTTGTATCAACGGGACCTGCCAGGTCCGCTCCTCCGAAGAGGATTCCCCAGAGCCTGTGGTTGAGCCTCCAAACGATGGCTCGGTGGCACCGGAGGTAACGCCTGAACCGGTCCTGGATATGTTGTCGGAGCGTCGTGAACCTGCCCCAGAGCGAACCCTAGAGCCAGCACCAGAGCCAGCGCCAGAGCCGGTGCTTGAGAAGGTTCCGGAAGTACGGCCCGAAACCCCCGTGGAAGAGCTTGACCCGACCGAGAAGCCTCCGGGTCAGAATGGGTTGACCCTACTGGTGCAGGCCGTTCAAGTCAGCCATGACGATGGAAGTCGTGCTGCCAGCATCACACCAGCACAGGTCAAACAGTGGGTTGACGAAGCCAACAAGGTGTTTGCGGTGGCGAAGATAACGTTTCAATTTGATCCCAGCAAAGACTTCTCTCAACACAAAAGCACCCTTCTCAATCGAATCAACAGCGCAAGCGACCCAGACTGGCAACAGGCTGTGAACGAGGGCAACAAAGTTGCGTTGTCACATCCGGGAAAGATGACGGTGTTCTTTCGCTACGGTCGCGGCTCACAGCCCACCGGAGGAGGATTTTCCTGGACCAACTACGACTTTGTCGTGATGCCAGGCTTTGACAAAACCTTTGTGTGTGGACACCAGAACATCACGTTGTTTGCTCACGAGGTGGGACATTATCTGGGGCTTCATCACACATTCAAGAACATCTACAACACGGTGGCCGAAGCCAAACAAGCCTGGGACAACTCCGCCCAAGACCCGAATGTCTTCGACGGAGACGGTCTGGATGACACCTCACCCGACGCATACAACCACGAACTTCAATGCTCTTCGGCCCTGTCCATGACGTTATCGGGAACCACATTCCCCATTCCGCGCCACAACATTATGTCCTACCACGATAGCGCACAAAAAACGCTGTCACCCGATCAGGTCGACGTCATTCGACAGGTCGCTTGGCTGCGGCTCGGCAACGAGTTAAAAGGGCTCGTGAATGCAACAATACAGATTGAGGGAGAAACGCTGGCTTCGGTCGCTTCGGGCGATGGCAACGTCGCAGCCCAGCACCAAATGAGAAACTTCCACGGACGGTGGAGTCAAAACTCACAGCTTTGGTGGTCGGGAGCTGTTCCTCCAGGCAAGCTCTCCGCTCCCTTCTCGATGACAATTCCTGGAACCTATCGTGTGTACGCCGTGTTTACCCAGGCCCCCGACTTTGGCAAACACAGCCTACAGATCAACGGTCAGAGCGCTGGCACAATCGACTTGTATGCCAGACTTGTCCGACACACAAAGCCCATCGACCTTGGGGTCCACACGCTTCAGACCCAAAATACGCTGCAATTCACAGTACAAGGCAAGCACACTTCGTCCCGATCGTACGGGTTAGGCCTGGATGCCTTGCTCTTCAAGCCAGTCCCTTAACAAGTGAAGTGGGAGACACAACGTTCCATTCATTGTTAGTCCAAGAAAGAGAACGTTTGCAAGCACGTCACAAGACAAACAATGTTACCGCGAATGGACACAAGAAGAACGTTCATCGATGACGGAAGCAAGCATCTTCCAGGCTTTCCGATATGCGTTGATTGGCGTGAATCTGTGGTTCTTCATGATAGTTTGTGTACGCTTGCCTCTATACGAAAGCAACAGGAAGGGTGAAGGTTCCACAGACCATTAAGGCCCGACATGCAACAGCAATGGATTGGATTTGCCGATACATCCACTGTATCTGATCCACACCTTGTGAGCGCCTACTTGGAACTTCCGGAAGTCTACGGGGGTTTGAGTCGTTAGCTCACTTCGGCTGATGCGTCGGGTTGGAAAGCTCTTGTTTCCTATCATGATGGTTGGAGATGAGGGAAACTGTTTTCCTTGAACTGAAAGGTACGTAACCTCCGTATGTTTGACCTTTTCTGGAGTTAACGATTGTAACGTCGGTGGGAGGTCTTCTAGAGCAATGATCTTCCAACCGTTTGAAGCTACCCTGCCAGCGTTTTTCACCGTCAGATCGAATTCTTGGTTGGGTGTATAGATGGTGATGCCGGCTTCGAGCAACGTGGAGGAGCGAAAGACCGTCGTAAACTTTTTGGTTCCCACATAAATCTGAGAATCCTTTGTGAAAAATTGTCCCAGAACTTGTACCTTGGTCTTGACCTCTGAACATACAGCGAAAGGTGATATGTTTGTGATCCTTGGTGCTCGTTGGAACGCCTCTGTTGTTCGTTCTTTGCTTTCTCCACCGTTTGTCTGTTCGTTCCTTCTTTCTGGAAGAGCACGGGCCTCTGTTCGATTTTCAAAGGCTACCCCGTCTGGAGCAATACCACGCTCCTTGCTGAATGCCCTCTGAAAATCTACAACATTTCCTTGGTCTCCTGTTTCTTCTGCTCCTGAGTCCCCAAGTGAAGCAAGTCCCTTCTTCTGTTCTGGTTCCGACCAAACTGGTTCAGAAGGCTCTTTGCTACAACTTGCTACAACATAGCCGAACGAAGAAACAACAATGATTGAGGCAACAATAATACTTCTCATGGTAAGGCCCTTCACAATTTATAGGCATCGCAGCGAATTGTTTTTCTGTGGGTTCTATTCTTACAAATGCTCTTCGTGTGAATGCTCAGCTTTCTATCAATAATGTCAAGAGTAACATCTTCTTCATTTTATTGCACAACTACCATAAGAAGGAGACACCTTGGGGGCATTGACTGTTGGTCCTCTGTGTCATTGAAGGCTCTACAGATGGAACAGGTTACACAGACGTGCCTACCGTTTGTTGATTGGAGTTTCACGGAAAGAGCAACAATATCGTCGTTTGCGGCGTGAGAGTGTCCACGGATGTGGGTGCGTGGGTGCTTATCCCTTGCCTATATCCTGCATTCCTAGCGCGGGTATCTTTTTGCCCCGCGTCATCACCAACGCGAAGGCCATTTTTTACCAATCGGGTTGAATTACACCCTAAGAAAGAGGCACTGTGGGCGCCTTGAGGTGTCAGGTTGGTTCTCAGCAAACTTGCTAGGGGCGGTACTGTCGTTCCCAGAAACCGCGAATGGACACAAGATGAACGTTCATTGATAACGGAAGCAAGCATCTTCCAGGCTTTCCGATATGCGTTCATTGGAGTGCATCTGCGGTTCGCTTTTTGGGCATGGTTGCGCCTCATCTGTGTTGCAGTCCAGTGCGTGGGATTCCTCGGTTACGACATCATTTGGCCCAGAACAATGAGACTGTTGTCGGAGTGAGGTGAACGGGAATGCAAAGGTTGGTGAAAAAAGTGTCAATCTTCTTGAAAGCGAGTTGTATTGTAAGGTGACATTCTTAAGTGTCGCGACTTTGTCACATCCCATTCACTGCGAGGTACACATGAAAGCACAATGGATTTGGGTTCTGTTCCTTGGATGGATTGTCACTTGGGTTCCCTTGGAGAAGGCGAACGCAAGGCGCTTCAACCGCCCTGCATGCGAATCGTTCAACAAGAATGTTGTGGTTGGAATCTTACGGAATATGTACAGATGCAACGATACGTTTTGCCATAGCTCTCAGATCAAAACGAAGACCTGCAAGCGTGGACTCAAGCTGGTGAACACTCGCATGAAGATGGCGAAGATCGAACCTGGCCAGTTCAAGCAGTACCTTCAACGATGTAAACCTTATATTAGCCAAAGAATATTTCTCAACTTTACAAGGCTCAACTTTATACGTATCCAGCGCAAAAGGGAGAAGAAACCTGTCTTGAGTTGCAAGCCCTAGGGGTGACGCCGGTCTCGACAAGGAGGTTCTTGGGAAGGAGGGTTGCAGGGGTGGGGTGATACTGTACCCTTTCCAAAGGTTTCCAACAAAGTTGTCAACGGTATTCCTTCTCACGTGTATTCCAGCTGTGTTGACAAAACGATCCGAACAAGAAGGAGAGAATCAAATGAAACGGCTTGGTCTGGTTGTGATGGGGGTGTGGATGATGGGAATGCTGTTGCTGCCCAGCAACGCACATGCGAAAGAAGTATATGTTTATGCCAGTGGTAGCAAAGGCTTTCACATCATTCAAACCCAGTTCTTTTCCGATACTCTCAATTCGCACGCCATGCATTTCGGGAATGTGACGGTCACGTTTTATCCGAAACGAGGGAGGGCCAGCATTGATTACTTGTTTTATAACAGGCTATCGAAGGTTTATGACGTTCGAGCGCGAATTTGGATGAAGGTGGCTAGCCGGAAAGGTTCTGTGGTAAAGCTGGTTCTTGCTCGGCCCTGGAAGGGTGGGCATGTGAGGGCAACGTTTCGATACAAGACCCGAAGCGGGTGGTCCTCCGTTTCGTGGCAAGGCTACTTGTTTGAGGGTATATGCCAAGGGCAGACTTGGATGGACATCGACAGGAAGAATCGTACAGCAAAGCTTGTCTTTCCTCATATCGTTTGTCCAATTGATCATTCCAATATTCTTCATCCTGTTTTCGATAGGAAGAAAGGGAAAGTCGTGGGTACAAAACTGGTGCATATGCGTTCTGCGGGTGTAAAGCCTCCTAATACAAGTCCTACGATCTTGAAGCGTCGTTAGCATCGCTTGGCGCTCTGGATTGGTAGTCGGCTCGGAAACATCGGCTCTTTTTTGATTCCTCAAAAACAACTCGAACGACGGAGAATATACCTTTTTGAGGGCTGTCAAATCTTTCGGTAGGAGCAGGCAAAAACGTTAGGAATGTGCTCGTCGGCGACGAAGCAGGAGGAAGAGACCGAAGCCGAGGATGAAGAGGGTGGTGGGGTTCGTGGGGGCCTGGTTTTGGTCGCAAGAGCAGCCTTCCTGGTTGCACTCCACGGTGCATTGGCCTGTCGCTGGGTCACAGGTCTCGGTTTGCTGCTCGGGACGACAGAGAGAGTCCGCGGGGCGACAAATACCAGCCTGGCACACATGTTTGCTGGGACAACCACAATCAGACGGGCAGGTCGTGCAGTTCTCACCCACGTTGATCTCACACTTGTTGTTGCCGCAAACGTCGCGCCCATCGTTGATAACGCAAGAACCGGAGCGACACACCTGACCGCTGGGGCAGCCGCAGTCTTCGGGGCAAGTGGAGCAGTCTTCGTCGGGGTCACACACTACGTTTCCGCACGTGGAACCGGAAGGTTGGCACACTCCGCTTTGGCACGACTGACCGGTGGGACAAGCACAATCTTGGGCGCAAGAGCTGCAGTTTTCGCCGCTGTCGCAGGAGCCGTCCCCGCACTTGCTGACGGCGTTGCATGCCCCCTGGTTGCAAGCTGTTCCGCTGGGGCAGACACAGTCGGTTGGGCAGGTCGAACAGTTCTCGTTGGTGTCGCAGGTACCGTCCCCGCAGTTTTCGCTGGGCTTGCCGCACTGGTTGTTTTGGCAGACTTCGCCTTGGGGGCAGGGGCAATCCTGAGCGCAAGTCCCACAGTTTTCGCTGGGGTCGCAGGTTCCATTGCCGCATGTGGTGGAGGGGTCTGTACAAACACCTTTAACGCACGATTCTGTCAAACGGCAGGGACAATCGTTGGGGCAGTTGGAGCAGTTCTCTCCTTTGTCGGCGTCACAGGTTTGGTTGTTGCAGAGGTCGTTGCAGGGTGGGCTGGTGCACACACACTGCTTGAAAGTGAAGGGCGCTTTCCCAACCGTTTGACAGGTTCGGCCCTGTCCGCAGTTGTCGTTGTCGCCGCATTCACAGTAGCGGAACAATGAGCTTTGTAGGTTGCAAGCTCCCCCGCTTGTGCAACCCTGGCTGAGGGAGCAGGTTTCCACGCAATATCCCGACAGCGCTTGGCGAGAGAGTCTGATGCATGTGCGGTTGTCTTTGCATCGGAACTGAAGTCCGTCGCAGCTCTGGCCAATGTCGCGGTCCTTCGCGCCAAGGCAGATGCTCACACCGCTGGTGGCTGGCGCGCAAAGGGTGCCGTTGGGGCAGGTCCCTGGATTGCAGGTCTTGACGCAGCGGCTACCCGAGGTGGTTCGCAAACATTGAAGACCTTTTTGGCATGCCGCGCTCTCCGTGCAGGGGGCAAACAGAACCTCGCCACCTGATGTCTTGCAAATGTTGTTGTCGCAAACCTGACCAAAGGGGCACTGGCCGTTGTTGGAGCAGGGGCAAAAGAAAGGATTCACGGGAAGGCAAACGTTGATCCCATTGACAGCCGGCCGACAGTGCAAGCCGCTGGGGCAGAGCTGTCCGGCAGAGCAAAGGGGAGCACAGTACTTCTGACCGGGGATCCGCTCCACGCATTTGTGATTGGCGTTGCAGTCTCCGTCAGAGGAACATGACTTGTGACATTGCTGTGTATCGTAGGGTGGGTTGGGAGGCTGACACTTGTCGCTCAGGCAGTTGCCGTTGGCGCCACAGTCTTCGTTTTTGCTGCATTTGATCTCAGGACAAACGCTCGTCTCAGGTGTGCAGAGCCGATCGGCGCCTGAGACAATGCAACGGTAACCCTGGGGGCAGCAGTTGCCTGTGCAGGTTTGCAGACATCGTTTTCCGGCAGGTCCATCGACACATTTGCCCTGGTTTCCACAGTCTGCGTCCGCTTTGCAAGCCTTGCAGGTCGTGGAGGCGAGCGGGTTGCTGGGTTGGCAGGTGCCGCCGCTGCAAGAGCGGCACGAACCACACTCCGAGCTGGAAGAGCAGGTGTTGGCGGTCGGGTAGATCGTGCAGACCGCGTCGATCTCGTCTTGGGAGAGTCCTTTGTAGATGGGACCTTGTCCACGGAGTGCGTAGTACATCACTGCGGTGCTGACATGGCTATGACCCAGCCCCAGAGAGTGACCGATCTCGTGCAGGGCTGTGTCTGTCAAGTCCAACTCCCTGCGCTCGACGTTGGGGTCAGCGCCCCAGACTTGTCCTGGCTTGGGGTTGAACAGGATGTCGCCATCTTGAAGGACGCCTTTGTCGTCGGGAGTTGGGTTGGCAAAGGCCAACACGCTCTTGCTCAGGCCCAGCTGGGCCCACTCTGTGTCGGTGGGGAGGTACAAGACAACCTTCTTGTCGAACGGATTGGGCTTGGTGCTGCTCACTCCTGTGTAGGTGACTTTCAGGCCGCTACAGGCTGGCTTGGCCCACTCGTCAAAGGCCTTCTTGAAGGTGTCTTCCAACACGTTCTGCGACAGCTTGGAGAAGGCCGACTTTCCTGCCATTCCGTTTGGGTTGAACGTCCAGCTCACCTGGTTGTTGGCCCAACGGTAGCCGTAAATTCCACGACAGCTGCGTTGGGTGACGCAGATGGAGACATCGGGAGCCTGCGGGTCACAACAGCCGTTGTTGCCGCCTGCGTTGGTGATGGTTGCTCGGCACGTTTGCCCTGATTGCTCACAAGCGCCGTTGACGTAAAGCTGGTTCCAGGCGGCACTTGGACGAGGAAGTAGCAATCCAAGCGCCAGGCCAGCCAGGATGATCAGTGGAGTGACAAAGCTGGGTGCGCCGAAGAGTCGGGCACCACGGGGACTGATGGGCATGATGAGTCTCCAAAACACGACAATCTATCCAAATCTGTTTCGTACGAAACGAAAAAAACAAAGCAATGTGTAGTTGTTATACCTGACTTTCAGGAAGTCCGCACACCCTCCAAAGAAAAAGGGATGCACCTCGTTGTATGCTACGTATCCAAGCGTTTGTCACGGGTCGTTGTGCAGACAACTTGGAGCGTCTCACTTTACGCGAACTGGGGCACGAAGGCAGTTTTCATTTTGAACGCCTGAACTCCCACTCGATCTTTCACTCATGAGGAGCAAGGTTCTGGGCTGAGGAGAGCTGCTGGTGTTAGGGGCGGGTGTAGAGGACGCGGGTGCCTTCGAAGCCGACGCCCAAACCAAGGCTGCCTTGAAGGGAGATGCCTCGGAGCGCGTTGTCGAGGCCGGGGGAGTGGACGTTCCAGGTTTTGCCGCCGTCAGCTGTCGCGAGGAAGCGGCCGGCTGAGTCGATGGCAATGTAGCGGTTGGTGTCGATCGCCTGGACGCCGTAGATCGTGTTGGTGGAGGGTGTGGTTCCTTTGGTCCAGCTTGCGCCGCCGTTGGTCGTGTACAACGCCACACCCGAGGAACCCACTACCACGCCTCGTTGGGTGTTGCTGAAGGCTGCACCGTAGAATGTGCTGCTCGCCGGCGAGGTCACAGACGACCAGGAGGAGCCGCCGTTGGTGGAGCGGAAGATCGTGCTGGAGTTTCCTACGGCCACACAGGTTGCACCTGAACAGGCCGCTCCGTACAAGGTTTGACTGGCTGTCGGAGCCGTGATCTTGCTGAAGGTGCTCCCGCTGTTGCTGGAACGAAGGATCGTGCTGCTGCTTCCGACTGCGATGAACACGCCTGATGTGGCTGCGGCTGTTGCATAAAGTGTGTTGGATACACCGCTTGTTACGTTGGACCAGCTTTGTCCGTTGTCGGTGGAGCGCATCAGCGTGCCGCTGGAGCCTGAGAGCATCAGGTTTCCAGTGTTGGCGTCACGAGCCAGTCCGTAATACGTTGCGCTGCTGGGGCCTCGCATGATGGTCCAGTTCTGACCGAAGTCCGTGGTTCGGTACATCAGGCTGGATGTGCCTGAGGCCAAAAACTGGCTGCCTCCCACGCCCAAGGCTGCGTACAGGGATGTACTCGGGAGCATGGTGTAGCTCCAGGTCGCAGCGTAATCTGTGCTGAGGAAGAGAGAGCCGGAAGAACCGGCGGCTACATACAACGCGGTCAGGTAGTTCCGCATGATGCTGTACATCGAGAAAGAGAAGAAAGACGGTTGAGCAGCCCAGGTCTTTCCTCGGTCACCAGACTTCAAGAAGGTTCCGCTGCTGCCTGTCACAAAGACGTCACCGAAGTCTGCGCCAACGCCATACAGGGTAGACGTGGTGCCTGAGGTTGCTGTGGTCCAGGTCGCTCCGCTGTCCGCCGAGTACAAGATCGTGCCAGACAGACCAACCGCAACGACTGTATCGTTCAAAGGATAGTAGTAGACCCCTCGAAGGGTGCTGGTGGTGACATTCTTTCCAACGCGGGTCCAGGTCTTGCCGGAGTCGGTGGAGCGGATGATCCATCCGCTGGAACCCACAGCGACGGCTGTCGTTCCTTTCATCGAAACCTGGTACAGAGTGCTGTAGGTGCTGGGTTTGTCAGGCGCCGTGACGGAGGTCCAGGTGGTTCCAGAGTTGGTGGAGTAGAGCAAACGACCCTGGTATCCCACGGCGATGGCGTTGGTTCCATGGATCACCACGGACTCCAACGAGTCTGTGGTTCCAGATGTCCGCATGGTCCAGGTTTTGCCCTGGTCGCTTGAGGTGTAGATTGTCCCTGTTGAGCCCACAGCGATCGCGTTGTTACCGTAGTGACTTACGCCGTACAAAGAGCGCCCTGTTGGTAGGTAGACCGGCTTCCATCGCGCGCCGCTGTTTTCGCTACGGTACACGGTGCCGTTGGTGCCTACAGCCAGGGCGAGGGTGTTTCCTGAGGTGTCGTGGTTGCTGTACGACGCTTCGTAGAAGGTGAAGCTGCGACGTGAGTCTTGGAACTTGGCAGGTCCTTCACCAAGGGCAGCGCGGCCCGAAGAGAGCGCCAGCAAGGCTGTGGGGCTTTTCATCGTGATGCTGCTGAACGAACCCGAGACTCCGTAGCTCTTTTCCAGGAACGTCGCTCCATCGTCGAGCGAGAGGTAGTATTTGCTGCCGGAGCCTGCAGCCACAAAGGTGTCTTCTCCGGAGGCGATCACATGTGTGAGGGAAGGATTGTTCGGGACTGAGACAAGGCTCCAAGAGCTGCCGCTGTTGGCGCTTCGTAAGGTGACTCCAGCGCCGACGGCGACACCGGTTCCCGAACGGAACGAGACGCTTCGCAGGTTCTTGGTCGTGCCTGAGGTGATCGAACTCCAGGTGGTTCCTCCCGAGGAGCGAACGATGGTTCCTTTGTCGCCGACTGCGATCATGGTCGACGATGAGGACGAACTCATCGCCGCGCCGTACAGGGTCTCGTTGGTGCCGGAGGTTCGAGAGGTCCAGCTTGCTCCCCCATCGGTGGAGGTCAGGATGGTTCCGCTCTGTCCGACAACCACAGCGTAGTGTGTTGTGAATCCTGCGGAAGCGGCCACGCCATACAAGGTTCGGGTCGTGCCGGTTCCGATCTTCGTGAACGTCTCACCCAAGTCTGTGGAGCGCAAGACGGTGCCGTTGGCTCCCACCACAAGGACGAGGCCTTGAGGGAGGAAGGTGATGTTGTGAAGTGTCTCGGTGGTGCCGCTCGTAATGGACGCCCAGGTTTGACCGCCGTTGGTGGTCCGCCAGAGTCGTCCGGTGGTGCCAATGGCAACGCCTGTTGAGGGATCAAAGAAGGCGGCGTTGGTCGCGCCGACAGGGAAGGGGGAGGGTCCCCAGCCTGAGAAGACACAAGCTCCCTGATCGTCGATCTGGCCGTTGCAGTCGTCGTCTTTCCAGTTGCAGACTTCGGCCTTGGCCAACACTTCTCCGGTGCAGGTGGTGGCCCATTGTTGGTTCACACACTGCTGTACGCCGGCTTTGCAAGCGCCCTGGCATTGGTAGGTGGAGCCCGACTTGGTGCAGCCCGTTTTTCCTGTGAAGCAGGGGCGGGTTTGGCCTACGGTGCAAACACCACAGTCATCCACTTTGCCGTTGCAGTCGTCGTCTTTGCCGTTGGTGCAGTTCTCTTTGACAGGTTGGTTCACCTGTTCACAGATGACTTGTTTGTTGGAGCAGGCTCGCTTGCCCTTGGCACATTCTCCTTTGAGGTTGGAGAGTGTGCAGGCCTGGCCGAGGCCCGAGACATTGTCGTCGGTCTTGCCGTTGCAGTCGTCGTCGATGCCGTTGCAGGTTTCGGTGGCGGGCTTTACTTCGCCGCTGCAGGTGCTCCAGGAGCCGCTCACGCAAAGCTGCATTCCACCTTTGCAGGGGCCTGTCCCTTGGGTGCCATTGGGACCTGTGTAACAAGCCTTGCTGAGGTTCTCATCGATGTTTCCGTCACAGTCGTTGTCTTTGCCGTCGCAGAGGGTTTCGTTGGCTTGGTAGGCAGCGCTGTGGTTTTTGTAGTCTGTGGCGGTGCAGGCTTTCCAGCCTTGGGTTCCGGCGCAGGTTTGGCGAAGGCCCACACAAACTCCGAAGCTCTTGGCGCAGGGTGGACCTGTCAGGTTTTCATCGGTTTGGCCGTTGCAGTCGTCGTCTTGTCCGTTGCAGATCTCTTGACGGGGTCGGATTTCTCCGCTGCATGGTCCCCATTGTCCGTTGGGCTGGCATGTCTTCTGACCGTCTTTGCAAATCCCCTTGTTTTGGGTTTGGGGGTCGCCGTTGTAGCAGGGGGCTTTCTCGCCGGGCTTGCAGACGCAGACTTCATCCACCTTGCCATCGCAGTTGTCGTCCTGGCTGTTGCAGGTCTCTGCCTGAGGAGTGAGTTGCCCCTGACAGACGCCCCATTGACCGGCCTGGCAGGTTTGGACTCCAGCCTTGCAGATGCCTTCACATTTGTATCCCGAACCATCGGGCACGCAGCCTTGTGCGGCGGTGTAGCAAGCTTTGTTCAGGTTTTCATCCACCTGTCCATCGCAGTCATTGTCTTTGTTGTCACAGAGGGTTTCGGTGACTTCGTAAGCGCTGTTGTGTTTGGTGTATTCGGCCACGGTGCAGGCGAGCCAGCCTTTGGCTCCGTCACATACTTTCTTCGCGCCCTGGCAAACCCCAGCGCTTTTTTCACAATCTGGGATGTTGGTCAGGTTGTCGTCTACTTGGCCGTTGCAGTCGTCGTCTTGTCCGTTGCAACTCTCCGTGCCCGGAGTGGCTGCTCCCTGGCAGGCTTCCCATTTTCCATTGCTGTCACAGGTTTGGGAACCTTCTTTGCAGTTTCCTTTGCCAGCAGTTCCTGAGGGGCCCGTGTAGCAGCTCCGGGTTTGGCCTGGGTTGCAGTCACAACCTTCATCGACCTGACCGTCACAGTTGTCATCTTTGGCGTTGCATGCTTCCGCGGCAGGTGTCACTTCACCCTGACACTCGCTCCACTTGTTGTTGGAACATTGTTGTGTTCCTTCAACGCAGAGTCCTTTGCCGGCTGTGCCTTCTGGACCGGTGTAACACTTTCGCGTGTGGCCGTCCTGGCATTCCACTTCGGGAGTGCCTTGGTCGTCACTGGTGGAAGAGCGGTCTGTTCCTGAGCCAGCGTCGTCGATCGGGCTCGTCCGTGGGGTACAGGTTCCTTCCTTGCAAACCAAGGTGTTGTTGGGACAGTCTGCATCAAACTGGCAGGAGGTGGAGGGATCACCACAACCTACAAACAGTGCCATTCCTGAAAGACATAACCCAAGACAAACAATAACAAATCGATTCATACACAACTACAGCCCATACCAGGGTGCTGGCGTGGTGCTGCCTCCTTCCGTATCATGATGCATGCAGGGCTCAAAAAGCCTGCTCTCTCTACGTTGCGACACTGAGGTTCAACCTCGGCCTACTACCATAAGGAAAAACCTTTTGGGATATCAAGGCGCTGATGTCAATAGTGTAAGCCAAAAAAGAACGCGTTGCAGGGGTCGAAGAGGACACAGGTCTGCATCATTTTCGTGAATCCTGCCTCTGCATACTGTTGTGACTTTTTTGCAGTTCTGTTACAGTCTGCCCTTAAATTGGAGACAAGGAAGATGTCTTTCCTTCTCTTGGCAAGAGAAGAAGGCTGACTTATATTGATGCTGCTTCGTTGGATGATTTGGATTGGAGTTGGGAGAAGAGCTTGAGCGAGCCCAAGGATCAAACATTCTTACCCTCTCATGATGACTCTTTGTTGGAGGCGGGCCCCGAATCGGGAGATGAACTTTTGTACGATGAGGGGGATGATATTCTATTCGACCAGGCTGAGTTGGTGGACCCCAATGAAATAGATGGGGTCATCGAGCGGGCCACGGAAAGTGGGAGCGCTTGGCAGGCTCCCAGAGAGTCCGCTTGGTCTCAGAGCCATGCTCCCGCGCCGTCTTCGGAGAGCCTTCACGCTGTGAGTCCTCCATCTTCCATGGATCATTTGCCCCCTGTACCTGCCAAAGCAATTCCATCAGGCTTGATGGACACTGTCGTGGAGGATGATCCTTCTATGATTGAGAAGCTTCTCGAACAAGAGCAGGGCTATGACTCCTCCGATCCTGACGCTGTCCCTGCACTCGCAGCCGGGATCTCTCCCAGCGTTACCATTCCATTGCAAGAAGATCTTGATGTGACGGTCGCAGAAGGAAGCCGCCACAACTTGGAGAGCTTCCAAGGACAACCGCAGCCGACTCCTTCGCGTCCTTCTCATGCTCAACAGTTGGTCCAAAGTCCTGAGCATGGTGAGGATTCTTTCCTGTCCTCCTCGATGATGCATGAGGCTGTTCCTGACGATCAGAGGCCCTCCTCTGTTGAGGTGGAGAAACTTGCAGGAGAACCTCATCCCTTTGCAGGGGCCGACTTTGATGTGACCGTTGCTGTCGAAGGAAGTGGCGCTTTTGCTGCGTTTGAGCTGGAGGAGGCCCAACGACGGGAGGCCCTTCTCCAAAAACCCATCGAAGGAAACAGCGAAACCATCGACGAGAGCGGTGACGCTCACCCCGCATCGGACGTCTCTCCTGTGAGTTCAGGAGAGGCATCGTTGCCACCCAACGGAGCCAGCCTCGTCGAACACAGTCCTTATGCAAGAGCTGTCGGTGAAGACGAAGATCCTGGCGAAGTCAGCCTCATGGGTTCGATCGAAGACCTGTCACCTGTTCCCACGGATTCTGTTCCCAGCCTGGAGACCTTGCCTCTCCACGCCATGGACCAGGAACAACAAGAGCAAATGTTGCAGCGTCCTGGCGTGCGTCACAAGTACGCTCGTCAGTTTGAGAAGGTGATCGACGATTTGAGCCGGGAAGGTATCGGCTCCCGCGAGTGGCTTCGGGATGAACTAAGCAACATCACCGCCGCTCGCTACGAATTGATCCATGCCTCAGGCATTGAACTGGATCAGGCTTTCCTTACGATGATCGCGGAAGAACAAGAGGCTGTCTGGGAACAGCTTTGTGCTCACGTCGATCTGTACAAAGACTATCTGTACCAACTCCTGCACGAATTGGAAGATTGGAACCTCTCCAACGATTGTTGTCCCAACCTTCTCTGTCGGGCACCCCGTGAGAAAGGCCACAGCATCTGCCGACGATGCCAAAGCGAGTTCTTCCTCGTTTGTCCGTCGTGCAAAAGCCAGACCCCTTACTTTTCCGAGCGGTGCCAGCAAATCCAGTGTGGTCAGGCCATTCCACCGGAAGAGAAGCTGAACGCTGCGGTCAAAATCACCAACGCGTTTGCGCAACGTCAAGGGAAAGCGAGCTCTGCGGCTGCGGCAGCCTTTGTGCTGTATTACTTAATGGAACGCTTCTCGATCACCACGCGCGGCGATTGGTTTGACCAGATCGACCGATACCGAAAGTTGCAAGCCAAGGTGAACCAGGAGTACCAACGACGTTGCCTGATCGCCTACCAGGACGAGCTGCAGCGTATCCTGGAGCCTGCGTTTGAGCGCCTCCGACAGGAGACCTTGCGACAGGTCAGCGAACTCTATGCAGAGAGCCGGTTCCTCGACTCGTTGGAAACGCTCAATGCGATGCCTTCTGTTCTCCGCGACAACCAGGTTGAGGAAGTCCGGCACCGGATTTACGAACGCCTCACCGAAGGCGAGCTGAACCGAATCGAGTCGTTGATTCAAGAAGGCAAGCTAGAGCAGGCCAACCTTCTTCTCCAGGATATGGCGTTTGAAAGCCCCAGACGACAACGTCTCGTGGAACAATGCCGTCACATTCTGACGGAAAAAGAACAACACCGCCGGTTGGAGCGTCGCTCCAGTGTTTGGAACGTTCTGTTTGTGGTGTTGCTTGCTGGAAGCTCTGCGCTTCATTGGCTGGCCATGCCCGAGTTCCTCGGGAAGCGGACTCTCGGTTGGATCGCCCCTTACGCCATCCTGGTGTTGAGTGGAGGTTGGCTCCTACGCAGCCGGACCGTAGACGCGCGCAAAGCCCATTGGCTGCTTGCGCAAACCGTCGCGATGATGGCTCTCTTTGGCGGTGTGCTTTGTGTCCTCCTGGGACTCTTATTTAGCTCGTGGTACTTAACTCTACCTGCAACGGCGACTCTCGGCGGCTTAATGCCTGGGTATCGCCTTGCCCCATCCCACGCTACGATCATTCCAGCCTTTGAGTCTTGGAGGATTGTCACCAACGTCGCGATCGTTGGGGGAATGATGGGGCTTCTCACTGGCGGGTTTGTCGGATCCGTTCTGGGTTCGACAGACACTCACCGACGACGCGTTTTGTGGAACGCTCTCCTGGGAGCCCTTGGTGTATCCCTGGGTGTTTCCTTGATCAGCGCCGTGGGTATCACGGTGGGTTCTGCCATCAGCGTCTTGGTGTTCAACACCTTCGCTGCTGCTGTTGCAGTTGCTTCCATCACTGCCATTATGGTCTCGGTGGGAGTTGAAGTGGGGCTCAAGATTGCCTCCGACATGAACCTGGAGCGGCCTGTTTGGGGTGGAACTCTCGGCGCTTGCGCAGGTGCTCTGATTGGTGCCTTGTTTGGCGCTGGAGTGGTTCACAACGGAATGAACCCCAACATGAAGTTGATCCATCCCGACGTGGCTTGGACAGGTGTTCCGTTGGCGATGGGTGTTGTCGGTGCCATCGTCTTTGTGTTTGTGATGTTCCGCTGGGGTGGGGTGTATCTCCGGACCCTTCGCTGGGGCATGGTCTCTTTGCTCACCATCGGCAGCGCTCTTGCCTGGCTCCTCCTGCAAAGCCCCTTCTCCTAATCGTCCAACGTCTCAACTGCTAGCGTTTTTGTTTTCTCCGAAACACAGGATCTTTGAGCTTGGGTCTACCTGTGCGCCACACTCTGCTTGTGTTTGTCCTACAAAAACGAAGGACCTGAAAGTGCTGGAATTTGTACTGGAAGCGTCGGACTGAACCTTGGGTCTTGATCTGCATCCTGGGTCGTCCATAAAACGCGTAGGTTTGCCCAGGCAACAGTGGCTTGCAAGAGAACGAGCAAGTCGTTCCGCGGCAGGCCAGCCGAAGGGGCGCGCCGCTGGAGGTCGGGACCCATCCTTCCAGGGGAAGTATCGCGGCTTTTCGTTGGAGAGCAAGGCGACCCTGGCAGGGCGCACAACAAGGCTTCTTTCCCCCTGCGCAGACGTTGGAGAAACATTGTTTCTTGTAGATCGCTGGACGTCCTACCACCCAGACAGGTTGCTCCTGAAATCGTTCAGGGTGCTGAATTATCTCTTGAATGGGGATGGGCGTTTGGGGAGGGCAGGCTCCACCCGACCAGGTTTGTGTCGGATCTTGGGAACTCCAAAGCGAAGCGCGCATCCATAACAACGCCGGGATGGCGATCAAAAGCCCAATGGAGATGCCTCGAAGGTGAAACCGGCGGGGGTAAAATTGGTGGTTGTGGTGGGTCTTCAACATCCATCGTTGAAGCCACTGCCAAATACCCGCCGTTCGATTGACACCGCGAGGTCTTTGTGGTCTTGTACGGTAGTACACAAGAGGTTCCTTCTCGCTCGTATTGGGGACCTTGCCACCCGGTTGCTTCTTGCCCGCAGTGTGTCGAGGTTACGCGAGAGAGTCAAGAGAGGAGTCTGGCGATGCAAAAGGAACAGGATATGCCGCACACTTTGTGGAGAGGCCTCCAACGGACAGGTTGGCTTCTCCTTCTTCTTGGGATGTGTTCCCCTGCGCTTTTGGGGTGTGACCCTCCGAAGAAACGATTTCAGGTGCCGGAGTACCAGCGCCGTCAAAACCGACGTTTTGGTCTGTACCAACGAACTTCCAAGGTTAAGCTGCCTCGCATGAGCGAGATCCCCAACTGGGACGATGTGGCCGATCTTGAAAAGCCTTTTGTGTTCCAGCCCGAAGTCGTTAAGCTGCAAGGCCAGCCCTGGCTTCGAGCCAGCAACTCACCGCTCTTGGTGTTTTACTTCCAACAAAAAAATCGCAGCGCAGGCAAGCTTCTGACGCGGGTATCGGAGCAAGTTGCTCGGTTTACGCAGTTCTGGACCAAGGGCTTGTTCAAGCAACAGCTTCAGGTTGTATTGGTTCCCTGGATGGAGTCGGTCCAGCGCGCGCAACCCCAACGCAAATGGCCTGTTGTTGGGGGCTCTCAATCTGTGGTCTTTACAGGCTCAGACAGCGACGAGCGGCTCTCCGAGTTTGGCCTCGTCGGCGAACTGACCCAGCGCTTGATGCGCTTGCTCCTCACTGGGTCGGTGAAGGCCGATCGAACCCGTCTGTGGCGTAGCGTTGTGATCCCTGCCTACTTTGAGTTGCGCGGTACCGGAGCGTTGGCGTCTCGAAGTTACAACCGAACGGTCACGCCCAAGTGTCGCGAGATTCTTACCCAAACAGGGTTGCCCCAGGTCAAAGACATTCAGCCGATGTTGGCTGATCTCAAAACATCTTCCATGCCAGATGCTGTTCGTGCCAAAGGCGTGCGTGTGGCTCTTACGTTCCTGGGCTTTCTTGAGGATGCGTACGGGCGAAGGACTCTAGCGGCCCTGTTGCAACACTTGGTCAGCCAGCCGAAGCAATCGTTTGCCCAAGCGATCAAGCACGTCATTGGGAAAACCGAGGACGTTCTATGGAAGGAATGGACGTTGTATTTTTACTCCCAACAATGGCGTCGTCAGCTGTTGGATAACCTTTGAGGTCTGCTCGTATCGATGGACATGCTGCTCTACCCCTTGTTCTCGGCTGCTGCGTCTCTACCCCCTTTGCCTGCCTGGTACATCTACGGCTTTACGTTCTTTATGGGCGCAGCTGTAGGTAGCTTCCTCAATGTTTGCATCCTGCGCATTCCCGAAGAAGGGGTGTCGATCTTTTACCCCAAGAACTCCCGATGCCCTGTGTGCAAGACAGAGATCAAATGGTACGACAACATCCCTATCGCAAGCTGGCTTTGGCTGCGTGGGAAGTGCCGATCCTGCAAAACACCCATCTCCATGCAGTACCCGTTGGTCGAACTGCTCACCGCGGTGATGGCCTTGGCTATCGTAAAGACCTTTGGGGTCCAGCCTGTTTCGTTGGTCTACTTTGTCCTGGTTTGCTCCTTAATCGTCATCACGTTCATCGATATGGCGTGGTGGATCATTCCCGATGTCATCTCTCTTCCTGGTATCGTCCTTGGGATTGCCCTCGCTTACTTTGTTGGGCACCCGCTACCTACTTGGCAAGATGCAGCGTTTGGAGCGCTGCTCGGCGGGGGCTTGTTTCTCACAATATCCCAAGGGTACGCCTGGATTACCGGGCGTGAAGGGATGGGCATGGGAGACGCCAAGCTTCTTGGGATGCTCGGTGCTTTTCTCGGTTGGAAGGCGCTCCCTCTGGTCATCTTGTTGGCCTCAGCCCAAGGTCTTCTGGCCGCTCTGGTGCTTTATCTTCTGGGATGGCGTGAAGGTGTTCCCGACGACTTCTACGAGGACGAAGAAGAGGCCCAAGGAACAGTAGAATCCAATGAAAAGGCTGCTGAAAAACCCTCTGAGCCTGCTGAGGCGGAAGAGGTTGCAGCGGTAGAAGAGTCTGTTGAAGCTTCTGGGGCTTCCGACGAAGCACCTGTGGGTGAGCCTGAAGCATCTTCTGAGGAAGCTTCTGCCGAAAAGGATCCAGAGTCCGAGGAAGAGGAAGAGCCGGGACTGCGCGGGATCGCCATTCCCTTTGGACCGTTCCTGTCCTTGGCTGCGATTGAGTTCTTGTTCTGGGGCGAACGGATGTATTTGTGGGTAGCCAAGTACCTGCAAATGCCGATGTAACGGGGGGACTGTGCGTTACGGACTGCGTCGGCAACTTGTCCTCAACCTTGGACTTGTGATGCTGCTCTCCTCTCTGTTGTTGAGCTTTTTTGCCATGCACATGGCGCAGTTGCGTTTCTCCCGTGATCGAGCCCGTTACCTTCGCACCGTCTCAGAGCAGCTGGACCAGATTGTCTTGCTGACTGTCTCTTTGGAGAGCCAGACCGGGCAGGAGAAGCCTTTCTGGATTCCCAGCGCGCGGTTGGATGGTTCTCTTTGGCCGACCGACGCTGCGTTTGTGATGGTGCGCGGGAAGGTCCGTCCTTTGATGGGGTTGCCTCCCTCGGATCTGCGGCTTCGCGTCCAGATGCTGCAGCGGCGACGTGTGGGTGCGCGGGATCTTCCTTCCAAGCCCAACGCACAAGAGCCATCGCCCTCAGTCCAGCAGAAGATGCAAGCCTGGCCACCTGCAACGGGACCTTCCAGTCGTAAGATTGTTCCTCCACCTCCTGGACCCAATCAGCTTCCCATCCATCCACCGCCACCACCTCCCCCCAACGGGGTTGACGGTACACCTCCTCCTTTGCACGGGTTTGGGTTACCGACACGCAGCAACGTTCGATGGATTCGACGAAAGCTCAACAATCGCGTGGTGTGGGAGCGTTACCGGCACCTTCACGACGGAAACCGACACCTCGGCACGCTTTGGCTTCGTTGGGACATCAGCGCTTTGCGCAATGATTTTTACTCGTACCAGGGGCTGTTGTTCCTGTACTTGATGCTGTTTTGCGTGTTGATTCTCGTTGTGGTGATGCTGTTTCTGGAAAGTCGTATGGTCCGACCGATCAACCGGTTGGGAGATGCCATTCGTGAACTGTCTGTGGGAGATATGGTGACCAGCCTGGCTCAGGAAATCACCCGTCATGACCAGATCGGCGATCTGGCCCGGACCTTCCTGACGATGAGGGATATCTTGCAGTCTCAGGCTCGTGAGCGAGAGAACCATATCCTGGAGTTGAAGAACGCAAACCTCGCCTTGGAGCGAGCGCAGCGTGAGCTTGTCCAGCGAGAAAAGCTCGCCACGTTGGGTTCGTTGTCGGCGGGGGTCGCCCACGAGGTTGGGAATCCTTTGAGTGCGATCATGGGCTACAGTGACCTCCTTCAAAGCAGCCCAGACATCGCAGAGATGGACCGCGACCTCGCGCAGCGCATCCACAAAGAAACCAAACGAATCGACCGAATTATCCGAGACCTCCTCGACTATGCACGGCCTGTGTCCCAGGACAAACCGGGTGACCCTGTGAGTTCGATCAAGGAGGCGTTGGAGCTTCTACGGCTGCAGAAACGTTTCCGTCAGATGAAAGTCGATACGGTCTGGCACAATCCTCTTCCGTTGGTCCGTCTTCCCGAGAGTTATCTGATTCAGGTGTTGATCAATCTGTTGCTCAACGCTGCCGATGCTTGCGATGGCGAAGGTCAGATCTTCATTCGAGTTTTCCCTGTGGACCAGTTGGTGGTGTTTGAAGTGGCAGACGATGGCCCAGGTGTTCCCGAAGACCTACGTGACCAGCTGTTTGAGCCGTTCTTCACAACGAAAGATCCTGGGAAAGGTGTAGGCTTGGGGCTGGCGCTGTGCCGCCGCTTGGTGACAGAAGCTGGTGGTCGGATCGATGTTGGAGAAGCGGCAGAAGGTGGGGCCTTGTTCACGATCGCCTTGCCCTTTGCAGAAACTCTGGTGAGCGAAGACGTGATTGAGGAGGTTGTGGAACCTCAAGTGGTTCGTAGCAGCGTGACCATCACCGGCGACGAATGGCAAGCTGTTGGCTCTCTCACTCCCGATGACCTGAAGTCTCTCTCTTCTGATGATGACAAAGATGGCTCAGGCTCCTAATTCCTGAGCGGGTTTTCTCCTCACCTTTTTGATCCACAAACAAGGCACACACAAGGGAGCATTCATGTCGGTTTCGATTGAGCGGCGCGGCGCTGTGTTTCTTGTCACTCTCTTTCGTTCCCACGCAAAAAATGCGGTAGACCGTGAGACGGCCGAGGCTTTGGCTGATGCGTTTCGAGAGTTTGAGGCCGACGAAAGCGCGCATGTCGCGGTGCTATGGGGCAAGGGCGGGACGTTTTGTGCTGGGGCCGATCTCAAGGCTATCTCTGAAGGTCGGCCCAACCGATTGGAGCCTACCGGTGATGCGCCGATGGGTCCTACCCGAATGTTGCTGTCCAAGCCTGTGATTGCTGCGATTGCAGGCTATGCAGTTGCAGGTGGCCTTGAACTCGCGGTATGGTGTGATCTCCGAGTGATGGAAGAGACCGCCGTGATGGGCTGCTTTGAACGCCGTTGGGGCGTTCCGTTAATTGACGGAGGCACGTTTCGTTTGCCGCGTCTTATCGGGCACAGCCGTGCCATGGACCTGTTGTTGACAGGGCGGCCTGTCGATGCCCAAGAAGCCCTCCAGATCGGTCTTGTCAATCGGGTGGTACCTGAAGGCGAGGCGCTGGGCGCTGCCGTAACATTGGCTGAGGAGATCGCATCGTTTCCGCAGGTTTGTATGCGCAACGATCGACTGTCGGCGTACCAACAATGGAGCCTCTCCCCAGAAGATGCGCTGCAAAACGAGTTTGCTTTGGGCCAGTCTGCTCTGGCCGCAGAGACAGTGCTTGGAGCGACCCAATTTGCCAAAGGAGCCGGGCGACATGGTTCCTTTGGCAAGGATGAAAACTAGGGTCTTGTCTCTTCACGCCGTTTTCTTTTTCTCTTGAAACCCATCCCGCTGCTTTCCCACGTAACACGGAGGACCGATGTCGTCGTATCATGTCATTAACTCGCAGCTTATTTGTGCAGATTATCAAAAAGAGTACCCCATGTTGGCGTCGGGCAAAGGTGTGTACTTGTACGACACGAATGGGAAAGAATACATCGATACTTCGGGTTGTACAGCCGCCGTGCTAAGCATTGGTCATGGCGTGGAAGAGGTCGCGGAGGTGATGGGGCAACAGGCCCGAACTCTCGCAGTTCATCCGACCCACCTCTTCTACAACGAGACCTTGGAAACGTACCTCGCCGACTTGTGCGACTTTGCCCCGGACGGGTTCAACAAAGCTTGGACTATCTGCGGTGGGACAGAGGCTGTTGAGAACGCCATCAAGCTAGCCTTCCAGTATCACAAAGCCAAAGGTCGAAGCACACGGCGACGGGTGGTGGGCCGATGGGGTAGCTACCACGGAAACTCCATCACCACCTTGGATGTGGGTGGGTTTAAGGTACGTCGGGATTACTACACAGCGTTGATGGTGGACCACCTTCATGTGTCGGCTTGCTTCCCATACCGAAAGCCCGAAGAACTCTCCATGGAAGAGTACGAAACCTCTCTTGTCGATGAGTTTCGTTCCACCGTGGAGCAGCATCCTGACGAGATCATTTGCTTTGTTGCAGAGCCTCTGGTTGGAGCTGCGCTCGGAGCGGTCGGACCGACCGAGCGATACTTTGAACGCATCGCCGAAATCTGCCGCGAACACGATATCTTGATGGTCGCTGACGAGGTCATGACAGGCCTGGGTCGTACGGGTAAGCCTTTTGGCTGTGAACACTTTGGTGTGCACGCAGACATCCTCGCCTGCGCCAAAGGGATCAGCAGCGGCTACCTGCCTTTGGGAGCGATCCTGGCTCATGACCGTGTGCTGGAGCCGATCCACGCTTCGGGGGAACCTTTCTACAGCGGCCAGACTTACTCCTGCATCCCGCTTGCAGCCGCCGTGGGCCAGACGGTCCTCAACTACATCAAGACGCACGAACTGGTCGAGAACACTCGCCGCGTAGGGCACTATCTCAAGGAACAGTTCCGCACTCTCTTGGACCTTCCTTGTGTGGGTGACGTTCGTGGAGAAGGGCTGTTTTTGGCGTTGGAGTTTGTGCAAGACAAAGAGACAAAAGAGCCGATCGAACCCCAGCGCTTCTTTGCCCGAAACCTGCAAAGTGTGGCTTTGGAGAAGGGCCTTGTGACGTACGCTTGTCGTGGAACAGTGGAAGGTGGAAGAGGCGATCACATGCTCTTCTCACCACCGATGATTCTCACCACCGAACAAGCTGATACCATCACATCCGTGTTGAGGGAGTCCATCATCGAAACGTGGGAGCAGATCGGGGGCTAGGAACCTGAATGATACTCTATGCTGCGTGGGAAGAGGCTTTGTATTCCCGAAGTTGTGCGGGGGTAGAGGTCAGGACGCGGGAGATCTTGGGGAGCGCCCAGTCGAGGTCTTCTTGTGTCATCAGAAGTGACGGCGCAAAACGCAGGGTGTGTTCCTGGGTTTCTTTGCACAAGATGCCTTCTTCCACGAGCGCGAGTCCGTAGGGCTTGGCTTTGCTGACGGAGCTTTTGATCTCCACGCCGATGAGCAGTCCTTTGCCTCGAATGTCTTGAAGCACCGGGCTGCTCAATGAGCGAAGGTGGCTCTGGAGTTGGTCGCCCATGCTGGCAGCGCGCTCCGCCAGCTTTTCCTCTTGAAGGATGCGCATGGCTTCGAGGGATACTGCGCAAGCCAGAGGGTTGCCTCCAAACGTGCTGCCGTGTTGTCCCGGTTGGAACAGACTCAGCACCTCTTCCTTGGTCACCACCGCTGAGATTGGATACAGACCACCTCCCAGCGCTTTGCCCAAGATCAGGACGTCCGGCTTGATGCCGTCGTGTTGGTAACAGAAGTTGCGTCCGGTTCGGCCCAGTCCGGTTTGGATCTCATCCACCATCAACAAGACGTTGTTGCGGTCGCAGATCTCACGGGCGCGTTGGAGATAGCCTTCTGGGGGGACATTGACGCCGCCTTCTCCTTGGATCGGTTCGACCAAAAAGCCTACGGTGTTGGGGGTTATCGCGGCTTCCAGCGCGTCCGCGTCGCCGTAAGGGATAGAGCGAAAACCCGGCGTGAGTGGTCCAAAGTCTTCTTTGTATTCTGGCTCGGTGGAGAAGCTGATGATGGAGATGGTCCTGCCGTGGAAGTTCTGTTCGCAGACAAGGATCTCAGCCTGATCTTTGGGGACTTTCTTGTGCTGGTACCCCCACTTCCTCACTATTTTGATGGCGGTTTCGACAGCTTCTGCGCCTGTGTTCATGGGGATCGCCATGTCGAGCTCACAGAGGTCGGTGAGGGCTTTGTACCAGAGTCCCAGCTTGTCGCTAAAGAACGCTCGTGACGTGAGCGTCAGTCGATCAAGCTGGTCCTTCATCGCGGCGACCAGCTTGGGGTGACGATGCCCAAAGTTGAGCGCGGAGTAGGCGCTCAGCATATCGAGGTAACGTTTGCCTTCGACGTCGGTGACCCAAGCGCCTTCGCCTTCAGACAAGACCACAGGCATGGGCTTGTAGTTGTGGGCTCCGTATTGGTCTTCCAGGTTCATATAGTCGCGTGAGGTGGCCATGGTGTCCTCCCAGATCTAAAGTATCGTCTGGAGCGCGGAGGTTGCTCCGCCTCTGTTTTTGTCGATGAATGGGCCTGAACGGTCATCGCTGCAGGCCTGAATTTGTGCACTCAATTATAACCATGTTCCCGATCGCCTTCCAACCCTCCCTCTTGTTTCCTTCTCTCTTGTGGTATGATGCAAGCCCCTCGTAGACGGAGTTTTAGATGGGACGAAAAAACAAATCGCGCCGGAAAAAAAAGTCGACCAACGTAGGACCATCGTTGGCAGACAAGCTCTCTGGGATCAAGCTGGAGAACCCTTCCAAGGAAGCAGCCAAGGGTCCAGGTTCAGTTACGCCGAACGTTTCTCGACGTCAGGAGCCAGAAGGCGACATCGACTTTGCCGAGGCGATGGGTGTGTCTTCTCCTGCTGAACAAGACGAGAGCGACTGGCTCTCGTGGGCAAGCCAAGAGGTCGACCGGCTTGAACCTGGCGGGGTGTCGTCGGCTGGGACTTCATACAGCGATTCTTCGAGAATCCAAGGGACTGCAAAGCCCGAACATCCCGATGCTTCGGATGCCCTGCGAAGGGAGCGGGATGCCTTGCTTGCAGAGCAAGAGCAACAGCAGGCCCAACTGGAAACGGCTTTGAAGGATACTGCAACGCTACGACAACAAAAGGAAGCGCTCGCAAACGCCTTTCAGGAGCTGCAGTCCAACTACGCGACGTTGGAGCAAGCACAGTCAAAGTCTCGTGCATCTCTCCAGCGGCTGAGACTGGAACAACGCGCTGTGTTGGAGGCTTCGTCTGTGGAGGAGCCGAACGTGATTTGCTTGCGTGAGGCGATGGGCAAGACCAAGATCCCTGAGGGGCGTGAGGCTGAAGCCTTGGGCCTTTGGGCGCAAGCCGGGGGGCAGGCATTGTTGCCCCATTTGTATGTTGAGTCTTCGAGCGCTTCGGCCTTAATCGAACGACACCTTGTGCTGTGTTGTCATCACGAGGCTTGTCAGGAGGCTTGTGCTTCGTCGTCAGGCAGAGGCGTGTTGTTGGTGGACGATGCTTCGCTTTGTGAAGTGTGTGAAGGCTCCGACAATCGACGTGCGGTGCAGCAGATGGTGCGAGCTTGTCGTGTCCATCGCATATACAAGGTTGTCCTTGTGGGGGGAAGTCCTGACGCCCACGCCGAGCTCAAACATCTCATCCCAGACAACTTTGACCTCCGACTTGTGAGTGGAAAGCTCCGGCGTGACAAGCAGCAAGCCACCGATGACCTTCGATACTCCGACCTTGTTGTGATTTGGGGTCCAACCATTCTGCCTCACAAGATCTCGGAGCTGTACACCAAGCAAAAAGACAGCTTCCCTGGGAAACTCCATGTGGTCCACACTCGCGGTGTTGCCTCGATGGCACGGGACGTCGCGTTGTTCCTTCACTCTCTGTAGGTTGCTTCATGCATCGACGGTTGCTTCAGCTTGTCCTGGTTCTCAACGTTGTGGGCTTTGTTGCTTTTCTGATGGTCAGCAACGGGCATGATTGGGATGCTTTCTTTACCTTTCTGGAGGTCGAACAACGGGCCTGGATGGTCGACGGCTCACCTCCGCTGTGGTCGTACCAACTTTGCGGCGGTATCACCCGGATTGGAGACCCTCAATCGTTTGGTTTGTCGCCGCTTTTTTTGTGGGTGCTGGCCTTTGGCTCCTTTTGGGGAGGAAAGCTCCTTGTTGTGTGCTGCATGCTCCTTGGGTGGTGGCTGACGGTGCTCCTGCTGAAGTTGTTGGTATGGGGAGATTCCTCCGAGCAAGGCACCGGTCCTGACGCTGATGACCGTCTGATGCTTTGGGCGCTGGCCCAAATGTTTGTGATGGGCAACTTCTTCCTGTGGCATTTGCACATGGGACATGTCTCGTTTTGCATGTTCTACCTGGGCCTGGGCTTGGTCTACTTCACCCTCAAGGCATGGCTTGGCAACTTCCGCTGGAGGCACGCTTTTTGGGGTGTGCTTCTGAGTTGGACGTACTACTCCTCCGCTTTTTTCCAAAGCACCGTGTATTTTCTCGTTCCCATCTTTCTTTGTCTTGGCGTGCTTGTTGTTGTTGCGCTGGGGCGTCGTGTGCGACAACAGCGGCCGTTGCGGCCACTGCTTCAACGTTTGGGTTGGATGGCTGGCTTTCACTTGGTAGGGATTGGGCTCGGAGCCTACAAGCTTGTCTCCATGTTCCATTACCAATCGCTGTTCCCGCGTGAGCTTCCATTGCATAGGACTGAATACGGAGATGTCCTTGCGATGGCCTGGACGCAGCTTATGCCGTCCTGGAACTTTCGCTTTATGGGCTCCTGGAACGCCTCAGGTGCCTATCCCTATGTATGGGAACATAGCTTCCTCAATTTGTGCGCGTGGTGCTTTGTGGTGTTTGTGTTGTTCCATTTGGTTCAGAGGTTGACTAGCAAAGAAGGTCCAAGCCTGAAGGTCCCAAAGACGCATCGTTCTGTTCTGTGGGGTCTGGGTATCTACTTTGCCGTTGTCTTTTTGTTTGCGTTGGGGGAGTGGTCTCGGTGGTTGCCTCACTCTCTCCTGCGGGACGCTTTGGGCGGTGGGATTCGAGTGATTTCACGGTACCAGATTGGGTTTGCTCTGTTGCTTCTTTGTGTGTTGGCGCTTTTGCTTCGCTGGGATCGAACTTTTCGGACATTCTTTGTCCGGTGGGTTGCGCTACCTGCGCTCTTGCTTGTCGGCGCCAACTTCTTTCTGTTTGGCAAAGGTTCCAGTGTTTCTTTGGCGAAGGCATTGCACCGCGCCTGGGCGGCTTCTAACCCAGGAAAGGGGCACATGAAACAGGTTGTTTTTACTCGCCCCCGCGACTTCCACTCGTACGGGTATCCACCTCTATTGCAGAATTACGCCGTGCTCAACTGCTACAACCCCATCCGAAGTGTGCGAAACATTCGGAAACAGCTTCGTCGACAAGGTATTCCTCTGTACAACAAAGCAGGGACGGTTGTTCGCTATCGTCTTCGCAAGTCTGTGTTCTCCTTTATCGACACTCACCACTACAAGCCTCCACAACGTTGTATCCAGAACAGCTACTTTACCCAGCAGACGTTCCATTTGGATGCTTCGTGCCCGCGCAAGCTTTGTCTTAACTTGAGTCATCTGAATCTTTACAAGAAGACCGAATTTCGCTTTGACCCCAAACGCCAGAAGTATTGCCGGGAGTAAGGTTACTCTTCGTTGTGGAGTTGAAGTTGACGGGTTTGTCCGTAGGTTTGGAGCAGTCGATGGTACGTACCGTTCTTGCGGGCTCGTTGGGAAAACCAACTGGCGACGGGTTCAATGCATTCGAGGACGCCGCGGTAGTGGGTGTCGCCGAGGTCGTACAGCACGCCGAGGGCGAACGGGTTGAGAGGGAAGCCTCCTGGCAAAGTCCAGGTGTCGCGAATCAATCCATAAGCCACCTGGAGGAACAGCTCAAACTTCTCGTTGGCTGGCCGAAGCTCTGTGAGAAAGCAAACCTTGTGATGGGATGGGTTGAGGAAGCAGTGTTCGACATGAGGCTCGGCAGTGAACGACTCTCCTGGAGCCAGCGTCTGGTATCCCTCACGGGTGCGGAGCGTGAGGATTCCTTCAACGGCCTCAAACCGTTCGCGAAACTGCGTATGATAGTGGAGGGCGTTGCTTCCTCCTGGCTCCAACTCCACCCGAATGAGCGTCCGCTCCCCTTGGGTGGAGGCTGATGTTTCCAAAAATGTAACAGAGTCTTTGTTCTTCGGATTGGTGATGGTGATAGGACCAGAAGAATCCATGTCAGACTCCATCCTTGAGGGGTTTTTGCAGGTGGACTTGAGCATCAGCGAAGTGGAGCAAACGTTGGGGGTGCATGTTTCTCTGCATCCTTTCTTGCCCGTGTTGTGTTAGTGTCTATAGAAGAAATGCTGTTGGATCTCAATCGGGAGAAGGGTGAATGAAATCTTGGGTGAGCTGGGTTGCTGTCGTTGGGTGCTTACTTTGTTCCGCTTCGGTGCAGGCACACCTGGCCAAAAAACCCGTGACTCGCTTACTTTTTGCGAAAGGAAAATCATCACCCAAGCTCTCGGCCCTCCGTATTCTTCGAGGGTACAAACCCTACTTGAATCAAAAAATGGTACATCACATTGAGCTGCACGGACACATTGACTCCTCCGAGTCGCGGTATCCGAAGTTGGGTCTTCGACGTGCCAGGCGGGTCAAGAGGCTTCTTCAAAAGCTGGGAGTTCAAACCGTGATCAAGGTTAAGAACCTCGCCGCTACCCGTCCTGTGAGCAAAACGAGCTCCTACAACCGAAGAGTTGAGGTCCTGCTCGCATATTCTCCCCAACGTATGACAGAAGCGACCTGCCTGAAGTACAAGGGTTGTGGAACGTCTGAACCCCTTGCGCTTTGCGGCGCAGGTCACTCTGTTACATCTCTTCCACGGTCGGGGAAGCGTGCACGTTGGAACGGAAAAACTGTGACTCTTTGGGCTAGGGCTCAGAAGTATGGTTCACGCATGACCCTGCTTGGTTGTGGGTTTAAGGGAGTCTGCTGCAACAAAGCTTCGGCGTTTGTCGCGTTTACCAGCGCCTGGGGGGTGATACGGCTTTTGCCCAAAACCTGGAAAAAAGGGGCTGTCTTGCCGAAGCGCACGCCCCGTTGCCGAGGTGATCGGACCCGCTTGTGCTGTCCTGGGGCGCCTTTGTTGGACCGAACTCTCCACGTTACTGGGGTGTTGCATGTCCACCCCAAGAAGGGCACTCTCTACCTAGCCAAACCCACGTTCTGTCTGGTGCCTTTGTCCTTCGCCGAAGTCCCTGAGGCGGCGATGTGGAAGGTCTTCTTGGAAGCAGTTCGAAACAGAGACAAGAACTCGTTCTTCACAGCTTTTTCTCAGCGTGTGCGAGCGAACCAAAGCAAGTCCAAGGTTGAACGATTCTTGAAAGAGGCGGACGCGAATCTCAAGAAGCTGTTCGACAAGGAGTACCGTCTGAAAGACTTTACTTTTGTGTTCCAAGGGAAGGGTCGGAGAGGTAAACTTTACTTGTGGTTCAAGGGCCAAAAGAAAATGCCATTCCGGATGGTGGAGGAGCAAGGCAAGTGGAAGCTCGACCAAAATTAACCTGATGGGGTCGATGGCTACAACGATGAGAGTTTTTGAGAGGTTGACAGGTCTTTGGATAGGGCGTTCAATAGAAGAGTAACGTCTTGAATGGTATACTTTCCTTGGAAGCCATTGGGCTCGGTTCTTTGCAAGCGTGAGGTCTTTGATGTTGTTCAAACGTATGTGGCTTGTTTTGTGTGGCTTGGTTGTGTTGGGACTTCCTTCACTGGCAGCCGCGCAATCTGACTTGGTTGTGACTTCGGTGGCTGGGCTTCCCTCCACTGTCCGGATTACGGACGCTCTCAAAGTAAAAGTGTGCATCCGAAACCAGGGAGCGACCCCTGCGGGCAACTTCAAAGTGGGTTTGTTCTTCTCCAAAGACAAAGACGTGACGACCTTTGACACCAAGCTCGTCGACGTCACCATCACCCAGTTGGACAAAAATACGACGGTCTGCCCCGACCTTGCTGTTCAATTGTCACAGACCTCGGTCAGTGGTTCCCTTGGAAAACACTGGATGGCTGTGATCGTCGACTGGGAAGGCAGAGCCCAAGAGCTGGATGAGAACAACAACACATCTCCCGCTCAAGAAATCAACATTCCTGGAGCCGATTTGGTTGTCACAACCTTTTCGGGGTTGCCCAGCACACCTCCCAAGGTGGGAGATTCGGTGACGCTCCAAATCTGCGTGAAAAACAACGGCTCTGTGGACGTCTCGTCGGCCTTCTCCGTTGGGATCTACTACTCGCTCGACTCCATTATCTCTGCCCGGTTTGACACCAAGATCTCCGAGTTCTTCGTGAACTCCTTGCGAGCCGGTGCCCAAACTTGCTCCAACCAAACCGTCACCATTCCAAACAACGCTGACATCCTGAACGGGTTCTTGGGGGCTTTGGCTGATGCCAAGTCTGAGATACCAGAGGAAGTGGAAGACAACAACGACAAGACCGACTCCCTTACTCCCAAGCCCGATCTCCGCATCTCTTCGCTGACTGGAGTTCCTGTTCGGGCCGTGGGTGGCGACTCCTTCAACGTGAAAGTTTGTGTCAAAAACGAAGGAACAGCGGACTCCGCAAGCTTTGTTACAGGCATTTACTACTCGGACAACGACGTCATCTCCTTTTCGGACATCCGGATTGGCGACGCGAACTTCTCGTCCGGCGTAAAGGTGGGAGCAGAGGTTTGTGTGAGCGTGACGGCCAAATTGCCCAACGTGATTATCAAGTTGGGTACCAACTACGTGGGCGCTTATGCTGACCGAAACCTCGCCATCAAGGAGTTTGTGGAAGACAACAACACCGCCGCAGAAGACTTCTCCAATCCTGCAGCAGACCTTCTCCCTGTTTCGATTAAGGGGATGCCTCTGCAGGCCAAACCCAACGACACTTTTACAGTCGAAGTGTGCGTGAAAAACATCGGTGACGCGGACACCAAGAAGGACTTCAAAGTCTTTTACTTTTACTCCCAAGATGGCTCCATTGGTCCTGGTGATGTGAAACTGGCAGAGGTGGATTACAAGGGCTCTCCCGCTCTTGGAAGCGGCAAAACAATCTGCATGAACGCAACCATCAAGCTGCCGGCGATTATCCCTATTCGGACCAACTACATTGGGGTACAGGTTGATCCTGGCAACACCAACGATGAGTCGAACGAAGGCAACAACACTTTGACCTTTGCATTCAGCAACCCGGCTCCCGAATTGTTGGTGGAAGCTATCAACGGAGTCCCGCAAATCGCTGGGAACGGCACGGCATTAAATCTCCAGGTGTGCGTGCGAAACAACGGCAGCCTCAATGTAAACAAACCCTTTAAGGTGCGGTTGTATCATTCCAAAAACGAAGACATCTCTGCGCTTGATACCTTCCTTCAAGAAAAGACCATCAACTCCCTGAACATCAACGCGCTGCAGTGTGTGTCGTTCTCCACGACGCTGTCGAACACCTACCTTGTGCCCGGAGACAACTGGATTGGGGCCATCGTTGACCTGAACAATGACATTGAAGAGCTTGATGAAAAGAACAACAGCACTGGGGTGAAGTTTGGCAACCTGGCTCCGGATCTTGTGGTCACACAGATTCGTGGAGTCCCCAAAGGTGCTGCCGGTGGTTCCGCGTTCTTCATCGATGTGTGCGTCAAGAACGAAGGAACCGAAGACGAAAACTCCAAGTTTCTCGTGACGGCCTACTACTCGACCGATTCCTCCATCACCAAAAGCGACGTTCCCATTGGAGTCGCGACGGTGCAAAACCTGGCCAAAGACAAAACAACCTGTGTGCTGATCACCGCGACTCTCCCGGCCAATTTGCAGCGAGGCGACAACTGGGTTGGAGTCATGGTGGACAGCGATGACACCGTGAAAGAACTGGATGAGGGCAACAACTTTGGGTCGCCCGAGAAATTCCAGGACACGACCTTGCGGATTGACCTCCAGTTGGCTTCGGTCACAGGCGCTCCATCAACAGCCAATCCCGGTGACCCTGTCACCATCAACGTCTGTGTAAAGAACGCCGATACCTCGAACGCTGTGAGCTTTAAGGTTGGCTTGTATTACTCCGATGATGTCTCTTTGTCGATCTACAATGACACCCGAATTGGCTCTGTGACCTTCCCCAACGGTGTACAGGCTGGACAGACCCAGTGTCTCAACGTTGTAGGAACTGTACCCAACAAGATTAATCCAAAACCCCAGGGCAACTGGTTTGGTGTGTTTGTGGATTACGAGTTGATTGTTCCCGAAACGAACAAAGCCAACAACGTTCGGGTGATTCGGTTTGAAGACTCCGGCGGTTTGCCCGATCTTGTGATTGATGCCATCAAGTCCGTTCCTTCCCTTGGACTGCCGGGTTTTGAGTTCAAGGACATCGAGATCTGTGTGCGCAATGTTAAGCCTGCACCAGCGAATCCGCCGTTCAATCTTGTGATGTACTTCTCCTTGGACAAAACCATCGACATCAACGACACCAAGATGGCCACGCATCTGTTCACCAAGCCCATCGCTGGAAACTCCGTCGAGTGCATCAAAATGACGGGAACGATACCTGAGAAAACCAACGCTGGGGACAACTGGCTTGGTGCCTACATTGACCCTGACGAATTCCTCAAAGAGGACAAGGACGACAACAACACGAAGGAAGCCAAATTCTACATTGATGTTCCTGACCTGGTCGTCACTGAGATTACGGGTGTCCCCAAAACGGCCGAGGCAGGCGACTCTATCTCCGCCAAAGTTTGCGTGGAAAACAAAGGTGTAAAAGACGCAGGCCCCTTCAAACTCCGCTTGTCCCTCACACCCGATAACAACGACAAGACAGTTAAGCTTGCAGAACACGATGTCACAGCGGGCTTGGTGGTGAAGAAGTCTGTCTGTCATACCTTCACTGTGACTCTACCCACGCCGTTGGACCCCGGCCGACGACAGCTTGAAGCCTTCGCGGATTCGGACAAAAAAGTGTTGGAATCTGACGAAGAGAACAACAAAAAACAACAAGAATTCTTGGTCCCAGGACCCGACCTGACGATCTCCACCATCGAGCTGAAGCCGACCTTTGGCTCTGCAGGTGACACCATCGACGTCAAAGTCTGCTCCAAGAACATGGGTTCCAAGGATACAGTCGATCCGTTTGTGGTGTACGTGTACGACTCCGACGATGAGGCCATCGACAGCAACGACACCAAGATTGGCGAGCACAAGTACACAGCTACTGATCTTGTGAACTTCAAGGCGAAGGGCAAAGACGACTGCCAGACCATCAAAGTAAAGGTGCCACAGGGTGTTAAGGAAGGACGTCGTTACATCGGCGCCTTTGTGGAAGCGGAGAAGAAAATCAAGGAAGAGGACGAAAACAACAACACCAAATCGGCCGTGTTTGTGGTTCCTTCCAGCACCAAACCCAACCTCGTCGCTACCAAAATTGTGCTTTCCACCCAACTCCAACAACCTGGCCGGAAGGTCAACGTGGAGTTCTGCTTCCAAAACTACGGCGTCGATATCCCCGCAACGACCGACATTAGCGCGGCTGTGTACTACGCTACTTCAAAAACTGCGGTACCTACCTTGCGCATTGCAACGTATCCCGTTCTCAAGGGGCTCAAAAACAACGCCAGCAGTTGCCAAAAGGTTGATGCTACCTTGCCGGCCAATCTGAAGCTTGGAAAAGCCGTCCTTGTGGGTTGGGTGGACTACGACAATGGCATCGATGAGTCCGATGAAACCGACAACCGGACCGAGTCGGAAATTGAGATCTATCTCGACCGAGACGACGACGGTGTCCCCGCCGGAATCGACTGTGTGGATACCGACAAGACGGTGTATCCTGCCTTCAATGGAAAGCCGGCTGCCCCCGAACTTTGTGACAACCTGGACAACAACTGCAACGGCCAAACCGACGAAGCCTTCCCCGACCTCAAGAAAGAATGTGTCGTGGGCAAGGGCATTTGTGAAAACAAAGGCAACTACGTCTGTAAGAAAGACAAGTCAGGCCTGGAGTGTGACGTCCAACCTGGAAAAGCCGAGACCGAACGTTGCAACAACAAAGACGATGACTGCGACGGTATGGTTGACAACGACGCCGACAAAGCCTGTGGCAACGGTCAATTCTGTGTTCAGGGTACATGCCAGTTGATTCTGTGTGTGTTCAACAAACACTGCCCCTCTGGCTTCGTTTGCAAGCAAGGGTATTGCAAACGTCCCAAGTCATGCCAAAAAGACGAAGACTGCGACGCATTGGAGACCTGCAAATCCAACGTATGCATCCAACAAGCCTGCAAAGAACACAAAGAGTGTCCCATCGATAGCTTGTGCTTGGGTGAGGTTTGTGCTCCTGCTTGCACCACCGACTCGGGCTGCGGCCAGAACTTCTTGTGCATTGATGGCCGCTGTTTCCGCGAGTGCGTGAATGTTAACGACTGTCATGAATCTCAGACTTGTATCAACCGACAATGTCAGGACAAGTGTGACCCTGGATGCAAATCCGGTGAACGCTGCTTGAACGGTCAATGTGTCGAAAACTCATGCTATGGGTATGTTTGTCCCAACGCGCAAACCTGTCAGAAAATCGAGTGCAAACGGGATCCATGTCATGAGAAGAAGTGTGCGGCTGACGAGTTCTGCTCCGAAGGTGAATGTCGCAAAACCTGCAGCGTAACAACTTGCGATGCTGGAAAAGTCTGTGACAACGGTACGTGCCGGGATGATGCTTGCAAAGACGCATCATGCGGCAACGACGAATACTGCATCCTTGGTCAATGCCAGCCCAAAGTCTGCAAAGACGGGTCATGTGGAACAGCCCGATACTGCAAGAACAACGCTTGCGAAGATGACCCCTGCTTCCACGTGGCGTGCCCCGATCCAACCAAGGAAGTATGCACCTTGGACGACGAAGGAAAAGCGCAGTGCGTGTCCAAGTCAGCCAAGCCTCCCGAAGAGAAAGGTACGACAGAAAACATAGCGACGGAAACGGTTGCGGAAGATGGCGGAACCACCGTCACTTCCGAAGCTGGAAAAGAGCCTGTGAAGGACGACAGCGCTCCCATCGACCTGAGCTTCCCGCCGCCTCCCGATCGCGGTGACACCGGTGGCTGCAAGTGCTCCGCTTCCTCCGGCAATCCTCTGTCCTTCCTCTTGCTTCTCTTCGGACTTGTCCTCCTCGGCGTTCGACGGAAGCGCTCTACGCTCTAAGAGAGCACCGGAACTGGCCCTGTGCTGTTCCGTGTGGGTCGCTTCCTCTTTGCCACCTTTTCTTCCTTCATTTCCCTCGTTTCTACCGTATCCTCTGCCTTTTGCGCGTTGGCTTCTCTGGCTCGTTGGATCGCCCATTTGAAGAACGGTGGTCCCACAAGTTGGTTGATGACAATCACGGAAATCATCAAGGTTGCGAAGGCGTTGCCCCAGGAAGGGTAAGACGCAGCCACTTGTTTGGCTAACCCCAAACCAACGCCGGCCTGTGTCACATAGGTGAGCCAGCTCAGCCGGTTGTGATGGCTGGGGTCTCCTGCAATCTTTCCTCCTGCCCAGGAGCCCAAGAGCAGCGTCGCGAGGCGAAGACCCACCAAAAGAAGCGCAATCGACCAGGTCTGCATCAATACATCGATACCCAGCGACACACCGGTCAAGGTAAAGAACGCGAGGTAGATGGGCGGTGCGAGGATGTGCAGGTGCTCCATCAATTGGTCCCGCTGCTGGCTGAAGTTGGTGATCACAAAGCTTGCAACCATACAGATCAACAGCGGCTCCATGTGCAGGGTCCAGGGCATGTAGTCATGGCTGATGTGGTGGAACCAACCTGCAAACAAAAACACGCTGTAACCCACAGTGAGCAGGATGGCTCGCTTGGTGTAACGGTGGAGATCCATCCACAAGACAAGCTGGAAGAAGCGACCCAACAAGACTCCAATGCACACAGACAGCCCCAACTCCACACCAAGAGCTTCAAAGGTGGAGGTTGGAATACCGTGGGAGGAGAGCAGCCCTTGTGCGAGGGAGAAGCTCACGGCAAACAGCACAATCACCACAACATCGGTCACCATGGTTACGCCAAGGACGGTTTGGGTAAAAGGCCCTTTGGCTCGCAATTCGTTCACCAACGCAACTGCTGAAGACGGCGAGCGCGCCATCAGAATGGCACCGGCGAGAAGACCCACTGCAAGTCGGCCTTGCCAGCTCATGTTTTGCATAAACGGAATGGTCTCTGAGAGGAGCAACAACCCCAGCCCGCCGAGGACAAAGATGGTCAGGGTTTGTAGCGCTGTGACCCAGGCAATGCTCTTCCAACGACTCTTAAGCTCCTTGAGGAACAGCTCCGTTCCTGCAACCAAGGCAATCACCGAGAGAGACAAGGAGTCCACAAATCGAAGGCGAGCGATGTGTTGGAACTTCATCCACCCCAGCACATAGGGGCCTGCGACAATTCCTGTGAGAAGAAACCCGCTAATTTGTGGAAGCCGGATCTTGGAAGCCAACTTTCCAATCAACCAGGACACACAAAGTGCGGCAGAGAAGGTTCCCAAAGCGATGACAAATTGCATGGTTCTCTCCTTGTATACGTAGAATCCGTAGTAGAGGGTTCGTTGAATACACCTCGGGTGTATCGTTTGAAATGGGTACAAACGTCCGAAGGGTTCGGCTTGTTATGGAGGCTCGATAGCTTGGTTAGGTGCGGGGAACTGGGAACCACACAACAAACGAGTGTTGAAGTAGCAGCTCCAGGGCTCCCGTGTGCTGTTCGAGAAATTCTTCAGGGAGAGGGCGAAGGCAAGCGACGGTTGTGAGGCAGTCGGAGGTGATGTCGTCGAGCAACATCAGGCGAGGTTCGCCGTTGCTGATAATGGCAGCGAGGGACGCGTCGGGTTCCTCCAACGTTTCCCCCAACACCTCTGAGATGAGCGAAGCACTCCAACGCTCGATTCGAAGGGTAGAGTGGGAGCGCAAGGTTCCTTTTTGTTGCAGCAAGTCCGTGAGTGCGTCGGGCAACACAGCGAATCGTTCGGCGGCTTCATCGCGCAGAGGCTCCTGGTGAAGCCAACTTTCAAAGTGAAACCATTCGACCGTTTCTGCATCAGCATTGGGCTGGGCGTTGTACCACGCGTAGAACCGCTGGATCAGACGTCCTGGCTGCTGGAACTCTGTGGACGCCAGGAAACCTTGCAACTCGTCGGCGTTGTGGTGCTTTTGCCAGCGCTCCCAACCTTGCGGAGCGCCACTTTCCAGACCTTCCTGCACGATAGCTTGGGCTTGCTCGTTCATCGCAGCTTCCAAGGGGCTCTCTGCCTCCTTGTCGCTCCACCAGGAATAGCCCAACGCTGCGAAGGATTGGGTCACTTCAGCGGGTACGTTTCGAGCGTTGCCGATGGTGGTGTCAACGGCTGTGACGACAGCGTTCATCCAGTCTGCACACTGTTCGTGAGGTACCTCTTGGTTGAGTAACGTTTGGGAGAGGGTTCCACCTTCTTCCATGAGCGGGAGCAGGGCGGTTTCGGCTCGCATTGCTGCACGGGTCCCTTCTTCCAGCCACTCCAGCGCGAGGAACGCTCGGTAGCCGAGGTCTTGGATGGCGCGGCGGTTACGTAGGCGCAGGTAGGTTTCTTCGTTCATATCACAATCGCCTGCGACCATCTGTTGAGACACATCAGCAATGCGCTGCATGTAGTGTGGCAAGGTGGAGAAGTAGTCTGTACCGTCCTGAAGGAAATGTTCGACCCAGGAGCCAAAGCTCCAGGCTGTGAGGCGCGGCCAATGACTGTACAAATACCCCACAGCGTCGCTGGAAGCGTTGAGGTGTGGTCGGGCGACTTCGACCGTTTGTCCTGTGTTGAGTTCCTGGAGGCAAGCTTTCCACTCTTCAGAGAAGTGGTGCCAGGCTCGGTTCACCCAGGTGATGGCCAGAGGCTTCTTTTGCTCCAACCACTCGGGAGAATGTTCACTCCAGGGGCAAGCCAGCGCTTCACACTCAGGGCAGTAGTCGCGATAGAGTTGCTGGCCTTCGTGTTTCGAGCAGCGCGGTCGAAAGGCTTCGTCGAGACCGTACCAGTGGACGATAGGAAGCAGCTCGTCCAGTCGTGCCCCCATGTAAGCTTCAAACCGGGTCATTTGGGGATGCCAGAAGAACCCGACGATACCGTGAAGAAGCTCATGAGCGCGCCACTTCCGCCGGTAGTTGGGATTGTACGGAGAAAGAGGTGTGTCCAGGAAGAACGAGAAATACTTGGGCTCCGTCAGGACTCCTTGTTGCCAAACGGGGAGGGTGCCTTCGTCCCAGACGGTACGTTCGGGAGCGAGAGCCTCCGGCATAGGGATGCGTCCGCGGGTTTCATGATGAAAGAAGGCCTGACCTTGGGACAACGCCAAACATCCGACACGTGTGGACAGCGGTGTAACCTGCAAATCCAGAGCGGGAGCGCCCATCTTCTCAAACCAGTCGGTGAAAAGAGGTGCGGTGTTGGCATTCATCCAGTCAGCGCAAGAGGCTACCAGTTGGTCGGGCACTGGCAGCCAGGACGTTGGGTCCTTTTGGTAATCGGGCTTAACCTCCACGGGAGGGAGGGAACATGTCAAAGGCATGGGGTTGTCTCCATTGTGGCGGCAACTCCAAACCGAACATCTCGGGACTCAGAGTCGCCTTTCCATGTTCCTAGCTTGGTACACGAATGTCGTGTTTCATGCTACCCTCTATCTCAGCTTGTCGGCAGAGGGTCTTGTTTGTCAGTGTGTTTTGTTTTGAACATCCTCAATATCAGAACGCTGTCTTTGGAGTGCAAGTCCTTACTTTCAAAAAAATGAAATCAGTTGGCAAGTCCTTGAACATGAAAGACTCTGTCTACTCCGTCTCTTTCTAAATCCAATCGCAAAGGAATGACGCATGTTTCAATCGATTCCCAGACCTCACTGGGGTTGGTGGCTAACGCTGGACGGTGGGCTTCTGTTTTTGGGTGTCTTGACCTTTTCTCCAACAGCCTACAAGTGGTGGTCGCAGACAGTCACCACGCTCTTTTCTCCCACGTTCCTTTTGTGGCTGTTTGTGGCGGCGGTGATGGCTCACGTCGTAGAAGCTGTTGTGGCCTGGCGATGGTGTCGGGAGGCCAACATCTCGGAAACATGGGCGTGGACCTTCCAAACGTTTCTGCTTGGTTTTCCATCTCTCGGTCTCTTGCGACGGACTCTCCAAGAAAGAAACGAGCCTTCCAAACGCAACTGACCTCAGAAGCAGAATGTGGTATGACATGCCGTGACGAAGAACAATGTTCTTTGTGGGGTGATTTGTTTCTTGCATGGAGAATGAGAGAGAACCATGACACAGAAAAAAGTAGCGGCTTTCTTTGATCTGGACCGGACCTTAATCTCGGTGAACAGTGGCTATTTGTATGCCAAACATGAACGCGCCAACAAACGAATTACAGCGCAGCAGTTCTGGATTTCAGCTTTTTACATTGTGCTGTATCACTTCTCCCTGGTGGACATTGAAGCGGCCTACCGCAAAGCGGCGACGTACTACACGGGAGTACCCGAAGAGGACTTACGTACACGTACCCATGACTGGTTTTTGGAGTACATCCAGAACCTTCTTCAACCCGGAGCGTTGGTGGCGTTGGAAGCCCACCGTGAGGCAGGACACCCTTTGGTGCTGCTCACCAGCTCGTCCGAGTACGTTTCGGAAATCGTGATGGACACCTGGAACCTGGACGCCTGGTTGGCCAACCGCTTTGAGTTGGACGAGGAGGGGCGCCTGACTGGTGGTGTGAATACGCCGCTTTGTTACGGTGATGGTAAGGTGGTCTACGCGGAACGTTGGGCAGAAGAAAACAACGTGGATCTGGATGCGTCGTTCTTCTACTCGGACTCTTACTCGGATCGGCCCATGTTAGAGCGAGTGGGCCAACCTCGTGTGGTGAACCCAGACCCACGCTTGACCCGTCTGGCTCGCAAGTTGGGGTGGCCCATCCACGATTGGAACGAGACTGAAAATGCCGTGCTTCTCTAAGCTCTTTCTTCAAGAATTCTGAACAGCTTCTATTTTCCTTGCAATGATGCAATCAAGAGACACAGACTCTCGTGGTGAGAAGCGATTGGACCCTTCTTGTTCCTTGTCTCTTCTGCCGAATTCGTGTAGGTATAGCGTACTTTTGCCTTGCAGAGTGACCTGTTCCTCTGGAGTGGAGGCGCGCTGTCCAGAATAGAGTCGTTTGTTGGCTTGTTGCATGGGACGGTAACGAAAGTACGTGACGAACAACCGAGAACTGTAAGTTCTTTGAACGGCCGAAGGGCCCGGGAGAATACAATGAACGACGTAGTCATCGTTAGCGCGGTGCGGACTGGCGTAGGGAACTTCAACGGCGGGCTGTCCTCGTTTTCGGCCACCGAGCTGGGCAGTCAGGTCATGTTGGAAGCCCTGAACCGTGCTGGGCTGCAAAAAGAGCAAGTGGACGAAGTGATTATGGGCAACGTTCTTCCCCATGGTCTCGGCCAAAACCCCGCTCGACAGGCGATGTTGAAGGCAGACCTCCCCAAGTCTGTAGGTGCTCTCACCATCAACAAGGTGTGTGGCTCTGGACTTAAGGCTGTGATGCTGGCCGCGCAAGCGATCGCTTG
>SBHC01000003.1 GCA_006226375.1 Deltaproteobacteria bacterium | reverse complement strand
GGGTACGAGTCGTGCAACCAGGGCTCATGGATCAACTGCACCGCGCCCCAACCCAAGAAAGAAAGCTGCAACGGGCTGGACGACGACTGCAACGGGACCGTCGACGATGGCCTCCCCCAGCCAAAGTGTGCTTCGATCTGTGGGGACGGTAAGGTCGTGTGCGAGCAGGGCGTCTCGTTCTGCAAGGTCATCCAAACCAACCAGGAAGTGTGCAACGGGCTGGACGACGACTGCAACGGAAAGGTCGATGATGGCTTCGCCAAAAAAGGCCAGGCTTGTGTAAACTCGTCGCTCAAAGGGGAGTGCCAGCAGGGGACCTACACCGCTTGCACAGCCGGGGTGTTGGTGTGTACTGGCAAGAGCCCCTCGATCGAGGTCTGCAACGGAAAAGACGACGACTGTGACGGCCAGCTCGACAACGGCGCGATTGGATGCGTTGTGACAATCGCAGGAACCTGCCTCTCCAGCGGCCTGTCCAACGGAGCGGCGCTCCAGGCCAAGTTCTCCAGCCCCTACACTGCGCTGTGGGTGATGTTGGACAATCCTGTCACCAAAAAAACCGAAGAGTCGTTGTTGATCGCTGACTTTGGCAACAACCAGATCCGACGACTGGATCTCAGCACCAACCAGGTGACAACCTGGGCCGGCGACACCCAAGGACAGAGTGGTTACACCAACGGCTCCCTCGCGCAGTCGAAGTTTTGGCTTCCCGAAGACATCACAGGTCCCGATGAGTTTGGCAACATCTTTGTCGCAGACGTAGGGAACAAGGTCATTCGACGCATCGACAAAACCTGGAATGTCTCGACGTTCTCGGGTGAAGCGGGCCGCTTGAGTCCTGGCTTCTCGAACGGCGCTGCCAACGTCGCCAAATACAACAGCCCGCGCGGCATTGAGGTGCTCAAGAACAACTCGTTGGCCGTCGCCGACAACGTCAACCAGCGGATTCGCTCGGTCGATCGCAACGGCTTTGCTGTGACCGAGGCGGGCAACGGAAATCGCGGTCAAACCAACGGCCGTCCTTCCAACGCTACCTTCAACTTCCCTGCGGACGTTGCCGTGTTTGCCGACTCCATCATCTATGTGGCTGACACGGGCAACTCGTTGATTCGGAAGATTGATATTGGTCAGGCGATGGTTACGACGTTTGCAGGTGGAAACCCCGGCTACAAAGATGGCTCGGGTGCACAAGCTGAGTTCCAGAACCCTGTCGGTCTGGCGGTGGATGTGGCGGGCAATCTGTATGTCAGCGACACCAGCAACCACTGCATCCGAATGATTACCCCGCAAGGGGTTGTCTCGACCGTTGCAGGCACCTGCCAAACTAGCGGTTACGCCGATGGAAAGGCTCTCTCCGCGAAGTTCTTCCGGCCCATGCGTCTTACCTTTGATGCCACCGGCAATCTCTACATTGCTGACTTCGGCAACCACTGCATCCGCAAGCTAATTCTCAAATAATCCAGATGGTGTGTTGGCCCGGCCGACTTTGAAGCGTAGACGAGTTGTGAGGGAAGGAGTATAGTGGACGGTCCGCGCGGTCTCTGCGCGGTCTTCCCTTTTTCCTTTCACGCGAATCGTTGGCTTCTTGGGAGCTGACAAGGGTACATCATCGATGGATTGGATGAAGAGCTACTACATCTGCGACGAGCCGGTTGAGCCGTTGGAGTTTGTTCCTGCCCCTGAAGTCGGCGAAAATGTCGACATCCCCGACCACTTTCAAGGCAGCTTGATGATCGACACGGTCCACGACGGAGCCACGATCCCGCGGCCGTTTTGGGATGCGTTGGTCCAGGAGTGGGGCGACAACCCAAAGAAAATGGCCGAGTTCGACTTCGATTACGTGCGCGAGCGGGATTGGGGCTCGGATCTTGTCGCGACGGCGTTGGTCCAGGCGTTGAACCGGCACGGCTATCGGTGTGAAGGCTACCATCGTATCACCATCGCACGTGTGTTGATGGACTTTGGCCGATTTCCTGGGCACACCAAGTTGAAGGCTCACCACCTCGATCGTTTCGCCATCAACTACCCCTTCTCCTACCTGCTGAACTACGACCTGAAAAAGTATCTGTTGGAAAACTACTACGATGTTATCTCGCAGAAGATCGAGCCGATTGTTGCGAGCAAGATGATCAAGTTCTCCATCCACACCTACGATCGATACAACGACGCTGGAACCGAGCGACCTCTGACCAGTGTCATCAACCGACCAATGTCGTACCAGCTTCACTCGACGATGCCTGTGGACTTCTTCGACCCGATCTTTCCTCCCGTGTTGGGAGAGTACACCGCGGACCGTCGACTCACCCATCGTCTGGCGTTGATGTTGGAGCGAGCAGGCTTTCCTTCCGCAGACAACTACCCGTACCTGTTGCCCAGCGGAAGCACAGAAGTCCGCGCCCAGGTCTGGTTGTTCTTCCACCATCTCCAACGAAAGTTCGAGGCTGAGCTTCCTGCAACCCAGGAAAGTCTTTCGTACCAACGTGTATGGGCGATGCTGACGGACACCAACCTGCGCTCCGCAGAGAGTGAAAACTTGCGCAGCTATCTGCACATGTTTCGCCGCGCACCAGAAGGAGAAGAGGCGCTGTATGCAGAGTCTCGTCAGGCGTATGAACGAATTCGTGACTACCTTCATCACAACGAAGACGAATTGGTCAAAGAGTACCGTCGCTCCACCGATCGTCCGAGCTGTCTGGGGATTGAAGTCCGCAAAGACTATGTGTGGGAGTTTGCTGATGATGAGTGTCGCAAGCCTATCCGACCCAAGCCGGAAAACGCCAAGAAAGTGGCCGACGTTCTCGCCAAAGCGTTGATTCGTTACATCCGGGAAGACCGCTGCGAAGATGTAGAGCAAGGTATCTAGGAACATACAAATACGCTCAATACAGGCGAGGACCAAGGAGGCTGCGATGAGTGAGACATTGACGCAAACCCAGGCCACTTCCAACATAGCACCTGGACCTCCCTGGTACCATGCGTTCCGTACAGTTCGGCGTATCCGTCAGGATATGATTCAGTTCTTGACGGAGTCGACCGAAGCCTACGGTGATGTGGCGCGGTATCGGTTTGGCCCGATTGTTCTGCATTTCTTCCGTCATCCGGATCACGTCCAGCACATCCTTCAAGCCCGGCATCGTAACTTCTGCCGCAGCTCCTTCTACGACCAGATGAAGCGTTTGCTGGGAGAGGGTTTGCTCACCAGCGATGGGGACTTTTGGCTCAAGCAACGTCGGCTGATTCAGCCCGCGTTTCACCGCAAACGTCTGGACACCCTGGCCTGGATTATGGCCGAAGAGGCTGACACTCTTGTGCAGCGTTGGCAACGACACGCAGGAGGCGAACCCTTCGACATTGTCGAGGATATGATGCGCTTCGCTTTGCTGGTCGCAGGTCGCTCGCTGTTTGAAACCAACGTGGAAGAAAAGGCCGACTTGATCGGTGAGGCGCTGACCTTTGCCCAGGCTGCTTTCAACGAACGCGTAAACTCGTTGGTGCCTTGGCCTGAATGGACACCGCTTCCGCGCTTTCGTAAGTACCGCTGGGCGATCGCGACGTTGGACCAGATTGTTCGTGAGCTTGTCCAGGAACGACGTCAGGACTCTGAAACCCATCATGACCTGCTGGCGATGTTGATGGAGCTGCGCGACGCGGACACTGGCGAAGGAATGAGCGACGAACAGATCCGCGACGAAGTGATGACGTTGCTCCTGGCGGGTCATGAGACCACAGGCAACCAGCTCTCCTGGACGTTGTCTCTGCTGTCGCAGCATCCTGAAGTGGCCGACCGTGTGGCTGACGAAGCACAGCGTGTGCTGGGCGATCGTGCACCCACATCCGAGGACTTGCCTTCTCTTGTCTACACCAAGCAGGTGTTGCAAGAGTCGATGCGTTTGTTTCCTCCGGCCTGGATTATGGATCGAGCCGTGGTGGACGACGACAACATCGGTGGCTTTGTTGTGCCCAAGAAGTCGGTGGTGGTGATCAGCCCCTACATGACACACAGGCATCCGGATTTTTGGGACGATCCTGAAGCCTTCGACCCTGAGCGATTTGCCCCTGAGCGAGCCAAAGGGCGTCATCGGTACGCGTACTTTCCGTTTGGAGGTGGACCGCGGCAATGCATCGGCAATCACTTTGCGATGATGGAAACGCAGATTGCGCTGGCCCTTCTTTGTCGGGCGTTTCGTTTCCAACTTAAGCCGGGACATCCCATCGAAAAAGAGATGCTCATTACGTTGCGACCCAAGCATGGGATTCAGCTTTCCCTTTCCCCTCGGACTTCGTTTGTTGCATAATAGGGAAGTCAACCCATGCGATCTCCGACCACTCGCTTTGTGAGAACATAGAAGACGATGAACACCCGAGGTGATAGCTTCAAACATCATGGAGCCCGGATCCGATACTGGAAATCCGGTCCAGACACAGGTCCGTTGGTGGTGTGCATTCACGGCGCGGCCCTCGACCATCGAATGTTTACGCCCCAGCTTGAGCCCTTGGTTGAGGCCGGGTACCGTGTGCTGACATGGGACTTGCGAGGTCACGGTCGCTCCAAGCCGATGCGAAGCTCCTTTTCTTTGGAAGCGGCCACCGACGACCTGCTCGCGCTGCTGGACACATTGGGTGAAGACAAGGTCACTCTGGTGGGGCATTCGTTTGGTGGTTACATCGCCCAAGAATTTACCTACAAACACCCCGAGCGTGTGAAAGCTCTCGTTGTGATTGGGAGCACCAGTCGAACCGACAAACCTTCCCGGTTTATGGCGGTGATGGCTAAGATTGTTCCGTTTATGCTGGGACTCATGTCTGTGGAAGGTTTCCGCAAACAAACGGTGGTTCATATCAGCACCAAAGAAGACGTCACCCAGTACGCCTACGATGCGACAGAGCTGCTTAACCGCGACGAATACATCGCTGTGATCTTGGCTGGGCTCGATTGTTTAACGTCGCCTGCCTACGATTCTTTGTACACGATACCTGTTCCGTTTCTGTTGACCCACGGAGCCTTGGACAAGGCCAACCGGGGCGTCTATCCTCGGCGTGCGCCGGCCTGGGCTGCTCGTGAACCGCGATGTCGCTACGAAGTCATTCCTGGGGCTGGACACTTGGCCAACCAGGACAATCCAGGATACTTCAACGCTACCTTGTTGGAGTTCCTACGTGAGCATGTTCCCGTCGAGCCATCAAGCTAAAGCTCTTATTTTGATTTTTTTGCGGTGGAGTTGGTAGAAGTGACTGCGGTGCAGGCCTTTCCAATGCAGGTGTCATCTGTGAATGGTCTGTGTTCCTGATGCGTGGTGGGAGACACATTCGTTCTTGCACCAAAAAGGACATGGTGCATGTTCTTCGCCAGTCACATACAGCAAGGAGCCAGTTGGTATGCTCGCCAGCACGTTTTCCATCTTTGGTTTGTTTGGTCACGCGGATTTGTTTGTCCAGGCTATCACCATCCTGATTATCCTGGCTTCTGTGTGGTCGTGGGCGATTATCATCAACAAAGTCTCGATGCTGCGCCGGGTCAGAAAGTTTACCGCTGTGTTTGAGAAGCGGTTCAAGAACAGCGCTTCTTTGGATGATTTGTTTGATGCTTTGGACAACAAGCCCCGTGACCCAATGGGAGCCTTGTTTGTGGCGGCCATGCAAGAGTGGAAACTCTCGCTTCCTGAGGACCAAACCGTCGTTCCCGCCGACAAGATCGAGTCCACGTTGCAACGTATTAACCAAGTCATGCGTGTTACGTTGGACCGCGAGAGTAACAAGATGGAGATCCGCATGGGGTTCCTGGCGACCACAGGCTCGGTCTCTCCTATGGTTGGATTGTTTGGGACGGTGTGGGGCATTATGCAAAGTTTCGCCGCAATGAGTAGCTCACAAAACTCCAGCCTGGCCGCTATTGCTCCAGGGATTGCGACTTCTCTTTCGACCACGGCGTTTGGACTTATCGCCGCGATTCCGGCGGTGATTGCCTACAACAAGATCTACGCTGAGATTGCTAGCTTTGAGACACGCCTGCAACACTTTGCTGAGGAGTTCTCTGTGATGGTTTCCCGTCAGCTGGACGCAGGGGTGGGGAACACCACGACCGCGACGGAGCAGGATGTTCGCGCCTTTTGAGAGTGTGGTGGGTAATTCTGAACACTTCAATGCGCCGTTTCTTTCTCTCTTCTACTTTGGTTCCAAAAAAATCTCAACCAACTGATCAAATAAGTTGTTTCCTTATCCGATATATGTAAGCCCGGAAAATGGGTATGTTTCAGTTTTCCAATCGATAAGGAGTTCTTCCATGAAAAGAATGTTGCTTTGGTGTTGTCTGGTCGTTGCTCTATGTTCTTCCGTGTTCGATGTGTGTGAGGCCAAAAAACACTGCAAACCTAAAAACAAGTACTCTCTCAAAAAGAAAAGATACAAGGGTCCCACTCTTCGACCTGCAAGGTGCAAAACTATTTGTTTGTCGAACTTTAAGAAAGTACTAAAACCACATGTTTCATGCGGCATCAAGCCGGGTATTTATTTCTGCTATTATGCTCATTCGGTAACCTGCAAATGCAAAAAATATTGCAAGTTTCGGAAGTGTCTTAATCCTTGACTCCAGACAGTGTCGATATCTGCCTTTCACAGTAATTGTATTCGCAGTGAGTGGTAGGTGTTGATTTTAGATTTATGCTTGCGATATAACTGTAATACCCAGGAACAAAAAGAGGGTGCTCGCTACACTCAAACCTCTTTTAGGAAGGGCTCATCATATGAAGTCGAATGCTAAGAATGTGGCGTTTCTACACAGCATCTTGGAGAATCATGACGACTGGTGCAAACTTTTTTATGAGAGGTTCAAAGATAGTATTGAAAGCCATGGCTACGTTCTCGGACCTGCAAGGAAATACCTGGATCTGATAGGAGAAAGAAGTGCTCTCCAGAGAAAGACGTTTTTGGCCTGGGTTGTCTGTCAGGCTTGGTTCGATAGAACAAAAGAACGTGAACGACGAAAAATTCAAATACGCTACATCCCTGAACAAAGTTCTGAACTCAGAGAACAAGCCTATGAACTTGGAGAATTGTTTTTATTGGCTCGTGAATATCTTCGTGTTCACCAAACAGAGCTTTCCCGTTCGAAACAAGTCGAGCATGCAATTCTCTTGGCAAGAGAGTGGAGAACTTTTGAATCTGTTCCTTGCGATCTTTCCTCTGGAGAAGTAGGGTCGGTTTGTTTTTCAAAAGAAATGTTAAAGCTATGGATTCGTCGTTGTGTGGAAGTTGTTAAAAATCTAACAAATCAAACACTCGCGAACCAGACATTGGTACAAACCGCAGACCCCCAAGAGCTTGAGCAGCAAGATCAAGAGCACTCAGGGAGTGTGGTGTTTACTTCTTCTATCTTGGAACCTGAAGAAGCAGTCCAACGCAGAGAAACAAACCGGTGGCAGCGTTCGGTGCTGGAGGCTGTTTTTCGAGACTCCGTTGATGCAAGGCTCTTTGAACTTAAGTTGAACGAAGAGACTGAAAAAAGTATTGCAAAAACGTTATCGTTGGAAGGTCGTCAAGTGTTGCGCCGATGGAACCAACTCATGGAGAGGGCTAGATTCTTATCCAATACCTATTTGCAGGAGGCTATTTTCTTTCAAGAGGCCTATGCTGCGTTTGGAAGTCAGATGGAACTCCTGAAGTCCTCTCTTCTTGAAAGACTTCAATCCAGTTTCCTAAACACTACAGAGCGTGAAATCGCTTCGGCCTTCTGGCTCTCGATTCACTCTCTTGCAAAAATCATCCAATCCCAAGACTCCAAGACATGGAAAGGTGTAACTGGAGACTGGAAACGTTCGATACAGAAGGCTGAACCTCAAAAGTTACGACGTGACCTTGTCTTTTATTGGAACTGGTTGTGTCGTACTCAATGCTCAAATTCTCCATATCGGTAATCGTCCACGAGAAAGGCCATGTCATGACACAAATCAAGAAAGACTTTGCGATGGATATGGAAACGTTGATGTTCTTATCAGATCCTGAATACTCAGTGGATATGTTCGATTCGTTAGAGCAGAATAATGAAGCTCTCAGTTCCTGGAAGGAGCGTGGAAATCGTATTCTTGAGGCATTGCAACGAAGCCAGGATGATGTTGAGTTTCAACGACAGTGGCAATGGCTTGTTTACCTACGAAAGGAATACCAACCCATGGACTTGGATGAGGGTTGGGATGTTGAAGAAGAGCATCTTGCTGTAGATGAAGTTATGGGAGCGATACAAGGGCATGAACACAAACGTTGGTGGCGAACTTTACTTCGGCGTTGGAGACGGCGAGTTTTTGAGGAAGGTCAAGCCATTCATGATGCCATCAATAGCTTATCTTTGAGACCAACAGCTGTTGCTCGATCCGCTGAAACTGAGGGTTTCTTGCCTCTTTTGGCAGTACTTTATTCTGAAGGAGCCACAAGAGAACCCTATGTTACAGAAGATGGCGTTTGTTGTCATGTCTTCCTTGGCCAACCGTGTCAGGTCTTTGTTCAACTTCCAGAGGATGGATACATTGCGATTTTGGCTCTTTTGGAAGGAAACGAAGACAAGCCCATCCTATTTTATCCAACCCAAGATCTTCATCAGGAAATGAGAAGAAAAGGAAGTAACAATCTGTTTGGTTACAAGTTTGGGGTAGCTGGTCTGGTGAGGTTTTTCGTATTCTTCTCCAAGCTTCCATGGACTCAAATAGCAGGAGGTGAAGAAACAGAGACTCTTTCTAATGAGCATCTGCAGACGTACCTTGTGGAACACACAGAGGAACTTCATTTTACAAACCTGCACGTTATCGTCGAACCCAACTAGCGATTTTCAAAAACACAAACGAAGAAGGAAAATCCATGAAACATCCACTTTCTATAACAGCTCTGACTCTAGGCATGCTTATGGCTTTGTTCTCTTTCAACACAAACGCTGCTCCAGAGCAACAAGGTAATACGAGTGTTTCTGTAAACAAAAAGGGATTTTGCGACCCCATCATTCGACGTCAAAAATACAATCGTCTCAAGAAGCGTCTTGAAAAACGAATTTCTACATTGAAAGAAAAAAATGCAAAGTTCCGTAAAAAACTACTCGCAGAATTGAGCCAGTGGAAGAGAAAATTTGAAAAGCGTCCTCGTGTTCAGACATGGAAAAAATATTGGGATAAGGCTCCTCGTCATATTCATAAATTTCGCAATATAAAGTACGAAGTATTTCGTGAACTGTCTATCGAGATGGCGCGGAAGGGCGATGTTACAGCTTGCTTTCGTCTCGCCTGTGCTTCCCACGGAAACAGAACGTATCTTCGATTGGGTCTGAAAGGTATGCCAGATATGGCAGTCGCAGACACTGATATTCCTGGTTGGCAATTTGTTAACGCTTGTGTGATGTGGAAAAACGTTCCAGCAGGGAAACAAGTGTTACATCTGGGTGGCAACATTGCAGGCGGAAATGCTGGGAAGTTGGTAAAGTGTCAATCCATGTCAATCCATGCAACAGCTTTCTACCACTAAAATTAAGAGTTGATGACTCTGTGCAGTTCTTGTAGTTTTCTCCTTCTTCTATTAATTCGTTCTTACTTATACTTATGTAGTGTAAGTCCTTTCCCTGAAAGATAAATGTGCAATCTTCCTCGTTTTTGGAGAAGCACACTTCTTGCTTATAGGTAGGCTACATGGTTTTGGGTGAGTTTCTGCCTCCCGGTGTCGGTAATCTGGGTGAGTTTTTGCCCCCAGTTGAACCTCGTTTTGCCTTAATTGTTGGGGTGAGTCATTTTGGTGATGGTTTCGCTCCTCTTCCAGGTGCTGGAAGGGACGCAGCGTCCCTCTTCAATAGGCTTAGCTCTGGCAGGTATGGCTACGATTCTGCGAACGTGGATATTCGAAAGGATCCCACTCGTGAACAGTACAGAGAAGCCATTGGATTGTTGTGTGAGCGTTCAAGACGTCATACCAATCCAACTGTTCTGCTTTTTCTTGCTACTCATGGTCTTTACATAGGTGAAGATTATCATCTCTGCACACGCGACTCCTGTCTGGTAGATGGTGCTCCAAACCAAACGATTCCATTCGCTGAACTGCGAGAGTGGCTGAAACCCTTGGGTGAGAGTCCATTGGTTTTTATCCTTGATAGCTGCCGAGCTGTGCTTGATGGAGAAGGAGAAGCTGGCAAAGCCCCAGGTTCTCTTTCCTTGTATGGCAACAATTGGGCGATTTGGACATCTGCGTCACATGGACAGAAATCATGGGAAGAGCCCCCTGTTTTGGCTCCAGGCGAGCAACAAGATGGTCCTCATGGACTATTTACACGACAGTTGCTTTTGGAACTCAACGAACCCGCTGCACATGACGAAGAACAAGAGATTTCTCTAGGAGCTTTTTACAACAAAGTACGCATTCGTGTGGAACATGCTGTACGTTTAAGTCGTCAAGGAGTGGAACAGAAGCCCAACTTGATTTCTAACTACCAAGTTGAACCAGTTGTTGGAGTGCGTTTCAACAATGTATGGAACCAAGGGCATCTTGTGGAGCCATTCCGACCGCTACGACCTTACACCGAGTTGGATCGCAATCACTTTTTTGGTCGAGAAGAGTTCTTGGAAAGAATGGTCGGACAGGGCAATTCGAAGGGGAAGGTTGGGTGGTTGCTTGGTGTAGAAAAGCATCATGTGCTTCATGCTCCTTCTGGCGCAGGGAAAAGTTCACTCCTGAGGGCTGGAGTCCTGCCTCGATTACAAGATTGCGGCCACAAAGTCTTTTATGTGGACTGTCGTGTCTTTGATGCTCTTTCAAAGCAAGTCAGTCTATATCTTGGGAACGCATCGCCACAGCATTTGGACGAGATGATAGAAGCCTGTCTGGAGGGGTTGCTTGGCCAGTCTTACGTAGTGTTTCTTTTCGACCAATTTGAAAGTATGCTGCTGGAAGCTGGCCAGCAACAACACTTGCAATGGCTATATCTTGAGTTGGAACGCTTGGCCGCACGGCCTGAACTTAAACGGTACAGGTTGCTCTTGTCCTTTCGTGCGGATTGCATGAATCTTCTTACAGAGCCTCTCTTTTCAGGGGAGAAGAAACAAAGTTTTGTTCAACTACTTAATATTGGTGCAAATCAGTGGCATGGGCTTAGCTACTTAACAGTCAAAGCAACTCGAAGGGTTCTTTACAATGCTCTCAAAGGGAGTCCGATACAGTTTTCAGCAGACTTATTGGAAGAGCTAGTTCGTGATCTTTACCAAGAGCAACACGAGCATAGAGGAGGTGGGGGAGAAATTTATCCACCTTCGTTGCAACTTGTATCCCAAGAACTATGTCGGAGGGGTACTGGGCCTGATAACAACGTTGTGACGCTAAGAGTTTACGAAGATGCAGGTCGTCTTGAAGGAATCCTTAATCAACTCCTCTCAAGAAGTGTTGAAGGTGAAGTTGAAGGTCTTCCACAATCTCTACAAGATTGCGGTTGGGAAATTTTACAAGCTTTGACCACAAATGATGGAAAGAGAAACCCTCTTTCCGAATCCAGCCTTGTTCAAAGAATGGAGCGGAAAGGTCGGAACGAAAAGGAAGTTAGGCAGGTTTTAGATTCTCTGCGAGAGCGTAGATTACTCATTGTGTATTTTCGTGGAGGTGAGAACCTTTGGGATCTGTCTCATGAGTTTTTGGGTCGTTTGTTGATCAAGCGACTACAGGAACAACCCAGCTACAGAGAGTTTCAGCGTGCCTATCTCGCCGTAAAAGAGCTTCGAAAAGAGCTTCGGCAAGGTCGAAAACCTTTATCGTTCAGTCTTCAACGTGCTCAAGAGATTCAAAAATATCTTGATGAACTGTGCCATCAAGAATTAGAGGAGTTGGAAACCAGTCTTTTGCTGAAGGATGAGCATCAAAAGCACAAAGAAGTTGAAAAGCTTGCAAAAGAAAATAAGAGAGTTCGTTCCTTTGTTGACGAGAACATACAAAGCCACACAACACCTATTCGTCTGACCCTCTTCGTTGTTATACCATTTCTTCTCTTGGTTATTTTCGTTGTATACCACTCTTCTTATCCAAACCAAAACGATGATAAGAGTTCGTTTGAGCAGGTGTTACTGCAAGGTAAAGGTTCAGAACAAGTGGAGCAGAAAGATGCTGGGACAAAAGCAAAAGTGCGGCATCCAGACGAGCAAGTTGCTGAGCAACATTTTAAAACAAAGGTAGAAGAGTCTGTTGTGACAAATCCGGACTTGTTTGCGTCAGAGTTGCGTTCTGATATAAAAAGTCAATCACAAGATTCGAAGGAGGAGTCTCGAGCGCTGATGTATGTTGAAGCTGGTGACGAACATTATCGTTCAGAGGAATTTGGAAAGGCTGCATACTTCTATAAAAAAGCGTGCAGCCGTCAAAAAAGGCACTGTTATAAGCTGGGCTATCTGTTATTGCATCGACGTGAGGGTTTTTTGAAGAAAAACTGGAGCCCATCGAGGGAGAAGCTCAACAATAACTACGTTTTGAAGCTCTTTGATCAGGCTTGTGAGCATAAGTCAGGTTCCGGGTGCTACTATCTTGGATATTGGCAAAAAGCAATGAAGTTAAGTCGGAACTCTTATAAAACGTCTTTCCAAAAGGGTTGCCAACTTCGTAATGGTTTGGCTTGCTATGAACTCGGCGCTTTGGCATTGGACAAAAAATCCATGCAGAATATAAAGCTAGCAATAAAGAGCTTTGAAAAGTCATGTCAGTACTCTGTAAAGAAGGGTTGTGCAACCTTGGGGCGGGCTTATTGTCATTTAGGGAAGTACAAGAAAGCTTATCGTTTGTACAAGAAAACCTGCCAGAACAAACGCGATGATGCATGTGTAGATCTTGCAAGGCTGTTGTTGATAGGTAGAGGTGTAACGCTCGATGCAGAAAAAGCCGTAGGTTTGCTTCAAAATTCATGTAAAAGCAAAAACGATAGAGGTTGCTATATATTAGGTTCTCACTATGAACAAAAAAAGCAATGCCTGAAAGCTCAAGAGTCCTATCAAAAAGCTTGTAGCTTGAATAGCTTCCAAGTGTGCCCGGGGATTGAGAGAGGAACGTTCTTGTCCGAGTGCCAAAAAAAATAACGACCCCAACTGATCAATAAGATTTTCTTATTAGCCAATTCGTTTGTAAGTGATGATCCTCAACTCTGAGGAGTTGCTTACATTTCTTGTTGTTCCAGACATCTGGAACTGTGCGTAATTTTCCGTGTAGGAGGTAAAATGATGAGAACATTTCTCATGGGTATTCTTGTGTTGCTTCTTCCTTGTTCCAATCTTTTTGCGGAGAAAAAGAAAGACAATTTCTGTGATCCAATTATCAAGAGGCAAAAGTACAATAAGCTATCCGAGCGTTTCGATAAGATGGCAAAGACTTTGAGTGAGCTTGTCACAAATCTTAACAGAGTGAGAGCAGTCAATCGAAGGCTCAAGGTCAAGGTTGAGGAATTTCAGAGAGAGTTGAGACGCCCTATTATGAGAGTGTTGGAAATGCACTGGAAGCCTTCCAAGCGAGACATTAAGAACATTTACCCTGGCACAGGCAGTCCTGGAGTGGTTATTTTTTCTAAGGGCTTTGAACTTCAACGTTCTGCAAACATTATTGCTTGCTTTAGTGTGACCTGTGATGCAGGAAGTGGCTATAGCTACTATCGCCTCAAGATCGATGGTCAAGGAAAAGAAGTGGCAGCACATGAAAGTAATATTCCTGGTGTTCGGACGATACAAGCCTGTAGCTCTTGGGTAAATCTACGAAAGGGTCGTCATATCGTGAGTGTGAGAGCATACAAAGGAGGAAACAAGGCTTCTACATGTTGGCGTGGTGCTATAAGTATGACGGCATTACTCGTAACGAAAAAGGTGAAGGAAACTAAAGCAAAAAGTGCTTCTAAGAACCATAAATAAAAACATGTTCAAAAGGAGAGGATCATGAAACGATTTCAGTTTAATAAGAATCCCATTCTCAATGTTCTTCTGTTCGCCCTATTGCTTTGGCCCTGTTATCTGTATGCACAAACTTCTCAGAAAGGGTCATGTGATCCAATTCTTCAGCGTCAAAAGTACGGGAAGCTGATAGATAGGATCAAAGAGCTAGAGAACCATTTGTCCCTGTTGAAGAAGCTGCAGAAGCATGTCAAAATTACACAAATCAATGGGAGACCGGCTATCATCATTCATAGCGGCAATCTTTATGTTTGGCGTGGACCCAAGGGGACTGCACCCAATGGGCTAGGGAATGTTGTTATCGGATTTAATCGAGTGCGGAAGCAGTTTTCCAAAGGCCAATGGGTTGTTCGGACAACAGCCAAAAACAGGACAGGTTCTCACAACTTGGTGGTAGGTAATGGGCATCACTATACTAGCGATGGTGGTGTCGTCTTGGGTCAAAACAATACTGTGAGTGGATCGTTCTCAACTGTGTTAGGCGGAAGCTTCAACGGCGCTTTGGGTAAGGGCTCCTCCGTCGTTGGTGGGCATGCTAGTCATGCAAAAGGTGCTCACTCTGTGGTTGTCGGTGGACAGAGCGGTGGAACTTCTGGCGATAGTGCCGTTGTTGTCGGGGGTTATTTGGGAAATGCAAGCGGAAAGTTTTCGACTTCTGTGGGAGGGGCTCACAATAGTGCTTCCGGTCTAAAAAGCAGTGTGTTTGGTGGCTTTCGAGGTCAAGCAAAAGGCAACGATGCAACTGTATGTGGTGGGGATCATAACCAGGCCGTGGGCAACTACTCAAGTACGTTTGGTGGTCATAATGGCAAAGCTATAGCAGCTTACTCAAGTACGCATGGTGGCTACAGTCCTACAGCGAAAGGAGCCTGTGCTACCACTGTTGTGGGGCGAGGAAACGGAGGAAGAAAACTTTGTAAGTAGGTAGAAGCTACCACGTCCGGTGACATCCCTTTTTCTCTTCAGACTTAGTCTTCTCCAGAGAGCCTTCCTCTATGCTGGCTTCGCTTCTTCCAAATTCATAACCTATGAGAGTCATCTTCTTTATTGGCTCAAAATAAACACAAAATTTTCCTACCAAACTGATCAAAACAATTCTGTCACTCCCCATTCCAGATGAGCGCTCAATCACATTCACTTTGTCATCGCTGAAGCAGCGATGGAGCATTCTGCTGAAAACAGGGGTTATGCAATGTACATTTACTTTCTTAGAACTAATAAGGAAAACAAAATTTGTTTTCTTTTTATACTCACTGTTCTCTCGGTAGGCTTTTTTCAAGAAGCCTTGGCACAGAAGGTTCAAAAGACGGATGTTAAGATTCGTTTGGGGCAGGGCTTCTCTCAAAAAACTTCCAAGTATCTCAAACACTGTTTGCAACCCTGTGGCTCAAAGGCTTCTCTGGCGCAATGTTATGAAGGACAACAGGCATGGAGCCAAACACAACTCTACTTACAACTTCGTCGCCGAGCTTATCTACGAGAGTTACAAGCTGCAGCGTTGTTAAGCGTTGATACCAAAGCAGTCCAGATCGGATTGGAAGTTCAACGGTTAAGACGAATATCGCGACAATCTCTTGCTCTATCCTATCATTTTGTTTCCAACTACGTTTTGGGTCATCGCATTCTCGCTTTGTCTCAACTTATGCCAAAGTGGAGCAAGTTGTTTGCTCGCTCGCCTCAAGGCTTTGCAACGTATTGTGGTGACTCTTTTGTGCAGGAGAAGGTGCTCGGTGGGCGGCTGTATTTCTCTCTTTTTTTTCGATTTCGGTCAGTTTCGGAAAAGCGCCGGTTTCTCTTGCGATTTTCAGCACGAGCCTTGTTCGCCAAGGTTTCCAAATTCATTCAGAAGCAGTCACATCGTATGGATCGCAACACTGAAGTTCGAATTTCAGGGTTTCAGCTGGGTGGAAACCCTGCAAGGTTGAGACAATTGTTCAAAAAAAACAAGCAAAGCGTTCAGCGTTGCACGTTTGCAGACCTGAAGCCTTGTCGAGAGGTTTTGAGAAAGCTTCAACATTACGCTCGTCATGTTTTCCCGAAGGCCATAACAAAACGTCCAATTGCCCTATCGGTGAGGACAGCTCCCTACTTCATTCTAGGGATTGTTCCTTCCGAGAAGCCATCTACAACAAAGCGCCCATAGTAAGCCAAAGGAGACTTATCATGAACAATTTTTTTCGAGACAAGAACAAACCGTCATTTTTGGGGTCGTGCCGAAAAGTTGCAGCCTCTATCACTGTGTTGTTTGGGTTGTTTTGGTTTGGCTCTTCTGCATGGGCGCTTCAACCCAAATTGTATCCACCTTCGATGCTACTTGGGCGGGGTCTACACCCCCAGAAACTAAAAGCGGTGGGGCTTTGTATGCAAAGCTGCCTGAACCAGCAGCCGGCTCATGGAAAGGCTTACTGTGAATACATTAACATGAATGAAGCCTCACTGACGTTCTCAGTTCGTGCGAGCCAGAATCGTCTTAAGAAGTTCCTCAATGCCACAATGAACATTCATGTTAGAGGAGGCACAACCGAATTCAAAGGTGATGTAGGATACACAAACGACGCTATGAGTGATGCCTTCTCGATTGTATATACTTACGAAGTCTTTCTCCATTTGGGACGAATTCATTTGCATAACCCTCAATGGAAAGGTGTATACGGAGAGATGTATAAGGGGGGAAGATATAAGGCATTAAAGAAGGCTTGTGGAGACAGTTTCGTGCAAGAAATCGTCAAAGGTGCCAAATTGTTTGTATCGCTGCGTATTAGCTTTGCTTCAAAGAAGCAAAAAAAGGACTTTCAGGCGAAGGTGGGGGTTCGGGCGTCGCTCACTTCAGTGAAACTTGCTCTCAAGTCGCAAAAGCATCGCTTTAGTTTGAACACAAAAGTTCGTATTTCGGCGCATCAGATTGGTGGAGATGTGACAAAGCTTCCCACTATTTTTGGGCAGGATTCGGATATGGTGGAATGTACATTTGGGAATTTGGATAATTGCAAGAAAGCTCTAACTCAAGCAATCAAGTATGCTCGAGGCTCTTTTGTGCGTGGACTTAAGGACAAAAATAAGCATGCTATCATTGGTTACAGTACTTCTACCTATGAAGAAAGTGGTTATCCAAAAATAAAACTTCCCATCCCCAAAATTTTGGAAAGGAATCGAGCAAGAATCCAAGCCTTGGCAACGAAGGTCTTCCATCTACTACGAACAGTGCAGCGTCTGCTGGATGGAACAACACCCATCCGTCTAAGTCGTCGCCAGAGACGGGAGTTGCAAGCATATGAAACACGAGTAGGTGGTTTGTTAACCAAGCTTGTAGGAGTCGCTCGAGGGTGCAATCGAGAGCCCCTTCTGAAATGTGGTGTCTCTGCGACACAGCAACTCTTGACGATTTCTAAGCAACTGCGAAGTTTGCCCGCAGATGTTCTAGACATTGAACCTGAAACATTGTCGCAGTGGTGGGATTTTGCGCAATACTCAGACGACCCATCTCTCAAAGTAATCATGAATCGCTTGAAAGTCTTGGCTGTAAGTGTTCTTACAAAAGGGGCACTTCAACGTTCTGGTGATGCAGGAGAACTTATTGAGCGGGTGCTGCTGAGAAAACGTGGGGGAGTCTACGATTTTCGTTCTTTGAATCTTAGCATTCCGAATGCTAAGTATTTGGCTCGTGTCGCTTTTTCGAAGCTAACACCTGATGAAAAGAAGCGATGGAGGAATGTTCAGTCGTTTGTGAAGCACCATAGTCAACGTGTCGTTGATCTTCGTCCTTTGTCCAGTCTTGTATTTCTCAAGCGACTGAACTTGCAAGGTAACAATGTCGCAAACTTGTTGCCGTTGATGCAAATGAAGAGCTTGCGCTGGATCAATCTACGTGGGAATCCAAAGTTGCGAAGGCTAGAACCGCTTAAGCGGTTGCAACTTAAAACGGTACTCTTGGATCCAAAGCAAAGGGTTTGTCCTCGTGGAATTAAGAATCGTGCAGTATCCTATTTTCGTCCGATCAAACTATCTTGTGGCAACTTTCACTGTTGTGCGCTTTCACGCAACGGTCGGATACAGTGTTGGGGCTTTCGGGCTCTTGGTATCGATCGACCTCGGTATTCAAGGGAATTGGAGATAGTTCTGTCGAACCTGAAGCGTTTGTTCCCAGCAGGTACAGAACGAGATAGTTGTATCGAGACTAACCGTTTGATTCTTGATACTTCGACCCCATTCTTATTAGACCTCAAGAATGTTGTGGAACTGACTTCTGGAACCCGACATACCTGTGCGTTGAAAAAAGATCAAACGGTTCATTGTTGGGGTAGGAATAATGAAGGTCAGCTAGGACGACCGGGAAGAGTTTGGCGACCTGTTGCTTTTCCTGTTCTTGCTCGGACTGGGCATTCCACGGCAAGTCTTCTCAAGGGTGTGGTTAAGCTTGAGGCTCGTGGTGATACAACTTGTGCGCTCAAGCAAAATGGCCAACTTTGGTGTTGGGGGGTGGTCAATCAACTGAAGTCTTTTTCGGAGCAACCTGTTGCTGTTCAAATCTTAACGATCAAGCAATCTGTTTTGGCGATGGCTATTGGTTCGTGGGGCGTTTGTTCTATCACAGAGCTTCACCCCAAAGAGAAAAAAGGCGACAAGAGTCGAGAGCGAGCTTTGCAATGTTCATCCTTTGCCCACAAAAAAGAGAATCGTTTGATTATTCCAGGGAAACCCGTCAAACTGAAGCTCTCTGGTAGTCAGGTTTGTGTGTTATCAGAGGACGGTCAACTTTTTTGTTGGATGAGCAAGGTTGGTCCGAAAAGTTTGAACATTCAGAGCCGCAAAGAAATGAACACAGGTTCTCGGTTGAAGGACTTTTCTCTTGGCCGTCATCATATTTGTTCTCTCAGTCTTGGAGGGCAGGTTGAATGCTGGGGTAACAACTCGCATCGACAGTTGGGCATAAAAACAAGGAATCCACAAACCTCTCCTTCTACAGTTCCTGGAGTTTTGAAAGGCATTCAAATTACAAGCCAAGGAAATCAGACATGTGTTTTGACTCTCAATAAAATGAACAAAAAGCAAGTGAAGTGTTGGGGGCGTGAGAATTTGTATAGTTTGCCTTACCCCAAACTTAAGGGACAAGACCAATATGTGCCGCTCGCAATTGGCCTTTGGCAACCTTAATAAAAAGTTGAAATCGTCACCAGCGAGGTTGTTTGAGGGCTGGGTTTCAATATATTGTTTTGTGCAGCCCTCACAACCTTGTCCCAGGTGTTATAGAAACAAGATTTGGTTGGAGAGGTTTGTTGCTATGTACACAATGAAAGAGTTTTTATGTCTCATTGGCCAATGTCTCTTGGTTGGCTTGTTGTTTGGAGCAATATGTTGTCCTTCTGTGTATGCAGGCTTGTTGGAGAAAGTGCTGTGTCGAAAGTCTGTGGGGAGCTTTCAGTCGCACTGCAAGTGGCGATGCCAAAAACGCCATGTTTTTTGTTCCTCAAAGAGGCGTATGTGTCGAGTTCGATGTTATGCCCGACGTGATATGCTGTTGCAGAGAATTTTTCGTGTTGCAACGTTAACCTCTCAGCAGCATCGTGTTGTGAAAAGGCTTTTAAAAGCAGTAGAGAAACGTTGGACAGACTCCTATGGCTTTCTCCGACTTCATCCACATGACGGAGTTCACAAAATCTTGGACAATGAAAACCCAGTTCTTTTTACTGCTACTTATCTCTACATGCTGAAAAGGCTGGGTATGCTGCATGGAGCTTTACGAAAGCGATACAAAGCAAAAGTTATTCGTATGATCGATCGTTTGCGACTGGAGCCTGGATTGTTTAATCGCTACCCTGGCCGAGGAAAAAAAGCGTTTAGTCGCCACTTCAGTCGAGACGAGCAGATCGGTTTGGGAGTATTGGATGAGATCTTTGATCGAGAGTTGGGCTATTTTAAGGAGTTGTATCAGTATGGAAAAACTTCACGGTTAATCGGTCGCAAGGTTTTTGGGCAACATCTTGTTTCATCTCTGAAACTACCCTTTTGTTATGAAAATCGTACCTGGTCCTCACAAAGAAAACATCGTGTGCCATATTGTACTGTTGAAGGAATTCGACAGCCATACTTTATGGAGTATATACGATTGGGTGCAAGTGTTTATTCAAACACTACCTCCAAGAAACTGTTAAGTCATGGTGCAAAGTGTTGGCTTCAAATGGCGCTCCGTATCACGCGCAATCGCAAGAAAGAGATCACTTCAGGGAAAATTTTGTTTTATTTACGAGCTGAGACGTTGAGGCGTGGAGGAGAACTCCTTAAGGATGAAATCATTCAATATCATCAATTGATGAAAAGAATGTATGGCCCATTTCCTCTGCGAGCCTTGCTGGATATCTACTATCGAAATCCTCGTCATCCAACAAGGCGGCTTGCTGCATTTCTACAGTAAAGCGTCGAAAAGAACTTAAAGGCGTTGTGGTTGTTGGTTTACTGGTCGTTGGTTTCTGGGGTCTCGCGAAGGATTCTTCCGTTCATCATGCCCCGAGCTGCGAACTTCTCCATGAAGGGGAAGAAGCGTAGGAGGATGCGGCCCCAGCGCCAGTAGGTCGGCTCAATGATCAGGAGCTTGTTTTTGGCTACCTGATCGAGGGTGCGTCGGGCGAGGGTTTCGGGCGGGAAGAGTAGATTGCTTTGCGACAGATCTTTGTCCTTGCGGGCAGGCTCGGCGTACATGCGGCCAAATTTCCCACCGTGAGCCATTGCCGTGTTTGTGAACCCTGGGCAGATGGCGCTTAAGCGAACCCCTGTTTTTTCGTATTCGGACTCGATCCGTATGTTCTTCGTGATTCCCAACACCGCGTGCTTGGTGGCTCCGTAGGTGGCGAACCAGGGAGCTGTCAAAAACCCCGACACTGACGCTGTGTTTACGATGTGACCAAAGCCTTGCTCGCGCATTCGGTTGTAGGTTGCATGAATCCCATGAATCACGCCGTTGACGTTCACATCGACGAGCTTCAAGTGGTCTTCAAGAGACAAGCGACGGAACGGTCCAATCACCACGATACCGGCGTTGTTGAAGAGGTAGTCCAGCCGACCGTGAACCTCAAAGACGTCGGTGATGCACTGGTCAAACTGCTCAAAGTTCGTGACATCCAAGGGAACCACGCTGGCCTTTCCGCCGGAAGTGTTGATTCCATCAGCAACTTCCTGAGCCAGCTCGACCTGCACATCTCCAATAATGACGGTCGCGCCCCGACGGCTCAGTTCTTCGCAGAGCGCCCGGCCAATGCCAGAAGCTCCACCGGTAACAAAACAGACGGCGTCTTTGTAGGTTCTTAATCCTTGAGCCATTGCGCTTCTCCTTGTGGACCCTTTTGGGTCATTGCTGAGCCGACATTGAGGTAACGGTTTGGTTGCTTTTGTTACAACTTTATTGCACTTGTACACGATTGCAGTGCTTTTGTAACATGTTGAACAAGTCATCTTACAATCATTCTGTTGTTTTGGAGACACAACGACGATGGAGGGACCATCATGAAGCGCATCGGTTTGGGTTTGTTTCTTCTATGGATGGTGGCTGACTGTTTTTCATGGATGGAGTAGAAACTTAAATCTCCAAAATCAAAATAAGGTTTGACATCCCTGTGTATCCCATGTAGGGTGCCTCTTGTTGGTGATTGGATTCGCCGATCCCAGCATCTGTAACCAGCAGGGTTACCGCAAGTAAAATCGAGTTCATTTCTTTCGTGTCGTGTCTTTGATGAATACCCTTCCAAGCGTCTTCTTCTAAATACTAAACACCATCAAATGAAAAAGATTCTAATTTGTGTTTTTCTTGGTTGAGGCCAGATCTGTATCGTTGGGCCTCAATGTAAGGAGTTTTCGATGAGTAATAAGCTATTTGTTGGTGGAATCAGTTGGGGAACAAGCGAAGACAGTCTCTACGATACCTTCGAGCAGTTCGGTCAGTTGGAAGAAGTTAAGATCATCACCGATCGTGAAACCGGTCGCTCCCGTGGTTTTGGCTTTGTCACCTACATTAACTCTGACGATGCACAAAAAGCTATCGACACCATGAACGGTGCAGAGCTTGACGGTCGCAACCTGAACGTCAACATTGCCAAAGAGCGGGCTCCCCGCCGCGATAGCGGTTACGACAACCGTAACTCTTGGTAAGCTAGCGATAGCTTCCCTCTGACTCGGATCCTGGATTCGGGTCCTATGAAGGTGATTCCTCTTGGAGTCGCCTTTTCTAGTTTTAGGGCACCACTGTTGTCGTAGAATAGGCTTAAGGGGCGTCTGGTTAGTGCTTCTCTACGTTGGGTGTGATTCAATCCCATTGGTAAGAGAATGGCCTTTGCACATGTGATGACGCGGGACACCTACGCGGCCCGAAACATTTACCCCCCTACCCATGGGGGATATAGGGAAGGGAAAAGTACCCACATGCGTGGGCACTCTAACACTGCAAGCAATGATACTGTTATTGTTTCCACAACACTCAATCCAACACGCGATATCCTTGTCTGCGTATACTTGAGCAATCTGCGGACTCCTGCCCAATACGAACAAACCAACTGCCTACGACCGCACCCTTCCTACGTTCCTAATCTTTCTTTTCCTTGCTCCCTGCGCTATGTTGAGGGCTCACAACCAACTGTGATCTTGTATTGCCCCTGGTGGAGTTCCTTTGATGTCCGAGCGTTTGGCTGCGTGGTTGCAGCGTCTTTCCCTATCTTCTGATGAACGTAACAAGTTGGAGCAGCTGTTCCAAACCCTCGCAAAACACTCCACTCCACCCGACAATGTTGAGCATCTCCTTGCCTCTGCCCTACGTGAAATCGATGCTTCTGAAAACCAGGACGTTGCTTCTTCTTCCCAAGGTGCATCTGCGCCAGTCTCTGAGTTTGATGAAACGTTTGTTCTCAAGGAAGAGGATATCCTCCAATCCAAAGCGGGTGCGAAAGCTCCTTCCACCCCGGCTCCGTTCTCCATCTCGCAAACCAATCTGTCTGTGACGCCAGAGTCGCGCTACGAAATCCTGGAGACGTTGGGTGTAGGTGGGATGGGTCAAGTGCTGCGTGTAAACGACAAGGTGCTTAAGCGGGTCGTCGCCATGAAGCTACTCAAGCCTGGACTGCACCTTGATGAAGAGTTGGCTCGTCGGTTCTTGGAAGAAGCCCAGGCCACCTCACAGCTGCAGCATCCAGGGATTGTTCCTGTGTATGACATGGGGCAGTTTACAGATGGCCGTCACTTCTTCACGATGAAGGAGATCAAAGGCCGGACCCTTACTCATGAGATCAAACAGTTTCACAAACAGCGCAAAAAGATTCACAAAGAAGGCGAAGAAGAAGTTAGCTTCTATAGCTTGCGTGGATTGTTGAATACCTATCGGAGAATTTGCGAGACTGTCGGTTATGCCCACAGCCGGGGCGTGTTGCATCGTGACCTCAAGCCCGACAACATCATGCTGGGCGAACACGGTGAAGTGCTTGTGGTTGATTGGGGACTTGTTAAACGTACCGACGATGAGGTTGTTACCGAGCATTTGGCTTCTCCCGACGATGATGCTTTCCTCACACAGGCTGGAATGATTCAAGGAACGCCAGCTTATATGTCGCCTGAACAAGCCCGGGGCGACCGCGATGCGATGGGTCCTGCCACCGACGTGTACGCGTTGGGAGCTATCTTGTACGAGATCCTTTCGGGGCATCCGTCAGTCACTGGAAAGACCCTGGTGCGTGTGTTGTCGAGGGTTATCGAAGGCGACATTCCTCCTCCCGGTCGCGTTGACAACCCTGGTGAGGAGAACCTCGGCACACGGTGGGACGGGAATTGGCACAAGAACCGCCGCAAGTATCTCCCGATGTTGCCGGGACCTTTGCTCCAGATCTGTGACCGCGCTTTGTCGTTGGAACCTGACGATCGTTATCCCGACGCTGGCAAGCTCGCTCAGGATGTCGGCCGCTGGTTGGAAGGTGCGCAACAGCGCGAGCGAGGTCTTGCTGTAGTCGCTGCTGCACGTGAGCTGTTTCCGTCGATGCAGAAGCTACGAGAACAAGCCGCCATCTTGCAGTACGAAGCCAAGTTTCTGTTGGAAAAGGTCGAGACATGGGAGTCGGAAGACAAGAAGCTACCGGCCTGGAACAAAGAAGATGAAGCCCAACAATGTTTGCAAGAAGCCAAGCTCTTGGAGATTGAAGCCGAGCAGCTTTTGCAAGGAGCCTTAACCCACACACCGGATCTATTGGAGGCTCACCTTGCTTTGTCTGACATCTACCAGCAGATCCATCATCGGGCCGAGAGAGCCGAAGACGAAGAGCTGTTGGTCCGTACGGAGAAAGGGCTGCGGGCTCACCTGGACGCCTTGCCCGACGAACATCCCACCCGCGTCTCTCACCTGACTTATCTTAAAGGCGACGGCGCGGTGACCTTGTTGTCGGATCCTCCTGGGGCAGAAGTCCGGCTGTATCGGTACGAACGACAAGCCCGTCGTCAGGTGCCTGTGTTTGAGCGTGTGCTGGGACAAACCCCGCTGCACAACGTCCCCTTGGCGCTGGGATCGTACCTGCTTGTGCTGACCAAGAAAGACTACGAAGACGTCCACTACCCCATTGAAGTCGGTCGTCTTGAACATTGGGACTGTGTTCCACCCGGCGAAACCGAGTCCAGCCCAATTGTTCTGCCGGAGCAAGGCCAGCTTGCCTACGGTGAGACCTTCATTCCGGGAGGCTGGTTTTGGGCTGGCGGTGACGACAAAGCTCGGGGTAGCTTCACCAAACAACGAATCTGGATTGATGCGTTTTGCATCCAACAGTTTCCTGTGACTCACGGTGACTACATCGCCTACCTCAACGACCTCCTTGAAGAAGGCCAACGCGAAGAAGCGATCCAGGCTGCACCCAAAAAACGAGGCAAAGGCGGCGTGGACGTTGTGGTGTACGAACGCAACGAGAGCGGGCTGTTCTTCCTTCCCGACGACAACGACCAACACTGGCGATTGGATCAGCCTGTGGTGTTGGTCAACTGGTACGATGCGATGCGGTATGCGGCCTGGTGGAGCGAACACACCGGTTACACTTGGCGTTTGCCAAGCGAGATGGAGTGGGAGAAGGCAGCGCGAGGAGCAGACGGTCGGTTCTTCCCGTGGGGTGATACGTTTGACCCGTCGCGATGCTGCATGTCGCAGAGTCACCAGGGTGACAAACAGATGCAGCCGGTGGACACCTTTCCGATCGACAAGAGCCCCTTTGGTGTCCGTGGAATGGCCGGGAACTCTCGGGATTGGTGCCTGGATGTGTACGACCCGAACGGGCCGGTCCGAACCAAAGCTCGATTGGATTGGGACGCCCTCGCCCAGAACCTTCATCAAGAAGGCTTCACCCAGCGAGTGATTCGGGGCGGCTCCTGGACCGACGACGCCAACATCACGCGGTGCGCGTTTCGTAGCTGGCGCGGCGCAAACTTTCGGAATAGCTACCTGAGCATGCGATTGGTTCGACAGGGATTATAACGAATAGAGTTAAAGACTCTATGTTCCTCTTCCAAGTAGACGTACAAAACGGGAGGGGGGACTCTATGTTCTCATAAGGGTTGTACTTTTTTTGGGACTGTGCAGAATCAAAGAGACTGGGATAGCTGCATTGGGTGTTTTCCCGAGAAAGGTTGGGTGTTGTGGTGAAACGGAGTCCTTCTGCGATGAGGCTAGGGTTTCTACTGCTTGGTTGGGTTTGTCTGGCTGGTTTGGTGGGGTGTCAGTATCGCCTCACGATCGATGGTGATGTATGTCCGTCATCTTCGGATTGCAACACTCCTGCACCCTGCACTCCATTGTCTTGTGAGATACAGGAGCATAATTCATCCAAGGTGGAACCGAGCACGTCTTCGGAGATCCTGGCTGATACGAATGTTTTTGATACATCATCGCGTGAACAACAGGGAGCGAAGGCTCAGGAAAAGCCAGACCGTGTCGGTCGCGAGGAAGGCTACGAACCTACCATGTTGGATGGAGGTAGCGAGAACACTTTAGAGTCAAACGATGTACCTGACTACCAGCTGCCAGAGACAAGAACACCAGCCGATACACTGTTTCATCCAGATGCTTCCTGGATGAGACCAAGGCTTTGTCAAAACGGATGGCGAGTCGAGCGACACTTAAGCGTCCCAACTGCAGGCCTACAGGTAGGCTCTTCGCACGGTGAGAAAATGATGGCTCGTGCCGTTGGACCACGTGGAGGCGTGTTGGCATTCTCAACCTACAACGGCAGTGTGGAACTTCGTGATACCCATTTTCACAAAAGATTGTTGGTGTTGCCTTCGATTCATTCCAAACTCAGGGTGCATGAGCTTGCTTTTGGACCGAACGAAGCGAGCTTATTTGTCCTCTACAGCAATGGAATGATTGTGCTGTATGAGCTTCCTTCCGGGAACATTCTTCGCTTTATGGAGCCAACGTTGGGAGGACAGCAGACTGGGCAAACGTGTTCGTCTCAGAGTTCCTGTCCAGGGAATGACGAGGTATGTTTGAAAAAGTCTTGCATTCGCTATCCAGCTTCCTTCTTTTTGGAAAGGCGGCTTCGTTTGGCGCTTCGCAGCGATAACCTCATGGCCGCTACCTGCGACTCTACCGGTGGTATTCGCGTTTGGAATACGTCTTCTGTCACCCCGAAGATGTTTCGGGTGTCACAACTGCAAGCCTGCAATGCTATCCGTTTTCGTCCGGGCCACAAAGACCTTTGGGTTCTGGATGGAGAGAAGGTTCATCAGTTGGATGTTCTTAAGGAAACGATTCTGCAGAGTTTGGGCAGTGGGGGACTTGCCAAGACCTCAAAGCAATGCAGTTACAGTGGTTATTGCGGGGTGGGGTACGCCTGCTTCAGTGGGGTTTGTGCTTCTGTAAATCCACAAAAAGGGCACGCAGGCTCCATTCATAGTTTTGCGTTTTCTCCAAGTGGAGACAGGCTGGTGACAGCTGGAGAGGATCGTACCTTGCGGCTATGGCAGATAGGTTCCGGCAAACAACTCAAGATATTTGGACAGCCTCAAAAACAGGCAACCACCAAACCGTGCAGCAGTAACCGCGATTGTCAGCACTTTGAACAGTGTCAAAACTATGTATGTTATCGAGAATTTCTCAGAACAGGTCATACCAACGAGATTGCAAAGGTTGTCTTTCGACCCGATGGAAAGAGGCTCCTTGCTTTTGATAATGATCGCTTTCTGTTGGAGTGGGATCTTTCTACGTTCAAGGTGACCCGCGCTCTTGAGTTTTCGGACTGGCAAGAGATGTATGCCATGCACTACACACCTTCCCTATCGCATCTATATCTTACCTTGGGGCATCTCTCCTTGTTGCTTCTCGACCTGAACACAAACCAGCTTCTATGGGGGACTTCTGGACACCTGGATTCAGTCGTTCATGTACGGCTTTCACCGAACCAACGTTTTGCCTTTTCAGGGACCCATTACGATAAATTTTTCTCAGCGCGTGGTTCGTTTCATGTCCATGCTTTGCATGGATGGAGTTTGGAGCATGGGTGGCGTATGATGGCTGGGATTTATGGCTCCTTTTCTTACATATATCTGGGCAACAACTTCAATGTTGCAATGCATCCTACTCTGCCCGTTGTTGCTGCGAGTTGGGACTATCGAGGACTTCATCATTCCAACTCTGTCGTGTATCAACTTGATCTGAATCATGGAAACGTGAACCGTGAAATTGCAACCCCAAGTGCTTATACGATGCGGATTGAATCCACAAGTTGTGTTCAATGGCACCCGAAAGGAACACACCTTGTTGTGTCGTTTGAGCGTACAGGTCTTACCTATTTTCAGCGTTCACCCTTCAAGCAACTATGGCCTCCAAAAACATCCCAATCACCAAGTTATCCCAACTATCGAAATGACTGTCTGGTTGCGGCCTTTCACCCCAACGAAAAAGAGTTGGTTACAGTCGAAACAAAGTATGTTGGCTCTGACCTTCATACTTTTGTCGTGTCACGTTCTCTCTCCGATGGAAAGGTTCTGAAGTCACTGCTTTTGGCGAAGACCGTGCTGAAAGTGACTCACCTTCTTGTGCATCCTTCTCGCGATGAAATTGTTTTAGCTTTTGAAGATGGCTCAATCCAGCTTTGGAATAGGTCCAATCCAACGTTGTTGCGCAAATGGAAGGCCCACAAAGGTTCTCTTCTTCGACTGTGGTTCCGCAAGAAAGGAAAGGAACTTCTCTCCCTTGGAGAAGATCAGGCTCTTTTGCGATGGGATCCTACTACAGGAATGAAAAGTCAGAGTGTTGCTCTACCTTCGGTACCCTTTACTGCAGCGGATATCAGTCCGGATGAAACCACTCTTCTTACAGGACATGATAACGGTGCAGTGGTGTTGTGGAAAGCTTGTCCTTAAGGTGCGTCCATGAGTGTCGGAGGGATGTGCCTCGATGCAATGTTTCATTACCGCATGTTGTAAACGTTAACCGGTCGAAAAAGACCTTTGTCTACAGTGCATTCTGAGATGCAGCCACACGGCAAACAGGGTTGTCGTGACGCGGCACGTTTCTGCAGGGCTTGTTGTTGACGAGGTTCTTGGGGAATGCTAGCGTCGGATGACGCCCCATAGACCGTATGTGCTGGTTCCACGTGGTGGGTTTGGCGAAGCTATCATGGAGATGTTGATGCAGAAGGAAGGTTTCGGAAAGCTCTCGTTGCTTTACGAAGGGTCACAGTCGCTGGTCTATCGGGCCTGGGAAGAAGCAAAGGCACGAAGCGTTGTCTTGAAAGTTCTACGGGGACCGTATCCGACAGCAGAGGTCCTGCGACGTTTCCGACGAGAGGCCCAACTCACGCATCGCTTGGCTGGAGAAGGGGTCATCTCGTTGTGGCAGTCGCACATGGACGATGCGTTGCCTTTTCTGGTGTTGGAAGACTTTCAAGCCGTTTCCCTCGCGGAGAGTTTGCAGGAGGTCTCCTTTTCAGGAGAGTCTGGCGAGGTCAAAAGAGCCGGCTTGCCTTTGGATGTCTGTCTTTCCGTGGCTTTAAAGGTGGTGGATGGGCTGGAGCGGGTTCACAAAGCGTTGGTGGTGCACAAGGACATCAATCCTTCGAACATCATCTGGAATCCCGAGTCAGGCGTGGTGAAGCTGATTGACTTCGGGATCTCCTCCACTGTCAGTCGTGAGCGGCCGGTGTTGTCGAACCCTTCGGCGTTGCAAGGCACATTGGAGTACATCTCGCCGGAGCAGACGGGGCGAATCAACCGACATGTGGACTATCGCTCAGATTACTACTCTCTTGGAGTCACCCTCTACGAACTTGTAACAGGCGAGCGTCCTTTTGAAAGTCGAGATCCACTGGAGCTTGTCCACGCTCATATCACGCGACAACCGCCTGATATTCGAAGCATTCGACCGGAGGTTCCTGCGTGCTTGGCCTTGGTGATTGGGAAGCTGCTCCAAAAATCTGCAGACGACCGATACCAGAGCAGCTTTGGTTTACGAAAAGATCTGGAGCGTTGTCTTGGTGTGGTCAACGGTGAGGCCGCTGGAGATGACTTCGTTCTGGGCCAAGCCGATCGCGTAACTCGGGTGCAGCGCCCAAGCCGTTTGTACGGTCGTGACGAAGAAGTCGCAGCGCTGATGCAAGCCTACAAGCGGGTTGTTGTCGGAGCGCGTGAAGTCGTTCTGGTGAGGGGCTACTCAGGGGTCGGCAAAACATCCGTGGTGCATGAAGTGCATCGTTCTATGGTGGGAACTGGCGGTAACTTTGTTTCTGGCAAGTTTGACCAGTTTCGTCGAGGGGTTCCGTACGCATCCTTGGGAGCGGCGTTTGGGCAGTTCTTTCGGGATCGTCTGGCTGGCACAGAAGAAGAGATCCAGAGATGGAGAGAGCGGATACAAGGGGCGTTGGGAGAGGGTGGTCAGGTTCTTGTGGAGGTGTTGCCTGAGCTGGAGCTGTTGTTGGGTCCTCAACCTGCACCACCAGAAGTTCCTCCGACAGAATCCGAGCAGCGATTGCAGCTTCTGTTTCAGCGGTTTGTCGGGGCATTGGTTGGAGCAGGTCATCCGTTGGTGCTATTCGTAGACGATTTGCAGTGGGCCGATCTGGCAACCATTCGGTTGTTCCAGTCGTTGGTTCAGGCGCAAGAGATCTCACATCTTTTGTTGATCGGTGCCTGGCGCGACAACGAAGTGGATTCTATCCATCCCTGGCACAGCGCTCTGGCGCAGCTGAAGTCTTCCGACACGTCCATTGTCGAGCTTGAGCTTCGAGCGCTTCATGTGTCAGACATTCACCAATTCTTGCAAGATGCCTTGCGCTCTTCTTCATCTTCGTTGCGAGACCTGGCTGAGCTTTGTTTCGACAAAACCCGAGGAAACCCGTTCTTTTTGGCGCAATTTCTTCGCTCGTTGGAGCAACAACGTTTGCTGACGTTTGTGCACGAAGAGGCGACAGGAGCAGGTGAATGGCGTTGGGATGTTAAAGCGATGGAGGGACTCGAGAGCACAGACAATGTGGTCGCTTTGATGACCAGCAGCATTCGTCAGCTTCCCGAACAAGAACAGCATGCGCTTTGCACCGCCTCCATTTTGGGTGGCTCCTTTTCCTTGGGGTTTTGGGTCAAGGTGTTGGAGTGGTCCTACGAGGAGGTTGTGGATTCACTGCAGCGCCTTGTGGAAGAGGGCTTCTTGCTCCAGCGTGGGGAGCTTCCGTCGGAGCAAGAACTGGTGGAGCAGAGTCTGGTTGGTGGTTCCTTTGTGTTTGCTCACGATCGCATTCAACAAGCTGCGTATGGGTTGCTGCCTTCGTCTTCGCTGGAAGCCTTGCATCTTCGGGCAGGGCGATTGCTTCGTGAACACCACGGGTTGGATGTGTCTGTCGAGGAGCATGAGGTGCTTTTTGATGTGGTGCAGCATCTCAACGCGGCGGTCCCCTTACTGGAAGAAGAGGAAAAACAACAGCTGGCGTTGCTCAACCTTGCGGCAGGGCTTCGTGCACGGAACGCGTCTGCTTATGAAGTTGCGCTGTCGTTGTTGAAGAAAGCCGCAGAGCTACTGGGTGACTCCATTTTTGCATCCAACAACGAGCTAGGCTGTCGTTTGTATGTTGAACTTGCGACGGCTTCTTATCTTTCGCAAGAATACGAATCCACCGAGTTGTTCGTAGAGAAGGTGCTGATAGAGACCTCGTCGGTCTTGTCCAAGGTGGAGGCTCTTAAGGTTCGGATGGCTGCGTTGTTGGCGCAACATCAGGCGATGGAAGCGATTCGGGTGGGACTTGAAGCGTTGGAGTTGCTTGGTATCTCGCTGCCTGAGAGTCCTGGGATGGACGTCGTCGGAGAGTCGATGCAACGCTGCGGTGCGTTGCTGGAAGCGACCGACATACAGGCCTTGGTGACGGGGCCAGCGATGGAAGACCCTGAATACCAGACAGCGATGGAGATCCTGGTTGCGTTGGCACCACCGGCCTATCTGGTGTCTCCTTTGTTGATGGCGTTGTTGTCTACCTCGATCGTCCAACTCTCCGTGGACAAGGGCGTCTCGTCGGCAAGTGCGTACGGGTTTTCGTTGTATGGGCTGATGTTGTGCGATGCCGGTTTCCTTGAAGAGGGCTACGCCATGGGTTGTGTTGGGCAAACTCTGGCCAAGCGTTTTCCAGAGGCGCGTCAGATTCGTATCCGGTCGGCTCATGTCTTTTTTGGCTTTGTTCGGCATTGGAAAGAGCCCATTCATCCGTACCTTGAAGAGTACGACGTCTTGGGCGAAGACGCTCTCGACATCGGCGACTTTGAGTACATGAGCTTCGCCATGATGATGACCGGTATCTTGGACTTCCACGTCGGGGTACCTTTCGAGCAGGTGCGCCCCAAACTTGCGCGTTACACTCGGGCGATGCGAGCGCTTGGGCAAGACTCGGGGCTGGCTTTGCACGGGATCATTCATCAGGCTGTGTGCAACTTGGCCGACGATCCTGAGGATGTTTTGTTGTTGTCAGGTGAGGCGTACGATGAACCTGCTTTGAAGGCGTTGTTCTTTGAACAAGAGCATCCTACAGGTTTGTTTGTGCTTCACTGTATTAAGTCGGTGGTTGCTTTTGTGATGGGCCAATACGACGACGCCCGTGCATGCAACGAGGTGGCGAATACCTACGTTGCTGCGGGAGGAACAGCGACCTTCCACCTGCCTGTGTTTTATACGTTGCGTGCGCTGCTTTCGCTCTGGAGCTATGAAAAGAGCGGTCAGGAAGACGAGCTTCAAGTGGCCCGCGATTGTCGCGCCAAGGTGGACCAATGGGCCAAGACCAATCCTGCCAACTTGCAGCAAAAGGCTCACCTCCTGGCGGCAGAGTTTGCGCGCATTGAAGGTCGAAACGAAGAAGCTTTGCAAAGCTACGAAGCATCCATCCAAGCTGCCCGTGAGCATCGCTTCCTCAACGACGAAGCGATCGCCTATGAACTCGCCGGCCGCTTCTTCCTCGCGCGAAACAACACAGTGACCGCGCGGGTGTTCTTAAGTGAAGCACGCTATGCTTACCAACGCTGGGGAGCGCAAGCTGCAGTGCGACGACTTGAAGAGGCCTACCCCTTTTTGATTCATGGGACGACAGCCTTGAGGCCCGGAGAAACGTCAACCCAAACAGGACCTGCCAACCTTGATGTGGAGGCTGTGACTCAGGCCAGCCAGGCGATCTCCCAAGAGATTGAGTTGGAGGGGCTGTTAAAGCTCTTGTTGAAGCTGGCTCTCGAAATGTCCAGCGCCAGCAAGGTTGTGTTGCTCTTTGTGCAGGAGGAGAAGCTCGCCATTGTAGCCCAAGGGCAATCCGGCTCAGACTTGAAGCTTGAGGTGCTGGATTCGCCCCAGCCGTACGAAGGTTCCAACGACGTTCCAGAGGCTGTCATTCACTACGTTGAGAACACGGGAAGTGAATTGATTCTGGACGATGCCTGCCAACAGAGTGTGTATCAAGCAGACCCCTACATCCAAAAGCGACAACAGCTTGCTGTGCTTGCGCTGCCTGTGAGGTTTCAGGGCGAGATGAACGCTCTTATGTATCTGGAAAACGATCAAACATCTGGCGTCTTTCATAAGGATCGGTTGGCTCTTGCGCGGGTGTTGTTGGCGCAAGCGGCCATCTCGATCGAGAACGCGAGGTTGTTCTCCCAACTGGAAGACAAAGTCACAGCCCGCACCAGTGAACTGCGTCAGGCTTTGTCACAATTGGAGGAACAGCACGAGACTCTCAAAGAGACGCAGGTGGAGTTGGTCGATGCACGTGAACGTGCTGAACAAGCCAGCCGAGCAAAGAGCACGTTTTTGGCCAACATGAGCCACGAACTCCGCACTCCTTTGAACGCCATCATCGGATTTACCCGGATTGTTCAGCGCAAAGGTCAAGACGTTTTACCCGAGAAGCAGCAAGGCAACCTCAATAAGGTGCTTGAAAGCTCAACGCATCTTCTCGGTCTGATCAATGGGATTCTGGATCTGGCTAAGATTGAGTCCGGTCGTATGCAGTTTTTGCCGGAAGAGGTTCTTGTTGAAGAGCTGGTGTTGTCCTGCGCCCATTCCATCGAGACGCTGCTACGTGATGACGTTACGTTCCAGATGACGATCGTTCCTTCGTTACCGGTGCTTTTCACGGATCCTGAGAAGCTCAAACAGATACTCCTGAACCTTCTCAGCAACGCGGCCAAATTCACGCATCACGGTGAGGTTGCATTGCGTGTCTGGCAAGAAGACGAGAGCGTGAAATTTGCAATTCAAGACACAGGCATCGGAATTTCGGAAGAGGAGGTGCTACGGATCTTTGAGGAGTTTCAACAAGCATCACCCAGCACACACCACAAGTACGGTGGCACTGGCTTGGGATTGCCCATCAGCCTGAAACTTGCACGAATCATGGGCGGGAACCTTGATGTCCAAAGCAAGAAAGGGAAGGGCACTACTTTTACGTTAGCGCTGCCTCTCTCGAATGAAACCTGAGAAGAGTCAACGATCTCGCTCTTGTTGTGTCCGTTGAGGCTTGCGTGATGGCTTCACTTTGTGCATGGTAAAGACCTGCTCTTTGAAACAACAAGATCTGTGTTTTTACTGTAGGCTTCCTGACTGGGTGGGCTTCGGCCTTTGCCAGTCATCTCTGAAAAGAGGTTTTCTCCGTTATAGGCGTTTGTGACACGAACGTGGAGGAGAAAGGTCCCGAGCAAGTGAAAGAGGAACATCGAGTTTCACCATGTAGGTGTCGGTGATGTAGACGTTCCGGATGTCGTTCTCGCCGGCGGTATGGACCAGGCCCTCCATGGGGTCGTCGGCGCAGAAGTTGTTGCGGATGTCCTCCCACGAGATGGGCTGGACTCCAGCGCGCAGCCCCTGAGCATGCTCTCCAACGAGGCGCTCTCGACAAGGCACTCGACCCGGTGCTTCCCGGCCAACTTCCTGCAAAGTCAGTGGGTTGGGTGCTAGGTAGCCGGTGTGTGGCGCAGGTTCAGTGCACTGTGCACACGCGGCAGGTGGGACATCCCGACCTTCTCCATCGACGACAAGTTCCGCTACTCCTACAACCGCAGCTTCGACTCCGTCCTCCACCCCGTGAACGTTGACTACAACTTCAGGTTTTTGGACGACAGATTCGGTTGTTTTCTGCTCTTACTACGCTACCCAAGAAACACAGATGATGTTGGGATCTGGAGAGACGTGGAGTCAGGTGGATTCTTGGAGCGAGTCTTCACGAAGGGTTTGTTCGAGCTTCTCCATGATTTCCGGATGTTGGTAGAGCCAGGCCCGAGCGGTGGGGCGACCCTGTCCGATACGTTCGTCTCCATAGGAGTACCAGGCTCCGTTCTTGCGGAACCATCCGCCTTGCGCGGTCACGACTTGTTTCTCTACAGCGAGGTCGAGGAGCTCTCCTGCTTTGTCCAGCCCTTGCCCAAAGATATGATCGATCTCTACTTCCTGCATCGAAGCGCTGACCACATTCTTGGGGAGCTTGATTCGAAGCTTTCGACCGGCGATAACACCATCTTTCTTGACCGTGCCTACGATGCGAAGGTCGAGACGAACTGCCGAAAAGAACCGGATGGCATTCCCCCCCCGTCGTCTTTTCCGGATTCCCAAACATAACGCCCACCTTCATGCGTATCTGATTCAAGAGCAATACCGTGGCCTGGCTGTAGGACAAAGGCGCTACCAGCTTCGGTAAGGCTTGAGATATGAGCTTGGCCAGCGACGATGAGAAGGAATCTTCCATTTCAGCTTCGATGGCTGCTTTGGTACAGAGCGCGGCCACAGAATCAAGCACCACAAAATCGACAGCGCTGCTACGGAGCGAGGATTCAAGAACATCCAAGGCTTGCTCAGCGTAGTCCGGTTGGTGAACGAACAACGCCTCTGGGTCAACGCCGAGAGTTTCTGCGTATCGTTTGTCGAGTTTTCGCTCTGCGTCGATGTACAAGCAGCGGCCTCCTTTGCTCTGGCAATCGGCGATCGCTTGCAGCGCCATTGTTGTTTTGCCTGCGCCGGGAGGTCCAAAAATCTCCACAAACTTTCCTCGTGGGTAACCGCCTCCAAGGTGTTGATCCAGTTGGAAGCTGCCTGTGGAGGTGCAGATACCCTTTTTTCCCTCTCTCTCCGCTACTTCGGATAACGTCTCCAGGGTTCCTTTGCCGTATTTTTTCTGTAGAAACTGTACGCTGTGGTTCCACATGGCATCGCGATCCATGTCATTCTCCTCTGCGGTTGGGGTTGGGATGCCACAACATGGAATCTCTTTGGTTCAAATGCAACCGAGGGATGCGGGAAAGGTCCTATGTCGCATGGCTTTCTCAGTAGAGCCCCATGGCGAGAAGTCCCCACTGTTTGGTGTACATCACGCGGTCCAACGCGTACCACATCTCTGGAAACGCAAGGTAGTAGCTGCGGATGTACCTCATCCTACGAAGGTATTCTTTGCGTTTCTTGGGGAAGAATTCCGCGAGGTAGCGATACCGACCCAGCCATGTGTTCAAGCTGAAGCGGCTCACATGATGACTCACCCACAAGGAGCGAAGCATCTCTTTGGGTAGGGTCTGCGACTGTAGGTTGGGGCGTACGCGCCAGTAGTGGCTGCGACGTCGTAAGTGAGGGTCAAAAATCGTGAGCAGACCTTGGACACCCAGGACGCGCCACCAATATTGAACCTGTCGGGTCTTGGTGGGCATGGGTTTGCGTTGGTAGAGGGCTTGGATTCGAGCGATCACGCTTTTACGCACGCCGACCTGTGAAAGCTTGTTCAACCAGCTTGACGCTTCGGGTGCTTTGACCCGAACGGCAGCGTAGGCCAGATACAATGCGCTGATCTTGCCGGACTTGGCCTGGTGGTAGCGCTTGAAGAGGCGATAGGCCTGGAGGTCTTGTTGGTTCTGCAGCGCCAGGATTCCCAGGTACAACAACGGAGTGGGTTCTTTCGGCGCTTCCTTCACCAAAGACTGCAACAAAGATGCCGCGGTCTTCCATTGGAACAATTTGAGGTGCGAGAGCGCCTGGTAAAAGCGGACCTTGCGAAGGATCCATGCTTTGGCTTCGCGACGTGACGACGCTGATAGAGGCTTCTTGGTGGGAGCCTTTGGCTTGGACGTGGGTTGGGAGGTGGCTGCGCGCTTGGTTGTTTGTGGAAAGGGTGCTCTCTGAATGACTTGAGCAAGCTCCCTCCACAGAGAGGGTGGGGCCGGCAAGAAACGGACTTTGTAGGTGTCTTTGCGTTGCAGCATGCTCAAGGTCGGCGACAATGTTCGGTTTTGCAGATCTCGAAGGACTTGGCTGACCAGAACATAGGCCTCACGGGGTTGCTTTTGTTGAAAGAGGGAGGTCGCTAGAGCCAGACGAGCCAGATTGGGAGAGTCAGGGTAAGAGTGTTTGTGTGGGCGATGGGTTGCAATCACCTTGCGCAAGGCACCGTTGTTGGAGACAGGTTGCGATGGTTCGGTTAACAAGCTGAGCGTTGGGTCGGAGTAGCGTTGAGCCTGTTTGTGATGATGTCGTGCTCGCTTCCATTCTCCCCGACGCTGGCATGCAATGGCGCTCCAGGTATGGATCAAGAGCCACAGCGGCATCCGGTGAGCTTTCGGTCGAATCACAAGCAGACGTTGCTTCATACGCTGCAAATGTTTGTAGGCGTCTGCGTACTGTTTGTTCTTCATCTGGATCAGGCTGAGGTGGTACAGCACGGAGGTTAACTCAGCGGGGAGGCGCCAGTTGGAAGGTGTGCGAGAGTCCCACGATGGGTTGGCTTCGTAGCCCTGCAGAGCCAACTTGTAATGACGGAAGGCTTCGTTGGTCCAACCACCCAAGAAGCAGGCGTGACCGATCCATACGCGGCGCAGCAAGGTCAGCCGGTGGCGTGGGGCTTCCTCAGGTAGCTCCTCTCCCCACTTTCGCAATCGTTGGAGCTGCCCTGCCTGGAGGTAGAGGTAGGCCCGGTACGCATCCAGGTGAAGGCTGGGATACTGCTTCTCCAAGCGTCGCAACAGCGTATCCCATGTACGAATGCGTTTGAACCAGTCTTGCAGGGACTTGCCCATCAACAGTCTACGGAACGAACGCTCGATTCGCGTGGGGTGAATGTGTTGGCTGAGCAAAGTGGCAGCGCGCTTTCGAACATACGGCCGAAACACAGGCCCTGCGGAGAGGATGCGATGGTAGGTTTCAAGACGCTTAAGCATGGGCTTTGCTGGCATGATAGCCTTGGGAGAGGCTTGAAACTTGGGGAGAGTGAGCAGCAGGTAGCCTGGATGAAGGACGAACACGACCAGAAGCCCTGTGGCCAGGAGAGTGACTGCGCCGTACATGAGATTGCGTTGAGTCTGCGACTTCGCGGATGCCATAAACTGTTGTGTTCCTTTTGGTGAAAAGTTGTGCCATAACGTCAAGCGTATAGGGAGGTTACAAGCGCGGATATTCTCGACCGATCCAGGTCAGAGAGGTAGACCCTGTAGCGGACTGGCGATATACTCCGAAAGAGGATTGTACAGAGCCAGCCATTCGGGGTATAGTGGCCGGTCTTTTGAATTTGTCAAACGCGAGGATGCGATGTATCGGAAACGAATCCAGCACGTTCACTTTGTCGGCATCGGTGGTATCGGGATGAGCGGTATCGCCGAGGTGTTGCTCAACCTTGGATACGAAGTCTCGGGCTCTGACCTGAAGGACTCAGCGAACACACGTCATCTTCGTGACCTGGGTGCTTCCGTCCATATCGGTCACGATGAGGGCAACCTCGCACAAACCGATGTGGTGGTGATCTCGTCGGCTGTGCGTGGCGGCAACCCGGAAGTGGAAGCTGCTCGACGTCGCAAAATTCCCGTCATTCGCCGGGCGGAGATGCTGGCCGAGTTGATGCGTTTGAAGTACGGCATCGCCATGGCCGGAACCCACGGCAAAACCACAACCACCTCGCTGGTGGCCGCGATTCTGGAACACGCTGGCATTGATCCAACGGTTGTGATCGGAGGACGCCTCAACGCCACTGGCCGTAACGCCAAGCTGGGGCAGGGTGAGTTTCTTGTGGCCGAAGCCGACGAAAGCGATGGCTCCTTTCTTAAGCTGTCGCCGACCATCGCTGTGGTCACCAACATTGATCCCGAACACCTCGATTTCTTTGGTGACATGGACAATGTCCGCAACGCTTACCTCAACTTCCTCAACAAAGTTCCTTTCTACGGGTTGAACATCATCTGTCTGGACCACGAAGAAGTTCAGGCCATGATCCCCAAGCTGGAAAAACGTTACGTCACCTACGGTCTGAGCACCCAGGCTGACCTTCAGGCCAACGCCATCGAGTACGGCGCTGGCGTTACCTCCTTTGAGCTGATCGCGTACGGCAACTCGTTGGGTCGTTTTTCCTTTCACATGCTCGGTCAGCATAACGTTCTCAACTGTCTGGCTGCCTGCGCTGTTGCCTTTGAGCTGGAAGTTTCTCCCGACGTGGTCAAGGAAGCTCTGAAGAACTTTGACGGTGTTCAGCGTCGCTTCCAGTTCTGGCATCGCAGCGATGAGTTGATGGTGGTGGACGACTACGCACACCACCCCACCGAGATCAAAGCCACCCTGGCTGGTGCTCGCTCCGCGTTCCGTAACAAGCGAGTGATTGGGGTTTTTCAACCGCACCGCTACAGCCGCGTGCGTGACCTGTACCAAGAGTTTGTCACCTCCTTCTATCAGGCGGACACCTTGTTTGTCGTAGATGTTTATGCGGCAGGAGAGCAGCCCATCGAAGGCATCGATTCAGAGAGTCTGGCCCAAACGATTATCGAACATGGACACAACGATGTTCGTTATGTAGGCAGTCGTGATGAGTTGATGGCTCAACTTCGCGAGACGTTGGATGGCAACGATTTGGTGATTACTCTCGGTGCGGGCGATGTATGGACCGTAGCCCAAGAACTAGCGGATGAACGGAACGCGTAGATGAAGGTTTTTGCGTACTCCAAGGCGCTCTACTCGACATGGCTTTACCTGGAGCCGATGCGTTTGCTCCTCGATGCAGGAGAGGGAATTAACTGTTTTTTGGAAGGGCGCTTGTTGGCGTTTCGTGATCTTGCTATCACACACGCACACACTGACCACTTCACTGGCTTGCAGAACATCCTGATCACGCGCTTGCGTGAGATGGAAGTGACCAAAGAAGAAATACCTCCTCTTAATATCTATTACCCTGGGAACAGTCGGACTCTGGAGCGCTACTTCCAGTACCTTCAAGATGTGATGTCCCGGTGGAACGATCTGGTGGTCCTGCATCCTCTCGTGCCGGGTGATACTCTCGCTCTCCAAGGAGCACGAGGGTTGCATCTTACTGCGTTGGAAGCCGAACACCGTGTGTACAAGCAGACAGCGTTGTCGTACCGGGTGGAGCAACTTCGTTACGGACTGAAGCCTGAAATTCAGGGCAAGCCACAATCCGAGATCAACAAAATTATCGCGGAGAAGGGCAAGTCTGCTATCACCGAGCCGATCATGCGGCCGCTGGTGTTTTACTCTGGCGACGGTCGGCCGCGTCTCGACCCCATCAGTCGTGGCGCTGCGTTGCACATCCAGGAAGCTACCTTCCTCGACACGAACGGCAACAAAAAGATTGACCACGCGACCCTGGCCGAAGCAATTGCTTTGTTTCGAGAGCTGGAAGCTGACAACCTGCTGCTGTTTCACCTCTCCTCGCGCTACACGATGCACGAGTTTTGGAGCACGTTCAATCGAATCGTGACCAGCGACGAAGAGCGCGAGCGGATCTCCGTGGTGAAGCCCGGAAGCTTGCTGGCCCGCGAAATTCCTATGCCTGGGTTCTGAGTTCTTCTTGGTTGAAAGAGGGAAGGATTCTTTGGGTGGGTAGGGCGCGTGCTAGGACTGGGTAGCTTGCGGTGGGTTAGGAGTCCGTCTTGACGGTTTTGTCGAAGGGTACCTTGAGTTGGTACAGGAGATCTTCGTCGGGGCGTCCTTCCAACACATCCAGGCCGTACTTCACCTTCTTGGGGTCGTCGTACACGAAGGTTCCAAAAATCCGGTCCCAAATGGAGAAGATGTTGCCGTAGTTGGAGTCGGTCCAGGGACGCTCCACGTGGTGGTGAAACTTGTGCATGTTCGGCGTGATAATCACGTAGCTGAGGGCTTTGTCGAGCCACAGCGGCATGTTCATGTTGGCGTGGCTGAAGTACGCGAAGAACACGGTCGTTACCCGGTAGAACAAATAGAACGCAAGGGGTGCGCCAACGAGCACAATGGCAACCAGGGCGAAACACTCACGGATGAAGTAATCGCCGGGGTGGTGGCGCGTTCCGGTGGTGGCGTCGACGTGGGTGTCGCTGTGATGGACCATGTGAAAACGCCACATCCACTTAATCTTGTGCAGGAAGTAATGGACGCCGTATTGCCCAATCAAATCGAGGATCATAAACGCAATGAGCAGCTCTGCCCACAGCGGTAGGTTCACGTAGTACAGGAGACCCACCTTGTTGGCACCTGCCCACCGAAAGACACCGAGGGTTGCGAGTCCAAACAACAAGTTGATGGCGATCGTAAAGCCAAGCAAACTGAGATTGGTTCGGGCATGACGCCACTTGCTGTACTCGTGCTTAAACAGCGGAGCCCAGCCTTCAATGAACCAGTGGGCGCTCAAACAAATCACGATCCAGGTGAGCTTCTGGAGCGGTGACATCTGTTGGACAAAATTCAATACGGATTCCATGAAACAACCTCATTCATAACCAAACACCAATATGGGGTGTTCTTCCGAAACGATGGATGCTCTTCCAACATACGCTGCTTGCGATCCCTGCCGTATGTTGGTTGCTCCCCTGCTTGTTCGTACTGTGTTGCTTTCTATCGATGAGGGGACCTCTCAATCCTTGGGTGCAACGTATTGCATCATGCACATTTGCATTGGTTTGGCAAGGTTTGGAAGATGTTGGATGATGTCGGCTAGAGCGGGAGAAGCAGGTTGGAAGGTTCGTTGTCGTCGGCGACTTCCACATGCATCACCTGATGAGGAATGCTGTGTTCCGCAAAGAAGCGGAGCCAACGTCGTTGGTTCTTTTGCAGTCGGTCGCCGGGGCCTTTCACTTCGACAAGCTCGTAACCACCGGCTTGTGGAAATACGACAAGGTCCGCAAAGCCCGTTCGGTTCTCCTTCAGGTCCGCAAGAATCCGATGAAACACAGCCAAACAATGCTCTAGCGGGATACGTTCCAACGCCACATCCAAGAGCTCTTCGTCCAAAGCTTCCCAGGCGACCAGCGGGTTCATTCGTCCGCGCTTGGCACGGTAGGTGGAAAACACCCGCTGACGGAGAGCTTCCTTGGTGGTGAGTTCCTGCCAACGTTGCGCAAACAAAGCCTCTCGTTGCTCTAGAAAGTCGGGGCTGCGAAAGCCGTTGGGAGAACGTTGGAACGGGTGGAAGAACGCGCCTCGCAGTGGAGCGTAAAGGATGTCCCAGATGCTAAGGCCCAAAAGTCCGTTGAAGAGGGCGTTTTCGACATAGTAACAAACACCACGTTGGGTGAGGTGGCGAGCGGCTGCCATCTCGACACAGTCGTCCCAGGCGGGAAGGGCCACGGTGTGTGTGGGTGGTTTGTATGTGCGGGGTGCTTCCCAGGTGATGTTGTGCTTCTTCGCTGTGCGGTAGCCAAAGTCGCGGGCGATGTTTTGCTCGGCTTCGGTACGTGGCTTCTGCAACATGGAGCGGCAGAGATCCAACGCTTCTTCGATAGAGTCTTGTTTGACCAGGATGCGAGCGATGCGTTCTCTGGCTGGAGGGTTGTAGCAGCTGCGGTAATGGGGGAGGGCAGCGTCCCAAGCATTCAGGCGTTCCAGCTGACGTGCCAGGGAAAAGCGCAAACGGTCGAGGCGACGGAACAACACACGGTCTTCGTTGCGGTCACAGGTGGGTAGCTTTGTAAGATAAGCTTCGATAGCTTCCGGTTCTCCTTCGATAGCTTCCTCGTAGTGTTCCAGAATTCGGTAGTAGTGAAGGTACTGTTCGATTTGCTCTCGACTGGTAAACGCTCGGGTGCTTGCGTCAATAGTGTAGGTTTCGTAGCGAAACAATCCAAGATCTCGTAGCACCCACTCGTTGAGTTCCTGGTGAAGGTTTCCAAAGAAACATAGCTTGTAGGTTTGGACTTGCTCTTGACCCAAGACCTCGTAGATGATCGCGTCGCCCTGAAGACGTTTTTCTTTGTTGGGTTCGTCGCTTTCTTGTACAGCCACATCCAGGTCACTGCGCGACAATCGCTTCCAGGACGCCACTTCAAAACGTTGGAGGATTTCCGGCTTCGTGAACAAGGCGAGCAGACTCTCCAGGGAAAGCTCTGGGTTGATAGACAAAAGACCGACGTCTTCAAGCTCTTGGGCTGCTTGAGAGAGGTTGCGGATCTCGGGGTAATGAAGCTTGCGCTTGCGAAAGTAGGGACCTTTCCGTGAGATTAAGCGCGTGTATAACTTCTGACCGTCGGGGCTTAACCTCACATAAGCTTGGTAGAGTTGGCGTTCGTCTTCGAGCAACAGGTCGTCGTATTGCTTGGCAACGTACTCCAGCAACTCCAGAAAGTTGGTCCTGTAGTAATCAAGCGGCAAGCCATCAACTGTTGTTGCTGGTTGGGGTGTGGGGGTGCTGTTTTGAACCATCGCTTTGGTTGTTCGTGGTAAGGGGTGTTAGCGACGAGAGGGCTTGGATGACGCCGATGGCTTCGTATGTTTCTTCAACGCTTGTGCAACGTATCGGTGGATGACCTGCTGCAACACATCAAGGGGCAAGGCGCCGTGTCGCAGGACTTCGTCGTGGAAGGCCCGAAGGTCAAAGTGTTGTCCTAGCTTTTTTGTTGCATACGCTCGAAGCTCTCGAATCTTAAGCTCCCCCATCTTGTAGGCGAGGGCTTGACCGGGCCATGCGATATAGCGGTCAACTTCTGCTGTTATGTTATGCAGCGAGAGCGCCGTGTGTCGGGCCATGTAACGAGTCGCACGCTGGCGGGTCCAACCCATCACATGAAGACCTGTATCCACCACGAGGCGGCAGGCTCGCCACATCTCGTACGTGAGACGTCCAAAGTTGCTGTAAGGGTCGCGATAAAAACCAACCTCCAACCCCAGGCGTTCGGCGTACAGTCCCCATCCTTCCTGGTACGCCATGGAGCGGATGTAACGGCGAAAAGGAGGCAGCCCCTGAATCTCTTGTTGCAATGCAATTTGAAGGTGGTGTCCAGGGACAGCTTCGTGAAGCGACAATGCCTGGATCTCGTAAAGGGGGCGGCTCTTCAAGTTGTACGTGTTGACATAGTAGAAGCCAGCGCGTTTTCCGTCGCCGCTGCCGGGCATGTAGTAGGCCGTGGTGGTGCGTGGTGCGATGTAGGCTGGGATCTCGCGAATGCCATACGGGGTTCGTGGAAGCTTTCCAAACAGGCGGGGGAGCTGGCCGTCCATACGCTTCAGCACGAGGCTCGTTGCTTGCAGAAGCTGCTTGGGCGTCTTGGCGTAAAACTTGGGGTGCGTTCGTAGGTGCTTGAGAAAGTCGTTGAAGCTACCCTTAAACTTGACCTTCTGGATAACGCTTTTCATCTCTTGTCGGATGCGTTTAACCTCGCGCAAACCAATCTGATGAACTTCCTTGGGCGTGACGTTCAAGGTGGTAAAACGCTTCACCCTATGGGCGTAGAATGCCTTGCCTTGGGGAATGGCAGACACTCCAACGGTTCGCCGTGCTTGGGGGATGTAGGTCTTGGTCATGAACGTGGAAAAGGCTCGATACGCCGGCACCACCGACGTTTGGATGGCTTCCTTTGCGGCCTTGCGAAGTTGTTGCTTCTCCGCTTGGGTCAGGCTGGATGACATGGTCTTGAAGGGCTGGTACAGCAGGCTTTTCTCGGGCTTCTGAACGATATGGGGCGTGATGGTCTTGTCATAGCCTTGGAGCACGACAGCGGCCAGGGTTCGTTTGGTTTGCAGACCCAACTTCAACAGCGCGATGTGCTGCTGCGTGTAACGAAGAAAGCCTCGCAAGCGGGTGATGTAGTCGGTGTAGTGCTTGCGGGTGCGAAAGGTGAGCTGTTGTGTCAGGTCTGGAAAGGAGATGTGGAAACCGTAGCGGTTGGTGATGGGAATGTAGTGGCCGAAGAATCGGAACTCTTGAAGCCGATCACGCAACCAGCGAAGGAGCAAGGCCCGGTTGATGCGGTCGGTTTGGGAGAGCTTGTGGGCTGGAACCTGCTCCAACGAGCGAACCCATCGTTTGTCCTGCTCCGCGCGTCGCTGAATGCCAGCCAACGACATATCGGGGAGTTTGTCGTTGTAACGAAGGTCACCGATGGCGCTGGCAAACAACGGATAGCGACGAAGGTGAGCCTGCCACAACGTCTTGACCAGGCGATGGAATTGTTGGGTTGTGGCGGCATCCGGAGTGGTTGATGGCAGCGTCTTGGACAGTCGGGAGGATGGACCCTGTGCCCAGGCAGGTTTGCCAAAAGGCACAGCAAAGCAGGAGCAAGTCACAGCAAAGAGGAGCAGGAGCAGCCCTTGTAGGGACGGTGAGCGCTGAAGAGAAGAGTGGCCTGAGTCCGACATCGTACGAATCCTTGGGTGATGAGAAGGAAGTCCAGAGGTGTTGGATAGCATGAACGCCTGTCCAGATTCAAGACCACAAGATCTGGCTTGCGAGGGATTCTTCCTTGACGACTCTCGGATCGTGCTTAAACATTTCTCGCCCAACTTTGTTTTTGTTGGAGGGCTGCTTACACCAACCCATACACCGAGGGGTGTTGCTGAACGATTGGTTCGGATGTTTGGTGAGAATGTCCTCATTCTTAATAAAACGTACATAGACGGAAAAGGGAAAAGCTCATGTCGACAGAGACATTTTCTTTCCAGGCCGAAACACGCAAACTCTTGGATCTGATGATCCACTCGCTTTACTCCAACAAGGAAATCTTTCTTCGTGAATTGATCTCCAATGCTTCTGACGCCTTGGATCGTCTGCGCTTTGAAGCGTTGACCCAAGAAGAGCTGAAGATTGATGAGAACGAGTTGGAGATCCGCATTGAGACGGACTCCGATGCACATACCTTGACCATTCACGACAATGGTATCGGTATGTCCCGCGAAGAAGTGATCAAAAACATCGGAACCATCGCACGCTCCGGAACCCGCGAGTTGCTCGACCAATTGCAAGAGTCGGAGAGCGAAGCAAAAGAGAGCCTGATCGGTCAATTCGGTGTGGGCTTTTACTCTTCGTTCATGGTCGCCGACAGAGTCACGATGATTACCCGACGTGCCGGTGAAGAGACCGCGACTCGTTGGGAGTCGGAAGGTGACGGCGAGTTCTCGATCGGTGATGCGGCCCGCGGTAGCCAGGGTACTTCCATTACCTTGCACCTGAAAGAGGTCGATCGCGACAACAAGATCGACGACTTCACACAGTTTTGGACGGTCTCGCAGATTGTGAAGCGCTACTCTGACTTCGTCCGTTACCCCATCAAGATGAAGCAAGAGAGCACCAAGCCGGTGTTTGACGACGAGGGCAACATCAAAGAAGGCGAGAACGAAATCGTGATTGAGGACCGCACCCTCAACTCGATGAAGCCGCTCTGGGTTCGCACTCCCTCCGACGTGACCGAAGACGAGTACAGCGAGTTCTACCGTCAGATCTCGCACGACTGGGAAAAGCCCATCAAGACTCTCCACTTCTCCGTGGAAGGTCGCTTGGAATACCGCTCCATTCTGTACATCCCACAGAAGGCGCCCCAAGACCTCTACGTACAAGGCGCAGACCGTGGCCTTCGTCTGTATGCTCGCAACGTTCTGATCATGGAACACTGCGAAGATCTGTTGCCGATGTACCTGCGATTCGTTAAAGGTGTCGTGGATTCGGCGGATATCTCCCTCAACGTCTCGCGTGAGATGGTCCAACAAGACCGTCACATCACCAGCATGCGTAAGTTCCTGACCAAGAAGGTTCTGGGCGCGTTGCAAGAGATGTTTGAGGACGACAAAGAGAACTACCTGAAGTTCTGGAACGAGCTGGGCCGTCCCCTCAAAGAAGGTGGCATCAACGACTTTGAAAACCGCGACAAGCTCACTCCGCTGTTGTTGTTCTCCACGTCACACGACGAAGAGTTGACCACGTTGAAGGAGTATGTCGAGCGAAAGAAAGAAGACCAGGAAGCGATCTACTACCTGACCGGTGACTCCCGCGAAGAGCTCCAACATTCGCCCCACCTCGAAGCGTTCAACGAGAAAGGGTACGAAGTTCTCTTCCTGACGGATCCCATCGACGAACTGGTGCTCCAGTCGATCCAAGAGTTTGAAGACTGCAAGTTTGTGGCCATCGACAAAGGTGAGATTGAGCTGGGCAGCGAAGAAGAGAAGGAAGAGAAGAAGAAAGAGATCGAAGAGAAGAAAGAAACCTTCAACGATTTTCTTACCTTCATGCAGAAGCACCTGGAAGACAAGGTGAAGGATGTTCGCCTGACCCATCGTTTGACGTCGTCACCGGTTTGTCTCGTGGGTGATGAGCACGCTCTCAATCCACAACTGGAGCGTCTCTTGAGCCGCGACGGTAGTGTGCCCGAGCGCAAACGAACGATGGAAGTCAACCCCAACCACCCGTTGGTTCTCAAGATCCAAAAGTTGATCGGCGAAGACCCCGAGTCCTCTCGCTTGGGAGGCTACGCTGACCTGTTGATGGGTTACGCTGTCCTCTCAGAAGGGGAAAAGCTGGAAAATCCTGCACGTTTCAACAACCTCGTGGTTGAGATGATGGAACGCGAACTCGAATAGACCCTCCTGCCTCTCTTCCTTCCTCTCTTCCTTTCTCCATCTTCAACACAAAAAACATACGAACGACTGGTAAGCCAGCCGTCCGCCTGTTCATGGCTGCCTGCTCTCCCGTTTAGCGGAAGCAGACGGTGTTGGTGGAAGTCACCCGGTACGGTGCGACATACAGACGATGTGCGCCAGGAATCTGATCCGCTCCCTGTGGAACGGCAGGGTTGTGAGGCAACGTCAACTCAAGGTAGAGCGCATTGTTCATGTGAGTCAGTCGATGGATGCTCACACTTGGCTGTGTTGCAACGGCTGGCAAGGACAGCTCTTGTTCACCTGTCGTAACCAAGCGAACGAGCCTTTTTCCGTCAACCACGAGGAGGTCGGGTCCTGCCCAAGCCACCGCGCGGACGTTGTCCTTGGCCGTTCGGGTTTTGAACGGGTTCAAGCCCATTTTGCAAGACCAGTACACGTTCTTCTCACGGAGGACGAAGCCCACCTGGTCCTTGTGCAGCGTGACGCGTGCTTGCAACGTGTCATGACTGGGAGGAACCACTGCCGTCCCTGGTGTCTGCTGAGGTGTTGCAGACGTTGTTGGGGTGGTCGCAGGCTCCTTGGTCAGGGCATGAGGCATCTGCGGCACGGTGGTCCAGGAGACCGCTGCCGGTGTCGTTTGCCACGTGGATGTCGGACTGAACATCACAGGCAGGTAGTCTTGGAGGACCGCGACACAGAAGTTGTCGTTGCATCGCATGTAGTCGATGTTGGGAAGCATGTTGACCTTGAGCTTAAGGAGCTTGGGCTCTTTGGCGTTGGGGTTCAATGTGTACAGGTCTTTCTTTCCGTAGACCAACATCGTGTGTCCCAGGAAGGTCACATGGTGGATCTGATCCAACTGAGCATCTCGGAAGGTCCGGACCGTGTACCAATTCAACGCTTCACTGTCGCTGGCGGCCTGTCCCACTTGCAACAAGCGGGTGTCTCCGTTCCGTGCGATCATGTACAGCTTGTTGTCATGAAGGCTGAGATCCTCCATGCGAAATGCAAGAGCCGTACGGGGCTGGAGACCCAAACGCTGTCCTCCCACTTCTTCGCGGTAGAAGACGTCTCTGCGCTGTGTGGTCGTGCCTTTGACGTACCAGATCGTGGGCTTGTTGCGCCACATCATGTAGTGGAACTGGAAGGACTCAAGGCGTGTGTCAGTCCAGTTCAGGGTTGCTTTGGGGACAGCGTCCTTCGTGGATTGCTGCGTTGTGGTTGTGTTGCCTTGCTGTTGAGTTTGGGGGTTGTCAAAGATATCGGACAATCCCGGTGTTCCGCAGCCAAACAAACGCCAACTTCCTACAAGTCCGAGGAAACCAACCCAAAAGAGCCAATGTCGGTATCGTTTTTGAAAAATGCGTTTCATCCCACGCCTCCTCTCATCACCCACCGGCCCTCATCAGAACTCCAAGGCATTTGGAGCACCTTGAAGACCCAAAACACACCCTTCAATATAGCGATGGGGAGGATTTTTGCTTTGACGCCGGATTTTCCTAGCATTGATCCAAATCAAACGGAGAGAGCAACGCCTAGAGTGAAGCGGAGGTCCGGCCTTCTCTAAAGAGGCTTTGGCGCGACGTTCTTGCTCCCTGGATCAACCCTGTCTTTGATCCAGGTCATGAGAAAGCAGCTTGGAGAACGTACGCTTGATGGGTCGCTTTTTCTTTTGCCAGGTGAGCGATGGTGTTGTGTCTGGGGACGCACGCAAGAGCTTGCTTGGGGTGGTGGCGAGGTGGTGTTTGGATTGGGTGTAAGGGAAAGGAGAAGCCATGAGAACAAAAGGACTACTTCTCGTTGCAGTGTTGGGGCTTGGCTGGCTTTTGGGGTGGCTTAGTTCTTGGAATGATCCGGTCACTGCGGAGCCTTTAATCATTGAACCGCTGGAGAAGCCACAGCCTCCTCCGCCTCTGATGGGGTGGCGCGGCGTCAGCATCTGGACACGAACTGCGGGTCAGTACGCGGACGGAAAGGACGTTCCAAAAACACGTGAAATGCGAGTGTTTTGGAAGAACATAAAGCTTGAGACCCGGAAGATGTTCGACGTTCAGTACCACGGAAATCGAACCTACAAAGGGGTGTGGGTGCGTACGCTGTTGCAGCAGTATCGCAAGCCTCGTTATGTGAATCTGGCGCTGCTCCATTTTCGCAACGGGATGGTGGTGCCCTATCCACTCAAGACAGTGCCTGGCCGTGACCCGATGCCAGTGTTTGTTGCAGTAAAAATGAAGGAGACCAAGGGTTGGACCCGTCACTTCCCCATGGTGATGAGAACTCCGGCGCTCCCCATTTACAAGGACAATCGACCCGTTTGGTTTCGAGGCAACAAAGTGGTGGTCCAGAAAGGCGACCATCCTCATGTCTTGGACCACGTCGCTGGCAACGTACAGGTTTGGAAGCGAGTGAACACCCTGACCGGTATTGAATTGGTCAACGAGGACGCCTACTACAAACAGTTTGCAGGGCCCAACAAGCCGACCGTTCGCAAAGGTTGGTTGATGTACCGGGGAGCGTGCCAGTTCTGCCACGGTGCCCATCGCATCGGTGCTACGTTTGGGAATGACTTTGTGAAGCCCTTGGCGATGTTCTACTTCGCGTACAACGTGGACGAATTGCACTACCACGTGACGTTCAAGTCAGCGGATGCGATGCATCGTGGAAAAGCGATGCCTGCCATCAAGGAGATGCCCAAAGTTCAGGTGGGTTATCTTTGGCAGTGGATGAAGGGTGTGGTTCGTCACCCTGTTCCGGCGTACCAACCGTACAAGGCGAAAAAGCCCACCACGCGACCCAACCGGCGGGCCATCCCTCCTCGTCGGAAGCCTGTGCCAGCACGTCCTGCAAAGTAGCTTCAGTCTGGGCGGATGCTTTCGGGATCCTGGCTTTCGATCTCTGAGGCAGAAGAGTTGGAGACCATCGATTCTGTCGGTGGCTCGGAGGGCTTCTTGGATTGAAGCAGGAGCGTGGCGTCCAGGAGGATCTCTTGGGTGTCGAGGTAATGCAGAAACAGCACCGCGTCCAAAGGCGGCAGCGAGAGCGCCGTGGTAGGAACGGGGCCGGGAGCTTCATCCAGGTCTTGGAGAGACGGAACGGGCAGGGGCCACTCCACAACGATCCAGCCGCTTTCGTTGTCGGCGTCTATTAACTCCAGCAGCAATCCAGAGAACGACGAGGACGGTACTCGGTACGCTTCCACCTGGGTTGTATCCAGAGGGAAATGTCCCAGCCTCTCGTTGTGGAAAAAGTACGAGATGTGATGGTGTGTAAGCCTTAACGTGTACGGTGACGGTGCAAGCGGCAAGGCGAACTCGTATCGCTCACAACCGGGCGCCTCCATCAGTAGCGTGGCGAGAGGGGCAAGGTATTCTGCTTCACGATCGGGAAGCATCCACGCGCCGATCTGGTCGAGGGCAACCTCTGCAAGGGAGAAGCCCAGGGGATCTACAACCAAAGCTGTCTCGGGCAGGTAACGATGCTTGCGGTAGCGTCCGTACAAAAACAGCGGCGGTGCCTCAGCCGGTTGAACCACGAGGAGGGCGTCTTCGCGGTAGTCGCGGTACAAGAGATGCAGGCTGAAAGGCTCGTCCAGTGGCAGCATCCAGTGGTCATGGGGGCCACTTTGGACTTGCAGGGTTTCGTTGCGTAGACGAAGCCGGGGAGGATCAAGCAGGGCAGGGTAGAGCACATGGTACAACAAGGTGATGATGGTGCTGGCCAACAAACTCCAGGCCAACGCATCAAGAATGGCCCAAACCCCCTGGCCCAGAAGCACAAAGAGAACCGTCAGCAGAATCCACAGGGTTGGCATCACAAACAAGGCAAAGCGAAGGCTGGACCGCCATGGGTGCGAGCGTTCCAGAGTAATGCCGCGCAACAACCCCTGCTGTTCTTGGGGGCTGAGTGTGGGTCTGGCTTGCGAGGGGGACAACGAGGAATGGTGTTTGGTCATGGGCCTGTGGTCTGACTCATCGTATGAACGGGGCGGAGTGTTAGGTCCGGTGAAGAGATTGGGTCCTCACACAAACAAGATGGGTGGTAGCGCTGGGAGTGACAGGATCAGGTACACGAGGTAACTGCTTAGGCCCAATCCTGCAAGGAGAAGGCCCCAAAACCACCAGGTTCTGTAAAGGGATTTGGGCTGCCCTGGGCGTCTGCGCGATCGACGTGGCGCTTGGGAGAGGTCAATCTCCGTTGCGGCGTCGAGATTAAACAACGCCATCTCCAGTTCTTCCGGGGTGAGGGATGCGTTGGGTGGCATCCCTGTCATTTGTTCGTGACTACCCGTGATGCGGTGCTGCTTGGGAGCAATGACCGGAATCGGGCCACGTTCCGTGGGGGGGGGTGGCGTCGCGGGAGCCTGAAGAGAGGGAGCCGAAGAGTTACCCTTGAACGGTGACGTTGGAGGTCGCTGGAACAGGGAGTTGGACGCAGTATCTTTGGGTTTTTGCAGCTCAATGATGGGGTCAGACTCGCTCCACGCTTGTGTCCGACGTACCGCACCAAGGTCCGGAGATTGCGACACGCGTGACGGCAACGCTTGGGGGTTGGTTGGAGTGCTTGGCGTCGACGTCTCCGGGTGCTGGAAGAAGGGGTGTTCTCCGCTGCCTGGTCTTGTCTTGTCTCGGGGCAACGGCGTGGTCTGGAGCGGTGGATACGTGGGCTGGGAGCGAGGCTGTGGTGTAAGAGGGGATGCTACATCCCACGCTGTCGAGGAAAGCGACACCTCTCGGGGAGCGTCACCCTCCTGGCTTGGCGTTGAAAACAGCTGTTCCAGGTCATTGATCAAAGGGTCATGAGAGGGCGATACATGCGAACCTGTCTCGCGGCGCTTGACCACCACAGGTTGCTGTTGCAGGTGTGGGTTGGGAACACGCGCCGAGGTCTTGTCGCGGGGTGACAAGAACGAGCCAGAGCGTCCTCGTTTCCGGATGGAGGGGAGCTGTTCCTGGGTCGCTGTCTCTCCTCCAAGGGAGTACGGTCCTGGAGGAGGAGTGAGGGAGTCGTGTGAGTCAGGGACAGAAGGGTGATACAGCTCTGTGTTCTGGATCTGAAGGGGAGGCAGCACGCCTTGCGCTGCCTGTGACGAGGCTGCAGGTCCCATCTTTACTGAGATGGCGTCAAGCACCGCTTGTGGGATGGGCGCTTCTTCCAGAGTGGCGTACATGGGCGCGTTGCTCGCCTGGGTGGCTTCGATCGACTCTCGCAAGCGAACGGCGAGTTGAGCGAAGCTTTGGGGCCGCTCCTCCGGCTCTTTGGCCAACAGCTCGCGCTGCAACTGGCGGAGCTCTTCAGGGAACGAGTAGTCCAGGTCAGGAGGTGTCGCGAGAAAGTGGTCGATGATCAGCTTGTGGGGGCTGTCGCTCTGGAAGGGAGGCGCCCCTGTGAGCATCTCGTACAACGTGATCCCAAAGGAGTAGATGTCGCTGGCGGGTGAGAGCGGGAATTGGCCGCGGCATTGTTCGGGCGACATATACAAGGGCGTGCCAATGAGCTTGCCATCGCCTGTGATGGAGCTGGTGCTTTGGGCCAAACGAGCGATTCCAAAGTCGAGGATCTTGGCTCGCTCGACTCCGTCTTCCCGTCGCTCCAAGAAGATATTTTCAGGCTTCAAGTCGCGGTGGATAATCCCATGATTGTGGGCTGCAGAGAGCGCGTTGCAAACCTGAAGAGAGATCGCAAGTATGCGATGGAGGGGGAGGATGCCTTGCTCTTCCAAGACTTCCTTGAGCGTCATTCCCTCCAGGTATTCCATCACCATGTATGGGCCGAAGGTGGCGTCGATGGCGAAGTCGTTGATGAAGATAATGTTCTCGTGCTCAAGTTGGGCTGCGGTTTTGGCCTCGCGGAGGAAGCGATCTCGCATGCCCGGCTGGGTGGCGATCATGGGATGGAGAATTTTTAAGGCGTAGATGCGGTCCAACTGGAGGTGGGTCGCTCGGTAAACAATTGCGGTCGCACCTTCCCCGATGCGCTTGAGGAGCCTGTAGTTTCCGATGATCTGATTGACCCAAGGATCCTCTGGCGTACGACTCTCTTGCGCTCCAGCCGAACCGGTACCGTGAGATGCAGCGTGTGCATCAGTCCAGTGATTGGTCTTGGAGGATGAGCGACTCACGAGCCTTCTTTTTCTCCCGAGCAGCGGTGCCGTTGGGTCAGAAACGACGAAAACGTCACAAGACAATGTACGGGAACTGAAGAGATTTGTCAGGTTCCTTACGGTTGTCGTTTGTGGAGTGGGTGGACTCCAAAATGTAGCACCACACCAACCTCAAAGATGCCATAGGTCTGTCTTGTGTGCAAGAGTACATCCCTACAGTTTATGGCTGTCCAAGTTGACACGTTAAGGGGCTATGCGCAAGATGAGGGCGCTTTTTGCCGTCCGCAAGAGTGCCCTGTGCAGGTCGGAAACACATGCTATACAAAGGGGCCTGGATGGGTTTTGAATTGCGGGAACTTGGATCATTGTGAGGGAAGACAAACTTATGACTGTCAGTCGGCTCGATGTGGAGCGGTATTTGCCTACGGAAGAAGAACGTCAAACGTTGCTGGAAGCTGGGCTTGTACGGATCCCCTTGCACATTCCCTTTCAGATTGAACCTGTCAATGCTGTGTTGGTCTTGGGGGATCCTCCTGCGTTGATCGACACAGGAATGCGGTACAAAGACAACGTCGCGATTGTGGAGCAGGTGCTGGCAGAGCATGGCCTGACGTGGTCCGATCTTGGGGAAATCTGGTTGACACACCCCCACCTCGATCACTTTGGCTTGGCCGGTGAGTTTGTGGAGCGTTCGGGTGCGCAAGTGCGGGCCTGGAATGCAAGTCAATCTCGCTTTGAAGACTACCTGGAACATTGGGCGCATGCTCGAAAGGGTTACCTGGAGCTTTTGGCTCGCTCTGGGGTGGAGCCTGAACAGATAGAACGTTCTCGGAATTCGCCGTCACACTTTGACGAGATGGCCGGTCCCGTTCAGATTCATCGCACCGTGGCGGCGCAAGAAGGCTTGTGGATGGCGGGGCGGCATCGCGCGACCATGTTGCATGTTCCAGGTCACAGCCCTTGGTGCACCGCATTTTGGTTGGAAGAGCCTGGCATCTTGATCGGCGGGGACGTCTTGTTGGAGCGCTTCCCGTCCAACCCGGTGTATTATCCCGATGATGTGTCCCCGCTGGCTTGGCAAGGGTTGGCCACGTACCAGAAGAGCTTGCGTCGGCTGAGAGAGCTTCCCATCCAGCGTGTGGTCCCTGGACATGGCTTTTCCTTCACTGGACACCGCGACGTGGTCCATCGCTTGACCGCAAGGCAAGATCGACGGCTGGAGCGTGTTCGAGCCTTTCTTCAAGAGGGACCCCACACCGTTTACGCGATGGCGCAAGCCGTATTCGGGCAGGAAATGACACGCCATGCCTTGTTCTTGGTGATGAGCGAATCTCTATGTTACCTTCAGTGGCTGACGGATTTGGGAGAAGCTGTGCTCGTGCAGACCCATGAACGTTGGGAGTATCATCCCGCGTGAGGACTGTGATAGGGGAGGGGGAAAGCCTCGAACGACGGTCGGTAGCGAGTCCAAGAGAAGGGAAGATGTAACAAAGCATTGGCTTAGAGGAACAGACATGTTAAACTCGCGCGTCTTAATCGAGAACGCAATCCCTACTTTGCCATCCAACGACGATGTACAAACGAGAGACCCATGCCTGTAGTTTGTAGTGAGTGTCAGCTTGAAAACGCCGACGGCGCGGAACGTTGCAAGAAGTGCAAGTTCCCTTTTGATGGAGAGTGGCCCTCGCTGGTGTCACGCACGATCAACAACTACGAGCTTGTGCGTCGTGTGGGAGGCGGAGGCTTTGGCGCTGTCTATGAGGCTCGCCATGTCTCGTTGGGGAATTCGTTCGCTGTTAAAATCTTGCACCCCAAGCTTGCGCAAGACTCCAGCTTTACCGATCGCTTCCAGGCCGAAGCGCGGGTTCTGGCCGAGCTGCAGCACGAGAATGTTCTTCAGGTGATCGACTTTGGGTTTGCTGAAGATATCGGCTTCTACCTGATCACCGAGTGGCTGGAAGGGAACAGCCTGTTTCGTGTCTTGCGAGTCCATCCCAAACCTGAACGAGGTTGGGTCTGGGAGCTTTTCTCCCAGCTGTTGGATGCGCTCTCTTACGCTCACGAACGAGGCATCATCCACCGCGACTTGAAGCCCGAAAACCTGGTTCTGATTACAGGTTCTCGTGGTCGCATGGTGTTGAAGATTGTTGACTTTGGTATCGCTCAGCTGATTGGCGGCTCCGACCAGGAGTCGCAAGAACGATCCAAATACGCTGTGGGCACGCCTTTTTACATGGCTCCTGAGCAGGTCCGTGGTGACATCGCGTTGATGGGACCACACACGGATCTTTACGCTTGCGGTGTGATTCTCGCAGAGATGTTGACGGGGCAGCGGCCCTTTGATGGCGGCGGTCAGCGAGAGACCATGCGTCTTCAACTTGAGGCGTTCCCTCCAACTCTAGCTGAACTCGATCCCACCACGGAATATCCTGAGGTGTTGGAGCAGTTTATCCAGCGGGCCTTAAGCAAGGACATCGAACAGCGTTTTCCTGTGGCGCAAGCCTTTGGGCAGATGCTGGATGTGGCGATGAAAGAATGTGGAGTCTCTCCGATCGCGGAAGACATCTACCAGGATCTCAAAGCTTCTGGAGGTCAATCGGCCAAGCGGAAGCAGCGCCCCTCGATTCAGTACCGGAGGAAAGAGAAGCCCAAGACAAGCCGGTTGGTTTGGCTGTTCGCTGGGTTAGCAGCCTTAAGTGTTGGACTGGTGGCCTGGATGTGGATGTCTCTGGCGCAGCAGCGCAAAGCGGCCGCACGGAAGAAGCCTCCCAAACGTCGCAAAGTTGTCATGCTCAAGGGCAATTGGGGACCCAAGCCCAGGCCGCGCAAAGCCATTGAAACGGTGGTGGTGGGCTCCAACGACGACACCAACAACAACGATGAGCCTGGAAAGCGTCCTGCTCCTCGGGGCAGGGTTCGCGCTCCTTCCAACCGACGCCGACCTTCAAACCGTCGGAAAGTACAGAGGAAACGGCGGCCTGCTCCGTCTCGTCGCCGCAGCAAACCACGATCTTCTGGTGCAAGGTCCTTGATTATGCTGCGACTTTTGAGTAAACCGAGTGGGGCCGAAATTTGGATCAACGACACCAAACGCGGTGTCACACCCAAATCCATCTCTGTTCCACGAGGTCGCTCGGTCCGGGTCGTCTTCAAAAAGAAGGGCTACGTTTCCAAAGCGATATCGGTAACTCCGCGCAAAGCAACCGTGCGAAAAGTTACATTAATTGAAGACCTATTCTAAGCCAATTCTGGTGATTTAACGAACCTTCCCGGTGGATTTCTGTTTGACCTGGGGGGGAACCGTTCGTATGTTCTGGATGCCACAAAGGAGAATCGCATCATGTCCCAACTGCGTAGTATGCTCAAGCAAGACACTCGTTTCATCAAGCGCGAGTTGCGCAATGCCCGTGTCCCTCGGGCAGAAGTGAATGAGATGCTGGACGCTCTCCCCGACGTGTCGGAGAACGCGCGATGGATGCATCCCGATGGAACCTCCTGTGAAGCGGATGAGCAGACAGTCCTGTTGAGCTACCACGAGGAAGGGGCTGGCAAACTCTATTTCTCAGACAAGGAGTAAGTTGAACCATGGCCGATGAACGTTCTCCCAACGAAACCTCTTCCCAATCGGAGTCCTCTTCCCAACAAGGAGCAGGAGCGAACTGGGTGGATGAGGATCTCGATGCAATCGATGCAGGAGGCGCGCTGCCTCAAATCGATTTCCCGACGTTCTTGGTGTCGCTCTACCACTCCGCCCTGCTGCACATGGGAGAAGTCGCTCCCGATGGGCGAAAGGGTAAGAAAAATAAGCCTCTGGCCAAACAGTCCATCGATATCCTCGCGATGCTGCAAGCCAAGTCCAAAGGGAATCTGACCTCCGACGAAGAGCGTTTGCTGCAGACCATGCTCTACGATCTTCGTATGAAGTACGTGAACCTCTCCTCCTGATCGAATCGACCACGAGCCAACGGATGCGATTCGACCACTACACCCGGCAAGCCGCAGAAGCTGTTCTCGCAGCCGAAGCGCTCGCGGCCTCCTTTCACAACTCCGAGATCTCTCCCGAACATCTCCTTCTTGCGCTTTTGGAACAGACCTCACGTGGACTCACCCAGCTTTTGGATGAGTTGGGCGTGACGGTGCATGAGTTGCAACGTCGTGTGGAGCTTGATTTGGGTCCCATTCCAGCAACATCGCTGCAAGAGCAAGATGCCAACGTGTTGATCTCGCGGCGTTTGGGCGACGTTCTGGCCCAGGCCGAAGAAGAATGCCGTCGCCAAGGAGAGGACGCAGTTTCTACCCTCCATCTCTTCCTTGCGATCCTCGACGAACCTCGGTCTAGGGCCAGCGGTCATCTCTCGTTTATGGGTGTAACCCGAACCCGTGTCTTGCGTGCCTTGCAGCGGCTCCGACGGAAAGAGCGAAACACCTCTGACGAGCGGGAAGGTGGCACGGTGTACGAAACAACGCACCAGACCTCCACTGCAAGTCAGGGTCGGCGAGCCAGCCTATCCCATGCTGAGGGTGAAGAACCAACGGCGGTGGCGTGGGGTGAAGCTCTGGCTTTGTACACCCGCGATCTCACTCAGATGGCGGAAGACGGCCTCCTCGATCCTGTGGTGGGGCGGGATGACGAGATCCGTTGGATGATGCAGATCTTGGGGCGACGCAACAAGAACAACCCGCTTCTGGTGGGAACCCCCGGTGTCGGGCGCACAGCCATCTTGCATGGCTTGGCCTGGCGCATTGTTCAAGGGGATGTGCCTTCTCATCTGCAACGACGCCGACTTGCGATGTTGGACTTTGGTTCCTTGCTGGCTGGAGCCAAGTACCGCGGTGAATTTGAGGAGCGGTTTAAGGCGCTCCTGCACGAGGTTGAAGCGTCGAAGGGTGAAATTATCCTGGTTCTCCCTGACATTCACAACCTAGTCGGAGCTGGCGGAGGGCAAAGCGGGGTGGGGGCTGCCAACCTGCTCAAGCCTGCGCTGCTTCGAGGCGAGCTGCATGCGATAGGGACATCCACTATCGCGTCGTACCGAAAGCAAGTTGAAAAAGACCCTGCCTTCAAGAGGTTGTTTCAGGACATCTGGGTCGAAGAACCCCACACCGACGAGTGTGTAGCGATTCTTCGAGGCCTTAAGTCGAGGTACGAAATTCACCACGGGGTCCGTATTGCGGATGCAGCCCTGCAAGCGGCTGTTCGACTGTCATCTCGCTACATCGCGGACCGTTCGTTGCCGGACAAGGCCATCGATCTGGTGGACGAAGCCGCGAGCCGATTGCGCCTTGCGATCGAGTCGATGCCACCCCGACTGGACGACCTCAATCGCCGTGTGGTCCAGCTCAAAATTGAGGAGCAAGCCTTACTCAAAGAGACGGACGTCCATGCCCAAACCCAGCTTCGCAGGATCCAGCAAGAGATAACGCAGTGGCAAGAGAAGTTTGCTGTGTTGCGTGCACGGTGGGAGAGGGAAAAGCGGGCTATCGTAGACATCCGGGTGCTTAAGGAGAAGATCGAGCAGTTGGAGCACGAAGAAGCTGAAGCAGAGCGAGCCGGTCTGTACGAACGCGCCGCTGAAATCAAATACAGTCAGCTTCAACAGCTGCGAACCGAACTCCAACACGCAGAAGACATCCTTGAAGAAGCCGGCGAGCAGCGACTCCTCAAAGAAGTGATTGACGCGGAAGACATCGCCGAAGTGGTCGGAGATTGGACCGGCATCCCTGTGTCGAGGATGCTGGAAAGCGAGCGGGCCAAGCTGATCGCGATGGAGCAGCGTCTGGCCGAGCGGGTGATTGGTCAACCCGATGCCATCCGCGCTGTGTCGGAGGCTGTGCGTCGTTCTCGCTCCGGGCTCGCCGACCCCAAGCGACCGATTGGTTCGTTCCTGTTCTTGGGTCCGACAGGGGTTGGTAAAACGGAGCTGGCCAAGGCTTTGGCTGAGTTCTTGTTCGACGACGAACGCGCGATGGTTCGCATCGATATGTCGGAGTTTATGGAGAAACACGCGGTGTCTCGGCTGGTCGGTCCTCCTCCCGGTTACTCGGGTCACGAAGAAGGCGGTCAACTCACAGAGGCGGTGCGTCAACGTCCTTACACTGTGGTGCTGTTTGACGAGGTGGAAAAAGCCCACCAAGACGTGTTTAACATCATGCTTCAGATGCTAGATGACGGTCACCTCACAGACGGGCAGGGCCGCACCGTCGACTTCAAAAACACCGTCGTCATTCTTACGTCCAATCTTGGAGCGGAGGCGATTCTTGGAGAGGCAGCCGAGCATCCCGCGCAACTCCGGGCCTTGGTGGAAGAACAACTCCGCGCTCACTTTCGACCGGAGTTCCTCAACCGCATCGATGAGACCTTGATCTTCCAGCGGTTGACGTTGGATGTGATTCAGGTGATTGCTGCCATCCAACTCGAACGTTTGCAGCGCTTGTTGCAAGAGCGGTCCATCCAATTGGACTTTACGCCTGCTGCGAGGGTGTGGTTGGCCGAGATGGGTTACGATCCAGCGTTTGGTGCGAGGCCATTGCGTCGGGCCATCTTGCAGTATGTCCAAAACCCCCTGTCGATGGAGCTTCTGGAGAATCGGTTTCAAGAAGGCGATACGATTGTGGCGGACCTTGATCCTTCTCGCCAGCACCTGCGATTTGCTCATCAGGACCCTGTTGGGGCAAACTAGAAATAGAAACAACTCGCGCTCTGTCTTGCTTCTTTTGTTGTGATTCTGAGATGTGTCTGAATGGGGTTGATATGCGTTGGGTGCAAGCAATCTGGAACTGGCTGATCCCCTGGCGATGGGCGGGAATGTGTCTTGTGCTCGCCTGGGTCTTTACGATGGTTCGTTTGGCTGTGGGGCCAATATCGACCGGCGGCAAAGATCTCGAAGAACTGTACCCGTGGGCGGTGCAAAAGCCTCTTAAGACAGGGGACGAGTGGGCTGGCATCTACATCGCAGGCCAAAAAATGGGGTACTCCCACACTCGCACCGAGCAACAAAAGGACGGCTACCTGATCACCAACCGCTCCTTGATGAAGATGCGATTGTTTGGGTCTTTCCAGCGTGTTCGCGTGCTGTCCAAGGTGCGAACCAACACCAAATACCAGCTTCAACAGTTTGTGTTTCAGCTGCAGTCGCCGATGAGCGCGTTCCGAGCAGAAGGTCAGGTGAACCAAGACAAGCTTCATATCTTGTGGTTGATGGGGAAACGCAAAACCCGGATGAAGCTACCGTATCGACCGTCGATGCTGCCGACTGTGTTGCGTCCTTACATCGCAGCCCAGAAACCTCCGCCAGGAAAGAAGCTGAAGGCTGTTTTGTTTGATCCACAGTCTCGCTCGTACATCAAATCCATCATCACGGTGGAAGGGTACGACAACATTAAGATCAAAGGCAAAACGTACCGGGCGTTGCGACTTCGTCAACAATATCGAAACATGTCGTTGTTGGCCTGGATCGATGACGATGGAAAGATTGTTAAGGAGCAAGCTCCCGGTGGGATGACCTTGCTACGCGAGTCGGCCCAAGACGCTCCCAAAGGCATTGAGGAAGGCTTCGACATTATCCGCGCCACACGCATTGGCTTGGTGGGCAAGATTGCGAATCCAACATCAAGGGCTTCGCTAACTCTGCAAGTGGACAACGTTCCTGTGAAGTCGTTTCCTGCGCTTCGTATGGGGCGGCAATCTCTTGATGTACGAACTCGACGACTGACCATCCGGAAGGAAAACCCCGCATCGTGGGCAAGACAGCCGTTCTCGATTGCCAGCGCAAACAAGGTCAACAAAACGAAGGTCCCTCCATCGAAGAACAAGGCAAGCACGAAGCCTGCAAAAAAGCTTTCGCACAAGGAGCGAATTCGTCGTCGCCACCGAGCGATGATCCAGAAACACTGGCGTGAACAGGCACTACAGGCCACACCTTTGGTGCAAAGCAAGCATCCCAAGATCCGGAGACAGGCCTGGGAGATTCTGAAGTCGGCCAAGGATCGACTGTCTGCCTACAAAGCCCTCGCGACCTGGGTGAACAAGGCGTTGCGCAAACAAAGCGTGGTGGGGATACCCAATGCCTTAGAGACCCTTGAAAAGCGTGTGGGGGATTGCAACGAGCACGCCACGTTGTTGGCAGCGTTGGCGCGTTCGGTCTCGTTGCCTTGCGAGATCGTGACAGGGGTTGCTTACCAACGTGGACACTTTTACTTCCACGCCTGGAATGAATGTGAAGTCACACCCAATCGCTGGGTCAGCCTTGATGCCACTTGGGGACAATTCCCCTCCGATGTCACACACATTGTCTTTGCCCGAGGTGGCCTCGCGAAGCAGATGGCTTTGATGCAGCTGCTAGGGCGACTGCGGTTTCGGATTGTTCGTTAGATTTTTTTTGATGCTCTCTTGGTAGTGAGGTTCTGTTTGGGATGGGTCGAATCACCAAGCTGTTCGCAAAAAAAGTAATCATGGCTGCGGAGGGGAGGACGAATCAGGAGCAACTTTTGCAGTCGATCGGTCTCTCTCTCGAAGAACCTGTAGACCCTGCCCACATGCTCAATGATGACGAATACTACAGCCTTTTGGAGCGGGTGGCGCTCTCGGAGCAAGTGCCCCATTCCTTTCCGTTGCGGGTTGGGTCTACCATGCGCTGCAACGACTACGGGGCTTTGGGCCTTGCGATGAAGTCCGCCGTTCATCTCCGCGGTACGTTTGAGCGGGTCGTTCGTTATGCTCTTGTACTCACAAGCGTTGCTTTTTACGAGCTGGAAGCTACACGCGAAGGAGCCTTGATGCATTTGCATCGTTCGGGAGAACGAATCCTTGGAATGAGGCTCTCCAACGAAGCAACCTTGGCCAGCCTTGTGACCCTTGGGAGAGAAGTATCGACCCGACCTTTTCAGCCGCTGTGTGTGTATCTCAAACATCCCGCTCCCAGCTCTGTGGAGGAACATCGTAACTTCTTTGGATGTCCTGTTCATTTTGGGACAGACAAGGACGCGTTCTTGGTGTCGAAAGAGGCGCTTGAGGCTCCCAACCATCTGGGAGATGAGAGCATCTCAAGGTTTTTTGATTCGCACTTGCAGGACGAAGTGTCCAAGCTGGAAGAGGACGTTTCTTTGGAGGAGCAGGTCCAAAAGTACGTTCGTCGGGCCTTGAGTGAAGGCGTCCCTACGATCTCCGAGGTCGCTCAACATCTTGCCATGAGCGGGCGAACTTTGCAGCGAAGGCTTTCTGAGTTGGGCACCACCTACCAATATCTGGTTGACGAATCGCGACGCCAACTGTCCGAACGGCTGATTCGCGAGACCGACTATTCACTTGCGGAAGTCGCCTTTATGTCAGGGTTTTCCGAACAGAGCGCGTTCTCTCGCGCGTTCAAACGATGGGTTGGACAGAGCCCTCGTTCCTACCGGCTTCAAACCCAAGAACACTCCAACTAAGCCAATTTGGCGTTTTCGGTCAAACGATTGGCGTTGACTGTCAAGAATTGCCTCGCTTCCTTCTGTACTTTGTTTCTCATGTTCAACTCAACACAACGCATGGTTATGCAAATTGAAGGAGTTTGTCATGAGTACAGATGCACAACCACACAACAGCAAACACAATCTTACCCTTGTTCTCGGTGGCACCGGGAAAACCGGGCGTCGCGTGGTGACCGGTCTGCGAGCCAGAGGAATTCCCGTTCGAGTCGGATCTCGCTCCGCTTCTCCCGCGTTTGATTGGGACAAGGAAGGGAGTTGGGAAGCATGTTTGGAAGGGGTGTCGGCTGTCTACATTACTTACGCACCGGACTTGGCCGTGCCGGGTGCCCAGGACGCAATTCAGTCGTTGGTGAATCTTGCCAAGCGCAAGGGTGTTAAGCGTCTGGTGTTGTTGTCTGGGCGTGGAGAAGCGGAAGCCCAGGCCTGCGAGCGGATCGTTCAAAACAGCGGTCTGGAGTGGACGATCGTACGGGCCAGTTGGTTCCACCAAAACTTCTCGGAAGGAGCGTTCATCGACATGGTGATGGCAGGGAAGATGACGCTGCCTGCTGTCGAAACCTTGGAGCCCTTTGTTGATGTGGATGACATCGCAGAGGTTGCGGTGGAGGCTCTCTCTGCGACCGGTCATAGCGGCGAAGTGTACGAGGTGACAGGTCCGGAGCTGCTCTCCTTTCAAGATGTTGCGGCTGCTCTCTCACAAGCAACAGGACGAGACATTCAGTACATTCCGATCCCTCATGAGGCGTTTGTGGCTGGGGTGGAAGAATCCGGTGCGCCCAAGCCAGTGGTTTGGATGATGGACTATCTGTTCTCGACGGTCCTTGATGGACGAAACGCCCATCTCTGCGATGGAATTCAGCGTGCTCTGGGGCGTCCTCCCACAGACTTTGCGACCTACGCTCGGAAAGCTGCCAGCGCTGGTGTATGGACCGCTGCTGCTTGAGCTCTCTCAACGTACTTTTTGTATAATCCAAATCTATATGGCTACAGCGCTCTCGTTGTTGGTGGAGTGCTGTTTGTGGAGTTTTGTTATGGAAACAATGCGTATTGTTCTTTTGCTGGCTACCCTTCTTTGTACCCTCGTCGCTGGATTTCTTGTGGCGTTCTCTGTGGTTGTGATGCCCGGAATTCAGGGGCTAAATGACCATGACTTCTTGCAAGCGTTCAAGGGAATGGATCGAATCATCCAAGACAGTCATCCCCTCTTTGTACTTCTCTGGTTGGGCTCTGTGCTGACGTTGGTGGTGTCTTTGTTTCTCGCCTTTGGAAAGCTACAAGGCCTAAACTGGATGTTACTTTTGTTTGCAGGTGGTTTGTTTCTGTTGGGTGTGCAGGTTCCCACAGCGACCATCAACATCCCTCTGAACAACCAGCTACAGAAGCAAGAGCTTGCAACCATGCCTCCCGCGAAACTGGAAGCCGCTCGCAAACACTTTGAGGACCGATGGATCCGCTGGAACATCATCCGAACCATCGTGGCGACCTTAACCAGCGTGTTGTTGCTTGTGTTGTTGATGCGGCTGTGAAGCTACATTGGGATGGGGAAGCACTGGAAAGGGGGGAGGAGAGATTAACCGTGGGTGCAACTTCCGCCGCCGCAGCAGCTGTGGGCTTTGGCGTGAAGAGGGTCGCCTTTTTTCGGGTACACCAGACCATTGCCCCCTTTCTTGAGCATCAGCTGACCGCCAAAAATCTTACGGGCGACAGGAGCTTCCGAGGGGGTGTCTCCAGGCTCTACATTGGCGCGTTCGCAGAGTTCGCCCCAGGTGAGAAGCTTGTCATTGATGCTGTGTTTGACTTCGACGCTCTGGCCGTTCGCTTCGCAAACGTATTCGTAGGTTGGCATGGCTTTCGTTCCTCTATTCGGTGGTTCCGCCATCTGGGTTGGCGGCTTGTTCACTGGCTGGCTGTTCTCCAACAGGTTGTTCCCCGATAGGTTGTTCACCCACAGGCTGTTCGGAGTTCACGCTGTTTTGGTTGCTTGTGTTGCCGTTGGTGAGGTTGTTGCGGTTGGGGTTGCCACAACCCACGTAAGGCAATGCGGTGAGGACCATCAGCCCTGTACTCAAAACAGCTACAAATCCCAGTCGTTTCCACATCCGTTTGTTCCCTTTGTTCCTGGGTATGTTCCGTGGCATCACTTTAACGCGGAACCTTGTGGGTTGCAAGGCTTCCTTTCAAAGCGATGGTGGCATCAAGGGCAGGCTGGCAGTTGGTTGCTTTCACAGGCAGGAGCTTGGGGAGTGTTGCCCTGACGGATGCTTTCGATCCAAGGTAGAATGGCTTTCCAGGCTGTGCTGATGATGGTGGTGTGGTTGGCCTGGGTGTAGACGCACGCGCTGGCTTTGGCTCCCCAACGTTTGGCGATGCAACCCACCGAAGATGCGGATACCACAGCGTCTGCGCTTCCCTGAACCAGCAAGGTTGGAGCGGAGGGGGCTTGGGCTGGAACTTGGGTCGCTCCAATCGCGTCCCGCCAAAACTGGAAGTCTTTGCAGTCGCCCTTTCCTGTGTTGCAAGCAACAGAAGCTTGAAGGAACGCAGGAGTGAAGACGTCTTGGAAGGTTTTAAACTGACTTTGCAAGAGGGCGTCCCACTCCGCAAAACAAACTGTGTCCAGCAAGCCTGGGATACGTTGGGCTGCTTTGGCCGTAAGCCACTGCGAGAGCGCCGGACCTTTTCGAGTACGTTGAGCCGCCAACAGGTAAGCCAAAAAGTATGCTGTGGCCGTGGTGACCTGAAAGTTGGCAGCGAAGGGTCCCAACCACAGCCTCTCGTCCCCAAAGGCAGGCCCCCAAGCGACTGTTCCCAAAAGCTGATAGCCCGAGAGGTACGAGGTAAATTGGGTGGCGGCGGTCAGCGCGGCGTGACCTCCTTGGGAGTGGCCGAGTAACATGACCTTGCTTTGCAAACAACCAGGGTACGGACCTTGGTTGGCCATGGATCGGGCAGCTTTTACCGCGTCTAGCGACGACCATACCGTGGGTTCAGTCATCAAATAAGGATGACCCTCTGGGATGCTGACCCCCAAACCCAAAAAGTCGGGAGCTACAACGGCGACACCCCGACCCACGAGAGGGTAGGTCAGGTGATGCAGGCCAAAGTTGGGGAAGCGGGACGGGCCACACGAGTCAGCCATGCCCATTGTTCCATGGCCTACCATCGCGATCTCAGCGTTGGGACGGCAGGTTCCCGAAGATCCCAACGGCAAATACAGCAGCGCCGTGGCCCAGCGTAACGTTCCTTTGGGCCACTGGGTGACATACATGATGCGAACCAAGCGATAACCAAACGAGGCGGTCCCTTCTCCCACAGAGAAGCGAGCGTCGGCCCCCAAGGTAGCGGCTGACACATCTCCCATCTCTTCGCAACGAACGACATCTCCGGGCTGGAGGCTGCTGTTGGGTGTTGCCGTTGGAGGGTTGTAAAAGGTTGCCGACGGTGGGTCGCACTGCTTCAACGAGGGAATCGGCGTGGCTTCCTGAACATTGGAGTCGTTGGTTCCGCCATCCATGGAGGGAGGTTCTTGGGTGGGCTCTGTTGGGTTTGGTTCTGGCCCAGGCTCTGCCGTGTTGGACTCTTGGGAGTTTACCTTCTCTGAAGTCTTTTCTTGTGTGCTCGTTTCAGTGGAAGTCACTTCATCGTTGGTGTTGCCGTTGACAGGGTTACAGCCAAGAGGCCCAAGGCCGCTTAAGAGTGCTCCGATAGCAAAAGCAACCAGCCAGGCTCGAACAGTTTTCGGATAGGTGTTTGTCATGATTTTGTAATATCTTGGAGGTAGATTTCGCAGTGGTGTTGAGATTGAGGAACGTTGTCCTTATGTTGGCTGCTATCAAACACCAAAATGAGGAGAAATACAATGCAAGCTGTGTATGACGTGGATCGTCACTCTGCTGCGAATACAGAAACAGACGCCAACCCTACGCAAACGGCAGCCATCGATGCAGCCCGAATGCGCGCCTACTACAAGAATGCAGCGAATCTTCAGAAAGGGTTGGTGCTAGGTATTTTGGGTCTTGAGATGGTGATGCTGACGCAGCTGCTCACCCTGACAACGGTTCCTGGCTTGTTGCAGTGGGCCTTGCTTTCGTTTGCGGTGTCGATGCCTTTCTGCGCGATGGGTGGGGTGTATCGGACCATTCAATCGATGACAGGCGAGGCGTTTGCCAACGGATTCTTCCGCATCACTGAAGCGCTGGGCGTTGCGATTGGTGTCTTTGGTTTGATTGTTGTCTTTTTTCACCTGTACCCACTGGCTGGGATGGTGTTTGCGGTGACATCTGTGTGCTGCACTGTTCTGACATACTACTTGTTTTGGAAGTTTCGACCCGAATCTCTTGATGCAACCGATGCGTAGGTGAAAACTATGAGCCACATGGAATACAAAGTGGGGGATGCAACTGCACCCACAGCAGAGGGTCCCAAAATGATTGTCCACGTATGCAACGACATCGGTGGATGGGGGCGAGGTTTTGTGGTTGCTCTGTCCAAACGCTGGCCTGAACCAGAAGCGTCGTATCGAGCCTGGCACAAAGAAGGTGATTCGTTTCGTTTGGGGGCGGTTCAATTGGTTCAAGTGGAAGAGGACCTTTGGGTTGCGAACCTAATCGGGCAACACAAGTTACGTCGGCAAGGAGAGGTTCCACCGATTCGATACGAAGCCATCGAAGAAGGACTTCAGGAGGTCGCACGTTGGGCCTGTGAGCACCAAGCCTCCGTACACATGCCACGCATCGGCTGTGGCCTGGCAGGTGGCTCTTGGGAGCAAATCGAGCCTATCCTACAGCGTACTCTCTTGAGCCGTGACGTCGCTGTTACAGTGTATGACTTGAACTAGATGGTACGACCTATGGTGCTTTAAGCTCTTCGCGAAGTTGTTCGATCGCTTCGGGGCTTAGTCCTGTCGTTGATGCAATGACTTTCACTTCAAACCCTTGAGCAAGCATGTTGCAAGCCACTTCCTTACGACCTTCCTCACGGCCTTCCTCACGACCTTCCTCAAGACCCTCTTGGTAATGACCTACAACTCTTGATTTGTAGTCGCGTATATCACGCATTTTCGCCTCGTAATACGCGCGCATACTTGGATCCTGGCTGAGATGCTCAAGCTCTTCGTAGGCTTTCTCCAGCTTTTTGTCCATCCACTTTTGCAGTGACTCAGGAATCATACTATCTGCCTCCTTCAGAAAGGAAACCCATCGTTCGAGAGAATCGTTGTCCTGGCTCCAGGCCTCCTGGAATATGGGGAACTCAATGATATGGATTTGGCCGTGGTTCTTTCGTGAGGTCAAGAGGACTGGCTCTTAAGCATGTCGAGCTTTCTACCTCTAACTTACGCCATACGCCTTCAGCTTGCGGTGCAGGGTTTGCAGCCCAATGCCCAGGGTCTTTGCTGTCTGGGTTTTGTTGTGGCTTAATGCTTCGTACACATGAAGGATGTGCTGTCTTTCTACATCAGCGAGAGCGACAAGCTCGGTTGTGGCGGGCGTCTGGACTGTAACTGTTGTTGCGGGAGGTGAGGCGGGAAGCCGGAGGTGGGAAGGTGTGATGACTCCGTCTTCAGCCAAATTGGCAGCTGCCTCCAGGGTGCCTTTGAGCTCTCGTACATTGCCCGGCCAGCCGTAACTTCGCAACATTGGTTTGGCTGCAACAGACAGCTCCACATCCGGTCGGTGACTGTTCTGGAGAATGTGATGGGCCAACGGTAGAATATCATCGGGTCGCTCACGCAAAGGGGGAAGCTGCAAGTGAGCGAACTGCAGTCGGTACAGTAGGTCTTTGCGGAACTTTCGTTGTTTGACTCGGAGAGCCAGATCCTGGTGCGTTGCGGCGATGATCCGGACGTCGGTTTGGCGAGGCTTGGTGTCGCCAACAGGGGTATACTCGCCTTCTTGAAGCACCCGCAATAGCTTCCCTTGTAACTCCCAAGGAAGGTCTCCGATCTCATCGAGAAAGAGTGTTCCACCTGCAGCTTGGGCGAGGGTTCCCGGTCGATCCTGTTCGGCCCCTGTGAACGAACCTTTGCGGTAGCCAAACAGGGTGCTTTCAAACAATGAGGGTGTTATCGAGAGGAGGTTTACGGCCACGAAAGGACCTTCCTTGCGTTGGCTGGCTTTGTGGATGGCTTGGGCCAAAAGCTCCTTTCCTACGCCAGTTTCTCCTGTTACCAACACAGGAATCTCGGAGCGTGCGTGAAGTTCAGCCTCGTGAAGAATGCGAAGCATGGAGGAAGACGCTGTCAGTATGTCTTGGAAGGCTTCAGGATGATCGAGGGCCTCCTTGGACCGAATGTGGAGGGAGGCCAAAAGCATCTTGCGTTCCAGCGCACGACCCAACGTATGCATCATCGTTTGTGGAGTGACGGGCTTGACCAAGTAGTCGTACGCACCTCGTCGCAACGCCTTCACCACAAGCGGCGCGCTATCATGGGCGGTTACCATCAAACACTCGGTCTGTGGGCTGATGGTTTTGATGTGTTCAAGCAAGTCCAGCCCGTTCATCTGTGGCATGGTGATATCCAGAAAGGCAAGATCGAAAGGTTCCTGACGTTCCTGTACTTCGGCCAACGCTTCGAGAGGTTTGGAGAAGGTGTGGACGTTGTCGTAACCTTCAAGCCGAAGCATGCGTTTGACGCTGTCGAGAAAGTTTTGTTCGTCGTCCACAACAAGGATGGAAGCGTTCATGGGTGGTCCTTTGGAATGGGAAGATGGATCAGAAAGCTTGCGCCTTCCCCTTCTTTGCTGTGCAATGTGAGGCGACCTCCTTCGGCTTCGACCAAACGCTGCGAGATGGAGAGACCCAGGCCCATACTGCTCTCTCTTCCTTTGGTCGTAAAGAAGGGCGCAAAGATCTGAGACTGCAACTCCTTCGGTATGCCGGGGCCGTTGTCATGTACACCAACCTCTACCCATCCGGGGTCTTTTGTGGATGTTTTGGCTTCCAGGCGAAGCACTGAGTCGTCTTGCTCTGACATCGCTTGGGTTGCGTTCAAGAGCAGGTTGATCAGCACTTGTTCGAGGCGTCCTGGATGCAAGGATAAGATGGGTAGGTTGTCTTCAAGGCTCACTTCAAGCTGTGTTACATGTTTTTCTAATTGACGGCCCATCAACGAGAGAGTCCGTTGTACGGTTTCTTCCATGGAGACAGCTTCGGGCTCTGTTGCGTCCTGGCTTCGAACGTAGCTACGCAAGTCATTCACGATGGCAGTGATACGTTGCGTTCCGTGCTCCATCGTATCGAGAAGTTTGTAGGTGTCGTCCACAAACTCCTCCACAGGCATTCGAAGTATTTTGAGGTTGGGTTGCTCCTCCTGAGCAGCCTGAATGTGTGGCTCCATCGCCTCCACATACCGTCGTAGAATAGGAAGGTTGAAGGTGATGAAGTTGTTGGGGTTGTTGATCTCATGAGCGACTCCTGCCACGAGTTGACCCAAGGTTGCCATCTTCTCGGCCTGTTGCATCGTTGCGCTGGTGCGGGTTTGCTCATCTTGAAGGAGCCGTATGCGCTGAACCATGGCCAACGAAAGTAACACTGCGCTGAGACCAGAACCTACCTGAAAGACCACAGCTCCCCATGCACCAAGGAGGGGAGAAGCGAACGCAAAAGCAGCCAGGCTAAACACGCCCCACGCGCCTACATAAATGAGGGCTGGTGGAAACCCTTGTCGCCATCGGAGTACCCCCGGAACGACCGTTACGAACGGCGCCAACATCCCTAGTGTTTGGGCTGTCTGGGCCAATGTGGGCAGATTGGCCCAAGGAACCATCAACAGGAAGGCACATGTTAATCCTGTGTATCCCAGAATCACTCGGTCCCACCGGGGAATGGAATCTCGCGTTTGTAGAAAAATACGGGTGTAGACGATGGAGCCCAAAATGTACAAGCCAAGGGCAAATTCTTGGATGCGGAAGAGCAGCTCGGGAGGTGGAGACCAGGGTCGAAGCAAGAGTGGCAACAGTTGGTTGCTCCCCAGCAAAAAGACGACAAAGGCGATGTGATACAACACAAACCACAAGGCAGCGATGTCTCTCAGCCACAAGAACAGAAAGAAGTGCACGACGACCAGACCTGCGACCAGACCGTAGTACACTCCACAAAACAGAAGCGCTGCGTCGTTGTTCTTGAGCCACTGTGAAGCTGGGTGGGCTGAGAGGTTGATGTAACCGTGCCTGCCGGTCGCACCTCCAGTTTGAACCCGGAGATAAAATGTGTACGTCTTCCTCGGCTGTGCTTGGAACGGAAACACTAGATGCTGTAGCAATGTATGGGTGTTGTAGATGCCATAGGAGCGCTTGCTCCATTGTTGCGGAGCCTTCGCCGCTTTCTTACCTTTGGGGAGGTAGACGTCCACGGCAACAAAATCAATGGGGCGAACGACCATCATCCAATCGGGCGTTTGGAGCGTCTGCGGAAGTGTCACTCGAAAACGAATCCATTGCGTTTGAACCTTATTGGGCACGCGAAGCCACGACAACGATTGGGTGGTCCAAGAAAGCTGCGGTGATGTCGGAGGGGTTGATGTCTTGGAAGTCTGGACTCTTGTTGCAATCTGGACGTGGGGAGAGGTTGCCGAAGCATTGGCGTGGATAGGAAGCGACAACAAAGTCATCCAAAACATCCACACGAAGAACATGTGAAAAGGATGACGAAGAAGGCGACGTTGTGGCATGACAGCTTTCTCAAGTACAAGTATTCGTAGGCACGACTCTTTGGGAAGAACATTCACGTTTTGTTAGGTTAGCAAAACGTGCAGAACGGGCCAACAAAAATGAGGAGTCCTTAGGGAGCGGAGGCTGTTGTGGCTTTGTACACATTGATTTCGACAGGCAGTAACGCTTTGACAGCTTTGTCCCAGGTCACAGGCCACTGCTGTGGGTTTCCTTTCCAATGTGTCGTTCGAAAGTGTGACGCGATGACTGAGGCATTGGCCATCGCTTCGGCGTGAGCGCTTGAATTCACAAAGCGAACCATCGATTCATAGTCCTGCCAGATGGTGAGGGTGCGTGCATAGCCACAGCTTTGCGAGAAGTAGAAGGATGACGCCAAGAGTCCTTTCTGCTGTGGCAACGCTTTTTGAATCATATCCATGATCCGCTGGAATTCTTCCACAGCTTTCTCTGACTGCATCCGGACCTTCATGTGCGTGCTCACTTGGAAATACTCGCCTTCGGGAGCGGTCGTCTTCAACGCTCCTTGAGCGGTCCAAGGTCCAAAGAACGGGGAAGGACTGGTGGTGTTGTCGGCACACTCTGTCAGCGGGTTGCTCTGGGTTCCGTTGTTGGAGTTCTGTTGGTTGTCCAGGGGAGGACCACCACAATTCCAAAGGATACTGGCGACCAGAAACAAACCGACAAAGAGAAAGGAACGCTGCCAACGTGACGTAGATTGTGTGCGATTCATGAGAAACTCCTTGTAACGTAGATTTAGTGTTGTGTTGAGCTTGTGATACGGCCAAAGTAAAGAGTGGGAAAGCAACGCTTGAGGCGACGCGAGTAGAAAGGTTGCTTGGAGCCGTACACCGTGACCTTGGCTTGGGTTCCTGAGGCTTGCCCAGAGCCCATAGTGACCATCCACTGGGCCTTTTGACCTTGAGGTTGGAATTGCAAATAGGTGTACGGACCGGCCTTGTCTCGTTGGAGAATGGTGCCTCGCCAGCTTTGCTTGTTCCAATGTAGGCCAAGCAAAGGGCTACGCTTGTACGACTTGGCGACACCCTGACAGCCGTCAACGCTTGCAGACGAATAACCCCATACGCTGAAGGTTGCGAGCAGAAGAGCGGTCATCCACAGCCAACGTCGATGAAACCAGCGGCGGCGGGAGCGAGGCGTTTCCAATGAAGACATAGCGATGTTCCTTTTTTAGAAAAGATGCTGAAAGACTCATTCTTTGAGAAGCAATGACGTACGCCGCTCCTTACTGCAGAGAGCGTGCCATGATGTGGTGTGGTTTTATGTGATTGATTTTGCTAGTCTTGTTTTGTTTTGCGGGCGTGGCGAATTCGAAGATTAACTCTTCCATTTTGGTAAGGTTGTTTGGGTAAGTGTTTGATTTGTTTGGTGCTGGCCTTGAAGTGTACCAAAATGGTATACCCCAAAATGAGAGGGGTACGGTGGAAGAGGGTAGGGTCAGGAGCGGGGAGGGATCGATAAAGCCCTGCTTGACAACTAGGAATTCGGGTGACAGAATACGCCGCCCTGCTCGCCAGGGACCATTGTTTTCTGAAACGGGAGTCGTACGATGCAAAAGGAAATCAAGCACGTAGAGGCGACAGAGTCGTCCACCAATTCGAGTGTAGCAGCCTCAGATAAACAGCGCGGTGTGTATGTACGTACGTTTGGTTGTCAGATGAACGTTCATGACTCCCATAAAATTTTGCAGCTTTTGTCGCGTGAAGGTTACCAGCCTGTCCAAACGCCGGAAGAGGCTGATGTGATCCTGGTTAATACTTGCAGCGTGCGGGAGAAGCCCGAGCACAAGGTGTTGAGCACTGTGGGTTCGTTCCGTGAGCTCAAGGAAAACAACCCTGAGCTTGTGATTGGAGTGGGTGGTTGTTTTGCCCGGCAAGAAGGAGATGTTCTCCTTCGAAAAGCTCCTCTCGCTGACCTGATCTTTGGTCCAGACAACATCCCTGAACTGCCCGGTATGCTCCAAAGGCTGTACGAAAAGCGAAAGCCTGTGGTGGAAGTGGCCTTCGACAAGGCCGACGACGTTCGCTTTCTCGACGTGGAACCCCAGGCGGGCTCCAGCGATCTGACAGCGATGGTCACCATCATGAAAGGGTGCGACAAGTACTGCTCGTTCTGTATTGTGCCCTACGTAAGGGGACGTGAACGGTACCGCTCTGCACACGAGATTGTTGAGGAAGTCGAGCGGCTGTGTAGCAACGGCGTGCGTGAGGTCCAATTGTTGGGTCAGAGCGTCACCTCATACCGCTGGCAAGATGGCGAAGAGACGTGGGAGTTGGCCCGCTTGCTTCGTGCTGTCGATAAGGTTCCTGGTTTGGAGCGTTTGCGGTTCACATCCCCATACCCCCGCGACTTTAAGCCCGAGCTGGTCGCTTGTTATGACGGCTCGGTGCCGACCTTGTGTGAGCACGTTCATCTGCCGTTCCAGTCCGGTTCCAATGAGATTCTGTACCGGATGAACCGTCGTCACACGCGGGAACAATACTTTGAATGGGTCGCGAACTTGCGCAAGATAAGCCCCAACATCACGGTCACCTCTGACGTTATCGTTGGGTTTCCTGGTGAAACCGAAGAAGACTTTGCACAGACGCTCGATCTGATCGAACAAGTACGCTTTGATCAGCTGTACTCTTACAAGTACTCGCCTCGTCCTCGAACCCCGGCGAGAAAGAAAGAGCAGTTCACCGAGGAAGAAAAAACAGATCGTCTCTACAGGTTGCAAGATCTGCAAAACCGAATCTCCAAGGAGAAGAACGAGGCGCTGGTGGGCACCATCCAGGAAGTCCTTGTCGAAGGTCCTTCCCGCAAAGGTGGAGGCCAATTGACCGGGCGTTCTCGGGGCAACAAGTCGGTTAACTTTCTCGGAAACCCTGCACTGATCGGCTCTTTGGTGAACGTGAAAATCACCGAAGGCTTCCACAACTCGCTCATGGGAGATTGCCTGGGTGCTGTGGAAAAAGACGCGCAGTGACAGAGAAATGACGTGGCGAGGTGGAGTTGTTATACTGACCCAGTAATACCAAGCCATGCGAAAGCCCATGTCCTCGCAACGACGGTACACATGGTAGGCTTGTTCTTGAATCGATGAGGTCAATCATGTTGTACGAAATGCGTTTGGTTGGGCTTGCGATGGATCCGTTCAACAACACTCCCATCGTGATTCTCAAGCACCGCGACCCCGAAAACCTGGAAGCTTCTGGAGAAGCTGGAGCCGCAAAGCCAGAGCCGTTGAGCGCTGGAATCTCTGCAGACCACCCTGGCGCAGAGGGCAAGTCGCTCCAGGACATCCCCAAAGAAGACCGAATTTTGCCCATTTGGATTGGGGAGTCGGAAGCCCAGGCCATCGCCACGGAGTTGCTTGGGGTGGGAGTGCCACGTCCAATGACTCATGACTTGCTTAAGTCGATGATCACGTCGTTGGGTGGAACGGTTGGGCGTGTGGTGGTGACCGAACTTAAGGACAACACCTTTTACGCAGTGATTGACATCACCACTGGGGATGGCGAAGTGTTGTCCATCGACGCGCGACCCTCTGACGCGATGGCTCTGGCCATTCGTTGCGGAGCACAGATCTTCGTCGACGCCAAAGTGATGGAAGATACATACAACAACGAATCTGCGCCCAAAGTGAAACAAGACGACGCTGATGACTTTAACGCTGACAAGTGGGAGCAAATGGTAGAACAGCTCTCCGGCCAATCTGTAAAGAAATACCAACAGTGACAAAACGAATGTGGATCGGCCTGGACTTTGGTCTGTGGCTTGGTTTTATGGGTCTCATCTACTTTATGTCGTCGCGCCCTGCGGTGGAGAGTGTGATGTTCTTTCCGCACATCGACAAGGTCTATCATTTCGGAGCATACGGCTTGATGGCTGCTCTGGGGTGTCGGGCTTTTGCGCATCTGTTCTCCCAATCCTTTTGGGTGATTTGGTGCGGGGCGATGGCGGCTGGCTTGTTTGGCATCACCGACGAATTTCACCAGTTCTTTGTTCCCGGTCGAAGCTCTTCTGTGGGTGATATCTTTGCGGATGTTTCTGGCGCATGGTGCGGCGCGCTGCTCTGGCAGCTGTGGCTTCTTCCCCGTCTGCGCCGCTGGTTTCCTTCCTTCGCTTAACCACCCTGGTGTTCGCTTCCCTGGCGCTATCTCCTTTCCCTCTCTTCGTAGTTTTTTTGGCTCTCGCCCATCGCAACTGTTTAATGCATGTCGTTCCCATTCTGTTGGGTTCACCATGAATTCACACGACACAGTGCATGCGTTAATACAAGGCAGCGCAATCGATTTGATCCGTTGCGGTAGATAGGGAGTACCATGGAAGTTCAGAAACATCTGAGAGAGCGAGCGGAGTGTCTTGCACAACTCATCGCTCCGATTGTGGGTGCCATTCTTTGTTTGGGTGTGGTTGCACCTGTGCAAGCCGGCACCTTTTCAGCAGCCAGTCTTTTGCCGTACGCAGAAGCACCCCTAACGCGTAGCATCTACCAGGCGTTGGAGCGGAAGCGTTGCGCTGTGGCGGCTGGTTTGCTGCAGCGCACCCGAAAGAATCTGAGCGTTTCTTTGCGGCAAGCGGCAAGGCTGTCGGTGGGGTTGTGTTGGAAAGAAAAGCAGCAAGGGGCCAAGGCCCGCAAACTCCTTTTGCCTCTTACTCGCAAGCAGTTCTTGCTGTGGGACTATGTCACCATGTGGGTTGGCGACACCCACAAAGCCGACAACCAGGCGCAAGCAGCCATCCAACAGTACCTCAAGGTTCCCAAAGAGTCGTTGTTGTATCCCGAGGCGCGGCTGCGAGCGGCCAACATGCAGTTGGACGCAGGGCAGGCCGCTCAGGCTCTGAAGAGCATCCAAGGTATGCCGAAGGAATCAACCCAGTCGGCGCATTGGTGGGTTGCTGCCAAAGCAGCCAGAGCGCTCAAGACCAAGAAGGGAAGGAAAGAAGCCTCTCGTTGGGCTGCACGGATCTGGGTGAAAGCGCCGGCGTCTGGTGAAGCCGACAGTGTCAAAACCTGGGTTCGCCGTCGATGGATTCGGTTGCGGCTGACCAAGGCACAACGCATTCATCGCGCGATGAAGTTGAACCGGCACTTTCAATACCGTGAGACGTTTCGAACGTTGCGGAGACTTCGCTTGTCTCGCAAAGCTCCCCGTGCGCTCCGCTGTCGGCTTCAATACGCTCATGGGTTTGCCTGGTTCCGACGGCGAAAGTACTCCCGGGCCGCTCGCTACTTGCAGCGGGCTCGTCGGCTGTGTCGCGGTGACAAACGGCTGGATATCCGCTCCTTGTATTACCTGGGACATGCTTACCGACGACGGGGTCGTTGGCGTACGGCGACACCCATCTTCCGCGAGCTGGCTCGTCGTTTCAGCAAACATTATCTAGCGGATGATGCGATCTTCTTAATCGCAGACTCTGCGGACCGTCGCGGCCTCAAGAAGCTCGCCCAGAAATACTACAACGAGTTGATGAGACGCTTTCCCAAAGGAGATATGTCTCGGAGCGCGCGATGGCGGCTGGCGTACCAGGCTTATCGGTACAGAAAGTGGGGGGAAGCTAGGCGATTGTTGCGAAACATCTACCGTAACTTTCCTCACGACAAATACGCTCCAGCCGCCTTGTACTACGCAGCGAAAACCCAGGCTGCACAAGGTCGCGGGCGAAGGAACAAGGCCAAGGTCATCAAGCTATTCACCAAGTTGGTCCAAGACTATCCTTTGCACTATTATAGCTTCCTTGGATTGACGCAACTTCGTCGCTTGCAGCGGAAACGCTGGCGCATGCGTCGCTGTCGTTGGAAGCAAACCTCACGAGGGTTGATGTGCGTTGAGGTGCCAACCAAGGCCAAGCGTTGGTTCAAGACCCTTCCTTGGGGGCCAGTGCCTCTTCGTCCTCCGACCTCCGAAGAGTTGGTGCAATTGTACGACGGTTACCAGGCACCGTTTCTAAGTCATCCCAATTACGTACGAGGCGTTGCGTTGCTTCGTTTGGGGCTTCGTCATGAAGCTGTGGTGGAGTTTTCTCGGCTGCGTTCGTGCAAGGTCCTGAAGACGCCCAAAGCCTACCGACGTTGTGGCAAACGTGGCGATGCTGGGGCAGAGTTGCTGGCGCTGTTGTTTCACAAAGCCCAATACTACTACCTGGCTGACAGCGTGTTTCGAGGTCGCGGGATCATCGCTGGTCACGAACGATTCCAAACCACAACACTGCGCTCCTGGTACCTTGCCTATCCGCGGCCGTTTTGGGATGTTGCCAAGAGAGCGTCACAGCGCGACAAAGTCTCCTGGCCAATTGCTTATGGAATCATGCGAGAAGAGAGCACGTTTCGTCCGGATATTTTGTCTCGGTCCAACGCTTACGGCTTGATGCAAATGCTCGTATCCACGGCTCGGATGGAAGCTCGGTCACTCCGATGGCGACGACGACTTCAACCCAATGAGTTGTTCCTGCCTCGGGTGAACATTTCACTGGGGATTCGTCACTTGCGTCGTTTGTCTCGGATGTTCAAAGGTCAAGTTGCGTTGATGGCGGGGGCGTACAATGCTGGCGGCGGTCGAGTGAAGAAGTGGCTCCGCAAACGAGGGAAGTTTCCCTACGACAAGTGGGTCGAAGCCATCGGAATTAAACAGACGCGTCACTATGTGAGGCGCGTGTCGCAAAGCTACTCCATCTATAACTTCCTGTACCCTTCCCGCCGACAAAAGTATTGGGAAAGACTTCCCTTTACTCCTTCCCAACGACCTCGTCGCTAGCAGGGAAAGTTCACTCTACTGGATGAGTTGGATTGCCTTGCGGATAGCTATGTCATTGCGACGGTTGAGCGCGCGATAGAGAGCTTTGGGCTTGCGCGGGTAGGCGATGGTGTAGTGGGGAGGTATGCCTACTTTTTCGTAGACTTTCCCCTTGGGGCTGTAGTAGGTCTCGTCCGAGTAAGTATACCACCAGCCAATAGGAAGGTAACCCCACGATAGGTTTGAGAGGATACCTTGGGTGCGACTTCCCACCAGCTTAATGGTTGGGATTTGCCGTGCCGCCAAGGCCATAATCTCGGCAGCGCTTTGGGTCTGTCGGCTCGTTAATAGCACCACTTTCTTGGTGTAGGGTTGCTTGATGGCTTCAATGTAAGCGCGTTTCTTGGGGCGCAACCTTCCATAGTCGAGTTCCTGTTTGGTGAACGCTAGGCGACGTTTTGTGTTGAAGTGACTCAGCATCGCCAAGGCAGCTTCATCTTCTCCACCGCTGTTCATGCGAAGGTCAAGGATGATGCCTTTGGTGTTCTTCATCCCTTTCAGGATCGAAGTCATCACCATGCTGGCTGCCTCTTCGTTGGAAATCGAATCACACGAGAAGGTCGTTTCCTCGTCATCATCGTCGTCGTCGCTGTCATCATCATCACTGTCGTCATCATCGTCGTCATCGTCGTCATCGTCGGATGTTGAGGAGTACAACGCTCGAAGGGCGGGGCAGTTGTCGAGGTCTTCCAGCTCGTTGATCTGAATGTATCCAATGCGTGGATCTTTCTTTAAGCGACCCCATCGAATGGTCCCGTTCAGGTAATCCTGTTCATTGGTGATCTGGCGGGTTGCAATTTGGGAGCCCAGTTCGTCCCAGTCCAGGCTCGCTTCTTGAGCCGGGTTGTACGAAGGGCAGTCTTCTCGATCGTAGTCGTATGCGTTCAGTGAAACGTGGCCGTCTCCCATCTGACCGATCATATCAGTCAGCAAACAATACAACTCTTTCTCTGAAGTGTTCTTGTTGATCTTGGCTCGATACTTTCGATAGGTTTTGTTCCACGAGACATTGCGGACCTGAAAGAAGGGGTAGTTCAGGCGCAAAACCCACCAAAGGTAGCGGAAGTTACGGACTGGGTCGTTGTAGCTTTGAGCCGTTGCTACCGATGTTGTACCCAAAAGCAGCATCAGCAGCAGAAGCAAGCGAACTCGAATCATGCGACACCTCCGTTGTTGTTCATCGTTGTGTGACAAGGTGTTGTTTCATTCGACGAGCTAGACTGGATTCTCCCCACGTCGCCCTCCAAGGATAGGATTGAGAGCGATCGCTATGGCCATCACTAGGGCACAACCAATCAAGTTAAACCAAAGGTAGCCAAGCTTGGTGGCAAAGAAAAGTCCAATCACTACACCTTGTCCGATCAGTGCGGCTGCAAACACCGCATGACTTCGGATCCATTTGAGGAAGAACGCGGTTAGGAAAATACCCAGAACGGTGCCGTAGAAGATCGATCCCAGGATGTTCACCGCCTGGATCAGGTTGTCGAGAAGGGACGCAAAGGTTGCAAACCCCAAGGCGACAAGTCCCCAAAAGACGGTGAATGCTTTGGAAGCCAGGACAAAGTGGCGATCGGAGGCTTCCTTCTTGAACACCCTGCGGTAGAAATCAACCACTGTTGTGGTGCCGAGAGCGTTCAACTCGCTGGCTGTAGAACTCATCGCAGCCGATAGGATAACGGCCAATAGCAAGCCAATTAAACCTATGGGTAACATGTTCATGATGAAGGTGATGAACACATAATCGGAGTCTTTGGTTTCTGCTTTCGGGTAAGCCTTCTTGACCAGGACTTTGGCGTTGGCGCGAAGCTTTTGTACGTTGGCAAACGCGCTCTTGAGCTTGACCTCTGCCGCCTTAATCAAGGCGTTGTCGTTCTTCTTCCGCGCATCGACCAAAGCTTGGGCTGCGTTCTTTTGGGTGGCAAAGGCCAACGTGTAGCGCTTTTCCAACTGGTTGATCTGCTTGGTGTATTGCGGGTTGGCTTTGGCTTTGGCCAGCGCAGGCGTGTTGAAGAAGATGGGGGGCTGGACAAAGAGGTAGAAGACAAACACTAGCAGGCCGATGAACAGGATGATAAACTGCATCGGGATCTTGACCATGCCGTTGAACAACAGGCCCAGTCGGCTTTCTGTGATGGAGCGTCCAGAGAGATAACGTTGCACTTGGGATTGGTCGGTGCCAAAGTACGACAGCATCAAGAAGAAGCCACCAGTCATTCCCGACCAGAAGGTGTAGCGGTTGTTCCAGTCGAAGCTAAAGTCGACGATGTTCATCCGACCCAACGTACCAGCCAGAGCGGACGCACTGTCCAGCGAGACTCCCTTGGGTAGCTTCCAAATGACAATACCTGCTGCAATCAGCATCCCAATGAAGATGACAATCATCTGTTGTTTTTGGGTCTGGCTGACGGCTTTGGTTCCACCTGACACCGTGTACAAAATGACGACTGTGCCGATCACAAGGTTGGTTGCATAAAGAGACCAACCCAGGATGGAAGACAAAATGATAGCAGGTGCATAGATCGTGATACCTGCTGCCAGTCCACGCTGGAGCAAGAAGAGGAACGCTCCGAGCAGTCGGACTTTGAGGTCAAACCGACTCTCCAAGTATTCGTAGGCGGTGTACACCTTTAACTTGTAGAAGATAGGTACGATAAACACGCAGATGACGATCATCGCGAGAGGCATGCCGAAGTAGAATTGGACGAACCGCATCCCATCGTTGTAAGCCTGCCCAGGTGTGGACAAGAAGGTGATAGCGCTGGCCTGTGTCGCCATGATTGACAGACCGATGGTGTACCACTTCAGCTCGTTGTTCCCGCGAAGATAGCCTTGCAGGTCCTGGTCACCACGTGTTTTCCACCAACCATACACCACAATGAAGGTGATGGTTCCCAGCATCACCGACCAATCTATGACGCTCATGATGTGTACATCCTTGTGAGAAGAAAGAAGAACAGAACCAGCACAACAAACCACACCAGCGAGACGATGTAGATCTTGCCCCAGCTTCCAAGGATTGGCGGTGTTTCGTCCAGGTCAGGGCGGTCATCGCCCTCGTGGGTTGGTGAAGGTGTGTCACTCATCAGGAGCCTCATCTATTCTATGGGAGAACGTGGGTCAAACACCGAGCCCTTCCTCTCTGCTGCAGGGAAGGACTCAATGCAGAGGTTGTTTGTTTTACTTCGTGGGTTGTTCGTACGCGATCAGGTTCATGAACAGGCGGTAGGCACCGGGAACGCCCGCAGGAAGCTGACGGAAGAACGAGATCCCTGTGTAGAGGAAGGCGCCTTTTCCGTGGTGGGCGACCAACAAGCTACCCTGGCTTGGCTTCTTGCCGGGATCAGCCATTTGCAAGACAGGCTTGTACTCTTTGCTCCACTTCTTGGCGAAGTAAAGACCGCGCTCTTGCACCCAGCCTTTGTAGTCCGCTGCTGCGATCTTGTGGGGCTGGTTGAGCAATAGATGCTTCGTGTTGAGCGCCTTCACCGGGGCGGTTTCGTCGGTTACGCGGTCACGTCCGATGGTCATTGAGTAAGGACCCACTGGGATACGCAGAGGACGCCACCAGCTGTTGGTGTTGTACTGGACAATCAGCGTGCCTCCTTGCTTGACCCACGCCATCAGACGCTTGTGGTAACGACGCACTGCGCTGTTTTTGTTGTAGGCTCGAATCCCCGTGATGATCGTGTGGTATCCTTTGAAGTTCCCACCTGCGACGGCGTCGTTGTCCAAGATTCGAACGTCCACACCGACCTGGCGCAACGCTTCCGCAACGAAGTCACCCGAGCCAGGGATGTAGCCCACACGCTTGGAGAACGCTTTGAGCTTCAAAGGAACAATCTTGATGCTAGCCGGCTCCAGGATGGTTTGGACCGGAATGTGCGGATAGTTCAGCACATGCTCTTTCCAGGAATAGCTTCTCTTTCCAACTGTGATCACAGGAACAGCAACACCACCTTTGGCTCCCTTTTTGGGGGGAGTCAGCAAGAAGCTATGACGTTGGGTTTCTCCATACTTTTGAAACTTCAGCGCGATGGAAGCGGGCTTGGCTGTCCAGCCTTTGGGTAGCTTCAGGGTAAGCTTCCCTTGTACCTTTGGCGTGGCTGCTCGGACATCCAGAGAGAGCCGCTGCGGTCGGTTGTTGGGGAACATCACCATGGGGTTCTGTGGCGTGGCTGTCAGGGGAGGCATCACCTCAACACGACGAGCTTGTTCTCCACGGACACGGTCCGTCCAGATGTATTGAACCGGTCGCTGAACCAGGAAGCCAACGTTGCCAATGCGGATGTTAAAGCCTACCTGAAGGGGCGCTGGATCGTAGGGACGTTGGACCACCTTGTTGTTGGGGATGGCATACGAGCCAAACGAACCTTTCTTCGCCAGCCAGGACGGCGCTGAGACCTTGGTATTGGCTGGAATCTTGATTTGTAGCTTGCTCTTCCATGGGGTGTGCTTGGCGAGCTTCTTGTTGACCTTTTGTGGCTCTTTCATGCCGCGCGTTTGAACGAAGTCAAGGGAGACATCAGCTTTGGAACGATTCAGCGCGGAGATCGTCACTGCAACGGCCTTTCCCGGTGTCGCTGCTGGAGCTTTGGCGCGGGCGTCCAGGTACAATCCGGTGCAGTCCATCATCACTTGCTCCAGCTCGCGGCGCTTTTGGAGAATCTGAGGAGTTAACTTGAGGCGACTCAAGGCCATCCAAGCGTTGCTGAGCGCGGGAAGAGCGGTCGTTGGGTCTGAGGGGCGAAAGTCGCGGCGGGCCTGCTCCAGGTGGCGAGCCAGGATGCCTGCGCCGGGTACGTCAGCCCAGGTCATCTTCACGCCTTCCATGATGTCTTTCTTGGCTTTCTTGCCGGCTACGTGGGCAAAAAACTCACGGATCGGTCCTCGTTGGGAGCGTGCTCCAAAGCCTTGACTCTTGTGCATGCTTCGGCTGCGAGCGGCAATCTCTCCGTAGGAAGCGCCCAAGAGCGGATTGTAGCCGCCCACATCAAGCTGCAAAAACTGCGACAGGTACTTCTTGTTCTTGAGCAGACCCCGTCGGCGCAGTCGCCAAGTGGACACGTTGTAGACCAGCCGTGTTGCCTTCCAGGTTTTGACCGATTTTAGCTGCTGTGGAAACTTTTTCGGGTCGGCTGCGGCTTGCATCGCTTGACGAGCAAGTTGGGCGGAGGCCAAGTGGTGTCCGTGGGTTTTGCCCTTCTCTGGGAACCGGGTGATGATCACATGGGGTCGAAACGAACGAATCACCCACACCGTATCAGCCAATACCTTTTGATGACCCCAAAACTTCAGAGTCTCTTTGGAGGACTTGGAGTACCCAAAGTCTTTGGCGCGGGTAAAGAATTGAATGGCACCGTCCAGGCGACGAGCTTGAAGCAACTCTTGGGTGCGAATCATTCCCAGAAGGCTGGCCTGTTCACGTCCGATCAGGTTCTGTCCACCGTCTCCCCGTGTTAACGACAGGTACGCCGTTGTGAGCTTTCGCTCTCCCACAAGATAGGTGAGAAGTCGGGTGTTCTCGTCGTCAGGGTGGGCGGCTACATACAACACGCGACCCACTACATTCAGCTTTTCGATGCTATGCTGAATTTGAGCGGCGTTGGGTTGTTGCATCGGGGCTGCAAGGGAGTGGGAGCCCCATGAGGGCAACAGGAAGAAGCCGAGTAACATCAACGTGGACAGGCGCATGGGTAGCTCCTTTTGGTTTCCGGGTGCTGCAGTGCAAAGCTCACAAAACATCATGGTTCAGGTTCAGAGTCTGGTTGCACTGTGTGGGGTTGGGGTGGAAAGACAACGTCGTTGCGATGTCACATCTACGTTCAAGTTTCCAAGATGGTCTCGAAGTACGACTCGTATTGTTGGAGAACCCGGCTTCGCTCCCAGCGTTGAAGGGCATCTTGTCGAGCGGCTCTGGCAAACTGGGTGCGGCGCTTGGGTTGGCTAATAAGCTGCAAGGTCGCTTCCGCCATTTTTGTGGTGTCACCTACAGGGGCGAGAAAGCCTGTTGTGCTGTGTTGAACCAACTCTGGAAGCCCGCCGACATCCGAGGCCACGACAGGAACTCCACAGCTCAAAGCCTCCAGCGCAGCGAGTCCGAAGCTCTCCGTCTCACTGGGGAGAAGCATGACATCGCTGAATTGAAGATGCTCCACAACGCTGGAACTGTTGTCTGCGAAGCAAACCTTGGAGGCCAGCCCCAAATCGTTGATCCGCTTCATCGCTTCGGGGCGATCAGGGCCTTCGCCCAACATCAGCAAGCGAGCCGGGTGTTGTTGCGAGACTTTTGCAAACACATCCACCACATCAAGGACTCGCTTCACCGGGCGAAAGTTGGAGACATGAATCAGCAGGGGAGAGCCATTTCCATCCGGGTCATTCGGAAACAAATGCGATACATCCGGTGGCTTTCCGTTGCGGCTGGGCGACGGGAAAAACTGCTCTGTGTTCACAAAGTTTGGGATAACTTGGATGGCCTTGCTCTCAGGGATATCGAGCTCCTGGTAGGCGGTCTCCTGCAAAAACTCAGACGGTGTTGTCAGTCCATCGCAGGCCATTAAGGCCATCCGAATGATAGGTTGGTAGCTTGTCTCTACACCTACACGAGTTACATCGGTGCCGTGCAGCGTGGTAACCACCTTGGGCGCTTCGGAACCGAGCATCTGACTCGCTAAGTACGCGCTGACCGCGTGAGGGACAGCGTAATGGACATGCAAGATGTCAAGCTTGTGGCTACGGCACACCTCGGCAATGGTTGATGCCAAAGCGATGGAGTAGGGGGGATACTGAAAGAGCGGATACGACGGAACATGAACTTGGTGAAACATGACGTTGGGGTGGGGGCGCATTCGGACCGGTGGAGCCGTCGCAAGGAGATGGACTTTGTGACCCAACTCCGCGAGACCCATTCCTATCTCTGTGGCCATTACGCCGCTGCCACCGAACGTAGGGTAGCACACGATGCCGATGTTCCAGGATGCTGAACTCATGGTGCAACCTCAAAAAAATGGGGCTGGGTGAAGGGATTGTCGCGGAAGAAAGACAGCGGGTCTGTCATGCCGAGGGTGTTGCGACACAAGTAAGGTTCACCGTGGGTTACACCCAGCATTGCTCCATAATAGCGGTCGCGGGACTCCAACGCCTGGAGCGCAAGGTTGGAGTTGATTAAGGTCGCAGCTGTGTCGTTGGTTCGTTGGAATTGGCTGCTGTAGCAGTGGACTGCCTCCATCTTTCGTTCGGACACCGCGGAGGTGTCGACGATGAAAGAGGGATGAAACCGATACCTCATTTGGTAGTAAAGGACTTGTCGAGGCACGAATCGCTCGCTCGGCGGATCGGTCTCAAACTTGCGAACACCTGCGAAAAACAGCGCTTTGGTGAGCAACTCACTGGTCGCGCGATGGTCCGGGTGACGCGTCTCGTGCCAGGGAATCAGCACCAACTCCGGTCGAAGGCGACGCAACACCTCGACGACACGGGCAAGGTGAGAGTGAGCTGCTTTTTCGGCAGGGGGCTCCTCGTAGCCAGACCAGGGATGAATCCAGCCGTCGGGAAGTCCCAGGTTCTCCCGGACGGAAAGACCCAATACTTTTCCTGCTGCGGCCGCTTCTTCGGCGCGCAGCTCGGGTGTCCCGTTGGAGCCTAGCTCTCCTCGTGTCAGGTCCACGACGCCTGTTTGGTAGCCTTGATCGGCCAAGTTGAGTAGCAGCCCTCCGCAGCAAAGCTCGACGTCATCAGGATGTGGGCCAAACGCAAGCGCGTCGAGGTGGTACGTCTCGCTCATGGATGCAACACCTCCACACCGTAGGAGAAAGGCGTGTACGTGTCCCAGACCGCCTGTTTCAGGCTAGAAAGACCACAACAGGCGACAAAGTAGGGGAGGCTGTAACAGCGCTCTTGGGGTTGCCCATTGGGTGAAAGAAGCGAGCGGACCTGCTTGAGCTCTTGGACCAGCGAGGTGTTTTGGTAGAGCTGGACACGTTCGATCTTTTGCCCGAGCTTATCCAGGGCGTTTTCGATGGAACCCAGTGTTCGCGCCAGTGTTTTGTCGAGGTTTGGCTCCAGCGCGACGATATCGCTCTCCATCGTAGCAAACGTTTGAGCCAGGGGTTCCCAGGCGCGTTGGCGGATGTCGATTCCGCGGATACCTTCGATGGTTCCGTCTTGCAATCGGGCGAGAAGATCTTGCTCCGAAGATTGCAACGCGTCGTCAACGCTGAGGTCCCATTGTTGCAGCATCGTATGGGTGTCTTTGTTCACAACCAGGAAGCGTCCTCGCGGCATAATCATCGGCATGGGACGCTTGAACCATTGGTACAACGGCTCCAGCTGAGCAAAGTACGACAACTCTCCAGGACCGCCCACGTACGCTGCTGTTGGGAAGAGGTGATCTTGAAGCAGGGGCCGAAGCAACGCCGAGGTGCTGAAGCGCAGCGGCTGTGACTTAAGCACCTCCAACAAAGCTTCCAATGTATAGCTACCTTTGTAGCCAGCGAGCTTGTAGTTATCGCCGTCGCGCAGCAGCCGGTAGCGATCGCCTTCTGCTCTCTCGGGGTGGAAGAAGGACAATGTGCAGTCTTCACGGACTGCGATCTGGGCCTGAAATCCTGCGGCTTCAAGCTCCTGGACACGTTGGGTCAAGGCCGCTTCAATGTCGGCTTCGTGGGTGATGGCTTGCTCGTGAATGTAGGAGCCCAACGCAGCAACTTCGGGGTCGCGCGGGTTCAGCAAGAGCAGCCCTTCTTCGGCGAAGCATGCGGCCAGTACACCGGCAAACGCGTCGCTCCAAGAGGTCCCAGGCTTGTAGTGCTTCTGGAACAAGCGGAGCGCTTCTTCGGAGTAAGGCAGACCATCCAAGCGTGAGGCCAGCGTGTTCGTCAGTTCTTGGACGGTAGGTGTCAACTCTCTGTGTTGGACAGAGTAGCGTGGCTCCGATGTCTCTGCATCCTGAGGCATCTCAAGTCGCAGCGGTCCACCTGTGGGTTGGGGGAGGTGGGTGGCGCGAATCTCCTCGAAGTCATGGTCCTCTGTCTGCAGCCAAAAGATAGGTACAGCAGAATGACCTGTTTCTTCTTGGAGAGAGCGAGCTACTGCGATGGCAGAGGCCGCCTTGTAGAAGGTGTAAAGGGGGCCAAGGAAGAGTCCTACTTGTTGGCCCGTTGCGACAACTACTGTTCCGCTTTGTTCGAGCAAACGGAGGTTGTGGTCGCCTGAAGATGAGAGTCCCCAAGCCTCGTTCTGGCGGCGAAGTATCGCAACCAAACGAGGGTCACAGGGTCGTTGCGCTGCTTGTTCGACAGCCGCCTTGCGGTCGTTGGCCTGGCGGAAGTCGAGAGGCAAAAAGGGCAGCGCTTCTGAGGTTCCCTCAAGATAGGAGGGCGAAAAAGCTTTGGACATACGTGATTCTTCTCGGGGGGCACCCCCCTACATGTGAGGGGAGTGACCGGTCGAACAACATACTTTCATACGCTGAAACAGAGTGTTCCGTGGGATTATTTCTTGCCCTTGGCGTCGTCTTTCTTGGCAGCGTTCTTCTTGGCCAAAGCAGCGGTCCATTTGGCGATGCCTTTGGCGATGCGCTTGGCAAAGAAGTTTTTGTAGATGCGGTTGTTCGCGCCGAGGACTTGGGATTGCTTCGCCAATTGAATGGCAGCGCCCAAGGTTCCCACCTTCGCAAGGATTTCAGCTTTCACCCAGATGTTCCACCAGTTGGTTTGGATGGCGATGGAGGTATTGATGTGCTTGAGTGCTTTGTAGTGATGGCCTGCACCTTTCAAGTAACGAGCAGCCGAGAAGTAGGGACGCCAGCCGTTGCCCAACGATTTTTTGATGTTGGCGAGGGCGTTTTTCTTGGTGTCGACTTTGATGGGCATGGGAACAGCAACGCCAGCCCACTCCAAGTGGAGGTGAGTGGAGTTGTCGGTGGTGTTGGCAAACAAGAAGGTCAGGCGCTCGCGGTCGGGTCCTTGCGCGGGGGTCGCCTTAAACGAAGCAACGTTGTTGGACGCCTTGTAGCCGTAGGTTCCGCCAGTCTTGTAGTTGGTGTTGAGAACCACGGTCCAGGACTTTTCGCCTGGAGTGGTGTACAGCGCGTAGGTGCCGGCTTTGACTTTGTTGCCGCCGACCACAACATCGGTGCTAAAGGAGATGCGGGTTGCAGCGTTGGCTCCGGTGCGCCAGAGCTTGCCGTAAGGAACCAATTCACCAAAGATCTTGCGACCACGCTTGGCGGGGCTTGAGTATTCCACAGAAATCTCGGTGACACCGACGTGTTGGATCACCTTGGAGTAGACACTGAGGCGGGGCAATTGTAGCTGAGCGTCAGCGGGGTTAGACTCACCGATCACAAAGGCCAGGGCGAGAGTTGCACATAGAATTCCACGAGACCAGATTGCGGATACAGACATCTTCTCTTCTCCTTCTGCATAGGGGGTGCTCGCACAAACACCTTGCTTGTGCGTTGCTTCAGTAACGCCGTTCTCTCTCTACCAAGTTGACAGAGGAAGTCGACGGGGACACGCTGGGAGGCGAAGCTAGATCAAATCAAATTTGGAGTGGGTCGGGGAGGTTAGGTGGATGGCTCGTGGTGTGAATGCATTCCAGCCCCGAAAGAATGTTCCCTCGAATGAACTGAGGCAACAACCACCAAGGCTTGGTGCTTTATTCCAATTTTTTTATTAAAAGGATTGGCCCCGCGCACCCCAGCGGAAGGTAAGGGATACATTGGGAGTGACTCGGACGGCCCAGGGACCTTGGATCCTTAAATTGGGGTTGGCGTTGGAGTTATCCAGGTTGGTTTTTTGGAGAGTGCCTCGCAGCACGTAAAGCACCACGCCGATGTCAAAAGACACAAGTTGGGAGAGCGCCATGCTCAAGGTCGCGTCGGCCTGGATCTCGTGCGTGAGAAGAAGGGGTTGTTCGGGTAAGTCTGGTGTAATGCTGAAAGCTAACTTGTAGGTGGCTTTGGTGCTAAAGGTGAAGGTTCTGCTTCCAATCCGAGCAAGCACCAGATTGAGGAATTGGTACCCAACCGAAAAACCGATGTAGTGGTTGGTGTCGGGGAGTCGAAGGACGGTTCCTTGCTGTTGAAGTTGCTTGTAGCGACCGGAATCTGGGGCCGGTGTCATTTGCAAGGCAAACTCCCGACGCCAGCTCACCGCGAAGCTAAACTTGATCTCAGTGTTGGAGCCATCGCTGGCTTGGTACGCTAGAAGATCCACCCCAAGCTCTGGGTTCATCTGGAACCGTCGGTAACGGACTTCGTTAAACAGCGCAACGTATTGTTCATCCGACAAATCCGGTCGACGGCGCAAAGAGAACTCTGTGAACAGTACATACTTGATAAAGATGCTTGCACGATCCCAGCGACGTAGCTTGTATCCTGTTTCCAGCTTGATCTCGTCGTCCTTTTCGTCCACGACGCTGGCAACCTGCGCTTCAGGGTTGCTGGCTGATGCTGTGATGCTTCGATCCCAGGCCGAGCGGAAGTAGATGCCGTACTGTACGTTCACTTCATTGAACCAGACGTGACGGTTGGTTCCGACCTCAAATTTTAGGTTGATCTGACCGCGCGCGCTGTATTCTCGGAAGGGGTCACCGGCGCCAATCTCTCCGTACGTTTCGAGGTTGATGGGAGAGACAAACAGCGCGTTGAAGGTCATGTTGATGAGGGAATCAAACTTCCATGAAGCCCACTCGGTGAGACGGTAGAAGTTGGCCGTGTAGGGGATCTCGTTGCGTCCGAAGTCTCCGCTGGGCCAAGGTACGTTCTTGGCTTTCTTGTCATCGTCGTCATCGTCGCTGCTGTCGGACGAAGGCTTGGGCGGAACGGGAGTGGGAGGAAAGGCTTGGAAGCCGTTCGTTTCAAAGTGCGCAACCATCGCAGTTCGCAGCCTTGGATAACATGCCGGTCCTTTGGACTTGGGGCAGCTTCCGTAACGCAACTTGGTCATGCTGGTGGTGAAGTGGTTGAGCTTCTCTTTCAGCAGAACCAGCTCGTTGCTCGCCTGCCGAAGATTGGCAACGGACTTCTCCTTTTTCAGCTGCTCAATGGCTTTTTGCTTTTCCTTCACGTTGCTTTGCAAGGTCTTGACGTACTTGCCTGCGAGGAAAGAGTTGGTGATGACGCTGTAGTACTTGTCGTTTTCCAGCGGACGTCCATTGATGCTGCTGCTATCAGGGTTCCAGCCTGCGAAGCTCAAGGGCTCATTGTTATGGGCGGTGGCAGACAAAAAGTCCGTGAGGTACTTGCCCTGCAAACGGAACACATACATGGAGTTGTCGTAGGGCATGCTTTGGTAGAGGTCGTCTTTGGTCACAAACCGTTTGAGCGGGAACCGATCGTTGTTGTTGCGCAGCGCTCGGGTGTTGATAAAGGCGATCTCGGTTTGTGAGAGGAAGCGCATGTAGTTCAAGACGTACTTGATAAATTGATCAAACGTCATTCCGTTGGGGTCACGAATCGTTCCCTTGCCAAGGGCTTGTCCCCAGGCGTTGCAGTACGCGACCTCCCACTTCACGAGGCTTCGTCGCAGGGTTCGGTTGTATTGGGATGCGTTGAGAGTCAGCCGGTGAACGCTCAGGGCATCCAAGGTACCTTTTTGTCCAGCTTTCTTTTTGATTCGTAGCTTGAGGTGTCCGATCAAGTTGCTGTAACGGGAGCCACCGACCATGTACACCGTTCGGTTCTCATTCACATGAGTGAGCACCTGGATTTGGTTGCTGGTGGAGCGAAAGTCGTTGCTGATAACAACGTCGATGCCTTCCACGTCTGCAAGCTGCTTGATGTTGGCTCCTTTGCTCTCGCTGCCTTTTTCCAGGTGAGACAACGCGACCACCACATCAATGGGTGGATTGGCTTTCTTCATCTCCGCGACAATGGAGCGCGCGGTCTCATAGGGGTCTTGGAGGGTCAATCCTTCCATGCGATCGGAGCTTACGCTGAGTTGCCCCGGCAACAAATGGAAGACTCCCACGCGAACTGTACGCTGTTTGTACGTGCGCTTAAACACAAAATAGCGTTGGGGACGATCCAGTCGATTGCGGTTCAAGAGCGGAAACAGCGGGCTGAGCCGGTGTATATTAAGGTTGGAGGCATAAAACCGCAGGCCCAGTCGCTTGGTTCGCTCCAAGAAGCCCACAAGCTTGTTCCGGCTGACCGAGAATTCGTGGTTCCCCAAGCCCACCATGTCGTAGCGAAACATACCAAAAGCCTGAGCGATGGCCTCGATTCCCGCGATCCCCTCAAACTCAAGAAGGTACCGAGCGGAGATGCTGGGTGCCAGGTTGTCGCCTGTGTTGAACACCAAGGGTTGGGGTTTCTTTTCTTGGCGCATTCGGCGACGCAGCGCGTTGATCTGGTAAAGGTGGTTGGAGAGGTCGATCTGGTTTTGCCAGGATGCGTCGCGGTTGCGGCATTGGAACCGCCGCAGCTGTCCCTGGATGTCGGTGGTGTAGACCAAAGAGAGGGGGATCTCCACTTCCTTCTCGGCTGGAGCCGCCAGCGCGGAGGCCTGAGGCCACAGCAGGAGTAACCCGAGCAACAGAGAAGTGACCCAACAAGCATAGAAGGATCGAGAGGGCAGTGTGTTCGGCAGCATCAAAGCGTGGCTCCAGAGCTTACAGGCTGATTCACAAGAAGCGAGAGTTCAATGTTGAAAGGTGCTAGAAGTTGAAAGCATACAGGCGACGGGCTGTCACGACAAACAAGGTCCCGCGTCGAATCGAGGAATTGTAGACGTACCGCGGCGCATATTCCATCCAACCGTCCAGCTTGTACTGCCAGATCAGCTTGCCCTTGGGCGTTAGGACGTGGGTGTAGTGGTTGATGGAGCCCACATACAAGCGGCGGATGGAGTCGAGAGTCACCGGCGCCTTGATGTACATGACCGAGCTCTCGACAGGCTCCTCGCTGAACTTGCCTTCTTGATCTTGCTTGTAGTGGCCGCTCTTGAAGGTCCACGACTCTTCTCCGTCGCTGGTTTGGAGCGCGTAGAGGTTTTTGTCGTCAGAGCTGACATACAGAGTAGAGCCGTCCACGTTGGTCATGGGCTGCGCCAGAATGGGACCTTTGCTCTGAAACGTCCACTGCTCTTCAAGCTTGGGGTTGATGGCGAACACTTTGCCGTTCTGGCAGCCGAAGTACACGGTGTTGTGGTTTGGGTGCAGCGTCGGAGGTGTTGTGATGTTGGCGCAGTACTTCTTTCGCAGACAATACCGAGGAGCTTGGCCCAGTGTGTTGTAGCGCGTGATGTTCCGGCATTCCTGGCTTTTCGACAGCCCTGGCAAGAGACGATCCGACAACACATGCAGATAACCGTTGCTGTCTGTGATGTACAGCGTTCCATCGAGAGCGCGGGCCGTCGTGGAAAAGGTCGGACGGCTGGTTGTGGCGTAACTCCACTGCGCCTTTCCTGCGTAGTCGAGGACCTTGATGGTTCCCTGCATGGAGGCATAGATGTATTTGTCGGTCACAAGGGGCGTTACGCTGAGGCTGCCGGGCAACCAAGTGCCCTCTTTCCAGATCGGCTGTCCTGCGGTGTTGAGCGCGTACATGTAATTGCGTTCGGTGCCCAAGAACAAGATCTGACCGTCAGGTGAGAGAACGGGCTGCATCCGGATCTGTGTGGGCTTGTTCTTCATCGATTCGGGAGGCCAGCGCCAGCTTACATCACCCTTGTAGTCGATGGCATAGACGTAGGAGTCGCTGGTCAGAACGTACACATGATTCTGATTGGCAACCGGTGCCGCGATGATAACTTCAGGAAAGCGCAGCCCGGAGCGTCGAGGGAACACCCAACGGGGCATCCCAAACTTGGTAGGGTGTGTAACGATCGGTGGAGGGGTAACAGAGGGAGGCTGAACCGGAGCATACGGACGGCAGCTCCAGCCCCACACCATCCCTGTGAGACACAATCCAATGGTTAAGAAAACAAAGCGCATATACTCATCCACGGTGGTATCGAGGGAGACGAGACCCGAAGAATACTTTTGTCGGCTCCCTTTTTTTATTCTGCCTTGGAGTCTTGCGATGACTACGCTAATCTTTTAAGGGATAGAGATTCATTGTGGCAAGGGGTGAACACCAGCAACCTGCATCTGAACGCTTGCAGCAGGCGGCTATCTCGCGTATCTTGCACTCTCTCTTCCAACCCCTTACCGTTTGCGGCGTACAGGTGGCAGCAGTATGGAAAACCAGCAATCCTCGCACGATTCGGACCTTTGGCACAAGGCGCAATGGCTCCTTTCGTTTGGGTGGAGCAAGCCTCTCAGCTTGGCGTTGTTGTTGACCGCGATGTGGAGCCTGTTGCCCATGGGGTGTCAGGACCGATTCTGTCGCAACAACTACGAATGTGCGGGATACGCTTGCGACGGAAGCCGCGTCGTCTGTCACTCTTCTTGCACAACCAACGAACAATGCGACACCTCCCGAGGCTATACCTGCCAAGAGGGAGCTTGCAAGTGCGGCTCAGGCTCCAACTCTTACTGCCAGCGTGAATGTTTCTCCGACCGTGATTGTGAACGAATCTCAGGTTGTCTGCGAATCACCCGTGAAGGGGGCAAGGTCAAATCCGAGGTCACCTGCACCTGTCAAGACACATGCCAACAGGCCAACGGTTTGTGCCTGACTCGAAACAACAACAACAATGCCAACGCAAACAACACCAACACAGCGTCCTTGACCACACCCACCGGTGCGCCCCGTCAATGTGTTTCCAACAGCACAGGAGCCGATGGCGTGTTGGGAGAGTCTGTGAACAGCGAAGCTCTTGGAGAAGGAGAGGGTGTCGCAGATGGTGGAGCAGATGGTGGAGCAGAAGCAACGTTGGAGGGTGGCACAGGAAGCGAAAGTTCAGCAGAGGCCGAAGCCACAGCCGAGAATGCAGCGGAGAGCGCAACGTCCGAAAGCACCACGGAAGGAAGTGGAAGCACTGAACGTGTTGGGGAACAAAAGGATTAAGAAGGTTCTCTAGTCCAAGAGTGTCGCTTTTAAGAATCGTTCGAGGACGTAGAGGCTCAATTGGCCGGAAGGACCGGAGAGGAACGCGTCGCAGCCGTGGGTGGCCCAAGGAAGCTCCAGGAGCATGTGCTTGACGCCGTGCCTGAAGAGCTTCTCAGACAACCGGCGGCTATGTTCGGGCGAAACCAACTCGTCTCGGGTCCCATGAATCATAAGAGTCGGTGGAGACTTGGCGGTAACAAATTGAATGGGAGACGCCTGGTCGTAGGCTGATTTGACTTCTTTGGGAGAGCCTCCCAGGAAGCCACGAAGCACCTTGGTGGAGTTAATCACCCAAGGATTGGCCGGATGTTTCCAACTCCAATGAAGGTCGGTGGGTCCGTACATATTAACGACCGAACGAATGCCTGGAACCACCCTTTTGTAACCGGCCAACAGCGCGAGATGTCCACCTGCGCTTCGGCCCATCAATGTGATGCGGTTGGGTTGTATCTTAAGAGCTTTCGCTTGTTGGCGGAGCCACTTCAAGCAGCGTGTGACATCCTGTAACTGCGTGGGAAACTTGTGCTTGGGCATAAACCGATAGCTAATCGCTGCAACCGTAACTCCTCGGGCTGCAAGATAGCTATGAATCCCAGGGAGCATGCGGGGGCTTCCTGTTCGCCATGCTCCGCCATGAATCATCACCAGCAGCGGCTGTGGTTTGTTGTCGAGCCGACGCTGGTAGACATCAATCAATAGCTTCTTTCCTGGGGCATCAACGGTGTAGCTCTTTCGCTTCACTTCGGGGGAGATTTGCCAAACCAGGCGATGCCAATGAAAGGGCTTCGTTTGGCCGGGAGCTTGCGGTTGGGAGAGGTCTCCTTTGGTGTCAAACGTGCTATTCAACTGCTGCTTGACTTGAGGTGCCAGAGACAACGCTTGCGCCCAAGGCAACAGAAGGACGCCGATGCCTAGAATCCCGGCTGTGGAGAGCCACTTCCCTATGGAGCGAGAGCGATCCACCAGCAAGCAGCCGACCAACAAGAGACAAGCGAGAATGTAACCTGCTTCGGTGTAAACAATCGCAAGCATCCATAACTTGTTGGTCGGTGCGCGAACTACAGTGAGCCAGGAGAAGGAAAGGATCGGAAGCAGCAACAACAAGGAGAGGATGTGTCGCCACCGAGAAGGTCGGGAGGATGCGGGGGATGTTTCCGTCATGGCTTCTTATTGCACCGTCACTTTGACAAGGTCGGATTCATAGTCCACATCGTTGATGCGAGTGTGAACAAAGACATTCCAGGTGCCAGCTTGTCCCAACTTGATGGAGCCAGAGAAGGTTCCAGGTGCGCCGTTTTGTTCGTCGCTGTCGATGCGAGGACAAACCGTCCGGTTGCATTGCGAGCGATCGTTGCCATCGCAGCAGTTGAAGCAGTCTGAGGCTTTCACTGTGGTGGGAACACACGTGCAGCCTTCGTTGGAGTCAGCAAGGCAGGCGTGAACGTTGGTGTGATTAAAGGTGACGCTCGCCGAACCGGTCACTTCCCATTTGAGGGGGATATCTGCGTTCAGTGCAGCTTGTTCAGGAGGTGGTGTGATCCACTTGACTCCAGTGGAGTCGGACGAGCAGAAGCTCAAGCTGCCTGACATCAGAAAGACAACACCCCAAAGCCACACAGGAACGCGAGGGTACGAGCGACGGGAAGTGGTTTGCATCACGGGAGTCCTTACTCTTTGTCCTTGTTGATCTTGGAGCGAATGCGACGGAGGGCGTTGCCACGTTGATCCCCTTCATCCAACTGGTCCAACTCTTCAACAAGTTGTTGGTGTGCCATCTCTTCATGAACTTCGCCCAATTCCTCAGAACGTTCTTTCCAGAATTGATCGATCTGGTCGCTCCGTCCTTCGGAGAACCACTGGAGAGAGACGTCGTCGTCTTCTGCCACTTGCGCGATGATAACCTGGCTGTCGTACACCGAGGGTTTCTTCTTTGGCACGGGCATGTTGAGGAAGTCCATCTCGCTCGGAAGCACCGGAGGTGGAGACGCGGGGGGTGGTACGTTCGCGGCCGGCTGCGACGGTGCTGCGGGTGCACCTGCTACCCCAGGTCGTTGGGGAGATGGAATCTCACGGGTTGGTGCCGAGAGGTTCACTCCACCTGGCGGGGGCGGTGGACTCTGGCGCTTGGGTGATTGCACTGCAACGGTTGCTCCAGCGTCGGTGATGGCTGGGGCTGGAACCGCTCCTGTCGGAGCTGCCAAGAAGGGCGGTACTGGGTGAGTACCACTTCCAGGAGCGGCCGGGAATGGAGGCACTTTGGGCAGCGCGGTCTGGGACGGTGTGGATTCGGGGGGGCGGGTTTTGTTGGTGTCCACCACGTCCATGGTTTCCAAGTCCATCCCGCCGCCGTCCAGATCTTCGGTCAGCGCCTTGCTCAGAGGTGTTGGCTCTGATGAAAGCGCATCGACAGAGGTCGGGGGAGGTTGGAGTTCAACCTTGGGAGCAGGCTTGGGAGCCGAAGTTTCCTCTTCGTCGTCAGGACGGCGACTCTTTTCAATCAGGGATTGAGGTACTTCTGTCTTGAGCGTGGTGGCTTTCTTGGCCTTGCCTTCCACCGATGCTTTGGGTGCCTGTTCCGTTGTGACCTGTGGTGCGTCCTCTTGGGTTGGGCTCTCTCTTGTCAGCAAGGGCTGAGGTGCATCTGTTGTTTCTGCAGACTTGGCCGATGCTTCGGAGTCTTCGGCATGGGAAGACACAGCAAGTTTGATGGAGAGTGTGTGCTCAGGTACATCATCGTTTTTGGAGGAGGTATCTCCTGTGATGGAGTACACCGGCGACTGCACTTCCATGGTGTGTTCGCGAGGAACCTTGGGCCTCGGAGAAGCCTCCATGTTCCCGATCGACAGCGGCTTCGGGGGTGGCAATGTTGCTGCATCCCCTTGGGCCTCTGCCGGAACGGTTGCTGCGCTTGGTGGAGCCAGGTTGGCGTCTTCGGTGGAGGAGCTTTCTTCTTGCTCCAGCAAGGAAGTGAGTCCTATCGAATCTATCGTTCCCGCGATGGTGTCTTCGTCGTCGCTTTCTGACGCGAGCGCCAGCTCTTCCATCATCGCAGGGGTGGGGGGAGGGCCGACTTCATCGTCATCAAAGGTCACCATAAAGACCATGGTTTTGTCGACGTTGGCCATCTTGGAGCGTGGAGGGCGCAGAGAGGCTTGCGACGACGTTGTATCCGGCGTTTCTGCTTTGGATTGGAAGTCGTCGATCTCTTTGAGCATGCCCGTGACTTCTTCGTAGTCGCGCTGCATTCCAAGTTGTTCAAAGGCGGCCTGGGCTCGCTCCAGTTGGTAGCGACCGCGAGCGACCTTGCCCCGGTTCACTTCGTAGATGCCCATCATCATGCGGCTTTTGGCTTCCTCTCGGAGGTTGCCGTGGCGGTAAGCGAGCGCGATAGACTCTTCGTAACAAGCGATAGCGTCTGCTACCAGGTTGTTGGGAAGGTCGGTTTCGGCTTCGTTCTCGCGGATGGCTTCCAACTCGTGTGGAGGAAGGGCTGCGTAGATCTCGCCCATCAGGCGGTAAATCTGCGCAAGAGACGAGCGGATGTCTCGCTCCACAATCATGGTGTGAGCTTTGTGACAGCATTCCAGCGCTTCCAGCCGGTCTTCTTGCTCCAGCAAGATCTCGCCCTGCAAACGATAGCACTCCGCCAGAATGAGGGGGTCATTGAGCTTCTCTGCAAGCTGCATGGCGAGGTTCAGGTACTTGTTGGCCTGAGCGTTGTCGCCGCGCAGTAAGTACAGTTCTCCGATGTTGACCATGACAACGGCCATACCAAGTTTTTCTCCGACCTTCTGAGCGAGGTTGGAGCTGACCAGGAGGTCGGCGAGGGCGACGTCGTAGTTGCCTTGAATCAAGTTGATCAAGGCGAGGTTGTTCATCGAGCGGATGATCAGGTGAGGGTTGCCAATCTGCTTGCGAATCTCAAGGGCTTCTTTGTGATGAAGCTTGGCTGCTTCAATGTCACCTTGCTCCAGGAGCAGGTTGCCCATGTTGTTGAGAGCCCAAGCTAGGTCGCCTGGGTGTCCCATATCTCGTCGGGTTTCCAAGGCTTCTTGGAGGAACAAGCGGGCGCGTTGGTAGTCGCCTTTGACCATGTACACCTGGCCCATGTTCGACAGAGCCGATGCGATGCCTCGCTGTTGCAGGGTTTCCTGGTGCAGGGTGTGACCGTTCTTCATGGACTTGAGGGCGTTGTCAAAGTCGCGCTGAAGGAAGTAGACCCAGCCCATTCGGATGAACACTTCGCCGGCGAGGACGCGCTGGCCCATTTTCCAGGAGAGGTCGAGGAGCTCTTGGAAGGTTTTGATGGCTCCCTGGTATTGGCCGTTCAAAATGTAGGCTTCCGCCAGTTGACGCAAACCATGACATCGCTGCTGGAAGAAGTGCGGGGCGAGGTGCTTGAGTCCTTTCTCCAGATGATCAATGGCTCGCTCTGTCGCGTACATCTTGAGCGAGTTGGTGCCGATCTCAATGTGATACTTGGCGGCGTGCTCGTGGGCTCCACCGAGATCAAAGTGGTGGGCAATCTCAATGCCGATGTCGCTGTTGCGACGTGCGGTCATTAACTCCAACCACTGACCCACCAAGAGGTGGTAGGGAGCGAGCACATCCTGGGGGATCTCGTTGTATGCGATTTCATACAACAAGCTTGGAACGAAGTTGTATTGGGAGTCTCCATCAAAGTCGGAAGAACTCTGGTACTGAAGAACACCTTTGTGAACCAACCCTTCAAGAACCGGCTCAAGGTCGTCGTCTCGCTCGACAACGGCTCCGTCCTCCAGACGCCATCCTGCTTTGAGGTTGGAGTCTTGGCGATACAGCATCTCCACGCCGCCACGCCAGAAGCTCTTTCCAAATATAGCAGCCTTTTGAAGGACATCGCGCTCTTGAGACGAAAGGCGAGAGATGCGAGCTTGCAAGATGCCTTCGATGTTTTGGGGGATCTCCAACTGGTCGATGTCGCCTTGTTGAAGGGCCTCAAACAGACCTTGTTCAGCGAGGTCTCGGAGCGATTCTCGGAGGAAGAAGGGGTTGCCATCTGCGATGCCAAGGATGCGGTCGCACAAGGTCTCTGGAATGTCCAGTTCATCGGGGAGCAGCTGAAGGATCATGCGACGGGCTGCGTCGTCCTTCAAAGAACTGAGAATCAGTCGCTCGCCTGGGATGTTGAGGTTGGCTTCCTGCTCCAACTCGGTGAGCAAGTCGAGTCGTGATACACACAAAAACAAGATGCGAGCTGGATCAAGGTATTCGGTCAGGTGTTGCAACAAGCGGAGCGAGGAGCCATCCGCCGAGTAGAGGTCTTCCATCACAAACAGGATGGGGGTGTTGCGTGACGCCAACTCCAGGTACTGGCTCAGCGCCGCAAACGCCCGACTTTCCAAGTGCGCGGGATCTTCCTCGTCGCGCGTTGGATCTTCGGGAAAAGGTACCTGGCACAACAAGCCGAGGTAGCGACCTGTGTCTTTGGGAAGCTCTTCACGATCTTCTGCAGTGATAGCTTTCTCGATGCCTTGCAGCAACTTTTCGCGGGCGATGTGGGGCTCTTCGTGGCCAATGATCTCGAAATGGGAGCGCAGGATCTCACCAAAGTAGGAGTAGGGGATGCGTCGCCATCGGTCAATGCGGCGTCGCTCCCGGGGGTTGCGAAGCAGCGCACAGCGGTCGCGAACGTTGGAGACAAACGCGCGGGCCAGACGGGATTTTCCGATGCCCAGATCACCTGTGATGGTAAAGAAGACAGGACCTTCGCCACGCTCTACTCGCTCAAACACCTTCTCCAGACGCTTCAGCTCGTCTTCACGGCCACACAGCGGGGGATCGTAGGTGACGTTGGTGCTCCCAGCCGCGCTGTGCACCTCGTAGATGGGGATGTTGGAGAGCGTGCCGGGTAGGTCGGTCAGGCGATGACAAAAGTGGGTGTCGCGAATCATTTGGTAGGTGAGTCCATCAGCACAGAGCATGCCAGGTTCCGACTCACGAATGATCTTGCGGGCCAGGCGAAGAAGCTCGTGTCCACCGGTTAAGGTTCCGTTGGTGGGGTCGATGTGGGGTGCCAGATCCAAGTCTTTGTGGGAGACACGACCTGTCACAGTGACCATTCGCAGAGGAGGGGACTTGCGCGTCATCGCAGCCAGACGGAGAAGCTTGAGTCCGATGGTGACAGCCATCAGGGGATCTTCTTCGGTCGGTTCTTCTGCGCCCAGGGTTGCGCTCCATCGGCCGCGGTCCAGGTCCTCGAACTTCCCACCTGTTTCTGTGATCACCAGGCGGATGCGGTTCATCAATTTTTGACGGAGGTCTTCGGTCGCGGCTTCGTCTTCGAGGCCGTCTACTTCACCAAACACACCGTACAAGTAGGTGATTTGGACGCGGGGACCCCCTCCGGTGCTCTCTCGGAACTTGCGGATGGCGGTCGTCTCCGACCCGGATGATTCGACGGATTCTGCTGCTACTTTGGGTGTATCGGACATTCTTACTACCTTGTAAAATCAAACACTTTATCATTCAAGCGGGCAGTGTACTCTCTCTTTGGATTGAGGTAAAGTCACAGCCTGGGCAAGTCCTGATTGCCTCTCATGTTTTGGTCCTTTTTGCAGCGATGTAGATCGAAACCCAACAGCCTGCGTTTAAGCACCAACTCCACTCGCATGATGCGTATTGTGGGTGCCCTTCTAACCATAGGGAGTGCCGTGATGTCAATAGGTTTTCGCGTTCTATTCGTTCTCGTTGGGTGGTTCGCCCCACTCAGCGTTTGTTTGGCCCATTCGTATATCGCTCACCAGCACTATGGGATCCGTGTTGGGCCTGTGACTGTGACGGTCCGTTCGGGGAGCCGACAACTCCCGACGTTTCGTCATGGAGGCTCGTACTATGTTTTGGGGCAGAGGGGCCAGCGTTACTCCATTCATGTGCAAAACCAAACCGGTCAACGGCTGGAGGCTGTGGTTTCGGTGGACGGTCGCGATGTCATTACAGGGGAGCGAAGTCGTTCGTTTACCCGTCGTGGCTATGTTCTCAACGCGTACCGCTATGTGAACATCTCTGGCTTCCGGACGAGCCAAAGTCACGTGGCGTCGTTCCGGTTTACGTCAGTGGGGAACTCGTATGCGCGCAAAATGGGCAGCTCCTGGTATTCCATTGGCCGCATCCATGTCGCGGTCTTTCGGGAGAAACGGGCTATCGCCTACATCCCACGACGTCGTCATCATCATCATTGGAGAAAACGACGCTTGACGCGGGGACCCAGGAATCGCGGATACGCCAAGTCGCCCAAGTCTGAGATCCAGGATCGTTCCCGGAGTGGCAGACGCTACCGTCGTCATTGGATTCCAAGACCACCTCGTCATCGACCCAACCTGGGTACAGCCTACGGGCGACGAAAGTACGCTCCAGCGCAGTACACGACGTTCAAGAGGCTGTCGTCGTATCCCTCGTACCAGTTGAGTTTGCGCTACAACAACTGCGCAGGCTTTCGTCGCAGTCGGATTTGTACTCGATGGTGTCCATGCCGTCGTTGGTATCGACGTCCTTACTACCAGAAGCGCCAGCGTTACGCTCCGCCCCCTCCCCACTGATTTCCCTCTTCACTGCGCCTCATTTTCTACTCACCGAGGTAGTGTTCGAGCCTTTCAAACAAGAGGTCTTCGTCGAGCGGTTTGGTGAGAAAGTCATCGCATCCGGCTTCCCGAGCTTTTTGTTCGTCCCCTTTCATAGCGTGGGCTGTGAGAGCCACAACAACGATGTGTTGCAGAGCAGGGTTCCCCTTGATCCGACGTGTGGCTTCCCATCCATCCATGACTGGAAGGGACATGTCCATGAGAATCAGGTCGGGCTGCTCAAGCTCAGCCATGATGACGCCTTGCTTCCCATCCATCGCCTTTACGATGTCGTAATCATCTTCCAGAAGCTGCTCCAGAAGGTCGATGTTCATTTCAACATCTTCAACGATCAATATCTTCTTCATGGGGTCGTGGGTTCTCTCTGCTTGGGGTACCATTCTCGGTCTGAATTCTGTTCAACTCGGTTGGAGGGTTTGCCCCATCTGTATGCCCTGACGCTTGCAAAAGCTTGCTGGTTTCAAGGGATTGGGAGGCCAACCTTCAGCCAGATAGTTCCACACTTGTAGAGGAAACGCAAGTCTTTCTGGGCTCTGTGTTTTCGGGCCTTTCTTTCTCTTGATTCCCGTAATTTCTCTTACTCCCCGTCATCCTTCAGGTTCTTACATTACTCTTTGTTAGAGCGGCTATCCCATAGCTTGCGGAACGTGACCAAGTGTCCGACAAGAGCTGGCAAGACAAACAAGGGACCGATCAATACATAGGGAAAATAGGCGGCCAGCATCAAAGGTGTTTTGAGCTTCCAAGAGAATGGGAAGGGTGACGAGAGAATGACCACCCGAATCACATTGAGCAGCAACAAAAAGGAGAGGGTGTTTACTGCCCAAGCTGCGTGGCGACTTTTGCCCACTATGCCGATACCCAAAAGGCACAAGATGCCTGCTGCGATATCCCAGTTGCTGCCTGTCCAGGTCATGGTCTCTGGGATGGTTCCCTGCTTGGCCCACTCGTGGAGAAGAAGCTCCAGGGGGAGCCGGAACGATTGAAAGCCCAGGAGCAACGGTAAGGATAGCTTGAGGCTCATGTCCTTGCCGGAGTGAGAGAATGAGAACACCACACCTGAGAGCAAGAGGGTTCCAAAGAACAGCGGAATGACCGGGATTGTGTAGCGCAACCCCCAACCCATCCAGGCCTGCAACGAGCCCACCGCTGTGAACACCAACAGAATGGAGAGCCACAAGGCAAAGCCTCTTGTCTTGCGCAATGCAGCCACCATCAAAGCAAACATAGCTACCGCAAACAAGCTGAACAGAACCACTGTCCATGTACTGCCGTGCACAAACATATCGACTCCTTTGTCGTTGTCTTTGCCAATCGTGTTTTTTGGAATGTTCGATCTTTTTCTGTGATCACACTACACAGTTTGAACCCTGATCACAAGGCTTGATCACAGATGCCAAAGACTCGGTTGTCAGGGCAATGTGACGCCTCTCAATTTGCAAATGTGAAGGATGTCGCATTGGGTTTGTGACCAACCGCACAAACCTGTGGAGGAGCCTAACTTTTTTTCGAATGGGTACATTTTTCTATGAACGTGATGGTTTTCTTTTGTGTGGACAGAAGGTTAGTGAATAGCTTGTCGAGGAGAGGTTGAGTTGTTTCGTGAGCTAGCTCACGGAGTAGGGTGTGACTCAGCTTATATCTCGGGTTCCTCCGCAAAAAATAGCATGAAGAAGTAGAGCAGAAGAGTCAACTGAGAAGGCATTCAAGACGATATTGTTGTTGTGCCACGGACCTCGTGATCGAGGATGCACAACGAGTCACACAGCTGAACGAGGAGAGCCCACCATGTCTACCATTGCTAGCTTGAACCCCGCGAAATCTTGGTCGTACCCCCAGACTGCAAAGTCTGTTGAATCCCAGCCCGTCACACCGACGTTGACCCAAGCAGCGGAAGAAGTCTCCTCGTCTCCTGCATCATCCACCACTGCATCGCCCCAAGAGTTGCAACAAGCACAACGCATGGAACGCGTCGAACGACAGGAACTGCCGACGTTTCGCAGCGCTAGCTCCTCATTGTTGCAGCAACAACTGAATATGAAGTTGGATCAGGGCGTTGTTGAGAAAGGCAAAGAGTGGTTGGGAGACAAGGCCGGGTGGGTTGAGTCCGGTGTTCAAACGTATCAGAACATCCTCGCTGAAACGGGTCGTGAAGCGCGAGAGGTTCTCCATACTGGCGCTCAAGTTGCGCAAACTGTCTACAATATGGTCAAGGACCCCAGCAAGGTTTCTGAGTTTCGCGAAGCGCAGGTGGAACAGCACATTCGTGACTTGGATAACCCTGGAGACAGCGTCACCTTCAAGCTCGCAGGAAGCGGCAAGGTGGAAGTGCAAGGCTCGGGTGAGTTGAGCATGGGTTTTACTCGCAACGATGATGGCACCATTGATATGTCACTCTCTGGAGATGTCGGTGTTGCTTTTGCCCCAACGTTGGGCAAGAAAGGCTTGCTTTCAGCCTCTGGGGAAGTCAACGGTAACCTCGCTGGCAACGTGACCTACACATTCCAGAACGCAGACGACGCCAATCGTGCCATGCGCGCTGCTGAGATGTTGCATCGTGAAGGCATCGAATACGTTGACGGTGTCATGACCTTTGGTGACGGTCGCTCCATCGATGACCTTCCCCCTAGCGATGCGTTGCGCACCGAATTGGAGTGGCTTGGGCAACAGCCTCGCACCGTTGAGCTTCAGTCCAGCGGTGTGGCTCAACTGGCCGCTGAAGCCGGAATCGACCCCAAAGGTTACAGCCTCGCCGGTGCTGGCATCTCCGGGGGCTTGGGCGGTGGTGTTACGGGGCGCCTCTCTTTTGAAAACGGTGAAGCTGTCTCGTTGGAAATTGTCCAACAAGGTCAACTGCAAGGTGGTGGCGCTGCGCAACTTAAGCCTGGCTCCGAAAGCTCAAATGTAGGCCTGGGATTGCCCGGTGGAAGCCACGAAGGATCTGCCTCTGTGTCGCTCTCCCAAACCTTTGACCTGACGCAGCAAGGTTTTGGACGTCTTCAGCCCGAGATCAGCCTCTCGGTGGAGCTGGAAGACAAGTCTACCTTGGCAGGTGACGGTCGCGCCATCAAAGACACCATTACAGTAACAGGTGTTCCTGCTGATGCTGTGAATGCAGCTCTGGAGCGCGCACAAAGCGGCGACTTCCGTGGCATGGCTGCTGCCGCTGGAGACCAGGCCCAAGTGGAAGTTCGTACCCAAAACCGAGACATCGAATTGAGCGGTATTCCCAACACTGGCATTGACGTGTTTGGCCTGGGTCTCTCTGTGGAAGCGTCTCGCACAAAGGAAACCATCACTCACGATGCGGTGACCTTTGAAGGTACTGCCACCGAGTTTGCCAACCAGAACCCTGTCGAACTCTCCGACATCGCCCCCTATCTCTAGAGCGCACTCTGGGCTACTTCATCTTGGCGAGGTGAGCTTGGTAGAGTTGGAGCCGATTGGATAACTTCGGAAGTTTCGGATGGTTCGGGTTTTGGGACTGCAGCGTTTTGTGAGCGCGTTGGAGTAACTTGAGTCCTTCCCGAAGTTGATCTTTGGATGGCTCTGGTGCTTCTGCAAGGATCCGTTCTTGCAACAACAGAAGCTTCCAACTGGATTGGCGGAACATCTGGAGCTGTTGGAGCCATTCTTTCACCTTGCGGTTTCGGTAGCTCCGTTGCATTGCCTCTGAAAGCTTCCATCCTACGCGCAAGTGGGGGAGGGATAGCTTGTACGATAGCTCATCCAGGTAGCTTTGGTATTTGGGAGCTATCGCTTCCAGTAGGGCTTCTACGCCGTGGCGCATTGCTTGATCCCAGTCGGTCCAGTGGTGAGACTCCAAAGGCACCTGCTGGAGGAGATGTTGGAGAGCTTGGTAACCGAGCGCTTGTGCCTTCAACGCGCGACGAATACGCTCTTCCTGTTTTCCTGTGAGTTGCCAGAATGTTGTTGCTGTGTTCACATCTCTGTGAAGCTTCTGCAGAGCCTTAAGGCGACGCTGCACCATCGGCTGGTTGGCCACTTTGGACAGTTGGACACTCATCCACACCGTGTTTCCTGATGCAACGTTACGTTGTACCGGTTGTTGCGTTGGGTTGGGTTTTATCGGAGGCGACGTTGGTCTGGGACGCATCAACAAAGCGACAACCAACACCACGATGACTGCATAGAGAAGGCGAGCATCCAGCAGCCATGCTTTCCAAGCAGCCGGTCGCTCGCGGATGTCGTCGTCCCACTCTTTCAGGTTTTGTGCAGGCAAACGCTCTGACGATGAACTTCGTGGGGGAGCTTCAGGCGATGGTTTTCTTGGCTCCGGTTTCAGAGGTGGCTCAATAGGAGCAGAGTCCATGGATGGTAGTGAGGGTAAGGCATCCATTGAGCTTATCGAGCTTGCCTGCGCTTGCGGTGCTTGTGGCTCCTTCGGAGGAGTGGATGGCTGTGGCCTGGAAGGGGCAGGTATGGGTTGTACTAACAACAAGGATATGTTGTCGGTGGAGCCTGCATCACAAGCTCTTTGCAACAACATGTCACAGCCCCAAGACAACAAATTGTCTTGAGGCTGGGATGGATTCAGTCGTTGGGCGATGTCTTGGACATGGGCTTCCAACGAGGTGTGAGGAAACACTCCGTGTAGACCGTCAGAACATAGCAAGAACAAGTCACCCTGTTGGACTTGGTTGGAGAGGCCTGACGGTACAGGGGGAGCGGTTTGCTCCGCTGGAAACGAGGGCGCTTTGCCAAGAGCCCACATCAAACGTTCACGGGTGTTGCCTACTGGTTTGATCGAGCCTTGCTGGTGGAGTGCGGCGATGCGTCCTTGGAGTTGTTGGGAGAGGTTGGTGGCAGAGCCCGAACCTCCAATGTAGAAGAGTTCGCTGTGTAGGAGTTGATGTTGGTTGAGGTATGCTCGGTCGTCGGCTGTGAGTTCGCATTGCTGAGGGTGAAAGGCGATGTACCCTTGCCGAAGGAAGTTACCAAAGGCGTTGTCGTCAACAGTGAGGGGGTGAAGCTTTTGATCTCGCCAAAGATACACGCGGCTGTCGCCGAGGTGGCCCAACGCAAAGTGTTGCTCTGTGAGCACAAGTAGGGAGAGCGTGCTGCCCGAACGACCCGGTTCTCCCGCCTGAACGATGATGCGTTGGTTCAATGTTTGGTAGTGGCGGCGAAGGGTTTCTTGCAACAGCTCGGGTGTTGGGGAACCTGCAGCGAACAGTTGTTGGTGCAACGAAGGAATCGAGTTGACGGCTGCTATGGCGGCCTGCTCGCCCAATTCGGTGCCACCCATCCCGTCGGCAACGGCAAGGCACAACGGCGCTTCCCGCAACGTCGGAAGCTCCGTTGGTGACGGATAAATTCGATCCTGGTTGTACGGGCGGGTGTGTTGCTCGCTGAATCCGGCGATCCGATAGTGAAAGGTTGTGCTCATGAGGGCAACAATCTTTGTTTGATGTGTAGCGCACAAGCCACAGTCTCTCGACTGCGTTTGCGGAGGCGCATCATGGGTGTGGGGTTGGCGCTCGCGCTTGGCGGCTCGGACAGTTGCAGCCAGTGTTTCAGGTGAGACAGAGGATCCAGGCCCACGCTCGACTCCCAGTGGGGCAAGCGCTGGCTTTGCCAGGCTTGCATGTAGCAATACACAGTCAGGTTGTTGAGCAAGATGCCTGTATGTAGCTTGGTGATGTTGCTGTTCCGAAGCAGTTGAACCATGGCAGGGATGGTGTTGTTTTGAAGAGAGTAGTCGCTGCGCTCTACTGCCATTTGGCAACGTCGTGCGTGAAGTTGAACGACGTAATCCAGAGGAATCTCTCCCCGGTAGTGAAGGATAAGCTTCTGCTGGATGGCGTCGAGGTGATGGGACTTTTCGCTCTTTGCGATCTGTCGCATCCACTGGGGATCCACCACAGGTTCTTCTGGGGCAAAAACGGCCGCCATCTCGATCTGTTCTGCAACAAGGGCTCCAGAAGGCAAGCCGTCGGAGGTTCCTTGTGTGGGGTCGTCTTGGGCTGTGTCGTACGGTTCTCCGCGCAAGGACGGAGGTTCCCAGCTGGGTGAAGGCGTCTGCGGTGCGAGAGAAGGCTCGTACGGAACCTCCTGGCTTTCACGGTCAAAATCTGCTGTGAAGGAGTCTTGTACCTGGGGGTTGTGCAAGGAGGGAGAGAGCAAAGGAGAAGGCTGCATCGACCAAAAGGCGTTGGCCGTTTCTTCCTCGATATCATGTTGCAAGTCATCGATTGGAGCATAGGGACGGAGCGTATGGTACTCCTCTCTGTCCAACGGCTCTAAGTCGTCGTAGGGTTCGTTAGCTTGTGAAGCGTCAACAGAGAACACAGGGATGGGTTGCTCGACGATGGTTCGGTCATCGGGTATGGGCGTTGACGGTGCATACGAAGGGGCTACTTCCTCCGGAGGAACCGATGGTATGGATGCGACATGATGTTCGGTGCCTCCTTCCTTGTGGGAAGGAACGCTGTGAACTACGGCGGCTGTGGAGGGGCGAACGTTTACATAAAGCGGGTTGCCAAAGTCTACGCATCCTCGCCACACCGCAAAGATCTCGTATTGGCCTGCCTGAGTGGGGTCGACCATACCGTTGCGAACGACAGGATAAGGGTCTCCCCCTTGGATAAAGGTGATGTGCTCCAGGCTCAACGAGGGGTGGTCGATGCGACCTTGTTCCGAAGCTCCAGGCTGCCACTGGCAACGGTGGGGTGTGAGCAAGGTATGCAATGGGATGGCTTCGGTGCTTTCGTCGAGGTCCAACGTTGGGGTGTTCCAGGCCACCTGGAATTGACGACCCATGCTGTTGCGGGCGATGGCGTTCATCGCTTTGGGGACCAACATCCAGTCGTGCAGCCCCAACCAGTTCAGTTGAGACACTGAGAGCAAGGCGCTGCGACGCTCATGGGGAGGATGAGGCAACGCAGCCGCAAACAGCTCCAGAAGGGGCGAAGGATCAATGCCCCGGTTGCGAGCGATGTTGTTTTGCAACGTCGAGACAAAGTGAGGCGAGGTCAGCCACTGTTGGTACTTTGCGGTGGGAGACCAGGCCTCGATTTGAGCCGGTCGCGTTTGGTCTTCTCGCTGCCGCATCAGGTAAAACAAACCCATCGCAAGGAGCGCGTACAAATCGTAGACAGGGCTCGATTGGAACGTGCGGTTTTGGTGCCGAAAGTCCTGTAGATTCCGACGTTCTGCTGGTTGGTAGTAGTCTTTGCCTGGGATCGCGTACCAGAAAAAGTTTGTGTACTCGGCGTGAGCCATACGGGACGAGTTAAAGTCGATGAGCACCACTTCGGGCGGCATCATGGAGTCGCCGTCGCGCAGCAGGAACTGGTCAGGTGAGAGGTCGAAGTGGAACGACCGCGTGATGGGAGTTTGGCGAGCCTGCTGCAAGTCACGGACAAGCTCCGGTGGATAACACCGAACGGGGATGGTCATGGCATGAAGCTGTGTGACAGCCGACATCATCTCCAGGAGCCTGTGGACGATAGAGAGATAGTCTCCCACGCCAGGGGGCGGAAGCGGGCTGAGTCGCTCCATCTCAATGGCAAAACGAGGTCCTTGGGCTTCGTCCAGGAGCATCGGACCCCAACGGTACGATTGAACAATTTGATGATGCCCGTAATGACGAGCGCACTGAAGAAGGAGAGCTTCCAACTCAAACGAGTAAGCGTTGAAGTGCTCTTGGAACGAGACGTCGCGGCCGATGGCTCGAAGCGCGCCAGTATCGAGAGGCACATTGGCTCTCTCATCGTACAGTTGAGCGCGCTGGCTGGGCAAGCCACGCTCACTTCCCATTGGATTCAAAGGGGGAGGCGTGCTGCGCCACACCGGGTCAGGAATCTCGCGTTGGTACTCGTCTGTGTTGGCGCGAAAGAACTCCTTGATGCAGCGTGTCTCGTTCTGACGGTTGGCTGCCCACCAGATCCTCGTACCCAGCTTGCGGTTGCCATGTGGTGAGCGCTGGACCGCAGCGTACAATTCGTGATGGTACGCCAGAGGGTCCCTGTGCAGTTCAACGCTGTGGAACGCAAACTCCGGCAACCGGTTGGACATAAAACGCTTCCTTTTTGACTACAAAGGATGTGGGTTAAGCTTCGTCGAGAGAGGCTGAATTCTCCGCCTCTGCTGGAACAATACGGAGGTTGTCGCCGTCTTGCAAGACCTGGAGGCGGCGTTTGACTTCCACACGATGCCCACGCTCCGGTGGCATGATCCAACCGTGCCACTCTGTGGGGAGGTCTGTCAGTTGGACGGTTTGCTCCGCGTACGTTTCGCCGGTCTTGGGCTCATTGTCCGACGCTTCGGGCAGCTCCTCCTGGGTTGCTGTGGCTTCGGCTTCGCTGGCGTCCTGGCGTGTGGATGGAGCGGCGAACGCGTCGGTGTCATGGGGTGAAGGCAACGCATGAGGTTCGGTGGACGTGGGTATTCTTTCGCTGTCTTCCATTAGGGCGCTCCAGCTTTCGGGCGCGCCTTGCAATTCAACCGCTTGGTGTGAAGGAAGCCACAGCCAGCGACGTTGGAGCCAAACGCGGGCCTCTTCGCGTTGGTACGACACCGAAAACACGGCTCGCCCACACTGAACCAAAGACGTCTCTGGGAGGTCGCAAGGTGTGGTGATGGGTTGCCACCGGCCCATGCGCCAAAGCCCGATGGGTGCTGTGTTGTAGACATCAGCCGAAGACGCAGGTGCGGGCACCATTCGAAGACGGTGCGGCGTGAGCTGCAACGTCACATACGGACCACCGGTGGAACAAACATAGCCAAAGTGAGTCGCAGGATTCACGGGCTGCAAGAACCAACCCAGCTTCAACTCTTGGGCGGCTGTCTCGTTGGCTCCCAACACGCCATGGGCCATCGTATCCGAGGCAAAGCTACCGTTGGGTGGATCCAACTTTCCTCCCAAAGGTACGATGTCGTCCACAGGATCGTCGAAGAAAAAGGAGCTTCCTTGAGAGTCGGAAGGATCGTCAAAGAAGAAGGAGCTTTCTTCTACAGGTTGTACCGTTGGAGGAGCCGGTGTTCCTGGCTGCGATGGTGGTGTCAGGGCATGACTGGGAAACATATAGCTGCCTTCCGAGGAAGGCGCGTCAAACCAAACCAGTCGATCGCAGTGGGGGGGACGCTGAAACGCCGGATGTTGGCTCTTCTCGTGTTGCAAATCTACCAGGCCAAGGGTCACGCCGTTGGGCAACTCCATGGGTCCCAAGGTGCGCTCTGGCTCGTCGTTTTCGCAGTCATGGTCGGAAAGGGATGGGACAAAGTTTGCGGGGCATTGTGCCCGCTGCAGCGCGATCTTGGCGTGGTGTTTGATGCTGTGAAGGTAGAGCCAGCCAGCCTGGTTGGTGTGCCCCAACACGACAGGTCGCGCCGGGTCTCGTTGATGCCCCAACAGATACCCCAAGAGTACGAAGCGAACGCCGTCATCGTGAGGGAACACGCTGCACACCAGCAAGTGGTTGATGTGCAGGTAGGTCGGCTCCGTGATCGGATACCGTGTGGCGCTGTGGATCGGCTGGTCCTTCAACACAATGTGGTAGGGGCTGCTTCCACTGGGCGCGGGGATGTCGAGGTAGACCTGGTTGTCTTTTCGCACCAGCTGAAAGGCGTTTCGTGGTGCGTAGCCAAACAGGTTGATCTTTGCGCTGTTGTAGCCGCTTTCTTCCACCAAGGGGCTGAGCAACGCTTCTTCGTTGTTGTGCCCTTCGGGCAAGGTATACGCGGACTCTGGATCAAATCGACCGATATGTATGGTTGAAAGAGAAGGAGCGTTCTTGCCTTGCTTTGCGGGATGTTTAAAGCCTTCATCCCCCGATGCAAACGGGAAAAAGAAGGTGGGGCTGGGTTCCAGGGTGAGCCAAGCTGGCACACGGCCCGGCGAAGGATACAGATCAGGACTTTGTCGAAGGTGATACTGTAACTTCGTGTCTTCGACTTGGAGGTACGACGACGAGCGAAGGAAACCCTCGGGCCAGGGTGATGTGGACTTCTCATGAAGCAACGCTGGCGTGGGCAACGTGGGAGTCGGGCTGTCTTCGGGGAGGATCTGCTCCAACAGTTGCATCGGGGTGGCGTTGGAGAACGAGTGTGACGAAGACGCCAGATCTTGCTCCAACTGCCAACGCAATGTGTCGTGAGGTCCGGCCTGGCGGAGTCCTACGATGCCTTCTCCTCGGTAACACAGGCTAAGCGAGGGGGCATAGATCTGCATCAAGGGTTCGGCGATGGGATGTGACGGAATCGGATCTGCGAGAGACAAACTCGCGGTCTCTGGCGTGCCGCCAACGGTGATAGGTTGCAACGCGCTGTGGAACACACCCCGGATCGACAAGACCATCTCAGCTTGGGGAATGCCCTGCAGGTCATGAGGATGTGTGCTGACTTCAAACAAATAATGCCCACAGCGGAAGAACACGCGGTCTCTCTCGGGCAATGATGTCCGGAGAGGACCATCCAACGCGAGCGTCTCTTTGTGATGCAAAACCCCATCGTGTTGGGTTTGCCATTCCCAAAGGGAACACTCCGCTTGCAACGGAACAATCTCCAAGGTCTTGCCGTCCAGGCGAAGGCCAAAGGGCAGGGTGTCGTTCCACTGCAATGAAGGGGGCAACAGCAGGTCTGCTTGGGTGATGTCGCTGCCCAAAAGCAAGGTGTGTGGAGCGATCTCCTGGTTGTCGAGGGTCATGCGTGTGTAGTCTGGGGCGAGCATCGGCTCCGACTCGCTGTGGCTCTCGATGAACTGAGAGCCTTCGTACCAATACCCCAGGCGACCGCGACTTTGGACCAGCGCGTACCGGTAGCGGCCAAACATCGACGACACATCCAGAAACAAAGGAAGCTCCGGAAGAGCCGGATGTTGCGCGGCCTGTCGCGTGTCTGGGTCGTGAACCTGCCAAAACGCGAGAGAGAGCGCATGCCGGGGATACGTCTGGCCGAAGCGAAGCGGTGACGAGAGCGCGTCGCTCCGTCGCTCCTGAATCACCAACGGTGGGTAGGTGTGATGCACCGGTCGCTGGGGAAGCGACAGGGTCAGCACCGTGGGTTTGCCTTCGTCCGAGAGCCGCAGCTGTGTGATCGCCGGGTTGGAGTGAGGAGGGGGCTGGAGCGTGTGAGTGGGACCCAGCAACACCTGTAAGGTCGGAGTGGATGACTCCGGTCGCTTCAACAGATATCCTAGGAGTCGCAGAGACAGCCGCTTCACGCCCTGAACTTGGTCCACTCGATAGCGAAGCAGCGCCCGGTCCACAAGGATCCAGCCCACCGAAGGATCTTCGGAGAGCAAGAAGCCTTGGGCTTGGTGGTACGGTTCAGGATTCAGTTGGTCGCCGTTGCACACCACTGACGTGTTGTGGCGGTGTCGGTACAAGCGAAACCCATCGGAGGTTGGGCGAATTTGGGCCATCTCATTCTGTGAACCAAAGCCCAACCCAAACGCAAAACAAGGTCCTCCTTGAGGATTGCGCTCACGAGGTTGCTCGATCCAATGGTCGTTGTGGCCGCAGCTCAACCACAGGGAGCGAGCGTCACGGTGCGTCATGCTGCCCGGCGACGAAGACGGCGCAAGAACCTGCATCCATCCCATGCCCTGATGAAGCAACTCCAGCTGGCGAGGTTGAGGCGGTGTCCACAGCACAAGGTCCCACGTTTCAAGGGCCTGGTCTGCCTGCGTTGGCATCGACAGAGGTCCAATCACCTGCAGACGTGAGCCTTCCGTGACAAGCTCTGCACGGGAAGGTAGGCCTACTTTGGCCTCGGCTGGTAGCAAGCGACTCGACTCGTCGAGATCCAGCAGACGAAGCGTTTGCAAGGGAGCGTCTGTGTTGTTGCCTTGTTGAGAAAGGATGGGACCGTCTTCTCCTGTGGTGGGCTGGTGCTCGACCCATAACGCAAGTTTGTCGTGTTGTTGCCACTCGTCGAGCGGGACCTGTTGGCTTGCAAAGCGCGGAAGGTACCGGAACAAGAGCCGGTTCTCAACAATGTTAGCGAGGGGGATCTTAAGCTGGGAGTTGTCGGAACCTTGCATCACCAGGGTCAGATCGTTGAGCGCAAAATCAGGCGACTCCACCACATCCTTCATCGCAAAGCTCAACTCCCACTCTCGCTGAAGCTGACGGTTCGGGAGAGCAGTCGGTCCTTCGTATTGGAGCACGACAGCCTTTTTTACTCGGGCCTGGACGAGGACGTTGGGTGGGAAGGCCAGACCAAACCGGTTGGCTCCATGAGGCAGACAGCGGACATCTTGACGGTCCCAAGCCGGATTCCATTGGGTCAGCTTGCCAACAAACAGGCTGCTGTCTTCTCCAACGGTATGGGCTCGCAGTTGAACTTGATGACTTCCCGGTTCGAGCTGCAATGTGACGTCACCATCGTACGACGTCATTCCATCGACGTGGGCGCGAACTTCGACAAGCGGAGGGGATTGACCTTGTGCGTCATGGTGAACAATCAGATCGACCGTACGAAGGGTTGGAGAGACCGGCTTTTCTTCTCCTGTCAGAAGCAGGAGGCGGCAGCGCAGATCGTCCACAGGCCGACCGTCGAGCAGGCCCTGGTAGAAGTCGAGGGTTTCTCCCACCCAAAAGGTTTGGTCTTCTTGGAGAAGGAGGTCGCCTCCTTCCAGAAAACCCAGAGAAGGGATGTTCTGGATCGACGCCTTAAAGTTACCGGCGTGAGGTACGAGATCGAAGTCCCATCCGATGTATTTGAGGTCTTCCTGCATGGTAGAAGGGAGCTGAGACCAGACCGCGCTGTTCTGAAAACAGTCAGCAATGTCCGAACCTTTGGTGCGGCCGATCAGGTTGCGACGAACTTTCAGGCGTCGTTGGTCACCTCGTGCTTCCATCGTCCCCAGGTCAACGGCGCCCACGGCCTGTCGTCCGGCAAACATATAACAACGGAGTTGGGACGAAGCCTCGCTGACAACTTGAAAGAAGAAGTGTCGAGGTTCGGAGAGCTGGTCCGCGCGCTCGTCGTCAGCAATGGTAATCTGCAAGGGCAAGGGGACACCGTTGAGGACCGGTTGAAACCACTCACGAAGGTATTGGAAGTGAGCCTGCCATTCTGGGGTTTGCAAAGCCTCCATCTGGACATGCAAGCGCAACTCAGGAGGTGGAGAGAGTGACACACGTTGGGCCACTTGTGAGGTTTGTTGGTAGTGTTCCCAGCACTGGTAAATGATCTCGGCGAACGTCTCGGGGCTATCGAACAAACCGCCGCCTTGGCGTGCGTGATCCGTCCATCCCGGCCATTGCTCCGGATAAATCGTAACCATGAATTGGAGTCCTTCTCCTGAGGTAGGTCTTGGCGAAGCCAGTTGCGGGGCTTGCGTCTAAGTATAGGACGCCTCACCTCCTGCATCAATCGCAGGACCCAAGAAAGATTGTAGAGAAGGAAAACCAGACAGGTGGAAGGGGGGGCGGGAGAGCAGGAGCCTGGGAGGGGTTAGGCTCGGGTGAGTTGACGGTATTTGATTCGCTTGGGGATGTCGGCGTCTGCACCCAGGCGTTGGCGTCGATCTTTCTCGTAATCGGAGTAGTTGCCAGGGAACCAGACCACTTGGCTGTCACCTTCAAAGGCGAGCATGTGGGTGGCGATGCGGTCGAGGAACCAGCGGTCGTGGCTGATCACCACCGCACAACCGGCGAAGTTCTCAAGGGCCTCTTCCAGCGCGCGGAGGGTGTTGACGTCGAGGTCGTTGGTCGGCTCATCGAGGAGCAGAACGTTGCCGCCTGACTTAAGCATCTTGGCGAGGTGAACCCTGTTGCGCTCTCCACCAGAGAGGTTGCCCACTTTCTTTTGCTGGGCGCTTCCTCCGAAGTTAAAGCGGCTGACGTAGGCGCGTGAGTTGACCCGGACATTGCCCAAGACGATCTCGTCCATACCGTCGGAGATGCTCTCCCATACCGTATGTTCAGGGTTGAGGTCGTCGCGGGATTGGTCTACGTAACCCAACTCGACAGTCTCACCGACTTTGAAGGTCCCTGAGTCGGGCTCTTCTTGTCCGGTGATCATTCGGAACAGGGTGGTTTTACCAGCACCGTTGGCGCCGATGACTCCAACAATCCCACCGGGGGGCAAGAGGAAGGACAAGTCATCAATCAGAAGTCGTTCGCCGTATCCCTTGCTGATGTGGTCGGCTTCGACGACAACTTTCCCCAAACGTGGGCCAGGTGGAATGTAGATCTCCATGTCCTGGGCGCGGGTTTGGGTGTCTTGCGAGAGCAGCTTCTCGTACGCAGAGAGACGGGCTTTGGAGCGGCTGTTTCGAGCCTTGGGAGTCATCCGGATCCACTCCAACTCACGCTCCAGTGTTTTTTGTCGCTTGCTCTCCGACTTTTCTTCTTGGCGAAGGCGTTCTTGCTTTTGCTCCAGCCAGGAGGAGTAGTTGCCTTTCCAGGGGATTCCGCGGCCTCGATCGAGTTCGAGGATCCATCCCGCGACGTTGTCGAGGAAGTAGCGATCGTGAGTGACCGCAATGACCGTGCCTTGGTACTCTTGGAGGTGATGCTCTAACCAGGCTACAGTTTCAGCGTCAAGGTGGTTGGTCGGTTCGTCGAGGAGCAGGATGTCGGGCTTTTGAAGCAGCAGACGGCACAGCGCAACCCGGCGACGTTCTCCACCGGACAAGACTTTGATGGGAGTGTCCTTGGGCGGACAGCGGAGGGCGTCCATCGCCATTTCAAGGCGGGAGTCGAGGTCCCAGGCGTCGGTGGCGTCGAGCTTGTCTTGGATCGTGGCTTGCCGATCGAGGACTTTCATCAACTCTTCGTCGTCCATGGGTTCAGCCAATTGTTCGTTGACCTTGTCGAAGTCTTCGAGCAGCTGCACAATCTCAGCGACGGCTTCTTCAACCACTTCCTGGACGGTCTTGCTCTCGTCGAGATCCGGCTCTTGCTCCAGGTAGCCCACAGTGAAGCCCGGAGAAATGACCGTCTCGCCCTGGAACTCTTCATCCACACCGGCGAGGATCCGAAGCAAGGTACTTTTCCCTGAACCGTTGAGACCCAGCACGCCGATCTTGGCACCGTAGAAGTAGGAGAGGCTGATGTCTTCCAGGATCTTCTTGTTGTCGTAGTATTTGCTGACCCGGATCATCGAGTAGATGATCTTGTTTCCTTGATCGCTCATCGGTATGGTTCCTTTTCTTACAAGCCAATGGAGGCCGCAGCATAAAGAGGTATGGTGCTCTTGGCAAGGCTAAAAATGTGAGCCACAAACCAAGGATGTGGTATGCTCACATCTGGTATTGGGAACAAATATTTATGACACTTTAGATTGCTCGGATTTCCTTGTGAAGTTCAGTAGCATAGAAGTGCTGGCTAGGATGCGGTATGGAAGTGTCTTCTCTTTCTGCGTTGCGCTACGGCAAAGCAACGCGAGGTCGGGTGATAGGACTCACCCCCTTCATGACTGTGTTTCTTCTCGCTGTGCTCTTTGGGTCGGAAGGTGCGGTGTGGGCGAAGGGTTCTCCGGATTGTCCTTCCCCTCTGACGGCAACCCGTCGCGCGCTCTCCTGTCGAAAAGCCAACTGGAAAGACTGCAAGCCCAACACGGTGGTGCGTAACCCAGCTTGTGTTGAGGCCTGCCGTGAGCGTTATGTCACCAGGTGCAGCCGTCTTCGTTTGCGACAACGTAGAGACTGTCAGGGCACCCTCCAAGGGGCGGTTTTTTGTCCCGATCTGGCCAAAAAGTGGCGCAGTCGTTGCGCCGTTGTCTCGGGCAATGCTCAACAGGTCTGCCAACGAAAGGCCGATGTGCAGCCTTGCAGGGAAGCTTTCTTCCCCAAGCGGAAGCGCTGCATCAAAAAGCACAAGGTTCGCGCCGCGCGCTGTGAAGATGTCCTCCAAAAGAGGTTGCAAGCGTGTCAGAGGGTCGAGGAACGTCAGCGGGTGCGCGTGGAACGTCGGTGCAAACGCAACTTTGCGACATGCATCCGACGTTGTGTGCCGATGCGTTGGCCCTGCCGCCGTCGTTGCTTCGCGAACCGACTCTTGTGCGTCCAACAAGCCCCAAACAAGGCCTTGCCTTGTCGAAGCAGCGCCCGTCGATTGCTTGGAGAGTGCGTGATCCAGGCTGACAATCAACAGACCCGTTGCATCCGCAAACACCAGGACTCCATGTACCGCTGCATGCAGAAGCTACGACGCAAGCGGATTGTGTGCATGGTCCGTGTGGGCGAGCGATACACGGCGTGCATACAAAAATCGCACAGTGTTCAGCTTCGGTGCTGGTTTCGCAAAATGGGTCGAGAATATCTTTGCTCGGGAGCGGCTCTTCGGGATTGCCTCAAGGATCGCAAAACGAAATGGCCCCAGTGCCAACGTCGCTGCAATCGTTGCCTTGTCCCTACAACAACAGGAAAAGACTCGGAGTGAGGGAGTCGGCGCTCTGCGATGGACCTCAGTGCTCGTCGGATTGACCTCGACGTGAGGCCAACAGCTGGAGGGGTGGGGCGTCGAGAGCGAAGGTCAGCCTGTCGTTGTAGCTGATCGGGTGCTTGACCCAAGGGCCATCGAAGAACAAGTACGCCTTGCGAAGTCTTGATGTAAGGGAGAATGTGTCATTCGATTGGATGAGACCTTTTAAGCATTGCAGAGGGTGTTGGCTTGTGTGGTACGGTTCGCGCACCACAAATTGCAGCTCCTGACTCTCCATCGCTTGCACCTGACCCCCTGCTGAGAGGATGGCTGCAGTCGAGCCGACCCCTGTCGCGAGCCAGATTCCACTGGAGCGCTGGTGCTCTTCTTGTTCGTTCCATTGCAAGTGGCAGGCGAGGGTTGCAGCAGGTGAAGGGCTGGCCAACAGCACATCGTTGAGGGCTGGAGGGCCAATGGGCTCGCCGTTGCAACGCACCTGAATACGGGGCACCGTGTAGGCGGGAAGCCGGTTTTCCATGTAGGCGTCCAACATGGTGTCGATCTGGCGAACGTGTGCAGCGCAGAGGTAACCGACGCTGGCAGTGGGCGTGGAGTGCAAGCCCATCAGAGGCGTACGGTCGCGGATCATCCGAGCGGCTTCTAAGAGAGTTCCATCGCCCCCGACAGCCAATACCAAATCCGCGCTGTCCCAACATTCTTTCTTGGCGCGGTAGCTGAGTCGAACTTTGACCCCTCTGGCTTTCAACTTTTCGCGGACCAGTTGGAGGGCCTGTTGGTTCTCTTCGTGTGCTTGAAGCATCCATTGAATGGATGGATCGTTGGCTTCTATCAAAGAGAGAATGACAGGGTCTTTGTGCTTTTGGACATGGATGTCGTACGCGCTCTTCTTGTACACCACTTGAACGCATTCCAGACGACGTTGTTCCACGACAGATCCAACTCCCTAACGACTACATCGGAGAACGATACTCTGCATAAGCAAGTCACTACGTTGCGACCCAACGTGATAGCATACTTTGTCTGGAAAACAAACCAAAGGACAAAAGGAAGAAAAGGGCGGCTGGAGAGAGCAGGAAGAGGGGGTTGCGCTTAGGCAGGCATCGGCTGAAGGGCAGGGCGGTTGCGTGCTGCAGAGAGGTCGGCCAGGAAGGTGTGCTCTTGCGACAGGGAGAACACCGTTTCTTTGGCGAAGCCGACCGCGTCACCGCCGATTTGTAGAGGTTGCTCGTCCTGGAAGCGAATCCGGACGTTGTCCACGTGGAAATCGAACAGTCGTGGGTGTCGCCAGGTGCCTCGCCACAGCGAAGGCAGGTTGGCTACAGCCTCCAAGGAAGAGACGTTCGCGATCCGCAGGTTCATGTGGTTGCCGCTTGTGGCGAAGGGGAAGATGCGGAAGTTGTAGCCAAAGCAGGGAACCGTTCCAGCACCGACGAGGGAGGTTTCGCCCTCGTACATGACTTCGCCAGGAGCAAACTCCTTCACAGGTTGTCCATCCGGACCCAAAAGGTACGCCGTGGAACCTTCGTTGATGACTTCCACCACCGGGCGCTTGCGGAACAGCGTCGCAGGGATGCTCAAGCAGCTGATGGCAAAGAAGTAACCCAGGCCACCTTGACCCAGCGATGCGAACATTGTGTTCGCAGTGGAGCTTTTGACTCGCTGGTAGTGGTTGAGGATCATGCTGTCGTAGCCAAAGCCTGCAAACGGAGCGCGCTTGCCATTGGCCACAACCCAACGTTGGCGTTTGATATCGAAACCTTGACCGCTGCGGGCCTGCTCGATGTCCGGAGTGATGCGGGAGTCTGCGCTCAAGGTGGAAGCCACGGCGTTGCCTGTTCCAAGATGAAGCACGCCCAGCACGGGAAGAGGCTTGGGTGTGGGATCTTCGTCGTGGAATCGCTGCAGCTCTGTGACGCAGTTCATCAAGGTTCCGTCGCCACCACCGGTGAACACCACATCGTATGAGCCACGGTAAAGAGCTTCACAGCATTGGTGGGCTTCTTCCATCGTGGTGGAATAGTAGATGTGCTCACGGGGAATGTGTCGCTCCAACTTCTTAAGCAAGCGTCGTGTGACACGGCGAGCGTTGCCGTTGAGCAGGACTGCAACTTTGGGCTGTTGCTTGTGAGAGGGCACAAGTTGTGACGATCGTGCTTGGGTAATCATGGCTTCTCTCATCGTTTCTTCCTCCGGCTCCTACACCTTCATCCATACACAGTACATACATTGGGTTGCTGAAAGACATTCGTCTGTGGTCTGCCCATTTCGCCTCAACGTTGATGCGTTATGTTGCAGGGAATCGCAATCCAAGAGTCTTTTTTGGCGTTCTTCTAGAGAAAAAGAAGCCCCTCTTGTCCTCCCTTCGTCTCTTGAAAAAGAAGGCTTCGAGAGCCATACGAAGGACTTGGGTGTCAACTCCCACAGACAAGAATTTTCTTCAAGCAAGAACTGTTCCAATGATTTGTGTGCAGCGATCTCTAAGTTAGTCCGTACTTATTGAAATGTGATCGAGGTGCCAAGGAGGCACAGCGGTGCGAACTTTATTTCGCACTGTTACCTGTAGGTTGCGCCGGTCTTTGGTTTTTAAGACGCGGCTTTGACAGGGGGAACCAAGTTGATTATGATGATTCAACGTAGGGAATTCCCCCTCGTAGTGTAGCGATTGTACAACAATGCAAATACCCAGGCTTCATTTCGTACGCAAAGGCTCGCTGTTCCGGTACCGCTGGTATGCTGGTCCAGGGCTCGGGTCGATGGAATTCCGTCGCGAACTCAGTGAGTACAACCTCGCTGAATTGCAAACTCTCATTGCACAAGTGTATGCCATTGGGTCACGGCGCAAAAGTGCAACAGGACCAAGTCTGGAAGAGTTAGGGCAGGCCTTGTACCAGCTGACCATTCCAGAGGAACTGCACGCTCTCTTTGAGCGCAATCGCGCGCCTCTTGCTGTGTATGGCGGCGATCCCTTGTTTCCTTGGGAAGTTCTTCACGACGGCGAATGCTTTCTTGGGATGCGGTTTGCGATCGGTCGGTTGCCGAGTTGGTTTGAACCCGGTCGCGACAACGACAGCGGGGAACACAAAGGTGTCCGTGAGGGCGAAGTTCAGCTGACCTTGTGTGCGGATCCTCTCGAAGACTTCCCACCCTCTCGTCGTGAAATTGACTATCTCATCGACAGCCTGCCCACCCAACAACCCCACCTTCAACTGGTGGGAGGTGATGTCTCTCCCGAGCGGATGGAGACGGCCTTAAATGTGGGTCCCGGTGGACATGCTCTGTTGTGGCACCTGTCGTCTCGTGCGGAGTTTAGCGCAGCAGAAGGGACGAAGATCCCAACCACCACCAAGCCATTGACGCCTCAGTCATTGCGCTTGACTGTTCCAGGACGGACCTGGGCGTTCCTGCACCTGGAGCAATCCTCCGACACTGAACACAGCGCATCTGCCATGGCTGTGTCGTTCGCTTCCAGCCTGTTGGATCGCGGCGTGCAGGGAGTTGTCGTTTCTCTGCGTCCCAACTTTACGCCCGGTGGTCGTCAGCTGATTTCGTACTACTACCAGCTTCTTTTGGAAGGAAAGCCACCTGCGAAGGCTCTCTCCGAAGCTCGAAACCGGTTTGTCTCCAAGAACCCAAGTGATCCAGCCTGGTCTTCGTTTGTGTTCTTTGGTGACCCTGGCGTTTCTGTGTTTGACAACGCGAACCAACAACAGGAAGCCTCCTCTCATCGGCCCCTGGAGCCTGCTGCTGCAGGATTCAGCGCTCCTGGTACAGACAGTCTCTCTACCACAGGGACCAAACATGAAGTGCCGCCCAAATCGATGGACCCATCGTTAACAGGCGACAGCGCTCTTGAATATGACTTCGATCTGGAGCAGGCCATTGGTATCGCCTTGATGGAGGCGAAGAACCTTCGCCAAGACTTCATCGGCACGCCGCATTTGTTCATCGGTCTGACCAAGTGTCCCGGTGGTGTCACTCGTGCGCTGCTTGAGTCTTCGGGATTTGAGCCCAAAAAAGTACGGGACACCATCCGCTACGCGCTTGGGTTTGGTCACGCTTCGTTGGACGCGAAGATTCTTCCCACACAACGCTGCGCCCGCGCTCTCAAAAGTGCGGAAACCAACGCCCGGAAAGAAGGCGAGAAAGTTGTCCGCGAGAAGCATCTGCTGGCTGCGATCTTGCGCAGCGGGGAAGGGCTCGCCTTTGAAGTCCTCAAGAAGATGGGCGCGGACCCACAGAAACTCTACGACAAGTTGTTGCGAGGCGACGTCGCTGAACAACAAGCTCCCTCCAGCGGAGAGACGCCGACCATCGAACGCTACGGTCGTGATCTCACTAGGTTGGCGCAACAAGGCGTCTTGCCGCCTCTATCTGGTCGCGCCGAAGAGTTGATGCGGCTGGCTCAGATCCTGCTGCGCCGCTTCAAAAACAACCCTCTGATCATTGGAGATGCTGGCGTTGGAAAGACCGCTTTGGTCGAAGGTCTAGCCCAGCGAATTGTTGCAGGCGCTGTTCCCGAGGAACTTCGCGGTCGCCGCTTGATCGAGCTGTCGCTGTCGAGTCTGGTCGCAGGAACCCGGTACCGCGGTGACTTTGAAGAACGTCTCACGCAAGTTATGCGGGAAGCCCGGGAGCATCCGGAAGTTATTCTGTTCCTCGACGAGTTCCACACCATCGTGGGAGCCGGCGAGACACACCAAGGTACACTGGACGCTGCCAACATCCTGAAGCCATCGCTGGCGCGGGGTGAGATCCGCTGCATCGGCGCGACAACCCCCACCGAATACCGCAAATACATTGAGAAAGACGCTGCGTTGGAGCGTCGCTTCCACCCGCTGTTTTTGGAAGAGCCCTCCTTGGAAGAGACCATGGAGATCCTTCGCGGCTCTCGGTTTGGTTACGAAGAACACCACAACGTGACCATTCCCGAAGAAGTCCTTGATGTGGCTGTGGACTTGGCCGTGCGCTATCTGCCCGACCGACGCTTGCCTGACAAGGCCCTCGACCTGATCGACGAAGCCTGCGCCCTGGTTACCTTGCGCGGCGCGATCTCGTCGATGATTACACCGGAAGGGAAGATCCGAACGCTAGCTGCATGCCCTGTGGTGTCGCGTAACGCAGTCCACAAAGTGCTCTCGGACTGGACCGGCATTCCTGTGGGAGAAATCTCTCGCGAAGAAAGCCAACGCCTCCTTGATCTTGACAAGCGTCTCTCTCAGCGAGTGATGGGTCAGATGGACGCAGTGAAGGCAGCGAGCGAGGCTGTTCAACTGGGTCGCGCTGGTCTTAAGCGTGAAGGCCGGCCCACGGCTGTGATGTTGTTCTTGGGACCCAGCGGTGTTGGTAAGACTGAACTTTGCCGGAACCTCGCGCACGAATTGTTTGGTGATGAGAACGCGTTGCTTCGCCTGGATATGTCGGAGTTTTCGGAGAAACATAGTTCCTCCAAAATGCTGGGTGCACCTCCGGGTTATGTGGGCTACGGCGAAGACAACCAGGTGCTTGCACAGTTGCACCATCGCCCCTACAGCGTGGTCCTGCTCGACGAAATTGAGAAGGCCCACATGGAGGTCCTCGACCTGTTCCTCCAGTTGTTTGAAGATGGCCGACTGACCGACTCGTTGGGCCGAACCATTGACGGTCGACACGCGGTCTTCATCCTGACATCCAACGTGTTTGGCGATCGATTCTGGCGACACCGTCGGACGGTTGGATTCCAGACCGCAGACGAAGATCAGCACCCTCAGACTGAAGTGGAGCGTGAACTGCTGCGTCACTTCCGTCCTGAATTCATTAACCGAATTGATGAGGTTGTGTTGTTCCGGCCCCTGGAAGAAGACACCCTCCTCCAGATCGCTCGATTGCACTTTGAAGAGTTGGCCGAGCGAGCCTTGCAACAGGGTGTCATGTTGAGTGTGAACGAAGATGCGCTACTCTATCTTGTACGAGAGTCGATTGATCCAGCCTTGGGTGCTCGACCTCTCTTGCGCAAGTTGGAGCGCTGCATCTCTCGACCTCTCAGCCAGCTGATCCTCGCGTCCATGTCCCAGGCATCCACTGACACGATTAAGATGCAGTTCTGTTTGGTGGACGGTAAACCTGCCTTGGAGCGTGTTGAGTCAGCGACCCCGCTCAGCCTCAATCGCGTCTCTGCGAAAATCCCCGTCGAAAACTAATCGGTCTTTTCTCTTCATTTCTTACCGTGCACGAGTCAGCGCCAGCAACGCGAGTGGTGCGCCCACGAGATTGAAGGTGATGAGCGCAGGAAAGCGCTCGGCACCAGCTGCATAAAGCGGCAACAACGCAACAACTTCAAGGCCAAGGAAGTTAAGAAAGAGATAACGGACGCTGGGGGAGATTACTAGGCCGCTCCCGTTGCCGTCACGCAGTCCCCACCCTGAGCCGATAGAGCCCCAACCCACTCCCAAGCCAAAGCTTATCTGGTGCTTGCGTTTGGCGTCCAAGTGGAGGGTCACGCCCGGTCGACTTCCCACAAAGAAATCCAACGATACAAAGCAACCTAGCGGGGGTTCTGGGTTCGTATCTGAGCAGGCTGTGTAGATGGCGATTCGGAGTTCGGCGGCTGTCCATGACAGGTATCGCCAGTGAAGAATGAAGACTTCTGCGCTCGCGGAGAACAGGCCCCATGTGTCTTTGCTGTCGAGGGCAACGCCGGTTCCTGCCGATACATTTACAGGCAAGATGGCAACATCACATTCCTTTCGCGAGTGAAACATTCGAACACGAGTCCGGCACTTGCGAGGTCTCTTGTTCCAAGGGCGTCCTTTTCCGAAGGAGGTTTGGGACCTGGATGATTTTTCTTTTCCCTTGGGTTGTGGTGGCGAGTCGCCTCGTTCTGCCGTTTGTGGCGACGTTGATGGTTTTCCTGTCTCACAGTGACCTGGGTTGGGGTTGAGCCCCATACTTCCAAGGAACCCAAGACACAGTCCAAACCAAATGTGTAGAGAATCACGCATTTTGTTTCTCTTCCTTACTCATCCATCGTTCGATGCCAGACCAATGTACCACAAGGGTGGAGAGCGTCATGGTGTTCCGGCTCATTCTCAGCTTGTACTTTTTTGGTGAGGTGCGTTACTATCACGGGTCTGTTTTTATTGACGAGTGGTAGTTGTCATCTTGTGGGAGATGAGCCGAATGCGACGTTTGCTGTGGGGGCTGTGCCACACATGCCCAGTGTTAGTTTTTCTTGGATGTATGGTGTGGGGAATTCCCTACGCCCAGGCTGTTCCAGTGAAGGTGGGAGCGAACATGCACCTTCACATCGACGGAGAGCACCTCTTCTTTTACCATCACATGAACGATATCCCTCTGGATAACGAAGGGAAAACCTTGGGTGATCCCGAGTGGGGGAACGTTCGTCATCGATTCCGTTTTTCGCCTTCGTTCCGGTATGGGAAGGTGTTTGGCGTCTACGGGCAGCTCGATATCGCAACCTTCGACAGCTTGTACGGTATCAATTCAACGATGGGGAGCCGCTTTTTCTCTCCCGTCCGCGATCAGGCTGAAGGGTTCCGAGTGGCGGACCCACGTCATCTCTGGGTGTCCTGGCGTTCGCCCATTGGCGAATTCCGCTTGGGACAGATGCCGAGTCACTGGGGGATGGGGATGGTCGCCAACAACGGCCAAACCCCAACAGGCGAATTCTCCGCTCCTCGCTTTGGCGACATTGTAGAGCGGATCATCTGGCTGTTCCCCTTCGTTAAGCCGTTCACCCAACGACCAATTGGGAACCGTCTCTTCTTGGGCGCTGCGTTTGATGTGGTGTTCCGCGACGAAAACGCCGAGCTCATCAAAGGTGACTTGGCTTTCCAGGGAGCCTTCTCGCTCCTGTATCGTCAGAAGGATTCAATCTTCGCAGGGGTTTACGTTGCAGTTCGTCGTCAACAAGACCGAGACGGACGACGCATCGATGCCCAGGCGTTCGACTTTTATCTCAAGCTGTCAGGTGACTTTGCCCAAGGGAAGGTCGGGCTGGACTTCCAGTTGGAAGCTGCCGTTCTTACAGGCTTTACAACGCGCGTTCGGACGGAGTTGGCCCCGGATGGCATCCAATTGGAAGGATTGGGTGCGTTGTCTCGGTTGGGCCTTCGCTTGCCCCACGCAGGCATACGCATCGGCCTGGAAGTTGGCTTTGCGTCCGGCGACAACGACACCAACGACGGTATAAGCCGGGTGTTTCAATTTGACCCGGACTACCAACCGTCCTTAATCTTGTTTCAGAGGGTGCTGGGGGCTGTCTCTGCAAACTCAGCAGAGCGTGTCGGTGACTTGACTCGCGTGGGCTTTCCGCCACCAGGAACCGACCAGATCCCGTCGTGGGGACAGGTCAACAATGTGTTCTACATTCAACCCGTGATTGCGTTTCAACCTCTGGTGTTTGCACCCAAAGCGAAAGCGCATCACACGTTGGAGCTGAAGGTGGGTCTCTTGTACGCGCGATCTGTTGCCGACTTTGCTGACGGATTCGCTACCTTCCGTGCTGGTGGGGTGAACATTACACCCTTTGGCCGGGCCGCAGCCGACGCGCATGACATGGGGCTGGAGTTGAATTTGTCGCTGAGTTACGAGTACAGACCCTGGAAATCTTTGTCAGTTAAGATAGCATTGCTGTACGGGCACTTGTTCCCAGGCGCCGCGTTGTCGTCCGAGGATGGCAGCATCAACACGTCTGTGGATATGTTTCAAACACGCCTGATTACGAGGTTTTAAGATGTTTCGATTGCGCAACGGATGTTTTGCCTTCTTTGTATGTCTCATCCTGGGTTCGTTGTCGTTGCGATGTGCGTCCAACATCCCCGCTGACGGTCTCGCCAAGACGGTAGATACCGGTGGACCCAAAATTAAGTTTGACCTGGACGCAGAGCCGCTTCCCGAGATCCCTCTCCCGAATGACCTGGCGACACGCATTGATCCTACTTCCATCACCAATCGGCGAGTCAACGTCAGTATGATCGCGCCCACGCACCTGGAGTCTTCGGTGCGTGAAAAGGTGAATCGTCTGTCTGGCTTTGCGATCTACTCACCTATCACGGTGAGCTTCGACAAGCTGCTGGACCTGGACGAGATCATCAAGCGCCATCAGACCAACAACGATTTCGCTGATGACGCGGTGTTTGTCATTAACCTCAACCCGAAGTCTTCCAACTACGGGAAGCCCGTGCTTCTGGATATGGGGCGAGGGAACTTCCCTGTGATGTTGGAGCGTCCCAACAACTACTTCGACAACGATCCCCACGCTGGGCAAATCAACATCTTGTTTGAGACGCTCAACGAGACCGATCGAAACAAAAACGGTAAGTTCGATCCCGAGGATGACCTGGACCACGACGGTGTTCAGGACAAACCCAACGTTCATCCTGTGGGAGCGGATCCCAAAGACGGCCTGCTCACCTTTTACGAGAAGCAGACCAACACATTGATCATCCGACCCGTGCTGCCACTGGAGCCAGAGTCTACATACGCTGTGGTGTTGACCAAGCGACTCAAAGGAACCGACGGGAAGGAGATCCAATCTCCGTTTGGGTATATCAATCACACGCGTCAAACGGTTCCTCTGCGTGCATTGGAAGACCAGGGATTCCTGAAGAATTTGGGTTTGGAGACCAAGGATATTGCTTTCACCTGGACCTTCACCACGCAGAGTACAACTCGGGGCATGAAGGAACTTCGTGATGGGGTGTATGGACACGGGCCGTTTGCTGCCTTGGCTGACAAATACCCTGCTTCGATGACCAAGCTTCATCCGTTGGTGAACAAAGACAACGCCAAAGACGGCAAAACCTGGGTGTTGGACGCCAACGTTCTCAAGGAAGCACTTCGTCCTCTCGCAGCGTTGGTTCTGCCCGGTGGAGCCCAATCACGGCTTGCTTTGCTCAACTCCTTGGACAACGTAGACTATCTTGTTTCGGGTGAGTTTACGACCCCTTATTTCCTCGCTCCTCGCGACAAAGACGGCAACGTTGTTACCCCCGACAAGTCCGTAGCTCCCGGCGTCATGCCAGAGACCAAGACCTTCTTTGATATTGACCGAAACACCGGTCGGATGGTGGTTGGCAAAGACACCGTGACATGGTGGTGTACCGTTCCCAAGTCTGTGGGCAAGATGAAGCCTCCGTTCCCGGTCAATTTCTACGGACACGGCTACGGTTCGTCTCGCTTTGAAATGCTTGGGTTTGCTGGAAACCTCGCCAAGTTTGGCTTGGCGACGTGCGGTATCGACGCAGCCGGTCACGGTACTGTGTTGGCGGATGACCCACAAACCCTGAACCTTGTACGTACGGCCCTCAATGCTGTGGGGATTGCAGGTGTGTATACAGCCTTGTCTCCCGGTCGTGCTCGTGACCTCAACAACGATGGTATCCCCGACTCTGGCGGTGACTTCTGGACCGCAGACACCTTCCATACCCGAGACATTGTGCGTCAGAGCGTGCTCGATCACATCATGATGATTCGGATCATGCGCAGCTGGAATGGCAAGAAGAAATGGTCCATCGATGCAGACGGTGATGGAAAGCCTGACCTCGATGGCTTGGCTGGTGACTTTAACGGCGACGGCGTCGTGGATATGGGCGGGCCAACCCAGGATTATCATGCTTGGGGACAGTCCCTTGGCGGTATTCTTGCTGCTGTGTTGGCTGGTGTAGAGCCCGCGATCACCACAGCCGCCCCAGTTGCTGGTGGTGGTGGTCTCATCAACATCGGCGCTCGCTCCATACAGGGTGGGGTGGTCGAGGCTGTGTTCCTACGAATGATGGGACCTCTCTTTATGGGGTATGGTCGAGACGACGGTCGCTTGGAACTTCGAATGTGGGTGCCTGACGTCAACAAGCGCGGCTGCAGTTTGCCTGAAAAAGAGCACAAGGCTGACCCTTCGCAAAACTGCCAGCGTGTGAGCGGTCGTGTTCGGGGTGTGCGCTTCTACACCACCAAGAACCAGGTGGAAGAAGGCGACAAGATCGTGATCAAGAACCTTCGCTCCAAAGAGACTGCGTGGGGATTGATTCGCAAAGACGCCAACGGCAAACTTCAATTCCGCGCGCCTCTCGCTGCGGATGCGCTGGACCCTCTGGAAAAGCGCCATGTGTTGGGGCTTCCAGCAGACTCCTCCAAAGTGCTTGAAGAGAACTTCCGGTTCCCTGAGGTTGCGGCTTCTGGCAACGCAAACCAAGTGAAGGTGTTGTCGTATCCCAACGGGAAAGATGGTCAGGCCAAAGAGTCGACCACAGCTCTGCTTGGGGACCCGTTAGAGATCATCGTTTACAAGAAGGACCCGGAGTTTAAGTACACAGAGGTGCGGGAAACCATCACTACCTTCGGTGAAGATGTGTTCTTCCAGGGTGCCTTGTACAAAGCAGGAACTCCCTTGTTTGCTATCGCAGAGGGACTGGGTCTTCAACGTCAGCATCCCGACTTCCGGCGATTCACCGGGTTTGCTGGGATGATTCTGGAGCCTGCTGATCCCATCGCGTTTGCTCCCCACTACCATATGAAGCCTTTGACCTTCTCGTACGAGCGAAACATTCAACCCGGCGCCAACGTCCTTGTCATTCCTACCTTGGGCGATATGAATGTTCCGGTGGATACAGGGTTTTCGATTGCCAGGGCTGCGGGTATTATCCCTGTCCTGAACCCAGACCCACGGTACAAAGATCCAAAGAACCCAAGCGTCTTTTTGACGCCCAATCAGGTGCTCACCAAGTACTTCGTGATCGAGGGTGTCGAGCGTTTGGAGCGTCACTTCACCACCGATGGCTCCAAGAAGCCGATTCTGTTCGACCCCGATAACTTGAGCGAAGGCAAAGACGGCTTTAATGCTCCGCGTTTGGATCCACCGTTACGCTTGGTGGTGCCCACGGCCAACGGCGTCGCTGGGCTGCGTATCCCCTACACCCAACCCGGCGGTGCTCATGGCTTTGAAACCCCTGACCCCAGTCAAAAGTTCGACATCAGCGGCTTTATGATCCACCAGGTTGGCTACTACTTTTACACCAAAGGCCAAAAGCTCAGCGACGATCGATGCCTGGAAAAAGGCACCTGCGACTTTATCCCCGCCAACAACAAAAACTAGTCCCTCTCACAACCATCCTGCGGTCTTGCGGTGCCTACCACTCTGTGTTGGCTTGACGGAGCTTCTCGGTTTCTTCAAAGAGGCTACGGAAGTCTGCGGGGAGAGTCTCACGCAACAGCACCCGTGCGCCCATTTGATGGAGGAACGATTGGGAGCGTTTGCCTTGTTGGAGCAGTCTTTCTGTGGCTGTGAGAGGAAAGCGTTGCAGCGTAAACAGCGCTTGGAAGCGCAAGGCCTCCCACACCACGGGGCTTTCGTTCGGTGGTTTGGGGTCACAGAGCAGGGTCTGGAGCATGGAAAAGGTTGTGTTGCTGGGGAAGGCACCGAGCATCCACACCGCATTGCATCGTACGCCCACATCCATTGAGGTTTGGAACGCGCGCTGGTGGAGAAGCTGTGGGCCGTCGAGCAATCGTTCCTTGTGAAGCACCAACAGGACGGCTTCTTCTTGTTGTGGGTCGCGGGCCAATACAAATCCCCGCAGCAAGTGAAGGAGAAGCTGTTTTACGAAGGGAGTGTTGAGAGCGATGGCTTGTTCCAACAAGACCTGGCGAATCTGTGAACTCTTCACGTACGGCAAACGCTTCACCAGAAACTCTTCCAACAAGCCAGGGTGGTACCACCGGACCAACGCCAACAAGCACTGCTGTGTTCCCAAAGAGAGCGAGCTGATCTGGTCCAAGGCATTGGCCAGAGTGGAGTGAACAATAGGGGCCGGGACACGCTGACCCAAGCGCTGCAAGACGTCGATGTGACGAGTCCTTGCAAAGGGATGCCGAAGGGCCTCTAGCTCGCGGATGCCGTGCCACAAACTCAGCGGAAAAAGCAGCCCAAGCAGCTGATGGGCTGTTACGTCGCTACCTTGGCGTGCCTGTTGAAAGAGGAAGGCCAGATTCTTGGGCAACCCCACAGTGGTGAGGATCGAGTGGTACCATCCTTGAAGTTGGGGAGAGGTCGGTTGATTGGGGCGCTTGCTCAGACTTTGCAGGAGCAAAACGAGCCGGTGCTCCCAACCTCGTTGGTACGAAGCCTCCACGTATCCTTGCACGATCTTGGTGTGGACCTGAAAAATTTGAGGGTCGGAGACTCTTTCAGCCTGGATCAATACATACTGAAGAAGCTGCCATAGAGCATCCTCTTCTCCCCGTTCAAACATGTTCCGCATCAACGCACCCAGCATGGTGACGTGAGATTGCAGCGCGACAAAGTGTTCCAACAAAAGGACTGGGTCCAGGCGGAGCAACTCAACGGCGACGATGGGAAGCAAGGATTGGTGCTGTAGCGTTGCTGGAAACTGGGAGAGGTAGTTTCGAAGCTGTTCGTGGATCCACATGGTCTCTTGCAGCGCTTGGCGGCCATGCAGCGCGTCCATGTCTACCCTCTCGCCACCTTGAATCCTTTGGCTTTGCTCCAGCTGTGCGGAGAGAAGCTGCTGAACATATTCGGCGAACTGTCCTTCCAGCGAAGAGTGGGCCTCGTACTCATCGCTGGCGGGCGCGTAGACGGGCTCCGATGAGTCTTCCAGATGCTCCCATTGGAGTTGGGTCAGGTCTTTCTGGGAGAGAAAGTGTTCGTAGAGTTGTTCGCTGTCCATCGTCGAAAACAGATCAGTCAAGTACCCGTACGACTCGCTGGACAGTGAGATCTCTGCGGGTCCTCCGCCGCTTTGTGTATCCCACTCTGAAGAGGGGGACGACCGTGTGGGAATCACGGTAGGCCAGGAGTCTTGCGGTGGAGAAGGCCGGGGCTCGATGCGAGTGGAGATCCGCGTGGCTTCGCTTGTGTATTCGGTTGGCAAGTCAAAGGGAAGCTCCTCAGACGGATCGGAGTCCAACTTGCCTGGTCGGGTGGGGTCGTTGTCGAAAAAGGCGTCTTCCGCTTCTTGCAGCTCTACATCACTGGCTTGTTCTGCAGGCCCGTCCTTTTCATCGTCGTCGGACGCTGACGTTTCATTGGGAAGGGCTACAACTTCTCCACCTGGCTTCTTCATCTCCACACGAAGAGAGAGGGAGTTGGGTAGCTCTGACTCTGCCGTTTGATCGTGGTCTTCGGGGGGGATGAGAATGTCCAACAGTTGGACCATGTCGGAGCCTGTTGTATAAGGCAGGAACGTGAGCGAGTTGATGTGGGCTTCCTGCAGCACTTCGTGAAAGGCCTGGGCCGTTTCGTCCTCTGTTCCTTCGTCCCAGGAAGTTCCATTCAAAGACCAGGGCAGCGAGTGCACCTCCAGATGCAACTCCGCTTCCACGCCCAACGCTTCGAGCATGGCTTGGAAAAGAGTCTCCTGGATGTCCTTTTCCTCTGATGTTGTACCTTTCCTACGTTCGTCCCAGGTCTGACACAATACATGCAGGAAGTTGTGATGCTTTGTTGCACTCATCGGTGGTTTTGTCCCTGTGTGGACGGCGTCCTTTAACGGAAAAGAAACAGCGCAAACGCTGTAAGAAACAAGCCAACAACCAGGAGCCAGACCAGATGGATCCAAGACCACTCAAACTCAAACTCTTCTTCTCTGGGTTGTTCCGAGTCGGGGGAGTAGGCTTCACCATGTCCAGAGTGACCCTGAAGAGCGTATCCATGGCCTGACGGATGATGCGGTAACGCTGGACCGTGACCGGAGGGAGCCTGAAGAACGTGTCCATAGTCAGAAGGCGTCTGAAACGCATGTCCATAACCGGAGGGGCTGTTGGGCGGCAACGCTCCCGGTGGGACATCTCTGCGGTAGACCTGTTGTGCCGGTGGCTGCTGGCTTAAGTGACCTCCGGCTGCGACGAACGAATCTCCTGAGCCGTCTTGGCTGTAACCCAAGGAAGGAAGGGACGAGAGGGAGTCAAAGCTCTCTGGAGCGTTGGGTCCTGGTGCTTGCGCATGGGACGGTCGCATCGCAAAGGACTCCATCACGCGCTCAACCTTCGGAAGCTGCTGGAGGTTGGGAAGTCGAAGGGCCGAAGACAGGTGGTGCAGCATCCATGTCTGAGGTACAGGCTCTCGGAAGGTTGGGCGGTGGCAGCCTGCCAACAACTCGTTGGAAGCGTCCCGCAAATGTTGGCTCATCGGTGTGGACTTGGGTTGAAACACATCTTTGGGAAGCAACACATTGTTGGAGTTTTGGATCACCTCTGTCAGCTCAGCGAGCCAGGCTTCTACGCTGCTGTGACGCTGCTGTGGATGCTTGGCGAGGCTTTTGGCGAGGAGGTCTTGCAATCCTGGAGGTGCAGGGATGTCGGGGCGAGCCATCAACAAGGTAGGCGCGACACGATCGCGGTGCTGCTGGTAGATGTGAAGCATGGACTCGCCGACGAACAGAGGTTGGCTGGTCACGAGCTCGAACAGGAGGGCTCCCAATCGATACACATCCGTTTCAGGACCCAGGCTGTTCATGGGTTGGGCCATCTCCGGAAAGAAGGGCAGAACGGAGCCTGGTGTGGAGTGACTTAGTCGTTCCAAAGCCTGCTCCAACGGCAACATGGAGTGGGCAGAGCAACCGATCAAGGTCCAGTCAGAGAGAGCTTGCTTGGGGTGCTCAGAGAGTCGCAAACCTCCCATGTGAAGGTGTCCATGAACAAGCCCTTGGCGGTGGATGTTGGCGAGAACTTCCACCAAACGTCGAAACATCGGGAGGAGGTGGTCCAAAAACAAAAGTTTCTGTCGCTCGATGAAGTCAAAGAGCGAATCACCTGTGGAGATGTCTTCGACCCACATCCCGCCCCATTGTGGGTCAATGTCGACCTCAACCATCGGGGTCAAGGCCGGGTGCTGGAAGTTTTTGCAGGCTTCTCCCCAGGATTGAAATTGAAACATGGTTTGGGGGGAGCGATTGCCCAGCGGATACAAGCGCAACAACACGGATTGTTGGTGCTGCAAGTCTGTGGCGTGAAAGGTGTCAAAGCCAATTCCGCTGTGGAGGTAGGCGTTGACTCGAAATCGTTCGCCCAGCACTACGTTGACAAGCGGATCATCGGGCGACGACGCTTGCAACAAGCCTTTGCAGTTCTGGCAGATGCGCCGGTTGATGGGTTGCTCACGAAAGCAATGGCGACAAGGCTGTTCAGCAACGGAGTCCTGGTGATCCAGGGTGCGGCCTGACAACAGCGAGGCGCCGTCGATCCAGGTCGAACGGTTTTCTATCGCGGCCGACGACAAGTCCATCAGGTGGATGCCGCCTTCCAAGGAGTCCATGGAGGCTACAGTGCCTGGACGATAACCGTGGGAGTTGTTGTCGTCGTTCAGGGTCTCATCGTCTCTGGAAAGCATCTCTGGCTGCGAGAGATCCAGCTTGTACCCTCCTGGTACTGTGGAATCTGTCGAACGATCGGCTTCCTTCATCCAAATCTCTTCTGTGAACAAGAGCACTCCCAACGGCTGTGAACCTCGCAAGGAGCAGACTCATCTTGTGGAACATGCTCGTAGGTTGGTGCATTCTGACCGTAGATGGCAGAGAATACGGTGCTTCTGAACTGCAAAACGAAAGCCGTCTGAAGCGTTCTAGGTATCCCACAACCCACTATCCTCGTCAACCGCATGCCGCCGTCAAAAACATTAGTGGCTCCAGCGAACTGGAACGTCGATGTGTGCTATCTGCTCTGGATTGTTGCGTTTCAAACCATCTTGGGGTGTCACAGAGATTTCATCATTTTGGAGAGTCTTTGTGAAATCGGTTCACAGTTCGGGTCGGGCTTCATTCGCTTTCAGCAAAAGCCAGGATCTTCGTGCAAGAGAATGGAGGAAATGTGAAGGGTGTGCTCCCCAGGTGCGACGTTCTATGAGGAGTTATGGGGCCGGCGCAGCCTCGTTTTCAGCACCCATTTCGCATGTCTGGTGGAGTGGGTGTCAAGTCCCTCAACGTCCAGCGTTTTGTTTGTAGAGGATAGGGAGAGAAGGGTCAAGAATGTGGGTTCTTCGCCGATTCTGTCTATCAGGAACATTGCCATACAAACGCGAGCCGTTCTCGATGTTCGACGCATTGAAAGATCCAGGCAGCGCCGTTGTCGCCCCAAGTGTAGCGAAGGTTGTCGTGGCTGTCGATCTGCAAGAGAAGCTCCATCCTCTCCGAACAGTCCGAGCAATGGGGGTATTCGTTGTGTTGAATCCAGCAGGGGTAACCGCCCAACTTGTCTCCGCTCAGGTTCATCTTCCACAGCAGATTCTCTTCCTCCGGCGCCAGCGCGCTTTTGGCCTCGACAATCGCTTTGTTGTCCGGTTCGTTGTAGGGAAAGTCGAGTGTTTTTTTGTACCAACCAGCGATGCGCTGCATCCGGAACGTCTCCACATCATCAGGAGCCTTGCTTTGTCCATGGACAAGCCATTCATCGGAGGCGTTGAGGCATCGAAGCATGACATCATCAACGCACTCTGTGCAGAAGAAGAATTGGACCAAGCCTTCTCCACAAAGAGGGTGTGGATTGGGTAAGTTTTCGAGCTTGAGTTGCACCGCAAAGCTAAGGGAGTTGCGGCAAGAAGAGCACTGTGGCCATGTGTCGGTTGGGAGCAACATGGGCCAACCTCCAAACCAATCCCAGCCCAGGGCTGTTGGGTCAGAGCTGTGGCTTTTGCCGGGTTTGGGTCGCCAGGATGGGTGAGCGAACTTTTTCATCCTGCGCTTCACCGCCGCCTTGATCTGTTGAGGGGTTCGGACTGTCGCTCCTGCAGCCTCCAACAACGCGACAATCTCAGGGGTACCGTACTTTTGGGCTTCGCTTAGCGCGGTGTCCCCGTACTCATTCTTGGTGTGTGGGTTGGCGCCTGCTTCCAGCAACATGCGAACTATCTCTGCATTGTCCGACCGAGACGCTGTGATTAAGGCGGTGTTTCCGTCCACTTGCTGGGCCCGGTTGGGGTCGGCTCCGAGCTTAAGGTAGCGCTTTGCGACGTCGTAGCGCTCGTGGGTAACAGCCAACCAGAGAGGGGTTTGTCCTGTCGTGCTTCCAGGTGGATCGACGGGAGCACCCAAGGCAAGGAGAGGCTCCACTAAGTTGTAGTGATCGTACAGTTGCACATACTCCAGCGCGATGTTTCTGGCTTCGTCGGTGGCTTCGTACTTAAACAGAAGCTTGAGTACGTCCAAGTGACCTTCGCGGCTGGCTGTACGTGCAAGCATTCGACTGTCGTATTCGTCCGGTGGGTTCTCTTGCAAGAGTTCATCCACCCGCTCTGCAAACCCACGTGAAGCGGCCTGTTCCAGATCAAGCTCCGAAGGCTGGATGTGTTCGGCCCCTTGCTCCTTGAGGTAGGCAACTATGTCGTCGTGTTGGAGGTCTTCTGCCACGGCGAGGGGCCTGCGGTGAGCTTGTGTTTTTCGGTTGACTTCGGCTCCAGCCTCTACCAAGAGCTGGACCGTCGAACACTTCCCGGAGCGAATGGCTTGCAGCAGCGGGGTTTTTCCATCTTGTCCAGTGATGTCGCAGCTTTTGTATTCGCTGTCGTCAGGAGCATAGTTCGGGTCTGAGCCTGCGTTAAGAAGAAGCTGCAAACATTCGTCGTTGCCTTGAATAGCGGCCTGCTCCAACGCAGAACGGAAATGTTGGTTGTTGAGCTTCAGGTCTTCAAGTGGGTCATAGTCTGTCGCGAGGATACGACGAATGATATCGATTTGGTTGTGCCAGGCGGCCTGTCCCAATCCTGCCATCAGCCCAAAGAGCGAATGGTGGGGGTAGGCAATGTACAGCTCCAGTAGATCCATCCGGCCTTGGCGACAGATATCTTGGGCGAGGCTGTCTAGCTTGTACGACTCCGGCTCTGTGGAGAGAAAGTCCTCCATCGCTTCTGTCCCTGGCTCGGATGCGAGGTCATGGAGCTTGATCTTTTTCTTTCGTCGCGCTTTGGCCATGAATAGCTACTTTCATTAAGAAGCGAGCGGCTTCGACTGGAACGCTACCCAACATACGAGTTCGAAACATCGTTTTTTTCACGAGCAAAGTTCGTTGAACGGAAGCGGTTCGATGTCTGTACTATCACATGTTCGTTAGAATGTGACCAGAGTGGGTGTGGGGGTTTTGCTCGTGGAGGCAGAGGTTGTGCTGCTGTATTTGACGTGAAACCCCCAGCAGTAGAGGTGCTCTCGGTCAAAGATGGCACAGGTGATGTCGTGATTGGCTGTGAGCTGTGTGGCAAAGCTTCTGCCCTGTGGAATAATGATAGGCATGGGAGCCAAACGCTTGGTTGTTGTACCATCACCGAGTTGACCGTTGTTGTTGAGGCCCCAACAGTGGATCTTGTAGTCATCCAAAATGGCGCAAGTGTGCGACTCTCCTGCTGCGATCGCTTTGGCGTATCGGCCCGTCGGTAGTTTTACTTTCACGGGCTTGTTGCTGTTGAGCCCAGTCCCATCTCCCAGCTGATCCGAGGCGTTGTTACCCCAACAATAGGCGTTGCGATCGCTCAGTATGGCGCATGTGTGATCGTGTCCTACTGTAAGATTAACGGCGGTTGTTCCTTGTGGGAGAGCAACCTTGACGGGGGTTGGCTGAAGTTGGTTGGTGCCATCTCCCAGTTGGCCTGACGTGTTCTTTCCCCAACAATAGACGCTTCCGTCGGTCATCAGCGCGCAAGAGTGCTCTGGACTGAGGGCAAGAGATTGGGTGAATACTGTTTGCGGTAACGTGGAAGGAAACTGCACCTGTGTTGGCTGTCTTCGAACGGCCTTGCTGGTGCTGTTGTTTCCAAGCCTACCACCACCTTGGCCTCCCCAGCAGTAGGTTTGGTTGTCGTCAAAGACGGCACAAGCGTGTTGGCTTCCTGATGCGATTGTTTTGGCGAATGCTGTGCCTGTGGGTGGGAGGACCGGTGCAGGTGTGGTTTGTTTGCCAGTGGAGCCGTTGCCCAAGGTTCCATAGGTATTGTCCCCCCAGCAATAGGCTCGTTGGTCGTCGAAGATGGCGCAGGTAAAGTTGAAGCCCACTGCAATTTGTCTGGCGTAGCTTGTTCCTGGTCGTAGCTTGACGTTGATGGGCGTTGGGTTGGGGGTCTCGCCGCCAAACCCTAGCTTTCCATGAGCGTTTTGTCCCCAGCATTTCATGGTGCCTCCCAACTGCCCACAGATATGGGTCTTTCCTGCAGATACAAGGTTGGATGCCTGGCATTTCGCTGTGTTGCAAGGGTTGGTCAGACAGGTTGCACAGGGAGCTTGTGTTCGGGGAAGTCTGGCAACAAAGAGATCGATGTCTCCATGAGATCTATAGGTTTGATTGCCCCACACCATTGTATCCCGAAACTCTCCAGCCACGTACAAGGTATCGGCTGGACCCAGATTGATCCGATGAATCTGGTTCTTTTCTCCAGCACCTCCTGAATAGGACCACTGCAGTATGCCTTGGCTGTTGAGCTTGGCGACAAACAACGAGTCCCTCCCCGCTGTCGTTATTGTTGTGGTTCCAAATGTAACGGCTGAACCCACACGACCAGCGATGTAGATGTTGTTGTTGGAGTCGAGAGCGAGGGCATGACCGAAATCTTCACCTCCTCCACCCAGCGTGTGTGTCTGAAGAACATTGCCTTGGGGGTCGTACTTCACGACGAGAATGTCGTTTTTGCTATGGTTGTTGAGGGTCGTCGTTCCTACCACGATCGTGGAGTTGAAAAAACCAAGAACATAGGGGTTCCCAGAGCTATCAAGCTTGACATCGAAGGCATCGTTCTGTCCACTGCCGCGTCGTTCCCATTGTCGAGCCCACAAAACCTTTCCGTTGGCATCTAGTTTGGTAACAAACGCGTGATCTCCTCGGCTGTTACTGGTGAATGTCGTGGTGCCAAAGGATAAGGATAGCCTGAATTGCCCTACAACATAGAGGTTACCGGAACCATCAGCTGCGATGCGTCTGCCGAATGCGCTGTTGTAGTAAGAATCTTGGATAGGAGCTTCTCCGTTAAAGACTGTGACCCACTGAAACTTGCCCTGGGCGTTGAGCTTGGCGACAAAGGCAGGTTTGACGCCTGTGCCGGTGGCTGTGAGGGTTCCAAAATTAGCCTTCCCACGAAATTGGCCTGTGATGTAGAGCGAGCCTGAGGAATCTGTGACAAGGTCTTGGACAAGGTCAGCGCCTCCTTCACCCCCCCAACCATTAAGCCAATCCAGCTTGTTGGTCGTCTGGTTGGTTTGTCCAACTACGATGGCCGATGCATCAGAAGGATATCCTCTGGGTATCTTGAATCCGTCCAGGTATCCAGGAGGTTTTATGTTTCCGGCAAACAATACGTTGGACACAGAGGGAACCACCAGAGCTCTTACAATCGCGCGATCTACTCCTTTCATAGGAAGCTGCCACTGTCGCTTTCCACAAGGGTCATACCTATGGAGAAGGAAGCTATCTTCATCGCGGCCACCCACCCACACATTTCCTTGAGGATCCACCGCTGTCGCTCGTACCTCCTGGGGATGTTGGTTGCCGTACGTTCGGAGCCAAGTCTTTGGGCAGGGAGTTGTCTCTGGAACAGTTTCAGGAGCGGGCTCCGGTTGCATTTCAGGTCCTGCTTCTGGTGTGGTCTCGTTGGTGTCCGGTTGGGGTGGTTCGCTTGCATCAGGAGGAGTGGTAGGTTCGCCAGCGTCAGGGTGCATTTCTGGAAGGGTTGGTTGTTCGCCTCCTCCATCCGAAGGCGTGTTGGTATCGGAAACAGGCTCTGAACTGTCTGTGATATGGGGTTCAGAGGGAGAAGTCTCTGTTGGGTTTTCCTGGCAGGACTGCGGAGGTTGGCAGAAAGATGTCTGTTGTGGTCGGCACCAGCCGTACAAACATTGCTGTTGAGAGGGGCAGTCTGAGGATTGGATGCACTCCGGGCCTTGAAGTTGACAGCCAAGGAAGCCCAAGCCTCCTACACCGATGAACAGGAGCGCTCTCCACACCCATTCTTTGATCCAGCCCTGCATCATAACCCTCTTATGAAATAACCCTTTGGTTAGAAACGATACCGAAGTTCCAGCGCGCCGCCAACGTCTGGATAGGCGAGGAATTCAAACCCAAAGGCTCCAGCGGTGATTCCAACGTTCACAGGCAACGCAATGGCCCAATGCTGGTTGAGCCAAAAACCTGGCGTGATGAGTCCCCCTGCGTGAAGCAACAATCCTGTCTGTGGAGAGACGCCGATGTTTTGGAAGAGCAAGCCAGCCCCAGCGTATCCACCCAGGAACAGATAAAACTGCTTGTAGGCAATGGGATAACCTGCTTCTGCTCGAAGGGAGAGGTTGAGTTGAGGGACGTTCGTCTCCACGCGGGGAACAGAGGTTCCTCGAAGGCCAAGCCGCAGGGCTCCGTACCGGTGACGAATCCCAACAGCGGCTCCACCAAACAAGGTCCCCTGGACAAACGCTGCGTTGCTCGCGCTGCCCTGAACAAACACACTCCAGGCCGACGGTGGCGTTCGGTTGGGCAGCACCTTCCAGGTGGATACTGGTGGTTCGTCGATGGTTGTTGCGACACCTCGGGAGGCCAGACTTCGTTGAGAGAAGGCCAAACGTTTGGAGCGCAGACCCAGGTACATTACATGCTTGGAGCGTAGCGACACACGAGAGGTATAGACGTGTTTGTTCTCGCGCCATTGGATCTTGTAGGTTCCAGGAGCCACAGCCAGCCGCATCTTCTGACCGGGAGCTTTGTAGAACCCGGCGTACAGCATCTTTTCACCTTTCCAAAGGAAAAATTGCCCCTTTAACCTACGATGCAGCACAAGCTTCGTTGTCGAACGCTGTGTGCTGCTAAGGACCACTTGACCGGCCCCTTTTAGGTTGGTTTGAAAGTGGGGCTTTTGTGGGCCCGACCGGGCAAACACTGTACGATTGAGGGTCCAGTTGTAGGTGAAGGCATACAGCTCATTGAGCGTAACGCGTCCGTCTTTGTCGCGGTCGGCAGCCCCTCGTAACCCAGTCACCATGTAGTGAGTGAAGATGCCGCCTCTCAATTTGAGATCCTCGTAGGCGTTCTCTCGGTCGCCTGTCGAAGTGATGACAGCCTCTCCCTCTGCGGTGTGAGAGTTTAACATGGGGATGCGGAAATTACGTTTGCGACGAGCCAATCCACGTGTTTGAAGAAAGCGTCCTGAGCCACAGGTGTCGAGGAACGCCATACGCAAAGAGGCTCCCGATGTCTTTAGAAACTCACGCAACTCTCGGAAGGACAAGTCGGTAGAGCCGAGAAAAAACTTGCCGTCGCGAGCATGACCTGAGTAGTAGACCACCAACATGATTTTGGTGTGGGGACTGTGCTGTTTCTTGAGGTTTGCAATGGCTTGCTTCACCTTTTGAAAGGCCCGGCGTACGGCATCAGCGTTGCGATTGGCGACCAAGTAGGTATGGTGGGGTTGATGACCGGCGACCTGGAACAACACAGAGCGGAACTTCTTGGCGTCTGAGACCGCATACCTCAGCGTTTTGGCCCGACCTCCAGAGTAGTTGTGCGAAAACAGAAGTGCAACACGATGAACTTTTCGCGCAGCCTCTACCGGCCTGGAAAAAAGTCCCATCGCAACGACGGCAAACACCGCCAAGCCAGCGATGTTCATGATGTGGTTTTTTCTTGTGCTTTTCATGATGCAATGAATCATTGGGGCTTGGTGTGTTGTGTTCGAAGGAGGCGGAACGTTTGTATTACTATACACGGTTTCTCTGGGTCTGCAACCTTGGATGGATGTTGGATCTGTTGCAGCACAGCCTTGTAGCGCAAGGGTTTCTTGGAGAAGCAAGCCCACAACGTTTCGGGTTTTTGCGAGGATCCTGTGACTTCCAAGCTGCCTGGAAGTTGGACCGAGCTTCCGGCTTGCACTCGAATGCTTGGTTTGTTCTGTTCTGACGGATAAACCGGAGTTTGGGGTGTGGTTGTTGTGCTGTGAAGTACGTAGAGATAGCCACCTTCCGACCACTGGCTGACAAGTTGGAGATGGTCTCCTTGTTTGACGAGTGTATGCGAGTGGATCTGCTTGACCTTTTTGTCGCGCTCCAAATAGACGAGCAGTGCTGGCTTTTCGCTCCCTCGTGTGATGAGGTGACGCTGTCGAGGTAAGGTCGTGGCGTGGTCTTGGTGGTTGTGGTTCAACTCGCTGTTGGACGGGTTGATCCAAAACAAAACCGCAGCTGTCGCAGCAAACAAAGACATCCCTGTCCAGGTCCACCAAGCTTTCCAGGCCGAAGATTTGGTTTGTGGAGGTGGATAGCTCTTTTGGATGGAGCTTAACATCCGCTCCAAGGGAATGTCTTCGGCTTCTCTTTCGTGCTGAAAGTAGGCATGAAGCGTGCGATCAAACTCGTCGTTCGGTGCCTGCCTTGGCTTGTCTTGGTTCATCGTTACGTCCTCACCGTGTCTATCGTCTTCCGTTTACCGTGCTTTTTTGCGCCGAATACCATTCTTGCTTGAGATTCGCTCTGGCTCGCTGCAGCCACGTTTTTGCTGTTCCCATTGGAACTTCCAGGCTGTGTGCCAGCTCCTCGACCGTGAGCTCTTCCAGGTAGTAGAGGTAGAGAACCTCACGAAATTCAGGTCGAAGGTGGACGAACAATTCGCGGAGCTGCTCAAACTGTGCCTTCATCAACACCAACTCTTCCTGGCTGGCTTGTGTGGAGGGCAATTCGGCGATGGGGTCGTCCTCTTCAGAGTCTTTGCTCACAAAGGCCTTGGGTGCTTGTGTCTTAAATTTTTTCCATGCGACCCGTCGGGCGATGGTAAGAAACCAGGCTTTCACCTGCGTGCCACGACAGTACTTGAGAGAGCTCCAGGCTTCTGCAAAGGTTTCTTGCGTTAACTCTTCGGCTTCACTCTGGGTGACACGCCATGCTTGTCGAAAGTACCGAAAGGTGATGGGGATGTACATCCTGGCGAGCCGGTCACATGCCGCCCGCTTTCCTCGCAATGCATCCTCCAACAGCGCCTTTTGGTTCATCTCTCGTCTTGCCTGTCTTTTGTGAGTCTCGAGAATACGGGAGCCTGACCTTTTCAGCCTTGCAAATGGTCTCCTCGTTTTTTCTCTGGGCTTAGTGCGAGAAGAAAAGGAATGGGATTCAACTTTTTCAAAAAAAGTGAATCACTTTCTCCATCAGGAATGAAACGAGGAAAGGCTTTTGTCTTGTTCTTCACCTCGCAGGAAAATCTGCATGATGTATACCTTTCCATTCGTTATAAGGCGGTATGGTACTGTGAAGGAAAGGATGGGTGCCAAAACTCTGCATGGGTTGGAATGTGTTGGCAAACCTGAAATCATCGAATGGAAAGGAGTCTTTCTGTGTGGCATCGTGGAATGTTTGTCTTGGGCTGGGTGCTTCTGGTCGTGACCTCGTTCGGGCTCCAACGCTGTGACTGTGGCGGCGTGGGTCGTGACGCTGAAGGCATCCTTGCGGATGGGCAGGGTGGGGCGGATCGTTCCAACTCTGCAGGAGCAGAAACGCCCAACGATTCAAACCAGGTCGAACCCTCTACTGGTACAGACACGACCTCCTCCCAAGAGGCCAACAACACAGAGCCTTCCTCTTCTCCTGATGCCAACATCTCTGATGCGAGCAACCCAGATCCAACAGTGGGACCTGAGCTTCCACAGCCAGAGAATCGCCTGCCTGCGCAGCCCTGGTTTTTGACAGCGGGGAGCAACCGCAACGACTTTGGTATGACCATCACCACGCGACCCGATGGTGGTGTGTACATCGGCGGCTCGTTTGAAACCAACGCTTCCTTTGGCACCTTTAACACACAAGACAAGCACCTCACTGTGGCGGCCGTGGACCATCGTGGTTCGGTGGAGCGGGTGGTGACCATGACGGCTGTCGGCGACGACTCTCGCTTAGGCATGCGAGCCGTGTTGGCTGACGCGAAGGACAACCTGTATGTGTTGGCGTTGTTTCGTGGCTCGATCGCCTTGTCGAACACTCTGACCATGGTGGGCGCTGGTAAGAGTCAACTGTTGCTCGCAAAGTACGATGCAAAGGGAGCCTTGCTGTGGCGGTCTGTGGCGATGAACACGGCAGGCTGGATTGAATCAGACTCTATGCTGCTGGGGCCGGGAGGCGACATCTACCTTGCCGGCCACTGCCAGGAGTCTCTCAACTGGGAAGGCATGGAGTTGACGCCCAAAGGACTCAACACCAACCGCTTGTTTGTGGCGAGGGTCCAGGCCAGCTCCGGCAAGCCCACGTGGCTCAAAGGCAACGCCGTGGGAGCCATCGGTGGTGAAGAACGCATGGCACCGAAAATCGTGAACCTGGGGAACGCCTTGTATGTTCTTGTCGGTACGCAGCTGCAGGCCTCACCGATGCTTCCATCCTGGACCCAAGGTTCGTCGTTTGCTCCTCCTGGGACTCATCTGCTCGTGTTGGATGACAAAGGTGCCTTGCTGCGAATCCAAAGTCTGGCTTCCAGCGATGGCATGGTTCCTGTCGATATGGTGGCTGATACAGCCAACCAGAAGATCTACATCAGCGCAGACGCTCCTGGACCAGTCACCATCAAAGGCCAAGTCTATCCTCAGAGCAATGCGCTTCAGCGAACGTTTGTGTGGGAGGTTCAGGAGAAAGGGGCAGCCCAGCCCGCGTCGTTGGGTTGGGTGCAGCAGGTGGAAGGGCTGACGCGCAGCTTGTATGAGTCTCGCTCTCTGAGCCTTGCGCTGCGAAAAGGAGGAGGCCTCTACGCGGTGGGAAGCTTTCCCCGGGGAACGCTGGAGCTGGGGTCTACCCTCAAGCTGAAAACAGACCGCAGCGTCGCCTCTGTGATTGCGGTGCTGACGGTACAAGGAGCCTGGAGCAAGGCCTTCGCCATCGAAGGAAACACCGTCGAAGCTCGTGACATCGCTGTGGGGGGCGACTACCTCTTCGTTGTTGGGCGTTACGCGCGAAGCCTGGAGTGGCAAGGTGTGGATTATCCAAGCCGTGGAGACTACGACGTGTTTGCCTTGGGTCTCATTTACTGAGTTTCGTTGTGGGAAGGTCTGGGAATAAGATAGAAAAAGAGTGGTGTTTCGCGTAAGCTTCTTTGTGGAAGAGCACAATGAAGCTCTGCTTTCTGCTTGTTCAACAAGAGAAAGTTGAAGAAAGTAGTGCGAATGGCGCACTGAAGAAGAGGAACCCACATCACAATCCTTTGGGGAAGCTCATCGGTTGTGGTAAAGTCCCTCGGCTCCGGGATGTTTCACCACGCGCGCCCATCTATGTTTGCGACCCCCATGGAGTTGTGTTCTCTCACACAGGGAGAACCTACCATCTTCACCCCCAACGAAGAGTAAGTGGATTATGCTTATCTATGCTCCCAAATCCCAACAAAACGGAGAGACGCGGACGGCGTTAACTCCTGCTTCAGCCAAGAAGCTGGTCGGCCTTGGTGCCGAGGTGGTTGCGCAAGCGGGCCTCGGTGAACTGAGTGGCTACAGCGATCAAGAATACAAAGACGTTGGCGTCACTCTTGTTCCCGACGACAGCAAGCGAGGCGAGGCTGACATTGTCTTGGAGGTTGGAACCACGACCCCAGCGTTGTTGTCAGGCCAAAAGCCCGGCTCGATGTTTGTGGGGGTGTTGAACCCCTTCATCGAAGGGGCGCTGGTAGAAGCTGCTGCGAAGGCAAACATTAGCGCATTCAGCCTCGATATGATGCCGCGAACCACCATCGCCCAAAAGATGGACGTGTTGAGCTCCCAAGCGAACCTCGCTGGTTATTACAGCGTGGTGCTTGCGACCGAGCGGTTGAACAAGATCTTGCCGATGATGATGACCCCTGCGGGAACCCTTGCTCCAGCCAAAGTGTTCGTGATTGGCGTTGGGGTTGCCGGGTTGCAGGCGATCGCAACGGCCCGTCGTTTGGGAGCCAGGGTGCAAGCCTTTGACACCCGCCCTGTGGTGGAAGAGCAAGTCAAATCGTTGGGCGCAAAGTTTGTCAAGATTGATCTGGGTGAGACCGGGCAAACCGACCAGGGCTATGCCAAGGAACTCACCGCAGAGCAGCTGGAAAAACAACGACAAGGCATGGCAAAAGTGTGCGCCCAGTCGGACATTGTGATTACCACTGCCAAATTGTTCGGGCGGAAAGCTCCTCAGATTGTCACAGAAGATATGGTCGCGGGTATGGCGTCAGGGAGCATTGTTGTGGACCTGGCTGCCGAGACCGGCGGGAACGTTGCTGGCACAAAGCTCGATGAGGAAGTCATCACTTCCAACGGTGTCCGCATCATTGGTTTGGGCAAGCTTGAACTTCACGTTCCCAAGCACGCGTCCCAAATGTACGCAGCCAACCTCGCTAACTTCCTGGAGCACTTCTGGGACAGCGAAGAGAAGGTCTTTGGGCTGAAGCGCGAGGATGAAATCATCGAAGGGTGCTTGATGACCCACGACGGCGCGATCGTACATCCCAAGTTCTCGAAGTCGACCGAAAAAAGCCAGTAACCCAGAGTTGCGGAGCTTCTTACAAGAAGACCCTGCAACGTTGAGGAGATTGCCTCATGAATATCATGCTCCTTTTGTTCATCTTTACGCTGGCAGCGTTCTTGGGCTTTGAGTTGATCTCAAAGGTTCCATCGCAGCTGCATACTCCCCTCATGTCGGGATCCAACGCGATCTCTGGCATCACCATCGTGGGGGCCATCTTGGCTACCATGATTGACAACAGCCTGATCGCTCAGATTGTTGGCTTTCTTGCCCTCGTCTTCGCCACTGTCAATGTGGTGGGAGGCTATCTGGTAACGGACCGCATGCTTGGCATGTTTCGCTCGAAGGGTAAGAAATAGCCATGAGTGCATTGATTGATTTCTTCTATATCATCTCAGCGATTCTGTTCATCTTCGGCATCAAGATGCTGGGCTCAGCCGACACCGCTCGTCGGGGGAACTTGATCTCCTCCATTGGTATGCTTCTCGCGGTGGTCGCGACGTTGTTGAACGGCAAAGTCTTTGTCAGCTGGCCCTGGATTGTGGGTGGCTTGGTGCTCGGTGCCGTGATTGGCGCTGTGGCTGCACAACGCGTCGAAATGACGGAGATGCCGGAACTTGTCGCCCTGTTTAACGGCTCTGGTGGTCTGGCCAGTATGCTGGTGGGTGTTGCTGAGCATGCCAAGGGTGCGACAACCCTCGACAACTTCACCCAGGCGGTCTTGATCATCACGGTGTTGATTGGTTCCGTCACGTTCACAGGTAGTGTGTACGCTTGGGGCAAGCTATCCGGAAAGCTAGACGGAAAGGCCAAGGTCTTTGAAGGACAACACAAAATCAACGCCGCGCTGTTTGGTGGTGTGGTGGTTGCCGGTGCGTTGTATGTCTTGCTTCCGTCGAACCCGTTCCTCCTATGGATGCTGCTGATTCTCGCGGCTGCTGCCTCCTTGGCCCTCGGCTGGACCGGTGTTATGCCGATCGGTGGCGGCGACATGCCTGTGGTTGTGTCTTTGCTTAACAGCTTGTCTGGGTTGGCGGCTTCGGCAGCGGGCTTTGTGATTCAAAACAACGTTCTGATTGTTGCAGGTTGTTTGGTCGGTGCCAGCGGTCTTATCCTCACCATCATCATGTGCAAGGCGATGAACCGAACCTTGTGGAACGTCTTGTTCAGCGGCTTTGGCGCGACCGAGTCGAGCAGCGGAACGCAAGAAGGTGAGATGAAGCCTGCCACCATCGAAGACGCTTACTACGTCTTGGAAGCTGCCAGCAGCGTAGTGGTGATTCCTGGATACGGAATGGCAATGGCGCAAGCGCAGCACGCTGTGAAGGAACTGGGTACGTTGTTGGAAGAAAACGGAACCGAGGTGCAATACTGCATCCACCCTGTGGCTGGACGTATGCCGGGTCACATGAACGTTCTTCTTGCAGAAGCTGATGTTCCCTACGAGCAGCTTGTGGAGATGGAAGACGTGAACCCCAACATGCCGATGGTCGATGTCGCGATTGTGATTGGCGCCAACGACGTTGTAAACCCTGACGCTCTCGACGATGAAGGTAGCCCTCTCTACGGCATGCCGATCATTCGCGCTCACGAGGCACGTACTGTATACGCGCTCAAGCGAGGGAAAGGTCGCGGCTTCTCTGGTGTGGTGAATCCTCTCTTCCTGCGAGAAAACACACGCATGCTCTTCGGCGATGCCAAAGACACCATCAGCGCGCTCGTTACTGAGTTCAAGGATACCTAAGTTTCGACCTCTCCACCTCGTCCCTTCAGGTTTCTGACCCCTCGAACTTCCTGTCGATTGAGCTCCTTTTTCATTCCGACTCCCCTCGTAGGAATCTCAACATGTCTCAACGTCGCAAGGCTCAATTCATAAGGTTCGCTCTCGTCTTGGGTTTGGCTGCTGCGTTCAGCGGTGTGGCAGGCTGTCAGTATCTCGCGGATCTCACGCCGGTGGATACAACCCAGCGTCCCATTGCTCAGACGTATGCGCCGTATTTTCCTGTGGGTGCCGCTGTTTCTTCGTGGCAACTCAAGGCTGTGGAGACACTTGTTTCCACGCAATTTAGCCAGCTCACATGCGAAAATGCGATGAAGATGTCTTACACGCAAGCTTCCGAGGGGACGTTTACCTTTGGTGAGGCCGATCGGGTCGCGGAGTACGCACGCCAAAACAAAAAACGAATGGTGGGTCATACGTTACTTTGGCATCATTCGACCCCAAGCTGGGTGTTCGAAGGGCTGACTCCAGGTCAGCCTGACACCATCCAAACCTTACGAAGGCGACTGAAGACGCATATCGAAGCTGTAGTGCGACGGTATGCTGATGTTGTGGAGAACTGGGACGTTGTGAACGAAGTCATCTCAGATGACACCTCGAAGCTGTTTCGAGACCAAAGTGAAGGCTCTCGGTGGCACGCGTACTTTGGTGGTGATGACGACGCTGGAAGAGAGTACGTCTATTGGGCCTTTCGGTATACGAAGGATGTTTTGGAGTCGATCCGCCCTGGTTTCTCGAAAGGTAAACTGTATCTCAACGACTACAACGTTGTAACGAAGTACAAGAAAATCTTACGGTTGTTGAAGTGGCTCGACGAAGAAAAAGGCCTCAAGGTCGATGGGGTGGGCTTGCAAGGGCATTGGAGTCTTTCCTGGCCCGCCGTTGGGGATATTCGTCATGCTATCGATGCGATTGTTGCAGCAGGATACAGCGTCAAAATCAGCGAGCTTGATGTCTCCATTTACCACGACTACGCTATGGATGGGTCCTTTTCTCCTCAGCCCGAGCGGGTCTTTACCAAGGAACTTCAAGTTGAACAAGCACATCGTTACGGGGCTTTGTTTGAACTCTTCCGAGAGCAAAGCAAAAAGATGACCTCCGTCACGTTGTGGGGTGTTGCGGACGATTCCACGTGGCTGAACGCTCACCCCGTTGCCGGACGAAAAAACTATCCCTTGCTGTTTGGTACAGACCATCAACCCAAAGCAGCCGTGTTTGCCATCTTAAATTTTGAGCCGTAGCTCGTACGTTGGAAATGGGTCTTTTATCTGCGTTGGAAGCGTAAGAGAAAGAATGATTGTTTAGGAAGCTTTGGAGGAGGTTTTGAGTCGGACCTGTTCGGCGAGTTCGCGGGTCGCTTCTTCAAGAGCTTCCGCTCCCAGATCCATCGGAGTTTCCCGGGGTGTGGGGATCCAGGATTCGTCCTTTCCTGCAGGCTTGGGTGAGAACGGTGTTCCGTCGTAGCGTTCCCGTCGGTTGAGAACAAAATAGCGCCAGATGAAAGCGAAGAGCGAGGGCTCCTCCAGTTTCTTGTGGATATGCGGAGAGACTGTTTTTTTGTGCTCATCAGAGGTCAGGCTCCAGTGCAGGCCGGGGCGCATGTGGTGGATGGTGTGAAACCCATTGTTGAACACAAAGAAATTGAAAATAGGGCTGACGAAGTTGCGAGAGTGGTTCCATTCGCTGTCCTCGTCACAGCCGTCGTGTTGAAGCAGGTTGGTCGTGATGATGCCCCACTGCGCAAAGAAGTGGGGTACAAACCAATAGACCAAGGCTTTCTGCCAGTCGAGTAACAGAAGTCCAATGTTAAAGGTCCATAGGATGATCTGTTCCATTCGTAGCTGTCGGTGCCATCGAGGATGACGATCGCGCATGGCTTTGGCGTAAGCTCCATCCGCGCGCATGATGTCGGGTGCTACGAGAAGAATGAAGAAGAAAAAGTTAAACAGGTTGTACGAAAACTGGGCCTTGGAGGTGCGCATCACATCCCTTTGCGATTGGGTGTGTTTGTGATGGCTTAAGTTATGGCCTGGAACATACGAACTGACCGGGTGACCGTACACCAGCGTTAGCACAACCTGGTAGATCTTGTTGAGCCAGCGTATCTTAAAAATCGGCCGGTGAATGGCGTTGTGAGTTTGTACAGCTCCCTGGAAGGATGTGATGAAGAGAACCACAAGAAGGGTTGCTGTCCACATCCAAGAGGCCGGGGTAAAGAACCAGGCCAGGGCGAGAGTCGCAAAGTACAAAGCGTTGAAAAAGAGGGGGCGAAGGTCTGCGCGATAATGAAGCATGGGGCCTCCCTTGTCGAAGACGTTGAAGGGTACACGCATCCCAAAGCAAAGCGGTCGCGTGCTCCGCTTCAGGAGTTCCATTTGTTCTCAAGTTGTAGGTAAACGTAGACGTGGAGGGAAAATCGCTCAGTGTTCGTGAAGGTAGGGGTTGTTGGCTGGCTTGGGCTGACCTCTCTTCACCCTCAGGTATAAATCGGGGGAAGAGGTCGTTTGAGCGCGCGCGCGATGGTGCTTGCGGACTCATGTCCTGAGCTCATCGCGCCAACAATACCGTGGCCTGCACGAGAATTCACTCCACACAGGTACAAGTTTTTGATGGGAGTCGTATACCCTGGGCGATTGGCCATAAATTGATCGGGTGTTGAGGCCAATCCATAGCTTGTACCTGCGCTAGCTTGGGTATAACGGCTATGACTAACTGGGGTGGCGGACTCCTTCAATACGATGTGTTCGCGTACCCCAGGAAATTGTTCATCCAGATGTTCAAGCAGCTTGTCTTCGACCTGTGACTTGAGCTTGAGGTAGGACTCTTTGTGACGGTAAGCCCAACTCTCTACCTCGTCATCGGTGACGTTCCAAAGCTCGTTGGACCCCTGCACCATCGCCATGATCTCCAGGGTTTGGTGACCTTCTGGTGCATGGTGGCTGGCATTGTGGGGGTCTTTCATGGACGCGCTGGTGGTGTAGCTACAGTTGGGAATGACGAGCTTGTCACGTTCCAGCCGCTTGTAGAGGTTCTCAACGTCATAGTCGTCGAACTTCCAGTAGTTGGTGGCGCTCATGCCGTGCTGACGAAGGTCCGTGTTGACACCCAAAAACATAATGAAGAGGGCGTGCGACATCTTCCACGAGCGGAGCTTGCTTTTCCAGGCTGAGGGGAGATGGTCTGGGCCAATCAGATGTTTGCAGGTTTGGATCAGGTCGGCTCCCGACACCACGATATCGGCGCGAACTTCGTGCTCTTCTCCGCGGTGAGAGCGGGTGCGAACTCCGACCGCGCGACCCTTCTCTATAAGGATCTCACTGACGGACCGACGAAGGTGGATGCTTCCGCCGTTGGCTTCGATGCTATCGGCGATCTTGTCGGACATAATCTGGCCACCACCTTTGGGGTAGTACGCTCCTCGAAGGTAGTGGTTCACCAACCCGCCGTGTAACATCGCGCTGACCTGGCTGGGAGGCAACGCATAGTCGCCATGAGGGCCCGCCAGAACGGCCCGCAGCTTCGGGTTTTGGGTGCAGTTGTCGAGGACTGCTTTCAGTGTGCTCTGTTGGTAGCGAATAACTTGCCAACCCTTGAACAACACATGCATGGCAATGCTGGGTGTAACTTTGCCTTCGGTTTGGTCGGACTTGGTCGCCACGCCGTTGACCTGGCGCAAGAACTTCATGTACTTGTCGATGCCTTTGCGCTCTTCGGGGAAAAGCTCGACGAGGCGTTCGCGGTACAGGTCGTGGTTGGCTGGGGTCTTGAACGAAAAATCTGGAAAGACAAGCGTGTCAAATCCATCTTCGTCCATGGACTCAAACTCTTGCTCAATGCCCAGACCCCTTAGAATGGTTGGGATCTTACCTTCTGCGTGGCAATCTCCGATGTAGTGAAGCCCAACATCAAACATATAGCGGTTTTTGCTGCTGCCTCGGGAAAACTGTGTGGCGCATCCTCCGGCAACATAATGGGTGTCAAAGCAAGCAACACGCCATCCGTTCCGAGCCAGAAAGGCTCCCGCTGTGAGGCCTCCCAGTCCTGTCCCAATGATGGCAATGTCCACCTTCTCGGGGGGTTCGTTCTTCACGCGCTCTTTGGTCTTGTAGGTTGGCAGTTGCACCATCGTCGTTTCCTGTTGTATTTGAGCCTCACACTCCAAAGCTTGCCTTTTTGTGCAAAGCACGCATGCCTCTCAACCAAGTTTCTTTAGCTTTGTCAAGCTACGTTTTTGGATAAGTGGTGGAAGCCTTGTCATAGGAAGAGTTTCAGAAAATGTAAAAAAAGTGTGACAAGCCTAGCACACTTTCAAAATAATACTAGAACGTGATCCAAAGTGGCCTATTAACGGGTGTTTCTGAATTAATTCAGTGAATCATTTTGGCGAGGAGATCTGACCCTTTGGAGGTCCCCATACTCCACTCGTTGTCTTGAAAGAAAGGAATGTGGAGTCTCTGGAATAGCTAGGTTTGATAGCTTAATTTTAGCTATCAGAGAGGTGTCCTTCCGCTTGGTATTTTTTGATTTTGCGGAAGAGAGTTGCCACCCCGATTTTGAGTTGGCGTGCTGCCTCCGTTTTGTTCCCGTTGGTCTGCTCCAGAGCTGCGAGGATATGCTCTCGCTCGACTTCGGCCAAGGGAAGGATGGGGGCCTCTTCTGGAGGCTCTTGAGAATCTATGGGTTCTTCTTCCTGCGCTGCGGACAAGACTGATAGTGAAGCGACCTCGGGTGGTAAATCGTTGGGCTGAAGCGTCGTAGCGTCCGCAAACACAACGGCTCGTTCCATGGCGTTGTGGAGCTCGCGCACGTTTCCTGGCCATGGATGTTGGAGGAGGACCCGGGCGACTGCAGGAGAGATGTCAGAGACCTCGCGCTGGAAGCGGTACGCTGTCTCCTTGAGCTGAACCCGAGCGAGCGGAAGGATATCGTCGAGCCGTTCGCGAAGAGGGGGAATCCGGATCTCAATGACGCGCAGACGGTAGTAAAGATCTTCCCGAAAGTCGCCACTGGCCACTGCATCTTCGATCGAGCGGTGTGTGGCTGCCAACAAACGAATGTCGACGGGGCGGTCGCGATTTTCTCCCAAGCGCCGAACTTTTCGTTCTTGAAGCACACGGAGAAGCCGAAGTTGCAATGTCGGAGACACTTCACCGACTTCATCAAGGAACAGAGTGCCTCCTTGGGCTGCTTCAAAGAGCCCTGCACGATCGTGGTCCGCACCTGTAAAGGCTCCCCTCACAAAACCAAACAGTTCACTCTCCAAAAGCCCCTCTGGCAAGGCACCGCAGTTGACCGCTACAAAAGGGCCGGCTGCGCGGGTGGAGTGGGTGTGGATGAATCGAGCAAGTCGCTCTTTTCCTACGCCTGTCTCTCCCAACAACAGCACCGAAGAATCGACGGCTGCGACACGCTGAGCGACTTCTAAGACCTGCTTCATCTTGCGACTTCGAGCGACGATACCGTCGACATCATCGTCTGCGATCTCGCCCAGCCTTTGTTTCTTCGCGTTGAGGGCTTCCTCTGTCTTTTGTAGCTCTTTTCGGAGGACATTGAGTGATTCGTCGAGGCAGTCTTTTTCGTAGTATACGAGGTGAGGTTCGATGATGTCTCCCCACTCGTCTCGGGTCCGTCCCACCATGCGACAGGCTGCGTCTCCGCGACCTACACAGGCTTCTTCAATGCAATACACTTCCATGTCGTGC
>SBHC01000067.1 GCA_006226375.1 Deltaproteobacteria bacterium | reverse complement strand
AGGGTCAGGTGTACAGCGCGGTCAAGGAAGCAAGCCTGAGCAGCAAAGGCGGGGCTGTGTAGTGTCGACCGGGCTGGCGTACCAGCAGCGCAGGGCGAAGATGACGATGACCCCGCCAGCAGATGCCCCTCGCAGGGGTCAAGAAAGTTGAAATGTGCTCTAAGGGGAGATCAAGTGATCACGAGCGCAGGCTGCCGCATCTGAAGTGCTTAAGGTGAGGGTCTTATTGTGTTTTTGCGTTAACCCAAGGGGGACAAGGGCACTTGCCATGGCACTTGATCGCGACACGTTGACAGGAGGCAACGCACGTGTTGGCTTTGGTTTGGCCATCAGCACCGCAAACGGGATCCCAAATGGCGGGGCAGGAGCAACCTTCCTGACAGAAGTTCATTGTACATACTTGGTTGGTGGGGCAGTCCTTGCTGGTTTTGCATGTTTGTTTGCAAGGGCAAGTCCCTGTGCAGGCTGCTTTCGCTCCATGACACTTGGCGAAGCATTCGTTGGTGTAGGTCTTGCCATCAGCACCACAAACGGGTTCATAGTTCAAGGGGCACATGCACGGACGACACTCGTTCTGTGTGCAGGCAAAGCCTGGCTGGCATTCCTGTGACGTCGCACAGGCTTTGGGCTTCTTACAGGGGCATTGTCCCTGGCAGCTTGGGTTCACACGATCGCATTGCGCCAGACAGGCGTTCGCGTAGGTCTTTCCGTTGGTTCCACAAACGGGCTTAAAATCCATCGGACAAAGACAGGGTTCGCAATATCCTGAGTTGCAACGAAGGCCAGGCTTGCAGTTCGCGTTCGTTTTGCACGTCGGACGGCAAGGGCAAGACCCTTTGCACTGGGGTTGAGTGTGGTTGCAACGGGCATAACAAGCGTTGACATATGTTTGGCCGTCAGCCCCGCACAGCGGCGCATAGAGCAGGGGACATACACACTTTTGACAGCGCCGTCCCAAACAAACGGACCCTTTTGGGCATTGTTGATCTACGCGACAGCGGCGTTTGCAAGGACAGGTTCCTTTGCAGGCTGCTGTCGTTCGAGCGCAACGTGCGTAACAGGGATTGCGGTACGTCTTGCCGTCTCTACCGCAGACTGGCGCGAGGCGTCTGGAGCAAACACAAGGAACGCAAGCTCCGCTCAAACACTGGAAGCCTTTCTGGCATTGCTTGTTCGAGAGGCATTTGGTTTTGCAGGGGCATCGTCCCTGGCAACCGACGTACACGTTCTTGCATGTTGCAATGCACGCGTTCTTGTAAGTTTTCCCATCTAGGCCACAAACAGGCTTGGCTTCGAGAGTGCAAAGACACTTGGCTTGAGGGGTACACTTCCAATTGACGCAGGTCATTTCGCTCAAGCAGTCTCGGTCGCTTCGACACTCGACCAAGTTGTCTTTGCAGGGACATGCTTGGTTGCACGCGATGGATACCTTCTTGCATTGAGCCATACAAGCGTTGGTGTATGTGTTTCCGTCCTTGCCACAGACAGGTTTATGAACCCCTGCACATACACAAGATGGACATTTGTCTTTGGTGCAAAGGCTCGGCTGGATTGTGGGGGGTTGTACACGTTCTGGACAAGGGCAAACCCCTTGGCAGGCAACCTTAACAGTTACACAACCTGCTGCACATGCGTTGACATAGGTTTTTCCATCTACACCGCAAACAGGCTTGGCTTCGGAAGTACACTTGCACGAGTGAGGACACTCACCTTTGGGACAGAGTTGGTCTTGTTCTCCTTTGGGTTGTGAAGCAAAAAGCGTGGCATTGCTTTTCACAAACGAGCGCTCGCGACAGAGACGGTCCAGGCACTGGTGTGTGGTTGGACAATCGTTGTCTTTTTCACAGTAGTTGTAGGCTAACATGTCTGGGTTGCCACATTGTGTAACGACGATGGCTGCTCCCCCAAGAAGCAAACCTCCTACCAACATGGCAAAAATTGTAGCTCTTGACATTGTGTTCCCCTTTCCTTCCTTGCAACCTTTGGTGCAGCCCTCTTTGACTGCTTTGGTTGCCTCACCATTCCACACTCACAACCTATTAATGTAGAACGATACTCTCCCTTCCTCCCTGTGTGTGGTCAGTTTTGTACTTGATATATGTCAAGGTTTTGTAGGAAGTAGTTGAGTTGGTTTGATTTTATAGCTTATGCTTGTCGGGAAGACCCAGGAAGGAAGCTACAAACGGGTTGAGGTGTAGGCGAGAAAGGCTTGGGGAGGGAGGCGAAACAATTCACCTCAAGAAGGGGAAACGATAGGTTGTGGAAAGTTTCGGTGTTTAGGGGTTCTTCACCGTGCCACCTCCACGGACGCAGCCATCCGAGGCAGCAGCTTTTTGCTGGGCGTCTAGCGTGTCATAGCTTGTCACACAGCCAGCAGGAGTTTTGATCTCACAGCCATAATTTAACTCTGGAACAAGGGCTTTGCAGGTTGTCGGGCCATCTGTCCAGGTGGTTTCTTTGCCGTCTTCGCAATTCTTTTTTAGGCCAGTCAGTGCAACGCTAAGTTGTCCTGCATACTCCTGGCATTGTGTTCCTTCAGATGTCTTTTGCACACAAGCGCCTTGAACAGCTCCACAGGCTCCTCCAGAGCTATCGTTGGTGGCGTTGTCTGAGGTGCTATCGTCAGTCGTGTTGCCGCCGTCCGATGCTTGTCCTTCTCCATTGGTGCAGAGGCTACTGCAAGCGGCGGGGATGGCAAATGGACAGGATGAACCTTCAATGGCTGAAATACAGGTGTTGATCTGAACTTCTGTGACATTGCAGTTGACGAAAACGGCTTGTGCGGCGCTACTCTTGCAGGCTGTCGCGCAATCTTCAACGCTTTGGCCGGATAGGGTTTTGCATTCTTCAAGCTTTTTGCATTGCGCGGTGCAAAGCCGCTCCACAAATGTACTGTTTCCACCATTGTTCCCACAGTTTAAAAACGGAAAAGAAAAACACAAAGCTACCAAAACAAACAGCAAGCGATACATCGTTTTTTTCTCCAAGATCCACCAACAAATTGTTGCGTTGGGTTATGAACACAAATACCTCAGTCTCTGTATAGGTACTTCCCATACAGGACATCGAAGAACGACAATACAGGTTCAAGGGCTGTGGATTAGTGGAGTGGGCATCCAATCCTATGTTTGAGAATACATCAGCGAGCATAGTAACGGTGGGTTACACCGTCAAGATGATGGTATGTCTTTTTTGGGAAATGGTTTTTGGTGATCTGTGGCTTCAAGCCAACAGTTCTGTTCAGGGTAAGGATGAGAGGGAGTGGGATGGAGTCGTTGTTGGTTTGGCCAGCGCTTGGGGGCTTTGTTTGTTTTGCAGGTTTGTTACCCAAATGCTTTGGTGCTTTCCCCTGTACGCTCTTTGGCAATTCATACTAGGCTCCTTCTACTGAACGTTTCAGGAAGAACGTACTTGTCTGAAGTTGAGCTTCTTTGCCATTTCTCGCCGTTGACATTCTCCTTGAACGGCGCTACGTTTCTGTTTTGAATAGAAGTTAGGTTGCCTTCTTTTGATGCCTTAACCGAGTCATTCGTAACCCTCAACTCTACCTGAGCTTTGACCGGAACGCCATGTCAATGAATGATGTTTTATCAACACAATGGTTAGATCTGGACTGGTCAGAGTGGATTCCTCTGGAGGCCAGGCATTCTGTTTTTCGACAACTTCCAGCATGTCCGGGAGTCTATCGCATTCGTGCAAATGGTTTTCATCAGATTCTTTACATCGGACAGACTGGCAGAAATCTAAGAGAAAGACTTAATGACCTTCGAAGGAATCTGTATGGGTCTGTTATGCCATACAACGACCCTCATACAGCTGCTCCCAATCTCTGGGCATGGTATCAGGAAGAGCAGTACCACTTTGAATGCTCTGTACTAGCAGTTGAAAAAGAGAAGGCTGATCGTGAGGCATTTGAAGATTTTCTACTTTGGCAACATCGCCTTCATACAGAATGTTCAACATTGTGCAACTATGGGCACTTTCACCCCCTATATGTAAAATCAAAAGGTCGAAAAACTGGGTTTCGGGGTGGAAAGACCACTATCGAGACAGTCAGGACGACCTTGCCGGCCTTACAAAGCCAGGGAGAACCAGACGATCATTCCTGGATGGGTCTTTCATGGTCTCAAGAATTCTCACTGGATCCTGTTGATGTATCGTCCATACCGAAGCAATCTGGAATATACAGGATCATCGACAGAGTAAATGATGAAGTCATTTACATTGGAGAGTCACACTCTCTACAAAACAGATACAAAGAACATATCAAGAAGGACTGGGATACAGAGAATGGTCGTATCTCTTTTGTAAGCCTTCCAACAAAAACAACTCCACAACAACGAAAAGAACTGGAGACAGATCTTATTGGAGCTTTCTACGGTACATACCACAGAGCCCCACGATACCAGTACAGGAATCATTAACTTCTGCTAAATTTTGTTCCTCAATGATTGAGACAGTTTTTCGCCGCAATTGCGCAAAAAACTAATGACCTTTTTCAACAGCCACGGCATTTTCTTCTCAGATGGCTTACTACCTAAATCTGCAAAAATATCTTTCATGATTTTTTATTGCACTTACACCTCTTCCATTTTTTGGATGGATGTCTCTATGGCAAGGCCAAACGTTTTTTTTCACTTTTGGGGAGGAAAGTTTAGTCGAATATATCGATACTACGATGTTTGGGGGGGTCCTTGAGCAATTTGGCGACGAGACCCTGCTCTATTACGACTCAGTGGGTCATGGCGCTTCTTTCAAAGCACACAAAAATAGCGTTGAAGTAGCCAAGTCTGAAGTTCTGATGATTCTTGTTCAAAGCAACCATTTGAAGTGATGTTGCCTCAATGCAACGCACGGTTGTCCTCTTGTACCTCGCGCAGTTCTTAGTCAAATTCAGTGTGAAGTCTATGTCTTTCACTTCATGGAGCCTGGAACTTTCCCGATTATTGCTTTACAAAGGTAACGATTCATCAACGGCTTGAGCCGCGAACTGCTTCCGGATATAAAGCCACCTCCTTAAGAAGGATAAAGAGTCGTAATGGTTATCCCAAACGAGATGTTACGTGAGTGTGGTGTTACCCAAATGCTTTGAGTGGTCGTGTGCTTGTGGTGGGCTTTGCTTTCTTCGCAGGTTCTGAAGACTCGGGAACTGTCGGCTGTTCTGCTTCAGGTACGTTGTGTTTCTCCCGAACAAACTCTCCACGCAGGTAGTGGTACAAAGGTCCAAAGATAACTTTGATTGGGTTGTGGCCCATGAAGCCTGTGGTGACGCCATATCGAACCTCTTCCACCTCTTCCTGGTAGGTTCCAAAGAGTCGATCCCAGACCATCAAGATACCCCCATAGTTTTTGTCAATGTACTTGGGGTTGGAGCCATGGTGTACCCTGTGAGCCGAGGGTGTGTTCAGCCATCCTTCGACCCAAGGAAGCTTGCCAACCGACTCTGTGTGCAAAAAGAACTGGTAGAACAAGTTGAGTGTGAAGAACAACAAGATGGCGTTGATGTTAAAGCCTACCAAGACGGCAGGAACAAAGAAAAACGGTGATACCAGGGGCCCCAACCAGTTCAATCGAAACGAGGTCGTGAAGTTCATCCATGGACTGGAGTGGTGGACGTTGTGGATCGTCCACAACAGACGGATCTCGTGGTACAGCCGATGTTGCCAGTAGTAGAGGAAATCAATCACGACAACCGCTAACAACACAGTCCATACATTGGTGGGGATGGTGGTGACCTTGAACTGGCTGACAAAGCCAAGCACCGCAAATTTCCAGGCCAGGCTTATTGGTCGCAGCATCATGATTCCCGCCATGATGAATACATTGGAGGCTGTTTCTTTGGCGTTGTAGACCTTCTTCTGCTTCTTCCATGACCAGTACAACTCCACAGCAATCATCACACCAAACAATGCGAAGCCAATCCAAAGTTGTTGCTTGTTCATCATCCACCTCTGCATTCTCGTGTTTCACTCATTGAGGTTGGTAAGTCTCAATGTGTCATGTACGTGAACGGGCAGGTTCGTCTTGTTCGGAACCTACCGCAGAAAAGACAGCTTCTCTACGACTCTGTCTTGCTTACAAAAAGCAACGTACAAAACGATTGTTGAAGAATTGTGCAACGCATTCCTAGAGATGTTGAGGAACTGTGCAACTCACTTAAGAGGGGTTCGAACCTGGTGTGGTGGTCCTATTACGGTCAATCCCTTGACGATTGCGCTATTCGAAGCCGTCATGAAAGTCAAACATGGTTACTTTAGAGGGAGCAAACCTCAGGCTTGCACGTTCCAGGCTGAAGGGCTCTCTTGCAGAATAGCCCATCGGCACAGGTGACAAGACATGTTTCGCCAGCTTTGGGGATTGTTATGCAGGCCAGAGATTTGGGGTCTTGAGGGTTGTTGGGTCCACACGTTTGGTTGGGTCCACAGCTTTCCGTGCTTTGGCAAGGTGAGCCTGAAGCAAGGTAGCTGGTGCACAAACCCGTCTTGAAGTCACAGTAGCTTCCCTGACATAGCCGACCGTCCAGGCACTTCTGCCCCGCGGTTGGAGGCTTAGTGCACTTGCCAGCCGCGCAGCCAAGGCCGCTCTGGCAATTCGTGTCCTTGGTACAGTTGGTTCCTTCCGCCGTTGGTTTTTGGCATACTCCTTGGCCTTTTTGTGTGGAATAGCATGACAATCCTTCTGCGCACTCCTTCACTCCAACAAGACAAGTCTTTCCTTCGGTTGGAAGCTCCACGCAGACCTGGTTTTGGCCATCGCAACCGAGACCTTTGCCGCAGTCATTGCCAGAGAGACATGACTCCCCTTTCTTCGCCAGCTCTTTGCAGGTTGTGCTGTTGGTGTCGCATGTCAGACCTTCTGCACATTGCTGAGCGTTCTCGCACTTGTCGCCTGCTTTGCCTTTGCTTACACACGACCCTTTCAGCGCGAGACCCAAGCAACGAAGTCCTTTTTGGCATTGCGGGTGGGCGATGCAGGATTGGTCTTGTGCGACGCGTTTGACGCACTTCTTTTCGTCCAGGTTGCAAGCAAGCGCGTCATCACATTGTCCAGCACGTTGGCAGCTATCTCCTTCTTTCAGAGGAGCTACACATTTTTGTTGATCGGAGCATCGGAGTTGAGGCTGACAGAAGCTATCCCCGCTGCAAGCTGTTCCTTCCCCTCCAGGCTTGCTGCACGTGCTTGCTCCTCCGCTTGACTGCATGCACAGAAGTCCCGAAACACACGGAGTGACCGAGCACTCTTCTCCTTCTTTCGCGAAGGCTTTGCAAGTGATGGAGCTTCCACCATCCTGGACACAAAGACCGACTCCATTGGCGCAAGCCAGACGAGCTTGCTTTGCAAGACATTCTTCTCCAACAGCGGCTTTGTCCTGGTACGTTAACGCACAGCTCTCTTTCAAGAGCTCTGGATCTGCATTCCGGCATTGTTTCTCTCCGTTGGCAAACGCTGCAAGACAATCCTGGAGATGCTTTTCGGAGATCAAGGCGTGACCCGTGGCGAGAGCCTGTGTTTCTTTGGCTGCGCTGGAAATGCAAGAAGGCTTCAACTTGCTTACACAATCTGCCAAGTCAGTGAACGGTAACGTTACGCCCTGGCAACATCCAAAGAAGGGTTTGCACCGAGCCGTCGCGACCTGACCGCATACCTCCTCGACCGTTAACTTGTTGGCTGGTGTGTCTGTCGTTGTCTCTTCTGCAACAACCCGGTCATCTGTCGATACATCGGGCTGAGCGATAGGTTCCGACGTTGTGCTCTCTTGCGTTGCTTCGGTTTGCGATGGTGCTTCAGTGGCGGACTCTTGAGAGGTCTCTTCCTTTGCCGAAGCATCCAAAGAAGCAACACTTTCCTGATTGGATTCTTCCCCTTGCTGTGAGCCACAGGAGTGATTGAAAAGAAAAACAACGCTGACGAACAAACAACTTAACCAAATCTGACGTGTCATAGGACTCACTCATGCAACAAGAGAGGATGTAGAAAGAAGCAACAAACAAGGTTTCAGAGGCATCTGGGAAACTTGATAGCTTGTGAAGACGCCCAGCGACAGGACCATGTTGTGCAAACTGGATGTTGGCAACTCATGTTTCAATGCCCAGCATCTTCGTTTGCAGTATAGGAATGGAGAAAGATGGAAGCAACAAATGGGAGGAGAGAGAGGACTCCAAGTAACGACTTTTTTATTGCGCCGAATGTTTTCCTTCGTTGTTTGTGAGGAGGAGCATGTTTGCATCCTTTTTTTCGACGGTGGCTCTATAGGTCCAGATTCGAGAAAACTGTGATGCTTTGGCCGAGCAGTTTTTTACTTGCCGGATGCCAAAGCCTTTTGGATAAGGAGACATACCATGGCCACGCAAACCTTAACGTATGACAACTTCATGGAGACCTTGGAAAACAATGACATTCTGTTGATTGACTTTTATGCGGATTGGTGTGGACCTTGCAAAATGTTTGCGCCCATCTTTGAGCGGACTTCCGAGAAGTACCCCGATATTAAGTTTGCGAAGGTTGACACCGAAGCTGAGCAGCAACTTGCAGCAGAATTCGGAATTCGCTCCATCCCCTCGCTTGCGGTGTTTCGAGAGAAGGTGCTTGTCTTTATGCAGCCTGGCGCTCTGCCAGAGAAAGTCCTTGTGGACATCATCGAGCAAGTCAAAGATATCGATATGGCAGAGGTCCACAAGGAAATTGAAGAATCCAAGGCCAGCGCTGCTTAGGATGGCGTCTTAGGCTTGGGAACGCCGTAGCTGGGCAACCAGGAGCCTTCGGTAGAGCCGCTCCTTGAAGTTCTTCGGATTCTCCAGGTCCATGCGCTTGAGCAGGTGAGCAAAAGGACCGGTATCCCCGAGCGGGGCAAAGGCTCCAAAGAGGGTGCTGAGTCGTCCAGACGTTGTGCTCATTTGGGCTTTGAGAGCCTTGAGAGCTTTGCCCAACGCCAGCTCTTCTTCGGTGAAGTCACAACCCAGAGGAAAGGCTGGGAAGAGTCCTTGCTCCTTGAGGGGCTTCATACGCTCCAGCAGAACATGCGGGAGGTTGGCGCGGTACTGCTCGGGCACCTTATAGTCTGCCGATAACTTACCTGCAGCCTTTGCTTTTTGGACGAGGTCGTCTTGGAAGCGTGAGTCGGTAATCTTGATAAGCTCCTCGATGATCTCTCCGTCCGTCTTTCCCCGAACAAAAGCCACACCATACTCCGTCACATAGATGTCGCGCAGGTGCCGTGGAATCGTGATGTGCCCGTAGTTCCAGATGATGTTGGAGTGGACCTTGCCTTTGGAGGTCCGGGTGCTTCGCAAGTTGAGAATGGACCGTCCGTCAGGTAGCTCTTGGGCCATCGCGACGAAGTTATACTGTCCGCCAACTCCGCTGATGACTGTGCCGTCTTCCAAGCCATCCGAGACCGCGGCTCCTGCGGCCGTCACCATCATGCAAGTGTTGACGAAGCGAGCATCGCGGCGGTGTAGCCTGTCGAGGGCTTCGTGGCCGTAGAGTTGGTTGATTCGGTTGACAGAGCGCATCTGGATCAGCCGTCGCTCTTCTTCGGGGAGGTCGCGAAGACCCTGGTAGAAATCCTGACTGCCAAGGAAGAACCCACCGTGCATCACCGCGCCATGTCGCAACCGCTCGCCGAGACAGGTCGCGTCAAGCTGTTCACGAACCGCAGGGTCTTGGAGGTCGGCTTTGAGCCGTTCGCCTTGCGGGGTGACAATCTCTCCATCCACAAACTTAACCTCAGGGCCGAATACCCCAAAATGCTTGAGATAGCGGAACTCTGCTTCATCAAGATGCCTCTTAACGGCCGAGGTTTCTAGCAATGCATCGAGGGTTGCTGGTGATACGTTTTCATCGATGGTGCCGGCATTTAGGAGTCGTTGCAGCGCGATGTCGTCGTAAACCCGCCGTTTGATCACTCCATTCTTGAGCAGATGAAGGAAACCTTCCACGATCATCTCACTGCCTGCGAACAACCCTTCTTCAAAAGGTTGCGTTCCACCCAAACGGTCAATCCAGTCTCCGTAGCGGTCAGGCAAACCCATCGTTTCAATCGCTTGCTGGTATTCATCGTTCCGTTGGTGCCGCAGCAACAGAGCGTGTACGATCGCGTCACCAAGTGAACCAATGCCGACTTGCAGCTCCCCGCCGTCTCGGATGAGCGTGGATACATGGAGTGCGATCATGTGCTCAATGTCTGAGACCGCCATTCGTGGTGGACCAAACAACTGGCAGTTGAGCGCAGGGTTGTGGATCTCGAAGTCAAAGCGAGCCGGATCCACCTCAGCGTCGCCGTACATAAACGGCAACGAATTGTTCACCTGCGCGACAAAGACGACTTGTTTTCGCTTCTCAGGTTGAGCCTCAAAAGCCTCAAGCATATCGACGGTTAGATCGGGGTTGCAGCTCAAGCTGAACCGACGTTTCCCCTCGATGGTTGCTTCCGCTACTTGTTGTACCAGGACGTTGACGCCGCGATCGAGGAGGTCGCGGACAACGTGGGTGTAGTTGCTGCAGACATGATCTCGCTGGGCTGTCGGGTTTCCCTTGTACTTGGCTGGGGCAAAGTAGAACTCAAGCACTCGGATATTGGAAGGCAATGTTCCTTTTACACGATCCGCTTCGTAGTCGAGGTCTACATAGTCACCAAAGAGCCGCTCGGCGAAAGGCTCGAGGAACCGACGCTCCAGGTCGCTCTTGGGTTGTGGTCGCTGCAGGGTCAACGCTGTCGCGATCGTTAACTCGATCGATGGATCCTTACAGGCCCGCTGGTAGAGACCGTTGAGCAACTGGTTGGGCTTCCCCACTGCGAGAGGTGTCCCTACAATCAGCTTCTTACCCACCCGTTCTACGATAGCATCCACGCAAGGGGCAATTGATTCAAAAGTTCGTTCGCTCATCCCATCACCTCCAGTCCATCACCGATCTAGATCCTAGCGGCCGCTCGTTGCAGCTTACAACTTCTCTGTGCAAATCCGTTGCCAGAGTGAGACCTCTTTTGAACATCAAGTTTTCTTCCGTGATGCTGAGAGGATAACACCAGTCAGGCTTTGATGGGAAGTAGCGTCTGTTCCCCCAAGGGAACAACGTTGCAATGTTACCGTTTTCTTGGGAACACACCTTACCGGGAGAGGGGAAGCGGCTGAATGGATGTAGCCATACATCCGGTCGTAGAGCTGAAACTCTTGTGTGGAATGTCTGGAGGGGGCTGTTCTGTTTGTGGAGCTACCGGCTTGGCTTTGTCGAAGCAGAGGTTGTTTTCCACGCCTTGAGCAAGCGAGGTTTCAAGACGGTTGTCCAGAGGTTGTATCCCTTGGCGTTCATGTGAAGTCGATCCCATACAAAGAGATCCTTCCGCACCTTTCCGTTGGGCAAAAACATACTGGACGAAACATCCACCCACTCCACACCTGGAGTTTGTACCACATACGCCTTGAGTTGTTGGTTGGCTGCTTGCATCGTTTTCCAGGTCTTCCAGCGTAGGACAGAGGGTTTGATCGATAGGTAGTAGATGGGAACCTTGGGCAGGTTCTTTGCGACGCTCTGGATAAATACCTTGAGGTCCGAAAGAACCTGAGAGGCAGGTTTCCCATGAGAGATGTCGTTCTCTCCGGCGTACAACACAATGATCTTGGGCTTGTAAGGAAACACGATCCGTTGGGCGTAGTGATTCACATGGGACAAGTGGGCTCCTCCAAAGCCTCGGTTGATAACAGGGAGTGGTGCCATGTCCTGCTTCAACGTTTTCCAGTAGCGAATGCTGGAGCTGCCCACAAACAAGATCTGACCAGGTTTCGGGAATTGTTTGCGATCTTGCTTTTCATAGGTTCTGATTTGCATCGCCCAGAACCAGGGCTTGGCCATGAGATACTTGGTGCTTATGTATCCCAAGAACAGGACGATAATCACGAGTATCACGAGAGCTTGGGCGATACGCTTCCACCAAGGCTGCTTCTTCGGGTTGGTAGACATCAGGTCTCCTTGCTTGGGTCTGGGCTTGGCTCTTGGGAACATTGTCCCAAAGTCCAGATTGTTGGACTTTCTTGTCCAAATCATTGGACAGAAGGGGTCGAAACCACGTACAAAATAAATAGGCCAGTTGAATCATCATTGTCGCAGGCAAACCATTTTTCCTTTGTTCGGAAAATGGCTTCAATCTTGCTTAGAAAATTAACTCACATTGAATCGCCTTTTTTTCAAGGAGTCTATCATGTTCCGTCGAATGAGCAGTCTCTTGTTGTGCGCTTGGTTGTTGGGTCAGGGTGGGGTTCCAGGTTTCAATCCTGTGGAAGCCAAACCCAAAGCAAAGCCCGTTCCCACAAAAACTTTACTCCAGCAACTTGGGAGTTGGAGCACACGAAAAAGTGCCACAGAGGCTTTGAAGAAGCGAGGTGCTGCCATCCTTCCTGAGATTGTGAAGTTTCAGAGCAAGGACCAGTGGCAGCGTGTCGCGATGGTTCGACTGGTGGGGCAAATGAAAGTTCCTCCTGCACGTCTTGTCGCTGCCTTGGATACGTTTTGGAATGACAAAAGTAGCTACGTTCGAAAAGAGGTCGTTCGTTCGTTGCGGCTTCTAGCTAAAAAGCATGATGGGGCGCTTGTTAGCTTGTTAAAAGGTTTGCAAGATCCAGCAGGATTCATCCGTCAAAGGACTGCGGATGCTTTGGGTGATTGGGCTCGAAAAGAGACACTGGTTGTGCCAGCGCTGGCCAAGGTCCTGAGCGACAAGAAAGTCTGGGTGCGGCGTCGAGCGGTTCTCGCACTGGCAAAGTTTGGGCCGAGAGCAAAGCCTGCCATCCCCCAGCTGGTGGGGTGCTTGCAAGACAGCAGCTCCCGAGTCGCTGATTTTGCTGCGACAGCATTGGCAAACATTGGAGAAGCTTCTGTTCCTGCTCTCTCCAAGGCGTTGGTCCGTCAGAAAGAACAAACGCAAATGTATGCTGCCCATGCCCTCGGCAAATTGGGGAAAAAGGCTCAATCGTCGGTTTCGATCTTGATGAAAGTTCTTGTGCAGCGAACGGTTGAAAAGAAGAAGAACACTGTGGGGCTTTGGGCTGCAGATGCTTTGGGGTTGATTGGGCGAGACGGAGGAGACGTTGAGTCGATGTTGTTGCCTGGGCTCCAGCATCCTCACGTTCAGGTGCGTCTCTACACGATACGAGCGGTGGGTATGCTCAAGAACCAAGCAACATCTCGTTTGCTGTTTGGTTTGTTGAGGCTACTGGAAGACTCCTCCTGGAAAGTACGCTTTTTTACCTTGCAGTCCTTTTCTGAGGCGGGGCCGAAGTCTGCGCCTTGGTTGTTGCAAGCTTTGTCACACTACAGCCCAAGAGTTCGGGCTTTGGCTGCAGGGGCTTTGCATTCGATGAGAGCTAAGGTGGCGTCGGAGCTTTTGGAGCACTACCGCAAGGCCAACGATGTCACTCGTCCTTATCTTTCTAGCATTCTTGCGGATGGAAAAACGAAGGCCCAACGAAAGGGCAAAACAGCGCGAGTTTCTCCCTCGACTGTTCAGAGCAAAAGCTCGGTCCCCTCTCTCTATTCTACGATATTGATGGCCCAAAGCTATCTTGAGTGGCGATGGTTTATTCACTACTTAAGGTTTGATTCTTCTGCTCTACATCAAGTGTTAAAGCAGGCGGTTGCTGAGATGAAGAAGGTGCAGACCCCTTTGTTTCAACAACTGATGAGCGCTCACCTTGTCCTGTCAAAAGTAGGTGACAAAGCAACAGCGTGGTATGGTTCGGATTATGCCGACCGAACAGGTATGCCCTTGCCCAAGCACTTCCCACATCATCTTCCGATGGGGTCATCGTTGCCTGCCAAACCATCCAAGTCATGCACACCCAAGGTTCTCTCTTGTCACAAACCGATCGAGCTATCCTCGTTCAACCAAAAAGCGCCTTGGAGCTATCTCGGAAAGCCACTCCCTGCTAAGAGTCGTTTGCAGTTTTGCTATGAAAGCTATGGAGCGAAAAACAACGCTACGTTTACCATGACCGTGTTTCACCACCCTTGCAAAGGAAAGAGCCAGTTCACACGTCTCAAGGGAACCATTTTGGCAAGCATCGGAGAGGTTGTTCTGTCGAAGTTTACGTTCTCCAAAGACGGCTCTTGGAGCAAGGTTTCACCCCAGCCACAAGCTTACGCTAGCCAGTTGAAGCTATTCGGCAGGGTGGTGCTTGGAGCCACGAAAGCGGGAGCCCTTTTGAAGAAAGGCTCCAAGAATCTGTTGCATCGAGAAAGTCTTGCATGGCTCAAATATGTGGGCTCGTTTGTGGTCCAAAGTCGAAATCTTCCCACAAAGTATTCAAGGATCGGGCGACGTATGTCTCGGATGCTGTGGAAGTTGGGCGTGTACCCTCATTGGAAAGGTCGGCCAACGCGACATGCCAAGAAAGCTGTCGCGAGGAAAGCTGTTGCGAAGAAGGCTGTTGCGAAGAAGGCTGTTGCCAAGAAAGCGGCGACTCGACCTGTTGCAAAGAGAGCTGTCCCGAAAAAGAGAGCGCAGTAACAGTAGCGCGAGCTGTTGTTCTTCGTCCTGACTTCCTACGAGAAGGGCTTTACTTTTTCTACTTCAGGTGTTGTTGCATCTTCATCGACGGGTACGGGAGTAAACCTTCGAGTGGGAGGGACGAATGTGTTGGGAGCTTGCATGGGGAGTGACAACGGTGTGTGCGGATGGGACGGACGTTGAGGAAAGTTGGAGGATGTCAGCGTATCTTTCTCCATTGAAACGAAAGGTTGCTCTTGGGTTTGGGCCATTGAGAGGTTGTCGTAGGAGTTTGAAGAAGCCTGGCCTGTGAGCATCGCCTGCCACAAGTCGAGCGTGGTTTCAAACCGGTCATTGGGGCTTTTGGCGAGGGCTTTTGCAAGGACGGGATCGAGATGCTTGAGTGACGGCTGCCAATGACTCAGTGGTATGGGCTGGCGTGAAGTGTGGGCGGAGAGAGCGGCCATCCCCGAGCGTTCTCGTCCGGTGGTGTCCAAACCATAGGGGTTGTAGCCTGTGAGTAGCTCATACAGAAGAATTCCAAGAGCATAAATGTCTGCGCGGGTGTCGATTCGATCTCCTTTGCACTGCTCTGGCGACATATACCGGGGAGTTCCAACGATACCGCGTGTCAACTGCATCAAGGTCGCGTGGTCGCTTCGAGCGATGCCGAAATCAATGACTTTGACGAAGTGATCGTGGTTCTCTCGGTGGATCAGTAGAATGTTGTCGGGTTTGATGTCGCGGTGAACGATTCCCTGCTGGTGGGCTGCATTGAGTGTTGTACAGAGTTGCGAAAACAAAAGGAAGACAAGAGGGGTAGCGAGTGGTTGGCCGGGTTTCATCTTGCTGGTTAAGGTGTCGCCTTCCAGATACTCCATCACAAAGTAGTGTCCGAGTCCTTCCTCTTCACCGAAGTCGTCGTAGATGCGGACGATATGCTCGTTGCGTTGAGACAGCGCTGCCGTGACCTGGATCTCACGGTAGAAACGTTCTTGAACACCATGGGTGTCCATCATGTCCGGATCGATCACTTTGATAACTCGTGTGTTATCTACCTGCATTCGTGCATGACGAGCCAGGTACAGCGTACCCATGCCGCCTCGGGCGAGTTTTTTGAATGTCTTGTACTTGCCTGCGATCTCCATCAAAGGAAACCGACAATACGGACACACTCGAAATGGATGGATGTTCTCTTTCTTACAACCCGGACAGGATGTTTGCGCTGACTGCATCGTTCTCTTCCCATTGCTGTGGAAGTGCCTATGGATGGTCTCTTTCCCTATGTGCATAGGTACAGTTGTAGGATACGGCCATTTTTTTCAAAATCTTTTGCTATGTGTTTCGATTGTAACGTCTTTGACGAGGTGCTTTCTCCTACTTTTTTCTCCTTTCAGACTGTTCTGCTGTGGTTTGCTTCTTTACACATAACCGTTTTGGTTCTCCTCTTCCTTGTGTCATACTTGGATTTCGTATGGCAGCAGTCGCTCTCTGGCATGTCGTTCGTGTCTGCAGAGCTGGAATGAAAAAGGATCGAAGGGATGGGTTTGTTGAAGCGTTTGCCGCATTCGCCCTGGTGGGCTGTGTGTTTTGGAATGCTCGTTGTTCTGCCCACGTTGTACACTGGGCTTTTTATGGACGATGTTCTGGCTCGCGTGAAGTTGCTGGGTTTGGAGACTCCTTGGAGCCCTGCCGCGTGGTGGGATCTGTATACGTTTGCCCGCCCCGATATTAACGCGAAGCTTTTGGCTGCTGGGCATCATCCTTGGTGGGCCGATCCTGCCGTGAAGATGACCTTCTTTCGTCCTCTGTCTGCTGTGACCCATGTTGTGGACTATGCGCTATGGCCCCATAGCCCGATGCTTCAACATTTCCACAGCATTCTTTGGTATGGCTTGGCCGTTGGAATGGCTGTGTCTGTGTTTCGAGCGGTGTCCCCAAAAGCCGGAAAAACGATTGTTCTGGCCGGTATCATCTTTGCTGTCGCACCTCCCCATGTTCTAACGGTTGGCTGGTTGGCGAGCCGCAATACGCTGATCGCGTTTGTGTTGGCTTGCTTCATGTTCCAGGCTCACCTTCGATGGCATCAACATGGGCGCAATCGGGATTTTGCGCTTTCTTTGCTCTGGCTGGTCGTTGGCTTTCTCGCAAGTGAAGCTATTCTAGGGGGGTTGGCTTACGTTGCTGCATGGCAGCTTTGTATGAACACAAGCCCATGGTTCAAGCGTTGGGTTGCTCTTGTTCCTTACGTTGCGGTGGTTCTCTTGTGGCGGGTTCTGTATGTTATGGCAGGGTTTGGGGCGGCTGGTACCAGCATTTACCGTGACCCTGCCTCAGACTTTGTTGGTTTTCTGCAAGGTATTCTCACCAACTTCCCCATCTTGTCGTTGGGTCGATGGATCCCCGTTCCTCTCGATTTTTGGGCCATTCTACCCACACAAGGGCGACAGATCGTTTGGGGATTGGCAGTGCTACTTCTGCTGGGTGTGGTGCTGTTGTTTCGGCGGTTGCTCAAAACGCAACGCCTGGCGCGATTTTGGGTGGTTGGGATGCTGCTTGCCTTGGTCCCTTTTTCTCTAACTGTTCCTATGGATCGCTTGGTTTTGTTTGCTGGGCTTGGGATGGCTGCGTTGTTGTCGATGTTGTTGGTTCAGTCACAAGAACAACAGTTACACTCTCGGTTTCATGTTGTTTTGCTGTGGGTCTTTGTTCCTGTTGCCGGTGTTCTCAGTTTGTTTCGTGCTTCTACTCTCGCTTTGCTTTTGGCAGCCAATACAAGCGGAGTGACACAGGCGCCTCAGGACAACGCGGTTCCTTCACAAACGTTTGTGTACGTCAATGGCACCTTTCATCGCACCCATTACACGACGTTGATGCGCAAAGCGTCTGGAAACCCGGCGGTTCCTCGGCGAAGTGTTGTCCTGACATCCATGCTGTCGGCGGCATCCGTGACAAGGCGCGATAGGTACACTCTGGAGGTACGTCCTGTGGGGGGCTATATGCTCCTGGAGCTGGATCGGATTCATCGACGTGTTACCCGAACGTTTGCAGTTAGGGACAAGGTCAAGCTACCAGATGTTACGATTACGGTGTTGGAAGTTACGCAAGACGGACGTCCTGCTCGGACCTCCTTCCGGTTCCGTTATCCTTTGGAGCATCGGTCGTACCGCTGGCTCTTCGTTGAGAAAGTCAAAGGGTCTCGGTTGCCGTTTTCGATGAAGACCAAAGAGTTTTCCCTTCCTGCGGTGGGCCAGACCGTTGAAGTCAAGTCGGCTCTGTGAGACTATTCGTTCACTGTTAGAAACAATAAAGTTTGTACATCATACAAATAACGGAGAACGTCTATGGCACAACCTTATCGTATTGGTGTTGGAATCCACAATGTGACCGATGCTGCGGCCGGTTTGCCGATGCTAGGTTTTGCTGTTCCCAACCAGTTTACGACCGACGTCGAGTCGTTGTTGATGGCTCGTGCTTTTGCTATCGAAGACGCTACATCGGGTCAGCGGGTCTTGTTGGTCTGTGCAGAGATCTGGTCCTGCAGCGCGACGCTGAAGCGAGAGGTGATTAACCGTCTCTTGGAAGAGCTGGGAGAGAGTGTTTACACCGCTGAGAACCTTATGATCTGTGGAACTCATACACACAGTGGCCCTGGGCGTTACATTGGATATCGTTACTACGACTTGGTCCCTGGTGGCTTTGATCCTCATACCTTTGAGTGTGTGGTGTCCGGTATTGTCTCTGCTGCTGTCCAAGCTCATCAGTCCTTGGCCCCAGGTAAAGTTTACGTTCACACGGGAGCCGTCGATAACTGTGGGCTCAACCGCTCTCTTCATGCGTATGAGAACAATCCACAGAGTGAGCGTGACCGCTACGCTGACTCCGTTGACAAAGAGATGCTCTTGCTCAAGTTTTGCAAGGTCGATGCGGACGGGAGCGAGGAGCCGCTGGGTTTGCTGAATTGGTTTCCGATTCATCCGACCGATCGAGGGCAAAAGAACACGTTGGTATGCGGTGACAACAAAGGGTGGGCGTCTCAAGAGTACGAACTCTTAATGACTGTGGACGCAAACCGCCCCTTTGTAGCTGCCTTTGCGAACAGCAACGCAGGAGATGTGACGGGAAACATCACTGTGCCGGATGGGGTTCATGATCGAGAGCACATGCGGGAACATGGGCGCATTCAGATGGAAGCCGCCCAACGTATCTTTGCAGCAGCCTCTGAAGAGTTAAAGCCAGGGCTTGCGGTCCGTCATACACGCGTTGACATGTCCAACCAGGAGATTGAAGGGATCGAAGGTGCGCGCACTTGGCCTCCTGCAACAGGCCTTGCGTTCGCTGCAGGAAGCGTCGAAGATGGTGTGCCTGTTCCCCAGTCGTTTTTGAGCGAAGGCATTCCCAAGAGCAAGGTTGATGTCGCTGAGGCGATCATCAAAGGGCTAGCGATTGTTGGAGCGTTTTTTAAGTATGGCTTGCGTGGTCCTGATGTGATGGATGCAGACGCTGTGGCAGGTCATGGAGAGAAACCCATCTTGTTTTCTTTGGGACACGAGGAAGGCCTTGTTCCCACAGTGCTGTCCTTTCAGGTAATCAAGATCGGCCAACTTGCTATCGCTGCCGTTCCTGGCGAAATTACGACGATGGCTGGCCGTCGTCTGCGAGAGACCATTCTGCAGGCTTTCCAGGGTACCGACGTCACTCGCGTTGTCCTCTCGGCTTATGCGAACGATTACTGTCAGTATGTCACCACACACGAAGAATACGACAAACAACACTACGAAGGGGCTTCCACTCTCTATGGTCCGTATAGCTTGCTAGCTTACCAGCAAACGTACAAGAAGCTATCCCAAGCTATCGTAGGGAACAACCAAGTCGAACCTGGGCCCGAGCCTTTGTTGTATGCTTCTCCTTTTGTCCAACGTTGGACCTTTCGAAACTTGTCTAGCCGCACCGTTCGGTTTCAGGGATTTTATGAACATGACACTGTTATGTGGATCCCGTTTATGAACGGGAACAAAGAAGTTGCAGGCGAACATGAAGTGGCTTACAAGGCTGGAGAGTTTGGAGGTGGCCCAGTCCTCGATACCATCAAGATTAAGCTTGATGATGGCAGCGTCCATCTTGTGAATCTGGGGGACCTGGTTACCATTCATGCCGACGGAACTGTAAGTGTTGGGGCATATACACCTCAGTAGTAGATAATGCTTGTGCTGTAGCTCTGCACATAACGTGTGACCTCCCAAGGGTCAAAGGTATTCCAGAGGATGTTCTCCTTTGGAATCGGAAGCAGCAATGTGTGTGGAAAGCGAACCACTTTGGGATGCAGCTTTCTGTGTCTGCGGATAGCTAGCCCAACCCATCGATTGTAGGTACCTAGCTTTGTCGCAACTTGAACCACTTCGCTGTACAAGGAAGTCGATTTTTCTCGGAGAACCGACAGAATCTGCTCGTTCTTGATAGGTTGGGGAGCATTGCGTTCGTAGATGTTGGGTTGCGCTCTTTTTTCGATGGCTTGGTAAAACAAAGTCGGCAATCTGGGGCGCAGAGTTAAGGCTTTCTTAAGCTTGTTGGCAAACTGATCGTACAAGGACGCGATGTGATACCCTGCAGGGTTGGGATAGCGTTGCAACAGTCTCTTTTGAACGCGAATGGCACGGTCGATTCTCTTGCCTTCAACGTAATAGATACCTGCCAAGGCTAACGCGGTGGCGGAGGCTGGGCTGGGTTGGAATCCTTGCTTGACCCAGGGCCCCTTCTTCCCGTACTTCGCTTCGTAAGCTTCGAGTTGTGTCGCTTTTTGGAGGGGTGGAAGTTGGGTGTTTTGTGGGAACATGATGCGAAGAAAGCCACTGCGTGCCATCGCAAGGTACAGTTCTTTCTTCACTCCAGGCTTGTGGACCCAAGATTTGTGCTTGAGGTGTGCCTTGGTGCGTTGCTCCAACGTTCTCCATTGTCGTAAGCGATCGTACACATGAAAGATAAGGTTCATACTTTTCTGGTGGAACAAGTGCTGTGGATGCTTGGCAAGGATTCTGGAGGCAAACTGGATAGCTTTGTGGTAATGGGCCTTGCGAAAGTAATAACAGCTTACCTCAAACAGAACGGGAGTGAGACTTGATGCGGTCTTTTTCCCGCTTGCTTGAACTCGCTTGAGGGTGTTGAGGTGCATGTGGAGGCGTGCTGCGTGTTGGGATGGGTGCAACAGACTACCGCGTTGCCATACCAACTTTCCTTTGATGCGCCGAATCTGTATAGGGTTTCCTGTTGGAGCCGCCTCTTCCAGGGGAGGCCGGACAAAGAGTTGATGGGAGGGGCACAAGCTAGAAGGAGAAGTCTTACCTGACGGCAACGTGGGTGGCTGCGCAAAGCCATAGTACGTTTGGAACGTGAACGCTCCTATGGCGAGGGACGCACATGTGATCCAGCGGAAAAGTCCGATATTTCGATGTTCGTTTTGGTTGTTGTTGAAAAACAAGGAACTTCCCCTGGCTTTGTGCTTCACGATGAACAAGGAACTTGTGGATTGTTCTGACATGAGAACAGCTTGTAAGTTCCTTCTTATGGCAAACCAGGCGAGAAGGAGGATGGTTACAGGAGTGACAAACCAAACCCACAGAGAGCGCCACCCAAGACAATCCAAACCGAGCTTACCTTTTGACGGCTACCAAACAATACCAGCGTACTGACTGCAAAAATGACGATCGACTTCCAATCCAAGAACAAGTGGGTGCCGAACTTGTAGACCACCGCGACCATCAAGCCGACAGCGCTGACATTCACTGCATCCAGGAATGCGGAAGCGAGGGTGGATTGTCGTAGCTTTGGAATCAAGGGATTGAGCATGGCGACAAAGAAGAAGGAGGGGAGGAAGATGCCAAGGGTTGCGAGCATTGCGCCCCAAACCCCGTGAATCTGGAATCCCACAAAAGTGGCTGTCGAGAGTACAGGTCCAGGTGTGAATTGACCAATGGCGATAGCATCCAACAGTTGGGGTTTGGTCAGCCATCCAAGAGTTTGGACCAGCTCGCCGTCGAGGTAGGCGACCAACACATATCCGCTGCCAAACAGCACGGAGCCTACCTTGAGGAACACCAGAAACAGATGAGACAAGGTCGCTTTCGAAGCCGTCGCGGAGGCCAGCCACAAAGGACCCACTCCGCTGCTGCCTGCCAACAACGTCGCTAGCCAGGAAGACTGCACGTTGTGGTTTGAACTGCTTCGCTTGGGGAGTCCTAGCCAGACGAGCCCGATCGCTCCTCCCGCAAGGATGGTGAGTATCTCGCTCAGCCCCAACAAGACGGCTGCAACAGCCAGCGCGCCAATGACTCCAAGTTGCCACCCTTTGAGAGCCTTCTTTCCAAGTTTGTACAGGGCTGCAAGGATAACGGTGAGGACCGCTGGCTTGATGCCAAAGAAGAACGCATTGAGCTGTGGCACATGTTGGTAGCGAACATACAACCAGGCCAGTCCTCCAGTGAGGAGGGTGGCCGGAAGCAGAAAACAAAGTCCTGCGACAACCAAACCACGAAGTCCTCCGCGATGGTAGCCGCAGTGTATCGCCATTTCGGTAGAGTTTGGGCCGGGGATCAGCGATGTTGCACCTACCATGTCGAGGAAGTGCTCGTCTGTCATCCACTTGCGCCGACGGACTACCTCATCCTGCATCATCGCGATGTGTGCGGCAGGTCCTCCAAAGGCAATGATCCCCAACTTTAAGAACAGCAACCCAATCTCTTTCAAGTACGATGACTTTGACATTCAGGTCTCCCCCTGTAGCTCATCCCAATCTCAGAATCTCCTGTGACTGTACCATGTCTGTTCTCTCGAAACGACACATCTTCCTTTTCTGGGCAGCTGGCAAAGGCTCTTGCCGCTCGGAAACGAGCAAGGTATGATAACGCTTGTCTTTTACAGATTGAAATACTTCAATGACGTTGGAAGGGCAGGCTTTTTTGTTACAAATGCGACGTGCCGCCTGTTCTTCAGCAATGTCTCCATTGGATGGTAGGGTAATGGCGATGCGATGGCTGCAATGGATGGCTTTGAGTGTGGGGTTGCTTGTGTGGGGGTGTGCTTCTCCTCCTGTCGATCCTTGCGCGAATGTGAACTGCACGGCTCCCCAGCAATGTGTTCAGGGAACTTGCACAACTCTCTGCAGCAGCGGAGAAACGGTGTGTGGGACTGATTGTGTCGATACGTCTTCGAACCATCAACATTGTGGAGGCTGTGGCGCGGCTTGCGTCGATGGCGCTCTCTGTGTCAGCGGTGTTTGTGAACCCCAGTGTGCTCAGGGTCAAACCAAGTGCGGTGGTTCTTGTGTTGACACCACCCAAAGCAACGAACATTGTGGTCGTTGTGGGAATGCCTGTGCCGCTGGAGAAGCCTGCAAGGAAAGTCGCTGTGAGCTGCAATGCTCTGTCGGCGAAACAGCTTGTTCAGGTGCTTGCATTAACCTGAAGTCGGACTCCAAACATTGCGGATCTTGTGACAAACCATGTGGGACAGAGGAAGAGTGCAAAGAGGGAACTTGCACGCTCGCCTGCAAAGATCCCAAAGTGGATTGCGGTGGGTCTTGTGTGGACCTGAAGTCGGACAGGCAACATTGTGGTTCTTGCAACAACGCTTGTGGTTCAGGCATTACCTGTGCTGGTGGTAGATGCGCTAACCCTTGCGCGAGTGGCCAAACCTTGTGTTCTGGCAAATGTGTCGACTTGCAAAACGACCGTTTGCACTGCAGTACATGCGGTAAAGCTTGTGCTACAGGGGAAGTATGCAACCAAGGAAGCTGTGAACTCTCCTGTCCTGCAGGGAATACGGTCTGCAGCCAAACATGTGTAGATCTTAAAACGAACACACTGCACTGTGGCGCGTGTGGGAAATCTTGTGCTTCCACCGAAGAATGCAGCGAAGGACTGTGCAAATTGAAATGTACCCAAGGAGCCACTGTGTGTGGTGGGTCTTGTGTGGACCTGAACACTGACAGACAACACTGTGGCTCGTGCAACAACGCTTGTGGTGTTGCATCTGTTTGCAAAGGTGGCATTTGTGACAAACCTTGTGCTGGCTCGCAAACCTTTTGCTCAAGCCAATGTGTGGAGTTGGGCTCCGACCGTAATCACTGCGGTCAATGTGGAAACAAATGCTCTGCAGGGGATGTCTGCGCGAACGGAACTTGCACCCCACCCTGTGCAACAGGTCAAACCTTGTGCTTTGGTTCCTGTGTGAATCTTCTTTCTGACCCCAAGCATTGTGGTGCTTGCAGCAAGGCCTGCTCTACCGGACAGTCTTGCTCACAGGGAGCTTGTGCGGCTTCAAGCTGGGCGACCACTGGCGGAGGTACTTCAGGCACTGACACCGGACATGCTGTTGCTGTGGATAGCTCCGGGAATGTGTATGTTGCCGGATATTTTACCAGCGGTTCGACTACATCGCCGCTGTCTCTTACGCTGGGAACGTTGGTCGCCAAAGGCTTCGGCGAGTCCGATATTTACGTCGCCAAGTTTGACTCCAAAGGCACTCCCGTCAAGCTAGTTGTTGCAGGTGGAAAAGGTCGGGAGCGAGCCAATGCTATTGCCTTGGATAGCTCCGGCAATGTGTATGTCGCTGGTTACTACGGTGGCTCCAGCGGTTCAAACAACACTGTTGTGGCTCAATTTGGCTCGTTCTCTCTCACGGGACGGAAATCGCAAGACTTGTTCGTGGCCAAGCTTGACGCAAACCTGGATGTGAAGGCTGTCTTGACGGGAGGAAGCCTTGCCTCCGAGGAGGTCCGAGCGGTGGATGTTGATTCTGTGGGCAACGTCTACATTGCAGGGTTTTGGTACACAGGCGGTTCTGGAAACCCGAACACCCTGTTTACGTTGAGCACCTTAACCGTGAAAGGAAAGGGCAGCAATGACTTCTTTGTGGCCAAGCTAGATTCCAATCTCAAGCTCTTGAAGTTTGCCTCCGGTGCGAGCAAAGACAATGATTATGTATACGCTCTTGACGTTGACTCCGCCGATGAAGTCTACCTTGTCGGTACATCGCGGTTCTCGAACAAAGGAACCTTTGGTACAACCACGCTCTCTAGCTATGGTGATAACGATATCTTTGTCACAAAGTTAAGCAAGGATCTAGTGTTCCTCAAAGCTACCCACGGCGGTGGAACCGGATCCGATTTTGGTTACGGTGTTCGCTCCGATGGCAAAGGCAATGTCTACATAACGGGTCATTGGAACAGCGGTAGCTCCTCTGCTCCTACGATACAAGGGACTTTTGGTGCAACGACCTTGTCCGGTTACGGTGGCAATGATGTCGTTGTTGCGAAGCTCACGAGCGATCTGAAGTGGACTGCGGCTGTTACTGCTGGTAGCAGCTCTTCTGATATCCCATCGGCTTTGGCCTTGGACAGTCAAAACAATGTCTACCTGTGTGGGTATGTGTTTGGAGCGCCTTTTTCGTTTGGCTCAACTTCCATCACAGGTGCAGGAGGAACAGACATTCTGGTCGCAAAGCTGGATAGCTCTTTGAAGTGGCTCTCGGTGAAGAAAGGTGTCTCTACGGCCTATGATTTTGCGTATGGCATCACCACGTCCGGCAGCAATGTCTATGTTGTGGGACATTTTGGTTCCACGTTTGTCGCAGGGTCTCTGACGCTCTCCTCCAAAGGAGAAGCCGACCTGTTTGTCGCCAAAAATCTTCCCTAACTCTTCTTCCGTGGATTCACGATTCTTCCCACGCGAGCTAGCTTTGTTGCATCAGGTTGTGGAGCAACGCGAGGTTTTCCTGGTGACCCATCGCTTCCCACTGCGATCGTGCGAGATGATAAGCCTGCATTGCTTGGTCAGAATAGCCTTGTTGCTGTGCGACTTGACCGGCTTGCATCGCGGCCTGGGCCAGGTCTATGTCGTGAAAGCCAGATTCCGCGAGCAGCGTTTGGGTGCGGTAGAGATGAGTCGTCCAAGCGTCCCAGTCGTTAGAGTGTGCAGAACATACCAACAAGCCGGTGCGAGCGATACAGATAAAGAGAGCCCGCTTTTCCAATTCAAAGGTGGTCAGGGCAGAGTTGAGAATGGTTTCGGCTTTGTCGTAGTTACGTCGATCCAGTTGGCAGAGCCCGAGGTTTAATTGAGAGACCGCGGCGCGGCCTGAACCTAACAGATGAAGAAGCTCGATGGCTTCGACAAAGTGGGACTCTGCTTCCTCCAACTTCCCCTGGTGACGGAGGATGTCGCCGATGGCATTTAAGCATTTTGCGACCTTGGCTTTGTACCCTCTTGCGAGCAGATATTGGTGAGCAAGCTTGAAGTAGCGTAAGGCTGTTGAAAACTCACTGCTCTGACGGGACAGACAGGCTAAACCATAATAGGCCAGGCCCATGGATGCCTTGTCGCCTTGCGTTGAGGCGTAGCGTACAGACTCTTGGAGGTAGTGGGTCGCTTGGGACAAAGCTCCATGAACGGTCAGGTAGTCACCCATGTACCGGTAGCATTCCACCAACAGTGACGTCAGTTGATGCTCCAGGAGCAGGGTCTCGGCTTCTTGAAGGTACTTCCAGTGCTGGTCGGTTTCGTTGTTGTATTGCCAGCCTTGTCCTTGCTCCATCAAGGAGCGAGCGAGGAGTTCGGACCATCCGTACTTTCGGGCTTGTTTCTCCAGATGCTCGGCCCATTGAAGACCGGAGGCATGATGGCTCCAGCTATGCTCATACCGAGAGCGCAACAAAGACAAATGTCCCCAGTGGGTGTGATGAGGCGGGATGTTGCATTGCTTAAGCAAGGCTTCCCAGGTGGGGAGTAGGTGTTGGAGGAAGACAAACTCCCCACGCTCTTCTCTCTCCCACAGCCCCTCAAGCATCGGCTCAATGGCTTCTGGGGGAGAGTTGGCTTGCAGCAGGTGGCTGCCCAGCCGCTCTCGAACTCCAGGCCCTGACTGGCTCTGCAACATGGACGCACAGATCTGGTGGTAACGTTCGAGGCGTCCACAATCACGGGCGCTACGCTCCAGTGACTCACGTAGCATTCCGTGGACCCACGACCAACCCAGTGTGGTGTCATCGTCTTCGCCAGCGACCAGACCTTGCTCCACGAGCTGGTCAATGAGTTCAAAGGGGACAGGTATCTTCGCGAGGTGACAAACCTGACGCCATTCAAAGCCGTCTACGTTTTGTCCCAACACAGCGGCCAGTTCCAATGCATTTCTTGCGTCGGTGGACCACCCAGCCAACGTTCGGTGAATGCGTTGCAGCCACACCGCATGGAGATCGTCGGGAAGCTCCACGCGAACCTCGGGCTTGAGCTTGAACCCATCGGTTGTGCACTCCAATACATTGCGCTGAACCCAATCTCCTACCAGTTGGACCGCAAACAAGGGGTTCCCTGCCGTACGCTGTTCCACTTGTTGGGCCAACTCGCGGTGCAAAGGCAGCAACTGCTGAACCAACAGTGCATGGCTTTGGGTTTCTAACTGTGGAACTTCCATTTCCTGGACTTGGGGCAATGTCATCAACTTGGAGAGGAGGTCGTAGGCTGCACGTTGCTCGGCCAGTGCTTCCGTTTGTGCTGTGAGTATAAGCAGAATGGGCAACGGGCGAAGCGCTTGCTGCTGAAGCAGGTAGCTAACAAAGGAGAGGGTGTCCAGGCCCCATTGAACGTCGTCCAGCCAGAGCAGGAGAGGGCGGTTGTAACTCAAACGGGCCAAGCAACGCTCCAATGTTGCGTATCTCTCTTCAGGTGCAAAGAACCGTACGTAGGCGCGTTCACCTGTTTGGTCGGGTGCAACAGTGGGAGAGAGCACTTCCACGAGAGCGTCCACTTCTTCGTTGGTCGGTGCTGGACCTCCGTCTTGGTGAAGAAACCAATGCAGTCGTTGGTGAAGTTGGTAATGGTCAAACCCAGTGCACCGAAAGTGCCGGGTGAGCATCTTTGCGAGGCCTGGGAGGGGAGCAGGTCCTGGTGTGTGGCTGGCTCGCAAATAGGTGGTTGCGCCCACTTCATGACTGCGCTCGCACAACCACTCCGCCAGCCGACTTTTTCCACAGCCTGCCGGTCCGGAGAGCACGACCGCTTGGGCTTGTTGGGTCTCTTGGACCTGTCGTAGCTTTTCCCAAAGCTGTGCGCATTCTGACTCTCGGCCAACAAGGGGAATGCGTCGCAGTCCGTACAAACCAAGCCCGACTTCAGAGAGCTGTACCGACCGTTGTTCGGCGTGTTCCGTCGTCCATGTGTCTGGGAAGGGAGGTCGCTCGGGTGGTTCTTCTCCCTGGAACGGGGACTCATCCCAAGCACCCACACCAGGCACGGAGAACTCTGTGGGTCCTGCCAAACCTTGGACTTGTGTAACGTGCTCGTCGGCTTTGATGCCTGACGGATGTGACACGGTCTCTTGGACCATCGTGGGTTCTGCAGGGATGCTGCTAGGGTCGTGGATGGCTGGGATTGCCAACGCGGTGATCTCTCCCACAGGTATGACGGCCTGCGTCTGGAAGGAGCCTTCCTCCCCAAGTTTTTGCAGCGCCCATATCGCGTCCGCCGCGCGTTGGAAACGATGACGCGGATGTTTGGCCGTCATACGTTGCAGCCAGTCATCGAAGCCTGGAGGAACATCGAGACCGTGGAGTGAGGGCAGCGGCTGATGCAGGTGGGCCCAGCGTTGTTCCTCAAACGAGGAGCTTGTGTGGAACGGAGACTTACCTGTAAGGAGTGTATAGGTCGTGCAACCCAAAGCATAGAGGTCGGTCCAGGGGCCGTAATCGCGCCAGCGAGCCTCAAATTGTTCGGGTGCCATGTAGGCCAAGGTTCCCATGATGTCGCCCGTGTCGATGGGCGCTTCTTCACGGTCGGTGGGATGGGCGAGTCCAAAATCAGTGAGTTTTACGCGTTGCTGCGCTGTAAACAGAAGAAGGTTGGCGGGTTTGATGTCGCGGTGTATCACGCCTCGTGCGTGGGCGTGTGCGAGGCCGTCCAATACCGTGAGAAGTATGGGATAGACTTGGGACCAGAGCAGCTTGCCTTTGAAAGGAACGAGGGTTTGGTCGGCCAGCTCCATCACAAGGAAAGGGGCTCCGACTCGGAGCAGGTAGTTGGACTGCTCCTCCATCTCTGGAGTGACGGTCCCGTAGTCAAAGACCATGACAATGGCTGGATGATGCAAGCGGGCCACGGCGCGAACTTCGTCGCGGAAGAAGTGGGCAAACCGAGGTTCCAGCGCAAGGTCCTTGGGGATCACTTTGATCGCAACAGGAAACGCCTGGTTCAGGTGAATGCCCGACCACACCTCGCACATGCCTCCACGTGCGATGAGTTCATGCCATCCAAATGGACCCGAGCGAATCAATGGTCGTCCTTTCCATGTGAAGATAGGGGCTTCTTGTGAGCGTTTTGGCTTGTGCCAAGACTCTCGACCTTCCAGGACCCTGAATTGTACCCCCATTCTCTTTCAAATCGCAATGGCTGCTGGAGGATACTTGGGTATCTCCAACTGGCACTTCCTGTTGGGTTGTGCTACGTTACCGAAGAGACAATTGTTGCAACCGGAGATCAGAACCATGTCGAACCAAACCCGTCGTTCCATTTGGGTTCTTACGCTTGTTGTTTTTTCGGCGTCTCTTTTGACGGCCTGCAGCGGTCTTTCCATGTCTGGGGGAGTCGCTGGTACTATCGTTTCCATTGTTGGGATCTTTCTGCTCTTGTTTGGCTTCACCACAACACAGTCAGGTTGTGACGTCGGTCCTTGCTTGTCGATCATTTCAGAGCCTCCACCTGATGCGGGGATACAAGATACCAAAGTGGGTCCTTGTCTCACTCCTCTTCCTCCCGATTGGGGCGCAGAGCCGACCAAAGACGCTGGGACTGGAACCGAAAAACAGCTTGAGCCGGATGTCGGACCATGCCTGAGTCCACCTCCGCCCACAGGGATGTTGTTGCCCCAAGAAGAGGAAGTGATTCCCCAGATGGAGCCGGGCTTCCAAACCAAATACGCAGAAGCCGCGCCCCAAGAGACTTCGCGCGCCTCGGCGATCGAAAAGCTTCAAGCCAAAGGTGTGTTGCCGGCTGATGTTGTTGAGCGTTTGAAGGCTTCCAAAGGGTCCAACAAAGAAGGGTAGCGCATGGGCATCTTGCTTCGTAACCAAAGCAGTAAAGTTCCCCGACTGGATTTTGAGCTGACGCCCGGTTGCGATCACAAGTGCGGACATTGCTACAACGTGTGGAACGCGAAAGGCGACGACCCGCAAGCAGGCTATCCCAAAGGCCAACTGAAGACTGAGTCCTTTCTCAAGATGATGGAGAAGGCTGTTACAGAAAGTGGGGCCGAACACATCACCATCACCGGCGGTGAGCCGCTGCTTCGCAAAGACGCGATGCAGATCATCGGCAAGGCTTGTTCGTTGGTGCCTTCAGTGCAGTTGATCACCAACGGTAGTCATGTTCCTGAAGAAACCGCCCGTGCTTTGGCTGAGTTTGGTGTTCGTGCTGTGCAACTAACCTTGCTCAGCGCTGATCCCGACCGTCACAACGAGTTGAAGGGGGCGGATTGTTTCAACGACACGGTTCGCGCTGCGGTCAACCTCAAAGAAGCTGGCGTTCCCGTTCAAATCTGCTTTGTGTCGATGCACCAAAACTGGTCCGACTTTGGCGATGTGATGGAGCTTTGCTTCGCTCTGGGCCTTTCGTCCATCTCCTACAACCGGATGTCTCCGACGGGGTGGGCCATTCATGAGATTAAGCGACTGTTGCCGACCGTGGAGCAGGTGGAGCACAATCTTAACACCGCCGAGCGACTGGGTCCACAATACGGTATCCAGGTTGCCACCGCGATGCCTGTGCCTCCCTGCTTGATTCGCTTGGACCGTTACAAGTGGGTGACCTTCGGGTTTTGCAGCGTAGGTACCCACTCTCCCAACATTACCATCGATGCGTTGGGGAACGTGCGTAGCTGCAATCTCTCCAGTCATATCATGGGGAACATTCAGTTCCAGCCTTGGAGCGATATCTACCAAGACAAGTACTTCCATTCTTTTAAGAAACAAGTGCCTGAAATGTGCCGAGGTTGCCACTATGAACAGAGTTGCCAGGGTGGCTGCAAAGAGAGCGGCTTTGCGACCTACGGTGACCTGAAGCATCCCGAGCCGTTCGTGGCCCAAACGTTACCCTCATGAACGTGACGCGGCACTCTGACCCCTGCGTGTTGCTGATCTCGCCCGGTATCATCAAGTGGACCGACATGGACTTCGGTCTGCCCCATCTGGTTGCGTTGGGTGGCTATTTGCAGCATCACCTCAACGTGCGTGTGGAGATTCTCGACCTCAATTACGAGGGCGGTGACCACAACCAACTGCTCCGAACCATCGAAAGTTTGGGGCCGCATGTGCTGATCGGCTTGTCTTGCTATTCCAGCTTTGACTTCATGCGAGTGATGACCCTGGCTCGCTTTCTCCGCCGTAACTTCCCAGAGACTCCGATGGTGACAGGTGGTTATCATGCCAGCGCGTTGCCGCAGGATCTGGTCTTTGAAGGCTCTCCCTTTGATGCCGTTGTCGTAGGAGAAGGTGAAGAGCCCATGCGAGAGATGGTCGAAACTCTCCTTGGGGGAGGTCGTCTCGACAAGCAGCGATACGGTCCGAAGAACATTCAAGACCTGGACTCGCTGCCTCCCTACCAGTGGGAGCTGCTGCATCGATACTGGCCTCGCGCCCACATGTTGGGGCGGAAGTTTCAGATCTATCTCTCCCGAGGATGTCCCTACCGGTGCACCTTCTGTATGGAGCGCGCCAAGACCGAGTACAAGTGGCGGGCGTACAGCGCCGAAAGGGCGATCAGTGAACTGCAGCGACTGGCGACGTTCACAGACTTATCTCAGTGGGTCATCAATCTGGCCGACCCTCTGTTTGGCTTCCAGCGACAGTGGCGACGCCAGGTTCTGGAAGGGATCTTGGAGCATGGTCTGTTGCCACGGCAGTACTGGACCTTAACGCGCTCCGACGACCTCAACGATGAGGACGTTAAGCTTCTCGCGCAGGCTCACTTTTCCATCGGGATAGGTGCCGAAACGGGAAGCCCAGAGATGATCCTCAAGATGCAAAAGGCCAAAAACCCCGAGCGTTACCTCGGCGCGTTGGAGCGGCTGGCTGTGTTGAGTCGGAAACATGGGCTGAATTGGGCGGCCAACATCATCGTCGGTCACCCTGGCGAGACCCAACGTTCTATGGAAGAAACACACGCATTCTTAACCCGCTTGTTCACCTCAGCCCAAGAGACATGCGGTTGGCTGTCGTTTGATCCGTACCGACTCTATCCCGGCGCGCTGATTCATCTGGAGATGGCTCGTTACGAGCAACAGTATGGCACGGTGTTTTATCATCCAGAGTGGTGGAAGAGTTGGTACGATGGGCCGTTTCGTGCGGAGCACATCGACCCAAGTGATGAAGTGTCGTACGAAGATCGGGTGCGCTTCATGTACAAGGCGTATGCCCCGTTGTTGGAGCAGATCCAACAACGCTTTCGAGGACAAGGCCGGTCTGTGGATCGTGTGTTCAAGCAAAGCTTGGCCGAACAAGCCAAGCTCATGAGCCCGAACATGCGGGACTATTTGTTGCGTCGCGCTGCCCAGGCGAAGCAGGAGGTCGCGAGCAAGCGTCAGCTCTCCATGATGGAAGAAACAACTTCTTCGTCAAAGCCGTCATTGAATGACAAGCCGACCTTAGAGCTACCGATTGGTTTGCAGGTTCGAGATCCCAAGATTCGACTGCGCGAACAAGCCGTACGTCGATTGCTGGAAGAAGGGGTCCTTCGAACCGAAGCTTTGATCGAGGCGATGTTAACGATTGCCCCGGAAGCACATTTGAGCGAGGCGGATGCGGAGTCGATGCTTCTCGACCGCGCTCCTACTTCGCCCAAGCCTGGAAAATCCGCTCCCTGGCTAGGGATTCGCACCTATGCGATGGCGTTGGAAGCGATGGAGCCAGGGCTTGGCGATCGGCTGGCGGACCTTACCAGCGGACCGAAAGGGTATTTGGTCGCTCTCTGGCGAAAGCTTGTCGGCAATGAGGGGGAAGTGGTCGCTCCACGCTGGGGCGACCCGACAACGCCTCGTCGCCTCAAAGGTACGTTTGACCGCATTTGGATCGGTGGAGCTATGCCTCGTGTGCCTGAAACGTTCTTGCCGGTGTTGGCCGATCCTGGAGGTCGCCTGGTCACATTTCTGGGTCCGCGCTTTTTACCCCAAGATCTCGTTTGCCTCGAACGACACGGTGAAGAGTGGAAAGAGCGCGTTGTCGCCAAAATTCGCGTTCCGGTTCTAGCGGGTCAGGCGGGTTGGCTGAGGTCATGACGCTGACGGTCGGTCGGGCGTTTCACATCCAACTTCACTACCATGTACTGAGTCATCTGGATCTGGGTCGTGACGCCGCCAATTTGTTCCAGTCACGGGCGTCGTTCCCTTCATGGGTTTCTTTCTTGCAACGAGCCTATCTCATGAACCGAAAGGGTTCGGGGTTGCTTCAACATGACCCTCTTTGTGTTCGCGATCTGGAGGGACTTTATCGTCGATTGGAAGCCCGAGATGAACGCGCTGCTACGTTGATGTTACAGGCGATGGTCGCGGAACAGGAGCAACAGGAAAAAGCCTGGGAGCAAGATGCTGCTCAAGCCAGGCAACAGATCGATGCGTTTGTGCAACACCACGGCGATGCTTTGCTCTTGTTGCGTCGGATGTTGTGGGAGCGACGGGGACTGGAGCCTCCTCCGTTGTATGTGTTTGATGCTCCAGCTTTGGGAACACACGGCAGAGGAATGGGAGGGCGCACGTATCGTTGTTGTGCGGTGTCATTGGCTCGGGACGGAGAGCAAGCTTTGTGTCAGGTCTTTCATGAAGAAGTGCACGCCATTTCAGACGAGGAAGTGGAGAAGGCATCAGGACAGAGCTTGGACACACGTGACACTCAGGTCCGCTCCGATGGGTTCCGTCTTCATCAAGCGCTGGAGCATCGTGCTGTGGAGTTGGGAGGAGAGCTGATTCAAGAGCATACACCCATGTACCAAGCTGCGTACCAACAATGGCGAGAACGTTTTGGCGTTTGAGAGAGGGTTGTTCTGTGTGTGAGTTATCGCTTTGGTGTCGGTTTCGAGGTGGGCTTGGAGGTCTGTGAGGCTTGGTGTAAGGCTTTGGCTTGTTCCAATACGACGGACTCTGCTGGACGATCGCGGGTATGACGACCCACTTTGGACCAAACCACTTCACCTTTGCTGTTGAGCAAGAAGACAGCGGGACGAGCAATGTCTGAGCCTTTGTGCTCGGCTCCGAATCTACGGATGATCGTGAGTTTGGCGTCCGAAAGAATGGGAAATGAGACGCCCACTCGCTTCTTCAGCTTCTTTTGGCGAGCCGGTGAGTCTACTGAGATGGCATAAAGGGAGGCACCGTACTTGTTGAATTGGGGGAGTGACTTTTGCAAACGACCCAACTGGCCGCGACAAAAGCGTCACCAATCGCCTCGGAAGAACACCAGCACTGTGGCTTTGGACCAGGGCTTGCCTATTGTGGTGAGCTTGCCATCTTCGTTGGGAAGCGAAAAGGCTTGCATGGTTTTTTCTGCACCTACAAGCCAGGGGCTGGCAAGCAGTCCGAACGTTACAAGGCTAAAGAGGAGGGTTCGTTGCATCGTATCTCCTTTGGTTGAAAAACAACTTCAGTATCTGTTGTGTCGATTCTTCTGTCTTTTCGTTACGTCTTCGACACACAAATACCAAGCCATGGTATACGATGTTACGAAACTTTCTTATTGGGCAGCAAACTCGAACAAATAGAATAGAGCACCTTGAGGGTCCATCACCATAGCAAAGTAGCCCACAGGGATTTGGGTCGTGGGGACCATTATCGTGCCGCCTGATGCTTCGACAGCTTTGCAGCCTTCGTCAATGTCAGCCACGGTAAAGTAAACAGACCAATGCGCCGGAATGTTGTCGCCCCAGGAAGGTTGGATGGTTAGCGTGTGAGCGATCTCTTTGTCCTGGTTGTAAATCATCAAGGTGGGGCTACTTTCGCTGGTCTTGAAGGTCCATCCGAAGAGGCCTTCGTAGAAAGCTTTGGCTTTGTCTGGGTCGTGTGTGTCCAACTCATTCCAGCACCAAGTGTTGGGATCTTCGGTGATTGTCGAGCCTATGTGTTGGTTGGCTTGCCACAGTCCGATCGCTGCACCTTCCGCGTCGGTGACCCAAGCCATGCGGCCAGCCTCCATCACGTCCATGGGTGGTACGAGCACTCTTCCACCCAGTGTTTGGGCTTTTTCAACGATCGCGTCCACATCATCCACCGCAAAGTAGGAGTTCCACATGGGCGGAACGCCCGCAGCTTTCATCTCTTCCGAGGTTTGCCCCATGCCAGCGACGGTTTCACCGTTGAGGGTAAACATCCAGTAAGGGCGAGAAGGGTCTCCTGTCTCTTGCTTTTCGCAGGTCCAGCCAAACAATTGGCCGTACCACTTTGCAGCTTCTTCTCCGTTGTGGGCTGAGAGGTCGACCCAGTTGGGGTTGCCGTGAGAATGTGATGTCACTGTCGGCATTGTTCATGTCTCCTTGAGCCAAAGGGTTGGGTTGGTTACGCGTATCGATGAGTTGTCTTGAAGCGACCCAACACTACCAGAAGGGACAACCCTTGGCTACTCTTTTCTGAACATTTGTGCATGTGTTGTGCTCAGTGATAGAGTGCCCACGAATGTGGGTACTTTTCCCTTGTCTTGACATGAAAGTCCTTCATCACCATCTCCTGTTTAACCTTCATCAAAAAAACAGGAAGACGTTGTGATCGAAAAGCAATGCCCTATGTGTCATGAGTCTTTGGTTCGTCGTACTGCGCGACAGCGTCAGGGACAAACAGCCATTTCTTGGAAGTGTCCAACATGCTCAGGCCGGATGATTGGGGTGAGCGTGATCCGTCAGTCCATTCCGGCAGAACAGTTTCGCACCTTTTGGAGGGGTTTGCTTGCAAGCCAGACACATAGCTCTTGTTGTGGAATCTGCAAGCAACCTATGCGTTCTCTTCAACAAGAAGCTCCGGCTCTTCAACTGGATGTTTGTCAGGGGTGCTACATGATGTGGATGCCCAGTGAGACGATTGCGACTCTGCAATACCATGCTGATTCTTCGTTACTTTATTCCGATCGTCCCAGTCGAACCGATCTGGAGTTGGCCAAAGGTTTCACTTCCCCCAGACTTCGGATTTCTGGCTTCCAGGCTGAGGTTATCGGAACGGTCGCAGAGATCGCCTTAAATTTTTTGTTCTAGCATCGAACGCATGCAAGTTGTTATTCAAACCGTACCATACGAAACCCACGTTGGGTGGAGAGCGCCTTCATGCCTGTAAAGCTACAGTGAATCCATCCTTGTGAGGTCGATACCTTAACGCTGAGGTTCTCTGTTGTCTTAAGGTGCTTTTTGGGCAGATAGCTTTGGATGCGGAATGTGAAGATTCCTGACTCACCAGGCTTCAGGATGGCTGCTTTGCGAATCGTTTGGCTCGGCGCTTTCGGGCTTTTTCGATAGGTTACTGTTGGGAGAGAGTAGGTCTTTTTTTTGTGAATCAGTTGAGCTTTGGATGGTTCAACGGAGAGATTCTTGTTGGTTTTGTTGATGAGGTGCATGATGACAAGAGTGTCCAGCTTTTGTGAGGCAAAGCATCCCTGGTTGTTGGTGTTCTCCGCAAAGTACGCGATCGTTGGCTGTGTGACTTGCACTCCTTTGGGAGCTTCCGCAAGCTTCCCTGTCGCCTTCTTGTAAGCCAACGGGCGAGACATTGCTACCAACAATGCCAGGGTTAGGATGAAAAAGAGAAGCTTCTTTGCAGTCGTCATCGTGGCACTCCTTTTCAAACGATGGTATGTGTCTTTTTCTAGGATAGGTCGTTGGGTAACGTCCGAACATTGAGTCTGATTGGCTTTCAATGTTTGTTTCTAAGCTCTTGAGATAGGGTTTCATAGAACACAGGGAGGATAAGTCGTATGCAGTTAAAAGGAAAGATCTGCTTGGTTACAGGCGGAACCAACGGGATAGGGAAAGCGTCGGCGATACAGCTGGCCAAGATGGGTGCAGAGGTCGTTATCTTGGGCCGCAATCCTGAAAAGGGGGCAGCGACCGTGGCAGAGGTAAAAGAGTCCTGCGGACATGAACGGGTTAGCTTTTTGCAGTGTAACCTTGCGTCCCAAGCGGACATCCGTCGTGCCGCGCAAGATTACCTGGACACAGGAAAGCCTCTTGATATTCTTCTCAACAACGCGGGCATCATCAACTTGGAGAGGAAAGTGACGGAAGATGGCTTGGAGGAGACGTGGGCTGTGAACCATCTGGCCTATTTCCTCCTCACCCATTTGCTACTCGACCGTATCAAAGAGAGTGACTACGCCCGCATTGTGAATGTCTCTTCGGGTGCTTACAAGTTTGCCTCCAAAGGAATCCAGTGGGACGACATTCAATTTGAACGAACTCCCTACAAAGGGTTTCCTGTGTACGGTCAATCCAAGCTCGCCAACATTCTGTTTACGCAGGAACTGGCCCGTCAGTTGGAGGGGACAGGTGTTACTGTGAATGCTCTCCACCCTGGTGGTGTTCGCACAGGGCTTGGGCAAAACAACCAGGCGTTTGTGCTTAAGCTTCTGGCCAAAGTTTTGATGCTGTTTCTCAAGTCATCGGACAATGGAGCCAAAACATCGGTGTTTTTGTGCAGCTCCGAGGAGGCAGGGAAACACAGCGGTGACTACTGGGCCAACTGCAAGGTCGAAAAGCTACCTGCTTACGCGAAGGATAAAGAAGCGGCTCAGCGGCTTTGGGAGCTTAGTCTGCAACAAACTGGCCTGGCTGAATAAAAACTCTTAACTTTTTTTCGAACCAAGTCCTGGGCTGCTCCGTTTGCATACCTCGAACTCAACGACACAAAGATGACGACGAAGGAACACTATCCCATTTATGTTTGCTGCTTCTGTCCTTCGTTTGGAAAACAAACATTTGATGCAAAGGAGGCTCCGATATGGTTCATGTTCGATTTGAAGGAAAGTCCTTTGATTTTGGCATGCGAGACCTCAACATTCAGCCCGACGATTCCGACGAAAAAGTGCTGGAACGTTTGGCCCAACACTTTGAAGTTGGGGTGGCTCGCTTTGAAATGTATGTGGTGGATCGTCCCAAAAACGGGAACCTCGTGATCCGCCCCGAAGCTGTATACGGCTAAGTTATCGCCTCAGCTTTGATCCGCATGTGTTGCTCGGTTCAAAGCAGTTTCCGTGCCCTCACTGTTGAAGCATACATACTGCTCATTGGTTGAGCCCTTGATTCATACTCAAGATCAGTAGGTTCGATTCCTACCGAAGGTTTTTACCCTTCTCTGCTTTGCAAACTTGCACGGGAGTTGCTTTGAACTGAGCAACCTATCTTCTTCCTTTCCGGTCAGTCCTGCCTGAAAGGTATGTGTGACATCCGGCTTATGTCGTCGGTTGTTCGCACAAGTACCTCAACTCTTCCACATTTCTGATGACATCGTCGCAGGAGTCGTGGAACTCTGCCCGCCTGAGCGCTGCATGTGACTCCGCGGGGATGGAGGAGTTTGCCTATGGAACAGGACATTGTTTCGCGTCTGCGTCTCTTGAACCGGCTGCTGACTACGCCACACCGTAAGGTTGATGGGTTGTTCCCAGTACACCACGAGTTGCTGGAGCAGGACCCTCTGTTTTACGGTCACTTGGCAGCCTGGTACCAGAACAAAGGAGACGTTCGAGACCACAAAGAAGTGTTTCTCGCCCACCTCCTCACAAGTGAGCTATCTGCTCACAGAGATGCGGGTTTTGCGATGCTGCAGGCGTTACCTCCGTATCAGGTGGCGCGGGTGATTCGTTTCGTAAAGGAGCGGTTCCCCCGTCTGCCGCGGTCAACGCGAACAGCGGTGCGAACGTACCTTGCTCATCGTGAAGAGCGGCCCGAACGTTTTGACCGTGCCGTGATGCGTCAGCGTAAGGCGATGAAGTACTTGTACGCTTCGTTGCACATCAAACCATCGGAGCGAGCGGATGCTATCTTGTTCAAGAACGCTCCACCAACCGATAGTGTGCTGGCCCACCTGGCAGAGTTTTCGAAAGCCGAAGAGCCTGAGACCCAGGCTGCATTGCTTCGGGAGTACCGGATTCCTTACCCGGTTGCTGTGGGGGCCATTCGTGCCTACACTCCTGAAGTGTTGCTCGCTCTTGTCTCTGTCATGACGCCGCAAGAAGTCATCAACCACATGAAGTCGTTGCAACGTCATGAAGGTTGGTCTGATGAAGCGGTGCAAGCGGCTGTTGCTGACAAGCTTGTCAAAGCTCGAAGCGACAAGCGGGTGTCAGCGTTCAAGGCTCGCAAAGCTGCGGAAGTGTCGGGCGTAAGTCAGGACACTGCGCGTTTGTTGGAAGACGTTGTACACGAACAAACCCAGCGGAAAGGGCGCATCGTTTGCCCCACTGCCTTGTTGATCGACAAAAGCAGCAGCATGTACGCCTCGATGGAGGTGGGCAAGCAGATTGCAGCGATGGTGTCGAGTGTGGCAGAAGCTGGCTTGGTTGTGTATGCGTTTGATGAACAAGCCTATCCCATTGTTGCGGAAGGTACGAACCTTTCCGACTGGGACAACGCCCTGCAGATGGTCTTTCCTGGTGGAGGTTCCAGCCCTGGGGCAGCCGTCCGAGAACTTCGGTTGGATGACCTCTATGTGGAGCAAATCATCCTGGTGACGGATGACCAAGAGAGTGTACCTCACACCCTGTCCAGAGAACTCAGTGTCTACAAACAGGAAGTCAACAACTCCTGTCGGTTGGTCTTGGTTCGGGTTGGGGCGCGGGTGAGCTATCTCCAGCGCTCGTTGCAGATCTTGCATCATGAGTTTGAGACGTTCACGTTTGATGGCGATTACTATGCGCTGCCAAACTTGCTTCCGATGCTGAGCCATCCTTCCAAGCTTGGCCTTGTGTTGGAGATTCTTTCGACGCCTCTCCCACAACGGGCTGCGTAAGTCGTCCTGAACGCTTGAAGCTTTAAACACTTCAAGGAAACAAAGAGGAGGTCAACAATGCGTTTGGCTTCAAATCATTGCAACCAGGTCGATGTTTGTTTGGTGGTGGATACTACCGGTAGCATGGGGCCTTTCATCAAGACGGCTCGAAAAGAGCTGGTCTCCATGGTGAAGACATTGCGGTCCATGTCCAAGTTGGATGTTCAAGTTGGACTGGTCGAATACCGTGACCATCCTCCGATTGAGACGACCTTCTTGACCCGGATTCATCCGCTAAGTTCGGACCTTGAGGCTCTTCAGGTAACCCTGGAAGGCCTTCGGGCGAGAGGAGGCGGTGGTGACGGGCCTGAGGCTGTCTTCCAAGGACTGTATGAGGCCTGTCGCTCCGTGGAGTGGCGGGAACATAGCATGCGCTTTGCCTTTCTCATCGGAGACGCTCCACCCCATGCTTTCCCCCTGTGGCTGCGTGCTCGTACAGGACAGCATTTTCCCAACGGACGGGATTGCTGGCCTATGAGGTGTCCCAGCGGCCTCAGCGTTGACTCTGCGGTTCTTCACTGCGAGCGGAAACGGATCCGATTGTTTTCGTTGTCGTTGGGACGGAACCCGCAAACTGGGCTTGCTTTCCAGGCGTTGGCCTGGGGAACTGGTGGAGAACACTTTGCGGCTGAAAACCCCCAAGGTGCGATGGAACAAATGCAGTCGATCCTGGAGCAAGAGTTTGCTCACATGCACTTTGACCGCCAAGTGCTCGAAGCAACCAAAGACCTGGGAAAGCTTCAATTGGAGGCACTCTCTGAGTCGTTGGATTGCTCTCGGGTGAAGGTTGCTACTTCGGTCGCCCGTTTGGGAGCCCGTGGTTTCTTTGCTGCGTCGCTTTGAATAAGAGCAGGTGGGTTCCAAGCAGGGTCCGCGCCCTGACTGCTAAAGCATACATACCCTCACAAGGTAGTTTTGTGGGTTCGAATCCCACCGAAGGCTCTCTCGCCTTCGTGGTGTAACTGGTAACACGCTATTGTAACGCTTTACAAACTTGCGCGGGTTCTGCTTGGAGCCCATCTGCTTTTTCTTTGCCTTTCATGGGAGGTTCTCATGGTACAACATGTGACAGAAGAGCGGGACCTGCGTCTCGAACTCTTGAACAGCTTGTTCACCACACCTCACCGCGATTGGGGCATGGTGATAGAACTCCACAAGGAGATGATGGCCAAGGACCCTCTTTTCTATGGTCATCTCGCTGTTTGGTACGCCAAGGCTGGGGAGGTTCGGGACCACAAAGAAGTGTTCTGTGCCCAGTTGCTTTGCAGTAGCTTGCCCGAACATCGGGAGGCTGGTTTTGTGTTGCTGCAAGAGCTTCCACCCTATCAGGTGTCGCGGATTGTACGTGGCATGAAACGTCACTTCGGCCGGATACCTCGTTCGACGAAAACGGCGGTTGTGACGTACCTTCGCGCGCGTGAAAGCCGTCCTTCTTTCTTTGATCGAGCAGCCCTCCGGGGTAAGAAGGCGATGAAGCACCTGTATGCTTCGTTGCATATCAAGCCATCGGAGCGAGCGGATGCTATCTTGTTCAAAGATTGTCCGCCCGAAGGTAGCTTGTTGTTTGCGATGAAGCGGCTTGCGGCAGCCCAAACTCCAGCAGAGCAGGCGAATCTGATTGTGGAGCATGGGCTCCCATATCCGGTGGTGATTGGAGCGTTGCAAAAACTAACTCCCACGGTGTTGGTTGCTTTGATCCATGCGATGACACCTCAGGAAGTTATCAACCACCTACGTTCGTTGAAAGCTCGTGGTGCTTTGGCACACAAAGGTGTTCGAGTGTTGGTGGAGTCCAAGCTTGAGGAAGCCAAAAGCAGCAAGCGTGTCGCCGCGCTCAAGACCAAGGTGGCTCAACAAGCGGCCGGAGTTGACGCGGAAATCGCAAAGCAGCTCTCTGACATCGCTGATGCTCAGGTGAAGTCGAAAGCTCGTATCACCAAAGACACCGCGTTGCTGATCGACAAGTCCGGCTCCATGGAAGAAGCCATTGAGGTAGGAAAGCATCTCGCAGCTTTGATTTCCACGGTGATGGATGCGAACTTGTATGTGTATGCTACCGACAGTATGCCATACCCTGTGCAATGTCAGCATCGTACACTGGAAGATTGGGAAAAGGCGTTTGCACTCATTCGCGCCAACGGAAAAACCTGTTTGGGTGCTCCATTGGCAGCGATGCAATTGCTTAAGCAAAAGGTGGAGCAGGTTATTCTCATCTCTGATGAGGAGGAGAATGCCTCTCCCTATTTTGCTCAAGCCTACCAATCTTATGGAAATGCGCTCGGCGTGCAGCCTCAGGTTCTGATTGTTCGGGTAGGAAGCGCTAGCGGTTTTACCGAACGCGAACTCAACAAAGCTCGTGTTCCTGTGGATACTTTCACTTTTCGAGGTGACTACTATGCGCTGCCGAACCTGCTACCTCTTCTAGCTCGACCATCTCGACTTGAGCTGCTGATGGAAATCCTCGCGACTCCTTTGCCGCAGCGAGCGTGGCCAACATCGTAAGGGAGGGCTTGCATGGCTCACCGAAAATCCAAAAAACAAGCTATCACTTCACTGTTGGAACAAGTCGCTTTGGAAGAGGAAGCTCGCCTCCAAGAACCCTTTCTTGCGCCTTGCTTGAAGGGTTCTTGTATTCGTTTGCGAGTCTCTGGGTTGGTTCATACCTTGCGTCCCAAACCTCGAAACTTCGAAGGTTGGGGCATTTTTCAGCCGCAAAATTACAAGGACGCTCGTCTCGTGGAGGAGGCGTCTGCTCCGCAAGTGTCGGAGTATTTGAAGTCACTTCCTCAAGCACCGTTTTGGCTGGTGAAGCCTTTGCGCGGTCAGACTTGGCTTGCGTATCCCGCGAATCGTTCGGATGTTCGGCAGCGAACAGGGAGCGAAGGTCCTGTCGTGCTTCGTCTCGTGAAGAATGCTTCGGTGTTGGAGCGAGTTGTCGCGCGCTGGGATGGAGCGTCCTGGTGGTTTGAAGAAGAAGACCGTCGGGCCGACCCTATCCAATGTATGCAGTTGAGGGAGTCCTTGGAGCAAGGCCAGCTTTCGTCTTCAGTGGAGAAGGGCCTTACTCCTGAAAGCAAGGAAGCGTTTGCCTTGGCAAAGGCTCCTTTGCTGGAGTTGCTTCTGGAACTTCCCATGCTGGAGCATTTGCTTCATGGAAAGGATCGTCAGCAGCTCTCAGAGGAGCAACGCCGACGAAACATCCATCGTACGTTGGAAGATGCTTTGCTCCAGGCCGGCGGTACTCTTCACAACTACCAGGACCGAGGCGAGTTCTGGTGGGTGGAGTGGAGCTCGCCCAAAGGTGGCCGCCATCATTCTGCCATTGCAAAGGATGACTTCACGGTGATCTCTGCCGGAATCTGTCTGAGCGGAATGGATGACTCCTTTGATTTGCAGGCTCTGGTTGGGGTGGTCGATAAAGCTGACGACTACGCTTGGTACTAAGTAATAAAAACGATGGAGGTGAAGGTTTGCCATGACATTTTTGCATCATGAAGAGTTGTATCGTAGCCCCCATACGTTGGAGCGGTTGGCTCAAACCTCGATTGTGGTTTGCGGCGCTGGCGCGTTGGGGGCCAATCTCTTGGAGAGCTTGGCGCGCTGCGGTGCACAGAAACTTACCGTGATTGATCGCGACCGGGTGGAAGAGAGAAATCTCTCCACCCAACCTTATTATCGCTCGGATGTCGGTAGCTTAAAGGCGAAGATTCTGGCGGGGAGTTTGTATCGAGCCGTTGGAGTCGCTGTAAACGCCCAGGCTACCGAGTTGAAGGAGTCCAACGCGCGCAAACTGCTCAAGGGCGCTGATGTGGTTGTGGATGTGTTCGACAACAGCGTCTCGCGTGCCCTCGTGCAAGCTTGTTGTGACACTCTTAACATCCCCTGCCTCCACGCAGGTATGGCATCGGACTATGCTGAAGTCATCTGGGACCCTCATTACAAGGTTCCTTCCGACGCTCACGATGATATCTGCGACTATCCTCTCGCTCGCAACCTTGTGGGGTTGTGCTCAGCTATCACCTGTGAAGTGTTGCTACGGTTTGTGGACACACAGGTCCAAGAACACTACACGCTCACCTTTGCTGACCTTCGTATTCTTCCGTGGGAAGGGTGACTCCAACCTTCGGCTCCATTCTGTTTCCAAAAGGCAGGATGTTAGCCGGGTTGGTGGGTTGCGATGAGTTCGTTGATCTGGACGTCGGTAATTTCAAGTCCTTCCAATTGTGCGTTGACCATCACACGTCGTGCTCCCGCTTCATCAAGAACACCCTCTCGGAACAGGATCGCAGCCGCCTCTGCATAGTTCTCGATAAGGTACAATCCCTCCACTCGTTGAGGAGTGACACTGCGGCTCACGTTGTGGATGAAAGCGGCCTTTACGCGGCCGGGATACTTGGCCACGATCTCCTTGTACGCTTCAGGATCGCGGTGACTGGAATCACCAAACATCACAAAGCTTTGGTCGGGATTGCTATCAAACGCTTTGGAGATATCGCGAACCTTTTCAGGCCCAGCGAGCCAGGGGAGAGTGGAGGTCCCTGTCTCAATCGGACCTGCCGGGATATCATGCTCTTCCAAGTACTCTGGAACCTCGGTGACTCGGTTGGGTCCACGAGCCGTGACGTAGTACATGTCGCCGGCCTGGTCGCCTTCCAACTCGCGCATCAGCGCAGCGACGCCAGGATAGGGCGGTGGTACCACTCCCGAGCGAGCGTCGTGTTTGGGAATGATGGTTTTGTCGAGGTCTGACACGATACCCATTTCTTGAGCCACTCCTGAGAGGACTTTGGCGGCTGCTTCAAACTCTGCGCGACTGATGTAACGATTGCCGTTGTCGTGTTTGGCGGCCTCGCGAAGAAACGCATCTTCATCGTTGATGCCGTGCTTGGCCATCACTTTGGCTATCACAGATGGAGTCCAGCGCAGGCCGGAGGGTTCTGTCGGTTCGGGCTGTGGCTCAGGTTGAGTGGGAGGGTTGGCTGTCAAAGCCTGTGCGCCTGCCTCTAACTCACCCCGGTTCAGATACTTGTTGGAGTCGCCCAACTCAATAGCTTTGTCGAGCAGCGCCTGCTCGTCATCCAGTTCGTATGCGTCCAAGACAGCGTCCATGATTCGATCGCTGAAGCCGTAGCCTCGGTCATCAAGAACATCTTCCAACTCGCCGGTTCGCAGGTAGTTAAAGTCAGCTTTGAGGTTCTCTGGCAGCTTCTCCGCGTCGGCCATTGAGATGCGCTTGTCTGGCCCAGCGGCGTGGGTTGCATGTTCCAGCGCAAATCGATGTCCGGCTTCCAACAAGGCTTCCTTCGTCATGGATGGACTGCCTGAGGACTCCAGCAAATCACGCATGTTGTCCGAAGCGAGGAGTGCTTCCGCAGCAAGGTCTGCGTCCAACTCCGTGAGGTTCACGTGACCATCGTTTCCAGCGGCTTTTTCGACAGCAGGCTTCAACACATCCTTAACCCAAGTGTCGGCAAAGCGTTGGGGTGAAGGTCCTGCAGGTAGACGGCGAGACATGGTCATGCTCCTTGAGATGAATGCATCAATGGCACGATGGAAATGGTATTGAAATACATAGGAAAGGGGAGCGCCTGGAGTGCAGGCATCTGCAAGATTCTATACACGAATCGTTGTGGCTTGGAAAGAGGCCGAATGCGACGTTTGTGTTTCAAGTTTGCCGTTCTAAGTCTAACAAGACCCTTCCTGACAACGTTGCTGTTGGGGGAGGATTATCGAGAGGTTTGAAGCGCAGTGTCCTTGAGCAATTGGATTCGGTTGTAGACAGTCATGCGAGACCAACCCAACTCTTGTGAGAGCCCTGAAATGTGGAAGGTGACGTCCCCTCGGTGCTTGCCGCTTTGCCGAACCAGAAGAAGCTCGGGTTTCTTGAGAAGTACCTTAAGCAAAGCTTGCAGGTGGTTCTTGTGTTTTCGGTGCAAGCTAAGGCTCTTCGGCAACTTTTGAAGCAAAGAGGTGCGATGTTCTTCTTCGTGTTGGTCGATGATTTGTTCTTCAGGAGAAGGCTTGGTGGTGTGTAGGTTATGTTGATGCAAAGGCTCCTTTCGCAGGCTTCGCTTGTTCTGCCGGAAAGCACGGCGAACGGCCGACAACTGCAAGTAGTTACAGAGCGCGCCCATGCTCTGAAAGCTCTCTGCAAACCTCTGCTCTTGGCTCAACATTTTGAGAATGACTTCACTCAGCGCGTCGTGGATTGCTTCTTGTGGCAGCCCTGAGTTGGATGCGCATGTCCGACACAGTTGTGCATAGTCCAACGTTTCAAGATAGTTCCGAAGTGTCATGCTCTACCCACCTTTGCCTTTGTACCAATAACTCTTTGGGTCATCTCCTCGGGTTTGGATGACCTCCAATACGTTGTGGGTTTGTCCTAAGCAGGTCCTGTGCCGGTGGGCTTGGCGGGAGGGAAGCTTCTATGTTTTTCGTAGAGTAAGGCGTCTTAGACGCTCTTCTGAACACGTAGGAGAGCGCTCATTTTTTGTGATTCCAGGAATGAGGAAAGTGGATTCCAGAAATTTGGAATCGGAGGGATGGAGGAGAGAGAGGGAGTCTGCGCTTAAGTTTCAGTGAGGAGTTTGGCCCAGAATTAAATTGGGTGTACTTGGAGAAGGAAGTTTTGTTGTCATTCAAAACAGGATCCCTCCTTTTCACCCCATGTTATGCTTCAGGCCGTACGTTGCGTTTCGTCGCAATTCTGCTATCATCACGCCATTCGTTATGGAAGAAACGTCTGAAGTCTTTGGCTTTCTGGTTTTTAACAAGGTCGTACCATGGGACAAAACGGTTCCTACATGCCAACGCATGAAGCTCTCAGTCCAGAGGCATCTGTCTCCAAAGATCCTCTTTTGGGCGTCCAGCTTGGGAACTATCGCGTGCTCGAACTGCTGGATGAAGGTGGCTTTGGAGCTGTTTACAAAGCGCAGCACATCCACCTGGAGCAGTGGGCGGCCATCAAGATCTTACACACCCAGCGCCGAGCACAACCTGAACAGCTTGAACGGTTTCGCCGGGAAGCCCAAACCCTCTCTCAATTGCGACATGACAACGTGGTGCAGCTGCTTGACTTTGGCGCGCTTCCTGATGCTTCGGGTTTCTATCTGGTGATGGAGTATCTGGACGGTCGTACTCTTGCCGATGAGCTAAAGTCGGAGCGGCCTCTTGATGTTGTACGCATCTTACGAATTATGCGGCAGCTCTGCGCTGTGTTGCATTACACCCACGAGCATCACGTGGTGCATCGTGATGTCAAGGCGTCCAATATCATCGTGATCAATGATGAATTCCATGAGGACAAGGTCAAGCTTATCGACTTTGGAATCGCAAGCCTACGCAACGAAAGCAGTGACATCACCCGAGACGGTGTGTGTTTGGGCAGCCCCTCCTATATGTCGCCCGAGCAGGCTCGTGGAGACTCGAATGCTGTAGACAAACGGTCCGACCTCTATTCCTTGGGGATTGTTCTGTTCCAGATGCTTACTGGGAGGTTGCCGTTTCGCAGCACATCGGTGCCCATGCTTGTGTATGAGCAAGTGCATCAAGCCGCTCCGTCCCTCGCTGAAGTCGATAGCACCAAAACTTGGAGCACTTCATTGGAGTGTTGCCTCAACAAGGCGTTGGCCAAAGCCCCGGAGCTGCGGCATCAATCGGCGGCGACATTTTGGAAAGAATGTCGAGAGGCTCTGGAGGAGCAATTGGAACTGGGGCAGCAATCCAACACTGAGCCAAAACCCAAAGCCTCCATCAACCCTGGAATGCTGACGACCTCGGACATTCAGGTGTTGGGGCCTGGCGATCTGGTGTCCATTCAATCTCGTCCTTTGCCCTCTGTGGACAGCGAGGAGATGGTTCTCTTCTCTGCTCCAGAGAAGAAGGACTCTCCCAAAAGCAAACCTGCTACTGTTGCTGTCCCCAAGCATGAACTGGATAGGGTCTCTGAGGAGTGGGAGGTGCCTGATAAGGTCTCTTCGGGCTCCGTTGAGTTTCCAACAACGTCCTCCTCGTTTCTTTCCCGAGGTCGTATGGTCGAGATCCTTGTGACTGTGTTCGTGGCTGTGGGTGTGTCCTGGCTTTTCTTTCGGAACATGCAGCCACCATCGCCCCAACAAGTTCATGCTCGTAAGCTTCCAGTTCGAGCCAGCCTTGGTAAAGCTCAGGTTCTCCCGCGACAACGTCAGCCGTCTCCAAAGAAGGTCGCCTCTTCTCCAGGTCAATCCGATAGGAAGCAGGCAGGTTCTCTGTCCGCCCAGCCCGAACGACGAAGGCCATCGGTGCCGAGGCGACGGATTGTGCGTGTTCGACCTGTACACAGGAGAAAACGTAAAAAGCGTCGCGCTCGACGAAGGATGGTTCGTTCGCGCTGTGGCAAAGCGGGTTGGTTGTGGATCAAAGTCTCTCCTTTCCTTGCAAGAGGCGCAGATGTTACTGCGATTGGTGGCAAGGTTCAGCGGAAAGGTGGGGCGCTTTGCTTTTCAGGAACGACGTCCAAAATTAGCATTGAACAGTCAACCTTTGTACCTTGTGTTGTCTCTGTTGCTGAGGTGAAACGCCGTCGACATCTGTTTCTTAAGAAAGACGAAGAAGGCATGGTCCTTCTCCCGAACTACTGCCAAAAACCATGAGATCGTTACTGTGTTGGATTGTTGTTGTCTCTCTTTGGGGTGTTGGAGCTTCGCGGGCTGAAGCTCGTCCTTCCTGTGCAGCTCTGTTTCAACAAACGAAGTTTGCTCAGGCTGGTGCTTGTTTTGAGCAAGAGGCTACAAAGACAGAGAGTAGCTCGCAGCCTCTCAAGATCAAACGTTTCCTACAAGGGCGAATGTTGCGAAATGCAGCGGCTGCGTTCCGCAAAGCCTCCCAACAAGACAAACAGCCTGGGATGTCGCTGTATTGGAAAGAGCGGGCAGTCCAGGCTTTGCAGCAGTATCTCACTAAGAAACTGTGCCGCAAAGTGTATCGATGTCGTTTGGTGCAGGGAGAGTTGTTTGGCCTCAATCGGAGCATTCAATACGCCCAATTGACCGTGCAGACCGGTCTCTCCAAAGCACTTGTTGTGGTACGTGGGGTTAGGTTCTCAAGTCGTCAGACTGTTCCACCCATTTGGAACCAGCAGGTTCGACCGGGTCGTTACAAGGTTTCTGTTTCCTTTGGGTCGAAGTCTGCGCAGACTCAAACGATTGAGGTGAAACCTGGAACACCGGCCTTTCTTCAGTTTGCGCCAGCCGCAACATCGAAGGTGAAACCCAAGGTAAGGCCGCGAATCCCTCCAGCCCCTGTCGTTCGCAAGAAGCTTACGAAGCCACGCCGCAAGCCCAATTTCCGTGCCGCTCGCATTGGCTCGGGCGCTGTCTTGGGTCTTGGCGTCGCTGGATTGGCTTTGGGTCTGGGTTTTGCAATCGCTGGGCACAATCAGTCTGCGTCGGCAGAGACGTTACGGCAGCAACTGGATGGAAGTAACTTGTCTGCAGAAGAACGAGCCCAGAAGCTACAGTCCATCAATCTGGATGAGGCTCACAACAACCTCAAAACAAGCCAGGAACAAGCCGGCTTGTGGATCCCGATGGGATGGACGTTTGCGAGTGTGGGTTTGGTGGGAGTGGTTGTCGGAACGGTCGGCCTTTTGATGCATCGACATCGTGGCACAACCAGACACAAGAAGCCTCCCAAGCAAGGCCCTCCAGACAAGCGAACGATGCGACTTTTCTTTCGCTAAGGAGGGGCGTGAATCCTCTACGTGTCTTCGCGCTGCAAACCATACTTTTTGATTCGGTTGTACAGCCAGCTTGAGGAGACGCAGAGGTGCTCAGCAGCAGGTGCAACAAGCCAGTCATGTTGTTCCAACGCTAACAAAATTAACTGGCGTTCGTACGGTTCCAACAGATGCTTGAGCGGGGTTGGCTCTGTTGGGAGGGTGAGCGTTGGACTCTTGTTCGGTGGTGCGGGGCTTTCCGACACCGAGACATTGTCGTCGAGGGCTTCTTCCATGTCTGGGATGTAAAACACATCGTTGGTGATAACGGGCTCTTTGCCTGGATCCAAAAACGCGATGGCTCGCTCCAAAGCATTGCGAAGCTGACGGATGTTGCCGGGCCATAGGTAATTGCGCATCATTCGGAATGTCTCTGGAGCAACCTGGATGGTCTCGTCAGGTTGGATGATACGGAGCATCTTCATCACCAGCAGAGGTAGGTCTTCGATGCGCTCTCGGAGCGGTGGTACCTGGATGTCGACGACAGCTACACGGTAGTACAGGTCCGAGCGGAAACGATTCTCTCGAACTTCCTCCTGGAGTGAGCGGTTGGTCGCTACGACAAGGCGGAAGTCTGTATCAATTTCTTCGGCTCCTCCGAGGCGTCGGACCTTCTTTCGCTCCAATACGTCGAGGAGTTTGGGCTGAAGTGCGAGAGGTAACTCCCCAACTTCGTCGAGGAACAGCGTCCCTTTGTGAGCTTGCTCAAACAATCCTTTGTAGCGTTGAGCAGCACCGGTAAACGCTCCCTTCTCGTAACCCATCAGCGAGGCTTCAAACAGTGACTCTGGGACAGCGCCACAATTCACTGTGATGAAGGGGCCTTCTGCTCGGTTGCTTTGATCGTGGAGAGCTTTGGCTATGGAGGTTTTGCCGACACCTGTTTCGCCTGTGAGAAGCACGGTGACATCGCGTTGACTGAGACGACGAAGTACCGCGAAGATCTTCCGCATCGACTCGCTGCGACCCACCAGGTTTTGGCTTGGATCAAGGTATGAGATCTCAAGCTCTTGCAGCTCATTGGTGGTCCGCAATTCAAGCGTGGAGTTGCCCATGGTAAAGGGCAGCCCTGGGGCGATTAAGGCGTCGTAGATGCGGCTGTCTTGGAGGTAGATGCCGTTGCGACTGTTCAGGTCTCGGAGCCGGACGCCGTCCGGACCAAGCCAACACTCACAGTGTTCGCCGCTGATCTGGAGGTCCTGGTCCAGCACCACATCACACCACTCCCGCCGACCGATTCGGATGATCTCTTGTTGGAGAGGGAACTCCATCGACTCATGAGGTCCAGCCGTTACCACCAACCGAAAGTTGGGCAAACGAATCGAGCTGTGAAACGAGTCAGGGCTCGCTTCAATCGTTTTGGGTATCGCTAGCGGAGTATACGGTGTAGGGGCAAAACTTGAATTTGACATCCGTTCCTCGGTTGGAATGGAGAAACATCCATGCCGCACGATGGACGTATTCTCCGACTCTGCCTGTCCAAATGTGGGGTCGTTTTTTCAGGCCAGAACAGTGACTCGGGTGCGTTCTATTTTCTCGAACGAATGGTAGCCTTGTATGGAGATGGCGTCAATATCTGGCGTGGACGAGGGAAGGAGTTACATGAAGTTGCGGGTGTGGAGGGCGGAGATCTCGGCGGCTTGTTCTTCGGGGAAGCCCAGCTTGATGAGGCGACGTTGACGCAAAGTATCCATTTCCTCTTGCAACTTCATCACAGCGTTGTAGCCGCGAAGAATGTCGTCGTGGTTCCAAGAGCCAGCTGCTAACAAAAGCAGCGAATCAAACACCTCTTCGTTGAGCCCTGCCGTGTGTTCCAACGCGGCATGACGCATGTGGACAGCGTTGGCCAAGCGTTGGTGAAGTGTAGGATCCAACTCAATGTGCCGGGTGAGGTGGGCCATTCCAAACGCAACATGGCGTGCTTCGTCTTGCGCAGACATTCGGGCAACCGCCTCTGTTACGGGGTCGGGTGCGTGGTCACGAATGAACCATAGCAACGACAAGAATGTACCTTCTCCCAGCACGGAGAGGAGAAAGAAAGCCAGCGCAAAGTCGGGCTCGTCCAAGAGCGTTTTGAGGGAGGTTTGCCCCCCCACAGTGGAGAGGCCCAATACGTCACGCTTGAGGCTTGCCCTTCGGGTAAACACCTCAATGTGACGGGCTTCATCCGCAGCTTGTATCGCGAGAAGCTGCATGATCTCTCGGAAGTGGGGGTGCAAGTTGGCGAGGAACCGAGCCGGAACCATCAACGCAACGGTTTCGTTCTCGACCAAATAGGTCATCACCTGGACAATAGCATCTTCCACTTCGTCCGGGAGCGTGAACTCAGCATCCCATGGTACTGCAGTGTTGGGATCCCACTGAGCAGCGGCAGCCTGTGCGTACAAGCGGGGAGCTTGTTCGGTCCAGACCACCTCTTTTTCCTTCCATCCAAATTGGAAGTCAGGAACGCCGGCTTCCACTCGGGCTCCTCGGGCTGCAAGCCCCCAAGTTCCCGGTGGGTGCTCTGCGATGGCATTCTCAGCTTTGGGGTTGGTTAATCCTGTTTGCTGAGAACCTTTCCAGCGGCCGACATCCGCGCTGCCTCGGGTAATCCAACCGATCTGAGGGGACGGTTGGTGCTCCGAAGCGGGTGCCGTCTCAAACGTCCAGGAGTGACCCTGGTGACGGCACCACACACGCAGATGGACGGGCAGGTCTGACGTGGTTCCACAAACCCGAAGTTTTTCCCCCACAGGGACGGAGCGCAAGGCATGTTTGACCAACAAGTGGCCGCCCTGCTCAAATCGCAGTTGCTGCAAATCTACAGTGGGTGATTGGGTGTGTTCCATCGTGATCTAGCCTTGTTCTGCGCTCACACGCTCGATGAAGTCTTTGGAGTAGTCGAAACGATCCATCGCTCGGCCGAGGGGGCCAAAGCCAGAGACTCGGCCGTCTTTCCATTGCTTCAGACCTTCCAAGTCAAGCAGGTGCCGAACTTTGGGGTCGTCGTACGACATCGCGAGAAGCTCACGTTTGAAGATCTCGATCAGGTCGGCAGGGGCGTCATCCAGGATGGTGAAGCAGCAGTGATCGTAGGCTTCGGTTTCACCCAAAATTCGGACGGAGTTGGCTGGCAAGGTGCCTTCCTTGGAGAAACCGAGGTAGTTGCCATCGATGACACAAGCCACATCGGCTGTTCCTGCAAGCAAGGAGCGAACAGCGTCACGCTCTCCGCCGATGTGGTCGCCGTGCTTTCCAACGAGCAGGTCATGACGTTGGACCTCGAAGTCCTTGTTCGGCTCCAGACCCTTCTCGGCCAGGTGAACCAGCGGGATCAAGGTGGCTTGGGGAGAGTCGGGAGCGCCGACTGCGACGGTTTTGCCTCTGAGGTCATCAAAGCTTTGGATGGAGCAGTCGGAGCGAACCAGAAACAGAGAATGGAGGTCTTGGTCCGTGTCACGCATCGCAATGGCAGAGGCGGTGCGTCCGCAACGTTGGGCGATACGCTCTGCCTGCAGCCAGGCCAGGGGAGAGTTCCAAGCGACGTGGTACTGCCCTTGGAAGTGCGCTTCGACTTGTCGCTCATAGTTGGAATACAAGATAAAATCGAAGTCCAGGTTCTTCTCAGCAAAGAACTCTCGGAATCCTTCCCAAATGGTGACGACTTTGGGATCGTAGGCAACTGCGCCCATCAACAATGTTTGACTCATGATTCATTCTCCAAGGTGTAAGGGAGTTGGAAAAAAAAGGATGGCCCATCATAACGTGCATGGACCGTTCTTTCCATCCGGCTCCCCAACATGGGTGTGGTCGGAGACCGTTGGTAAGTAGCTATCATGAACCTCACCCCTATTCGCTGCGCTCTTTTTCCCCTCTCCACGTTGAAGAGGGGACCATCTGAATGTGTCAGAATGTTCAGGGGTGAGGTTCGAAAAGGCATGATTTTTCTCAAGGTAAACTTGTTACCCATAGGATTGAATCACACCTCCCCAACATAGAAAGCTTTGTAGGCGGCTTGCTGGCATAGCTACCTACAAAGCTACAATTTGAGCTAGTTTTTTCTCTAGAAGAGAGGCATTCCTGTGACGGCTTTTCCGATGAAGTCGTAGAGGACGTCGGTGGTCGGAGCCATGACAGTGGCGGCTCGGCCATCTCGGAAGTAACGCTCCACTCCGACATCCCGACGGAAGGCTGCTCCTCCACAGACGCGCATGGCGACGTCGAGGACTTCAGTCGCAGTCTCTCCTGCGCACGCTTTGGATTCGAGCACACGAAGTTGGGCGTCTGCGCGACCCCCTTCAATGGCGCTTACTGTGTCGTATACGAGAGTTCGTACCATGTCCGTCTTTACACGCATACGAGCAATGTAAGCTCGAATGGTGGGGAGCTCGTTGAGAGCGGAGGAGAGGTGCTGGTAGCGTGTTCCCGAGGCGTGGGTTGCCGTGCGTTGGGTCGCTGCTTCCATCAATCCCAAAGAGCACGCAGCGTTCATCACGCTGAAGTAGGGGAGTACAACGCCCATCATCACATCGAAACCGCCGCCGTCTGGGCCCAACATATAAGAGGAGGGCACTTGCACGTTCTCAGCTTTGATGGGGGTCGAGTCGTTGCCTCGTAAGCCCAAACCGTTGAAGGGGGCGGGTACAGACAAGCCGTCCAGTTTGCTTGGGACATACCAGATCGTGCTGGGGCCTTCGGCGCTGATGGGTTGACTGGACCAAACATAGGAGTCAGCCTGGTTCGCAGAGGTGACCCAGCTTTTGCTGGCGTTCAACGTAACGTTGTCACCGTTGGCGGTTGCGGTGCTCAAGGGAGCCCAGAAGTGACTGCGTGAACCTGCTTCGGAGAATGCCAGGGTTGTCAGGTGCTTTCCTGCTGCGATCTCGCGACGAACCGATTCGGGTCCATGCTGCTCAATGACAGCGGTTCCACAGTAATGCATGCAGGTGACCATTGCGGTCGAACCACACTCTTGGGCGAGGCGTTCCACGACCTGCACTGCAGCGCGCATGCCTTCTCCCATTCCACCCATCTCTTTGGCGCTGAGAAGGCCCAACAAGCCTGACTCGGCCAATGCCTTCATCGATTGACTGGGGAAGGTTCCTTCCGCATCAACTTGGGCAGCAAATTCGCGTACAACTCCAGACGCAACGCTTTCCAGCGTTTCAAGGTATGTAGACATAAGATTCCTCATTCATGTCGAGAATAGAAAAAGAGATAGATGGTACTTTCACGAAGAGATCAGCAGCATCTCTTGCCAAAAGATAGACCAAGAAAGGAAGCCTGCAAACTGCAGACTATACGTAACTCAGGGATGGAGGATGGGAAGAATTGTAGGTGACTAAGATCCACATAAAGGCTCCCGAAGCAGACTGTCGCATGGTCTCGCGCCCGCTTCAGGAACGGGCAGAGCGCTACAAGGTCAGGAGTGACCCAAACTCTCCAGCGTGTTGCTGGGGGTGGTGTTGCAACGATGAAGGATTTGTGGTGTTTCCCTTTCGCAACACGACCAAAACTCTCTTCGTGGTATCAGTCTCCTATAAGGAAGTCAACCTGTATTTTTCAACCGAGAGGTCTACCTGTTCATTGGGCTGACATCACTCTTTGTTCTAGCTAAAGGTAGAATATGACATCTTCAAGGTAGTTATCTTTTGTGTATTGTTCGTCATTCCTTTGGTTTGATCGTGCAGGGTCGTTTGTGGCTATGCCTTTGTGGTTTTCAATGCTACATTCTACTCTTTCAAGGTTGTTGTGATGCTAGAACGTGACTCCATCTACAAACAAAACAAAGGGCTCTGTGAGGAAATGTCGGATGATTCCAGGTATTAATCTTATTTCGTGGCAGAAGGGGATTTGGACTGAGAGTGAATGGCAGTCTCTTGACGATCGTATCAGACAGGCACACCAGATGGGATTTGGGGCCTTTCGTGTGTGGGTTCATTTCAATTACACCAACACCTTTCGGGAAGAAGGGGGTGCCATTCGCCTGGCTCCTGAATGTCGCGATGCTTTGCTGAAGCGTGCTCCTCTCTGGCCTGGAGAGATTCTTCTGGATTGGTCTTGGGGATATTACGACGACAAGGTCAGGGGTTCCTGGGTGGAGCGAACGCTCCAAGACCATTTTGGAGAGGAGCGACAGTCGTGGTCGATGGGGCAGTCTTGGACGCAAGACCTCATCGCTGGGCACTTTCGAACTCTGCGAGACGATTGGTCCGAGCTTCTCAACAAACTTGCAAATCCCAAAGTGTCTTTGTCTGTCGGCAATGAGATCGACGGGCTGCTTCGAACGAACCCATTGGATGCTGGAGAACAAGCGTCATTCGCAGCGGAACTTGCCGCTCTGAACGCACCCTTCACCGCTGGTTGGAAGAACGAATATAGCTTTGATTCATTTCTTCTCGAAGCTTTGCCTGAAGGTGCTATCTCGCGGTTCAGTCATTACGAGAAAAATGAATCCGATGTTGCCAAACTTGGCTCTCTGTCGGAGAGTCCTTTGGTGCAACGAGGGCGTTGGGGGGTTGCTGAGTTTGGCATTAACAAACAGCGCCGCTTGGCTTCTGCGATCAAAGCCATGGAAGAACGCGTGGAGCAGTTCAAACGTTGGGGTGCCAACGATGTGTTCTTGTGGTCGTGGGGGGCAGGAGACGAATACGAGTGGCAAATGGAGGAGCGTGATTATGTGGACGCGTTCCTTGCAGCATGCAACGATGATATCGCGTAGTTACCGATCGTGAAACCCCTTTCCCTCAAAAATGCGGGGGATGCATTTCTCTACCCTGGATGTCCGTGTCTTGGACTGTTTGGGCTGGGAAAAATGTAGCAAGTAGGAGCGCTGTCGCCCCGGTGTCAGTGCTTCAAACGCATCGCGCAGAGCAGGGTCATCGTCGAGCCTAGTTTGAAACTCTTCTGGAACTTCAAACTCAGCTGTGCTCTTAAACTCTACGCTGCGGCCCGACTTCTCGACCTCAATGGCTTCTTTGACATACGCTTGGATGGCGTCGGCAAGGGCTGCAATGTCCTGACCTTTTGTAAAGCGGAGCTGACGCGAGGCCTGGGTGTTTGCTCCTGGCTTCACCAGGATTCCCATCGGGTCTGGGAGCAAAGCACCCTTGAAAAAGCTCACTGTGCAGTACTTCTTAAAGGCACTGAGCATGAGAATGTTCTTGGATTGAAAGGTGTAGCAGGGAACACCCCATTTCACCTCTTCTTCCAGGTCACATTCCAGCAGCAAGGCCCGAAGTTGTACGAGCTCTTCATGCCAGGTGTGGACCTTGCATTCGGGCGTGGACATCAGCGGACAGCGGCCACATCCTTCCGTCAGGTAGGTTTCAACGTCTTGGTTCATCGGTTGGAGGGTAAGCCTCGTTGGCGACGGCGGAAGGCAAGAACAAGCCAGAGGCCGGCAAAGAGGAAGCTGAGAAGCTCAAGTGTGCCAAGCTGGGTGGGGTTGCGAGTGACGTTGCATCCCGCGCCGCCTGTCTCGTTTCCGTTGCCACTGTTGTTATTGTTGTTGTTTGTGGTCGGTGCTTTGGGAGCGATGGCGCAGAAGCTGCGCTCTTCATCAAAGGGTTTGCAGACGTAACCTTTGGGGCAAGGACTGCCTTGCTTGAGGCACCACGAGGTGCAGAAGCTTTTTCCTTCATCGGTGAGGCATTCCAGGCCGCTGCCACAGTCTTTCTGACCCTGGCAGGTTTTTCCAAGGTCGGCTGTGCTTTGGCAGGAGTTGACGCGGCAGAACTCTCCCGTCGGGCAGTGGTCGTGCGTGGCGCAAGTGTTGGGGTCTATGCAGCGACCGTCGGACATACAGAGCTGGTCCGTCAGGCAGTCCGTGGCTGCGTCTTTGCACTTGGCTGTGCAAACGTCCTGGTCGCAGTAGCGGTCGGAGCCGCACTCGGTGTCTGAAACACAGGAGTTGCAACGTCCTTTACGACAGACCAAGCCGCCTGTGCAGTCGGTGTTGCTTTTGCACGATTTGATGCAGAAGCCGTCTTCACAAGCGGAGTTACTTCCACAGTCTGCGTCTGTCTTGCACAACGTACATTTGGCATCGATACAGGCGAGACCACCGGAACATTCGCTGGTGCTGGCGCAAGCGCTTCCTGAGGCAGGGTAGGCGTTGCAAATGGCGTTCTTGTCGTCGTCGGTGAACAGGTTTCCAGGTGTGGTTGTGGAGTACATGATCGACTCTTTAACCGTGGAGTTGCTGATACCAATGGCTTGCCCTAACTCTCGGGCTACATACTGACCTACGATCTTGTCACTTTTGTCGCATCGCTTGATGAGGATATCTGCTTCTTTGATGATGAGTTTTCCACCCGACCGGGTGGTGTAGCGTTTCGTGGACGCTACGACTTTGGGTCAAGTGACTCCAGGTAGACCGCCGACCCATGTGATGACATTCTTGCCATCTTCGGTGCCGGCCTGATCCAGAGTAAATCCAGCAAATTGAAAGATGACCATGTGACAAGTCGCGCTCATCCACATGTTAAAGGCTTCGTTGACCATGGCTTTCACCTGGTCCCGTGTTCGCCCACCCCAGTTGTATGACTCAGCGTAGGTCACATAAAACTTGATGGGCATGGAATTGATCTTCCATCGAGGATATCCCGGTGCATACCGGTACGCCTCTGCCATGCCCGGCATCACACTCCAAACAAAGAGTGCAATCGCCGCAGCCCTCCATACTTTCCTCATCGTATCCTCCTAAGCAACGCGGGCTCCTCAATCCAAACGAACCCCATGACTGCTGTTGCAATCATCAACAATAGGGGCTCGCATCCGAGCGCAACGCTCCAAGTCTTTGTGTATCGCAGATGTTGGAGCGTTGTCTGAAAACAGTACCATAGTTCAAGTCGATCCGACAAACTCATTCTAGCATGAAAAAAACATCCAATCTTGAGAGGTTAGGGCGGTAGAGGTCGGAGTTGCAAAGAGGCGGAACCTGCGACCTTTTCACCCAACTTGAGCCCTGCGTACAAAATCCGGAGAGAGCCGCTCACAGCATAGGCGCGAGGCTGCATACGTCGGGGAACCAGATCCAACTGTACGTCGTAGAGGGTTGCCGAGATCGTAGCGCCGTCGATCGTGTGATTGCCCAGCGTGAAGCTGTCTTGTGGGATCTCCAACACAAGATGCTTCTGCAACTTCTCTGAAAATGTTCCCACCATCACGATTTGAACCACCGCTACTCCATCACGTTGAGCCAACGAAGAGTACGAATATTCTCCAAGGAACAAACCTGCATCGAGTAACTTGCCAGAGGCTTCGCTCTGGGTGCCGACGTTGTCGCGGCAGAACCCCAGAAAACACTGCTGCCAGGCTTTGCATGCAGAACCTTCGGTGCAAGCTTGCAATGGAGAGTCTCGCTCGATCACAAAGTGGCCTTTGCCAAAGTCCAACTCCAGGTAGCCTGAGACACAAGTCTCTTTCCAACAATGAGGTTGGTTTTCCTGGCTGCAGTCCTTGCTCGCTTTGCAGGTCGTTGCTGCCCCATGTTCTGGGGCGGGTAACGTCCCATCATCATTCACCCAGAGCAGGCGCTCAGGCTGCAATCCTCCATCCCAAACGGAGACAGGCTGACTGCTGGGAACACACAGCCCTTCCTTGCAGAGATGTTGTGTGGGGCAGTTGTAGGTTTCGTCGCACTTGAGCGGTGGAGAAGCGCAAGCGAAAGCTGCCAATGAGAGAAGAAGGGTGACTAGAATGTTTCTCATCCACTCCTCCTCACAGGCAATACAGGTTGGGGCTGGTGGCGAACGAACGACGGCAACGAAGACCTGCAACCTCACAAGTGTCGGAGGCCGCTTGGCATCGTTGAACACAAACACCTACAGCGTCTTGGTTGGGCAAACACTCCCAGCCTGAAGGACAGCCTGTTTTGTCTTTCCAATTGCAGCTCTTGGTACAGTAGCGACGGTAAGGCGCGGAGGCGCTTCCCTCGCAAACAAGTCCCTCCGCACAATACAATTGTCCAGCTTGTTCTCCCAGGCAAAGCTGCTTTTCTTTCTTCCCTATGATCTTGCTGCATGTGGAATTGTCCGCGTAAGGATGGGTGACACACTGCGAACCAACGGGACAAAACATTCCTGTGCTTGGGCTGCAGGACGTGCTTTCCGAAACGTATCTTCCACAAAAATGTCGCTTCCTCTTGGCGTCCAGTATGCACTCCTCTCCCGTGGGGCATTGAGGCTGTGAGGGGTCGCAAGGCCTCATACAAACGTGCCCGTGAAGGGTAAGTTCACAGCGCAAACCCGGCTGGCATCGCTTCTCCTTGGAGGCCCCGTCGTATGGGCTGCAGCTCTCTCCATAGCCCGCTGAACCTGTTGGGCGGCCTTCTGGCATACAAACCGTGAGAGTCTTGCCTTCGGTTGTGATGGTGTCACAGCGTGGGAGGGCTGGTGGGCAATCGCTGCCGTTTTGTTGGGGGTCGCAACGGTAAGCACAGGCTCCCGCATTGGCCTGGGTTGGAGTCGTTGTGTTGACACATTGCAGCAGCTTGCTTGTCGCTTGGTTCCAGATGGCCCCTCCGTCTTCACTGTAGAGAGCAATGCCTTCCGCTCCCACTGCAATGGAAGACAACCCTCGCACAGAGACACCCAACAAGGTCGGTGGGTTGGGTGAAGGGGGAGGGGATGCGACCTTCCAGCCTTCTGCTGTCCAACGAAGCAACGCGCCGTTGGCACCCACGGCAACGAGGGCTTTGTCGCTGGCCGCTACGGCGTTCCAATCTTGCGAGAGCGGCGTGGACACTGTGACCCAGGTTGCTCCCTTGTCGTTACTGGTGAGAATAACGCCGCCTTTTCCCACAGCGACCCACTGAAAGCCCGCTTGCAACGCATCAGGCACCCACGCCACCGACAACAAGGTTGCTTCTGTTTGGGAGGTGGATTGGGTCCAGGTGGTGCCGTTGTCTTCGCTGCGGAAGATGGCTCCTTTGTCTCCCACGGCGATCATCAATGTGCCGGATACTCCGGAAGAAATGGGTTGCAACGATACGCTGCGCATTGGCTGTGCTTGGGCGAGCTTGAACAAGCCGGATGGATCTTTGGAGTGAAAGATTCCCTCTTCACCCACAGCGACAATGAAGTTGCTATGAACGACAAGGTCGTACAAGGGCTTCTTGGAGATGACGTTATGTTTTTGCGGAGCCGAGTGTGTGTCCTGCACTTGGGTTTGTTTCCAAAGTTGCCCTTGCTGATCCACCATCCATCGTTCTTCAGCCTTCGGACCCTGCGTTATCGCTGTGATCGATGGCAGGTCCGAGGTCGGCAATCGCCTCCAGGTCTTGCCTTTGTCTTGGGTGGAAACTACAACGCCCAATTCTCCCACGGCAAGGGCTGATGCGTCGGAGGTATGGACAACAGCTTGCATCGGACGAGGCGACAATTGGCCACAATAATCCGGCGCGAGGATGCTGCCTGAGGTGCAGTCTTCCAGGCAAAACGGTGGTTGTTCTTCTCGGAATCGAACGGGGCGTCCGCCGTTTTCACATTGCACCAGGTTGAGAAAATAGCTACTGGGCTTCACTTGCTTCCGGCAAACCGTAACCGTCGAAGACTCCGAGATGGTCTCACACGACTCTCCTTGGGGACATTCTTCGGAGCTTTGACAAGGCTGAAAGCATGCAGCGTAGGTGCTGTTGATGCCTACACAGAGGTGGTTGGGGTCTTTGCATGCAATGCCGTTGTGGCAGGATTCTCGCAGCCCGGCGGTTTGCAAGCATGCGTAGCGCGATTCTCCGGTTGGCGTCGTGATGGCGCGGCATTCTTGTTGAGGATTGGAGCACGTTGGTTTGTCTTGGGTGCATGACGGTCTGCATCGGGCAGGGTCGTCCAGTTGGCTGGGAACGCAAACTGCACCTTCTTCACAGACATGACCGAAAAAGCAAGTCTGTCCGAGCTTTCGTTCGGGCTTGCAAACCAAGCGGGTGTCCTCTGAACCTGCCTGAACGCAGCGGCTCTTTGCATCGCATGATGCGGTCGAGCATTCTCTCTGGCAACGCCATGTGTTGAGCGTTTTGCCATACTGTACACAAACGGAGCCTGCTTGGCATGTCGTTTGGTTGGCGCATGAGCCGCCCTCTCCAACGGTTGGGACGCAAACAGACTTTCCAAGAGGCTGACGCGTTTGCAGCGAGTGCAATGGACTGCATTTGCTGCCTCCTTTGCACGGGCTGGAAGCATCACAGGCAGGAAGGCAAACGCCGTAGGGTTGGGCAGAAGAAGAGCCATCCTGGCCGAGCACTTTGTCTCCGAGGTCGACAGCGGCAGTCACGCTACCGGTGATGTCCTCTCAGGCCCCGTCCAACTCCAGAGACGTGGCAGCGCTAGAGGCTGATGGCTCGATTTGTCCTAACGGCGCGCAGTGAAAACCTGGTTTGCAGCGGTCATGGTGCCAGGCCAGTTCTCTAGGGTCACAGGGTTGACCTTCATCCCGAATGCCACTCTTCAACGGTTCGATGGCTGGGGGGCGGACCTCTGGAAGCAACACCGCACAGCGGCTCTGTACACAGAGTTGACTATCCGCGCAGTCCTGGTTCCGCTGGCACTGTGGTAACTCTGGATTGGAGCAACCCAATCCAACAAGGAAGAGGCTCCACAAAACGAAAAATGTCTGGATGCGATAGTGTTTCATGTGCGATCCAACTTCAACAAGGCTCCATGCTCTTAGCATTCAAGCCTGTTTCCTCTTGGGAAGTCAAGTTGGGCAATCTCGCCAAAGGTGTCACAACGTGGTACATCTTTCATCTGAACGACTCACTACAGGACAAAAAAGGGAGAGTGTAGATGGAGATTCTCTTAGCGCTTGGGTCTGTTGCCATTCTTATTGTGGCTGCGATCTTTGTCGGCAATCACTTTCATCAGAAGCGACGTGAAGCCTTTGAACAAGAAGCCATGACCCATGGCTTTCAATACATTGAAGACGACAGCCCCAACTTTTTGCCTGAGTTTTATCTCACCAACATGGGTCGAAATCGTCGGGTGCACCATCACATTGAAGGTGAGTTTGACAGGCTCAACTTCTTGTTTTGTGATTACAAGTTCACAACAGGCTCTGGAAAACATCAACGAACCTCCATTCAGTCGGTGTTGGTCTATTCCATGGATTTCGATATCCCCAACTTTTCTCTCGACCCCGAAAATATGTTCCATAAGATTGGTAGTGCTTTTGGTTACCAGGACATCGACTTCACCACACATCCCAAGTTTTCAAAGGCTTATCTTCTTCGTGGTCCCAACGAGTTGGCGATTCGTGAGTTCTTTTGCTTTGAGGTGCTCGATTACTTTGAACGCAACCAGGGACTCTACGTTGAGGCAAAGGACGGTCACTTGTTGTTTTACAAACGCAGCAGCCGAATTGATCCGTCGAATCTAACTTCCTTCCTCATGGAAGGTCATGAAACGTACCGCCTCCTGGAACAATACAGCCATTAACCTCTCTTACACTTTCCCTTTCCCTTTCCCTTTCCCTCCTTTTGTCCTTTATCCAAGATGTTGTCGTGCGAGAGTCTCTCCGAATGGAAAGTGTTGTCCTTTATGCAGGACAGATTTCTTGGTTTGGATGTTGTCCTTGCATGTCTATGGATTTCCTTTCTGCTTGAAATGTAATTGGATTTGTTTCTTTTCTTCTCGCTGGATCTTTGTTTGCTTAGGAGGAGAGTGTCATGGGCAAACACACCCATGGTGAGGATGTGTGACTTCTCTTTCAGGCAAAAAGGAAACAATCATGGCCAGGCCAGCAAACACGCAATCATTGGTATCGACGAGTCTTTCCAACAGCAAGACAAACGTGGAGATTGTTTCTCAGGCCCCTGTAATGGAGGAACGCAGCAGCTATGGGTTCTTTCAAACCACCACGTCGCAGACGTTAGCACCTACAACCGTTGAAGAGGTCATCGCTATCTTGAAGATGGCTCATCGTGACGGGCGTAAGGTCACGCTGTGTGGCTCAAACATGTCACTGGATACTCAATCGCTCGGGACCGACATCTCGATGACGTTGGCAGCGTTTGACTACATTGATGTCGACCGTGAGAGAAAGACGGTCACTGCTGGGGTTGGTGCCAAGTGGGGCGATGTGGTGGATACGGTTCGTGCCCACAACTTGTTTCCTCAGGTTGTTATTTCGACACGCAAGGTCTCTGTGGGTGGCTCGATCTCTGCGAACTCGTTGTCTCGCTGGGCTTGTGTTCGAGGACGAGAAGGTACCCACGTCGAGTCATTCTTGATGGTAGTTGCTGACGGTCGTGTGCTGCGCTGCTCCCGAGAGCAACACGCTGACTTGTTCTACAGCGTGATTGGTGGGTTTGGTACCTTGGGAGTTGTTCTCGAAGTGACTCATCGTTTGCAGACGATCTCCCTCGATACGTGTGTGGAGAGCGTGGCCACCAAAGAGCCTCGTTTGGGTAATTTGAGCGAAGACCTGCTTCCCACTGATCCCGAAGAAGCACGTTATATGATTCTGTCCTTGTCCAAAAAAGGACTGCGCAAAATGAGCTTCCGTTCGCGACAAGGTGAACACAAGAAGGTCAAGCCCATTTGGTTGTACAAGCACGTCGATTGGACCCGGTTGGTCGCTGAGACTCTCGCCCATATCTGGATGTGGCTGGCTCACGCGGTTTGGACCTTCAGTTACTTTTTCCACCCCCGCGAGAACAAGACCTACGTGAGCGAGCTTGTACCCTACACCTTCTTTACGGATGGCAATGTCGCTGCGCGGGGCATGATGAAGCGGATGAAGATGAAGTTTCGGATGATCGAGCAAACCTACATTATCCCCGTGGCCAGCGGAAAGGCTGAGGCTTTCATCGAGCGGTTGGTGGAAATGTGCAAAGCACGCGGCGTGAAGCCCATGTTGTTTGATGTCATGTATCTTCCGGAAGATGAGCCGTTTCTCTTGTCCTCCACTCGTGGCTTGGCTGGCTTTGCTGTGAACATCGCGTTTGAAGGACTGGAAGGACAGAAGCTCGAAGAGACCAAGGAGATGTTCCGAATTCTTACGACCCTTTGCAAAGAATGGGGTGGACGTGTTCACTTGGTCAAGAATGTGTTCGCTGACCCAGCCGACCTCCACGAGATGTACGGTGAGTCCTTGGCTACCTGGCAAGAACTTAAGCAAGTCTATGACCCCCAAAATACGTTGGGTAGCGGCTACCTGGAGCGGATCTTTGACCTCAATAAGAAAGAGGACACCTTACAAGCATAAGAATCTTGGATCACTAGGAAGGTATGTCTTGTTCATCATTGCATTGAGTGTCGGGAAGGAAGTATAACCTCTTCGTGTCGCGTTTGTTTTGTCTTTCGCTGGTATGGAGTGTGGTTGATGAATGTTGTGAAACAAGGGGAGCCTTTGCCCGGTCCCAAGAACTTCTTTGGACTGAAAAATATCCGTGAGATGGGACGAAAAGGTTTGCTGGAAGCGATGCATGGTTTCTGGCAAACGTACGGCGACTTGTTTGAAGTGCAGGTGGGTCCCAGAAAGCTGGTGGTTGTGGTTCATCCTGACCATGTTCGTCACGTAACAATGACCCAGGCCGCCAACTACGAGAAGTTGGAGAGCTACGATACCGTACGAAAGTACATCATTGGCAACGGTATTGTGACCAGCATCGGGGATTTGTGGAAGCGACAACGCCGCTTGATGGCTCCGTTTTATACCCCGAAAGGGATCCAGGCTTTTGCAGATATTATGCTTCGCGATACGGTCGAAATGATCGATCGTTGGGACCAGCTTGTAACATCACAACCGAAGATCGAAATGTTTGATGAGATGGCGCTTGTGACTGCGTCTATCATCCTCAAGGCCATCTTCAGCACGGAGTCTGAGAAAGACATTCTCGAAATCAAAGACTGTGTTGAAACCATGGTGAGCTTCTCCAACGGCACACAAACCAACCCCTTCCGTTTGCCAGACTGGGTGCCGACCCCTTACAATCGAAGCTATTGGAAAGCCCGTGGCTTGGTACATTCCTACATCAATGGCATCCTCGACGAGCGGCTCAACATGGACGAGTCTGCGTATCCCGATGACTTGTTGTCCAAGCTCATCACCGCGGAAGATCCGGAAACAGGCGAGCGCATGTCACGCGACTTGCTCTTGGATGAGTCGCTGACCAACTTCTTCGCTGGCTACGAGACTTCCGCACGGACCATGAGCTATGTGTGGTACGCCCTGGCTACGAACCCCGATGTCAAGGCAAGGTTGCACGAAGAGCTTGATCGGGAGCTGGGCGACGAACCACCCACTTTGGATGAGTTGAAACGTCTGCCTTATACGCTTCAAATCATCAAAGAGGTGCTGCGACTGTACTCTCCTGCGCCAGTCTACGCCAAAGATGTTGTTGACGATGACATCCTGGACGGGTATCGGATCGAGAAAGGTTCGACGGTCATGCTCTTCCCCTACTTCACACACCGTCATCCTGACTTCTGGGACGAACCCCTACGGTTTGATCCTGACCGCCACACCCCCGAAGCAACAAAAGCACGACACAGCCAGGCGTTTCACCCGTTTGGAGCCGGACAGCGGATCTGTATGGGCAACCACTTCTCGCTTCTGGAGACCCACATCATTCTGGCCATCCTGGGCAAACGATTTGATCCCGAGCTGTTGCCTGATTACGAAGCGAACTTCGTGATGGCTGGCATGCTACACATTAGCAATGGCTTGCCTATGATGCTCAAACATCGATAGCTTCTCGGCTTTACCACTGGCAAACAGGGAAGGGGCCTTCGGAGTTGGAGTACCAGGAGGTGCAGCAGCAGTTCGACGCTGTCTTGCAAGACCGTGTCCAGGAGGTGTGGTTGGTTCCTGCGTAGGTTCCGCTACCCACCGTGGCATACCAGGTGTGGGCCGTGCTTCCCAAGCGAGCGGAGAGTTGAGCTCCTTCGATGTATCCGCGATAACTCGCGGAACATTGGGATTGTCCTCCAGTGATGGTGTAGGCAGAGACGGATTGGGCCGCGCCGCTGTTGCTTCGGGCGCTCAGAGCGGAGCGACAGTCTCCGTGTATCTTGATCGCCAGATCCAAGCGCACAAACGCTGCTCCCCGAGTGCTCCCAAACGCGGTGCGAAGGGTCTGTCGGACATTCTCCAACTCTGTGTTGTTCTTCGGAACCGCCAGAACCATCGAGCGACTGGTGCAATAGGTACGGGTCCCAGCAAGGTTCTGGTTGTAGGCTGTGAGGCGGACTTCGTACTTGTGCGTCATGTTGCAGTACGCTTCCTCAGGTGTGGCTGACGAAGATGTCTTGAGCCAGTACTTCCCGTCTCCTCGTGACATCTGTGCGTCCAGGATCGCTTTGCAAGACAGCGCTGGGTTTTGCTGGGAGCCCAACAGCGGACCCTGGCATTTGCCCTGGAAGCAAACCTGACCCGACGCACATTCGGTGTCTTGGGTGCAGGCAACACACAGGTTGTTCTTGCAGACTTGTCCGTTGGAACAGTCGGTGCGGGTTCGACAATCACCTGCTTTGCATGCTCCCTGCAAACAAAGCTTGCCTGCGCCACATTCGGTGTCATTGGAACAGGCAGAGCATTGGTTGCTTTTGCAGACCTGTCCGTTGGAACAGTCGGTGCTGGTGCGACAGTCTCCAGTGGTGCAAAGCCCGGACAAACAGAGCTTGCCTGCGCCGCATTCTGTGTCGTTGGCGCAGGTTGAGCATGTGTTGTTAAGGCAAAGCTTTCCTACAGGGCAGTCGGTGGAGGTGCGGCAGTCTGCCTTTTGGCAAGAACCCGACAAACAGAGCGTTCCTGCATCACATTGTCGGTCTGTGGTGCAGGGCGAGCACGTGAAGTTCAAGCAGACGTTGCCTCCGCTGCAGTCGGTGTTGGAGCGACAATTGGCTGCGGTGCAAATGCCCCGAAGACAAAGCTGTTTGGAGGTGCACTCTTTGTCGTTGTTGCAGTTGCTGCATCGGTTCTGTTTGCAGATCAAACCTGTGGGGCAGTCGGATGGGGTGCGGCAGTTTCCTACAGTGCATTTCCCCTGCAAGCAGAGTTGGCCTGTGCCGCACTCCGTGTCTTGGGTGCATGGCTTGCAGGTGTTTTGTCGGCAGGCTTGACCGTTGGAACAGTCGCTGTTGGTTCGGCAGTTCGCCTGGGTGCAAACACCCTGCAAACAAAGCTCTCCTGTGGTGCATTCTTTGTCAACAGCGCACGGACTGCAGCGGTTGTTTCGGCAGATTGTGCCCTGGCTGCAATCTTGGGTGGTGCGGCAATCTCCTGGAACACAAGCTTGGTTTAGGCAAAGCTGTCCCTTTCCGCATTCCGCGTCGTTGGAGCAAGCTGTGCAAGCGTTGGTCTTGCAAATCTGTCCACCCGAACAGTCGGTGTTGCTCAGGCAGCCTTTGCATTGTTTGGCTTGGGTGTCACAGACTTGGCCCGAGCGACAATTTTGGTTGTCGCGACATCCTGGAGTGCAGGCTCCCTGTTCACACAGGTTACCAAAGGTACATTCAGCGTCGTTGGCACAGGGAGAGCAGGTGTTGGCTTTGCAAAGTTGACCGGCAGAGCAGTCAGAGTTCGTCCGACAGTTGGCGGCTTTGCATTCGCCTTGCAAACAGAGCTGATCCTTGACGCACTCGTTGTCTGAGGCGCAGGGGGAGCATTGTTGGTTGCGGCAAACGGTGCCTGTTTTGCAGTCAGCGGTGGCAAGACATTCCACACAACGAAACGTTTGGGTGTCGCATTTTTGTGCGTTGCAGCCTTTGTCATCCCGGCATCCTTCGGCGCATCGTCCTTCTTTGCAGATCTTACTGTCGCCACATAAGGCGTCGTCGTTGCAGTCGATGCATCGATTGGAGCTACAAACCTGGCCGCCCTGGCATGGTTTCTCTTGGGTGCAAGGCGCTGCTACGCATCGACTCTGTTCACAGATCTGGTCTGTGCTGCAGCCTTTGTCGTCGCGACATCCTTCGATGCATCGGTCGTCTTTGCAGATCTGTCCGGTTTTGCAGGAGGCATCCGCTCGGCATCCTTCTGTGCAGAGTCCAGCTTTGCAGATCTGACCGGAGGCGCAGGATGTATCGTCGGTGCAAGCCTGGCATCGTCCTTCTTTGCAGATCTGACCGGGTGAACAGGGGTTGGTGTCCGAGCAGGCTGTCATACAGGCGCCTTCGTTGCACACCTTGCTGTCCCCACAGTCGCTGTCTGCCACACAACTTTCGCATCGACCCGCTTTGCAGATCTGGCCTGGACCACAAGCCTTGCTCTCGCCGCATTCTCCAGGAAGGCAGACTTTGCTGACGCAGATCTGACCTGTGGCGCAATCGCTGTCTTCGTTGCAGGGGGGTAGGCTGGGAGCGTTGGTGCATCCCAGGCTTGTGAGAAACAGACCAACCAGGAGCATTGTCGCAACCCGGACAAAAACGCGTCGGTTTCGCTGTAAGAAATGTTGCATGTCGGTTCTCCACGCTCAAAGCAAGTCGACCAAGTATTCTTCGTTTATCCTGCCACAGGCAAGGCGTCTTTGTCAGGGGTATACTTTTGATTTGAATCAAGAAAAAATGTCGGGTTACATGGGGCAGGAAGAGGCCTCTTTTCTGTGAGATAACTCACAAGGAAGCAGGTTTGTCGGGATAGTTGGAGGACAGTGTGTGCACCATTTTGTCGGGATAGTTGCATGCAGAGTTCGCTCGTTTCTGTCGTTTTGTCTCTTGTTTGTAAGATGAGTCAAACCAGTGAGCACATGACAGCGCAAATCATCATGAAACAGGAGAGCAGTGTGAATCTCAAAACAATCTTTCTCTCATCCTTGTTGTTGGCCGTTTTTGTCGTTCCTTCCCAAGTTCTTGGCCTTTCGTACAACGCAAACCGGCGAGTCAAAGCGATCCGCTCTTCTCTCAAGTACCTGCAGCGAAGGTTCAAAGCAGGACGCCTTCGTGAAGTTCGAAAGCGATGGAATTGGTCCGTGGAAAAACAGTGGACCAAGTTCACCGAGCAATACGTTGAGGAACTCGACGATCCGAAAGTGCTGCGCTTGAAGAGAGACATCTTTGCCTTTAAACAAAAAATCTTTGGCAAAGGCAGCGGTCAGGGAACCCCAACACCGTCGAGAACACGAAGGAACCAACCACCACAGCCAAGAGTCGGTGTTCGTCGTGCTCCTTCCCGTAAGGTTCCGCCAGCCCTTCGTTGGGGTCGAGCCAAGCTGACCAAGTTGGAAGGGCGAGTCCAATACATCAAGCAGATGCTGTCGATGGGGCAGTTTGCTGGAGCAGCGCGGTCGCTGCGTACGACAGAGTCTCACCTTCAGATGTTCCTCAATCGGCCGATGTATCGGCCTTATTTTTCTGCTCGTCACAAGCGCGTTGTTCGATTGCGTCGGAATCTTACGATGCTGCGAAGCTATGTTCGTCAGAAGAAAAAGTGGGCGGTGGATATGTCCACCTGTTCGCGCACGGTGTGTGTGCAGCTGAAAACCAAGCATGGGATGTCTTGTCCTGGTTCTCTTGCTTCCACTCCATCTGTACGATCCGTTTTGGAGCGAGACAACCAAAGGTTCATGAAGAAGCTCAATCGTATGATGCAAGCCAGGAAGGTGTTGGGTCGATTCTTTCGGAAGAACCCCAACTGTTGCAGCCAGAGGTTACGCAGTGAGTACCAACAATGCCAGCGTGCCCAAGGTTTCTTTCAGAAGCGATGGCAAGACTATCTTACCTTCATTCAAAAATGTCGGAGCCGTCGGGCCTGCCTTGCCGCGTTGAAGCGAAACAACCATCCTATGCTGGGCCAGGATGTCCGTGCCATTCAGCAGAGGTTGGGGCGACAAAATCGTTACGCTGCGAAGCGGGCCAAGAGACATGCAGCTCGGGTCGCACGCACTTTCTGTCCTCCACAGAATCCCAAATACGCCAACGCCCGGTTGCGGCGAGCGGTTCGCTCTGCTGTTGTGAAGTCGACTCTGTCGTTTGCTCGTTCATGGTATCGGAAGAAGGTTGGCAAACACACGCTCATCTCTCGTGTTCGGACCTCGTACAACCGCAGAAGACGCATCCAGTACCAAAGCCTGGGGGTTCGTGTTTGTGTCAAGAACATCAACAAGAGGAAGGGAACGACCTCTTGCCGGGCGTACAAGATGACCGTACGCCGTGCGAGGCGTGTGGGTGGTCGTTGGGGCCGCTGGCGTTACTTCTCCGCCGGTAGCAGCTACGACATCAACTGCAACTCCTACCGTTGAAAAGGGTGAGTGACTTGTTGTTAGAGACTTCCTGGCGGCGTGGCGTTTGCGTCTATTTTGGCCAGGATTCGGTTTAAGTCCTCACGAGACCACGTGGCTTGCTCTGGCGCGAGGCTGTTGCGTAGTTTGTCGAGAGAGGGTGTCGTTGGATGCTCTTCCCAGGTTTCTTCCACAAGCTGAAAGCGACCGTGGTCAAATGGGAGCCCTTCGGCATCGTTAACCTTCACGACTCGCTCACGAAGGCCTTGCTTTTGTAACTCCAGCGCCCGGTGAATGCAGTAAGGGTTGTTACCCGGTTTCCCAAGCAAAGAGTGGGATGTCCAGTTGCAGCCAGCTTTGCAGATGTCGGCGTAGTAGCAGGTGCGGCAAAACCCCCACAGATCGTCAACTGTACGTTGTTGGATGCTGTTGATGGGAGCAGTGTTGTAGATCAGGTCTTCGAGCGATAGGTCGAGGACATTGCCTCCAGCGTATGGTTTCGTTGGAAGAGAAGGACATCCCTTCACCAAGCCATCGGCCTCAATGCCCAGAGACCACTTTCCTGCAGGACACCCTGTCCAGTGAACGCCTTGCTCTCCTCCTGCTCGCAGTATCCGTTCGTAAGGACCAAAATAACCAATGTTGTTGGCCGGGAACAGATGGATCTGGTTGGGCGTGAGGATCTCCTGCTTGATCTCTGCCAACATCGGGTACAAATCGAGAAGTTCGTAAGGTTGTAGCAGCAGCTCCGGTCGGTCGGCAGCACGTCCCATCGCGACAGTCAGTTGGATCTGCCAAGCTTTCGCTCCCCATTCCACCATCAAACCTGCGATGTCCCGTAACTCAGGCATCGAAAGTCGGTTGATCTGGGTGTTGAACGACATTTGGATGGGTGTTTGTTGAAGGATCTGGGCAGCGCGTCGAGCCGCTTGCCATGAACCTTTTGCGCCTCGCAGGGCGTCGTGAGTCGGCTCAAGTCCATCGACGGAAATCGAGACGGTCTTCAGCCCCGCCTCCACTGCTTTGTCGATGCGTTCTTGTGTGAGGTTGCGGGCTCCTGTTGTCATTCCACAAAGCATTCCACAACGCGTAATCTCACGAACAATTTCGGTCCAATCGTCACGAAGGTAGGCCTCGCCCCCGACCAGAACGACCTCACGAACGCCCAGGTTGGCCAGTTGATGAACGACATCAAAACATTGTTCTGTGGTCAGCTCGGCCGGACGAATCTTTCCAGCGCGAGAGCCACAGTGTTTGCAGCCGAGATCGCATTTTAATGTGATTTCCCAAATGCAATAGATCGGGTGGGGGTGTTCCCAGTCTTCGTCTCGAGTCGTACGTGTCAGATCTTCAACCCGTAGCTGTTCAGTCATACTGGTACCTTTTGTTGTGAAGGAGGCTGGCTTGAAAAGGGGGGCAAGGGGAGGGGTTACTCGGTGACTCCACCGTCTGACGTGGTTGTCTCTGTGGTCGTGGACTCTGCGCCTGGGGTCGTCGTTTTGGGGTTGCACTGGCCGGTTTTCGTGTCGCAGACTTCGCTGGATGCACATCCATCGTTGGAAGTGCAGGGCGGCGGACCACCATACGCTGAGCAACTGACCATGGGGGCCAAACTGAGCATGGACACGGCTGCCACGACCCCAATCTTGGCTTTGGTGGAAAGCGAACGGCGGGCTACCACCATTGGCTCTCCACAGAACGAACATTCTTCCGAGCGGACACGGGTAAACTGTCCGCAACCTTTGCACAGATGCAATCCATGAGTTTTCATACAACATTCTCCTTTAATATTCTTACCACGACGATACTCTCCCCAGTATTCGGTAGGGATGCACAGATGTCAAGACCGTTGGTGGGAGCGGGGGGTTGCCATGGGCTGTTGGTTTGTTGGTATTGGTCAGGTGTCCGCAGATTGCGCAGACAAGGATGCCACGTGTTGGATTGAGTTTTGTGGGAACAAGAACAGAAAGCAACAAGGTTTTCCCATTGTGTCGTGAGTGTTTGGACTGAGGAGGGATTACTCGGTGACTCCACCGTCTGATGTTATGGTTTCTGCGTTGGTGGACTCCGCGCCAGGGTTTGTATTGTTTGGCTTGCACTCACCGGTTGTGGTGTCACAAACTTCGTTGGCGGGGCATCCACTCGTTGCAGTGCACGCAGGCGGTCCACCGTAGGCCCCTGCTCCGCAATGGACCATCGGTGTCAAGCTGAGCATGGACACGGCTACAACCACCCCAATCTTGGCTTTGGTGGAGAGGGAACGATGAGCGACGGTGACTTGCTCGCCGCAGAATGAACACTCTTGTGAGCGGGTTCGTGTAAATTGTCCACATCCTTGGCACAGGTGCAATCCATGGCTTCTCATCACATACTCTCCTGCGATATTTTTACAACGACGACACTCACGCCAGTATTCGGTAGGAAGGGATGCATGTCAAGCAGGAGGGCGGGGCGTTCGAGGTCGTCACATCATCACTTGGTTGCGACACGTTTGGGGTCGGGCAACAAGTAGTTGGGTGGAAGATTGGGAAGGGGTTGGAACGCCGCAAACTCCATCTTGTGCATCCACTTCTTGCTGGAGGGTTGTTGTTGGACATCCACACGATGGGGCAGCCAAAGACCTTGTACCTTCTTGTAGTTCAAGAGCTTTGCTGTGGATCTGATGCTCGCCAACTTGTCCCGCACGGTGAACTCCACATAGTGGATTCGTTTCGACTCCTTTTCCACCCAAATCAAGTATTGATCCATGTCTCGTTGGGGTTTGTAGTCTTTCCAGGTCGCAAACACCAAATGGTACGCTTTTCCGTTCAGCTTCTTTTCTCCTGCATAGGCTACTTTTTGGGCTTCGGATAAGTAGAAAGGCATGAGCGCAAAGTATTGATAGGTGGGAAGGAAGAACTTGATATCTTTGTCATGCTTCCAATCCAAAGCCTGTTTTCCCTTGACTGTATAGGTCATCCAGTTTTGGATTCCCCACGTGCTTCCTTTCCGTGGTCCCGAGAGAAATTGCAGGCGGCTGTTGGTTTGGTTTGGTTGAAAGGTTAGAGCCAGTGTGACTCCGCTCAAATTCTTGGGGACAAACATCTTTGTCATGAAGTTGAGCACCCAGGTGTCTGTCATTTTGACGCGTAGGGTTTGTTGTTTGAACTTCTTCCAGGCTTTGGCGCCACCCAGTGCTTTCATGCTTTGCTGCAACAACAAGCGCCCCTTTGCCTCCATCGCCGTGGTCACTCCCTTTTTCAACGATGGAGTCCGCAAATCCGATAGATGGTTGAGCATCACAAAGCCGGCAAGTGCAACAAGGACGATGATGATGGCGGCGCCGAGCAGAATCTTTTTCATGGCTTTTTCCTTTGTTTGAAGGTCGCTGGTCACACGTCAACCAGACTGGTGCGTTTGTATCGTTGGAAACGTTCCTTGTGTTACACTTGAGTGGTTGGTTCTTGGTTTTTTTAGAGCCGGACATGACTCATGAAACAGACCTATTCCTACGAAAGAGAGAGTGAAATGAGGATCTTTCTTGTTGGGTTTGCAATGTTGTTTTCTATGTCCGCTTGGGCTACGCCTTGTACAACTCCCCAAACTCGTACGTTTCAGACGAAGGAGTCCGTGAACTGGAACGATGGAGGAGGCAAAGCAGGTGTTCGGGTTCGTCGGGTTAATATCTCTCCGAAAGACCTTGTGTTGAAGGAAATGTATCGGTTTCGCTTGAGCTACCGGTTTCGTGTCCTCTCCTGGATCAAGATGCAACGCATTCCAAAGTTCGAGATTCTTCAGGCCAAAGCGGTCACGTGGGTCAACAACAAGGTTGTGATGAAAACACAGCTTCAGCGGACGTCCACACATTATGTGGTGAAAGCTGTGTTCCTTCGCGAACAATCAGGCTTAAAGCTGGCCAAGCCGATCCACAAGGTGAAGCGAATCCAAAGGACCAAGCTTCCTGTTGTGACAGTGAGTATGCTGCAGTGGCTTGGTCCACAAATTTTAAGGAAGGCTGGTAAAGAGAAGGTGGTGCTCGTGGAAGTTCCTGAAGACATTCGAAAGCCGATCCGAGTGGAACCTGGAGTCACACTGACTCGAACCAAGGCTGACAAGCAAGGTCGTTACAAGTTGATTCTCCCCAAGGCGATTACGCTCACCATGAACAAGCAGAACCGGTGTGTTTCTGAGAGTTGGTCCCACTTTGTTGTGGCGTGCAAAGGGTAGAGAAAACAGGGCACGTTTCAACGATGGGAGTCAACTTGCTGGGATATGTTACTTGGTGAGGCAGGTCCAATCCTGACCAATGCAATTCATTCCATGCTGCCCTTGTTTGTCGGGCGTGACTTTGTTCTTGCAGTCTGGCATCTCAGCGTTGGCCAGGCATCCCTTACAGACCTCCAAGGGAAAGACCAGCGGAGGAAGTACCACGTCGCCCTTGAACTCAACATGGATCTTAACGGTGAATCGCTTCGAGCCCGTCATAAGCTCGTGGGCTTGTATATAAATCCGAGTGAGCATTGTGGGAATCGCATGGATGGTGAGTTGAAAACCAGAGGCTTCTCTTGTTGAAAAGGCTCCAAGGACCACACGGTAAGGATTGTCTTTGGTGCGCAATAGCTCAGCGCCAAGGCTCTGTCGTGAGAAGTTTTGAGGGTACTCCAGCCAAATGTTTGCTTCCTTCAATTGGATGTCACCCAAGGTTGAGGGACGTTGCAACTGTATACCGTAATTGTCTCGGGTCTGCACATCCAAGAGCCCTGACTGAAGAGGTGTTTGGACGTTTCCACAATTTACCACTTGTTGGGTTTCAAAAGGTTGGCAACCCATCGAAAGCCATCCTATGCAGGAGAGCGCAACAGTCAATACGATGTATTTCATGGTGTGCTCCCTTCGGTTGCGTTGTTGCAGAAACCATCTTGGTATCCACACGATGATGCACTAGGATCCTGCAGGTTCTTACTCAAGCAAAGTGAGGAAGGGGGCATATTCTTTGCCTGTGGGTGCAGACAGCCCTTACACACTCGAATCGGAAAAGCAAACGGTCGAACTGCTGTTTCTACTCCATCTTTTGTCACTCCTACCAATTCCACATGCATCGTTACCATGAACGATGGGCCGGATTGGTATGTGCTCTCCAGGTTGGTCAATGCAGATGCGCTGAGTTCGTTTGCTTGCTTCCAAGCATTGGCTACCGTCGGGGACACAGCTGAAAAGGTTAAAGTTACCGTTTGTCCTGAACTTACGATCCCGCTTGCGGGGATCTCTATATTTCCGGGAGAATCTTGGGTTTGTAGAAATTGTGAGCCCAAGGATAACCTTGAGAAGTCTGGTGGGTATTCGTACCAGATCTTTGCTTTGAAATGCTGAAAAGACTGGTTCAGGCGATTCGTTAGGCTCAAACGGGTAATGTACGATGGCGTCGTAGCATCGGGCTTCTCTGGGACATACACATCGTAGATCCCAACTTGGACAGGTTGTTGCGGAGGTTGGCAGTTGTGGACACCTTGATTGACCAGTGGATCGGCGCATCCGCCCAGGCCAAACAAGCACAACACGTAGAGCCCGGCCACCCCAGCCAGACCCACTTTCTTGGTTGGTTTCATTCTTGCTCTCCGTTGTCAAAATTTTCTCTTCAGCAAATTCTATTTTTTCTACCCTCATTTACTATAGGAAATACTGTGATGTCTGTCACCTTTTTCTTTTTTGTTTGCTCAGGGCAGGGGTGTTTCCTCTAGGTCCATGGACCAAAAACGAGAGACATGAGCCATAAAATGAAAAGGACAAAGAAGAGATAGGCAACAACCAAGAAACCACCGTAGTAGTAACCAATGTACACCCCGGTCCCAAGGAAGATAACACCCATGACATTGCTCAGGGTGAGGGCAGAGTCTGCAGCCCTATCCTCGTTTTCTTCCTTCATGGTGTCCAAGACACCTTTGACCTGCTTCTTGGGCTTGGTTGTTGAAGTGTTTGTGGGATTGTCCTTGTCCATCGTTGGTTCCTTTGTTGTCTGTGTTGGCCTGCACGCTAATCTATCTCCATGGCTTTCTGCCATAACAGATCGTTCTTCTTGTTGGAAGGATAGCATGAAACCTGGGATTCTACGAAGGTCCATTATGTAGTTGAGGTGGCTAGGTCGTTGGTTTCTGAACATGGTAGGAACAAACGGGGGGAGGAGGTGGAGGAACTTTTAGCCCAATAGCTTCTTCATCTGTTTTTGTATGAAGTTGATAGCTCGTTTGGGAGCTATCCGGATCATCCAGTTGGTCGCTTTGGCGTCGCTTCCCACAAAGATATGCAGGCGGTTTTTTTCGATACCATTGAGCATGATTTTTGCCGCATCTTCGGCCGACGTCATGCGGGCATTTCCTGCGGACTCTTGGGTCGGGCCACCCACTCCTGAGTTCTTGGTGATGTTGGTTCCAACGGCGCCGGGCATCACAACAGAGACGCCCACTTTGGTCTCGATAAGCTCGGCATACAACCCTTCCGTTAGTAGCTTGACGCCAGCTTTGGTTGCTCCGTAAATGGATTGGCCTGGAAAGGGCATAAAGCCTCCCATACTCGATACGTTGAGCAGGTGGGCTTCGGGTCGTTCCAAGAGGTGGGGAAGAAAGGCCTTGGTCATGTAAATGGTACCGTACAGGTTTACATTAATGACCCTCTCAATGACATCGTAGTCCAGGTCTTTGACAGGTACAAACGGCTGGATGATGCCTGCATTGTTGAGCAGTCCGTCGACAACCTTGTGGTGGTCCAACACCTCCTGGACTAGGGCTTCCACGCGTTTTCTGTCGGCGATGTTGGCGACGTGCGTTGACAATCGTGTGCCAGCCTTCGCTTCCGCAGAGAGGGCATCCAATGTTTCTTGTCGAATGTCGACGGCTGCCACCTGAGCGCCACGTGCAAGAAGTTGAAGGACAAGCTCTTTGCCCATCCCGCTCCCACCGCCTGTTACCACAAAGGTTTTTCCTTGGATCTTCATGCTAGCTCCTTTTCGCGATGTGCTGACCAGCAATGTAGCCAAACGTAAGGGCAGGACCCAATGTTGATCCTGGACCCGGGTAAGTGTGCCCCATCACAGACGCCGAGCAATTGCCTGAGGCATACAATCCTTCAAACAAAGAGCCATCTTGATGAATCACCCGAGCGTATTCGTCGGTGAGCATACCACCTTTGGTTCCCAAGTCACCAGGGTAGACTTTGGCTGCAAAGAAGGGCGGATTTTCTACACTGCCCAAGTTGGGGTTGGGCTTCACTCGGGGATCGCTGTACACCCGGTCGTATGCGCTATCTCCACGATGGAAGTCGAGGTCTTTGCCTGTCTTGGCAAACTCATTAAAGCGGCGTGTGGTCTCGACAAGGCCTTCGACGTTGACGCCTATCTTTTCGGCCAAAACCTCGATGGTGTCGGCTGTTACGAGCAGGCCTGACTCCACCCCTTTCTTGCTGCCCGACTTTCCTGGCATACAGGTTCCAAACGGGTAGTACTTGCGATGCCGCGAATCCATGATCTGCCAGGCCGGAATGGCTTTCACTGTGCGATGACGCTCGTATTGATGATGCCCTGCGTCCACATACGATTCGGACTCGTTCATGAACCGCTTCCCGTCCTCTGCGACGATAAAGCAGAAAGGAAGGGATCGTTCGTGGAGCATAAACTGTGGCTGTTCGCTGTCGGGATACATTAACGTTGGTCCCCACCAAGCATCTTCCATCAGCGCGAGCGCTGCACCTGCTTGATGGGCGAGTTCAATGGGGCGTCCCAGGTTGCCTTCTGTCCCTGAAGTCCATTGGTCGGTGATGGGCTGCTCTTGGTATGTCTCGCGCATCTTAGCGTTTCGCTCGAAACCTCCTGAGGCTAGAATCACACCTTTCCTTGCCTTCACACGCATCAGCTTGCCTTCGCTCTCCACGACCAGACCCAACACGCGGTTGCCATCAAGAATGAGCTCTTTCATCGGAGTGGACAGCCAGATTGCTACCTTCCGAGCCAGCAGCATTTCAAGCATTTGACCCATTAACGAGTTCCCCAGCCCCACCAAATGCTTCCCAATGAGCCTGGGGAATGTGGCTTCAAGACCAATCACACGAGCAGCTGTAAAGAAACCTTTCCAGGTCCGAAATGACACCGCCATCTTGTTCACTTCGCTGGTGTACATGGGCATGGCGCGAACGGAAAAGCGCAACTTGTCCTTCCACTTTCCAAGGCGGTTGATGTTGTATTTCTTGCCTTCAATGCCTCGGCCCATCGGTTTGCCACCAGGTCGCTCTGGGTAATAGTCAGAGTATCCTTTCCCAAACACCCACTTAAATCCCAGGTCTTCGAGCCATTGGACCATCGCGGGTCCTTCTGTCAGGTACGCATGACGGCGTTCTGAAGAGCTGGCAGGTCCTACATCTCCCACACACAGATCCAGGTATTCTCGGGCTTCTTCGTAGCTATCCGTTTGCCCCGCGCGTTTGATGACGTGGTTGTTGGGGATCCAAACCCCACCTCCTGAGATCGCAGAGTTGCCTCCCAAAAGCTCTGTGGATTCGATGAGTATCGGCTCCAGCCCTTCCTCTTTTGCCTTGAGAGCCGCAACCATTCCTGCTGCGCCTGAGCCTACAACAAGGACATCTGCTTCAACATCATACGTTCCCATCTCTCTCTCCTCTTGTTCTTCGTCTCGCTGCTCCAAACAGCCCGTTGTTGCGAAACTCTCTCGCCCCAAACCCCCGAATCTCTCCGCGATCCTTGTTTGTGATCAAGACTCACTCTCCATACTTGATTGTTTATGGCACTTGGTGTCATAAATGTAAAGAGGTGTTTGTTTGGGTTGACACAAACAGTCGGAATCTCGTATGAATGGCTGCTTGGAGTGGTGTGGCAAAGCAGCATAGGAAGGCAGAGACAACAGCGAATGTCGAGCGGTACGAAGAAGACCAAGTTAAGGAGAGGGCGTCCACGGGAGATTGATCGAGAAGAGGTTGCCCGAACAGCCCTTTGCTTGTTTGAGGAGAAGGGGGTGGATGGTGTGACGATGAACGAGATCGCGGAAGCCGCTTCGATCAGCCGTCGGACCTTGTTTCGTTTGTTCCCATCGAAAGGTGATCTGGTTTGGGACGGCATTTGGGAGCTGTTGGAACAGACGAAGGTTCAAACAGAGAGCATTCGTCCCCAAAGCATGACGCTTTCAGAGTTTGTAGAGGCGTTTTTTATGCCAGGGCTTCGCTCGCTTGAAGTTCCAGAGCATGCAGAACTTGCGAGGAGAAGGTTGTTGTTGGTCGCTGGGTCTCCTGGATTGTTCAATCACCCTGCTTTTAACGAGATGAGAGTGTTCCTTTCCTCTGCTGTGCAACGATGTGTCATCCAACAAAAGGTCCCTCCAGAGCTTCTTGCAGGTAGCCTCTCCTCGATCGCGATATCTTCGGTGATTTGGTGGGCAAAGAGTAATGGGACGGTCTCTGCATTGGATGCGTTTCGTCTTGCGCTAGGAGCGGTCGCCGAGGTTCAGGAACGTTGTTGAGCCCCAACTTTTATTGGTACGTTAAAACAACGCAGCGTGGTCGGTTGACAGGTTGGTTCAGGGTTGCGATGATGGCATCTCTTGCTCTTTGGTAGTTCAGCAATTCATCATGTAGGCTTCCTGACCGGGTGACGCATTCTTGTGGTGTGGCCGGTCATCTCCGCAAGGAGGTTTTCTCTGTTGATGCGTTTGGGATACGAGCGCGGAAGAGAAAGGTCCCAGAGAAGCGAAAGGTGGAACAGGTCGAGGCACCGGGGCCGATGTTCGTGCGCAGTGGTGCCGGAGGACTGGGAGAGCCAAGAACCCTGTTTGCGCAGTCCCGGCAACTCCCATCCGGCCAGGTCGGTAGGAACGACGCGGTCAGCCAAGATCTCAACCAAGTTGACCTTCCGGTTGTTGAGCCACGACGTCCTGAACCCAGCCTGATTGACTGCTCCGTGATGTGCCCGATAGAGGGACAGAACAAGTAGTTAGCTGCTTCGATCCGGTCGCGCGTCGAGCGGAGCGAGCGCGTTCTGCTTCTGCTCGTCGGACAGGGTGACGTCAAGGTCCAGGGCAACCTGGCTGACGAGAGTAAGGCGTTGGTCACTGCGCTGCCACTCATCATCTTGCGCGAGCGCGTCAGGGTGTTCATCAACGCTCGTTTCCACAAGGCGTATCACGCTACATGTTGGATGTCTGTGTTTCTTGACGAGTTCCTCCATGAGTTGGTAGCTCATACCACCAACTGAGGCAACCCGCGACAACCAAGAAAGACGTGAGCAAAAGAAGCAAGACGGGAGCTTGTGTTTGGATGTCTTCTCCCATGACCAGGGCAAACAATCCCAGAAACAAAAACGCAAGAAGTGATGTGATGTTGGGTACATTGTTGTACCTGCTTACCATGACATTTCTGCCGGGAGAGCCGAGCCAATAGGCGGCTTGAAGTCGACTGAGTACAAAGATACGTCCGCCTGCGAAGCCAGAGAACACTGAGGCGATAAACAAACCCCATAGGGGCGCCTTGCCCAAGATGAACAACGTTGCTACGGCAAACAACAAACAAGGGGTAAGATACGCTCGCCGTGACATGAAGGCTCGCTCCCCTTGGCGCATTGAAGTGACGGCTGCTACGACGGAAACAACACCCATCAGAGAGAGCATCACACCGGCCCAGAACTTGGCATGGGACAACTGTACATAGTCCCACAAGATAAAAATAAGCTGTGCATACAACGCGATAATGGTGCCGTACGTCAGGAAATTAAAGAGCATGTACAAGCGAACAAAGGAGGGTGCTTGGCTCTCCTCGTGTGGTTCTTGGGAACCGTCCTCTGTTGCAGGTGAGGGTCCAAATGTTTCGGATGTTTCGACGTTTAAGGAACGAAAGCCTGACAGTTGCCAAACCAGCCAGGCAAACAAAACACCCAGGAGAGAGAGCAGCCCAAAGGAGTAGGGAAGCAGGCTAACAAAGACGAGGGGTCCTAATGTCTGTCCTGTGATTGGGAAGGCGGTTTAACTGGAGGCGTGAACTCCGGCACCTTCATGGCCAGCGTGGTGGAGAAAGGTCACATCCATGTGGTTCACCAGCCAGTTGCTGGCCACTCGAAAGACCAAGTGGATAAGGATGTAGAGCCAGAAGACTGCAACCCCAAACCACAAGTACACAAATTTTCCCATGACGACGATAAGCGCGATGTCTCCGTGAAGAGCGTGGAAGCTTTGTCCTCTTTGGTATTGGTTCTGGGACAAACGAACGCCCAACCAGGCGCAAGCCGTTCCAAGAAACAAAAGTATCGAGAGCAGCAGGCTTTTTTGTTGGGGGTCATGCTCCAACAAGTACAGCTGAGGGAGTACGTAGATCGCGCCTGCCCAAAGGAAAGAGAAGACAAAAAAGCTGCTGGTGCGTTGGAGTATTAAGCCTTGGGATAGGGAGGACATGGCATTCCCTTGACGAAAGTGGTCAGTCGTAGGATGGGATTTTGCAGGTCGAAAGGACGAAACGTTACTCTAGCGGTATGGATCGTCTTGTGGCAAGCGTTATCGATTTTGTTGAGCGATGATGTTTCGCATGCGGGCTTCCACATAGAAAAAGTCTGCGACAAAGGAGTTGGCCGGGTTGTGCATCACATCTTCAACGGTTCCCTGCTGCACCACACGACCTTGTTCAAGCACATAAACTCTTTCGCAAAGGGCGACGACATCGTTCAAATCGTGGGTCACAAGAATGACAGGTTTGTTTTGCTCCCGAAGCCGCTCTCCCAGGTAGGCTCGAAGCTCGCGGCGAGAGGGTGGATCGAGGGAGGACAACGGTTCGTCCAGAAGCAAACATTGGGGCTCAATCATCAACGCGCGAGCCAGGGCAACTTTTTGCTTCTCTCCTCCGGATAACGCTGCTGGATAACGCTCGGCCAACGAGGCGCAACCAAGTCTTTCCAGGAGGGACATTGCCGCTTGCTGTCGTTCGGATTGAGAGACTTGAGGTGTGCGAGCAAGCCAGCCAAAGCCAACGTTGTCTATCGCTCGAAGATGAGGGAATAGCTTGTTGCCTTGGGGAACGTAGCCAACCTTACGTTGCTCCGGTGGAAGGTGGGTGCCGTTCGCTACATCCAACAGCGTGTGGTCACCCATTTGTATGGAGCCCTTGATGGGTTGCAAGGCTCCTGCGATGGTTCGAAGAAGCGTTGTTTTACCCGAGCCATTCGGGCCTATCAGTGCAATGGTCTCGTTTGTTCCTTGCAACGCAACGTGAAGATGGAACGAGCCTTGTTGCACCTCGACATCGATCTCCCATTTCATCACAGCTTCCTCCCTGAGGCAGGAGGAGGGGGCCTCATCGTACGCCGATGGGCCGAAAGTTTCGGCAACACGCGCAGAGTTAACAACAGCAATACGCCAAACCCTGCGAGAAACAAGGACAAGGCGAGAGCGACCCGGACGTCGGACTCCAAAGCCATATAAATGGCGAGAGGCATGGTTTGAGTTCGGCCTGTAAAGTTGCCGGCAAACAGCAACGTGGCTCCAAACTCACCCAGCGCACGGCCCCACGAGAGAGCGATACCCGAAACCAGGCCCGGCAACGCGATGGGAATCACCACGCGGAAAAACACGCCCGTTGGTGACTGACCCAATGTCCTCGCTACAAGCAGCAAGTCCTGATCCACATCGCGGAACGCCGCTGCTGCAGACTGTATGTAGAAAGGCGAAGACACCGTTACTTGCGCAAACACGACCGCCGCTGTTGTGAAAGGGATTTGAAGATGCAATGTCTCCAACAGCGGCCCCAAGAATCCGTTGCGACCGAGTGAGGAGAGCAAACCGATACCCACCACCGCGGGAGGCAGGACCATCGGCAGATCGACCAGCGTTTCAAGCAGGCGTTGTTGGGGTCCTGACGTTCGCGAAAGCCACCAGGCCAGCGGCGTGCCCAAGCCGACAACAAACGTAAGGCTGAGGAATGTTGTTTTGGCACTTAACCAAAGGGCCGCTCCAAACAAAGGATGCTTTATGCCAGCCATAATGTTACTGGGCGACGAAGAGACAAGGAGCCCGAGAAAAGGAATGGCAAGCAACCCCACCATCACCAAGGCTGGAAGGACAAACCAGGAGCGCCAAAGGCTCTGAGAGGTATTCTTCATGGGACAACAAACCCATGACGCTTGAGTATGCGCTTGCCTGTGGTCGACAACAAAAACTGGACCCACTGCAACGCGAGCTTTTTGTTCTGCGCTGCTTTGACAACGGCAACAGGGTAGCGAACCTTTGCATTGATGGAGGAGGGGATCGGAATGGTCTTTACCTTGGAGGAGGAGCGAGCGTCGGTAAGGTACACAATGGCTGCGTCTGCCTCTCCCAACGCGACCTTTGCGCGAACCAGCCGGACGTTGCTCTCATACGAAACAATGTGGCGCATGACCTTCGCCTGGAACGTAGCTCCATACACATGGCTTGCCTGCTTCAACACCTTGAGGGTGTAGCTTCCAATGGGGACATGTTGGGTTCCCACCACAAGCTTTTTCGCTTTGGGAAGGTCTTGAAAGGTCCTGAGACTGGCCGGATTCTTCCGAGGAACAATCAACACAAGCTCGTTGTAAGCAAACGTTTGTGGCGTTGTCACTCGGCCTGACTGATGCAGAACCTTCATGTGTGATGGATTGGCTGATGCAAAGATATCGGCTCTTGCTCCTTGCTCCAGCTGCAACCGCAACACCTGACTGCCCGCAAAGGACAACTCTATCTTGGTTGTAGGATGCTTGGATTGAAAGGCTGTTTGGAGGTCTGTGAAGGCTTCCAAAAGGGACGATGCAGCGAAGACGCGGAGAGTGTTGGAGGAGGCTCCAGGTTTGCAACCACAAGCAAGAACGACCAACACCAGCAGTCCAAACCCGGAACGAAAGACACCCAGAAGGTGAGGCATACATCGTTTCATGGGTGAAACTTCATCATGTGGGCTGGGGTCTTCATGGCGCTTGCGTTGTTGTTCTATTCCTGAAGTGGAGAGAGTGCTTCCTCGGGATGGCTGCCTTGTTTCAAGAGGATGTTGTGTAATCGAGAGGTTCAAGAAAGTCAAGAACAGGAGGGGGAGAGGGGACTGTGAATGCTGGGGAAAGAGAACTCAGGGGAGGTGTTGGAAGCTCTATTTATTGGTCAGGTGAGGAGCTGTTGCTATCGTCGTCATCATCGTCATCGTCATCGTCGTCATCGTCGTCATCATCATCGGTGTTGTTTTTGTCTTTGTCTTTGTCTTTGTCTTTTTTGTTTTTGGCTTTGGTATCGTTTTTGTCGTTGTCGCGGCCTTCGTCTCGGTCGCCTTCACGGTCGTTGTCCCGAGCATCGTTTGGGTCGTCGTCTTTGTCTTTGGCCTGTTTGTTGGGGGCTGGGGAGTCATCGTCCAAGCGAGACCATGGGGACGACCGTCGGAGGCCGCGGTCGCCTCTCATTCGACGATGTCGTCGTCCGTCCATGCGCCATCGTCGTTGAAGCCAAGGATTGCCTCGGCGGAACATGCGACGACGCATCCGGTACATACGTTTGTTGTGGCCAAACATACGACCTCGGCGGTACCTTTTGCGGTGGTGATACATGCCACGATGCCGGTGCTTTCTTCCCCGCATGCTCTTGTAAAGAAGCTTCATGCGGTAGCGCATCTGCTGTTTGGGACCGAGCTGTGACATCAAGCTTCGTTGGAAGTTAATCTTGGCTTGAATCAACTGGATCTTGGCCTGAGCAAACTGCTGGAGCTTGGCGTTCAAGGCCTTGGAGTCCAGCTTCTTTTGCGATGAGATCACCACAAGCTCAACCTTCAAAAGGCGAAGGCGAGCTTTGAGCGGCGCAACTTTTTGCAAGTAGCTCAGGCGAAGCTCCATGATCTTCTGGCGCTGTTCGGGCTTCAGCGTCCGAAACCAGGGCTTGCTGGTGGGGTGGCCCTTTTTGTAATGGGGTTTGGCTTGTGCAAGAGATACGGGAGCAAAACCAACTCCAACGCCGATCCAGAGGCAACCTAACAACTTCACGAACATGTTCATGTGTGGTTCCTTTTGTGAAAAATGGCTGTGAATCACATTGCTTTTTCAGGCTGTGGAGGATGACCCAATGTTCCCTTGTGGGAGGGGGCATCCAGACAGCTCCTGGGACAACTCTCTATACATAAAATTCACGAAGAATGCTCGTGAAAGTGAATCCAAAGAAGGAGAAAGTCTTGTCTCTGTCTGGGTGTCTTGGCTGCGATGCTTGTCATGGAACAGCCGGGCGCTGCAAGGCTGATGAAACCAGCGTCTGAAAAAAAATGTCCATCCACCGATGAGTTTGGGACCGGGCAGCGGTCTATGCAATGCAACCGCAGAGCGCAGGGACTTTTCCCTGGTGCAATTCCTTTGTTCCTGGGTCCAACGCTGCAAGGACGCGAGCGGGCCTTTTCAACCCAAGGAGAGACTTTCGATGAGCATAGAAGCGATCGTCATTGATGCGACCATCCAAGCCAGTCCAGAACAGGTTTGGGAGTATTGGACGGCTCCTGAGCATATCACCCAGTGGAACTTTGCCTCCGAGGACTGGCACTGTCCAAACGCGAGCAACGATGTGAGAGTGGGAGGGACGCTGAAGTCACGTATGGAGGCCAAAGATGGCAGCTTTGGGTTTGACTTTGAGGCGACCTACAGCCGAGTCGAAAAGCCCCAAATCTTGGCCTACTCTCTTGGAGATGGAAGAGCGGTCACCACCCACTTTGAAGAGCTGGACGGTGCAACCAAGGTCACAACTCACTTTGAGCCCGAAGACAGCAACTCTGCCGAGATGCAACGCACAGGGTGGCAAGCGATTCTGAATAACTTCAAGAAGTATGTAGAAGCAAACCAGTAAGGAGAAAATGAGATGACGTACGTTGATGGATTTGTACTGGCTGTGCCCAAAGACAAAAAGCAGGAATACCTTGCGATGTCCAAGAAAGCATCCACTGTCTTTCTTCAAAACGGCGCCTTGCAACATGTGGAGTGTTGGGAAGATGATGTCCCTGATGGGAAAGTCACTTCCTTTCCAATGGCTGTCAAGAAGTCGGAGGATGAGGCGGTTGTGTTCTCATGGATCACATGGCCAGACAAACAAACGCGCGACGAAGGCATGAAAAAAACGATGGAAGACCCAAGCCTACAATGCGATATGAATGAGCCTCCCTTTGACGGTCAGCGGATGATCTTTGGCGGGTTCCAGATGGCCATGGAAGCAAGTCAATAACAGTATCGCCCATTCACGGGCCTTCCACCTTTGGGTTCCTAGACCGCTTGGGGAGATGGCTCCGTTGGTTCTTCTTCGTCGTCATAGCCAATGAAGGGGGCTGTGCTTTTGGGTGTGTAGCTGTTCCAGGCGACCACAAAACCCAGCAAACACAGAAGCACAACCTCTGTGAGCAGAACCATCGGAAGAAGTTGGCGGAGTTCTTGCCCAAACACAAGCGCGATGCCTCGGGCCAGAGCCATAAGGACCAATCCTGCGGCAATCGGTCCTCCTGTGTGCCTTGCCAGCTTGGGTTCCCGCGCGATGCGGAAGGCAAACCAACTTAGTCCCAAAGAAATGGATCCGATGGTTGCGAACAAGTAGGCTCCCACTTCACCGACAGGCAGAAAAGGAATGGAGCGTTTGACCAGAAACCAAACAAACGCTCCCCACGTGATTAAACCAACTTCCAACATCATCGCAGCCAAAAAACCGTACGTCCATCGAATCTTTCGAGCTTTGGCAGGGTCCAGGGTTGTTTTGTGTGACATCATGGCTTTCTTCTCCCTTGGTTGTTTGTCACATTCTTGCGACGTCCCAGGCTCTGCACCTTGTGTGCCACAACGTCTATTCCCTGCAACCCTTCCATACAGCAGAAACTTTCAAGGAGCAGGACGCAACAACGGACGAAAGCATAGCGAGAGGCGTTGCGTGCCTGCAACGTGATGTTGCGCAAACGTGAAACCCTTGTCGAAAGAACGATACAGCACCATCAGTGACAGCATCGGGTGTTCCAACTCCAAGAAAGCACAAAGCCTTTCTGTTTGTTTCCCTTGCTTTGGAGGTCGCATGGGCGTTCTCTTCAGACTTGACATGGGTTGCTCTTCGCCCCTATACCCTCGACCGGATGGGGTCTACCTGAACTTGGACAAGCCCAGACTCAACAGCACAACGCGAGGTGAACAATGGCGATCAATCCGGTCCTTCAAGAAGGCAATCCTGCACCTGACTTTACGCTTCCTTCCGACACAGAGGGCGATGTTACACTTTCCTCCCTTCGTGGGCAGAAGGTGATTCTGTACTTTTATCCGAAAGACATGACGCCCGGTTGCACCATCCAAGCTTGTGACTTCACCGAGCGTCAGGAAGATTTCGCAAGCAAAGGGTACAACGTCTATGGTGTCTCTCCTGACCCTGTGGAGCGTCACGAAGCCTTTCGAGAAAAGCACAACCTGAACTTTCCTCTGCTCTCGGACACGGACCATGCTGTGGCTGAAGCCTACGGGGTGTGGCGTGAGAAGAAGAACTACGGCAAAACCTATATGGGGATTGTGCGTTCGACTTTCTTGATCGACGAAGAAGGCACCCTTGTGAGGATTATGGACAACGTTCGCGCCAAAGGTCACGTGGACAAACTCCTGAAAGAGATCGATTAAATCTTCGTCAACGGGCTTCCATGACCTCCTTTCCTTCTCCTTTCCTACGATTCTCCTGAGATTCTTGTTTCATCGTTGAGGTCTACCCACTATACTTGTAGGTCTCCATCTTCTAGTTGGATCTTCAAGTGCATTACAACATCGTCCTGGATAGGAGCTCTTTATGCCAAAGAAAGCGCAAGTGGTGATTGTGGGTGGTGGGATTGTGGGCTGCAGCATCGCATACCATCTCGGAAAAATGGGGTGGAGCGATGTTTTGGTGGTTGAAAAAGAAGAGCTAACCAGTGGCTCAACGTGGCACGCCGCAGGACTGGTCGGTCAGCTGCGCTCGTCGCGTAACGTCACGAAGATGTTGAAGTACAGCGTGGAGTTGTACGAACGTTTGGAGGCTGAAACCGGTCAGTCTACAGGGTGGAAACCTGTAGGGGGACTGCGTCTTGCTTCCTCGCAGGAGCGATGGATCGAACTCAAAAAGGGAGCAACCACGGCCCGTAGCTTTGGCTTGGAGATGCACCTCCTGACACCTCAGGAAGCGTACGAACTGTTCCCCATTATGACCCTCGACAACGTGGTGGGGGCTGCGTTCCTCCCTACCGACGGTCACGCTGACCCCAGCGGAATTACCCAGGCTTTGGCGAAAGGGGCGCGGGCTTCGGGAGTTACATTCCAACGTCAAACACGCGTGACGGGGATAACGGTTCAACAACGTCGAGCCACGACGGTGCACACGGATCAGGGTGACATCGAAGCCGAGATCGTTGTCGTGGCAGCAGGGTTATGGTCCCGTGAACTGGGACGAATGGCTGGGGTGAACATTCCTGTTGTGCCGGTGGAGCATCAGTATATGGTGTCGGAGAAGATCCCCGACCTACCCAAGGATATCCCAACCATGCGAGACCCCGACAATCTTGTGTACTACAAAGAAGAGGTGGGCGCCTTGAGCATGGGTGGGTATGAGTTTAACCCCATCCCTTGGGCCGAAAAAGGAATCCCCCATGACTTCGGGCAGCAGCTCCTTCCGCCGAATTTTCCCCACTTTGAACAGCTCGCAGAATTGGCCCTGCAACGTACCCCCATCCTTGGGACTGTCGGTGTGCGGGAGCTTATCAATGGTCCTGAAGCGTTTACACCGGATGGCCACTTTGTCATGGGCCGCGCTCCTGAACTGGATAACTTCTATGTCGCGGCAGGCTTCAACGCTCATGGTATTGCGGCAGGAGGTGGAGCCGGTCGAATGCTGGCCGAATGGATCGTGGAAGGGCAGCCTTCGTTCGACCTGTGGCCTGTCGATATCCGTCGGTTTGGTCCTCACCATCGAAGCGATCGTTACAACCGGTCGCGAACCCTCGAGTTGTACGGCAAGCACTACACGTTGAGCTGGCCTCACGAAGAACATGAATCCGCTCGACCTGGCCGACGGAGTCCGCTCTACTCCACTCTCAAAGCACAGGGGGCTGTGTTTGGAGCCCGGTTTGGCTGGGAGCGACCCAACTGGTTTGCGCCTGAAGGGGTCGAACCCAAGGATATCCCCACCTTTGGGAAACCCAACTGGTTTGACCACGTGGGTGAAGAATGTCGTGCGGTGCGGGAGCGCGTGGCTCTCATCGATCAAACATCGTTCAGCAAAATGGAAGTCCGAGGCCCTGGGGCGTTGATGTTTCTCCAGAAGCTTGCAGACAACAATGTTCGCAAGCCAGTGGGGCGCTTAACCTACACCCAGTTCTGCAATGAGCAAGGTGGGATTGAGTGTGACCTGACAGTTTCACGATTTGGGGAGGAGCTTTTCTATATCACGACAGGTACAGCGTTTGGTTTGCACGATCGTGATTGGATGCAGCAACACATGCCCCGCGATGGCTCTGTGTTTCTCTCCGATGTGACTTCATCGTACGCGGTGCTCAACCTCTGTGGACCTCATGCTCGGGATGTGTTGCAAAAGGTCACCGAAGATGACGTCTCGCACGAAGTCTTTCCTTTCGGTCATTGCCGGGAAATCAACATCGGGTATGCGATGGTGCGTGCCTTGCGAGTCACATACGTTGGAGAGCTGGGGTGGGAGCTTCATATCCCCAACGAGTACGCTTGTCATGTGTACGAAACGTTGTGGGAAGCAGGGAAGGACTTTGGCATCGCGAACGCAGGTTACAGGGCCATCGAGTCGCTTCGTTTGGAGAAAGGATACCGGTATTGGAGCAAAGATCTCACCCCGGATTACAACCCTTTTGAGGCAGGCCTCGACTTCTGTGTGAATCTCAAGAAGAAGGTTCGTTGCATCGGTCGTGATGTGTTGGAAGAAGTCCACCGGGATGGTCCCGAAAGAACCCTGTGTTGCTTTACCTTGGACAAAGATGTTGAGCTTTTGGGTGGTGAGACCATCATTCACAACGACACGGTGTTGGGTGTGCTGACGAGCGGTGGGTATGGACACACATTGCAAGCTACCATTGCTTACGGATACGTACCTACTGAAGAAGCTCATCACGAACGCTATGTCATCGAATGTTTGGGGGAGCCTATCCCGGCGACTCGACACGATGACGTGTTGTACGACCCTGAACGAGCCAAGATCCTGCGCTAATCCCTGAACGCACTCAAAGGGCTGTTTCATGATGCAAACTCTCTCCACCATGACCTACGAAAAAACCGGACGTGTCGCTCGAATCACATTAAATCGACCGCAGCGTGGCAATGGAATTACATTGGCAATGCCGCAAGAATTGACCGCTTGTGTGGAGCAGGCAGACCTGGACCCCGAGGTTCATGTGATGCTGCTTTCGGGTGCAGGGAAAGGCTTTTGCGGTGGGTACGACCTCGTCGCTTCGGCAGAAGAGAGCCTGGAAGGCGTAGGCGGCTCGGCAGAGACAAGTGAAGGTGGGCCAACCGATCCTGCGGTGATTGCGACGAATCATGCTCCCGACGGGACGTGGGATCCGATGGTGGATTACGCCATGATGCAAAGGAACGTTCGAGGCTTTATGTCGTTGTTTCATGCGAACAAGCCTGTGGTGTGCAAAGTGCATGGCTTCTGTGTGGCGGGGGGGACAGATATGGCGCTGTGTTCTGACTTGTTGGTGATTGAAGACAAGGCCAAAATTGGCTACCCTCCTGCCCGAGTTTGGGGCACACCCACGACGGCGCTTTGGGCACACCGGCTGGGTGTGCAGCGAGCCAAGCGTCTGTTGTTCACAGGAGACTGTCTTTCGGGGACAGAGGCTGTGGAGTGGGGCCTGGCGATTGAAGCGCCTTCCCGCGATGAACTGGATGAACGCTGCGAGATCTTGCTCTCCCGCATCGCTCGCATGCCCATCAACCAGTTGATGATGATGAAACTCAACTTGAACCAGACCGTGATGTCCCAAGGGCTGCACAGCGCTCAGGTGATGGGCGTCGTGTTTGATGGGATCGCTCGTCACACACCGGAGGGGTTCGCGTTTCAACAACGCGCAGCCGAGGTCGGATTTAAACAAGCCGTTCGAGAGAGAGACGAGCCTTTTGGTGATCTTGGGCCTTCCACCTTCAAGGGGTAGCTCTAAAAACGAAGGGGACAAAAATAATTTAGGCGATCTTTGAAGGTTTTGAACCCTGCTTCCCACAATGCCAAACAGAAAGAAGCAAACTGGCGTGCTGTCAACGCTATGCCGGTCTTAAACGACTCTTCTCACTTGTTTGGTAGGTGGTCTTTTTATGAAAACGATCGGGTTCAGCGTCTATCGTTTGCCTCCTTTGGTTGCCATTGTGGGGCTTATGTTGTGGTGGAGCGTTGCAGGCTGCAGTGCTCCTCCGCCCAACCCTAACCCCTCTTGCGTTGCTGGGGGTTGCCCTGCAGGCACGGAGTGCATCCAAGAGACACTCTGTCTCACGGTCTGTCCCACTGGGATGACACGGTGTGGTTTGCTTTGTACCGATCTTCAATTGGACAAAGCGAACTGTGGTGGATGCGGTACGGCCTGCAAAACGGGGGAGGTCTGCGCTGCTGGATTGTGCAAGCCTTTGTCGGAAGCGATCCCTTGTAGCCCTGCATGTCCTACGGGCCAAACTTGTGTGGGAGGGACCTGTGTGTGTCCCCAAGGCGAAAGCATGTGTGGAGGAACTTGCGCCACGCTGCTTTCTAGCTCCCAACACTGTGGTGCTTGCAACAACGCTTGCGCAGGGAACGCCACATGCCAACAAGGGAAGTGCTCCTGCTCCGGTGGTCAGTCTTACTGCAACGGTCAGTGTGTGGACACGAAGACCTCCGACCAACACTGTGGTGCCTGTGGAAATGCTTGCAACGCTGGCTTCTTTTGTGATGTCGGAACATGCATGTGTCTGGGTGGGCAATCCGATTGCAACGGAACTTGCGTGGATGTCAACACCAGCGCAGCCCATTGTGGTGCTTGTGGAAACGCTTGTTTGCGCACACAAAGTTGCAACCAGGGGAAATGCCAGTGTCCTACGGGAGAAACGGCTTGTGGGGCCGGTGCTTCCGCTGCCTGCGTGAACCTCAAAACAGACATGACTCACTGTGGCACTTGTGGAAACACTTGCCCCACCGAACAGTCATGCATCAACGGCAAGTGCGTTGCGATTAAGACGTGCCCCAACGGTGAAGCTGACTGCGGAGGAACCTGCGTCAACCTCAACACGGACAGCAAGCACTGTGGAGCTTGCGGCAGCACATGCAAAGCAGGCGAAGCATGTGTCGGTGGCTCTTGCAAGATCGTCCAGTGCAAGCAAGGAGAGAGCAAGTGTGCCAACCAGTGTGTCGAGCTGCAAACCAACAGCACACACTGTGGTGGGTGCTTCAATAGCTGTCGTCTGACTCATCGCTGCACTGCTGGACAATGTGTTCCCATGTGCCAAACAGGAGAGTCGTTGTGTGGCGAGGTTTGTGTCAACCCAAAGACCAACAACCAGCATTGCGGCGGCTGTGGAAAAGCCTGTGCCCAAGGTAGCTATTGCAAGGATGGAGCGTGTACGTCGTTCTGTTCAGGAAACCTAACAGCATGCTTCAATGGCTGCGTTGACCTGCAAATTGATCGCAGCAACTGCGGTCAGTGTGGTACGCGTTGTGACGAATGCAAAGCAGGGCAATGCCTCTGCAACTACGGTAAGTTTAACTGCAACAACGAGTGCGCTGACTTTAAGACCGACTTCCGACACTGTGGCGGCTGTGGAAAGCAATGTGCAGCCGACGAGGACTGCGAAAATAGCATCTGCGGAAAGTACACTTACACCTGGTACCCTGACCTCGACAAAGACGGATTTGGCGACAAAAACGCCAAGCCTTTTGTCGGACTTCAACGGTATGCCCCTCCTGGCTGGGTCAAGAACAACAAAGACTGCTGCGACGTTGACCCGAAGGCCCATCCGAACCAGACCGATTACTTTGACAAGCCCAACCTTTGCAAGAGCTACGATTACAACTGTGACGGACAGGACACCGTTGAAAAGCCTGTTTGCACCTGCTCCAAAAATGTGAAGTGGTCTCTGTCAACCTTCCAAATGTCTGTTCGTCTTCAAGACGCTGATCTTGGGGAGAGAAATGCGACAGTCTTTGCCAAGAAAGATCTGCCAGCTACATTGGCGTCTTCTCCATCTCCTTCCCAAACGTCTTGTGCCATGACCCAAGGCAAATTTACCTTTGAAAATCCTTCAACCTTTAAGCTCTCCTTTCGATGCTCGTATTACACAGAGACTTCCAAGGAGTTGGGGCCTTACAGTACCTCATGGCAGTTTCCAGGTGCTGCAGCACAAACACCGACTCCGCCGATAAAGTGGCTTCCCTCAGCCTACAAAGAAGGGTGCTTGTTTCATGTGTCGGGTGCTACGCCCAAATGTGGTGACACCAACCTCTCCGTAGCTCCCAAAACAATGTCCAATACCTTCTCGATTAACAACAGGGTGCTTTACAAACTCTATAGACATTGCGGCGTGTACAAAATGTACGAGTCTCTCTATCTGATAGGCACTCTTACGGTCGATAGCGGCTACACCTTATCAAGCTACCCAACCAAAACAGAACCATCTATTCGGTGCCGCTAAGCCGTTCGACCCACTGACGAGGGAACTATCCAATGAAGCGACTCATGTTTGGACTCTTTGTTTCTACATTGTTTCTCTGTAGCTTTGCGGCATTTTCAGGCTGCGGTATGGGCCCGCTGTGCAATCCAGGTGACACGTGGAGATGCCAGTGTGGGAACCTTGAAGGCACCCAAACCTGTTTGCCTGATGGGACTGGATATTCGTCCTGCCAATGCACCAGCCAAATTGCACCGTTGGACATTCCCACGGCACCCCGCAAACCTGGACCTGAGCCGGCTGGACCCGAACCTGTCCCCGATGCCGCGCCACCAACGGACAAGGCGTTGCCTCCACCCGATACGGCCGCACCCCAAGACAAGGCGAACACTCCCACCAACTGTCCTGCCAATAGCTTCGAGTGGCAAGGACAATGTTATCTCAACAGAGATTATTGTACCTCTCAAACTGGGAACCCCACGTTCCCCGTGTTTACACAAAAAGACCAAGTTGCCATGAGGCAGCCCTACGTGATTGAGTTTGACCCCAACACTCAGAAGCCCCTGTTTTGTCAAACACGCGATGGTTACTACTACCTGACCAATGTCGGGTATGGAATCTGTGACAACGACGGTGATGGCTGGATCAACATCTTTGCTAACCAGGCTGTGACAAGTACGGACCCTGTTCTTCGTCAAAACGCACGGTGCAAGTTACGGAAGATTCAAGCGCTGGTGTATTACCAGGATGGGCAAAAGTATCTGGAAGAGCCTGGGCAAACCAAGTTCGTCCAAACGCTCAAAACGCCGGTCTCTTTGGTCGAAACCGACAACAACGACGGTCTCGGCAAGCTCATTGATCGACCTGTGTACACCATCAACCAGACCGCCTTGCCGACCACCCAAGGCAGCGCATGCACCCAAGACTCTGAGTGCAACTCGGCCCAGAACGAGCTGTGTTACAAGGGGAACTGTGTTGTGGGGCGTCGGTTTCAACCGGAAGAGATTAACACGTTGACCAAAGGTTGCATTGCTGCCCTTGACCTCAACGACAACCAACTGGACGATGCCTCGGAGACCCCGAGCAGTCAGCCGAATCCTTCTACGGAGTTTACGCCGCTTCTTAAGCTCGGTTACTTCATCGAACTTCACATTGGTTATTTCAAGCCTTCGTACCGTGACGCCCAAGGGAACTTTATCGATGTTTGGGTGTTGACCGAGCGTTCTCGCAAAGGCTCTGTGGCAAGTTCTCCTAGCTCTCTCGCTCTTAACTGTCAGGAAGACCCTGCTGGATTTCAGCCGGATTACTGGCGTTCTTGTGGCTTGCGAGACGACCAGCAATGTCCTGACCCCAACAACCCCGGGAAAAACAAGCCGGGTTTGAGCCACTGTTGGTTGGACCAGGTCAAACAAGCGATACCCAGCTTGTTCCAGTGTGTTGTGTTTGATGGAAGCACCAATCCCAACGTGCAGACGGGCTACTTTCACCCTGATAACTATGGGATGAACAAAAACTACAGCCGCACTTCGTGTCAGCTTAAGGGCACTTGGACCAATCCAGATGGTACCAGTCTGTACCAAAAAGACTTTGTGTTTGAGTGCACCAAAGACGATGGAAAAGCCAAACCCGACCCGATCAAAAAGACCGTGGGGTGGGCTTGTTTGTCTTTCAAATCCTACACAAAACCAACGGACCATCTGGCGAGCTGCATTGATGAAAAAGCCCACCAAGTCTGTGGTGCTCCAGGTGGGGCCAACAATCTGAAGTATCTCATTCATGAAAAAAGTAGTTATGGGTTGGTTCGGGCTCGGCGAGAGTGTGGCCCCAAAACAGGGCTGGGTGCGTGTCGTACGGCAGAGCAAACCTGTACTGGAGGCGACTGGACGTATTGTGGACTCTGCAACACTTGTCCCCAAAAGACTCCGGGGCAAAAAGCCATTTGTCCAAGCGGTGTGTGGAACCGGGTCGCCCCTCTCGGTGAAAGTGAAACCTACTCGTGCAAGCCCATTGTCAAGCCTTCCGTTGAGGTCTGCGATGGCGTAGACAACGACTGTGATGGCCTCGTGGACGAAGGAATTCCCACGATTCGTTTCTATCCCGATAACGACGGTGATAGCTTCGGGGATGCTACATCACCAGGTCGTGACTTATGCCAGCAACAGCGCCCCAGCAACCCCAACCCTTGGGTCACCAACAACAAAGATTGCGATGACTCCAACCCAGCCACCAAACCGGGTGGTACCGAGATCTGTGACGGCGTCGACAACAACTGTGATGGTGCCAAAGATGATAACATCAAGAAATGGTACCGAGACGCAGACGGGGATGGCTTTGGGGACAAAAAACAAACCAAGCCTACCTATGAAGCTTGCCAGCGAACCTCGGATAAGAAAATCTGCACTGGCCCTAACAACTGCATTGACCCCACAGGCTTGGCTGACAACAACCAAGATTGTTGTGACGCAAGCAAGGATGCCAAGCCAGGTCAGACCGCTTATTTTGCCACATCCATCCCCAACTGTGGGGGGTTTGATTACAACTGCGATGGGAACGAAGAACGACACATTCCTGTGTGCCAGTGTTCCAAAACGTTGGAGTTCTATATCAGCGACAACGTCAATGATTCGGGCATTCTTCACAGGTGGTATACATCCAACCAGCAAGCTGTAAGCCCTGCTGGCTTTGTTCCTAACTTTCAAGGCAGTCAGGAATCTGTCTATAGCAACCCTGTGAATTGCGAGTTTTCGGGGCAAGCGAAGTTTGAGAACAAAGCCCAGCTCCTGTATCCCTACCGATGTCCAACAGAGCTGTTGTGTGGTGGGGGAACACCGAAGGGCCTTACAATGCCAGCCAAATCGTTCAGTGTGGACTGGACACAGCTGCCGAAGTACGAAGAGTCGGTGGTGGTGAAGAAGCCGTATTGGATCTTCAAAAAGTCCGAACACAAGGCCAATTGCGCCTTTATGACCGACGGTCGTTTGCCTCCCTGTGGCACGACACAGGCTTACAGAGCCCCAACGGTAGAACAGACCAGGCTTAATGGCAGCACCGTGAAGAAAGCCGATGTATACACTGGGACATTCAAAGCGTGTCACTTGTGCAGCCATCCCATCGTAAAGGTAAGCCTGGATGGCTTCTTTCGGACTTCTGCAAACTATGTGTTTACCAAACAAGCAACGCAACTTGCACCCACTCTCAAGTGCCGGTAGTGCAAAGCAAAGAGTGAAAACAATATGAAAGTGAACAAGAGTACAATGAAACGAATGTTGGGGTTGTGGGTGTTTTGTGGGGTCTTGAGCGCATCGCCACTGGCCTGGGCTCTTTCGGACGCCTTTGTTGCGGACCTTTCCCAAACCATCGTCGTTACACAAAAAGGAGCAACCACTCTAACTGGGTGGAACGTAACAACCAAGCTACCTACAACATTACAACAAGGCTCTACCTTTGATCCCACAACTGGCATTTTTACCGTGCCTGCTGATGGTTACTATATGCTGTCTGGGAATGTTGCCATTCAAAATGGCAACGATCTGACGACAGCAAACTATTTTGAGTTGTTTGTCGCTGTAAATGCCAAATGGGGAGCCGCGCGTGGACTGCATGCCATTCGAGATACACCCAAACTACAAGTGTTTTCGATGCGGGTGAGCGGGGTTGTGTTTCTCAAGAAGGGAATGAAGATAACTCTCATGGTCTTCTCTAGCCATGACGCTAGTTACAATATCCTTGAACGCTCTGGCTTTTCTGCCTTGTCTCTCGGGACTCAGATAACACACGGTGTTCATGCGAGTATGAGTTCCAGCAAAGTTATCAAAAGCAAAGGGTGGACCGCACTTTCCGTTGGGTGGAATACCAGCGGTGATGCTCTGTACAAAGCTGGAAGTGGCTTTAATACTAACACGGGAGAATTTGTTGCTCCTGTGGGTGGTGCCTATTTCATCAGCGGACAATTTCGATTGGATTGGTGCGATTCAGGAGAATTCGCCATTCATGTCGCGATCGGAAATCGCGATCCCAAGAGTGGATTGTTTGCGGTCGGCCGAAACACCGCTGTGCGTTTCTTTTCGATCCCCGTGTCAGGGATTGTTTCGCTCAAAAAAGGCGAAAAGGTGCAGCTGTATGTGTATTCCCAAACCGATGTCGATTACACCGTGAATGGGTACTCAAGCCTCTCCATCGCTTTGTTAAATACGCCCAAAGATGCTGGTTTGCACGCCAGGCAATCCGTCACAAAGAGCTATGTCTCGCTGGTATGGGACAGTCTGGGCAGATCGCTTCCTTTGGCTCCTCTCACTACATCTGGGGACCTGGGGTTGTATGACTCTGCGCAGGGGTTGGCGTCCAACAACGCTCATTTTGTAGCACCCTACACAGGGTTGTACCATCTCTCCTCTCAACTTCTCTTTAACGGGTTTCGAGGCGGTTCTGCTGGTGATGTTCGGTTGTATGTGCTCGTGAACAATGTAAGACACAATCAATCAGGTCTTCAGTATTCTGTTGTAAGTCCTGTGAGGTCGCGCTTTACGCTCTCCCTAGGTGGTTTGGTTTTTCTAACGAGAGGGGACAGGGTGCTTGTGCGTGTCTCTACTGGTGGTTTCCCTGGATACCAGTATCTCTACTCTGTCGAATTGTTCAGCTCCTTGTCCGTGCGTTTTATGGCATACACCGATTACGACCAAGATGGCATCTCAAGCGAAACGGACTGCAACGATACAGACGACAAGATCTTTCCTGCATTTGCAGGAAAACCAGGGGCTTTGGAGGTCTGTGACAAGATCGATAACAACTGCAATGGGAAAGTGGATGACCTCACCGAAGTGTGCCAGGTTGCAGGTGTAAAAGGACCTTGCCAGGTGAGTCTCTTTTCCTGTGACGCCAACAGCAAAAAGGTATGTTTGCAGGTGGTGCGCTCAGGCATTGAAACCTGCAACGGAAAAGACGACAACTGCGATGGCTTGATGGACAACGTTCCTGGCTTAGGGGATGCTTGTCAAAGCCCGACAACGAAGGGAGCTTGCAGCGCAGGAACCTGGCAGTGTGTGTCCAACCAAAAGACCTGCGTGACGACCGTGCAGCCAGGAACAGAGTCGTGCAATGGAAAAGACGACGACTGCGACGGCAAGGTGGACAACGTGCCTGACCTTGGTAAAGCTTGCGCCGACAGCAATCGAAAAGGCGAATGTCAAGCCGGAACCTGGATTTGCGCAGGCAACCAGAAAGTGTGTCAGCCTTTGCAAGTTCCGACACCTGAAGTGTGTGACGGAAAAGACGAAGACTGCGACGGTCAGGTGGACAACATCCCACTGGCGGGGAAACCTTGCAAAGATCTGACGTTGAAAGGGGAGTGCCAGGCTGGAGTTTGGACCTGCCAGGGACAGTCGCAGATCTGCAAGTCCAGTGTGCAACCGGGAACAGAGTCGTGCGATGGAAAAGACAACGACTGTGACGGGAAGATCGACAATGTGACAGGCCTGGGAACAGCTTGCACAGACAGCGCTCGAAAAGGGGAGTGTCAGGCTGGACTTTGGGTTTGTGCCAACAACGCCAAGGTCTGTCAGCAAACGGTTCAACCGACTGTGGAAGTGTGCGACCAAAAAGACAACGACTGCGACGGCCAAGTGGACAACGGCGTGTGTGGCCCTGAGAAACCAGTGACGCCTCCGGACGCTGGGCCGGGTCCACAAGGTTGTGGGCAGGGCTGTCCAGCAGGTCAACTGTGCCTCAACAACACCTGCCAGCCGCATCCTTGTGACGGCGTAACATGCAAAGACGGTGAGTTCTGTCGCAACGGAAACTGCATTCCCTCCTGCGGCTGCTTGCAGTGTGCACAAGGTGGCTCTTGTGTGGATGGAGTGTGTCGTAGCGACTTGTGTGCAGGGGTCACATGCAACCAGGGAGAAGTTTGTTTCTCCGGTTCAGGAGCTTGCGTTGCTGATGCGTGTGCGGGTGTGACTTGCAAGGCGGGAGAAGTATGTCGTGATGGCTCTTGCACCGTGCCTCTGTGTGACCTTGTGCAATGTGGCGCCAACCAAATGTGTGTGAGCGGTCAATGTTACGACAAAGGTTGTGAGCCTGGAACCACGCCGACTCTTCCCACTGCGGCAGGGCCACCGACTCCTCCTGGTGCAGGGTGTCAGGTCGCAATGCAGCCGAACCTGCCGTTGTTTCCGTTGCTGCTGCTGTTGCTTCTGCCTCTTGGTTTCAGACGGAGGCCATCGTCATCGCTCTAGGGGGATCTTCTCTTCCCCCCTTAAGGGACGCTGGGGTAGCCGTCGCGCTTCCAGGCTGTGAAGCCACCGAGCATGTTGTACACTTCCACAAAGCCCAGATCCCGGAAGATAGACATGGAGTTCCCGCTGCGTCCTCCTGAGGCACAGTAGATCAGGTAAGCTTTGTTTTTGTCGAGCTTGCTGAGCTTGTCGCGGTAGTCTTGGGCGTAATAGTCAATGTTGATGGCATTGGCAAGGTGGCCCCCGTTGTACTCAGCAGGGGTTCTGATGTCCAAAACCGCCATGTCTGGCTTTTGTTGTAGCAAGACGTTGGCTTCCTGTGTACTTACATCCTTCAACACTTTGGCTCGTGTGGCCTCGGGAGCTGGCTCGGGCGTCGGCTCCGGTCCAGGTTCTGGTCCTGCTTCTGGCCCAGGTTCGGGTCCTGGCTCTGGCCCTGCTGTCGTGTCTGTTGTTTCTGCAGCGTCGGCTGCTTTCGTTTGGTCAGGGGAGGAGGACGCTGCATCTACCGTTGAGCCCTCTGTCGTCGAGCCTTCTGGACCTGGAGACGGTGAGGCACAGCCCAACGCGAGCATACTTGCAAACCACACCACAAACACAATTCGTACCCACATACTTTTCTCCTTCGAACGTTCCTTTCAAACTGTACTCCAACAGGAACACCTCATCTCTGGCTTCTATACCTGCTCCACAGATGTTTGGGGCCAGATGCCAGGAGTACCTCCGCTACATTGTATGTCTTGGAGCCTCTCGTTGTCGAGGAGATGGCTTGTGGAGGGTGTGGTCGCCGGCCGTTGGTTTGTTGATTTGTTGGATGGAGGAGCCTTGTGGGAACAAGAACAGTATCATCGCTTTTGGCATTAGAGTGCCCACGGATGTGGGTACTTCTCCCTTGTCTATATCCCTCATGGCTAGCGGAGTTATTCATTGCTCCGCGTCACCACAAATGCGAAGGCCATTCTCTTACCAACAGGAATGAACCGCACCCGCTTGTCGGTAACTGAGAACGTGTGGAGGGGTTGTAAAGGGTCCAGGTTGGGGATGCAGTGGGTGGGTTAGCGGCTTCGACTGCGGCTGCGCTTGCGAACCGGGCGCAGGCCTTTGTTTTCGTAACTTTTCGTGGCGCGAATTCCTTGCAGCATCTTTCGTCGGGTTGTCGCGTTGGAGGCACGTCTCTGGGAGCCGTAGAGTTGGGCCCGCTTGTTTCGCGTGGCGTCTCCCAATAGGTTGACGTCGCTGGTGAGGTTGACGCCACTTGTGCTCGTTTTGTGGCTACGTTTCATCCAAATACGGGCAAAGAAATTGGCCACGAGAGCCAGTGCGCCTGTGGCCGCAATCATCGCTGTTGCTGTTTTCTCGTCAGTTTGTGTCGCAACAGCAGCAATTTGAACGAGACCGACAACCAAACCCGCCGAGCGAAGAAGTACCGCTTCTCTGTGACGTCCACGGTTGTAATTCTTATTGTTGTAGTGCTTGATCCGAATGTTTTGCCGGTGCAGGTGGTACACGGAGCCTATGGAGCGGAGCATACTTCCGGCGAGGATACCGTACCCTAGAATCATCGCTGTTTGTAAATCGCCTTGGATGGTCATGGCGGCTGCTGCCGCTCCCAATCCTGCCGCGGCAAAGTTTCCAGCAATGGTCATCGCGCGGGAGGCTTTGTTCTTGCGTCCTGTGATGCGTTGGTTCTGAACGGCGCGGAAGAGCTGGTATCCTCCATGCACTAACGCATAGCCTGCTGTGACGATACCAAAGCCGATGCTGCCCACCTCGGCAGCGTCGATGGATGCATACCCATCGATGTCGCGGTAGCGAATGGGGTTGTGGAGGACCGAAGTGTAGCGACTCCATTCATCGTTGGGGCCGCTTGTTTGCACAAAGGCTGGATCAGGAGACAGCCATGTGCCCAGCCGGGTGTCGAGGTAACGAGCGCCAAAGTAGTTGGCCTTTGTCACCTGATCCAACTCGGTTCCCTGGTAACCCAAAGTGACCAACGGCGAACTCTGACTCTTGACCGCGCCGTACGGGTAGTAGGTTTTGGTTTGGACTACGTTTCCAGTGGCGTCAGTGACCATGCGGATGGAGCCTAGGTGGTCGGTAGACAGGTACAGCTTCTCTTCCTGACCCCCGGATAACATACGCGAGACAGAAGCTTGCAACATGTTCTGGGTGAGGTCCAAGTCCAACGGGCGTGGTTGGGTTGGGATGTTCAACAGCTTTTGTCGTGAGGCGTGGTAAAGCCAGGCATCTGCCGCGGTGATTTGCCCGTCGGGTTGGGGTGTAAGTTGAGCGTCTCCTGTGGCTGGAGCGAGGTCATCGTAGAACTTGGCATGGAAGGCTGTGCTGCTCCAGCGAGCGATGTGGTGGCCGCTGAGGCGCGGGTAGATGATAACATCCCCATCTTTCATCCAGAAGTCATCGTAAATGTAGAAGCTATACACACCGTTCTCTGCCTTTATCACACGGTCTGCGTTGTGGTCGTACCAGTACCGGCCCATCACTTGGTTGTTTTGGGTGACTTGTTGGAGCTGACCTCGGTATTCCCATTCCATCTTCATGGCGTCTCGTGAGGTGAGCAAGCCTCCTGCATCGTAGCTCAGCTTCATCGGTCCTGCAGACGTGATCGCATGGATCTTCTTGGAGTTATAGGCGTAGTCGCCAATATGTACGGGGCTTTGCTGGCTCAGGCTTGAGGTCTTTTGGGTCAGATTCCCGTCTGTGGTCAGTCCATAGGTAAGGACTTCTTTGCCATCTTCCAGGCTAGCCTGAACCAAACGATCCAAGGCATCATAGGTATAGCTGTTGGTATAGCTTGTGCTACCCCATGTTTCTTGCCAGCTATTGATGTTGCCCGAGGGGTCTCGTTGCAAGGTGAAGGTGAAGCCCGGTTGACTCTCCACCTGCATCTTGGTGAGGCGAAGTCGGGCATCGAAGTTGTAAGACGTCTTTACCTTGTTTGCTGTTGTTCGTGAGGATAGAAATCCCCGTGGACCGTAGCTGATGGACGTCACAAGGTTGCTGATGGCTGTGAGTCGGCTTGCGCCATCGTAGCTGTAGTCAATCGTCCGGCCGTCCGGGTAGACAAGCTGAAGAGGATCGCCCAGGTTGTTGAAGGTGCGCTTGACCTCGAAGGTTACACCCATCACCTTTCGGCGGGTTACGACAGGCTGGCCGCGCATGGAATAGCTATTGGTGATGCTACCCCCTGGATAGGTTACTTGCACGGGCTGGCCCGTCGTGAACGTCGCGTCGGCGTGATCTTGGACGGGTGTGTCGTACTTGTAGCTAATCAGGGTGTCGGGCTTGCCCTTTTCTTGTATCGTGAGGGGGCGACCGATCGCGTCGTAGGTATGGACGATGACTCGACCCCGCCGGTCTTTTCGCTCCAGAGGCTGGCCATCTTCGTTGTAGGTAAACTCTGTGGTTGTGCCATCGGGGTGCTCGACTTTGGTGAGATAGCCCAACAAATTGAAGCTCTGTTTTTTCTTCTGGTTGCCGGGATAGACAAAGGCTTCTACCTTATCTTGCAAGCCAAGGTTCACGTGGTTGTAACGGTACTGTGTTTTCCGCTCCACCTTGGAGTTGCTGGCTTCGATCATTTCAAGCAAACGGCCCTGACCGTCCATCTTTTTAATGTCAGGTGTTTGGTAAAACGGCGACTTTGGATCGTTATCATTCTCGTCGAAGTCGTGTGTTTCAAGGGGCTTGTGGACCACCTTGGTCATCGTGCCGTCAGCGAACGTTTTTTGTACGACGCGCTGCATGGCATCGTATTGAAACTGTGTAAAGGGGAGCTTGCTGTCGTTGGGCTCAAACTGACAGGTGCCATCGTTTTCGTAAGCGTTCCAAATCTGGGAGACTTGGCCGATGCTGTTGTAGTTGTTGTGTTGCAAGGTGATGAAGCGGCCTGCTGCCACTTGCTTGAGGAGCATGAACTTTCGTCCCAAGCCGTCGAAACATTGAATGGTTTGGCGGTCGTGCTCCCCCCCACTTTTGGAGCGCTGCTTGGTGATGATGCGGCTAATGGGTGCCTTGAGTTCGTAAGTAAACTCGGTGCTTGGTTTGCCTACTGGGTCACTGGGCTGTGACATGGAGAGCCTGCGGCCAAAGTTATCGTAGGTGTAGGTCATGGTGAGGTTGTTGGGATCTGTAGAGCGTATGATCTGGCTCAGGTTGTAGTCCCATTCTGCCGAGGAGGTCAGGGTTACTGACCCAACCTTCACGGTCTCACTGGTTGGAAACTTGTTGTACACCTTGTCGTAGGTGTAAGTCCTGACGTTGCCTGTCGGGCGTTTCCGCTCGATGATGTTGCCGTACTTGTCGTACTTTCGCATGTGCAGGTTGATCTCTTTTTGCCCTTGAAGGTCCACCAAAGCAGAAACCCGAGAGAGATTCCCTTTGGTGAATTGACCTGCAGGCAACCCTTCAAAGGCTGTCCCGTCGTAGAAGTAGGAAGCCTTGGCACAAGCGCCGTTGGGGTCAGCACAATACTCGATGGTTTGGGGCAAACGGACAGTCCAAGATGCTTTGTCTGACTTTGGATCCGTGGGAACAATGAACGTGGTCTTTACATACTTCTCATCGCCTTTGAGGCTAACCTCTCCGAGGTTGGCGTTGCGTGTCACGTTGCCATATCCATCGTAAGTCATTTCACTGCGAAGGGTTTTCCACTTGGCTTGGTCGGTTTCTCCTTCCTTGATTGTGGTTTCGCTGGCGACCTGACAGATAAACCGGACAGGTGGTGTTAATCCTTGGTCTGCACCAGCGACAGCGCCGCAGTCTTTCCACTCCGACTTGGATTCTTGGAAGAGCTTCCCTGCTTCGTCCGTGCTCATGGTTTGCAGCATGCGACCGTGAAAGTACGGGTCTTTGTCTCCTACATCATAGACCATCGTGTCGATGCGGGTGGGGACGGTTTGGTCTCCCAACGTAAGCGACTCGACCTTGCGGAATCCTCGGAACTTCTTTTCGTTTCCGTCGTAGAATCCGTTGTGGTAGTACACCCGCTGTGTTTGTGGTGCTTCTTTCCCAGTCGGAGTGGCTTGAGATTCAGGCTTGTCGGAGTGGGAGGCCCAGGTTGTAATCTGTGTCACAACTGGGAACGCCATGGGCATTTTGTTTTGCCAGGGTCCTGCGCAGGCTTTGTCTTTGGCTGGGTCACAGGTCATGTCACGAAGGTAAAAGTTAACGCTGGAGCCGTAGGCCACGTTGATGCGTTGCCCGATGCCGTTGGCAATTTCGGTCATTAAGTTGGGTCGTTTGCCAAAGAGTTCCAGGTAGGTCACTTTTCCTGAGGAGCCAATCCAAACAATGTCGCGTGAGCCGTTGCCGTTGATGTCGACGATCCGGACGGATGTTTTGGTGCTGTCGGGAATGTCGATGCCTTGGAAGGCCTGAAGCTTCTTGCCTGTGTCAAACGCTTTTCCATTTTTGTTAACGAAGTAGACGAGGCTGGTGCCTAAGAACGCGACCATGTCGGCCATCCCGTCGCCATTCACGTCGGCAAACTGGGCTGATGTGGAGAGCGGGTATTGGTCAATGCCGGGCACATTTAATGAGATCCAATCGGTCCAGCGACCGTACCCCAGGTACTTTTTGTAGCGGAGGCTGCTCGTGGTGATGTGGACAACATCCATCAAACCGTCGCCGTTAATGTCGATCAGACGAAGTCGGTCTTTGGAGAAGCTCAAGCCGATGTCTTGTCCTCCCACCACCCGTTTCCAGTTGCCGTTGCCTTCGTTGATCCAGTAGGAGGTGCTGGTTCCATCGCTGCGGATGATATCGATTTGTTTGTCGCCGTTGTAATCAAAAAACCGAACGTCCAGGTCCACGCTGGTGATGGGATAGTTTTGCACAGAAAGAGTGCTGGCTTCCCACTGCGTGTTGCCCTTGTTCAGGTACATTTTCTTGTTAACCGCGTCGACAAGGTCAGTGAATCCATCTCCGTTGGCGTCCATCAATTGGACGGATGGACTTGAAAGCTTGGCGCTTGTTTCCGTGGGGTTCGTCTTGAGGTTGCTCTTGGGAAAGTTGTGCTTGTCTTGGGTCAGGTCGCTCTTAAGGGTCAGCTCGTTGAGGTGAAACACGTGCTTGGGGTTGCTGGTGTTGACGACGTCGGGAAGGCCGTCACCGTTGATGTCGAGAAATCCGGCGTTGTTGCTCGCGAAGTTGAGTCCCAGCGATGTGGGCATCTCCACCATCTTGCTGTTGGCAGGGGAGAATGTCGCGTCGGAGTACTTCATGGTAAAGACAACGGGGTACCGCTGCTTGGGGTCGCGACCGAAGCGTTCCACCTTTATCAACCGTGAGAGTCCTGTCTGATCTTCAAACGTAAACGAGTAACTGCGGAAGCGTTTGCCCTCAGCCAGGATGGTGAGTTCGTTGAGTCGTTTGGTGGTTTGGAGGTCAAAGCCGGGCTTGCCATCGGAGATGGGGTCGGGTCGGTCTTCGTAGGTGAAGTTCACCTGGTAGAGAGGGTTGTTGCTCTCATCAAAAACCCAGGCGATCTGGTCGATGTAGGTTTGCGAACCCACTTTCACATACTTGTACTCAATGCGGTTGCCGTTTCGGTCCACGTAGGCGACCATCTCCCAGCGGAAGGTCTGGTTCTGTGCGCCGTACACTTGGCTACCCAACTCCACCTTTCCTGCAGGAGTTGCGCCGTAGTAAGCTTTGGAGCCGTTGGGATATTCAGCGACCCAGTACCCTTGTTGGTCGTTGGCGTCTTTTTGCATCCAGCAGTACCGGACAAAGCTTCCCTCGTACCGGGATCGATAGAAGGGAGAGTTTGGGATCTTTACCAGCTCGCCTGTGTCACTGTAAAATCGGTCACTGTTGGTGTAGGTAGGGAGTCCGCGAACGGTCAGTCGTTCGATCGAGCCACCCGCCTGAAGTGACCAGCCGATGCCCATCATTCCAGAGCCGGCCGACGAACTGTACACCACGCGAATGCTGGGTTGTACATTCTGACGTCCTTGGGGTAGAAGGATGGAGATGGGATACGACATCATCCCCATGTTGAGGTTGGCCTGCACATTCTCGCCAATCCCACCCAGCGAACCAGGGCCTGTGGGAAGGACCAGAACGTTGCTTGACATCCCTGATGTTTGAGCCCAAACCGGACTTCCTCCAAGTAGGAGCCACAACACACACAAACCAAGACTTCGCAACAACATGGGAACCTCTCTTCGTGTTCTCATAGGAACCTTTAACCTCTCTGAATCGAGCGCAACTTGGCGCTGTATCCTGAGTGGGGCCCTCCCTGGATTTCTTCAAAAAATTTTGTCAGGGCCCCAAGGCAAACCAAAGTTTGATTCCATTCGATGGGTAAGAACGTGGCCTTCGCACTGGTGATGACGCCGGGCAAACATTTGTGATGACGCCGGACACCTACGCGGCCCGAAACATGTACCCGGCTAGCCATGCGAGATATAGGCAAGGGAAAAGTACCCACATGCGTGGGCACTCCAACGCTGCAAACGATGATACTGTTGTCCGATTCATGGAACTCAATCTGATGCGCGCTCTCTTTGTCTGTGCACTCTGTGGAAATTTTTGCGAACCATGAAACCAACGGCTTGCGATTACATCCTGAAAAGAGGGGTATCTTTTTCTCTTAGATCAATCGTGCTACAACTCTCTTCATGCTTTGCAAAACATTCGATTGTTGTGGGAGTACAATATGTTGAAGAAGGTACTGATGTTTCTGGGCCTTGCCATCGTAGGCTTGTTGGCCATCGTCTTGGTGAAGACTGCGATGTTTTCGTCCAAACAGGTGCAGGTGAAGCCGGTGAAAGTGTCGGTGGATGCGCAGACTGTGGCGAAACGGTTGGCCGAGAGTATCCGGTTTCGGACCATCTCGTTTGAAGACAGCAAACAATTTAAAGGTAAGCCGTTTCTGGACCTGATTCAGTTTATCGAGAAGTCCTTTCCGTTGGTGCACAAACATCTGAAGGTGGAGAAGATTAACAAGTATAGCTTGCTGTATACGTGGAAAGGCAGTGACCCCTCGCTCAAGCCGTTCTTGTTGATGGGCCATACTGACGTGGTTCCTGTGGCGACCGGAACCCTCAAAGATTGGAAGCATCCTCCGTACTCTGGGAAAATTGTTGATGGAGCGATCTGGGGGCGAGGATCCTTGGACGATAAAGTCGCTGTCATAGGGGTTTTGGAGGGCGTGGAAGCGTTGCTTGCCCAAAAATTTAAACCCAAGCGTACCCTGTACTTGGCGTTTGGTCACGATGAGGAAATTGGTGGGAACTATGGACACAAAGCGATCGGGGCGAGGCTCAAAAAGCGCGGTGTTACCCTAGAGTATGTTCTGGATGAGGGGATGCTCATCACCGATGGGATTCTTCCTGGTGTCAAACAACCGGTTGCCTTGGTCGGTTTGGCGGAGAAAGGGTATGTGACCATCAAACTCTCGATCAAAGGGAAAGGAGGACACTCTTCCATGCCTCCCAAGCATACCAGCATCGGGTTGTTGAGCACTGCGGTGCATCGTTTGGAGCGCAATCCTATGCCTGCTCGAATTCATGGTCCAACCGCTAAAATGTTTGAATACGCTGGACCTGAGATGTCGTTTGGGCTGAAGGCTGTGTTTGCCAACCTTTGGTTGTTTCGGCCTGTCGTCATGGGCATTCTCAAAAAGAAAAAGTCGACCCATGCGACCATTCGTACCACCACCGCTGTGACTATGTTTAACAGCGGCACCAAAGAAAATGTTCTGCCTGTCCACGCTTCTGTTGTGATTAACTTTCGCATCTTGCCCGGAGATAGCATCAAGAGTGTGGTCGCGCATGTTAAGAAAGTGATCAACAACGACAACATTAAGGTGAGCTATGCAAACGCCAAATTTTTTACGGAGCCTTCACCTGTTTCGTCCATTGATGCAAAAGGTTTTAAGGTAGTGCAGCGATCCATCCGTGAGATCTTTCCTTCTGCAATTGTGGCTCCCAACCTTGTCGTGGGTGGAACGGACTCTCGGCACTACATCAGTCTTTGCAAAAACATTTATCGATTTGTTCCTATTAAGATGAAGCCCTCTGATGTAAAACGGATTCATGGTACGAATGAACGAATCATGGTCGACAATTACGCCGATATTGTTCGTTTTTACCAACAACTCATTCGTAACTCCCAACATTGAGTTGTGGAAAAGGCATAGCATACAATGACCACTCATGCAGAGCTATCTCTCAGTGATGTATCAGCCACTTTGTTGTTAACCTTGTACGCAAGGGCAATGGAGTCACAATCCAAGAATCCAATCTTGGTGGACGAAAAAGCAGTGGAGTGGTTTGAGCGATTGCGTCCCCTGGCTGCCGAAGCCGAAGGAAGCCTGTATCGCAAGGTCGCGAACGATGCTCTCCCCAACATGTTGAAGTACACCATGTCACTTCGTGCGCGTCACTTCGACCAAAAAACCCGAACATTCTTGCAGGAACATCCTGACGGTGTCGTGGTCAACCTTGGCTGTGGCCTGGACTCCCGTTTCTTCCGGCTGGACGATGGCTCTCTGGAACTGTTTGACTTGGACCTCCCTGATGTGATCGAACTCAAGCGAAAGTTTGTGGAGGAGACGCCTCGTTACAAGCTGCTAGCCTGCTCGGTTCTCGACCATACCTGGATGGAACAATTGGATCGCTCTCAGCCTCATTTGTTTTTGGCTGAGGGCTTGTTCATGTATTTGCCTCTCGATGAGGTCCGCTCCTTGGTCCTCGCATTGCAAGAACGTTTTCCTGGTAGTGAGCTTGTCTGCGAAGTCTTCAACGCGAAGTGGTTGGAAGGTTGGAGAGGCCGTATCATGAAGCGCAAGTTGCAGCGTAACATGTCGATGGGCGAAGGGGCGATGTTTCAGTCGGGGTTGAAAGACAGCCGAGACATGGAAGCCTGGAGCGAAGGACTCGAACTGCTCGGGGATTGGGCCTTTGTCGACGAAGATGAATCGAAACTGGGTGTCATCCGATGGACCCGACGCTTTGAGTCCATGCGGAAGATCCAATGGGTGGTGCATTATCGCCTGAACGTTCCTTCTGACGCATCCTAGAGCATCGGCCCCCAGTCGTTTTGAAGCTTGCGAAGAAGCGCAGCGCGTTGGCGACGGTGCTGCTTTTCTTTTTGCATTAACGTGGAGTCCTGAGGGGACGGCCGATAGCCTTGTGTCTTCAGATAGGTTGTCACTTCGCGGGTGAGCCATTCTTCCATAGCGAGAGCAAGACCTGGGTGGAGACAACCTGCTTGCTGTGCTTTGAGGTTCTCCAGCACAAGGTCCATTCGCTGCCATTTCTTTGGGTCCATTGGGTGAGCTGGATGGCAGAGGAGTTGAAGCAAACGCTGCACATGTTTGCGATTCCTTTCGATGGTCGCCTCCAACTGCGTGACCTCCCAACGATGACGTTGAAGCCGTGCATACATGCCTGTTTCATGCTCCATCAACTGGACCTGATAGCTTTGCAATGGCTCCGGAAACGAGCCGGGGCTTTGCTGAAGATTGTGTTCCTGCAGCAGAAGCATTGTGTTGTGGTAATGGTCGAGAAGATCGACGTACATTTGCTCCACTTCACGCCGTGAATAGCGCATAAACAGCACCATCAGGGCAAGGTCTTTCCACACCGTGAGCAAGTGCAAGGGGTTGGGGATCCAGCTTGCCAGGAACTGTGTGATGGAGCGCTTGCCACTCTCTACCGCCTGTTGACGGGTGAGAAGGGACAGGTCGCGTTTCATGTCGTCAAGTTTGTTTCGAGTGTCCAAGATAAGCTTGAGCGCAAAGGTTCGACCCAAGGCTGCTTCCCAGTCTTTGTCCTCGGGAAACCCTGCAAACGTTGCTTCTTCGGGGTAAAATCCGACAAAGGAAAACAACCGAGAGAGCTTGAGCCGGCCCATCGTCACATCGTTGGCTAAAGCGTGAATGGCTTGGTTGCGGTGGGTGAGCTTTCGCTTCACTGTGAGCAAGGTCTTCCAGGCTTCAAAAATCCCTGCAAGGTAACCCAAGGTGGTATCCACGAGCGCATCGATTGCGTTGACCCACAACACAAACCGAACGCCGATGGTGTGTTGTATCGCGCGAAGCAAAAGCTTGGATTGTGCAAACAGACGTTCGACCAGGCCTGGGCGTCCTGCCTCTTCGCTGAGGAACAACTCAAAGAGTTGGATGCCTTCTTCTTCTGCTTGTTGCTTCCACTCCCACCAGCGATCGCGGACAAAGTTACCAAGGCCTTGCCAGAGCGCTTGTATGGTTGTGAAGAGGGTGGTCCAGGTCAAGACCATCATCCGACCCAAACCTACGACGAGCCAAAAAGGGACCAACAGCGGGCTGAACAATACCTTCAACCACATGCCCAGCCCTGAAGAACGTTTTTGTGGAGCTTCCATCATCGTCGGCTCATACGGAGCCCCTGGATAAGAAAGCTCTACCTCAGAGAGGTCTATCTCTGAGCCATCGTCTGCGTAGAGTGGGCCTTCTGCGTACTCGCTGTCGTAATGGGAGAAATCGAGCATAGAGCCTTCCACAGAAGGCTTGGTTGGGGGAGCTTCATCGACGGAGTCTGGTGTTCTTGCGTCCTCTTCGGCTGAGAGGGGGAGTGCCTCACCAGGTAGCCCTCCGCCGTAATCTTGTTTTCTCTCCTCTTCACGTCGCTCAAACCGGGTCCGCTCTTCTGGAGCTTGGTCTCGTTTCTTCTTGCGTTGCTTGCCTGCGTCAGGCGTTGGCTCTTGTGGCAGACTTTCCTTGGAGCGTTTCTGTGGGGCTGGAGGAGCGCTTGCTTGTGGCTGAGGGGGAAGTCTCTCATCAATGTCCAGTGACTTCTTTTCTTGAGAGGGTCCCAGGCCACCGCGGAGAAGGAGCGAGCGGTCTCTTTGGAGAACTCTCTTTCGCTCTGTTTCTTTCTCTTCTTGTACTTGTTGCCAGACAGCGTCCGATTGGAGGTGTTTGGGTTTTGCCTTTTGCCGCAAGGCCTTTCCTTTGGCATCAACAGGACCGTGAATTTGCTCCATGGTATTCCAGGTGGTGTCGACTTGGGCCTGTTGTTGGCGCAACGTGTGCTCTTGGAGGTTGGGAGGTCCCATCCCGTCCAGCCAGCTTTGGATGAGGACGCGAACTTCCTTGTCGGTGAGTGAGGCTGTTTCAGGGTTGCTCTCTGCCCAGGCAAGGAGTTTGTCCCACAGGTGCTGAACTTGTTGACTCTGTAAGGAACGTTCTCCGAAGGAGCTTGCTTCTTGGTGTCGCATCAACGCGCGGAGCAGACACCAAGCCGCCAAGGTCGCCTCTTGCTCGGAGAAGGTTTGGAGGATCTGGTACACCTTTCGTTGGAGGAAGTAGTGCCGGTCGTTGTCGATGTTGTTGATACCCATGCATCGTTCCCAGAACGGGCATTGCTGATCCAAGAAGTACCGTAGAAACACGAGAGGTTGGTCGAGCTTCTTTGTGAGTTTGGGTAGCTCGGAGCGGTGGACATGAACCCAGGAGGCCAGCGTTCTTGCAGCGCGATGACGTTGGACACGGTCCGTTGTGCCCAAAGCGTCGATGACGTCGAGCAGCCGGGGCAGTCCTTGGGGTCCCTGCTGGGGTAACTTGGACCATTCTTCTTCGGTGAGCGCTTCGGGCTGAAAGGTGAAGCCGTCCTGAAACCGTGGGTAGCTTTTCTCTACAACGGTGTGCGGTGCCATGTTCATTGCGACTCTCCGGTTGTCTGACTCCACAAAACAGAATGGGTAACGTTCGTGAATTTGCCTCACTGTCGTACTACGTAGAGGAGACTGTTTGGATTGGATTGTCAACAAGATAGGCACTTGGGGAGGTGGAAGAAAGGGGAATCAAACATTAAGCCTGGCTCAATGTACACACATGTTGCTCTCTCCGTACAAGCACGTCTTGAAGTTGTGGAGCAGCCAGAAAGCCCGTCTGGGTTCGCATCGTAGGAGAGGGCTCTGAGCCTTTTTGGGGAAACTGCTGGGGAGCACGGCGTTTATGTTTTGGAGTGTGAAGAGCCATCTTTGATGATGATCTGCATCTCCTTGGGGGGAGAGTACTTGCATAGCATGCCTGTTTTCAGGTGTTGTTCCATGTGTTGTGCTAGCGCTGGTATGGAGTCTTTGAGAGATGCGATGGCCCGGCGGATGGCCTGCTTGACTGCCGTTCTTGCGCGCTGTGCGTTGGAGGCTGCTCGACGACTGCGGCCGCCCAACCCTGTGGCGTAGGCTAGCTCTTCTGTGAGTTGTTCAAACTCTGTTTGGAGGAGAGCCAGTCGGCCCAAATCATGGTGGTCTTCGGCTTCGGCAATCTCCTGTCTCAGATGTAAGGCTCTTGTGGCATACGAGCGTCTGGCTTGTTCATCGAGAATTTCCCCTGCGTCTCCATCCACTTCGTGTCGATACGCTCCGCTGGTCAATTCAAGGACATGGATCGACTCTCCCCCTTGAGCAACAATAGCCGAAATGTAAGACCATCCTTTGATCGCCTTGGTGCGATGTTGTGTATTGCCCAGAGTAAACAGCCATGTGTCTCCTTCGCCTATCATTTCAGCGTTGGTTGAAACTGTTGTGACAGGTACCTGTGTGATATCTTGGTCTTCTCTTACCAGAGCGGCAACGCCAGGTGCTCCAAGCCGGTCGCAGAGCATCATGGCTCGCTCGGTGGCGCTCTTGGCTTCTTGGTCACGTCCCAGGAAACGTTGGAGCTTGGCCTCAAATCGAGCAAGCGGGCCGAAGGGTAAGGTTGGGCCGCAACCTGCGTAACCTTCGGGGTATTCTGCTATGCATTCTACAAGAAGTGCTGCATCTTCGGTCCATTGGCGAGCAAGAGCGATGTCGGCGAGGATGGCCAGTCCTTGGAGGTGACTCCACCAGGGGGTCCGTCGGAATTGGGTAGCCCTCCAAATTTGGTAGGCCGCATCCACAGCCTCTTGTTCTCCCACCTGGAGCTGAAGCCAGGAGCTGTGTAGAAGCACACCAGGATGTTGGTGCCAGAAGGAAGACCCTTGCTGTATGACAGGAATCCATTTGTGAAGAAGGGCTTTGTCTCCTTTCAGAGCAGCAGCGTACACACGGCATGACACTGAAAAGTAAGCAGCGTGTGGATCTTCAGCGCGTTGGCCCAGTTCTAAAATGGCTTGACTGTCAATCTCATCGTATCGTCCTTCCAACTGAAGGACGATGCTTTTGCGAAGCGCGACATTGAAGGCTTCCTGGGGAGTGCGAAGTCGGGCAGCTGCACGCTCATAGTCATGAAGCGCCTTTCGGACAGCAAGGCCGTCGCATCGCTCCAGCGCTGTGTTAAAGCTCCAACGTGCGAGTTCCAGGTGGTCGCGGGGATGTGTCAACTGGGTTTGGAGGCCTTCAAGTTCTTCAACAAGGAGGGCTCTCTCTCGCAGCCGATCTGCCCGCCAGTATCGAAGGGATGCGACAATGGCTTCGAGCTTTGTTCGAGGGTCTTGGGCCTGGCTTGCTGCGTCCAACGACTCCTGCAAGAGTGGAGGGATAAGGTTCCTTTCTGGATCAAGCTCCAGCTCTTGGGTTGCAAGGCGGGCGAGTACGGCCGAACGAAGCTGATGATGCTCTGGTGGGATCTCGTGGAGGGACTGCCGGAGCAGGGTGACCGTTTGCTGATCTCCGATGGCAAACGAGCCCATATCTGCATAGGCACAAGCTATTTCAGGGAGGCGGGAGGCCAAGTTGAATCGCTGTGCTGCTTCCAAGGCTTTCTTGGCTGCCCGCTTTTCTCCCGCTCGAACGAGGCTTCTCGCCCTTGAGATCGTGGCGTCACAGCGATCCATTGGGTCCGTCAGCTTTTGCGATGCGCGTCGATAGAGATCGGCTGCCGCCTTAAACGCATACACCGACTCAGCTTCTTCTCCTGCAGCTTGTACCAACTTTGAGGCTTTGGGGTGCCCTCCAGCGAGAGCGTGCTCCGCAAGCAACAAGGAAGAGGCGAGCCCGCTTGTTTCCATGGCCTGGAAGAGTTCCAGGTGCCCCTGGCGAACTTGTTCGGAGGTTTGCTCTGCGACCAGGGCTTCAGCGTACAATTGGTGTGTCCAGTAGACGCCGGATTCTTCGCGGCTCAACAGCCCCTCGTGGATGGCCTGTCTGAGCGCATCTTCGACCTGGACAAGAGGGAGTGGAAGCGAGAGCGCGAGCAAGGTCGGTTCGAGCTTGTCTCGTAGCAACGCAGCTCTTCGCAGGACCTCCCTCAGCTGGGAAGGAAGGTGCTCAATTCTATTCGCTATCACGGCACGTAGTGAGGGGGGAAGCCCCCGAGAGTCCTGGGAACCAAGGACTCGTCTGCTGTGCATGTTGTGCATCAACCCCTCCACAAAGAGAGGAAGTCCGCCTGTTCGATGCAGCAAGGCTTGGACCTCTTCATGGTCCACATCGCGTGATGCAAGATGGGAGGCAAAGGCGTGGACCTCACCTTGGCTCAGCCCACTTAAGACGCAATCCTCCGACAGCTGATGAAGTCGTGCAAGGCACTGTTGAGCCTCAAGTGAGGTTCGTGCATCCACAGTTCTACGAGTCATTAACAGCGCGATGGGAGCCCCACGCCACTCCGCTTCGGCCATGAGCAGCAGCTCCAATGTTGAACGATCTGCGGCATGGATGTCGTCGATGACTGCGAGCACAGGTTCTTCCCACGACGCGCGAAGCACGGATTGGATCACAGCCTGGTATAGTGCAAAGGCACCAAACGAAGATTGTCCTCCCTCCATCAAAGCTGCGAGTGTCTCTTGGTCTTGTTGGAACGCTTCAGGGGTGCGCACTCGCAGACGTCGCAAAAGCTGGATCATTGGCCACAAGCCAGGGGCCTCACCAAACTCCCAGGTCTTGGCCCAAAGGTGAGGTTGGTGGGTAAGGACCTCCCGAAGTAGGCGAGTTTTTCCCACCCCTGGTGGACCTGAAACCATAAACATCGTGTTGCCTGCTCCCACGTTGGAGAGGCGGGTTTCAAGCCAAACACGTTCTTTTGTGCGCCCAAAGAAAAGAGGGCCTTCTGTTTGCATAGACATTGTCGTCGGGCTGTCTTGATGAAAGGAAAGATATGAATTAGGGTGTGTCTATGGCGATTTAAAAAGGGATCACGAGGAGATGTCAACACACCTCTGCACAGAGTGTTGTGATGTGAGGAGATGTTTGCATCACAATGTGACGCGGTTTGTCACACCTGGAGGGCAAGGGATAACCATCCTCAACGCTTTTCTCATCAACCCAATTGTAGGAGATGAAAGATGACTGTGAACAAAGGACAAAAGACCTTCAATTTTGCACTGAAAGCCAAGGCCGAAGATGTCTCCAAGGTGGAGGCTGCGATCCAAAACCATGCAGCCTGGATGCGAAACCACCACAGCTACGACGACAGCAAAATTCAATTGGTGCATTTTTATGTGGCCAAGTCGGAAGAGTTTAACAACCCTGTTAATCCAGCAGAAGGGACGACAGGAAACGTCCTGTTTTCCATCAATGAAGTGTATGTCCATCCTGAAGGCATTCAGCAGCACATGGAACATGCCAAAGCTTGGAGTGACTTCCCAAGCTTCCTTTCTGTGCTGCAAGAATTTGGTCAGGTGCTGGTTGTTGCGGGTGAGGTGATTGAAACGCTCTAGCTTGAACAGCGAGTCGAGTGGAGGCCGGGCTTCTTGGAGAGGGGGTGCCTGCTTCTTCATCAAAAGAAGAATGCTGAGCGGGGCTTACCAGGTGGTTTGGTTGCTTCGGGAGTATTGAGACTTTCGCATGCCTTTGCGGGTTGCATTCCAGTGGTAGCCCGTCATGTTCTTGGCGTTGCGCTTGTTCTCCTTGGCAAACTTGAGCAACTTCTTGGAGTTGTAGCGTTTGCCCATCTTCTGAAGCCATGACGCGTTTTTGTTCAGCATCTCTTGCGCTTGTTTGATCTTACCTTTGTCTCGAAGAGCTACGGCGCTTTTGGTGATCTCATTGGCGCGGGCTTCTGTCACATGAGCCATCATGGGCTTGTTGACGTTGCTGGCCACTACGCTGGATTTCTTCGTCAAGCGAACAAGTGCCGCTTGTTGCAAGTTACCGCGACGCTGGCTTTGCATGTTGTTGTATCTGACGGTGACGTTCGCCATGGCAGACAACTTACGGTTTGCTTGGGTGTCGACGTCCACTTCCACCAACATGAACTTGTGCTGCTGGCTGTACAATTGATTCCACTTGAGCTTGATGTTGCGGCCCGAGATGGTTGCCTTGCGGTCCAGAATCCGGATGGGGCGGACTCCAGGGGGGCAGGCAATCTCGATCTCAATGTCTTGGGCTACCACAGCGATCAAGTTACCCAACTCCGATTGAAAGATACGTTGAAGGTCGGTTGCGTTCTTGGCAAAGCCATGGTTGCCGTCGCTGTGTTGAGCAAGCTGGGTCATGATGTCTTCGTTGTAGCCCAAACCAAGGCCCACGGTGGTAATGGCAATCCCTAGCTTGGCGCTCATCTGAGCGAGCTGGGCCATATCTGATGGACGTCGAGGGCCAACGTTGGCCTGACCGTCGGACAGCAAAATCACCCGGTTCACTCGCTTCTTGTCGAGGAACTTTTTGACCTCCATGACGCCTTTCCGAACACCACCCCACAGCGCAGTCCAGCCGCTAGAGTGGATCGCATCGATCTTGCGCAGCATGTCGGAGCGGTTGCTGTCCGTGAGCTTGGTCGCAGGTACCAGAACTTCAATGCCGGAAGAGTAGGTCACGAGCGAGACAATGTCGTTGGGACGCAACAAGCTTACTGCCATTTTGGCGGCCTCTTTGGCTTTTTGGAGCTTGGTTCCCGACATGGAGCCTGACCGGTCCAGGACGATGGCGAGGTTCAATGGTGCTCGCTTGCCTTTCCGTTTCAACTCCAGACCTTTCAATGCAATCTTGAGGTACGCCCGTTGTTTTGTGCCATGAAGCATCCAAGGGTGACTCACAGAGAGCTTGAGCTGCAAGGGTGAGGAGTTTGTGGGGCGTGATGTCTGCGCCCATCCTGTGCTGCCTGCTGCCAACAAAACAAGACCTGTCAGAATGGCCCAGGCCCATGATGTGCGTTGAGAAAGGTGATGCATGGTCGTACCTCGATAAAGTGAGTGTTGTGGTGGAGGCGATACCCTTGGGGTTGCCGAACACTCATCAGTCTAGGAAACGAGCCTTCTCCCCTGGTCAAAACCGAGTAAGAGGTTTGTAAAAAGATTGTCAGGCCGCGTTTCTATCTTCGTGAGAGAAAGTCTTGTTTTCCCGGAGGAAACGATCCACAATACAAAGACCAAGAAAAGGAATGATTTCATTTCTCAGGAACAATGACCGTTTTTAAGACTCCTACCGTTCGTTAGGGAAGGGTCTCTGTCGATGGTCATTCACATAGGAACGTTTGCATGAACAACTGGAAAATACATTGGATTCTTGCCCTGGTTGCGATGGTCTGGGCCTCTTCCGCAGAGGCTCGTGTTCCCTACGCTGCAACGTCGAAGCCTCTTCTCCTCCAAGCGCAGACCAAAAAGGCTACCAAGGTTGCCTCACGCTACTTCTTCCGGAATGGTCGCTTGTACATGCGTCAGAACGGACGACTGTATCGCATCCGGCGCGGCACCCGTCGGTATCGATGGTACCGGCGCTACCGCCGTCGGTCTCTCCGAAGGTATCGTCGGAACCTGCGTCACCGACGAAGAATGCAGCGCAACCGGTACCGCCGCCAAGTTCGCCGCAACCAGTACCGTCGGTATCGTAGGAACTTTCGACGTAACTACCGTCGTAGCTATCGAAGGACTTATCGTCGCACCTATCGGCGTCGAACCTTCCGCCGTAACACATACTACCGTCGGCGCAACCAATACCGTCGGTACAAGAGAAACTTTCGCCGACGGACCTACAACAACTACCGTCGGATGCGGCGGCGTCAGGCGTTTCGACGTCGTTTCCATCGACGACTGAATCGACGGCAGCGTAACAACTACTACCGAAACCGGCGGTACAACCAGCGTCGGTACAATCGCAACTATTATCGACGTCGTCGAGCCTACCAACGTCGAACCTATCGGAGAACGTACCGGCGTCGAACCTACCAACGTCGGACCTACCGTCGTCGCACGTATCGCAGAACTTACCGACGGACCTATCGCCGCACCTACCGAACCTACCGAAGAACCTATCGTCGTCGATAAAGGGCTGTCTCTTGACCTTGACTCGTGATGACCTGCAGCAGTTTCTCAACCAACACCGCATTCAAGCCACGCTGCTCAGCGACATTGGGGATACTCCTACTGTTGTCGCTGCAGCCGAGGTGCTTGGTGTCACGCCAGAGCGCGTTCTCAAGACGTTGTTGGTGTCGCTGGAGCCAGTGAAGGACCCGGCCATGGCTTCGTCTGAGGAAGACCTTGACGTTCGACACATTGTGGTCGTGAGCCATGGTGAACATCGGATGGACAAGAGGGCGCTGGCTCGACATTTTGGAGTGGGTCGGAAGCGCGTTCGCTTGGCTCCCGCGGACGTCGTCCTGGAGTACCTGGGCTTTCCTGTGGGTGGGGTTCCTCCCTTGGGGCATCGTACGGCGCTACCTGTTGTGCTCGATGAGTCCATTTTGCCGCTGCAAGACGCAGAAGGAGGGGTTGTCTACGCTGGAGGTGGCGACGACTCCACCATGATGAAAGTGACCGTCGAAGAGTTGCTCCGCGTGCTGGAGCCTACCGTCATTCCTCTCTCCTAGAACACTCTTTACAAACCCAGTCTCCTGTGCACGTTGCCTGGTTAGGGAACGATGCGGCGGATGTTGTTCTGGAATGTATCCACAACAAAGAGGTGTCCGTTCTTGTCAAAGGTGATCCCTGTGGGGGAATGGAAGCGTGCTTGGGATGTGGGTCCGTTGGTGAGCGTTTTTTGGTTGTGATCACCCACAAAGGTTGTGACGTTCAACATGGGGCTTTGGAGGTCGAGGATCCGGATGCTGCCGTTGTTACGATCGGCGATGTAGAGAAGGTTGCCGCGGAGAGCCAAGCCGCTGGCTGTGCTAAATTGTGCAAGCTTCCCTGCGCCGTCTTTGTGACCCGAAACGCCTGTCCCTGCGAGGGTTGAGACCATTCCTGTGGGTGTTATCTTTCGTATGTAGTGACCTCGTGAGCTTCCTCCTGGATCCATCTCTGCAAGATAAATGTTGTCCTTGGAGTCGATCACCAGCCGGTTCACCCCTACAAACTGGGCGACAATTCCTGTTCCGTCTTGGTGCCCTGCGGTTGAACCTGCGAAGTCGGTGACATTCCCAAACATGTCAATCTTGCGGATCTTGTTGTTGTTGGAATCTGTGACAAACAGATTGCCTTTGGAGTCGAACGCGACATCACGAGGGATATTAAACTGGGCCAGGGCTCCCTTCGCGTTGGTGTGGCCGGGTTGAGTCTGTCCAGCGATGGTGGTGACCACTCCAGTGGGAGAGATCCTTCGGATGGTGTTGTTGCCTGTGTCTGCCACAAAGATAAAGTCGAACTGGTTGATAGCCAGCCCCTCTGGGTTCTTGAACTTTGCATTGGCGCCTGTCCCGTCAGCAAAGCCTGGTGTTCCGCCTGCAAAGGTGGTGACGTTACCTTGTGGGTCGATCTTTCGGATGACGCTGTTGGATGTATCAGAGACAAAGATGTTGTTCTTGCTGTCGATTACAATGTCTTGTGGGCGAGCAAAGGACGCCTTCTCCCATGTCCCATTTGTCAGCGCAAAGCTACCCGTTCCTGCCCAGGTTGTGACACACGACGTCGCAGCGTCGTCGTTCCGTCCGTTGCAGTCTGCATCAAACTTGTCGCACTTGTTGTCGGTGTCGAGGTATTTGGCGTTGTGTTTCTGGTAGTCGGAGGTGTTGCATGTTTGCCATTGCCCGTTGGTGCATTGCTCCGAGCGGCTGCCCTGGCAAATTCCCGCTTGCTTGGTGCAGAGCGGTCCAAGCATATCGGCTCCGTTGTCGGTTTTGCCGTCGCAGTCATCATCCACGCTGTTGCATGTCTCACCTGTGGGGAAGGTTTGCCCCAGGCAACTTCCCCAATATCCACTCGCGCTACAGGTTTGGGTCCCCTCTTTGCAGGGGGCTCGTGTTCCCGTATTGGCGGGGCCAATGTAACACTTTCGCGTTCCTGTTCCTGTGCAGGCTTCCAGCTTGCGTAGGTTCACACGGCGAACCCGGTTGTTCTTGGTGTCTGTCACATAGAGGTAGCCGCGGCTGGTATCTAGCGAGATCGCAATGGGGCCGGTGAACCTGCTTTGGCTTGCCTGGCCGTCTTGGAAGCCGGCGCCGTTGTGACCTGCAAATTCAGACAATGTACCGTTGGGTTCAAGCTTGAGCACTCCGTGGCCGGAGTTGTTCACGATGTAGAAAGTTCCATCCAGGTCAGCCACAATACCAAGGGGCGCCCGAAAGGTCGCGCTTCCCTGTGGAGTCAAGTTGAGGGTGGTGACTTTGCCTGCCGGAGTTATCTTGCGAAGTTGTCCGTTGTCCTTGTCCACCACGACAATGTTATCCGCGCGATCCAAAGCGAGCGAAATGGGTTGCTTGAACAAAGCCTCAGTACGTGTACCGTCTTGGTTTCCTGGCTGTCCTGTGGGTGAGCCTGCGAAGGTGGTCACGTTCCCTTGTGTGTCGATGCGGCGAATGACGTTGTTGTTGGCATCGGCTACAAAAAGGTTGCCTTTGCTGTCCACAACGATATCACGGGGGGCATTGAATGTCGCCTTGTTGGCTGGTCCGTTGGTAAAGCCCGAGCTTCCTGTTCCCGCCACGGTTTGTACTTCTCCTGTGGGGAGAATCTTTCGAATGGCGTGGTTGTCTCGCTCTGCAACATAAATGTTGCCTTGGGAGTCGATGTCCATTCCAGCGGGAGATGAAAATTGGACCAGGGCTGGGTCTTTCCCATCAACCAAACCATTCTGGCTACCACCTATGGAGCGGAGCAGGTTGCCATAGGGGTCAAACCATAGAATGCGAGAGGGCAGGTACATCGACACAACAAGGTTGCCTTGGTTGTCAACGAGGATACCCACTGGCTCTGCTGCAGCCGCCTTGGAGCGGGGGCCTTGCACAAAACCTGTGCGACCAAATCCTGCAACTGTTGTGACGCAGTTTTGGTCGTTCTCATCGATGACTCCGTTGCAGTTGTTGTCTTTTCCATCGCAAGCGTCCAACACATCGTTCTTGTAGCCGTTGTTGAGCGCCGTGTACTGACTGTCGGGGCAGGGCTTCAACGCCTTGGCGGAGCAACTTTGGCGACCGGCGCCCACACAGGCTCCCAGTTGTTTGCGACAAAACGGTACGGTCGGTGTGTTGTCGGCGGTGCCGTTGCAGGTGTTGTCGTTGCCATCACAGATCTCGGTCGAGGGGAGGGTTTGACCGGTGCATCGGGACCAGAACAGGTCGGCTCCGCAGGTTTGGACGCCGTCTTTGCAGAGTCCTTTGCCCTTCGTGCTGGAAGGTCCGGTGTAGCAGGCCCGAGTTTCGCCCTTGGTTGAACAGGCTTGCGCTGTTGGAGCGCTGCGCAGGTCCATGCGATAGATTGTTTTGGTGCCGACATCCAAGATGTACAAGTAGCCTTGTGGGCTGATGTGAGTTCGGGTGATGGTGTCAAATTGTACTTGTTGGGCTGGACCTGTCGGTTGCCCTGAGCTTCCTCCACCGGCGAATGTGGTGACTCCCTGGGTAAAGTCGATCTGTCGGAGCAAGCGCTTGGTTAAGTCAACAAGGATCAGACGTCCATGTGAATCGAGAGCCATGCCAGTGGGCTTTTCAAAGGTGGCCGACAGGGGATTGGTGGAGTCTTTGGAGCCTGCCGTTCCGGCCTGTCCTGCGACCGTTGTGACTTTTCCTGTCGGGTCCAGCTTGCGGATGGTGTGGCTGCCGTGGTCTGCAACGTAAAGGTTCCCGTACCAATCCAATGTGAAGTCGATGGGGTTGTTGAATTGAGCGATTAAGCCCGTACCGTCTTGGCTTCCGGCTGTCCCTGAACCCGCCAGTGTGATGACTTGGCGTTCAGGTGTTATCACCCGGATCTGGTGGGTGTCACTTTGCAGCACATACACGTTGCCATGGACATCGACGGTGTGGTGAATGATGGAGCCAAACGAGGCGTACACCGCCGGACCATCTTCGGTGCCAGCGAGGCCTGTTCCTGCGTATGTGCTGACCTCCTTCTTGGCTAGATCAATCACTCGGATCCGGTTGTTCCCGCGATCGGCGACAAAGAGCCGTCCTTGTGGTCCAAAGGCCAAAGACTGTGGGCTGTTGAATAACGCTGTGGCAGCAGGTCCATCTTGAAAACCAACCGCGCCTGCTCCTGCAACCACGTTCAGCTTGCCTTGCGAGTCCAGGTGAAGAATTTGATGCTTCCTGCGATCGAGGAGGTAGAGGTCTCCTTTGGCATCTGTGGTCAGGTCGCGGATGTTCCGGTTCTCCAACGTTGTCGCGCTGGCAAACTCCGTGACGCAGCCGCTGATGCCTTCGTCTATCTCTCCGTCACAGTCGTTGTCTTTGCCGTCACAAGCTTCGGCTTGGGTAGGTGGTGTTGTTGCACAGAGTGACCACGTCCCCTTGCTGCAGGTTTGCGTTCCCTGACCACACAACGTGGAGCATGACTGGCTCTGTCCATCAACGGTGCCATCACAGTCGTTGTCTTTGTTGTCACAGACTTCAGGGTTGCCTGGGAACATCGTCTTGTCGTTGTCGTTGCAATCTAGCTTGCCTTTGTCGCCAGGAATGTTTTTGCAGTAACCGTCTTTGTCGTCGTCAATGCAACTCTCTTCCGGCGGGGCTTCCGTGGGAGGCTCGGAGGCGTCGGTGTCTACGATAGCTTCGGTCGGAGAAACCTCCGACTTGGTCTCGGTTGGGGCTTCGGGTCCGGTGGCTTTCTCCATGGAGCTTTCTTGCTCAGGTTGAGTACCCTCGGTTTGGGGAGTTTCGACAAGTACCTCTTTCGTTGGGTCTTGGCAGAACCCATTTAAGCATTTGAGCGTTCCGCCACACGACGAGTCTTGGCTACAGGGAAATCCATCCAAGGGAGGAAGAGGAGTTGCACATTGCCAAAACAGCAACACGCTGCAAAACAGAAGACCAAACCAACGAAGCATCATCTCAATTCTCAACCTAGAGCACATTTCAACTTTCTTGACCCCTGCGAGGGGCATCTGATTGCGGGGTCATCGTCATCTTCGCCCTGCGCTGCACGACGGGACACAGCCCCGCCTTTCCTGCTCAGGCTTGCTTCCTTGACCGCGCTGCACACCTGACCCTCTCGGCTGGCCAATAAAGTTGAAACGCGCCCTAAAAACAAAAGAGACATCCAGGTCTTAGAAGATACATGCATGCGACAGAGAAGTCACCCGTTTTGTTCGTTTCCTTCTTGGCTGGGGTAGGTCTTGTACTGCGGCAAGTCGTCGGTGATGGTGTGCCAGGGCGCTTTCGAGCCGACATAAATGTGTTCTTGTGGGGCAAACTCGGGAGACTCGTCCAGTGCTCCAGCGGCAAACCACATTAACTCGGGCCTTGGACTGTAGTAGAAGAGCAAGCTGGAGCCACATTGGGCACAAAAGCAACGTTCGACGTGCTCTGAAGAGCGGTACCGAGTTAGCTTGTCTTCTCCAGAGAGTATTGTGACGTTCTCTGTTTGGGTGCCGATGAATGTCGCGTAGGCAGCGCCGTGTTGCTTTCTGCACATGGAGCAGTGGCAGTTCATGACGCTAAGTGTCTCATCTTTGGCTTCAAACTTGATGTCGCCACACAAACAACTTCCAGTGTACAAGGGGCTCTCCTTTTTGTAGGCAGTACTCGGATAAATCGTCTATCAGATTAGAGGTTTCTTTCGAACTTGGCAATGGGGGCTTGGGCCGACAGATTGACAGACAAACGCCTCCTTTCCATAATCAGACCTTCGCTTTTTCGGCAAAGAAGGTTGGTATGACACGATTAAAACAAGAACGAGAAGTCGCTCTGCGCGCGGTGGAGAAAGCAGCCTCTCTGTGTGAGGCTGTGTGGGCGGAAGAAGGGGAGGCTCTGGCCCTCACCAAAAAGGACCGATCTCCTGCGAGTGTCGCTGACTTTGGCTCTCAGGCTGTGGTGTGCCGGACCTTGTCTCTCGCTTTCCCTGAGGATCCGATTGTCGCGGAAGAATCGGCTCGTGATGTCACCAAATCCGAACACGTTGACATCCTCAAGCGGCTGCATACCCACGTGCAACGCATCTATGAAGGCGAAGAACACGAGGTCCTTGACTGGCTGCGGCTGGGAGCCCATCGACTGGCGTCCCGGTATTGGGTGCTCGACCCAATTGACGGTACCCAGGGATACTTAGAGGGGGGACAATACGCTGTCGCTTTGGCCTTGGTGGAAGATGGCGTCGTTCAACTTGGTGTCATCGCTTGTCCACGTTTGGGAGATGCTTTGTCACACGATGCTGCAGGCCAAGGGGTTTGGTTTCTTGGTGTGCGAGGAGAGGGGGCTTGGACCGCTCCTCTTGGTTCGTACGATTGGCAGTCCATTCAAGTTGCAACGAGACACGACGCAGGCGGCGCATGGGTCGAAGGGTGCAGCCCCAAGCGGACTCATCACGCACATCACAAGACGTTAGCCCAGCACATGGGGCTTGCCGCGTCGTCGTTGCGTGTGGACAGCATGGCCAAGTATGCGATGGTCGCGCGCGGACAGAGCGTGCTGTATCTGCGGTTGCCCAAGCCTGAACATGCAACCTACCGTGAGAAGATCTGGGACCATGCGGCTGGCGTGGTCCTTGTGGAAGAAGCTGGAGGGCGTGTGACCGACCAACATGGGGGACCTCTCGACTTTGCATCTTCCTATTTGCTTGAGCCTGGTGGCGGTGTTGTGGTGAGCAACGGCTCACTCCATGAGCAACTTCTCGACGCAATTGCAGCTGGAGCAGAGTCTTCCGAATCTGCTTAAGACGATGGAAACCAAACGACAAGACTGAGCCAGACCGGCCAAATGGGTGGAATGATGAGCGAAGGAGTTCTTTCATTGGGACAGCGGAAAGCCGCCATGGCAGGGTGGAACGGTCATCGTGCTGGCGTGCTTTGGTTTACAGGTCTTTCGGGCGCAGGAAAGTCAACCCTGGCTGCTCATGTTCAACAGGCTTTGCACGACCGGCAGATCCGAACCATTGCGCTGGATGGCGATGTGCTGCGTCGGCATCTCTGCAAGGACCTCGGCTTCTCCCCAGAAGACCGACGGGAAAACATCCGCAGAGTGGGTGAGGTTGCCAAGTTGTTTGTTGACGCTGGCATGATTGTTCTGGCCTCGTTTATCTCACCGTACGAAAGCGACCGCCGACAAGCCCGAGAGCTTGTTGCTGACAATGAGTTTGTGGAAGTTTATGTGCGGTGTTCTCTGCAAGAATGCGAGAGGCGCGACGTCAAAGGCCTCTACGAAAAAGCCAGGGCCGGTGAACTTCAAAACTTTACAGGGATTGATGCGCCTTACGAAGCGCCCACTTCGCCCGAAATTGAAGTGAACACGGAAAACATGAGCGTGGAGGAAAGCGTCCGAAAGATCTTGACGGTCTTGGAAGAGCGTCAATTCTTTGGATCGGCAGGAAACACCTCGTCGTAAGGAAAGTCGGGAAGTATCGACAACACAGCCTTTCGAGAGTGGTGGTCGATGTGTTCTTTCTGTTCTGGACTGAGCAGCTCTCCGCTCGCGCCGGACTTGCCGCTGCGAATCATCGCTGTTGGACTTTTGACCCACGGCAACCACGGGGGTGCAAACTTGCGGTTGTGCTTCTTCATATAGCCAAAGCTGCTTTTTTCGGAGACCTTCTCAAACTGTTTGGGGGTCAGCGACACACCCATCAAGTCAGCGATCTGACGAACCGTATCTTCGGGGTCTTTCCTCATCTCTCGAAACGTCATGACCAAGACATTGGAGCGCTCTCGCCATTGCCAAAAGCTTGTCGTGTGTTCGGCCCATGCTTGGCTGAGTGCATCACTTGAGGTGAAGATATCCAGCCAGTCTTCGACGGAGACGTAGGATTGAACCCCAAGGATTCCCAACACAAAGTGGTAGCTTGAAACAAAGACTTCTTTGGGGTCTCGCAACACCGTGATGTATTTGGCCTGCTCTCCGTAAGGGACAAAGTCGGCTTCCAGGTGAGTTTTGATCACACGTAGCCCTGTCGGAGCGTACTCTTGGGGGGCCGGATCGTACAGCGAAATGCGTCCTGGCATCGGTGGCTCCGGCCAGGCAACGATGTCATGGATGTGGTCGAAGTCTGCCTCCCCATAGCATGCGATCTGTTGGGCCATTTGGAGAGACCAGTTGGTTCCGCTCTTGAGGAAGGTCGTCACAAAGACATCGTGTTCCGTTGGTGTGTAGCCAAGGAAGCTATAGGCTTTGGTGCTCTCTGCGGCCATCAACGGATGCAGAACGCCGCGCAACAGCGGACGTGTCAATCCTACTCTGCAGCCGACATGCAACAGGGGCATAAGCAGCGCAAGCGGTCCGAACCGGCGCTTCTTCGCAAAGTTCAGAGCGGGAAGCATGGGCTTGTGGGACATGCTGGTCATGGTTGGGTTGTCGCCTGATTCGTTTCGTTAGGGTGGGGAGTGAACAATGACAGGGAGGTTAAGGCTCAGGTGAGTCACATGAGCCTTTCATCTGTTGGATCCAGGTGCGGATCAGCGCGATACCCTCTTGGTGTCCGACCACGCGACCCAGCTCCGGCATGCGGATCTCTGATTCGTCCGAAAGCATCCTGTGGAGCAAGATAGATTGCTCCGGTTTGCCTGGAACAATGGCGTACTTGAGGTCGCCAGCGCCTTTGCCTGCTGCAACGGGTGGTTTGCATACACCAAGGTCGTTGGGGTCGGTTGTGGCTGCGTCGAGGTACAAAGCCGAGTTGCTCGCGGGCGCGCTGCGTTGGTGGCAATGGGCGCAGTTGGCGTCGAGGTAGGCTCGGGCTCGCTGTTCTACTGTACCTGAGTTGGGGTCTTGCCAGTTGGGGAAAGACGTGATGCTTTTGGCTTTGCCGTCATCTTTAAGATAGCCTGCCTTGATCCAGCGAGTGAGTTGGTTTTCCGTTCCATCGTTGTACGCGTAGTCGTTGTTGAGTTGCGATGCTTTGGGACCCAGAGGTCGGAGCTTTTTCTCGATCTCGTGGCAGTTCTTGCACTCGTTGGAGTTGGGCACCACATAGGTGAAGGCTAGCTTGGTGCCATTGCTGTGAGTCCAGCTCACTTCGGTGGTGTCACCAACCAGAGCGAGCCTGGCGTCGGATTGCTCTGCGTTCCACACATAGGGAAAGGCATGCCATCCTTCCGAAGACTTCACCAACAACCTTGTTTCGACCAAACGTCTTGAGCCGTCTGGGTTGGGGTAGGCAAAGGTCTTCAACAACAGGGTGCCAGTGGGGAACGAGAATACGCCTTTGTCGTCCGCCTCTGCCGAGGTGCCTGAGGGCATCCAGACTGCGCGGTATTTTAATGCATAGTCACTGAACAGAGGGGTTACGATGTTGTAGGGCAGAACACTTGTGTTGAGGTTGTGTTCCTTCATCTCGCCCTTGAACAAACCCCATGCAGAGAGTTTCTCGGGAGGGTTGTCGAGGCGGCTGAGCATGCTAGAAACGTTGGGGCCGCTGCTACAACCTGCCAGACTGAATAGCATGGTCGCCAAGAGGAACAGCGAGGCCCAGTGTGCTCTCCATACAACGTAGAATCTGGCTCTCATCATTGGGCTTTGTCAAACTCGATCGCTTTCAAGGGGGTGAGTTCGCATTCGTGGGGCTTGGGATCCTTGTCAGGCTTGGGAATGGGCTTCTCATCGGCGTGTAAGTTGACCCAGGTTCCCGTTCCATTGTTCTTGAAGCAGATCTGCAAGTTGGCCGGGAGCTTGTCATCCTTCAGCTTGTTCTTGTCGACAATTCCATCGTAAATGACGTCGGGAAGGGGCTTTCCAATCAGCGCGACCAGAAGCTCAAAGTCCTTGCCTGAGGGGTCATAGCCTCCGTTGGCGAACTTGTTGTCGTGAACGTAGATGCCTTCGGGGTAGGGATCGAACTTGGGGTCGTCAAACTTTCCGACAGCAAACTCATAATTCACAATAAGGACGTTGGCTGTTTGGTTGTCTTTGATGTCGTTCTTGAAGACTTCAACGTTGTCATTGGCCAAAATCATGATTCCCACACCTTTGGGAACCTTGCCAACGATCGCGCCTTCTGGAGCAAAGTTGTCGGTGTTGTTGCCAAAGATCTGGTTGTTGTACACGCGAACACTTTGGCCTCCTTGCACCGGAAGTTTGGGCAAATCAAACACAAGGACGCCGCCCGTGTTTTTGGTGGCGATGTTCTCGTAGACATCGGCGTACTTGGAGTTCTCAATCTCAATTCCAGCCACGTTGCTCTCGGCGCGGTTGCGGCGAACGATGATCTGCTCCGATTGGCCCACATACACGCCGGCGTCGGAGGCTCCTTTGACGATGCAGTCTTCGATCAAAACGTTCTTGGATTTGACAGGGTAAAGACCGTAGGCGCCGTTGTTCTTGTCGGGTCCGTTGGTCCATTCCACACGGAGCTTGCGGAAGGTGATGCCGTTGGCGTCTTCCACTTTGATGGCGTCACCTTGTGTGTCTTCGATCGCGAAGCCTTCAAGGACTACTCCGCTGGCTTGCACACGGAGACCTTGGGCGCCTTCTTTTTTGTTGTCCTCAACCTTTTGACTCTTGAACGAGAGGATGGTCTTGTCGAGACCTTGCCCTTTGACGGTCACATTGTCGACGGTGAGGGAGAGGCTTCGATCCAGCGCAAAGGTTCCTTCAGGCAAGACGACCGTTTTGCCCGAGGTTGCTTTGATCAGAGCCTCTTGGATAGCTTCGTAAGGACTCTTTCCATCCTCGATGGTTACTTTGATCTCATTCTCATTAACGGGCACAGATTCACCACAACCCGACAACATTGCACTGCAAGTTAGAAACAAACATAGACCTACAAACCCGACGAACTTGATATGTTTCATAGGAACCTCCCTTGTATGAGCCAGCAGTATACAGGAAAGATAGAACGAGTTTCAATTTGATAGAGTGGAACGCTTTATTTTTTGTCGAAGTACAGAGCTATCTTGTTGTATCCACGTTGGTTTTTACCCCGGCAGATGAGTCGAGTTTTCTGGACCTTGCAACGGATGAGTTCGGAACGTTGGCGGGTCAGGTTGTGGGATAGCATCGTGAGGACTTTGCGGGTTTGTTTCCACACCCCTTTGGCGTCCAGCTTGGGCTTGGTTTTTCCAGCCTTCTTTATAAACACCTTAAAGGTTTTGTCTTTCTTCAGCTCGAGCCAGGTGGACGTTGCGTTGAGTTCGTCTTTGAAGCTTTGCAGGAATACCTGGCGTCGATCTGGGGGAATCCTCTTGTCCTTCATCATAATAGGAATGAGCTGTTCCAGGATTTTTTTGTGATTCAGCTGGTAGCGACCATGCGGTGCCGCTTCACTTGGGGCTGGAAGAAAGAACAAGCTCACGAAGAGGATCCACACTGTCCTCATACAACATCTCCTGGAAAAAGAACGGTCTCTAGCAACCCATTCGTGGTTTGTGTGTTTGTTGGTGGGAGAGCTACAACAAAACCAAAAGGCTTTTCTGCCTGGAGGGATATGTTATGATGCTTGTCTACCCTTTGTAAAGGGAGAGTATTGGAATGGGACGTTTGATTTGGATCGTTGTGGTTGGTTGCTTGGGATTTGTGCATTGTGTTGTTGGACAAGGCGACTCGTGTCAGACCAACAAAGACTGTTTGTGGGAGAAGCCTGTTTGCTCCAAAGGTATGTGCATGGAGTGCCGCAACGACAGCGACTGTGGGGTCGGGCGTTCTTGCAAAACGGTGAACTCATCATCCCGGTGTGTGGACCCTTCCAAGGTTGAGGACGAATCATTAACAGAGCCTTCTCCGTCGAAAGATTCAGGCGAAGGTTCAGAGCCTGCTTGGGTCGATTCTTTTGCAGGTGGGAGCGAACCCAAGGTTTCCCTGGATGCAGGTCAAGAGATGAACATTCCAAAGGAACCAAACTCGCCAGATCTCAACAGAGATTCTGGTGGTTCCGACTCTGCACCGGGTCCTGAACCCTCGCAAGGTCCTGAACCTTCGGAAGGACCGGAGCCTTCGGACTGCAAAGATGGGCAAGGACGAGCCTGTTACAGCGGCCCTTCGGGTACAAAAGGGATCGGTGAATGCAAGGGGGGTGCGCAGCTTTGCAAGCAAGGTACATGGGGAGCTTGTTTAGGCGAAGTCGTCCCTACTCAAGAAGTATGTGACAACAAAGACAACAACTGCGATGGCGCAGTGGATGAAGGCAACCCAGGGGGTGGAGCTACCTGCAAAACAGGTCAGTTTGGCGTGTGCTCTGCTGGAAAAACACAATGCGCAAAAGGGAAGCTGGCCTGCCAATCGGTATCGAAGCCAAGTCGCGAAGTTTGCGATGGCAAGGACAACGACTGCGATGGTCAGGTCGACGAGGGCAACCCTGGCGGTGGAGGAAGCTGTTCCACTTCCAAAAAGGGCGAATGCAAGGCAGGGCAAAGTCAATGTTCGGGTGGAATGTTACAGTGTGTTGCGTTGAAGCAAGCCTCCATCGAAGTGTGCGATGGGAAAGACAACGATTGCGACGGCTCCACCGACGAAGGCATCGCATCGACCGTTTGTTATGTGATCCAAAGTTCCTATTGTTACGATGGCACTTCCTCGTGTTCTGGTGGCAAGACTGTGTGCAAAGCCAAGTCTGTTGTGACTTGCGCAAACACGACAGAGTGCAGCAAGTGCCCAGGTGGCTCGTCCAATTATGTTTGCAACTTCCGGATTCGTCGTTGCCGAGTGCGGTGATGTGTTGGATATGTTTAAGTGAGGGAAGGGCAAAGGTTTCTTTGGAGAAGGGGGTGAATGGCAGGGGAGGACGGAAGGTTTCTCCCCTGCCATTCGTCAAGACGGTAGCCGCCCTACCACAAAAACTCTGGCCCTGTTTTGAAGCAGAACGGAAAGGCTCCTACCTTAATGGAACAAGGTTTGATCGTACGAGCCTTCCAATAAGCTTGTGTGTTCAGCAAGGCAGATCTTTTAAAGAAATTTTCTCGAATGCTGATGAGCCTACGAAGGGTAACTCGGCTGTGTTGAAATTCCATAATGACATTCCGATCTTGACCTCGCCATCCAAGAATCGCTACACTGAAACGAAACCTGCGCCCACAACAAATGCAGGTTGAAGATGTGGGGGGTGATGTGCGCCGAGGTTGGTGCATGCAGTCCACATCCAACACAAAGGAGAGTCCTATGAAACGAGCCTTGACGATGAGTGTCCTCGTAGGTGCCTGGGTGCTGACCACTGGTTGTCAGCCCAGCGATCTGTCGGTGTTCAATTCGTACAGCCCCAAGCCTCTCTCTGCATCAACTGGAGTGCAACCTCCTCGTGTGACTCTTGGGCAACTCAATCGTTACTTTGTGCAGGCCAACAAACGCGATCCTTTCCGAGGCAAACCCCACACGTCTAGCGTGTGTGTGGACTGCAAGAAAAAGAAGGACAAGCTCGGCTGGATCGATGCGAAGAGGGCTCCCAAAAGCCGCTTGGAAACCTACGAACTGGATCAGCTACGAGTCACTGCGATCGTCGCTTCCACGTCTCGACCTGCAGCCATTGTGAAAGACCCTTCGGGCTGGGGTTTTGTGGTCCGGCAAGGCATGGCCATCGGAAAGCACGGTGGCTACATCCGGTCCATTCGTCACGACGGGTTGATCATTGAACAAACCGATCGAAATGTTATGCACAGCACACGCGTTGTTAGCCGGGTAAAGCTGCCTCTGGTTGATGATGTTCGTGGCTCCCGAGGAACCGGATTTGTTCGTTTCAATGGCAAATCATACAAGGTCAACGAGGGTGGAAAGTTCCTCCAGGCTCTCCCCGAGACTCGTCGCGTTCGCTAAACGAACGTCGTTCCTGTTTTGCCTTCCTCCCTTCTTTTTCTTCTCCATGCTTCTCTTCTGAAGCTTCCTCTTTCGCATCCTCACGTTTTTGGACCACGCTGGAAGTTTAGTCTGTTTGCCGTTGTTGTGGCCTGGCTTTCAACATTTTGTTTCTCTGCGTGCCAGGTGAATCGATGCAACCCTCACACAAGATTCGTCGAGATGGACAGCGACTCTTCCAGCGGATGATCACCCGCCTTGTATGGCTGGATGTTGCTCGCTCGTTCGCTGCTGCTTTGGGTCTTTTGTTTGCCTTGCAAATCTTTATCGTGAGGTACATCCCGCCGTGGGTGATCCGAGACGAAGCGCAGCGAGCGTCGTCTTCAGCCCGCGCTTGGGTGTTGCCGCTGCTTCTTGGCGTCTATGTGGCTCTGACTGTGCCTTTGGTTCGGGTGATGATGGGGTCCCGGCGACTGGATGTGTTTCGCCACTGGCCTGTGTCCGACGAGACCTGGCGTTGGCTTCACGCCAAGCATCTTCTTTGGCTTAATCTCCCCTGGTTTGGCGTCGCCGCATACAGCCTTTTCACAGGTGCTTCAGCCCCTTCTTGGTCGCTGGCTCTTGGTTGGTGGTTGGGGTGGTGCATTCTGACAGTGGGGCTGCAGATCTTGATGTGGCATTGCCCCATGACTCTCGAACGACCGCTCTCTCTTGTCGGCTGGTTGGGGCTGTTCGCTGTGCTGGTCTTGCTGGTGCGGAATCCTTCCTTGTGGAGCGCTCTCACTGCATTCTTTGGTGGTTGTTGGATGGTTTGGTGGGGGTTGTTCTTGCCACCGCCGCTGCAAGGGCATCGGTTTGTGCCTCAACGAGTCGCTCCTCGTTCGGCTGTCCATGCGTTGTTCCGACTGGAAGCGTTCACGCTGTGGCGGAAAGAGCAGCGGTGGTTGTGGACCGTTGCCGGTATGTTGGTCGGATTGTTGGGTCTCTTTGCCTTGGCGATCGTCAACAACAAGTTGCGCGATCCTTCTGTTCTTTTTGCTATCGCTGTCGGTGTTATGTTGCCCGGCTCTTTGCTCGTGGCGTCGGTGTTGATCCGGACCCAGCGTTGGTTGTCAGGGTACAGTTGGTTTTCTCTTCATCTGGGTGTTCGTGTCGCTCATGCATGGCTCGCTCGTTTCTTGTTGGGGTGGCTGCTTTCGTGGTCGGTGTGGGCGTTGTTGTGGCTCACGGTGTTTCTTTCGGGCACACATTTGCCTTGGGCTTGGGTGCTGGCGTTGTGTGCGTCGTGCGCTTCTGTTGCGGTGTGGGCCACTGCGTTGACCATCCATGTGTGCGCACAGGCTGAAATCAAAGGGGTCTTGGAGGAGCCTCTGCTTTGGGCTTTTGCAGGTCATCTCTTGCCTCCTATCGTGCTGATCGCGTTCTTTCCCTGGCTCAGCTTTGGGTTGTGCCTGATGGGTGCTGTGTATATGTGGCGCGGTATCCAAGCAATGCAGGAACTTCAACACGTGAAGTCGCGTCGTCCAGGTCCTCGATCGCTGATCTCTCATCACTAATCCAACGGAAGGAAGCCCAAACATGAACGAGTCTTCTCATCAAAACCAGGCCAGTCTACGTTTGGACGGTTTGCATGTGAGCTTGGGGATCTATCCGATCCTGCACGACATCCATCTGGACTGTGGACCCGGTGTTCTGGGCGTTTGTGGCGTGAATGGCAGTGGAAAGTCCACTCTGTTGCGTACTCTGGCCGGCATTCATGAACCGACACAAGGCTCTATCTCTGTGTGTGGACACGATCTAGCGCATGAGCCTGTTGAAGCAAAACGTCAGCTTGGCTATGTCCCTGAGCATGCAGAGTTGTATCCGTACCTTAGCTGCCGCGAGATCTGCGACACTGTGTCGGTGTTGCGAGGGGCTCAAGTCCATTGGGAGCAACATCTCAAGCCTTTGGGGCTTTCGGAACAAAGTGACGCGCGGTTGTCCACGCTGTCTGCAGGTCAGCAAAGGAAAGTGACCATGGTCGCCGCGTTGTGCGGAGAACCTGCTGTTTTGCTCTTGGATGAACCCACGAAAGCGTTGGACCAGCAAGCTCGCGGTTACCTGGACAAGCTGATAGAAGAGTGGATGGAAAAGGAACGATTGGTGGTGATCGCCAGCCACCTATTCTCCTACCTGGAAGAACGCTGCACCCATTATCTGTTCCTGCAAGACGGTCGTCAGGTCGCGTTTGGCTCTGTTACAAAGCTTCAACAGGAGGCGAAGTTACCCGACTCCTCGTTGCAAACATTGGCGCAATCGTATTTGCCTGCGTACGCCTCATCTTTTTCTTAACATGAAGAGGACCTTTTGTCTCGGTAGAGCGGGAGGAGTGGAGGCCTCTCTTCCTCTTTGAGTTTCTGCCTTGACCTACTTTTTTCTTGTCAGGTTCTCATTCGTGTCTAGGTTTCAGCGGACTTCCTCGATGACTGTGTTTTGAAGGAAATCTAGCTATGACCCATTCCCCTCAGTTTCACACGGTGGTGGATGCTCCCGGTTGGTGGACGCAACGCCTTGAACGATGGCGTGGTCGCCCCGTCTCCTATGATATCCGCCCCTACATTCCGAGAGTTCAGGAGATTAACTCTCTGGAGTCTTCGTTGCAGGAGCTTCCGGAAGAGGACTTGAAAGGGCAGGCGCAGGAGCTACGTCGTAAGGTTCAAGGTGGAGCTTCTCTGGATAGCATCCTATGTCAAACGTATGCTTTGGTGCGAGAGGTCGCGCGGCGAGTGCTTCACATGCGTCACTTTGACGTCCAGCTTGTCGGCGGAATGGTACTTCACGAAGGCAAGATGTTAGAGATGTTAACCGGTGAGGGGAAAACCCTTGTGGCGGTCTTGCCTGCGGTTCTCAACGCGCTGCTTGGTCAAGGGGTACACGTTCTCACCTTCAACGACTATCTGGCACGTCGTGACGCCGAATGGATGGGCCCTATCTACCGTTTCTTGGGGTTCTCCGTCGCTGCCATTGGTGCCAGCTCAACCACCAAGGAACGTCACCGCGCATACCGAGCAGACATCACCTACCTGACGGCCAAAGAAGCGGGGTTTGATTACTTGCGTGACGGTCTTTGCACAGACCCCAACGACCGGGTCCATCGTCATTTTCCGTTTGCTGTCGTGGACGAGGCGGACTCGGTCCTGATTGATGAAGCACGAATCCCTCTTGTGATCGCCGGAAGCCGAGAAGTTGGCGCGCTTAACACTTCCATGATTGCGGCCTGGGTTCGGGACCTTCAACCCGAGCTGCATTACGATGTGGAGGAGAACGGCCGAAATGTTTTTCTGACGGAAGCAGGTCTTCAGCTCTTGGAAGATGAGATCGGCTGTGACTCCCTGCACGACGCTGATAACGTCCAGTGGCTCACTGAGATCAACCTTGCGTTGCACGCCAAGGCACTGCTACATCGCGACGTGGATTACATCGTTCGTGACGGGCAGATCGAGTTGGTTGACGAGTTCACAGGGCGCGTTGTCAAAGATCGTCAATGGCCTGATGGGTTGCAAGCTGCTTTGGAAGCGAAGGAAGGTTTGCGGCTTGGTGATGAAGGCGAAATCCTTAACTCGATTACGCTGCAACACTTCTTTGTTCAGTACGAACGCTTGTCCGGTATGACGGCGACCGCGAGGCCCGAAGATGAAGAACTGTCCGAGTTTTACGGGCTGGATACCGTGGTTTTGCCTCCCAACCAGGCTTGCATCCGTGAGGACCACCCAGACCAAATTTTCTCCCACAAGGCTGCCAAAGAGGAAGCCATCTACAAGGCCATCCACGAAGCACACAGCCAAGGTCGTCCTGTGCTTGTGGGAACATCCAGCGTTCGTGAGTCGGAAGAGTTGGCCCGAGAGCTCGAAGAACAGGGGATGTCGTGTCAGGTCCTTAACGCCAAAACAGACGAACAAGAAGCAAAGATAGTAGCCGAAGCGGGCGCTCCAGGAGCCATTACCATCTCGACCAACATGGCCGGGCGAGGGACAGACATTCGCCTGGGAGGGGCTGACGAACGCTTTCGCGATGAGGTTGTTGCAGCAGGTGGGTTGTTGGTGATTGGTACCCACCGTCATGAAACTCGTCGCATTGATCGTCAGTTGCGTGGGCGCGCTGGGCGTCAGGGTGATCCTGGCTCTTCCATTTTCTTTGTCTCGTTGGAAGATGAGGTGATGGTGAAATACGGAGTGGACAAGCTTGTGTCCGAGAGCTTGCGGAGACACCGTCAGGGAGCCATTGACCACCCGCTCTTGGTGCAGCGAGCGAATTGGGCCCAACGTGTGATTGAAGGACAGAACCACTCCATTCGTCGGACGTTATGGAATTACTCCTGGATCATCGAGCAACAGCGACTGCTTATGCGAGAGCTTCGAGACCAATGGTTGGAAGGGACGAAGTTGCCGGGCTTCTGGGCTGAACAGCGACCAGAACGATACAACGAATTGGTTGCTTTGTGTGGCGAGGAACAAGCTATCCAATTGGAGCTACAGGTGGCTTTGCATAGCATGGACCGGCTTTGGGTTGAGCACTTACAAAATCTCGCCGACATCCGGGAAGGCATCTACATTGTTCGGCTTGGCTCCAAAGACCCGTATCATGAGTTTCGGAAGGCTGCCTACCATGTGTTTGATACACTGGAAGACAACATAAACCATCGGATCTTGGAGCACTTGGACGGGATGACGTTGACCAAGGAAGGCTTGTCGGTGGCCTTGCAACAAGTCCAGGGTCCGTCATCGACATGGACCTACATGATCGACGACAACCCCTTTCGCGACGCGCTTGGACTCAACGTGGCCAACAGCATCGTTCTTAGCATTGGAGCCGCTCTGTATGCGCCGCTTTATATGGGAGTTGCGCTGTACCGTCGGTTCTTTCAGAAGAAAAAGACAGGACAGAGTCGTCAAATAGGCGATTAGGGAAGACCTGAAACGTTGGCTTTCTTGAGGTTTTGTACGAAGGTTTTGCCTACGGTGGAGCCTTCGATGTAGAACACTGCAGGCTCACCGATGGGAGCTTTTACGGTGACTTTCCCGCCCTTGCTTTGGGAACCATAGACTTTGCCTGACCACAGGTGTACCCAGCGACCTGGGGGTAGATACACTTCTTTGTTGTAGGGGCAAAGCGGCTTTGTCCAGCACTTGTTCTTGATCGGAGCGACCAGGATCTGGGAGCCAAGCATGAACTGGTCATCGATGCTTCGAGATGCAGCGTCGTTGGGGTAATGCAGCATCAGATGACGAACGACAGGCCAGCCTTTGGTTTTGGCTTCCTGGAACAACGTCTTTCTGTAGAAGGCGAGGGCGTGATAGACCTTCGTCATACGCGCGAAGTGCTCGATGGCGTCGTTGTTGGAGTAGATCTGCGCGTTGGCTGTGGGTTGGTTGCCTTCGTGAGTCCGCAGCACTGCGGTGAAAGCGTTCATCTCGGACCATCTCTTGAGCAGCTCCGCTTCCCGGGTGTAGCCCAATTTGAGATAACTCAAAGAGGTGTAGCCACCTGTATCGGAGTGATTCAGCGAGATACCCGAGAGTCCACCGTTGATCAAACCATGCAGAGCGCTGACTAGGCCGTCGTATTTGTCCCATGTTGTGAGCTGGTCGCCTTGCCAGAGCAAGATACTGTGGGCCGCAGAGCCCATGTATCCCGAGCGATTGAAGACCAGGACCTTGCCCACATTGCCGGTTTCTTCCAGGGCTTCGCGGTGGAGCTTAATCCAATCGACCGGGTACTGGTTGTGGTAGGTGCTCGCCTTGACCTTGGAGTGCATCACCGCATCAAAGGGAAGGGCTTCCGCGAAGTCTGCCATCCATCCGCTGCATCCAGCTTTTTTGATCATCTCATCCTTGATGACTTGCTTCATCCAGGTTCGTGCTGCCGGGTTCGTCAGATCGAGTAAGCCAACCTTAAACGCGGTCACCTCTATCATGTAGGTGTCGCCTTTGGCGTTGCGGACAAAGTATCCTTTGGCGTCCCCTTCCTTAAACAGGTTTCGCTCAACCTTTCCGGCCTCTTGGGGAACGTCGTGGAACATCGGATTGATGTAACAGAGTACCTTGATACCTTGTTTGTTCAGCCTGGAGACAAACCCTGTCCAGTCGGGGTGGTAGTTGGGGTTGTAGGCCCAATTCCAAAGCACTTGTTCGCCAATGAAGGTCTTCATCTTGCCAGGCCAGGTTTGGTTCCACACTCCGGCAATCTTGGCTCCTTTGGCCAACAGCGATGCGACGTGCTTCTCGTTGTCTTTGAGTGGACGAGCCAGCGCAAGGATCGCTCCTTCGTTCACCCAGTCGGGGAGAGGAGGCATTCGGCCGGTGTACTCGGTTAATCGTTCAATCACCTGGAGAGGGGACGACGCGGACAAGATGCGGCCTCGCATCTCTTTGTCAAACAGGCGGATGTTGATGACATCGTCGGCCTTAAAGTCGAAATAAGAAAGCTCGGTGTTTTCGAGGAGGAGGGCGCTCCATCGCTCCGTCATAAAGTAGGGCATCGCGTAGTAGTTGGTGACTTCGCTGCCAGCCGAGCCACTCGATGCTGTATTTACAGCGGCGCTGATCGGTTGATGCCCCCGGCCCACGCCACCTTCTTGCACCAACGCCGGGATCTTCTTGCCTTTGAGGTTCAGGCTATCGTGGAGGTGCTGCATTCCCATGCCATACAAGCGTTCGTTTGCTTTGGAAGCGACACGAAGGGAGACTGCATTAAAGGTCGCATCTGACGTTCGAATGACGTAACGAAGATGTCCTGTACTGACTTCGCAGAAGCTCCACTCAAACGTTAGGTTTTTGCAGCCTGCTTCTGTGTCTTGGAAGCTACCTTTCAGAGAGAAGGTGCCTCCATCCACAGCAACCTGCTCAACCTGTGAGAGCTTGCAAGCCAGCTTGGTCTTGTCTTCAATCTTAAACGAGCCTTGGTGTTCTTCTACCTTAAGGTCTACTTGCTCGGCGATCACAGGGCTTTGCCTCATGGCCTGGAACAAGATCTGGCTACCTTTTTGGGAATGCAACACTTGGACGATGTTGTTGGTGCCCACCTCTACGGAAAAGTCGCCGACCTTGTAAGTCGAAGCTTTCAACGCTTGCCAGGCGGAGGTTGGGGGCGAGGCGCACGGCTTGGGTGGTGGAGCCTTCTCTGGCTGGGTTTCTGCCGGTTGCTCCGGTGTGACCGTCGTCTCTGGGCTTTCTTCTGGAGGCTCAGAGGCGTCAACAGTGCTTTGGGGTTCTTCTTCACGAGGGGAGGGTGGCTCAGCCCGATCGGGAGAAGGTGCTGGCTCGGTGTTCTTCTCCGTTATCGTGGGGGCTTCTTCTGCAGCCGCTTCCTTGCTCGACGACTCGATAACGGGCTCGGCGGCAGGTGTCTCTGTGGTTGCTACCGGAGGGCTGCATTGCAGAAAGCTAACAAGCCCCATCGTGATGCAAATGAGACACAAGCCTAACCACGAGAGGGGGCGGGTGTGTGTTGTATGCTTACGATGGGTGGATGTCGTGGAGGTTGTTTGGCGCGTGCTCAACATCTCTTTCTCCTGAAAAATACAAAACATACTTGCACTATCGTTATTATGTGTCGGTTTGTAGAGTGTCAAGCTTGAACCTTGAAAGGAGTGCGGTTCTTCGTTCTTTTGCGGCGGCTGGAGGACGTTACCAACAGTATGTTGTATAAAGAGATGTAGATCCCAAGACCTTGTTCCGATCGATTGTTTCCTTGCTCTCGATGTCTTCTGCTTTGTGATGTGTGGATGATAACTATGGCGAACGTCTTGCACGACTTTGTGACTGAGGCTGCTCTTCAGTACCCCAAACAAGTGGCCATTGATGTGCCTCCCTCTACGTCCTGGCCTGAGCGACAAACATTGACGTACCGGGAGCTTGACGCTCTTACTAGACAATGGGCGCTGGCGCTTTCCTCCCAGATACAACCGGAGGAGATTGTTGCCATTGTTTTGCCTCGGAATACACCCTGGCTGTATGTCGCACAGTTGGCTGTTCTCAAAGCAGGTGGTGCTTATACATGCCTGGAGCCTCATTTCCCCACAGAGCGTATTGCGTTTGTGCTGGAGGATGCCTGCGTCTCCCATATTCTGACCGATCGGAGCCTACAGGAAACATTCGCTTCCACGCTGCCTGATGCTTCATTGTTTTCGTTTTGGTGCCTGGATGATGAACGGCCGAACTCCTTTGATGCAAGCGCGACGTTGCCGGAGGTTAAGCCCGAGCAGCTTGCGTATGTAATCTATACGTCGGGAACCACGGGAAAACCCAAAGGTGTGCTGATTGAGCATCGAAGCATTGTCAACCTCGTTCTCTCGGATCGTGAAACCTTTGGGCTGGGTACTCAGGATCGCGTTGCGCAAAGCTCTTCTGCTGCCTATGACTCTTCCATCGAAGAGACCTATCTTGCGTTGGGTGCTGGGGGGACCCTTGTGGTGCTAGACGATGATGTTGTTCGTTTGGGTCCAGATCTGGTTCCCTGGTTGCAGCGAGAGCGAGTGACTGTGCTTTGTCCTCCACCTACATTGCTGCGAACGACCTTGTGTGAGAACCCTGATGAGGCCTTGCCGGAGCTACGTTTGCTTTATGTTGGAGGAGAGGCTCTGACACCCGATATCGCGAACAAATGGGCCAAAGGACGTTGGATGGAGAACGGGTACGGTCCAACCGAATGCACCGTGACTGTGGTGCGGGGAAGGGTGTTTCCAGAGGAGCCCATTACCATTGGTGTGCCTGTTTCAGGACATCAAGTCTGGATCTTGGACGAATCGTTGCAGCTTGTCGGTCCCGGTCAGCCCGGAGAATTGTGTATCAGCGGAGTGGGTGTGGCACGAGGTTATCTCAACCGACCCACACTTACTGCAAGCAAGTTTGTGGAACATCCTGTCGCAGGTCGGATCTATCGTACAGGTGACTTGGTGCAAGAAGCCGAAGATGGAAACCTCTTGTACCTGGGGCGGATCGACACGCAGGTGAAAATTCGTGGTTACCGAGTAGAGTTGGAGTCGATTGAGTCCAACATCTGCGAGTGGAAAGGGGTGGAATCGGCGGCTTGCTGTGTTCAGGGAGAAGCGGCAGCCCAGCAACTTGTCGCGTTTGTTGTGCTCCAAGAGAAAGCAAGCCTGGATGTCCCTGCGTTGCGACGTTTCCTTCAGGATCGCTTGCCTTCGTACATGATCCCTGCTCATGTGGAGACATTGGAATCGCTTCCCTTAAGCCCAACCAGCGGGAAGGTTGATCGAAAGTCTCTGCCCAAAGTGCAGCGGAAAGTGGAACGCACTGACTCTGTTGTAAAGCCTCGTCATCCCGTTGAGGAGCAGCTGGCAGCCGTCATACAAGAGCGTCTTGAGCTGGAGGAAGACATCTCCGTGCACGACGATTTCTTTGCGTTGGGCGGAAACTCGGTGATTGCGGCTCAGGTTGTCTCTTTGCTCCGAGAGAACCCTGTCATGGCCTCATTGACCGTGCGCGACCTCTACGACTGTCCCACCGTTGCCGCCCTCGCTGAGCGTGTGACCGCATGCGATGTTGGCTCTGATGATGTGGTTGTGCAGGAAGATCTGGAGCGCATCCAAGAAGATTTTTCTGTGGAGGACCAGCCTCGTCCTCTGTGGGTTTCCGGGTTGCAGTTGACCTGGAATGTTGTGTTTCTTTTGCTTGCGTCTTGGGTGGGTTACTTCCTTGCATTTACAGTGTTTCCTATCGTCCTAACCTTTGTTGGAGTTGTTCCTTTTCTACTGCTGTTGCCGTTGTTTTTTGGAGTTGTGGTGCTGCTGTATCTACCGATCTCCATCGCTTTGGCTCTTGCGATGAAAGAGCTACTCATCGGGCGATACAGGCCAGGGCGCTATCCCGTCTGGGGTAGCTTCTTCTGGCGGAATTGGATTCTCTCTCGGCTGATGGGGGGGATTCCTTGGGGCTGGGTGGAAGGCACTGTGCTTAAGAATGTCTTTCTACGGTGGTTTGGTGCAACCATCGGAGAGAACGTTCACATTCACAACGGAGTTGCTTTGGGAGGTGGCCTGGACCTCTTGGAGATTGGAGACAATGTCACCATCGGTAGGGACGCTGCGTTGCGCTTGATCGACCTGCAAGACGGTCATCTTGTTGTGGGTCCGATCCGCGTGGGTTCACATGCGACCCTGGAGACACGAGCCGGTCTGTCTCCCTTTTCCACGGTGGAGGAAGGGGGGTTCTTAACCAGCTTGTCGATGGTGCCCTCGTTCTCGACGCTACCGAAGAACGAATCGTGGGATGGAGTGCCAGCTCAACACATCGGGGCTGCCCCAGAGGTTCAACCCCTCACACAAGAATCTTCCTGGACGGCGTACAAGCACGGCGTGATAATGACGCTCTCTCGGTGGTTGGCTGCTACGGCAATGGGAGCGCCCTTTTTGGCGATCGCTGTGGGGATGGTGCTGCATTGGGAGCTGGATGCAAAGACGATTCTAGCTTGGCTCTTTTCACCCTATCGGTACGAGCCTTTTGTCTTGCTTGTCCTGGGAAGCCTTGTGGTCTTAGGGCTGATGGCATTTTTGCTTCTTCAGGCTTTGGCTGTGCGTTGGCTCAAGTCGATCAAGCCTGGTACTTACTCACGTTGGAGTCCTGAGCATATTCGGGCTTTTCTCAAAAATCGATACCTGGAAGGTGCAGGCAACACGCTGAGTGGTACGATGTTTTGGCCGTCTTGGTTGCGTCTGGCTGGGATGAACGTAGGTCCAAAGTGTGAAATCAGCAGCATCATGGAGGTGACTCCTGAGCTTGTGTCGGTTGGGAAAGAGAGCTTCTTCGCCGACGGAATCTATCTTGGGGCTGCTCGTTACCATCGAGGCACCATCTCCTTTGCTCACACCAGTTTGGGGCAGGGCACTTTTCTTGGAAATCATGTTGTGTTGACCGCCGGAACCCAGCTTCCTCCAAGCGTCCTTTTGGGTGTGGGTACAGTCGGAGATTCCGACAAGATGGAAGAGGGGACATCCTGGTTTGGTCACCCTTCGTTTGCGCTGCCACGACGAGAAATTGTGGAAGCAGACAACAGCCTTACCTTTCGACCTTCTTGGATCCGTTGGTTCAATCGGTTCTTTTGGGAGTTTGCCCGTTTCTTTCTTGGGCTGCTGCCCCTTGCTGTCGGCTTGTTATGGTTTAAGACGTTGCCTTTGTGGTCCCATCATTCTCTTCCTGTTTTGTGGGGAGTTGTTGTTCCCGCCTATTCTCTGGGTATCATTCTCTTCTTTTGCGGTCTGGTGTGGGGATTGAAGTGGCTTCTTCTGGGGCGGGTGAAGCCTGGGCAACACCCTCTCTGGTCATGTTGGTGCAGCCGCTGGGACTTTCTTTATGTGGTGTGGGGTGCATACGCCAGTCCCTTGCTTCTTCCTTGGGAACAATCTCTCTGGTTGTCCTGGTGGCTTCGTGCCATGGGAGTGAGGGTCGGACGGCGTGTTGTGTTGGGCTCCGGCTTTGCCCAAGTGGTGGACCCTGATATGCTTCACTTTGAAGATCACGCCACTGTTGCCTGTCAGTTTCAGGCTCATAGCTTTGAAGATCGAGTGCTCAAGTTGGACCACGTCCACCTCAGGAAAGGCTCGACTACGACGGCCGGTTGCATTGTTATGTATGGTGCTGATGTGGAGGAGCGTTCCTTTGTCGGAGGTCATAGCGTCGTGTTGAAGCATGAGCGTTTGCCCGAAGGGCAGTATCACCATGGCTTTCCCACGCAGGCGCTCGGTGAGACTACCTGGATGGAAGAACGTGAATAATGTTCACTCGGTGAAGCCTTTTTGTGGGAGCATCCTTGAAAGTCAATGGCTTTGTCGCTACATCTATCCCATGAGGTAGGTCCGCCAGTCTTACCCAGTGGAGTATTGTGAATGAAATGGTTGTATCGTGTTTTTGTGGTAGGAGCTTTGTGCTTTGGCTGGGTGGCTTGCGCTTCACCTCCTATCTCTACGGAAAATCCGGGGGAAGAACTCTCTTTGGAAGTGACAACAGAGCGTTCTTCCGAGGCTGCATCGGAGCCTCTCCAAGATGCATCTCCTGGAGTGGAACCATCGGAAGAAGCCGGAAGTGAGCCTCTTCCTGAGCCGTCACCAGAAGCCGGGCAAGAGGCTGGGCCTGAAGGGGGAGAAGCGGAACCTGAGGCGACTCCTGAACCGATTCCCCAGCGTTGTCAAAAGGACGAAGCATGCAACGCTCTCCTGACTTCGGAGGGGTTGTGCCCTGGCGACTGCATCCCACAGAAAACCACCACAACGTGTGGGGGAGCTGTGATTCATGGATTGTGCAAGAGGGACTTTACGCCAAGAAACAACGCAACCCGTGTCATCGACGGGCTGGAGTTCAAGCCAGGGCCCGTACCCGATCTGGTGAAGGAAGGCGAAACCAAGTCGTTCACCATCGAGGTGACCAACACCACCTCCCAAGCCAAACAGCTCGCTTTGAGTTACGAAGTGGGTTCGAGCTGGAAGCTGGTTCAGGCTTCGTTTGAAGGCAAGGTGGCTCTCGACTTTAAGGCCAACGAAAAGAAAACGCTCTCTCTTACAGTGACTGCGGTACAGGCAGATGTTCTCACCAATCCACGCTCGGTGGGAAGCATCATCACCTTTGCCCTCTTTCGCGACGCTTTTTCTTTGGTCGGAGCTGTCGGCTATGCAGACGGGAACGATCGTGAGGCTTGTGGAAGTCACTTCTTTCCCAAGACACATTGCCCTGACTCTCCTTGCAACAAGAGCCGTCGCCACTATTACCAGGCCAAGTGTTGTCAAGGTGTTTGGTTTCCTGGCGCAGCGTGTTGTGTGGATTCGGACTGCATCAACAATGGCGGCTGTGTGGACGGTCAATGCGTACGTTTGGAGTCTCGTGGTCTTGCCAATACACCCGCCGCGGGTCACCAGCGGTTCTTGATTGTGCTGAGCGACCGACTGGACATTCCCAGTGACCCTTCCAAGGTCTGCACCAATCGGGTTAAGGAACTCCGAAAGGAACTCAAGCTGGATGAGTTTGAAGCGTACTTCAACACGTTGAGCCAGAAGTACTTAAAGAAGCCCGCTCCGAAGTTTGAGTATGTTGTTCTCGCTGGGATAAACACACCCGACTTCAACCCTAACGGTCAACGAGATCTGAACAGCACCCATGCTGCCCTGGAAGCCTACCTGGTGAAGAAGGGCTGCATCCAAAGCGCCAATGACTTTGACAAGCGCATGATCATCACTGGTAACATTGACATCGGTCCGTTTACAGGACGTGCCCAAACCGAAGGTCGGATGGGTATGAAGAAGATCGACATGTATCTCTTCGCCCATGAGCTGATGCATACCTACGGTGCCAGGGATCTCTACCTGGATCTGGGGGGAACTTTTCAATACCTGATCGATCTGATGGGTAACAATCTGGGCTCTCGTGGAACTCCCGAATTTGGCGTAAGCTGGGGAGAAATCCTTTGGGGCGATCTGAATCGAAACGGTGTGATTGACCAGTTTGAGTACGCTGTGTACCCCGACTCCTTGATTGCAACGGAGCTTAAGGCGCAGCTCTCCTCCAAAGGTGGTCTGGAGGTTCGGGCGTCTGTGATGGGTATCGAGAAGGGTGTCTCCAAGAAGTTAGACATACGTCGCATCAAGATCGAGCTACCTGACTACAAGACGGATGTCGAAGTCATCCCAGGCTCTACCGTCGTTTTTACGCCTCCACAGGTTGATTTGGATGCGATCCGGCAAAAAGGCTCGGTCAAAGTCCGCGTCGTGGCAAGCTATACCTTTACGGACTCCAACTTTAAGCGTGTGGAGCGCAAGCTGTCCTCTGAGAACGATGTGACCCTGACCCCCTAATTCTCTCCCCACTTTTCTCTTCTTCCCGAATCTTGTATCGTTGGACGCTCTCTATAATTTTTCCCTGCATCTTTCGGATGATGGAGTTTGTCCCATGAGCAAGATTGGTTCTTCCCCTTCCCCGAATTCAGCCGCTTCTGTGCAGCCAGCAAGTCCTCCTACGGTGGAAGGTGGAGCTGTCCAGGAAGCGGAAGCTCCCGCAAAACCCCCGACACTTGGGGAGAAAATTCAGCAAAACCAGTTCCAGGCTCATTCACCTTCCATCACTGGGAGCCAGCTCTCTACAGGCAGAGGTGCTACACCACAGGCTTCCACGTCGACGGATCCTGACTTGCAGCGGCAGCTTCGTTCTTCGTTGGCTGCTGCGCAGGCTGCAGGTGGGTCGCAGTTGGCTCGCTCGCAACAACCAGGACCTACGCTCTCTCCCTCGCTTCCGGAGAATCTGACCGCCGCACCCTCGGGTCTTTCGGGAGGGACGGGTGCCCTCGGTCTGGATGACCCCAACGTTACTCCGGCTCGGGCTCATGCTCGCAGCGTGGAAGGTCAGCAGGTGCAATGGAATCAACGTGGAGAGATCCTCAACAATATGTCCCAAATTGACAGCAACCAAGGAACCCAGGCCAACGGCAATGACGCTGTGCGCTGCGGTGCCGCTGGTTTGGTGGCAGGGGGTGTGTTGACCGGACCAGAGAACTTTCAACAAGGTCTGGGCCGGCTCCACAACAGAGGTGAGCAGCTACTCCACCAGCTTGAAAACACCGAAGGCATCCAACAACTCGATGGAACCACCGCCTCTTTAAATGATGTTCCCGCCGAACAACGTGATGGTATCCGAAACACCTTGGCCGCTCCGTTGCGTCGTTCGTTATCGACAGTGGAGGAGTTACAAGGCCGTGACCCCAGCACTCTCACTCACGGTGATCTTCAACGTCTGCAAGAAGCCACCTACCAAATTGCCATCCTCGATCAGCGAACCAACAGCGATGGGAATTACAGCATGGCCCTCGAAGCCGGGCAAAACATGCCTGACACACCTGAAGCTGTGCAAGAAGCACTCAACAATGGCAACGCGCCCACACAAGATCCTTACTTAACAACCGGCACACTGCAGACCTATCGCGATTTGATGTGGGGCTCAGAACGCCCCCAAATGGAAGGACGCAACCTCGACCTGAACTGGGTAAGCAACGACAACAACGGCGGTCACTTTGTTCTGGCCGACACGGACGGCGGAGCGAACGGCCGCTCCGTTGCTTACAACCCTTGGCCCGAAGCTGATGGTACTGCCTATTCACGAAGCGTTGATGGTGCAGGTGTTCGCATTCGTCCGATGAGCGAAGCGACCAGCACAGATCAATCCTATTTACGTGGGATGGACATTGACGATCCTGCTGCCAGTGCCCGTCGCTTGCCCTCACGGCATTAATTCCCCCTCTCTGACCCAACGGTTTTTCCCCTCTTTTGTACTCCTTCATATCTTTCTTTCTGTTCTATCTATCTAACTTCGTTTGGTAAATGCGTCTGTGTGTCTACTATTGTCAAAAAAATCTTGAAAATAGTAGACCGGTCAGTATATTTACCTGCGTTGGCTGAAAATAGACCGTTCGTTATATTTTTTGACGATCGTTGGATTGCATACCAAGGAGAGAGACCGATGAGTGAGCAGCAAGCAAGCGAAGTGTTGGGACAGAAGTTGGATTTGGGTCATGGTGTGGTGTTGAAGAATCGGATCGCGAAGGCAGCGATGAGTGAGAGACTGGCGGATCGTGGCGGTGCTCCGAGTGAGAGATTGATTCGTTTGTACGAGCGTTGGGGAAAGAGCGGGGCAGGGATGCTGATCACAGGAAATGTGATGTTTGATCCACGTGGCCGAACGGAGCTAGAGAATGTTGTGATTCAAGACGAGACATCTCTGCCGATGTTGAAGCGTTGGGCTGATGTTGCACAAGCTGATGGGGCCCAGCTTTGGATGCAGATCAGTCACGCTGGACGACAAGCAGCCCGACAAGTTACATCGCGTCCTTTGGCACCGTCTCCCATCGCTTTGAAAGGCTTTGGACCTTTGTTTGCCAAGCCTCAGCCGCTCACAGAGAGTGAAATCGAAGAACTGATCGAAGGTTATGCTCGCACTGCGCTGATTGCGAAGAAGGCGGGCTTCTCTGGGGTTCAGATTCATGGTGCCCACGGGTATCTTGTGAGTCAGTTTCTTTCTCCAAGAAGCAACCAGCGCACGGATCGTTGGGGTGGGTCGTTGGAAAATAGGATGCTCTTTTTGTTGGAGATCATCCGCACCACCCGAGAGTTGGTCGGAGAAGAATTTCCCATCGCGGTCAAGCTGAACTCTGCCGACTTTCAACGGGGTGGCTTCACCCCTGAGGAGTCGATGGAGGTCGCCGAAGCCTTGGAGAAAGCAGGCATTGCATGGCTGGAGGTGAGCGGTGGGAACTACGAGAGTCCTTCCATGACGGGCCTTACTGATAAGGACGGAAACATGCGGGCTTCAACCGCGTCTCGGGAGGCCTACTTCCTGGAGTACGCAAGTGAGATTCGCAAGCGTGTCTCCATTCCTTTGATGTTGACGGGCGGACTTCGTACAGCTTCTGTGATGTCGCAGGTTATCGCGGAAGGGCACGTCGATATGGTAGGACTGGCGCGACCGATGGCGTTGGAGCCTGAGCTGCCCCAGCGTATCCTGGATGGCGAGGCTGAGAGTGCCATGTCAGTCAATCCGAGGGTTGGCATCAAGATGTTGGACTCGATGATCTCGTTGGAGTGGTCTTTGCGACAGATGCGTCGTATGAGCGTTGGCCTTGAGCCCAAACCCTCTCTGGGTGCCTGGTCGACGGCGTTGATTGGCTTCCTCTCGACGTTTCCTGTGCATCCCAAACAGTTTTTCTGGCGAATCCCACGACAGAGCGGTAAGCTCAACCCCTCAATGAACTCGTCTCAAGCAACAGGATAGGGCGATGAAAAAAGGAGAGCAAACGCGTTTGCGGATTGTTGAAACGGCGGCGGGCTTGTACCAGCAACAGGGCTACCACGCGACAGGACTGAAGCAGATCTTGGAGCTAAGCAAGTCACCCAAAGGTTCCATGTATTTCCATTTCCCAGGTGGGAAAGAAGAACTGGCAAGTGCTGCAGCCGCGTTGTCGGGGGAAGAAATGCGGAAGGCTTTGGATGGCGTGATTCGAGAGGCCGAGACTCTTCCTGATGCGTTGCAAGGTGTCTGTGATGTGTTGGCTACAAGGCTGGAAGAGTCGGAGTTTTTGGACGGCTGTCCTGTGGCAACGCTGACGTTGGAGATGGCGTCACGATCTCCGGCGATTCAATCCACCTGCGCGTCGGTGTACCGTGAATGGGAAGTGGTGATCCAGGAGAGTATGAAGAAACACGGCCTGGCGACCGACCAGTTGGATGGCTTCGCGACGTTTGTTCTGTCTTCGATTGAGGGAGCGTTGCTGTTGTGTCGAGCGTACCAGTCAACAGAGCCGCTTCACAACACAGCCCGTTCGTTGGCCCACTTCGCTACGTTGCTTCAGTCTGCTCCTTCCGTTTGAACTCTTCCTTACCAGCGTTGTTTCACAGAGACCGTGATTGGCTTGGAGGTTTGTCCTTTGTTTCCAGCCAGGTCGACGGGAGTGATGCGGAGCGTGTACTCCCCGTTGGTCCACTTGTTGAAGTTTCCTGAACACATTCCGTGGCCCAACGAGGGTCGGGTGTTTAAGATGCGGACGTGTTCCTTCCCGTTCTTTCCTTGCCATGTGGCGTCGATCCAATACCGTAGGTTCGAGCTATCTTTCACTCCTTTGACAGTCATAGAGATCCGACGAGCCGGGCCACAACCAAACATTTGGTGGGTGTACTTGGCCTTGGTGACTTGCGGTTTTCCCTTGGGGGCCTCGTTGTCCACAGTCTTGGATGTGGTGAACTGGTAGGCTTTGAACCATCGCCTCTTTTCAGCTTTCATCAGCTTTTGACCGGCTTCATTGAGTTGAAGAACGTAGGTCGTACCTGGTAGCAGAGGCTTCGTGGGAGTCAGGAGCATGTACTTCATCAGAAAGCTTTGTTTCGCATGAGGCAATGTTGTCGCGCGAAGAGGCACTCGGTGGTGACGGTGGACTAACTCTGCGTGCTGGTAGGCCTTGGAGTAGAAGGCGCGTTCATTGCCGTAGAGATGAACCAGGATCTTTACATTGCGAGGAACCTGTTTGGCCTTGTTTCTTGGGGAGAACCAAACCGTTCCAGCCGCACAATCAGCGTTGGCGCTGGGGATGCTGGCGAGAAATCCGACAAACAAACAAGCTGTGCTGAACCATCGTTTCCACATGATTGCTTCCTTCCGTACTTGCGTACATTCTATAGAGTGAGGATCTTCTTCGTCTCCGTGTGTGGAGGGAGCGTTGTTTTCTCTCAGACTCCCTTCTCTCTGGTTGGATTCAACGCAGCTTGTTTTCAAAAGTTGCAAATGCGTTGGAAAGAACTTTCAGTACGGAGGTAACAAACGACGGAATCCATGACCCAATACAACGACAAGTTGAAACAGATTTCGCAGGGGGACGGCTCCCACAAAGCGACGAACAGGGCGGCCGGGTGTGTGGGTTAGGCAAACGTCGGCAAAGCGTTCAGACAGTTGTTGGAGAAAGGCCGGGTTGTGCGGCCAGTCATGGAGGTTTTCTATCCAGGGAGAGGGTATGTTTTGGACTCCCTCTGTAGCTCCTGCCAGTGCGCCAACGATCGCTCCGGTTGTATCCGTGTCTCCACCACAAGCCAGCACCTGGGTGAGTGTGGTTGCAAAGTCACCAAAGTGACGGTGCCACGCGTACAACACAACAGGAACAGTGTGGTACATGTAACCTGTTACGCCTCGGAAAAGGCCCATGGCGTCGACAACATCTTGGACCGAGCTTTCTTGCTGAAGGTGCTCTTCCAAGAGATCCATGGATTGCTGCCAATCTGGATCGTCAGGACCGCAGCTTCGGAGCATGGTGAGCCATTCGTGCTGAGCTGGCGGGGTTGTTGACTCCTCTCGAACAATCCAGGCTACCGTGCGAGCGATGGCCATTGCGCCCGTTTGGGCTTTGGGATCGGTGTGTGTCAAGGTAGTCGCTGCTTTGACATAACGATCGAGTTTGTCGGGCTCGTGGGCAAACAACGCACCCACTGGAGCGATACGCATGGCAGGGCCGTTTCCTGCGGAGAACACGCCGCTACGATGTGGTGGAAACGCCAGCCACAATTTTGCGATGGCTCGGAGGGTTCCGAAGCCAATCCCTGGTGGAAGGCTGACCAGCCACCAACGTAACGAACGAGCCAAACGACGGGCAAATCGGTCGGTTTGATTGGGATGTTGTATCAGGCTTTGGGTCAGGAACACGGTGTGATCTGTGTCGTCGCTGACCATGCCCCAAGAACCAAGCAAGCGTTGTCGCCACTCTTCCCCGTACCATCGACGGATTCGTTGTGGTGTGAGCCCTTCGGCTGGTAGACCCAATGAGTCGCCAACGGCTGTTCCTAGCAACATGCCGTGTATGCGTTCGCGAAAGTGGATGGCTGATTCTTCGTTGGCTTCGTGACGTGGGGCGGTGGAGGGTTCTAACATGGTGAGGATGTTTTATCGCTGGGTTGGTGCTTGGGGAGGTTTCTTCATGACCTTAAGCAGCACGATATCGCTTCCGCTGCGGCCGCTTCCAAAGCGTCCTTTGAGGGCTAGATGCTTTCGGAAAGAAGGCTCTGCAAACACGCCATAAAATTGAATCACATCCAGGTGGTCTACAATCCAGGTCACATTGCGTTTCTTGAGATAGGCGAAAAGTTTGTGCTTCTTCATCGCTTTCAGGACCTGGCCATTCACAACACCGTCGAGGTTGACCAGTTTCTGATTCAGCACATAACCATAGATACCGGAGTTAAAGGCTCCTACTTTGCCAGACTTTTTGGTGCTGCGTAGCTTCACGGCGATGTCATGGTAGTGCTTTTGCCAGGGGTGAAAGCCACGCCGAAACAGCTGTGGAGCAGTTCCCAAAAAGAGGGCGATTGCTGTGACCCAGGCCACGATATGAACCCAGCGTGCCAAGCTCTCTTTGCTATGGGTTTGGACCCACTTCTCCAGTTGAAAGAGCGTGACTCCAGCGAGCACGAGAAGAAGCAAGGTGGGGGAGAGGAAGTACCACTTTTGCATGAACCAAAAGTAGCCCACGTAGAACCCCATGACCATAAGATAGGCACCCAGCAACGCAACAATCGCAGCGCGTTCGGTGAGGTTGTGGAGAGGTTCTGACTCTTTGGCTTGAAGCACGGTGCGAACCACACCCCACACCAACAGCAACAACAGCGCCCCTGTGATCCAGACGGAAGGAGAACATAAGATGTTGGTGAGTCGCTTCATCCACTCCATGAAAGTAAAGGGCCACTTCTGCTGGATCACGCCTGACCAGCCAAACTTGTCGAGGAATACGTCGTGTTTGAGCGTGGTAAGGGCTCGTGCGCTGTCTTGGACAATCGAGCCAAACTTCCACAAGTTCCAGCCAAACCAAGGAAAGATAACAGCAGCGCCGCCGGCTCCAAAGGTCACAACATGGAGCCACCACGAGGACGCCTGGGACAGTCGGTACAAGCTATAGAGTGTGGCCAGCCCCAAACAAATCGCAAAGAACATGCTATCTGTCCGGCAAAGACAGGTCACACCAAGGAGCACCCCAATCCCAAAGGACTCCAGGTAACGGGGCGTCCGCTGGAGCCAGTTGTCCGAAAAACGGAGGTAGGCCCACAGCGAAAGTGCAAACATAAAGGCGGAGAGAGGAACTTCGACGCCAAGCTGGACGGTCGCCAGGATATAGGGGTTGAGGAGCCAGGCAGAGGCTACAAAAAAGGCGATGCGGAGGTTGGCCAAACGCCGAACGATCGCGAACAAGAGGAAGCTTGTTGCAACGCCTGCAACCGAAAGCAGAGTAAGACTCATCTGAGGATAAAATGCAGCAGACTTTCCTGGAAACAAACCAAACACGGCCAATACTACGAGCATATAGACAGGGTGGTAACCGTTGGTGGGAGTTACACCGTCGAAGGTGCTGCCGTTTCCTTCCGCGATGTTGCGGGCGATCTGCATGTAGTAAAACATGTCGTCGGCGGCAAAGGTCGACAACAACTTGTCCAAAGGTTGCCATGCAAAATACAGGTGGACGCTGAAGGTACAGAGCGCAAACAGGAACAAACCCCAACAGTAGTAACGTTCGGGGATACGAGAATCGGTTGTCGACATAGTAGGCAAGAACCCTTGTATGCTTGGGCCTGCACCACACAGACCAAAAAGGGAAACGATAGAAAAGAGGGAGGAAGTCTACAAGGCAGGGCTACCAGAATCAAGAACACAGAAGCAGGAGGGGGTTTATCGTCGTCGGATTCGAGAGCTGGAGGAGCGTCGTCGTGCTCCAGCAGCAGCCCCTCTTGCAGGTCCAGTCGCGCCCAACGCGCG
>SBHC01000065.1 GCA_006226375.1 Deltaproteobacteria bacterium | reverse complement strand
GCCTATTCGATCGAATAGATACTCTGTTTAAGTCCGGAAATGAGGAATTCCTCAGAAGCACACAAATCATACAAATCAAACACATAGAGATTCTCTACATGTTGGTACATGTTTTGCCTAGGGAAGGCCGAGACAACAAAACAACCACATGTAGGAGAAGAGGCATGACAAAAAAACCGACTCAAGACGTAGAAACCAAGGTCAACGATGAGGGGCCTTCCGTACGCCGCCAAATGACCTGGGTGACATTGGGTATGATCTTAACCTTCACCATCCTGGTTGGTATCGTACAGCCAGGACTCTTAACCGGCCGCAGTTCAGGGAACAATCAACCGATGGGTTGCGGTGGTCCTCCGCCAACCAACAGTGAAACAAACTCGACCATCGCCGCAAAGAAACCAAAGCTTGGTGTGAGTCAATCGGCTCTGACATACGGCCCGGCTGTATGTTACTACTCAGGCTCTTTTTCAAAATCTTGTGGCACTCCGAATCCTAAGGATTTATGCACGAACAAGAATCATTGTGGTGCTTGTGGAAGGCAGTGCCAAAACAACCAGCAGTGCATCAAGGGAGTGTGTGGTTGCCCTCAAGGTAAAGTCCTATGCAATGGGCAGTGTGTTCCTGAAGACAATCAAAACTGTGGCAGTTGTGGCTATGTGTGCAGTGGAGGAACAACGTGCTCGAATGGCTCTTGTTGCCAGAACGGAAAGATCTACATCAACGGAGCTTGCTACGATAGCACCGATCCGCAAAGCTGTGTCGCCAATGGGCAAACCTGTTCGGCAAACCAGGCTTGTTACAAAGGCAGGTGCTGGGACAGCAACGCGAGTTGCCTCAACGGTCTAACATTCTGCTCGAATCTTTATGCCTGCTTTCCCAGCAACCAGCTTGCACATGGCGGAGGATGCACCACTCGAATCTGTCGCACAACAAAGTACCTCAATGGCGGAAGTGGACATCCAGGTCCAAAAGAATGTATTGATGAGTATGGCCCATATGACGACCACCTCTACACAACATGCGGCATCTACCAAAAAGTAAAACGGGACTCAGATCCCCACCACTGTGGGAAGTGCGGAAGGCGATGTGACCCTGGTGTTCAATGCAACTACGGTCGCTGCCAGTGCGAAGCAGGGAAATACATGGATGTACAGAGCGGCAGTTGCAAGATTTGCCCGACAGGAACGTACCAGGATGAGACCGGGCAAACCCGTTGCAAAGCCTGTCCTGCAGGCACCAAGAACCCCAACACTGGGTCCACCTCTGCGTCCGCCTGTGTGGCATGCCCGACAGGAACCTACCAGGATCAAACCGGAGCCCACTGGTGCAAATCCTGTGTAAAAGGAACCTACAACCCCAACACAGGCAGCACCTCTTCTTCCGCCTGCCAGCCCTGTGCTGCAGGAACCTTCAACGATGGCTACGCCAAAGCTTCCTGTGTGACTTGCCCGACAGGGACCTATCAGGATCAAACCGGACAACAATTCTGCAAAACGTGTGCAATCGGCACCTACCAGGACCAGACAGGCCAATCCTCCTGTAACTCTTGCACCGAAAGCACCACCTGCTCGACAGGCTCCACCTCATCTTCGGCTTGTGTAAGTTACTGCACTTCTGCCAGACAGATCGAAATCGTTCGTCATGGCAAATGTCTCGACCTGGAAGGTGCCAGCACAAGCAATGGCTCAGGGCTTGTACAATGGAGTTGCTCCAACAACCGCTCCAGTCAACAGTTCGTAATCGTCGCCGATGGGGAATATGTTCGAGTCAAACATAGCGGTAGCGGTAAGTGCATCGACGTCGCAGGCGGAAACACCGCCAACGGCACCAAGATCCAACTCTATTCTTGCGCCTATAACAACGCCAACCAGCAGTTCAAGCTCCAATACATCCCAGGCACTCGCGCCTTTATGATCCGCAACAAGACGACGGACAAGTGCCTCGACCTTGTGGGTGGTAACTCAGCCGATGGCACCGCAATCCAATTGTACACTTGCTTGAGTCAAAACCTGAACCAACGCTTCACCCAAAAATAACCAAGCCCACGCGAAGCAAAGAAAGTGCGGGCTTGCGCCCGGCTAGACTCCTGTGGTCTCAATGTTTGGGGTGAAAATGAATCCGTCACTCTCAACCTTTCCTCAAAGAGAACCCCCCGTCCCTGTCTGACACGAGAATTCCACCACACGAACGCCCTGTGAAAAGGGATGTTGTGCCCTGCTTGCCAACAAAACCACGCAATGCCAGGTAAGAGACACAAGCTCGACCACCACGCTCTCCGTACGAAAAGGGGGCGAAGCATCAAGCCCATCCTGAACATCCCCATCCATCCTTCCGCGACAAGAACAACCCTGCCAACATTTCGACCCACAACATCTTGGCTCCAAGACACAACCTACTGGATCGAACAGGTAGGATCGTGTATGAATAATGAGGCAAGAGTTCGGAGCCCCAAGCTAGTTGTAAAGTCAGGCAATTTTTGGGTGACTTGCCTGCACATCCCGCGGGTTCTGGGACTCCCCACAACCTGAAACGCACGCCATAGAAAGCCCATGGTCAAACCTCCGACGCACACCCAACAATCCCAACGAGAACATACTCCCAGCCTGTCACTTCATCAGTGGCTGAGGGAACGTAGTTTTTCGGTATTGGAGGTGTTGGACATACTCAAGCAAGCGGCGGAGTTGTTGGAGTCTCTCCATGAAAGGGGAGTTATTCACCAACACATAACACCGTGGAATCTGTACTGGTCTCCTGACACCAAGACCTTGACTCTTCTGGAACGCAAAACAAGCACACCAACGGAGTCGGAACGTGATGGTTTGTTCCAAACCACAAGCTCTGAGAATTCGTTGCTGTACATTTCTCCAGAGCAAACAGGTCGTGTGAGCGAGCCTCTGGACCATCGCTCTGACTTGTACTCGTTGGGAGTTGTGGGTTGGTGTCTGCTGGTCGGTCATCCACCGTTCCAATCGCCAGAACCCCAGGCGCTAATTCATGCACACTTGGCCAGTCGCCCTGCCCCCCCCCACCAATTTCGCGACGAGGTCCCAGCTATCTTATCTGAGCTCCTTCTCAAGTTAATGGCCAAACGACCGGAAGACCGGTACCAAACAGCGCTTGGTTTGAGGCTTGATTTGGAACGATGCCTGGAGGCTTTGGAAGCGAACGACACCATTTCTTTTGCGTTGGGCCTGCACGATCAGTTCTTGCTATCACTCTATGCAAGCCCGCTGTATGGCCGAGAACAAGAGCAGGAGAAGCTGTTGGATGCCTTGCGACATGCGCAAGAGGGCTTCGTTGCGTTTGTCTTCGTGCAAGGACCACCAGGGATTGGAAAGACAACGCTGGTTGAGAGTTTGTTGGAGCCGACCTACCAGCGCCAGGGACACTATGCCCGAGGACGCTTTGAGTTGCTGCAAAGCAACATACCTTACTTGGCATTCCAAACGGCTCTCAAACATTTGCTTCAGGAGCTTCTGACCGAAGAAGGTCCTCGCTTCTTGTACTGGCGCACTCGAATCAAGCAATCGTTGGGGAAAACAGGGGGCGCTGCGCTGGCTCCGATGCTTCCTGAGTTACGTTACTTTCTCGACGACCTTCCTGAAAGTCCATCGCCTCCACCGCAAGAAAACCGTATCCGAATCCAAAATGCGTTTGCATCATTGATTCGAACATTAGCCTCTTCCCAACACCCATTAACTCTCTTCTTGGATGACCTTCAATGGGCTGACAACGCGTCGCTAGAGTTAATCGAGTTCTTACTCACCGACCCCAAACTCAAAGGCATCGTTTTGGTCGGTGGCTTCAGAGATACCCAAGAAGATGCCACACCCCAACTGGAAGAGTTCCTGGACTCCACTCTGCAACTCCATCCTCCTTATCGTTCCATTGTCTTACCTCCCATCCACGTAGCTTCTCTGGAACAAATGCTGAATACGCTTTGTCACCATGCGTTGGAGAAAGCAGAGAGTCTGGCTGCGTTGTTGTGGGAAAAAACAGCAGGCAATCCATTTTTTGTTCAGACGCTGTTGCAACAGATCTACCAGGAGCGTTTGTTGTGGTTGACTCGAACAGGGTGGACCTGGGATGAGAGAGGCATTCGTCAACTCAAACTCACCGACAATGTTGCCTCGCTGTTGGTCACATCCTTACAACAACAGCCCAAAGAGACCCAGAGGATGCTTCAAATTGCTGCATGTTTAGGGCATCGCTTTGCTCCGGCAGCACTCTCTGCATTGCTCGAAACAACCGAGAGCCTACCAAGAACAGAAAGCCACCCAGCAACAGCCCAAACACAAGAAACCACGAGGCTCCACCCGGAACTCGAAGCTCGGAACGCAGGACAATACGAGCTGCAATTGCAGCATTGTGTTCGTCTTCACCTCTTATCCAAAGAAGAAGATGGACGGTACAGATTTGTTCACGACAGGGTGCAAGAAGCAGCTTATGAGTTGATGTCGGACGACGAAAGAGCAGAGACACATTTGCTTGTGGGTCGATATCTTTTGTCCCAAAGGGAAACCAACACGGAGTCGGAGAGGCTCTACGAGATCATCGGTCATTTGCAGCAAGGATTTTCGGAAGACATCGACACGTCCGAGCGTCTGGCCTTTGTTCAACTAGCCTATCATGCTGCGAGACAGGCTCGGCGTGATGGCGCCTTTGAGAGTTCCCTTGGCTTCCTCGACTGGGGTGTTCAGCGTTTGGGCCCAAACAGATGGACCGAGCATTACGAACTAACGCTGGCGTTAATACGATTGATTGCAGAAGTCGCTCCTGGATGCCGTCAACGCGAGCAGGCAGAAGAGTACGTTGATGAATTGTTACGTGAAGGAAAAACGTTAGAGGAGCAGCTACCAGGATGGAAAAGTAAGTTCCAGTTGCGCACCAACGAACACAAGATGAAGGAAGCCATCGATCACGTTAACCGTTTCTTCCAACTTACCAACACGCCGCTGATACAACCCTTTGGAAAGGTGAAGTTGTTGTGGGAACTTCTCAAAACGCTGTGGATGATCGGACGTCGCTCCCCCGAAGACCTGGAGCATTTGCCGAAGGTCAAAGATACTTTGCGAAAAGGCATTCTCGACTTGCAGGTGCAGAGTTCGGTAGCGTATAGCAATCACAACCCCGATCTCGCACCTGTCATGGTGTTACGAGACGTACAAGGTGCCCTACGGCATGGTCTGACGGGTCCAAACATCCAATGTTGGTCGGGAATTGGTGGTGTATTTTCCAGCATTCTTGGTCAAGTAGGATTGGGGATCCGATACGGGGAATTGGGGAAAAAACAACTCCAACACTTTAACCAACCTGAGATTGCTCCCGCGATCCATTTCTACATCACGTTCGTGATCAGCCCCTGGACCATGTCTTCTCTGGAGTTGAGTGAACATTTTCGCTCCATCTCGAAGCAAGCTCTCGAAGTGGGCGACTTGCTCACCACATTCACGAGCCGCAGCAGCGCGATTCACTGCCGATGGACAGCAGGCATCTCTCTGACTCAGCTCTCCTTGGAGGTACAAGAGTACAAGCTAGATTTGAAACATTACCAATACAACCTTCATCACAGTTATGGCGATGTCCTGGAAGAGTTTATTGCTCTTCTCCAAGCAGAATCTCTCCCCCCACAAGACACCCTCCGTCACCAACAAGAGAGCGACCACAAAAACCTCGTATTCCGTTGGGCGATCCCCTCCCTCAAGCTACAACTGCACCTGTATGCAGGCCGATACAAGCAGGCATTCGAGCAAAGCACGAAGCCGAAAGACCCCTACATGAGCCCAGCGATGATGATGTTCATTGGTCCTTACTGGACCTACAATCTGATCGCCCTCTATCATGGGATCGAACAAGGCTGGACCACCCGTTGGAAATGCCGGAAACAACTCCGTACAGGGCGAAAACAACTCACCCGTTGGGCCAAAGAAAACCTGTCATCCCGACAGCACCGACTCACATGGATTGAGGCAGCGAAGCTCCGAAGTCAACACAAAGGATTTCTGGCACTCGAACAGTACGACAAGGCATGCAAAGAAGCGAGAGAGGCAAACTATGTTCAAGATGCTGCCTTCATTGCAGAGCAAGCGGCATCGTTGTGCGCCTCTCTCGACCATCACGATCTGGCCCATCACTTCCGCAGCAGAGCGATCGCACATTACAGAGAATGGGGAGCCACGGCGAAGGTGAACCAACTCAAACAAGAAGACACACAGTTACCACAAACGTTCGAAACCAAGAGTCTCCCCGCGCCAGAGAAAACCAAGGGTCCAAACCTTTTGACGGCCGTTCCGCTCCGACAATTCGACCTGGATGCTGTATTGCAGGCTTCCAAAGCGCTGTCTCAGGAGAGCGACCACAACGCCCTACTCTCCCGTCTGATGGGCCTGGTGATGGAGCAGGCAGGAGCAGAACGCGGGTTGCTCTTTTTGTACCGTCAATCGACCTGGGAGCTGGTAGCACAGAGCGAAGGACCCGACGAAACGACCCACATTCTCGACACCCAAGTCGATATGGATGCACAGAACATCGACGCATCCACGGCGATGTTGCGCTACACCATTTTGTCGCATGAACCTGTGGTCCTCAAAGATGCCTCACAACAAGGCCCCTTTGTTCGTGACTCTTACGTGATGGCGAAAAAGCCTCGCTCGGTGCTGTGTCTGCCGGTTCTGTTGCAAAGTCACTTAATTGGTTTGATGTATCTTGAAAACCGCATGACTGCAGGCGTATTCACCCAGCAAAGGCAAGACCTGTTGAGCCTGATTGCGACACAAGCCGCCTTTAGCCTGGAGGTGTTACAAAACCTCAGTTCGGGAGAATACCCTACCCCTGCTTCCCCAGGAGAGAGCGCAACATCACGACACGCAACTCTGGATGAGCCCCTCCTTCAGATACCTTCGCCCCCCTCTTATCCGATGCAACAACGCGATTCGATGCAGGGTCGCTTCATTGGGGATTGGCAAATCGTAAACAAGATTGCCCAAGGTGGGATGTCGATCGTGTACGAGGTGTACAACAAGTACACAAACATTCACGGCGCGCTCAAGCTCATGGCTCCCGACAACAGTGAACCGCAACTTCGCACCCGCCGATTTGAGCGAGAAGCCCGACTGCTCGACCGCTTTCATCACCCCAATATTATCTCGTTGTTGGATGCAGACACCGATCGAGTTTACGGACCCTTCATGGTGTTGGAGTTCCTCAAAGGAGAAAACCTCCAGTCGATTTTTGAGCGGCATGCGCCGGTCCCTTTGGGCTGGTGGCTTCCACTTGCGGAGCAGCTATGCAGGGCTCTGGCAGTCATTCACAGCGAAGGTGTATTGCATCGCGACCTCAAGCCTTCCAACGTGTTTCTATCCCCAGGGGACCCGTTTCCACACCTCACATTGCTCGACTTTGGCATCGCCGAAGATTCAAGGCAACGAAAGGAAACCAGGCTGACCTCAACGGGTGTCATTGTAGGAACACCCGCCTACCTGGCTCCAGAACAACTCAAAGAGAAAGAAGCCATCACCACAGCAACCGACATCTATGCCTTGGGCGTGTTGTGGTTTGAAGCGCTCACGGGACGGCATCCCATGGGAGGCGGTTCATCCGTCGAGTTGTTTGTGAAAATTCTTCAGGAAGAACCCGACTCACTCGGAAAACACCGACCCGAATTTCAGGGCACCGAGTTGGAGGAATTGCTCACCCAGCTTCTCAACAAAAGCCCAAAGCATCGACCGGATCGCGTGGACTTTGTCTGGGATGAATTCTATATGAGCTGTCAGTTTTTGGAAGATCCCAACGATACCGAAGAACAATACCCAGAACTGAAGGTGGAAGGTTGAAGGTTGCAACGTGTCGAGTGTTGCTCAAACGGGACGACATTCGAGTCTCTCAGCCGCCAGAACGAGAAGGAAGAGGACCGTGACATCATCGAAGTTGACCGTAGATGCATCGAAAAGCTTAACCTCTGATCGAATTACCATCGGAGATTTTACATTGGAGGTGGTGGAGGGTCCACATGCGGGAGAGAGCCTTCATCTCAACAAAGAGATGTTTCGGATCGGTCGAGAAGACTGGTGCGACCTCAGCTTACCCGATGACCCCTGGATTAGCACAGTCCACTGTGAATGTCACTTCGAAGAAAAAGGCCTTCGCGTGTGTGACCTGAACAGCCGCAATGGTATTAAAATCGATGGAGTCCCTGTCGTGGATGCCTACTTTCTCCCCGGAGCCAAACTTGAAGTAGGTTTGTCAGCTTTGCAACTTCAGTCGCACAAAAAAACCAAAGATCTATCCATCCCTTTCCACGATGAGACGGGCACTTTGGTTGGAAAAAGTATAGCGATGCGGAAGATCTTTACCCTCCTTCCCCGACTGGGCCAACGCAAAGTAACCACGATGATTACCGGCGAAACGGGCACGGGAAAAACCAGCATCGCGCAAGCGATCCACAACCAAACACACAACAATGACGACGCTCCCTTTGTCGTTGTGAACTGCGGAGCGCTGCCCCCATCGTTGATTGAATCTGCTTTGTTCGGCCATGAGGTCGGGGCTTTCACCGGAGCCAACAAGCTGCAAAAAGGTTTCTTTGAGCAAGCCAATGGAGGCACGCTCTTCCTCGACGAAGTTGCCGAACTACCGTTGGAGATGCAGCCCAAGTTACTCGATGTGCTTGAACGACGAAAGATCCGGCGTTTAGGCAGTGACAAAGAGTACGAGGTTGACTTTCATCTCATCACAGCCACACACAAAGATTTGGCCGAATTGTGCAAAGCAGGAGAATTTCGGGAGGACCTGTTCTTTCGACTGTCTGTCATGAAGCTATGGGTTCCACCTCTCCGGGAACACCTGGAAGACCTCCCACTGTTGGTCGAAACATTCCTCGAAGAACTGAGCCCAGAACAAACCGTGTATTTGGAAGGCAGCGCCTTGCGAAAAATGAAGGAGCATTTGTGGCCTGGCAACCTTCGAGAGTTACGGAATGTGTTGGAGCGATCGCTGATTTTCCTTGAAGACGATACAATCAAAGCAGCCGATATCGAGCTCCAAGAGTCAGGAGAAGGCAGCCCGTTGTCAGACCTGGACGAGCAGAGAAAATGGGTCGAAGAAACCTTCCCAACCCTTCCCCTTGGTGAGCATGATCCACCACTCTCACTCAAAGAGTTGCTCAAAGAGGCCGAATGCTTTTACATCGCTCAAGCCCTCAAAGAAACCAACGACAACGCCCCAGCCGCCGCCAAACTCCTCACTCTCTCAGAGTCTTGGCTGTACAGCCGTGCCCGACTCTACGGACTGACCACCAGGCGGAGGTACTAACCACACGGAGTGGTCAGGTATCGAAAAGCGGCGATGAAGGAAAGGGTTTGGTTCAAGCAGGCCAAGGAGCTTGCGTAGGTTCCAACCAGACACATCGGCAGGGCCAGCATCGTTGACGGCTCACACAACAGGTGGATTGCCCATACTTTGACATGGGTGCAGCGTCTTCGGGTTTCTCGGCCATGCTTGCACATTGGAGCGCAGTCGAAACCGTTTCACCGTTACATACGCTTTGCCACAAGGAACTTAAGCCGTTGTTCTCGTCTGTAGAAACGGATGCTGAATCGTGGAGCCAGAGGTGGTGCAGAGGGGAAGGAGATCAAGGGGAAAAAAGGAACCGCGGGACATGGGGGAGTGTTGGGAATCAGGGACCATAGAATTTTGTACCGTTGCAAGAGGAGATTCCGAAGATGGTTGTGGCATCTTGATGAGTCGAACTCGCCGTAAACCAACCGGAGCTCTTGCGGTATGTCTTCCCATTGCACTTGTATTTGACAATCCACTTGTGCTTCTTTGTTTGTCCCAATGCGTTGGTAATGGCGCAACGTTCAGAGCGCTTGGATTTGATCTTTTTGCCGTTCATTCCTCTGCAAGCTTCCTTCGCCGAACCTTTGATCTGATACTTGGCGTGCTCCACCTTAATCGTATACTTCGTACTGTTCTTAATACGGATGGCATATTTGTACGAGTTCTTGGCCAGAACATACCCAGACACGGAGACCAGGCCAAATAGACCGACAAGGAAAATGACAAGCTTCTTCATGGGTTTCTCCTTCGCTTTGAAGAGTCAGCTTTGCGCTGCATCTTTGCAGCCATCTTGATTGTTGGGAGAGACTCCTGCCTTTCTGTGCATCGTCTTCCCTCTTCTGTGAGCGAGCATCAACTCCTTCGTCGTAGCTCTCCCGAACCTGCCAGGTTCTGGGCTGTGAGGTTGATGACTCACGCCCCCCTAGAGCAAACCACATGCCACAATGACAATTCGCCCTCACAAGTTGTGGTTTCAGCAGCAAGCGGGTGCTCTTCCAGCGCCCAAGACAAACCTTATTTTCATAAAGAAATAAAGCCATTGAGAGTCCTCCGCGCCGCTCCATGGAGAACCCATGAGCCAGAGGAACCACAGCTTTGTTGGGACGATGTTTCGAGTGTTCAGGATGTCAGAAGTGCGTTTTTGAGTCCGGGATCGAGGACAGCCTACTCGATCGAACAGGTTAATCTACTCGATCGAATAGGCAACTTAACCAAAGCGAGAGAACGTTGAACCGAAGAACGTATTCCAGCTCTTACTTCTTAAGTTTGTGGTCGTGGGCAAAATGCTTTCCTCCAAAAAGTGCCTTGTTGGCTTCATAAACTTGCTGAGATGCTTCAAACATATGTTGAAATCACTCGATGCATTCTGCCACAAAGCAAACACCTCGCGATAGAATTAACGTTGGGAGTCTGTCAGTAAGAATGCCTTGAGCAGACGAAACAGCACCGCAACACACATAGAAAACGTAGAAAAACAAACCGCCAATGCACACCAATGGACACATATAGGCTCAAATGTTCAAACGGTCATGCCTACAAGGACAAGCTATTTCCCTCAAGCTATCTCGAATCTCTCTCAAGTTTGATAGTAGCAGTTAGACCCACGACTTGCATCAGCGGTGCTTGCTTTGGCTACATATAAGCGTGAATACGATGGTGTATAAGCAACAAGGCAAGAAGCAAACTACAGAATAAATCGTTCTTGTCGTTGTAGTAGATAGAGATTTCCCATAGAAAGATTACAAAACCGACCAGCAAACTCATCCTCAACTTTTCCCTACAAGCTCATACTTCATTCCAACATGTGAACATTTTGGACAGGAGAACGAGTTACGTTTTCGATCAAGGTTTTTCCAGATCCCAAAATAAAAAAGCAGCAATTCAAGAACCAAAACATAAACATTCATCGAATATACAGCGTAAAGACTTAGACAAATAAGAAACCAAAGAAGATATATGTTATCTTCCACTTGCAGAGGAACCCATGATAAGCTCTTACACTTACAATACTTGCAGGACTCACCCTTTAAGCTAAGTCTAGTCGATTCTCCACCAACCAAGCCGCAAGGATGCATATAGCTTTCGCAACAATGATAGCAAAGAACAGGCGCCCCTCGAAAAAGGCGTTTCTCTTTTTTTAACTCCTCCATATTAAGACCGGTGACACTTTCGGCATATGAAAATGCACCAGGAGAAGGGCAGAAGCAAAACTCTTTTGAATCACTCACAACAAAGAGCGAAGCATCGCTGATACGAAAAGAAAATTTACAATATTGACATGAGATCTTACATACACTGGACATTGAGACGTTCCCTTTTCAAGAATGAGCGTCAGGATATTCGAGAAAGACTTCAGAGGTTGACAACGCCTTCCTTCCTTAAGTAAAACAGTTATCATTCTTATCCACGGCTGCTGTGCCACAATGCAACAGCAGGAACAATTGTACAAACAAGGAGAGCACGATGTCGGTGTATTTTTGCGACAAACAAGAGATTGCCGGAATCCTGGAGCATATGGACAGTTCCAAGGTCACCACAACATTGGGAACCCTGAGCGGAATCACCGAGGAATACGACGACTACAAAGACGCTCACAAACCTTTGGCCGCTTTCTTTCTCACCCACTTGAAAGGTCCCTCAGTACTCCCCCAAGAGTTTGAGGTTGCAGACAACGTCTTTGACAACACCGTCCGAGCCTTCATTTTCTACATGCACCACCTCCTGCATCGGCCCAAATACGCGAGACTCCGCGATCGATTCGAGTCCCTCCTCGATCGACTGTTCCCGCTCAAGGGTAACACCACCAAGCTCGGCTACCCCGAAGAAGTCGCAGTGGCCGCACAGGTCCACGACATCGTGACCCAAGACAACGACGTACGAAAGCTGGTGGTAGGCACTGAAGTACCGGCCCTCGCACAAGAGTTGGCCCTGGCAGGAAAGAACCTTCAAGGGTTGCTGGACCGTGCGACCCCTCAAGTCGACCAGCAGATCACATACCGCGAGGTTCGTAACGAATGGTTCCGCGCGTTCACAGACTTGCGAGAGCGGGTTGAAAAGGTCGTCGAAAGAAACGTTCGGAAGAACAACCTTACCGAAGCCAAAGCCGAACAAATCAAGGTCGACTTGTTTCATAAGATTGATGAGGTCGCGAACAAAGCAGCCCGGCGACGGAACAATGCTCCCGCAACGGAAGAGTTGGCCGAAGGGGAGTCAACCACTCCAGAGACCCCCGTTGCACCCACACCCAACTGAGCACAACCTCTCCTCAAGATTCATCACACCCACCAAGACCGTCCTTCTATCGTCAAGACAGGATGGAAAGATTCAACAAGACCCAACGCCCCCTCGCAAACCGCTCCAACAGAATCGCCAAGAACACCTTCCATCCTACGAAGTGCCCCTCAGGTATTGCTCATGAGTCTGTTTCGTTCGAGGAGGTAGCGTCAGGGTATTCATCATGAGGCTTTGTTTCCTGCATAGGGGACCAAGTCATCTAGCTCTTGAGGACGCTCCAACCTCAACAACCGATCATTGGTATGACTTAATGCATAGCCTCGACCCTTGAGGTTGCTTGAGAGTCTTCCTCCCTACAAGCTCACAACCACTTGAATACGAAGGGGCTCTCTCACACCACCTACAAGGAGCCACAACGTACCTCTTCGCGTCTTCTCCCAAACACTCACCGTGTCTTGGTGGTGTGAACGCGGTCTTGCTTTCAACCACAACCCTACCTTTTTGCAGATCCCCAAGACCTTCAAGGGTAGAGTGCCCATGCTTTCCAACTCTATGAACAAAACAAGCAGCACCCCAAAGTGTCCACGTTTCGCGACACAAGTGTCTTCGTTCTTGGACACACAGTGACCATAAATGAGCACAGTCTCAACTTATTCGCCTGCTGCCAGCCCACCAACAAAACAAAACCTCCCTTTCCTATCAAAGACATAGAGTCCCCACGCGCTCTTGGTATAGTTCGTGGAAAGATCAAGCTTGTAGAGGTTACTTGTCAGCTTTGCTAGCGAGTACGACGTCAGCATTCAGGTAGACTGAACGTGTGTCTGCACCAAGTCTGGGGAAGAAGAACATGATGAAACACTACCGCGCGTTTTGGATTTTGCTGGGTTTGTTTGTAAGCTCCACGATGGGGTCAGGCTGTGGATGTGCCATTACAGGAGAATCTGGCGTAGAAGTGAAAACGGCAAAGCAAGGCTTCTACACCGACATGAAAGTCCGGGTAGCCTTTGTGGCAACAGGCTGTTTGTTCAGCGACTTCATCCCTCGCATCTGCCACCTCGAAAAACAGCTCGGGCCTGGCGGAGAATACGTCCATGCCTTCCGAGAGATGCACACCAACCGTGGACTCTTTATCGCTTGTCGCCCCAACACTCTTATCCCGAATGCAGAGGACCTCTTCAGCAAAAGCGCAATGATTGCCAAAACCAAAGATGGCTGGTTCCATACCATAACAATTGAGTCATCCCAACAAATCAAAGTGGAAACGCGGGACAACTTTGGAAAGATCGTTGAAGATGAATCGAAAACCCTCACCGAATGTGAGCTCTAAGGTCCGAACACTCCCATCAGCTCGCCACCACCTTACACTCGGAGCGATGCGAAATCCTCTGCACCTTCGAAATGCGTCCCCTTACTTTTTGAGGGTTGCGATCGCTTTCTTGGCAGCCTTTCGAATGTTGGCATGTTTGTGTTTGCGTAGGGTCTTAAGAAAGGAAATGGCAGGACGACCGATCGCACCAAAACGTCCGATGCTTTGAATCGCCTTCGCTCGGTCAGGAAGTTTTTCGCTTTTGATTCCAGCAAACAAGATAGCGAAGCCCGACTTTCCCTGCAACAAACAGGCTTCCCTTGCGCCTTTTCGTACCAACGCGTTGGGATGTACCAAGGACAACGCTAGAGTCTTCTTGAAGCCACCGTGAGTTTGGGGCGTTAGCTTCCCCAAGGCAAGCAAGGCAGCATAGAGCACGCGAGGCTTCTTCTCCTTCACCATCAACACCATGATGAAGTTTCGCGACGACCGGCTCTTCGTGCTAGCCAGCATCTTGATCGTCATCTCTCGCACGTCAGCATCGTAGTTGGTGAGACTCTTTCGAAGCAAACGATGGATGTAGGTGTCCGACGACTTAAACCTCAAGTATCGGTTGGTTCGCTGGAAACGTAAAAGTCCATACAAGGCAGAACGTTTGGACAGCGCGCTGGGAGAAGCAAGCAGATCGACAAGGGCCCTTCGTCCTCGCATGCCCATCTTGCTGATGGTATAAGCCGCTTCACGTGGGACTTGCTCCCCAGCATTCCCCGCCAATTTCACCAAAGCTGGCAACACTGGACGAGCATGATGCTTCATGTTTCCAATCATGCGAAGAAGCATTGCAGCTTCCGCATTTGTGGACGCCATTCGGACCATTTTCATCACAGAAGGAAGCGCAGGGACCGCTTCTTTGCCCCGTGTCGAAAGCTCTTGAAACGCCTTAATCTTTTGCTTCTTTTTGCCCGTTTTCATAATCTTCAAGAGATCTTGGGTCGACATTTTGGCCTGTGCCAAACCACTTCCCATCAACGATACTGCCACAACAGCGGTGCAACACACTCGAACCCACAACCACTTCATTGTTCTGCTCTCCTTCATTGCGTGACGCTAGAAATCAATGGAATCCACGTTCTGGTTAGGAAAGTCGAAGGTCCGACGTAAAATGCACACTCATCAAATGAACTTGTGAAAGCAACTTGACCCAAAGCAAGGCACCACGAGGAGGGTTCTTGTACGTTTGGGGGATGCTCGTGTTATTGTGACATTGTTGCAAAAACAAAACGTTCTCGAAAGACCCTCTCACAGAAGGAATTCTGCTGTGGCGCATCGACTGGCTTCGCTCTCGATTTGGTGGTTTGCCTTTGGCTACTTTGCTTGTTACATCCCATACAGTGCGTTGGTGAAGGCCCTCTCCAGTGGATACTTCTCTTGGATGAAGGGACCCATACCAGGAGCAAGATTGTTGCCCTGGAGCTTGGCAGTGTCCGCGATTGGGATGTTTGTCTTTCTCGGAGTGACGGGGATTTGGCGCTACGCTCACAGGTTCCAGCTTGGACCGGTGTCGCTGCCACGACCTTCTCTCGGACCCCTTCTTTCGGGGATTTGTACGGCGGCGATCATCGCCACCACAACCCTGGCGTACACCTTTGAAGGTATCAGCATTGTGTTCGCGATGCTGCTGATGCGAGGAGGTGTGCTGCTTATTGCGCCCGTTGTCGATATGCTGAGCGGTCGTCATGTTCGATGGTTTTCGTGGGTAGGCATGTTGTTCAGCCTGGCAGCTTTGGTGGTCGCGTTTGCCGAGAGCGGTGCAACAGGAATCACGTTGCTTGCAGCCATAGACATTGGGATCTACCTCGCCTCGTACTTTGTTCGACTGCGACTGATGAGTCGGTTTGCCAAGTCCGAAGACGAAAACGCCCAGCTACGTTACTTCGCCGAAGAGCAACTGGTAGGAGCACCCTTAAGCTTTATCCTAGTCTTGTTGTTTGCTTTTCTGAGTTCCAGTCCCTTTGCGCAAGAGCTTGCACGAGGTTTGAACCCTGCTTCGTTTGGCTCCGAGTTCGGCCTGATCTTATTGATCGGCTTGTGCTCCCAAGGGACAGGGATCTTTGGTGGGTTAATTCTGTTGGGCAAGCAAGAAAACACCTACTGTGTCCCGATCAACCGGTCTTCCAGTATCATGGCCGGTGTTCTCGCGAGCGTGGTACTTATGGTGGCCTTTAACGCACCAGCCCCGAGTACCTACAAGCTCGCAGGAGCCGGGCTCATCATTACAGCGATCTTGTTCTTGAGCATCCCACCTCTTCTCGCCAAGAAGAAGTAAGACAAAGACACGGGCTACTTTTGAATCTGAAGCGGAATTTGGGTCTTGATGCCTGCGACATCCACTGTCAGTTCGACCTTACCTTGTTGGTTGCAGATCATACGAACCGTAGCATCTTGCCGCGCCGTGGTGGTTGTTTTCCTCAAGAGCAAGCCTCCTTCGAACACCGCAACATCCGAAGAAGAGAGAGTCATAGTAACGGCTTTACCTACCTGCATCGGAGAGTCCGATTCGTCAAACGCTCTGGCTGTGACATGGTAGCTTTTGTTGGCCTTCAACATAGCATGAACGAGAGGCTTTTCCTGCTCGTCACCTTCGACTTCTTTCACAACAACTTCGACACGAGTTGGTTTGGCCACACGAAGGACAACAGAGTCATAGACAGACCCGTCGGCCCCAAGAAGCTGCAACTTCGCTGAACCTGAAGCAACGGCTTTGACCTCGAACGTATACGAATGTCGCTCTCGACCCGTAGTGCAAGGCATGGACGAGCTACAAGACTCACCACCTTGTGTCTTCGTACAGCACGTTGCGTTGTGCTTAAAGGATTGAACTTGAAACACACTGGGATCAGAGCTTTTCGCTTGAGTCACAGGAATAGCTCGCTCCATCGACTGAGTCCCAATCTTCTCTTGAGCGCCCACAACCATCGCTCGACGCAAGCTGCATCCGAAGAAACAACCTGGTGTTGCAACTGAAAACAAGCCTCCCCGAAACGAGAACTCGACGCGACTTTGCTCACCTTGGGTAGGAGGCTCTCCCAAAGAAAAACATCCAGTCAATCCCATCACACAACACATTCCCAAGACTACAATCCAGCTCTTCCGATTCATACCTGTCTCCTTCTCTTTGCTGATGAACAATGAGTCGAAGGGATCGCAACAACCATACCACTGTGAGAGAAAAAGACATGACAACAACGATCGACTGGAAAAACAGGTACCTGAGAAAAGGTTAGTCTCTACGAGAACAAGGACGTGTTCCCTCAGCGGAACAGTCTACTGGAGACGCTGTACCTTGGGAGGAACAAGGCCAACCAAGAGGAGCTGGTATGTTTCGCCCAACTCAAAGAGAGCGAAGCAAACGGACAGCCTGAAGAGCCTGCCAAAACACCCACCCCAAACCAACAGCATACAACGCAGCCACCAAATGGATAGTCCAGGATCGACGCACGACAGTGTCAACTTAAGATTTTATGTAGCAAGAGAAGAGCTTGGTAGATTCTGGTCGATGGTTCTGGAATGAAGTATACTGCGCGAGTTCGAAGGAGGTTGTGGGATATGCCCCGGCCCAATGGACGATGGAAGAGATTTGATGCAGCGCATTTGTGAGACAGTGAAGAGAAAGGCCGAGCAGCGGTTTTCCCCGATGTTTTGGCTTCTGGTGGGCCTTTGGATGTGTTACCCAGCAGGTAACGTACAAGCGGCACCCCAATACAGCGACTGCATCAAGCTCTTTCGAGCCAAACAGTTCTCGAAGGCAGCGACCTGCTTTGAAGGTGTCGCTCAATCCTTGAACAAGCCAGGGCTCACATCCAAGCAGCGGATTCGCAAAGGCAGAGCGTTGCGAAATGCGGCCAACCTCCTGGAGAAAGCGGCCAAAAAGACAGAGCGAGTCGAAGTGGCAGGGTACTGGCGGGAACGTGCAGTGAAGTTGCTTCAACAGTATCTGGACGAAGATCTCCATGAAGTGAAGTACCAAAAACGCGGCGCAGAAGCGATGCGGCTGAAGCTCTACAACGCCATTGGCTACACAACACTGACGCTGGTTTTGGGACAAACCAACGCCACCTTTGTGCTGCAGGGTTACAAGTCCAAGGTTCGAGGAACAGGGACCTGGAGCCGTAGCATCCGGCCTGGACCCTACCAGCTTCGAGTGAAGTACCCCAGCGGACAAGCTGTGGACAAACGCTTCTACCTCTCCCCAAGAGAAAACAAAGTCATCACCCTCAAGCCAAAGAAGGGCCCAAACACCGAGAGGAAGCAGCCTCCCAAGCTCGTAGGACGGCGTACACCTCCACCCGACCCGCGGCTGACTCGTCGCCCTCCCCCGCCCAAGCCTCGTCGCTCCAAAGCAGCAGCCTGGGTTACCTTGGGAATAGGAGCAGCAGTCACGCTGGGAGGTGGAGCCCTACTCATCGCTGCCAAGATGACGGACGATCAGAAAAACGCCTTAGCAGGGCGAGGGGCAGCTGCAGCAGAACAGAACACAAGTGCTTCCATTGTTGCGATGCAGGGTACAGCAGAGGCGTTGTTTCCCACAGGTTGGGTGATGCTAGGAGTAGGCGCAGCCGCCACAGTCACCGGCGGTGTTCTCTTCACCATCAAATAAGGACAAAGGGAGAAACCAAGAACCCACTCTCCTGAAAGACACCCATGACACCTTCCGAACAGCCGGGTATCACGGCAAGACGTCCCATCCACGATTTGCTGGATGACATGTGGGGCTCCAACTACATCAAAGCCGCCAAAGCAGCAAAAGAGCTGGCTACGCTTTGTCAGCCCGTGCAGATCGCTCAAATCTCAGATGGCTTGGTTCAAATGCTGGAGTACGGTCATTGGCCCCAGCCCTTCTTGATGCGTATCTTGATTGTTCGGACCCTACGGGACTTGCAGGCTTATGAGACAGCCGACGCTTTGGTTCCCTGGTTGAAGCGACCCGAAGACGACGACGAAGAAACAGCCCCCCTTCAATACCGACTGTGTGGAGAAGTGGCCCTTACCTTGGGCTCATTCCGCGACTCTCGGCTCATCTGGACTTTGGAAGAAGCGCTGGAAGAAGCCCTCGACCACATCGATGCCTGGGACATACGAGAACCTGACGAAACAGAGTGGAACGCTTGCAACTTTGTCCTGGCCCTGATGGATGGGCAAAGTCGCATCGCCGACCCGGAAAGTCTTCCGTTCCTTCTGGAGCTTTTGGAGCATCGGTTTGCTTCCGTCCAGACCAAAGCGCTGGAGGTATTGCCCCAATGGCGTTCCTGGGGTGAGGAAGTACTTCCAGCCCTTGAACAGCTGTTGAACGAAGAAGAAAACGCTGCAGTGACCGAAGCTGCAGTACAAACGGCGAGCCTATGGGGAGAAGAAGCTGGAACCTTGCTTCCTGTCATCCTGAAGGTTTGCCCCAGAATTATGCCTGATGTTGCATTAAACAGCCTCTATCAAATGGGTCAGTCCCATCCGAAGCTTGCAAGCTACGTAGAAAACGTCGCAGGTTCCGACGAAACCGACCTTCAAGGATTGGCCTGTCATGTCCAACTGGCCCTTGTACCGGAGTTTGTTCCTTCTCTCAACGCCTTGCTCGCGATGTTGGAATTCAGCGAAGGTCAACTTCGCCACCAGCTACTTCAAGGACTCAAGAAGCCTTCAGACGACGGCGTTCACCTCTCTCCGATGTGGTGGAAACAAGTGGAACGCTTGCTCGATCATATGAAGCAGCGCCTGGAAGGTTCCGGTTTCTCTGCGATGCCTTCGTTGGAAGAAACAGAACCCTTGGAAGCTCAAACCCTGCAGTTGTTGGTGATGTTGGAGAAGTCAGAGAAGTACATGTCCCGCGATGAGCATGAGCGTTTTGAACGTACCATGTTGAGGATGGAAGAACTTCGTCTACACTTCACCCAACACAATCTCGACGACGTGCGGCTGCAGTGGGAAGACTCCTTGTTTGAGGAATGAGGGACACCCCGTTGTTTTTGCTTGACAGCAGGTGGGTTCTTTCGTAACAAAACCCCCGAGAATACAGGGGAGAGCCCCAAAGACTGAGAGAGAAAGAGGCGCCCCAATCCCCGTGGGGAAGGGGCTCAGGAAGAATCGAAACGATAGCTCAAATGAGGTTGGGATGAAAGTTCTGTCATGGAATGTCAATGGAATTCGCGCAGCGGCTCGCAAAGGATTTCGGGATTGGCTGGATCAATGCGAAGCGAGCTATGTTGGCTTGCAAGAAGTTCGAGCACTCCCGGAGCAAATCCCCAAAAACCTGCAAAGCCCCGAAGGTTGGCACACTCATGTTGTTGCCGGGGAGCGAAAAGGCTACAGCGGTGTAGGTTTCTACTCCAGGATCAAGCCGGACCATGTCGAAACCTCGATGGGTTCGGAGGAATTCGACCGCGAAGGACGCTTTCACCTCGCCACCTTTGGTAATTTGAAGATCGCCAACGTCTACTTTCCCAACGGCAACGGCAAGAACCGCGACAACAGCCGAGTGCCTTACAAGCTTGCCTTCTACGAAAGATTGTTTGCGATGTTGGCCGACGACTTTAACGCTGGGCGACCGCTCCTTGTGGTCGGTGACTACAACACCGCGCACCAGGCTATCGATCTGGCTCGCCCCAACCAGAACCGCGAGACCTCAGGGTTTTTGCTGGAAGAACGTCAGGAGATGAGCCGCTGGTTGTCGGCAGGATGGGTTGATACGTTTCGTCACTACCATCCCGACGAACCCGACCATTACACCTGGTGGCGACAATGGGGTGGCGCACGGGAGAGCAACGTGGGATGGCGGATCGACTACATCCTCGCATCTCCCGGAGCGATGCCGTACGTCCAAGACGGCTTTATTTTAAAGGATGATATGGGCTCGGACCACTGTCCCATCGGGATTGAAGTGGATGAAGCCATCCTCCATGGATAATCTGCTAGAGCCAGCGCTCCAAAGTAGCTTGTAACTTCTCCAAGTTGACAGGCTTGGGAAGGTAGTCATCCATACCTGCTTCCAAACAACGCTCTCTCTCTCCACGCAATGCCTCCGCGGTCATCGCAATGATCACGCTCTTTCCACGCTTCCCTTCCAACTGCCGAATCTCTCGGGTCGCTTGGTATCCATCCATCACAGGCATCTGACAATCCATTAAGATGGCGTGGTATTCGTTCATCTGAACCATCACAATGGCTTCTTTTCCATTCTCTGCCACCTCCACATGATAACCTAGCTTTTGGAGGAGCCATCTCGCCACCTTTTGGTTGACCTTGTTATCTTCCACCACAAGAACCCGCCCAAGGACATTCTTGGTCACGACTCCTTCGATGTCGTCTTCGGTGTCTGGCTCAATGAGAGCCGGAGACACAAACTCTTGGTGGATTAAGTTGTACAGGTCCGATTGACGAATGGGTTTGTACAACGGAACAACGCCATCCAACGATTCGGACCAGGACGTCTCTGTTCCCCGCTGTTCAAAAGGCACCAGCACAATCACACAAGGCGAAGCATCGCCCAAGGCCCGGAGCTTGCGAGCAACATCAACGCCCGATGTCTCCTCCATTTCTGCATCGAGCAACACAAGATCGTAAGGTTCCTTTTGTTCCAAAGACTCCTCAACTTGTGAGAGGATATCTGACTCGCAACAAAGGTCATGACCGATACCCCAGGAGTGAAGCAGGTGGCTCAACGCTTCCATCGCGAGGGGGTAACGCAGCCCCACCAACATGCGTAGCTCCGGCCAGGACGAGAAATCGAGAAGGGAAGCATCTTCGTCTACTGTGGTTTGCAAACGAACCGTAAACCAGAACAAGCTTCCTTGCTCAGGGGTACTCTCCACTCCCATGGTTCCGCCCATCAAGTGGACCAATCGATTGGAGATCGCAAGCCCCAACCCTGTCCCCATTAACTCGCGGGAGGTGCCGCGGTGGGCCTGGGCAAAAGGCTCAAACACAGTGTTGCGTTGCTCCTCGTTCATACCGATTCCAGTGTCGCGGACCTCAAACCGAATGAACCACTCCCCTTCACGTTTTTCCGCAAGCTCCGCAGAGATCAAGACCTCACCCTGCTCAGTAAACTTAATCGCATTGTCCACAAGGTTGGTGAGGACTTGGCGCAGACGACTCGCATCCCCGACGGCCTTCATTGAGAGGTTGGGATCCACCCAAACCGCTAACTCCAAGCCCTTACGGTGGGCCTTCTCAGCGAGCAACACCGAGACATTTTCGATGGTATGCCGGACATGAAAAGGCGCGTTTTCCATGTCGAGCTTGCCAGCTTCAATCTTGGAAAAATCAAGGATATCGTTAAGCAACGTTTGCAGCGTTTGTGCCGCACCATGGAGCGTTTCAACGTACTCTCTTTGTTCCAACGAGGGAGACGCCGAGAGCAACAAGCTTGTGATTCCGACGACGGCATTCAGCGGAGTTCGAATCTCATGACTCATCATGGCCAGAAACTCCGACTTGGCCTGGTTGGATGCTTCAGCTGCAGCCCTGGCCCACTCCGCTTGTTCGGCTTGCCTGGCCTCACTCCGGTCACGACAAACCACCACCACCCCTGTGATCTCTCCGTTGTTGTCGCGAATGGGAGAGCCTCGCTCTGCAACAGGACGAAGGGAGCCATTCCGATGCTGAAGCAAGATGTTATGCGTCCGATCCACCACCTCTTCCTGCCCCAACACAAGAGACACCATATCAGGAACGGGCTGGTGGGTGTACTCATCAAGAACATCGAACACCTGGGAAAACAAAGAGCCCCGAGCGTCGCATGCATTCACCCCTGAGAGATGCTCGGCCACGTGGTTCATCTCAACAATGTGACCCTGTAGATCCGTAGCAATCACAGCATCACCAATGCTCATAAGGGTGGTTCGTAGCTGCTCTTCACTGGCACGCAGGGCCATTTCAGCACGTCGTTGCTCGGTGATATCTTCACCTGAGCCGAGGAGACCTGACACACGCCCGTCAATCTCACGGAGCAAGGCATTGTTCCACATAACATACCGGATGGAGCCATCACGAGTGAGAACAGCATCCTCCACACGTTCCATACTCCCCAACCGACCGGACTGAACGCTTTGGAGAAACGCTTGAAGCGAGTTCTCTCGAAAGGGCTCTGGCACAAACGTCGTGAACCAATTGCGCCCTACCATTTCATCTTCGTCAAAACCCAACAACTCACAGGCTTTGTCGTTGGCCAGGGTGACAACACCATCGGGATCGAGCGACACAAACATAACGCCGGCCAAATCGAGGTAGGCTTGGGCACGGTCACGCTCCTGACGCAGCGCCAACTCCGCCTCACGACGCCTGGAAATATCTCGGGCAAAGGCAACAATCCTGCCATCTTCGTGCATGTGAGCGCTGAACTCTATCGTGATCGGAGCCCCATCTTTCCGAAGCATCCGTCGCTCTGTACGAACCGACGACCCGCCCTTAATGACCGACTGACGAAGCGGCGTCAGCAGCAGATCTTCGGGGTGAATCACATCAGACACTTTCATCCCCAAGAGCTCATCTCGGGTGTAATGAAGCATCTCACAAGCAGCCCGGTTGATGTCGATGTAACGACCATCCCTATCGCTGATAAAAATACCGTCAATGGCTTGCTCCATCAGCGGAGGGAGACCTTTCACGGCGAGTTCCGCCCGATCTGCTCGCATCGACGACTGGCCACGCTCCATCGCGTGAGACAAGATCCACCGCAACCTGACGGGCAATTCGTGGGGCAACATCCCTGCGTGCAAAATGTTTTCGACACCCACTTGAGCCCAGCAGTCCCATTGTTCTTCCGAGACCTCTTCCGACCAAACAGCGACCACAGCTGTACTTTGTGAGATCACATACCGAAGGGTCCGCAGGAACAGTCTCTCGTCTGCGGGATTGGGGGGAGCACACAGCAACACCAACGCTCGATGGCGTCCTTCAAGAGCGCCTTCGATGTGCTCGTAAGCATCGCACCACTCCATCTCGGTGTGGCTTCGTTGCCACACACTCTGTAGACAGGTCTTTACTTCGGAGTGCTGTGGCGGCATCGCCAGAATCGAAATCATACTCGGTTCCCTACCATCCAGTTGGAGAGTCGGACCATCAAGCTCAGCCTCGTTATTTCATCAAAAACTAAGAATCCTATTCACAACTGTACCCCATCCCATCCACGCAAGCAACTCCATCGTTCGCGTTTCACGACAACTATTCAATGAGCTTTTTTCAATGTTTGATTCACTCCTGACAGTACGTTGTCAGGAGCCCTCCTGTAGAGTCTCTTCCTACAAGCTTCTTGTTCACAAACAACACACTTGGAGGTTCCCATGTACGCACTGTATCACTCCCCATTCTCCCAGCATGCTCGCCGCGTTGTCTCTCTATTGGAAGAAGTTGGGCTGCGTTATGAAAGCAAACTGATCGATATGGGCAAAGGAGAATTTCGCTCCCCGGCGTATCTCGCCATCAACCCGAACGGACAGGTCCCGACTCTGTTGGATGGTGACATCAAGATCCATGAGTCCAACGCGATCCTCCGCTACCTCTGTGTAAAGCACAACTTAACGCAGTGGTATCCGGAAGAACTCAAAGCCCGCGCAGCCGTGGAACAATGGCTGGATTGGGGACAATGTCGGCTCTCGGCACCTGTGGTGGATGTCGTCCTCAACACAGTCTTTCTCGGAGAACAAGGAGACAAGGTCGCTATCGAGCGAGGGCATCAACAACTCGCAGAGAGGCTGCCCATCCTTGATGCTGCCCTGGAACAACAGCCCTTCCTCGCAGGAGAGCGCCCGACCATTGCAGACCTATCGATGGCATCCATGATTTTTCACCTGGGTCTCGCCCAAGCGATGCCAAAACAAGCCAACATCCAAAGCTGGTTTGGCAAGATCAGCGAACTCCGAGGCTTCCAGGCATCTCTCCCCCCAAAACCTGGAGCCTGAACAAGCAGAAACCTAAGGGAGCTTCATGTAGCGTTCGAGGATGATGTGAAGAGAGGGGAAAAGAAGCGTAGCGAATAGGGGTGAGGTTCATGAGAGCGACTTACCAACGGTCTACAACCACACCCGCACTGTACCATGCTATAGACGGTGGAACCGAAACGTTGTACACCAAGGATACGTCGTTTTCGCGACATCTTTCATCGTTCAACGATTCGGAGACAAGACATGGACACCAGCGGTCTGGCAATATGGATAGCTTTGGGGGTTGTGTTGGCAGTGTATATCAGTCAACGCCGAAAGTGGATCTCAGTAGAAGAAGCGAAGAAGCTCCTTTCCGAAGGTGGGCGGCTTGTCGACGTTCGCTCAATGAGTGAGTTTTCCCTGAACCATCTTCCAGGAGCCATCAACATTCCTGTGAGCAATATCGGCCAACGATCCCAAGAGTTGGAACCTCTCGACAAGCCCATCATCTTGTATTGCAAGTCAGGAATGAGAAGTTCACAAGCTCAAAAAGTGTTGGAGAAGAAGGGATTCACACAAGTCCACAACTTGGGTTCTTACGCCCGCTGGCAGTAGCCAACCTCACCTCTACGCTCTCCCACCAATCACAACGCAAATCCTGGTAGAAGAACTCACACCCATCACGTACCGCTTATCGTTACATCGTAGCGTCGCTGCATCTCTTCAGGAGAGATGTGCCCTATTTCTTGCTCAAATGTAGAGCCTGAGTTGCTCCACTGACGACCCATCTCTTAGAGCCTCCCGATGAAAAAGAAACGCAGGCGACCTCACTTTCACTGGCTTGACTCCAACCCCTATTCAAAGAACTTCGCCAGACCCACCTGCATATCTCCACAGCCACCTTGGGACCAGGCCCCATCCACAGGGAAGATCGTCCCGCTGACGTAGCTTGCCAGCGGTGAAGCCAGGAACAGACAAACGTTTCCAATGTCCTCGGGAAGTCCAAAGCGCTTCAACGGCACAGAATCAATCGTTCGCTGACGAATTTCCGGGGTCGGTGCGAGTCGGCTCATTCCCTCTGTTTTGTCGATGGGTCCTGGGCAAACAGAGTTCACACGTATCCCCAGCGGACCCCACTCCAAGGACAAGCACCGGGTGATCATATCCACCCCAGCTTTCGCAGCGCACACATGAGACTGCGCCATCATCGGAAGGAACGCTTGAGGGGCCGATATATTAATCACGCTAGCTCCCGGCTGTTTCAAGAAGGGAAACGCCGACTGCATCACGTGAAAGGTTCCCATCAAATCAATGTCCACGACTGCTTTGAAGCCGTTCGGGGACATCCCGTTGGCCATGGCAGGAAAGTTCCCAGCAGCCCCAGACACAAGACAGTCAAAGTCACCAAACGCATCATGCACCTGCTTTAAGCCCGCCTTGACCGCTTCGACATCGCGAACATCAGCGCAAAAGCCCATAGCATCCGCGCCCAGTTCCTTAAGCTTGGCGACGGTGTCGTTGACTTTGTCTTTGGAGCGGCTGGCCACGGCCACCTTTGCCCCATGTTGTGCAAACGACTCTGCGACACCTCGATTGATGCCACTGGTCCCGCCAATCACGACAACGGTTTGCCCTGAGAAATCCAAGGTAATTGCCATACCATACTCTCCTCGATAGGAAGGGTTTCAAACAGTAGAATACTTCTCTAACCTTCAGACCCAGGGAATTAGTCCACATCATAGCCTAGATGACAATGGTCTTTCGGGAAGTCCTTAGCCTCGCCTTGACATCCCATAGACAAGCCCGTCAAATAGAGAACGTATCGCAACAACCTTCTCCAGGAACCCAACCAATGAGGCGACTGTGCGACGAACCGAGCGGCTGTTTCAGATCATCCAGATCTTGCGTGGTGCAACACGCCCAGTCACAGCCCAACAACTGTCTGAAGAGCTAGAGACCTCCGTCCGGACGATCTACCGAGACATTGCGGAGCTTATTGCGCAACGAGTTCCAGTCAAAGGAGAAGCCGGAATTGGCTACATCCTGGGTAGAGGCTATGACATGCCCCCCTTGATGCTAACGCCCGATGAACTGGAGGTGGTTGTGTTGGGTGCCCAGTGGGTCAAAGCGCAAGGGGACTCCGCTCTCCAACGCAGCGCCCGAGACCTCGTGAACAAAATTGTAGAGGTGGTGCCGGCCGAGCTACGACCGCATATTTTGAACGCAACAAGCATCGCGGTACCTGGTCGTCAGGCCAACGAAGAAGTCGTGAACATGGAGCAGATCCGAGAGGCCATCCGCAACCAACGAAAGCTCCGCTTGCACTACACCAATCTGAACGAGAGTTCGTCAGTCCGCGTGGTATGGCCCATTACGATTGCCTACTTTGACACCGCACGTTTGCTCGCGGCCTGGTGCGAGTTACGCGAGGAGTTCCGTCACTTTCGCACCGACCGTATCTCCAGTATGCACATGCTGGAAGAGACCTACCCTGAAAACCGAAGCCAACTCCACCAACGCTGGGCCGCAGCAGAGCGAGCCCAACGCCAGAAGAACTCGGCGTAGGGGTTGCCATGGAGAACCAACCCAACCCCAGCCAGCCCCTCACCTCTTTGGGCCGGTGGATCCCAGCGTTTGCTCTGGCCCGTCCTGTCACGGTTTGGATGATCGCTTTGGCGCTGACAACCTTGGGCGTTCTCTCGTACCAACGCATCGCACACCAACTGTATCCTTCTGGATTTCAGCTACCGTTCCTTTATGTCCATATCCCGTACCATCGCGCGACCCCCAAAGAAGTAGAAGATAAGATTGTTCGCCCTGGGGAACGGGTGATGGCTTCGCTGAAAGGCTTGCGTCGTTTGCGAACCTGGGCGCGAGGAAACAACGGGGGCTTTCTCCTACGGTTTGATGGGACAACGCCCATGACCACAGTGTACCAGCAGCTCCGAGACCGGCTGGAGCGACTCCTTCCCCAATTGCCCGAAGAAGCGAGACGGTACTTTATTTGGAAGTGGGACCCACAAAGTGCACCCATTCTTTACTTTGGCATCCGGATGCAAAAGAACACACTGGACGCCTACAGAATCCTCCACTATCACTTGTTTTCAGCGATTCGTCAGATCAATGGGGTGAGCAAACTTAGCATCTGGGGGATCGACTGGGCGTACATCCGAATCGAAGTCAATCGACGCAAAGCACAAAGCTACCGGCTGAATAACTACAAGCTGATTCGTCAGCTACAACGCGACAACTTGATCTACCCTTGCGGCCAGCTTCGCGGGAACCAGAAAGTTTTCTACGTTAGGACCTTCAACAGGATCCGGACCCTCGAAGACTTGCGCAACTACCCCATCGCCAAAGACGTGAAGCTACGGGACGTTGCGAGAGTCAAGTTTGTAACAAGCACAGCCCACCACCTTCTTCGCATCGACGGCAAACCGGGTATCTTTGTACGTGTCTTTAAAGGAGCGGAAGCCAACACAGTCGAAGTCACTCGCAAGATTCGGAAGCTATTGCAGACAGCGTTTCAAAAAGACCCTGCGCTCAAAACATTTAAGCTCCGACACTTTACCGATCAAGGACAAACCATTGAGAAGTCTCTGGAGCAACTTCAGGGCTCCTTGTTGTGGGGTGGAGTCTTTGCCCTTCTCTTTCTGGGGTTGTTCCTACGTCACTTCCGAATGACCCTCCTCGTGATGACAGCCATTCCTCTGTCCCTGCTGATCACGATTGCCACGCTCTACTTCCTTGGAGAAAGCCTCAACCTGTTTAGCTTGATGGGGTTGATGCTCAGCGTGGGGATGGTTGTCGACAACGCCATCGTTGTGGTCGAAAACATCGCAAGGTTAAGACAACAAGGGATGTCGCCCAACGAAGCTGCCCTGAACGGAACTTCTGAGGTCACGCTCGCTGTGTTGATGGCGACAGCAACCACCATTGTCGTCTTTTTGCCCCTGGTATTAATGAGCGGAGACCGCTCGTTCCGCTTCCACATGAGCAAAGTGAGCACCCCTGTGTTCATTGCGCTGGTCGCAAGCCTGGGCCTGGCCCTGCTGGTGACGCCTCTGGGCGCAGCCAAGCTCCTTGGAACCCATCCAGGGAAGCCGTGGCCCTTCTTCGACCGCATCACACAGGTCTATCGTCGATGTCTGCGATGGTTCCTCTCACATCGCTTTGATGTCTTGCTGCTCTCTACCGCTCTGTTTTTGACCTACCAGTATCCAAAAAAGAGGTTGCCGTACACAGACCATGGAGCCGCACGACTCTCCCAGTTTCGCCTTAACTTTCATTTTTCGAAGAATTATAGCATCGCAGCCAAGCTAGCTTACATGAAGAAGGTAGAGAAGCTAGTGGATGGCTACAAAGAAAAATGGGGAATCCGAGCGTACACCACCTATCTTGCGCGCCATGCGTGGGCCAACGTTCATATTTACCTGAACCCCATTGCGCAAAAGCATGCAATCACGCGGCGAGACATCCAACTCACATTGGCTCCGAAGCTACCAGAAGCACCAGGGGTAACACGTAGAATTGGATGGCAAAGCATCGACGGAGGTGGAGGAGCACGCATCAGCATCTTCCTGTACGGTCCAGACTCTTATCAACTCACCCACCTGGGAAAACAGTTAGAGAAGCATCTTCAACAAGATCCAGTCTTTGCCAAGATTGAGACCAACAACCAGGAAGACAGCCAGCCCGAAGTCCAGCTTCAACTGAACCGAAAGTGGGCGTTCAAGTATAGAATGAGCGCGGCCTTGGTAGGTGGCAACGTGGCGTACGCTCTCCAAGGACGGCGACTTCGCAACCTCAAGTACCATCAACACCGCTACATGGTTCGCCTGGAGTACCAACAGGACAAAAACCAGTCCCTTCATGGCCTTCGACAGCTCGGCATTTCAAGCTGGGCCAACCCCACGATGATTCCCCTCCAGAACCTCACCCAAAGTCAGTTTTCGTATGGACCGACCGCCATCCAGCGGTTGAACCGAAAGACGTTTTTGCAGCTCAACATCAACACCGTACACAAAGACCTGGCCCGCCTTTACATCCGACTCAACGAGGTGATGGAGCGCTTCCCGATGCCCAAAGGGTACTCCTGGAGCAAAGGGTTCCGCTACTTCCAAAAACGAAAGAACGAAAACGCCCAGCGCTTTGCGATGTTGTTGAGCATCGTGTTTGTCTTTCTCTTAATGGGAATGCTGTTTGAATCGTTTGCGCTCCCCATGTCCGTCCTGTTCTCCATTCCCTTTGCCTTCGTCGGCGTGTATTGGATGCTTTGGGCAACAGGGACGTCCTTCGATATGATGGCAAGCATCGGACTGGTGATGTTAATTGGCATTGTTGTCAACCATGCTATCGTTCTCATTGACCGAATCAACCAGCTTCGCGAAGAAGGAATGGAACGCTCCGAAGCTGTATTGGAAGCCTGCTCCCAACGGTTTCGGCCCATCCTAATGACCACCCTGACAACCATAGGTGGACTTCTTCCTATGGCTTGGGGAGGGACCACGTTCATCGGATTACCCTACGCGCCGCTCGGCCGCACCGTAATTGGTGGGCTCACGTCCTCCGTGATTCTCTCTCTCTTGGTCGTACCAATCCTCTACACGTTAATCGATGACTTGCGTCATCACATCGTTCAGCGCTTTCGTCGAAAGCCAGACCCCACACCCTGACAACCACGTTGACAACGCTCTGTCATCACCGTCAACGACAACCCTGAAGCCATCGCTGTCGAAGTCAATCAAGTCAGGTACAAGCATGGGACAACTCTTGAAAAGACAACAAGAAGGCGAGTCCCAAAGCCAAAAGGAACGTCGTTCGCAGAGAGCATACAATCCAAACACACAAACATAAGATGAGGATTGTGATGCACGACTTGGAACGGAAGCCCGTGGTGAGAAGGCTTCCCAAATGGTCTCGGCGGATGTTTGCGACAGGAATTGTTCTCCATGTCCTTGGACTTCAGGGCATCTTTCTGCACATTGTAACCCTTTGCGGCAATGGTCCAAACCCTGTGGGTATCGTGTTGTACATGGGTGTCTTCCTGGTGTTGTTTTCCTTGGTAGGGATGGAACTTGCGTGCCCCATAACAAAGCAAACACATTTTTTGAGCAACCATCGAGCGGCCTTTCCCGATACTGAAAGTACTCTGTGATCTCGATCACGGTCGAGACACCACAAACCAACAACAATCGCTTTCTTTTCACGGAACGTATGGAGTACTTTCAATGAGTCGCATTGGTAGCAGCCCCAGTCCAGCCGTCGATAACAACGTTGCTCTCAACAGAGAGAACCCCTCGACAACCACCACACGAACCAACGCCCCCACCAGTACCCCTCGTGTGAACGATAGCTTCTCCACCAACACGGAAAACACACTCACAGCCAGCACCGCTGCTCCACGCCCCGGCGTGCAACGCTCAGCCTCGTCGCCGCTTGCAAACTCTGCGTTGCAACAAAACATTGAAAACGGTCGATACGCCAAGCGCGGCCGCAATGGCGCGATGGTCTCGGAGTTACAGAATGTGTTGAACGCTGCAGGCGCTCAGCCTCCTCTCGCCGTTGACGGTGCCTTTGGCCCCAAAACAGCAGAAGCCGTTCGCAACTTCCAGCGTCAAACCGGCTGCCGTGTGGATGGTGTTGTGGGACCCGAGACGCTTCGCGCGCTGATGGATCCCAACAATGTCAACCCCAACGCAGGACCCCGCCCCGTGGAGCGTCCCAACCGCCCGACAACTCCAGGTCAACCCAACGCGCCCACCGATCCCAATGCACCGGCCCAGCCAAACGCTCCCACTCCAGGAGCCAACGGCCCAGCAGACGCTCGCATTGGACGCGTTGCAGGGATGGAAAACACAACCCCAGAATTCCGACAGAAAGTGGCCGACATTGCCGATCGCTTGGGTATGGACCCACAACACTTGATGGCCGTGATGAGCTTTGAAACAGGCGGTTCCTTCAGCCCCTCCATCCGCAACCGTACCTCCGGCGCAACGGGCTTGATTCAGTTCATGCCAAGCACCGCTCGCGGCCTTGGAACCAGCACCGACGCGTTGGCCCGCATGGACCCGATGCAACAGCTCGACTACGTGGAAAAGTATCTCAAGCCCTACGCTGGTAAGATGAACTCAGTGGAAGATGCCTATATGGCGGTGCTCTGGCCAGCTGCCGTCGGCAAAGGTCCGAACCACGTGCTGTTCAGCAGCCCCTCGATACAATACCGCCAGAACAGCGGCCTTGACACCAACGGCAACGGCCAAGTGTCAGCCTTTGAAGCCGCCAGCAAAGTCCGCGCTCGCATCCTCGGATAAGACCCACATCGACTTCAAAGTCACACTCTCTTCGGACTCCCTTCCCTCTGTTTCAAGCCACACCTAAAACACAAAAACGCCCGAACTCTCGATTGAGAGTTCAGGCGCCTATGAAACAAATGTTTGAATGTCATCCTGACGTTTACTTGTTCTTGCGGAAGAAGTTGACTGCATCTTTCGCGGAGCACAGACTTCGGGCGATTTTTGCTTCAAGATTTGCTGGCGATGACACAAGGAAGAATCTTCCTTAAAGATTGTGGGGGCTGAGACGTGGATTAACCTAGGAATACCTTGCGTTGTATGGTATAAGACAACGTTTTTGGACGTAGTTGATTTCTCTGGGGAATGGTTTCCATCACCCCTTGTGCCATTGATTCGGTAGTTGTGAGGAAAAAGCGTGAGCAAGCTTGAACGAAACACCCCCTCCATCCAGTCAAAAGTTGCGGGCTTTCCGTCAGCCCAAGATTCCACATCCAATCCGGTAACCTCCAAGAAGGTATCATCGGCAGATGTGACCTTGGAACCCGAAGACTTTCAACAAGCTCATGGATTTGAAACCCAGACATCCTCACTCGAATCCAACGGGGAGGTGGGAAGTCTGCCTCAGGCTGGCCAAGGCAACCCCCGGTCCTCTCGCATCAACCCCCTCCTTCGCCTTCAGATCCATGCATCTTCTGAGGGAGGAAACAGCGCCCTCTATCGAGAAGACCCCAAAGTCACAACACGTGGCGCAGCCGAGCGACTGCACAAAGCGTTTGAAGGAGCCGGCACCAACGAGAAAGAGATCTTCCGTGTGCTTCGGGACCGAACCACCGAAGAGATCGATATGATCATGGACGACTTTTCGGCCAAGTACGGCCAGCCGCTTGATGTCATGTTGCAAATGGAGTTGAGCGGAAGCGATCTACAAAAAGTAGGGGTACTTCTCAAAGGCGACAAACTTCCATCCGGACAACGTGACGCCGAGCTGCTTCACTTGGCGATGAAGGGACTCGGCACCGACGAGAAGGCCATTCTGGATACCCTCTACGGTACGACCAAATCAGAGAGAAACGACATCCAAATCGCCTACCACAAATTAACAGGCCGGACCTTGGGCTCCGATATCAAGAGTGAACACAGCGGCAAGGAACTCCTCTTTGCGATGGCCATGCTTAACCATGGAACTCTTACAGATGCCGACGTTTTGCGAGCGGCAATGAAAGGGATCGGCACAGACAAGGAGGCCATCTTCCTCACCTTGGAAGGCAAATCACCCGAGCAGCTCCAGGAGATGCAAGAGCAATACAAAGAGTTCTACAAGCGAGAGCTTCCCAAAGATCTCAAGAAAGAGTTGCGCGGGAGTGACGAGGCCAAGGCTCTTGCCCTCTTGGAAAAAGGCTACATCTCCTCTGCCGATCAGCTTCACATCGCGATGGAAGGCTGGGGAACAGATGTGAAAGCTGTCATGGATGTGTTTGACGGTAAGCCTCCCGAAGAACGTACCCAAACCATCCAAGACTTTGAGAAAAAGTATGGAGAATTGGAGCCCCGCCTCAAAGACGAACTCAACAAAGTCCAACTCGCCGAAGTTCGTTCCTTGATTGCGAACGGAAAACTCAGCCTCGCCGAGACCTTGAACCGTCACATGCGTGGACTTGGAAGCAACGAAGAAGGCATACTTAAGGCGCTGAACGGTGTCAGCCTCAATGACCTCTCTGAAGCCCGCACCGAATACCAGGAGAAGTACGGACGCAATCTGGACGGTCACATTCGGAGCGAACTTTCAGGCAAAGAGCTAGAGAAAGCCGAGATCCTGTTGAAGAATGGCTCCTTCAGCACCCTGGAATCACTTCACTATTTGCTCGATGAGAAGAAGCTCAACCCTGAAGACTTGTTCCAAGCCCTGGCGCAAGTTACTGACGAAGAGCGTTCGACTCTCGACAAGGACTTTTCCGACAAATACGGGAAGTCTCTCAGCAAAACCCTTCGCTCCAAGTTAAGCGGAGCCAACGAGTTGAAGGCTCTCTACATGATGGAGAGTGGGACACTCAGCCTGGAGCAAAAACTTGAGGTCGCCACTGTTGGCGTAGGCACACGAGAAGACGAAGTGTTTGACGCAATCGCCAACGCCACTCCAGAAGAACGCCAGGCGCTCGCTAGCAATGAGGAGTGGATGAGCAAGCTGAACAAAGCTCTATCCAGCCACGACTTGGAGCGTGTGTCGATTCTCCTTGAACACGGGGAACTCACCCGTACCGAGCAACTTCACTTTGCCATGGCGGGGAGAGGAACCGACGAAGACTTGCTGTTTGAAGCGTTGGAAGATCTCAGCCCCGAAGAGCGAGTGGAGCTACAAGCAGACTACCTGGCTGACTACGGCACAAACCTCCTTGATGATCTACGTAGCGAGCTGGGGAAGCGCGACTTCTGGAAGGCCCAAGACCTCCTCGCTCCACCGCCGGCCTCCCTCCGTGAGCATGTTGAACGAGTGGAAGACCGCATGCTTCGCGAGCGTGATTCGGGAACTCTCGCCTCCAATATTAGCGACTCTGTGATGGACGTGTTCGTCAGCACAGGCAAGCACATCGACCAGGAGTTTCGAGAGCTTCGGCACGTGTACAAACAGGCCAAGAAGGGTGCCATCTCTTCCACCGATGCCTCGGAGCAAGTGACCGAAAAAGAACAAAGCATCGACAAATTGTCCCAGCGTTACCGTGACCAAAAAGACTCCACGGCAACAACGGTTTCAGGCATTGCCACCATGTCGGTTGCAGCAGCAGCTTCGGTCGCAACTGCCGGAATGGCGACGTTGCCAGCAGCAGCGCTTGTGGCTGCAAGCGCCGGAACCACCAAGGTCATGACCAAGCATGTGCTCATCGGCAACTCGTACGACATCACAGGTCTTCAGGCCGCTCAAGACTTTGTAATTGGTGCAGGAGAAGGCCTCGCCACCGTCGCGATGGGCAAAGCAGGAGATGCCCTTTACAGCGCGCTTGGCAAACAAGCGTTGGCCGCACAAGGTCAAGACATCTCACGCAAAGGCTTGATGGCGCTGGGTAGGAAAGCTCTCCAGGAGTCCGGCCAAAGCGTGACACAGGAGCTTTTGGAAAAAGCCGTGGAAGACTCCCTCCAAAAAGCAGGCCGGGAGTTCCTCAAGAAAACCGTGGTACACAAGGTAGCAGGAAGCGCGCTGACCGGTGCAGTCAAAGGAGCGGCTTTCAGCGGAGTGAAGGCGGCAACCCGGACCATCGCTGACGAAGAGACCTGGAGCAGTGAGTTCAGCGAAGCGGTGCTTAAGGTCCTGGACGAAACAGCAACCTCTGCAGGCAAAGGTGCGAAGGCTTGGGCGATTACGCTGTCTGCGCTTCAACTGGGAACCCAAGTCAGCGGCGCGACGATGGCCCAAATCAAGATGGGTCTGGGGCAACGTGTGGTTGACGCACAAGAGCTAACCTTCTCCCGCACCGAATTGTACGAAGCTGGGGTCAAAGTTCTTGGCGAAGGCGCCAGTGATGTTAGCTCTGCTTTGGTGGAAGCGGTCGGCCAAGAGCAGCTCATTTTGGAGATCGGCTCCAAGTACTTTGAAGAAAACATCGCAGGCCAGGCAGCAGAGATCCTCGCAGGCAACCTCGTGAAGCGAGGTACGGCTGCGTACACTCGAAACGTCATTGAGAGCCTCAACAAACACGAAGTATGGCGCGATGGTGTGGGAGAAGCCTTGGAGCATCTGTGGCGCAGCTCCAACTCGTCCGCCATCAAAGGAACAGCTCAATGGGGCGGCAAAGATGTTGCGATGGAGTTAGCCAAGCGCGCGGGAGTTGTGGGCTCAGGCGACCCAAGTGAAGCCCTGCTCTCCAGCGTCCTCTGGCGTAGCCTCGGCGCGACCCTCAACAAGTAAGCTTGGCCCAACCAAGCTCAAACCTTCCAAACCTCACCCGGCTCTGTAGCCAAACCCAACCCAACACCGAAGACACAACCATGCAACGAACCTTTGCAAGCGACAACTACTCTGGGGTTTGCCCAGAAGTGATGGAGGCTCTCCAACAAGCCAACACAGGGCATGTGTCTGGGTATGGCAATGATCCCTTCACCAACGAAGCCAAGCAGCTCTTTGCCGAGGAGTTTGGGCCAGACTGTCAGGTCTATTTTGTGTACAACGGGACCGCAGCCAACGTGCTCTCCCTTCGAGCGATGACACGAAGCTATCACTCGATTGTATGCTCGGAGCACTCGCACATTTACATCCACGAGACAGGCGCAGCGCAATCACATACAGGCTGTAAAGTCATGGCTCTACCAAGCCACGACGGCAAGCTCTCGCTGGAGACGGTACAACACGCGGTGGAACGGGAGTCTTACTGGGGTCACCACGCGACAAAACCCAAGGTCCTTTCGATCACCCAACCGACAGAACTTGGAGTCATCTACACACCCGATGAGGTCAAGACCCTGGCGGACTACTGCCACAACAACGACTTGTACCTGCACATGGACGGCTGCCGTTTGTTTAATGCCGCCGCCAGCCTCGATTTGTCTCTCGCAGAAGCCAGCACGGAGGCAGGTGTCGATGTGCTCTCTTTTGGCGGAACGAAAAACGGATTGATGTTTGGTGAGGCGATTGTTTTCCTTCGACCCGAGCTGGCCCACGAGTTTGACTACCTGCACAAAGAAAGCCTACAGCTTGCCTCCAAGATGCGCTTCATCGCTGCTCAGTACATCCCCTTTCTGAAAGATAAGATCTGGCACAAAAACGCGAGCCAGGCCAATCGTATTGCCAGACTGCTGGCCCAAGGACTCTCCCAACATCCCGAAATAGACATCTCTTTTCCCGTCCAGACCAATCAGATCTTCGCGACCTTTCCGCCATCCTTGATCGAAGAGCTCAACGTAACCTTCCCCTTCTACACCTGGAACGATACCCTTCACCAAGTCCGTTTGGTCACATCCTTTGACAACACGGAAGAGGATGCCCAACATTTTTTGGAGAAGGTGGGTGTGACTTTTCCTATTAAGTGAGCACACCACACATTCGGTGCTTGGATACAACCCATTTGTTTGCGCAAAACGCCCTTGAGCACACACTCTGTGCTCTCTGAACAGCCTCATGTTTGACCCTCATTTGGAAGACGAACTTCTCGACCTGCTCTATGCTTTGGATGGTGTACAGCAGGACCCTCACCACCACCCAGAAGGCGACGCCTTGTTTCATAGCCTTCAGGTTTTTGCCCATGCGATGGCTCATTCCAACGACCCAGAACTCTGGGCGGCGGCGCTCTTCCATGACATCGGAAAGGCCGAAGGAACGTACCAACACGCAGAACGGGGAGCCGAGTGGTTGAGCGGCCTGTTGTCCGAACGAATCGTTCAGCTGGTTCGTCACCACATGGATCTGTTGCATCACCCCAAACGAACCCGCCAACGCTGGCACGGCACACCCTTTTTGCAAGATCTAGAGACCTTAAGAACCTGGGACAAAGCCGGGCGTGACCCCTTTGCAGACGTCCCATCACCTGAAGAAGCAGTTGCAATCCTCATGGAAGACTTGTTTGCCAACCCCCTCACGAACGGCCCAGCCGATGAACACCATGAATACAAGGAGAGACTCTAAGAAACCAACGCCCTACAACGTCCAACCTTCCAAAACCTACGGCATAGGCACCGACGAGCCACCGCTTTCGTACCGCCTCGTTCTTTCAGAAAAGCTCGACCTTTACGCATCCTCACGAGGACTTTGGGGAGCGACACCCACAGCAGACACTGTCGGAGGGCAAGACCCTTCGCAAGAGTCCTTCGGGGACAAGCTCACCCAAGCCCTTCATCACGCCGTAGAATCCGTGCTGACAGACAAACAACGAGAAGCCATCTTTCTGTTCTTCTTTGAAGGACTGTCTCAAGGCGACATCGCCCGGAGATTGGGAATCTCACAGCAAGTCGTACAAAAACGAATCTATGGGACTGTTCGGAACGGACAACGGGTGGGAGGAGCCTTGCGCAAACTTCACGACGCACTCCTTCCTTACGTCACAGCCTCCCATCCACCACTCACCTCAGACGCTTTGCATCAAAGCCACTCCGAATCACATGAAAACCAAACAACGATGGAACCGACGAAAGAGTTTGGCCCAAGAAGCTGCGCGCTTGATGTACGAAGAAGACGTGAAAGAGTACTTCACCGCCAAACAAATAGCAGCCCGACGCCTTTTGGGACAAGGAAACGCCAAAGCCCTTAGACACAGACCTCATGACCTCCCCTCCAACGGAGAAATCCGCGAGGCATTGCTCCAGCTCGCGAGCTTCCACGAAGGAGAGCAACGAAGCGTTCGGCTGTTTGCCATGCGAGTGATTGCGTTAGAAACCATGCAGGCTCTCAAAGACTTCTCGCCCGGATTGATTGGCTCCGTGAGTACAGGTCATGTTCGAAGAGGCAGTGACATTGACATCCATGTGTTCACAGACTCGCTCGAATCGTTGGAGGCCTGCCTGGAACAGCAAGGCTGGTCGTACGAGACCGACGAGGTCTTAATCCGCAAGAACAATACATTTTGCACGTACCAACATGTCCATTTGGAGCGAGTGTTTCCGATCGAATTGTCCGTGCATGAGCCTCATGAGAAGCGCGTCGTGCAACGCAGTAGTACGGACGGCAAGCCCATTCGTAGGCTGTCCACGACATCTCTACAAGCTCTCCTGCGATCCGAGCACCCCATCGAGTGGGAAGAGTACGTTCTGACCCAAACGCTCCCCAACCTGGAGCAATGGGAACAAAGCAACACCTATCAAACGCTTGCAGATCAGAGCGATAATGAGAGCCAACAACGAATTGATGATTTTTTTGGGAAAAAGTTGTGATGAGAGTGTGGGGGGTTACGAACAAGTAGGGCAAGGAAAGAGGCTCTTTGGAGTGAAGAACCAAAGCCAAGACCATTGGGTTCAACACCCCAATCCCACCTCGGCGTCGGGGGTACGAATGTATCCACGACTCCAACAAACCGTCGTGTTCCACCTCAAAGAGGTCTCTCCCCCCAACATCAACCCAGCCTTTCGCCAAGGTTGGGTTTTTCTTTTTAGGGGGGCGAAGCTATCGGCAGTACCTATAATCGGGACGCCCGACTCCCTTCATGTACTTGTTCTTCCAATACCGACCGCGGCAACGACGACGCCCCGTACAATCTCGACTCCGACGACAAGGACGCCGACATCGACCGTACCAGCAATAGAGCTTGTGCTTGCAAACCGTCTTGGTGGTTCCACACCTCTCCCCTTCCTCTCGGGTCGCGTCAAGACAGTAGCGAAAATCGGGCTTTCCAAAGGTGCGGAAGGGGTTATTGAAGCCAGCGCCAATGCACTTTTGTTCCTCACCACAACCGGAAGCCGACTTGCAGATCTTGCGACAGACTCGGCTGATACAAGTAAGCCCTCGAACACAAGCAGCGCGCTTTCGCCCGCAGGATTCCCCTTCCTTCTGTGTAGCATTCACGCAGTAGTTGAAGCTTTGAAAGCCGGCACCAACGAGGTACGACCGATGGTAGCCACGACAGCGTTGGTTCGTGCGACACTGGCTGTCCTTTTTGCAGGGACGCAGGCAACGTTTCTCTGCGCACACCAAGTTGCGTTGGCACAAACCTTTGACTCTCTTCCCACAGCGGTCGCCGTTCCGAAGGGTTGCAGTCAGACAAACTTTGTACAAACTTTTGCCTCGACCCACGAGCTTTTTCGTAACAATCGGTACACAGGCCTCTTTTTTCCCGCAGGTGTCGTGGGATTTGCATTGGTTGTAACATTTCCCGCGAAAGCAACCCAGCCCACGTTTGCAGCCTTGCTCAATCCCTTTGCAGGACTCTCCCAAGCCAGAGCTTGCACGACGACAGTAGCCACCTTTGTCCGACAGCCCCAACCAGCCACCGTAGCGGCCCGTACATAACAAGTCGCCGGGGCAATCTTTGTCGGCCTTGCAAAGCGCAACACAGTAGTTACCCGTGGGGCCTTTGAGACATTTGTTGGGCTTTGTGCAACGGCTTCGTTCACATCGTTTCAGCTGCAGGGCTTCTTTTTTCGCATCCTTGCAACCAACCATTCCGGAAGCAAGAACAAGCAGCGCAACAAGCAGGGACCAGCGCGAAAACATGGGTAGCTCCTTGGACAACTTTGGTCATACCAGTACAGAAACCAGAAGCATACGAGGTTTTCACCAAAAGGTACAGCACTACTTGCGGGCAAGATCTTCCAACTGATTGCGTAGGGTCGCCGTCTTCGCGTACGTAGAGTTCGTCATCAACACAACACACAGGTTGTCAGCGGGATACAACCGAAGTTGCGTCAAGGTTTTCTGTTGGGAGCCACTGTGACCAATGTAGTCTCGGTTGTTACGGCGACCAATCGAAAAGCCCAACCCATACGAAATCGAGTTCCCACCTGTCGTTTTTTGTCGGGTCCAGGCGCGTTGTTTTTGTGCCGCCGATAGAACTGTCGTTTTTGTGAGCGCCGCACAATACAATGCCATATCTCGGACCGTGGAGATGTACCCACCACCCGCTAGTTTCCAGCTCACATCGCTGCTTCCCTGGTTGGCAATCGTCTCTCCCAACTTAAAGTACCCAACAGCACGATGGGGTATTTTTTTCCACTCGTAATCGGGCTGCAAGGTGGTCATCCCTGCAGGTTTGGCAATCCGCGCTTGGACCATAGCATCAAAAGACTGTCCACCAGCTTTCTCCAGAACCACACCCAACAGATTGAAGCCAAAGGTTGTGTAGCTATATCCTTGCCCTGGAAGACCGATAAGAGGTTTGATCATCAAGTACTTTTTGACCGCCCACTCCATCCCTGTGTTGATGGCAGGATCGTTGGTCTCTTTGGTGGGAGGTGTTGGGTTTCCAACACCGTTTGTGTAATGAGGAATTCCTCCCAAGTGACCGAGCAGTTGACGTGATGTGATGTTCTGCTCCTCAGGCTTAAGAGGCAAGAGAACTTTGCCACTTTCGCACTTGTACGTCTTTCCTTCAATCGTGACATCTTCTTTGCACGAAGTAAGAACCTCCGTAGGTTTGTTGTACTCCGAAAAATAGGCTTGAAGAGTAACATCCAGATCCAGTTTTTTCTCATCTTCCAGACCCACGGCAACGATACCCGCGAACGTCTTCGAGATCGATGCCCAACGAAACATCGTTTGTTCCGCAACGACTGAGACTTTGTTGTCTTGGTCTTCTTCACCGTAACCTTTGAGGTACTGGACTTTTCCATCCTTTACCACACCCACAGCAAGACCCACCAGACCTTGCGCTTTCATCTCCGCAGCCATCGCATCGTCAATCGAGTTGGACATGGTTGTGGGAGTGGAGCATTGGCCAGCCACGCACCAAGAACCTTTGCCACAGACAGTGCCACATGCACCGCAATGAGTAGAGTTAGCCTGCAAGTCCACACAGTCTTCCTTGCACAAGGTTAAGCCTGCCCCACATGCATCACTCTCCTCCACGGTGGCTTCAGGTGTAGCTTCCTGAGAAGAAGTCTCTGCCCCTGCATCAAGACTGGCAGATTCTTTGGAAGACGGCTCCACAAGACTCTGCTCCTTGGAGGCATTGGACTCAGCTCCAGCTTCCATCGAGGCTTCCGAAAAAGGCTGCTCGGGTGAGCTACAACGCCAGAACCCTAGCAAACCAAAACAAAGGACAAACAAGACGACACGGTTCATACACGACTCCAAACATGGTCTTTCGTTGATTCCGCGTCATCTTATCCCTTTATGGCTGGGATGAAAAGACTCTCTCTACTGCAAAGCGCTTCAACCGATAGCTTATTCTGGACAGGTACATGGGCCCAAACTTACGGACTTCTCGATACCCCGCATACAAACGATAGCTTCCAGGCTTCAAGAACTTCTTAACCCGAATGTGTGATGGCTTAAGTCTCGCAGTCCAAAGCTCCCGAACCACAGAGTTTTTGCCGTCCGATAGCTTCACGATGCGAGTGTAAAAGGTCCTTCGCTCTCCAGCCCGAAACTCTGGTGACCGAAAGCTGGGAAAGCGCAACTGATCGGCCAAGTCTTGGGGTCGTAACTTCGCGGGCAAACCAATCTCCGGAGACTTTGTAGAATAAGCCTTGGAGTCGATAAAAAACCAACCTGCTGTTGTTTGTCCCGTTTGCGTCACAAGCTTCACACGATACAGACCTTGGGGCAAAGGTTTGCTTTCATCCGAGAAGTACAGGTCATGAAGATAGTCGTTACCGTCTCTCTCGAAAGACGAGTGAAGCACGCCGACAGAGCGCGCTCGATCCAAAACAACTCGACCTGACCCATGAGTTAACGTCACCTGTTTGAGAGTGTTTCGTTCTACGGTGCGAAAACGCAAAGCCGAATGAAAAAGAACCTGATTCAAAAAGACGCCCCGTCGCGTCATGAACTCCAGAAGTTTGACTCCCTTGGGTAGCTTCCAATCGGCGGGCACGGCAGGCTTTTGTTCATGGACCTTCTCCAAAAGCTGCAACGCGTTTTTTTGGACCACAGAGTTGTTGGGGTAGCTCAGGAAGACCTCTTTGACCAGAAGAGCTGTCTGTTTCCACTCTCCTTTTGCATAGGCTTGGTGCGCCTTCTGCAAGGCAAGAGGAACAGCCAACGTTTGGTGATTGGAAGGATTTAGCGAGAGGGGAGCTTCGGCACAAGCGCAAAGCCCCAAAACAAGTCCAAGCCCGCCAGCCCATCGTAGGATACGGGCCCATACAGATGCGTTTCGTCGTACTTTCATGTGGTTCTCCTTGTGTGAAAGGTGAGGAAACGCTCTGAGAATAGAGAAAGAGAAGGTCAGGTTCATCGTCTCTTTGTTAGTTGTTTGTCAGGTTTGGGTTGTTCTTGACCCAACGATAACCGACTCCACGAACGGTTTCGATCAAGTCATTGGATAGCTTCTGACGTAACTGCATAACATGAGTGTCAACGGTTCGTGTTTCAGGATACTGGTCATAACCCCAGACCTGATCCAGGAGTTCATCCCGTGTAAAGACTTGCCCAGGATGAGAGAGAAACAAGTGCAGCATCGAAAACTCTTTGCGTGTAAGAGATAGCTGCTCCCCATGGTAGAAAACGTCATGACTCCCAAGCTCCAGGGTAACACCGTGAGACTCCAACCGCGCTGAATTGGAAGCGTCACCGGACTGGAATTGTCCAGCCAACCAACGCTCTTGCACCCGAAGACGAGCAATTAGCTCCCTCATTTCAAAAGGCTTGGTGATGTAGTCATTGGCACCAAGCTCCAGACCCAAGACCTTGTCGATAAGTTCCACACGAGCAGACAAAAAGACAACGGGAGTTGTAGCACCGCTCTGCCGCCACTGTTTGAGAAGTTCGATACCTTGTCCATCAGGCAATCGCCAATCCAGAATCACAAGGTCCGGCTGTTCGGAGGCAAAGAGGCGCTGTCCCATGGCAAAGGTGGATGCAGAAACCACAGCAAACCCCTCCTCCTCCAAGCGCTCGGTCACCATCTCACGGATGTTGGTTTCGTCTTCAACGATAAGAACCTTGGTCATCCCTTCCGCTCCAACTGGATGGTAAACGTGGTAGGTTGGGTCGTGAGTGACAAAGAGCCTCCCATTTCACGAACCAAATGTTCGACAATACCAAGCCCCAAACCCAACCCATGACTCTCTTCTCCTTTATAAAAAGGCTGCAGCAAATCGCCAAGGTTGAGGGAAGCAGCACCTTGATCTTGGACTGCGACCTTTACCCAAGAATCATCCCACTGAAGAAAAACCTTCACAGGTGGCTTGCCATGAAAAAGAGCATTGGACAACAGGTTGTTAAGGCATAGCTTAAACCAATACCTGTCGAGTTGAATGTTTCCGTCGCTTCCGTCGGCAACAACCTCCACTGAAACATCATGTTCTTCGGCCCAATCGGAAACGATGTCAGCAACAAAACGATGGACGGACGGGATACATTGCTTCTGAAGAGAAACAGTACCATCGTTCAGGTTGGACTGAAGATACTGCTGGCTCGCATGAATAACTCGCTTCAGCTTTTGTAACTCTTGGCTCATCCGCAAAAACGCAACCTGGCTTGAATCAGGCAAGTCGTCATAGTCACGACGAAACGAGTCAACCACAAGTTGCAAAGCGGTAGCTGGCGTTCGTAGCTCATGGGTCAAGGTTTGGATAAGAAAGGAGTGCTTCTTTTGAAGCTGTTGACGCTCCCAATACCGTCGAACCTGCACAAAGACAAGGTGAACCAACAGACCCAAAGAAAGGGAAAACAAGACCCCGCCGAGGACAATGCCCCACAGAGAGGAAGTCTCCCTTGTCGCAGACCAACACAAGGCGCCTTGGCGAACCAAACAAGGACCTGTTGAAGAGGTAGAACCGATTGAAAGCCGCAGATGACGTTCCTTCAAGAAGCGGGAGAATTCATTGTATCGAAACACCCGGTAGGTTCGGGAAGTTGTCGGTGGGATTGCAACCTCACGAACAAACACCCAGTGAGTTCCAACGACCAACGTTTGTCCTTGCAAGAGACCTTTCCAAGGTTGCCAGCCTAGCTTGTGCAAGTACAACCACATCTTGTCCAAAGGTAGGTAGCCTACAGGAATCTTGGATAGCTCCAGCACATGCAACCGCTGCCAATGCTTCTCCAGCCAGTCTGTTTTTCGAAACCTAGGACGGTTGGTTTTCCAGGCACGGTACACATAGCTATGACCGAGGGGGTGGACAAAAGGAGGCTTTTGAAAGAACGAAGACTCCAAACGCTGAAGGCGGCCGCAACGAAACAATTCCCACTGTATGGCTTTGTTCCAAAAAGCGCCACGAAGGTTGGGAGGAGAAGGCTTGGTGCAAGCTTGTTGAAAGCTTGCAAAGGCTGAGCTATCCGCAAAGGATGCTTGATGGAGAGATGGAAGCAAGGATTCATACTTGAACAAGCTCGCAGGTCGCGATTCGAGGACCTTTTCAACATGGAGAAAGTCACGAGCAGGGGCCGTGGCGCGAAACAATGATGGAACGGCGAATACCTGAAGGCGCAAGGCCTCTTCAGATGGGACAGACAACTGGGTGTAAGCATACCAACCCAACCAACTTCCCACGAGAAGAAGGACAACCAACCACAGCCATGTTGCGCGTAGCAACCACATACCCAGCACACCTTCTATAGAAAGTTCTGCAACATCGACGTCCTACATAAGCATACCCTTGCTTTGTTTGTGTCAACGTTTTGTTTGTTCTTTGTCAGATCTTTGTGGGCTATTGTATTAACATTGAAAGTTAGGGAGTTGGGGAAAGAAGAGTGGCAGCAGCTCCGACGGTGACCTGAATGATCTGAGTGGAGAAGTCAGCGTTGAGTTTTTCGACGCTGTCTTTGGCACCGTTGCGGCAATGATAGGGTTTGTAACGAAACTCAGATGTGTCGGTAATCATCATCGCAGGCACATTGATGCTCCAGTACGGTGCATGATCTGAACGTTGCAGGTCTCGCGCCAGCGGGGAGGTTTTGAGGCTATCGGGAACCGTTAGTGTGATGGTGTTGAGTCCAAGAACCTTGCCAAAGTCGGCCATGAGTTTGGCCGCTGGCAAAGCTCCTGTGTCACCCACCAGAGCAACAAAGTCCCCACGGTACTGGTTCTCTGCTACAGCTTTGGTTTCATCAGGAAACAACAAGTTCAAGCCCGTGGGCAAGGTTTGGCTGTTGGGTTCGTCGGAATAGTACCCGATCATCTCCAACACAAAATGCATCTTGATGGTTTCTTTGTTGGCCACAGCACGTTTGGCATAAGCGATGGAGCCCAGCAGTCCTCTCTCTTCCTCATCCCAGCACGCAACAACCAGGGTCCGTTGGTGCGTTTGTTTTGCCAGCACACGAGCGGCCTCCAAAACACCGGCTGTCCCCGAAGCGTTGTCGTCAGCGCCTTCACAGTTGGGAACGGAGTCGTAGTGAGCCGAGACAAGGATCCGCTCTTGCTTCAGAGTGGTTCCCTCCTTGACACCAATCACATTGACCCCAGTACCGTACTTGTGCAGCTCCACCTGATAACCATACTGCTTGAACTGTGCAGCGCAATAGTCTTGGGTTTTTTGCCAGTGCTCGGTGCCGGGCGACCTTGGTTTGGACATAAAGTTGAGGTGCTTTTCGTACTGCGCTTTGTCCACGTCCTTCATCAAAGGATGTAGTTTGGCCGCAGTCCCTTCGTCGAGAGACGACTCCATAGGAGGTTGCTCCACGCTGGCTTCGGGAGGATTCGGTTCCTGAGGCGCAGTCTCCTCCACGCCCGTCTCTTCGATACCAGTCTCCGCGGTAGCCGTTGGTTCCGTCGAAACGCTGGGTTCGTCCCCCGGACTTGCAGGACAAGCTTTCAACAACACAACCACAGCCACCAAGCCGATCCAACCCAACCATTGCACACGTAGAGCCATCGTCTATCTCCACAACCTGAGAAAAGTAGCCAAAGAACAGAGAAGCTGAATGCTACAGAATGTGACAACAGAGGTAAAGGAGAAGTTTCAAAGGGTGTGGTCGTAGGCAGTTGGTTTGTTGGTATTGTTCAGGAGTCCACGGATCACAAATGCAAAGGCCACTCTCTTACCGATAGGATTGAATCGCATCCGGAACAAAATGAACGAAGGAGAGACATTGACGAGAGAGGCAGGAAGGGGAAGAGAGGGGAAAGAAAGCAGAAGCGTTAGAAGCCACGGGGTCGGTTGTATTCACCTGCGTTCAGCCAGCCCATCACGATGTTGATGTAGTGGAACTCGGAGTGAACGGTTTCAATGTCCACACCGGACTTGAGGGTTTTTCCGTCAGCCTCATAGAATCGGTTCTTGATAGACACCAGCATCTCATAACCGGAGGAGAATGCGGAGGGTCCAACGTTGAAGGTGTTCCGGGATGTGTTGACCTTGGCGGCGTAGTAAATGCGTTGGCTTCCTGGATCCACAATCTCAACATACTTGGAGGGGTCCTTGCGAACACTCTCGGGAACTTCAGGACTCTCCGAACGACCACGGACCGAGATCTTGAGAGACTCATTAAGGCTCTGGTCATCGGTGTCACCTGAGAAGTACACCGCAGCGAGGAAGCCCACGAGTAGCTTGGCTGTGTACTGTTCGTTGGGATCCAAGCTGGGACTCAAGCCATAAGATGGGACGGGGTCAAAGCCTGCTCCAGCAATGTTAATGGCGTTACGGAACGACATGGTGAGGGTGCTGCCTGAGCTTGAGACCACCGGACCATAGCTTTCGGGTTTACCGGCCAGGAAGGCACCTACAATGTTGTTGACATAGCGACCAAACAAGTTGGAGTAATTGATCAAGAAGCTACGAGCGTTTCCGGAGTTATCGACGCCGAGGAAGCGGGTGTACGGATCACCGAGAGCCATCACAGCCATGTATTTGTCCCACCAGGCGCCAAAGTTGTTGGGCTTCCAGTAGAACTCATATCCGTTGGACTCCTTGTCGTAGGAGCTAAGCATCATCCGACCTTTGCCCAGAGGAACTTCGATATGATTCTCCGCAACCTTTCCGTTGGTGCGAGGACAAGCGCCTTCGCTGATATGCTGGAAGGTACGAGAGGAACTGCCTGTGCCGCGACGGTAACAACCTGCGTCGGGAGTTTGCATCACTTGGTAGAAGAAGTTAAGGCCATGCACTGCAGCGACGAAGCCTGCGTTTCCACAGCGATCATCTCCGTACCAGGGTCCACCGTTTTGCCCGCAGGTTTGGCCACTGCGGATGATCAAGCCGTTGTTCACAAAGTGCTTGTACTGATGAGTGATAGGTAAGAAGTAACGGTCGTAGATGCGAGCCATGTAGCTATCAATGTTTAAGCCAAACTCCACACGCCCTCGTTTGAACGCGTTGAAGATGTAGTGGCTCCAGTAGCGCTGTGACATATCAAAGACACGCTCGTAGGGGTCAGCACCCTGGTCAAAGCGGTTGCAGTCGGAGGCGCCCTGGTGGTATTCGTCGCTGCAGAAGCGATAAGGAACTTCCACAAGGTTGTTGTTCTTCGAGAGTTCTTCCAAGCCAACGACACGACGGGCGTCTTGGGTCAGCGACTTAATCTGCTGCGTGAAGTCTTTTCCGCTCCCAGCGATCACACGGGGAAGCTCAGTGTAGTGCCAGGTTCCTGGTGAAAGCTGCTGCTTGGCTTGCTGTGGACTTAGGACCGTTGAGCCATCCTTGAAGACTTCAACCAAATCACCGTATCCGTAGAGGATCGCAGCCCGGTCGTACTTTCCGAGACCGTGCAAGTCGCTAGCAAAGCCCGCTCCGTAATCCATGATGGAGCTATACTGGAACTCGTGCATGCCTTTCTCAATGGCCGAACGGAGCTTGACGCCGTCCAATCCAGTGTACTTGTAGAAAGGACGAGGGGCACGCTCTCCCTGGACCACTGTTTCGGCGCGTAGCTTCCAGTATTGGTCATGGTAGTTGATAGCATCAGCCGAGCCTGCGAAGTTATGTCGCAGTCCCATGTTGTGACCCACTTCGTGGAGGGTAACAGCAAGGTAAATGTCAGCACGTAGCTTTTCGTAGACCTTCTTGTAGTCAACCTTTCCATCGTCACCACGGAACATATCCTTCATCTTCTGAGCGCGAGAGAGGATGCCGTCGTCAAGGAAGTCTGACATGAAGACATTGCGCTTGGACAATCGGGTCATTCGGTCACGCGACCACTTAAGGAAGTCACGGCTGGCCAAACGATGGGGACCGTAATGGTCGAGAATCTTCTGGTTGATTTGACCACTTGGAGACAAGAAGCCCAAGCCAAACGCTTTGAACAGGTCACCTGTCAGAACCGCTGCATTGTTCGGATTGTCGGCCAGCTTCTTGAGATTGGCGGAGGCCCAATCGAAGCTAGCTCGCCCATCCTTTACGCGCTTTCGCAAACGGTCACCAATGGCCTTTAAGTTTGTGATGTTCTTGGTGATGGTGCTGCTGGTCTGAGTTAGCTTATGGTGATGGTCGTGTGTGTGCTCCAACAAGCCTTTCATGTTCTTGTGATAGGCCAGCAGTTGTTGACCGAGAGCAAGTCGCTCACCTTCCACATCACCGTTGACCAGGCGAACCAGGTCTGTCGCGTAGTTGGCGTAACGATCGAGAGCTGCGCCATAGATGAAGGAGTTGGCGTTAAACACTTCGCCGGTAATGGGGTCAGAAGCCGAAGGTCCATACCCAAGAGGTGACGAGCGGTGAGGACGCGCAACCCAATAAATGAAGCTATAGCGAAGGTCACCAATTTGGGGAGACAAGCCTTCTTTTCCACAGACCTCGGGGTCACCTTTTTTCACGGGATTGTTGGGGCAGAAGATGAAGATGTCGCCCTGGTCTTTGCCAGAACGTTTCTTCACAACTTCAGCAAAGTTCTTGTTCCACTGTTTGAAGACTTCAGCCGTTGAAGGTTTGAGTTCTTCGGGAAACAGCTCGTTGACGTAATAGGGGATGCGCTTCACCTTGCAGTTGGCATGAGACAAGGTTTCGCCTGGCTTGGCGCAGGAGCTTTCGTTTTCCCAGATGTTCCAACGTTGAATCACCCGGCTGGTGGTGTCTTCCAGCACTCCGTAGCCACGGTTGTAGGTGTAGTTGGTTTGACGGAAGAAGCCAAACTTGTCCATCCGGTTGTTGCTGTATTCTTTCTTGGTGTATCCGGTTTTCTTGGCCAACATAAACGAGGAGCGAATCTTGATGGTTTGACCCGAGCAGTCCTTGGTGATGGAGGTGTACAACCAACAGGAGGGAACCGGTCGGCCGAAGTACTTGGAGTACAACTCATTGAGTTCGGGTTGGATGTGCATCTTGTGAACAACATCCATGTAGTTGTCCGTGATGTTCGCGCGGTCTTTGTTGTTGACCTCGGTCTCAGGGATGTAATAGCTGATCGGCTGCGCCTTCACATTGGAAGCCACAAACGTAAAGTCGGTGACGAGATTTTGAGAGAAGTCAACGCGCATGTGCTTGCGCTCGTGCCAGGGACGATCCGACATGTTCTCCACGATCACGTTGGTTTGTTCCCCAGTCGCAGGATTGTAGCTGCGCTGCACATCAAAGTGGCTTTCAATCCGAAACGCTGCGACAGCCGAGCCTTTGTAGTCTTCCGTATCCGGTCGTTGGGCTGGGGCGTCGGTGTTTTTGACGTACTCGCGGGAACGATACGCGTACAGATAACGCTCGGTAATCTCCCACACAATCTTTTCTGTGTTGCCTTGCTCTCCCACAAAGGTCGAGCCGCTTCCGTAAGGTACTTCAATGACAGTTTGACGGAAGTACCACTCCCGAGGGCTTCCATCGTCGTTTTTGGCCCGGAACATCGACTTTTCGAGACCACGAGGCTGGGTCCGGTTGATGTCGGGCAGATCTTGCGCGCAGCCCATCATCCAAAACAGCGAAACAAGGGAAACTAGAGCGAGGAGCCGCAAAGTCCAGCGTGTACGGCGTAAAGGTAACTTAAACATATCGTTCTCCCAGTACCTAAAGAAGTCTCCTGAGCAAGTGGGCTGAACCGGTACACATCAAACAAGATGTGATTGTGTCCGGCTCCACAGGAGGATGAGCAATTTAGTACGAGCCCGTGAGGCGCAAATAAAAGGTGGTCGTGTTATCGTTGGCCGTGACAACGTTGAGAAACGGAAGGCGCAACGATCGATTGTTTCCAGCAAAGGGCGTTTGCCAGGAGGTAGCTCCCAGCGCCATGCTGAAGTAGCGGATGGGTCGCCAGGAGACGTAGATGTCTCCCATGGTAAAGTCGACGCGTCCCACAGCGTCTGCCTGTACCGGTCCATCCACCGTCGGAATGACAGGGGTAAACTCATCGATGGGCATGGCGTAACGGAACAAATGAAAGATCCCAAACGTAGCGCCGATGGTGACGGTTTTGTGGGGGTAAAACATCACCGACAGCGTATTTTGGACCATCCACTCGGTGTTACGAGTGCCTGGAACAGGAGCCATTCCATCCGACAACCCAATGCTGTTGCGAGTGCTTTGACGCAGCATAATCGAAGGGAGGTCTCCCTCCCCCTGGTTGAACACAGGTGAGGTGTAGCGATGGAATGACTTGTTGAAACCAAACGAATAACTGAATGTCACAATGCGCTTGATGGTATGTCCAAGAGAAAGCCCCATGCCCAATCGCAGCAAACGAGTTTCGACTTGTGCCAGCAAAGACGAGGGCAACTGCACATTGATAGAGAGACTGTGAAACAAAGCTTTTTGAATGGCTTTGATGGGATTGAACCACCCCAGCACCAAGTTCACATCTCGGGGGAAAAACCGACGGCCCGATGAGTTATCCGGTTGGGTGTATTCCCAGTCAAAGCTCCAGCTGGCTTGCACCGAAAGACCTTTCCAGATCTGGTACCCAGCGGTGAGAAAAACCGACTGCGCCACAAAGTGATTCTTATAGCTCTCCGAAGGAGCAAAGCTACCAGTACCCAACGATGTCGTAAGAGACACGCTCGCCGACAAACGCTTCCACCAGCCGGCTTTCTTTCCAGTCTTCTTGACTGCGCCTGCATTGGGAACACCGTTTGGGTTGTTGGGATCGATTTGGGACCAGGCTTGTGGGGTAGCGACCAAGCCACCCACCCAGACACCTACGACAATTGTTATGAGCCATCGTTCCCACTTCACTTGGAACATGGCAACCTCCTTTTCCACCAGGTCAATTCACTACAATCCACCCTTGGGTGGACAGACGCGCAGATCTCTACCAAAGAAGTCCTCCGCGTCTGGATAGGATCCTTTGCACAAAAGCTATGCGATGCACCGCACACAAATGCTTTCCATTTTGTGAGCTCATCGTATGAGTCTGATTCAATCTTCAGATTTATCGGGGTGTATCGCATTTTTCCGCGTAGACTGCCGTTCATCAACTGAACCGAAAAAACAGGCCGACACGAATGGAAGGACTTTGTGCGTGATGAGAAAGGAAGAAACGACGACGATACCGTCGATAGGAAGTGAAGGATAGAACTGAAGCTTGCAGAAAGATACCTCAGGATGCAAAGAGATCCTTGTAGGCATGAGCTAGCTGCTTTTTGTCGATTTTGCCTGCGCCGGTTTTTGGAAGTTCATCCACCAGAAAGATGCGCCGGGGGATTTTGTACTTGGCGAGTTTGCCCTTGCAATACTCTTGGATCGACCCAGACGTGGGATGATAACCGTCCAAAGCACGCACGACAGCCACGCCAGCTTCTCCCCACTTTGGATGAGGAACGCCAAACACAGCGGCTTCGGCGATCTCTTCGTTTTCATGCAGCACGCTCTCAATCTCAGCGGGATACACATTCTCGCCGCCAGAGATGAACATGTCTTTCCGTCGTCCTACAATGTAGTAGAATCCATCAGCATCACAGGTCGCCAAGTCACCGGTATACAGCCACCCGTTTTTGAGAGATTCGGCGGTGCCTTTGGGGTTGTTCCAGTAGCCCTGTGTCACATGACTACCTCGGATTCGCAGCTCGCCGACTTCATCCGCGCCCACAACCTTGTCTTGCTCATCAACAAGGCTCACTTCAATGTGCATCAAAGGCTTTCCTACCGACCCAGGCTTTTTCTGGATGTACTCGGAAGACAACCAGAAGGTGTTGGGTCCAGCCTCAGTCAAACCATAGCCTGTCTTGAATTCGATGTCCCGAGCCCAGAACTTTTCAAAGATGGGCATCGGACAAGGAGCGCCACCGCTGATCACAAACTTCAACCGCGAGAAGTCGGAAGACTCCCAACGGTCGTGTTCTTGCATCATCACAAACATGGTGGGAACCCCGAAAAAGACGGTCACAGGCTCCTGCTCAAGGAGGTCGAAGAGGATATCCACATTGAAAGACTCACAAACAATCGACGTTCCACCAGCGTACACCAAAGGCAGAGTGAAGACATTGAGGCCGCCTGTATGGAACAAGGGGGCGTTCAACACGGCCATATCGTTGCAGTCCAATCCCCAGCTCACCACGGTATTGATCGCATTGGTAAGCACGTTGCCATGGGAGAGAATGGCTGCCTTGGGCAAACCTGTGGTTCCTCCTGTGTAGCAAAGAAACCAAGGGTCATCCCAGGAAAGCTCGGGGCGTTCAGGCTGCGACGAAGGAAACGATGAGGCTCCTGATAGATGAAGGTCTTCGGGTCGAGCCTTCTCCCCCATCGCGATCCAATGTTCGATTCCGCTCACTTTCTCTTGCAGAGTAGGAACCATGGGAAGAGTTGGATCATTGTAGAAGAAAGCCTGGGGAGCCTCATCAAGCAGTTGAGCCAACTCATCAGCAGACAACCGCCAGTTCATTTGCTGCAAAATGATCCCAAGCTTACCGCAGGCCATGCATAGATCCAGGTAGGAAACGCAGTTGTGGGCAAGAACAGCGATCCGATGCCCCTTTTTGAGGCCCAGCTCGGTCTGAAGATAGTGGGCCAGCTGATTCACCTTGCGATTCCAGTCTTCGTAGGAAATGCGCTCACCACTCGCCTGATCCACAAGAGCTATCTGAGTTGGACTCAAAGAAGCCCGCTGTGCCAACCAATCTGTCAGTAACAACATCCACTTGCTCCATTAATTTGTTCAAGAAACAGCCAGGTTTGGGGAAGAAAACGGGGGTAGTCTGCGAAGATTTTTTGGTGAAGTCAAGGGCAACACCCTAGAGTCCGTTACCTATGAGAGTATTGACACTTGTGGAGGTCTGAATCTATCAAGTCAAAGCATTCCAGAAGGTTTTCAGAGAAAAACAAACGGAATACTGCCTCCTGCATGTAGTGTTGAACACAGGCTCTTTTGTAGGATAACTCTTTGGTCATTCCACAAATACGGACGAACCCACACAACATAGGACTCCATCCCAACCGACGCTCCGAAAGTATGTAGGAGAAGAACGAGTGAAGATATTAAGGTACCTCCTCCCCATCCTGTTTGTGATGGTTGCAACAGAGGCCTCCGCAAGTTCCACAAGGGCTTGCAACGCTCTCGCCCGCCAAAAGAATTACGACCTAGCCGCGGAGTGCTTTGTCCGAGTCGTGAAAGGTATGAAACCCGGTTCACAGCTCAACCGGCTCAACCAAAAGCTCAAGTCCTTGTATTTGCAGAAAGCCTCCTTTTCCTTTCGTAAGGCTGGAGACAACGCCAAGGACGACGTCTCCAAAGCCTACTACCTGGAACGTGGAGCCCAAACCCTGCAGCAAATACTGGATGAAAATCTTTGTCAGAAAAAGCACCGATGCCTGGCTGTCAAAGGGAAACAAAGTGACCTCATTCGTCGCATTCAGTACAGCCAACTTACGCTGGAAGTGTCTCCTGGGACGACCATTCAACTCACGATCACAGGATTTAAGTTTGCCCTGACACGACCGCTGAGCCAAACCAAAACGATGAGACTTCGGCCTGGAACGTACAAGGTCAGTTGGGTGCTTGGAGCCAACAAGCAAGACCAAAGCGTGACCTTGGGTCCCTCTGAAAGCAAGATCCTGCGTGCCCAGGCCCCTATCACAAGGCGGCCGCCTCCTCCCCCGAAAGCATCGTCATCGGGTGGAGCGATCGCCCTGTTAAGCATCGGACTTCTTGTCACGGCCGGAGGAGTTGTCCAGCTTGCGTTGGGTTACATCAACGCCGGTGATGCAGCCCAACTCGCAAACGCCCAAACCCTTGCACGACAAGAGTCAGCCATCCAGGATGACTTTCCTGGTACGTCTCCAGACAAAACAGTGCAATCGGGAAAGATAGACACCTCGACTTGGCAAACCAGCGCCGCCGACATCAAGGGAAAAGGTCAGCTGGGCGACACCCTCATCGTAACAGGCTGGTCCACCTCAGGAGTAGGCCTTGCTCTCACTCTGGGTGGAGTGATCTGGCTCGCAACCAACAAGCCCAAAGCCTCAACCCCTCCTCCACCCAACTCCAAGGACTCTTCCTCTTCACTGCAACGGAAGCTGCATATCCATCCTTAGAGAGCAAAACCCCTCGCTCTTCAAGCCCCACCAACATGAGTGAATTTCGCCGCTTATACGCCCTCGTTAAAGACTTGACGGAGAGCCCCTCAAGTCCAGAACTACAACCCTGTGTATCTTAATTAACCACATCCCGTTATCACCGAAGCACACTTCCCTGTTGACTTGCAGCAGATGTTTCCAACACCACACTCGACGTCCCGGGTGCAGCCTGTGCTCTCGGGTCCTGGTTCGGGTCCTGGCTCTGGGCCGGGCTCGACTCCGGGCTCTGGCCCTGGTTCCGGTCCGGATTCTGCCCCTGGCTCGGGTCCTGGTTCGGGACCCCACTCAGGACCTGCTTCTTTTCCAACAGGCTCCTTGCCAGCTTCAGGACCCGACTCTTTCCCTGTGGATGGTTCTTTGTCAACCTCTGCGACAGGTTCCGTCTTGTTGGTCTCTTGGGTTGCCTCCAAGACAATCGTTCCGCCATCCTTTATTTCTATCCCTGCTGAGCCTGGAGGCCGACATCGCCCGACTCCAGGCTTCTCCCCTTCAGGGGGTAGTATCTGTATGCAAATGTACCCATCCCAACACTCGGACGATGCGAGACAAACCAAGTTGTCAGGTGGCTGACGTGGGACGCAAGAAACCCACCCAGCGGCAACCATACCCAAGAGAAGGACAAAACGATAGCGTACCCAGTTCATGTTCAACTTTTCTTTCCGTTCCATAGATCTCACAACGCGAAGTGATGAAAAGAACCCAACAATTCATTCAACGACATCTCCCCAAGAACCTACACTCTCTTCACCAAGATATCGACCCCTCGCCCTACGCGCAAGGGACGAACACTAGCCTACTGGAAGAGAACGACTTCAAAGAAGCGAGAAGAAAATATCCATACCTCCTTTGTAAGATTTTGTGAAAGAATCTCTACAATCACTATAGAATCCTCGTCAACTCGACGTATAATGTATATGAGCGATGAAGACACACTTCCCTCATCATTCAGCGAACACAGTTCTCTTTTTTTGTGAACTTCATTCTCCATTTTAGGAGGTGGCCTCCACTTTTACCGAGCAGGATTCGTCCTTCAACGTTGCGAAGGACAAACAAAGAATAAACGATATCGGAACACTAGCATGATCAATCAATGCCCATGTTGCCATACATATATACAACAACCGACCAAGAGTCTCCCCTACAAATATTGCCCCCAATGCTACATTCCCCTACACCCTGTTGGGGGAAGATACCAACTCTTGGATCTATTGGGTGAAGGTGGATTTGCAAAGGTCTATCGAGCGGAGTGCAACCAAACGCAAAAACTCTACGCGATCAAATTTTTGCGAACCGAACTGTCAGGCGAATACCCAGTCGATGGGCAAGGGTCCACAAATTCGAGCACAAACAATACATTCCTTCGCAGATTTGCCCGCGAGATCGAGGTAATGATCGAATTATCGAGGAAGAGCTGGCACATCGCCAGGCTGGAAGACCTCGGCTATCATCCTGATCTTGGCTACTACTATGTCATGGAGTTGCTGGAGGGACGCTCGCTGGATGCTCTCCTTCGTGAATGGCCGTTGGTCGCACGTCATATTTCATTTTCTGTGATTGAGCAGCTGTGCAAAGGCATGGCAGTGGCCCATGAAGAAGGCATCATCCACTGTGACCTCAAGCCTAGCAACATCGTCCTACTCAACAGCCCTCACCAGGGAAAATTTGTAAAGATTGTGGATTTTGGCATCGCCAAGTTCTTCGCCCAACGCAGCAACACCCGAACACTACAAGCGCTGGGAACACCACACTACATGTCGCCGGAGCAGGTGCTGAACAACCCTCTGGACGCGCGCTCCGACATCTACGCGTTGGGCACCCTCCTGTACCACATGATTGCGGGTTACACGCCGTTCCACCATCACTCCAACAAGACCAAAGTGATGGGAGCCCAGATCCATGAGGCGCCGCCCTCTCTCAATCAGTTTTTCCCACACATCAACATCCCAAAACCCCTGGACGATGTGATTCTTCGTGCTCTCGATAAAGATCCAGAGAAGAGATACCCCACAGTTGGAGACTTCTGGCACGCGCTGGAACCGTTTGAGTGGTGGTGGTCTCAACCCCTGGAAAAAAACTTCGCCTCCAAGCTGTCTCATACACACGAATCACAGAATGAGATGGACCTGCACGAAACCGAAGAAGGCGCACCGATCGCTGTTCTTCTGCAGAAATTGGATCGTCACTTCACACAGACCCCGCCAACTCCCCCAAGCAAGTCATCAGGCAATAAGTTGCACTCGTTAGACGCGCTGTCTTCTTCGACACCGCTGCCAAACTCGAAGCTGCTCCCGACCTTGCAGGTGGTCAACCTCGGGGAAGAAGGCCAGCAAGCCCCTCCTCTCGCACCTCGGGAAAGCTCCGAAGGCAATCCAATCCCGGCGGTGCTGCAAAGGACCAACACGGAATCACCGCCCCCGCCCACGCTCCCTCTTGATGAACGTCACATGGCGTACCTCAACGAGCAAGCCAAACACAGCACATTGCTACCTGCACCCAAACCCAGGACAGACACGCCCGAAGACGCGATGATTCGTCTGGAGTCTTCTCATTCCTTGGACATGCTGGACATGACTGTTGAGGATACCGACGAAGACGAGCAGCCAAGAGAGCAAAGTCCCAATCAATTCTTTGACCCGCTCTCTTCGTGCATCTCCAGCGATGAAAATCGAGTGGACACTCCACTTCCCATGCACCAACACACCAACGCGAAAGATGAAACAGACAGAGAGAAGCTGCTCGTGTTGGTCAACGCCAAACCCGATGCGTCCGAGCAAGCAGGAGCTCTTACAGCCCTAACGCTCGAAGACGAGCCCTTTATGTTTTTGACCAAAAGAGCCAAAACCCATTCGCAACACCATGAATCCGGGGGTGCCAACGTCCCCACATCGGCGGCCCCTCCATCGTCTCATGGCGTGTCCAGCGCTTCGACCAAGCTACCTCCGACCATCATTAACTATCCAGCCTTGCGGGCCAGACGCGCGGCAGCCTCAAGCGCTTCCAATGTCAAACCCGACATAGAGCAAGCATCCTCGGTGACTCTAGCAAGGTCGGCCTGGTTTTGGCTCTCGATCGCCCTGATGTTTCTTGTCTTGATTGCCTGGGGCCTTTGGAACGCACGTCTTTAAGCGAAGCAACGCCGCTCATCGTTCCACAGCGCTAACGAACGCAGTAGTCTTGATCCAAGTGTAAATTTTCATCCGATTGATTCTTCAGACGAAGCTGTCGAGGGGTTTGTTTTTGTAGCGAGAAGAAGCAGGTCCGACACCCGCGTTGCTCCAGAGCCACGCTCCTTGTGCCCTTCGGAACGCACGGAGACTTCGCAGCGTAGAAGCGGAGTTCCCGTTGCCCCATCGTTAAGACAAAGCCCCCCTCTCCTTCCGAACAAGCTATCGTTCGAAACGAGACAAAACCAGGCCGACAGCCTTTGGGCTTGACGGGACGCGGTCGGATCCGAGGTACAACCCGAGATGGGACACGCTCTCGAACCACCACAACCCTTTTTCGAACGCGCACAACCCGACGCCGAGCCCTCCAGCGACGACGAGACCGAACTCTTCGAGTCCGTCTCCTTCTGTTAGGAGACTGGCGATGCGACCGCTTGCGAACCACGACAGCCCGTCGTTGCGGCGGCTCGTCGGGCACAACCGCGTCGTTGTCGTTCCCAGAAAGAGCAGAACCCATCTTTCTTGTTGGAGAACGCGATTGACTCGGCTGTTGGGATTGGTTTGTCAAATGGGAGAGGTCGTCAGGTGACGGTTCTTTCGGTGGAAACATCGCAAGCCACCCAATCCATAGCGCTCCCAACAACAACACCCCCACCAGGATCAGGCCCCACCGAGAGCCTTGGTAAAACGAGGTTGTCCACTCCAGGCTGCTACCAGGAAGGTCTACGGAACCCAGCTGGGGAAGAGTGGGAGGAGCATCCGACTCATATTCTGCTACATCTGGCGTAGCAGCTTCCTCATTGATCAGTGTCCGCTTTGGAGAGTCCCAAGGTTCATCGGATGGCTCCTCCGCAGAAGGCAATCCCAAAAGCACCGCACTTGGGGTCGAAGGAATGGTTTTGTCTTGCGGTGCTAGAGCTCGCATCTCTTCAACGGAGAATGGGTCACTGAGGAGACCTTTCGCGGTTTTCCCAGCGGCATCCTTCGCAGCCTCCCAAAACTCAACCACGGAAGGGTACCGTTCATCCGGATCCTTGGCGAATCCTCGCTGCACCACCTCCTCCATCCCTTCAGGAAGTTCAATATGGGGAGCAGCCTGACGCATGGGAGGAAAGGGCTTGGAGATATGAGCAGCCATCACCTCCACTCGCTCTTTGGCGTTGGGTGCCACAAGGCGAATGGGGTGAACTCCTGTGAGCATCTGGTAAAGAATGATGGCCAGAGAGTATTGGTCGGCCCGACCATCAATGAACGCATTCATCGCCTGTTCAGGCGACATATACAGAGGGGTTCCCAGCGCTCCCTGTGTCAAACCCAGATGAGTTCGACCATGACTCTCCATCGCGTGAGCGATGCCAAAGTCAAAGATCTTAATGTAGTCAGGGCGGTGAGGCCGCTGACACAGCATGATGTTTTTGGGCTTGAGATCACGGTGGACCACGCCTCTCTCATGGGCAGGGTAAAGGCTGGCACAGAGCTGCCCAAAGAGAGACAAAGCCTTGCGAAGCGGCATCGCCCCATCCTTGCGAAGGATGTTGTGAAGGATGTCGCCCTCAAGGAACTCCATCACATAGTAGTATCCAAGCACCTCGATCCACCCAAAGTCGTCGTAGATCCGGACAATGTGCTCGTTGTGAAGAGACAGCTCTGCCGTGAGTTGGATTTCCCGAGTGAAGCGGGTTACGGCCTTCTTGTTGCTGAACAGATTGGGTTTGAGGATCTTGACCATCCGCCGAGCGTTGCGCTTCAAACGAACATGGCGAGCCAGGTACAGTTGGCCAAAGCCACCTTCCGCGAAGAGAGACTCAAGCCTATACTTGCCTGCAATCAACATAAGGGGAAACTGACACTGAAGACAGAAGGTGAGCTCGGAACCGAGCGCGATGAGTTCCTCCAACGAGGTCTTGCACTGGGGGCAGGTGTGTCGTTCCGCAGCCATCTGAGAACTCTATGTTGGGATGTGAAGGTTCGCAGTTTAGGCGTACCAGGAAGTCAGGTACTCCGTGAGGGTGGACTCCATGTGGTCGAAGGAGTCCGCACAGAACAAGACAGGCTGGTACTGTGTTACATCATAGGGAAGAGCCATCATCGCTTCGGTCGAGAAGGGTCGATGCTCAGCCTTGACCATCGCTTCCAACTCTCCGTACGACGACAACAAGCCCGCACCATAAGCCTTAACCTCGCCTTCTTCGCGAAGCACACCAAACTCAATGGTGTACCAATACACGCGACCCAACCGCTCGACATCTTCTTCGGTCTCGGTTCGCTTGGCAGCCTGCCCCATCAACCGATTCAGCTCTGCAAAGCGAGGATTCGCCAACATCGCAGCGTGACCGATCAACTCGTGAACCACGTCGGGTTCCGGTGTGTACATCGGGGTCGAGTAATGACGGATGTACTGGGTTGAAAGAAACGTACCTTGACCCAACGTTGACAAGAAGACCTTGGGTTGGACCAAGCCTGCGACAGGCTCAAGCACAAAGCCACTCAGCTGCTGCACCCGCTCGGACACCTCGCGAAGTTGAGGAATCCTGTCTTTGGGCAGGTCCAAGCGTTCGGCGTATTCCAGATAGGCGCTGCAAGCATGCTTCTGGTGAGCCGGTGCCATGTTGTCACAGATGATCCTCCAGACCTCGTGCTCTTCCTTGGTGTAGGGAGCATCAGGGACTGGTGAACCTGGTTCATGATCGATCGCGATTTGGGCGATCGTATTGCGGCGCTCACGATACTCAGCATCACGAAACCCAGGATGGTCGGGATCCAACTCCACGATCGCCTTACGATCGTCGGACATGATGATAGCAGAGTTCGCCGTTGATGTTTCAGAACTCACAATATCGAGGTTTGCGCCGGACCGGTCACTCATTACACCCTCCAATGAAGACTAACTTTCAAAACACGACACAAGGGAAGCAATTATGAGGGATTCGCCCCGGAAGTGCAAGAGGGGAGAGGGGAACCGACACATTGCTCTTGACTTCCCAACAAGATGCCCGTATTTAGGCTCGCAATTGGATGTCTGAGGATGTCTACCCGCAGCCCAAAACGTTGGTGAATGCTGTCATTCCTACATTGTTAAGGGCTATGTTCGTGAGCCTCCGCCTTCTCGGAAAGGAAACGACGATGCAAACTCCCTCTTCCACGACTCCCAACAGCCCATCTTCCCGACCCAAGGGAAGATTGATTCTTCAAGATGGTACGGTGTTGGAGGGCCAATCGTTTGGGTATCCTCATTCCGTAGCCGGCGAGGTCGTCTTTAACACAGGGATGGTGGGCTACCCCGAATCCCTAACTGACCCGTCTTACAGCGGACAAATTCTAGCGCTCACCTATCCCCTCGTTGGCAACTACGGAATCCCTCCCGTTTCCGACCCCAAGCAACTCCAAAACGACTTTGAATCCGGCCGCATTCAGGTCCAGGCGCTGTTGGTCTCTGAGTACTCCGAGCGGTACAGCCACTGGAACGCGACCCGCAGCTTGGGAGACTGGCTGAACACCCACAAGATCCCCGCGCTCAGCGGCATCGACACTCGCGCTTTAACCATGAAGCTGCGGGAAAAAGGAACGATGCTTGGGAAAGTTGTGTTTGGCAACGACGACATCGATTTTTACGACCCCGATATGGACAACATGGTCGCCCAAGTCAGCATCCCCGAGCCCATCCGTTACAATGTGGGTGAAAGCAAAAAGCGCGTTGTCGTGGTGGATTGTGGCTGCAAGCACAACATCATCCATCACCTGATCAAGCAAGACTTCGAGTTGCTCCGGGTCCCCTGGGACTACTCCTTCGCGGAGCTTCCGATGGATGGCCTGTTTATCTCCAACGGCCCAGGCAACCCCAAGATGTGCAAGGCCACCGTGATGCAGATCCGTAAGATGCTCTCCAAAAACACGCCAGTTTTCGGAATTTGCATGGGACACCAGTTGATGTCACTGGCCGCTGGCGCCAACACCTACAAGTTGAAGTACGGCCACCGCAGCCAGAACCAGCCGGTGTTGGAGGTCGGAACCAACCGTTGTTTGATCACCTCTCAAAACCACAGCTTTGCCGTCGATACGGAGACCATCCCGCCCGATTGGAAGCCTTGGTTTGTGAACCTCAACGACGACACCAACGAAGGAATCCAACACAAGAACTCTCCCTTCTTCAGCGTTCAATTTCACCCCGAGGCCTCCCCAGGACCCGTGGATGCCAACTTCCTCTTCGACAAGTTTGCAGAGCTGATTCACAGCGCCTGACAAGCCACGCTCCATCCATCGCTTATCCCATGACGCAAACCCAGAACCCACCGAAAGGTTGGCCTGGGAACGAACACAAAGGCGAAGACCTCATGAGTAAGAAGTACAGCAAAGTCATCATCCTGGGCAGCGCTGCATTAAAAATTGGTGAAGCGGGAGAGTTTGACTACTCCGGAAGTCAGGCGATTAAGGCGCTTCGTGAAGAGGGAATCCAATCCATCCTGATCAACCCCAACATCGCCACCATCCAAACCTCCGAGAACCTCGCGGACCGCGTCTACTTTCTCCCGGTACGCCCGGACTTTGTGGAGCAGGTCATCGCCAAAGAGAAACCCGACGGCATCCTCCTCAGCTTTGGTGGACAAACGGCCCTCAACTGTGGCCTTGAGCTCGACCGCATGGGCGTGTTTGAGAAGTACAATGTCGAGGTACTCGGCACCCCTGTTGAAACAGTCAACGAAACAGAAGACCGCGACCTCTTTGCGCAAAAGCTCCACAAGATTGGCGCCAAGACACCGCGAAGCCGGGCCGCCACTTCTGTGGAAGAAGCCCTCGCGATCGCCGAAGAGTTGTCCTACCCTGTGATTGTCCGGATTGCTTTTGCCTTGGGCGGCTTGGGTTCTGGAGTCTGTTACAACCAGGAAGAGATGGAAGCCCGCGCTTCCAAGGCGCTCTCGTACACCGAGCAGATCCTGGTCGAAGAATACCTCGAAGGTTGGAAAGAGATCGAATACGAGGTTGTCCGTGACCGCTACGACAACTGCATCACCGTCTGCAACATGGAAAACTTCGACCCGATGGGGATCCACACCGGGGAGAGTATCGTTGTCGCGCCCAGCCAAACGCTGACAAACCGGGACTATCACTACCTCCGCAAGGTCTCGATTGAGGTGATCCGTCACCTGGGCGTGGTCGGCGAGTGCAACATCCAGTTTGGTTACGACCCACACGCCGAAGACTACCGAATCATTGAGGTCAACGCTCGCCTCTCTCGTAGCTCTGCTTTGGCTTCCAAAGCGACCGGGTATCCGCTCGCCTTTGTCGCAGCCAAGCTCGCTTTGGGCTACGGCTTGCACGAACTCAAAAATGCAATGACTCAGGTGACCAAGGCTTTCTTTGAGCCTGCGTTGGATTACATCGTGGTCAAGATGCCGCGATGGGACATGAAGAAGTTCAACATGGTCTCCCGCCAACTGGGCTCTGGGATGAAGTCCGTCGGTGAGGTCATGGCGATCGGCCGTAGCTTTGAGGAGTCACTTCAAAAAGCGATCCGCATGTTAGAAATTGGAGCCAAGGGTCTCTCCGCGAACAACCCGGAGCTGTTCCACTTTGATCCCGATGACCTCAAGGAAGAGATCGCCAACCCCACAGAAGAGCGGATCTTTGCCATCGCGCAAGCGCTGCGAGAAGGTCATACGGTTGAAGAGATCCACCAGTGGTGTCACATTGACCGCTGGTTCTTGTACAAGCTCCAACACATCATCGATGTGGAGAAGGCAGTCGAGAAACACAAGCAAGAAGAGCTACCCAAGCCCCTGCTCCAAGAAGCCAAGAAAGCCGGCTTCTCCGATGAGCAGCTTGCCAGCCTTACAGGCGTTACGGCCGACAACATCTGGGACCAACGCGACAAGCACAACCTTCACCCCTGCATTCGACAGATCGACACTCTCGCCGCGGAATACCCGGCGCAATCCAACTACCTTTATCTGTCGTACCATGGCCAACAGGACGATGTGGATCTCAACCTTGACCCGACCGTCTTGATCCTTGGTTCAGGGGCCTACCGCATCGGAAGCTCGGTGGAGTTCGATTGGTGCTGCGTGACTGCAGGCCAAACCCTGCGCAAGCTCGGCTACCACACCGCGATGCTCAACTACAACCCAGAAACGGTGAGCACCGACTACGACGAATGTGACCTCCTGTTCTTCGACGAAATCAGCTTTGAAAACGTCAAAGAGATCAACCGACGGCTCAACCCCGAAGGTGTGATTATCTCGATGGGCGGCCAGATTCCCAACAACCTCGCGTTGCGATTGTATCAGGCCGACATTCCTATCCTGGGAACCTCTCCAGAAGACATTGACCGGGCGGAAAACCGCCACAAGTTCTCCAGCTTGCTCGATGAACTCCACATCGACCAGCCGGCCTGGAAAGAGCTTAACACGCTGGAAGAGGTGGAAGAGTTTGCCGATGATGTCGGCTATCCGGTGCTGATCCGCCCCTCGTATGTGTTGAGCGGTGCGGCGATGGCCGTGGCGTCCAACCCAAGCGAGCTGCACAAGTTCCTCGAACGCGCAGAGATGATTTCCCCCGAACATCCGACGGTTGTGAGTAAGTTCCTAGAGAACGCCAAGGAGATCGAGTTTGACGCTGTCGCTCGCAACGGCGAGATCATCCAGTATGCTATCTCGGAGCACGTGGAAAACGCCGGCGTCCACTCCGGTGATGCGACGCTGGTTCTGCCTCCTCAGCGAACCTACCTCGAGACGATTCGCCAGGTCCGTCGCATCTCCAAAAAGATAGCCCAAGCGCTCAAGATCCACGGCCCCTTCAACATCCAATACATCGCCAAGCATAACGCGGTGAAGGTGATTGAGTGTAACCTCCGGGCGTCACGAAGCTTCCCGTTTGTCTCCAAGATCATGAAGCGGAACTTCATCGAGACCGCCGTCCGAATCATGGTGAACAAGCCGGTGGAGGTCCAAGAGAACTCGCTGTTTGAACTCGATTATGTCGGAGTGAAAGCACCTCAGTTCTCCTTCACACGACTGGCTGGAGCCGACCCCACCTTGGGCGTAGAGATGGCCTCCACAGGAGAGGTCGCCTGCCTCGGAGACAACTTCTACGAAGCGTTCCTCAAGTCCCTTCTCTCCGTTGGGTACAAGAGAAAGATCGAGTCCATTTTGTTCTCCACTGGACCGCTGGAGTCCAAGGCCGAACTCCTCGGAGCCAAGCACCTTTTGGCCAACATGGGCATCAAATGCTACGCCACCCAAGGGACCGCGACCTTTATGATCTCCCACGGTATCCCGGTGGAGTTGTTGCACTGGCCGCTGGAGCAGAAGTCCCCCAACATCGTGGACTATCTCAAAGAAGGCAAGATCGACCTGGTCATTAACATCCCCAAGAACTACCAGGAAGAAGAACTCACCAACGACTACATCATCCGTCGAACCGCAGTGGACTACGCGGTCCCGCTCATCACCAACCGTCAAATCGCCCAACGCTTCGCCGAAGCCCTCGACCGCGTTCCCGACGAAGACATGCTCCTCAAAAGCTGGGATGAGTACGCCCCACCCCAGATCCAAGGTAGCGGAGAGTTCTGGTCCTCCCAATCCTAATCCTCCCAATCTTACCCCTTCCAAACAACATGCCTTTGCACATCTGATGACGCCGGAAACAACATGTGTGGTGACTTGCCCTGTGCCATCCATTTGCGCGAATGTTGTGTCCATTTGCGGTTTTTGGAGTGAGGCTACCCACGCCGATGAGGAAGCAAGCTATTCCTTAAACGTTGTATGTCCTCGATGCCTTGGAAGTGAAAGGCGGTCATGCCCAATGCTCGGGCGGCTTCAACATTTTTAAGTTGGTCGTCGATAAAGAAGGTTTGCTCTGGCGTGGTGTTCAAAGCCTCAGTCACATGGAGAAACGCTTCGGGCTTGGGCTTTCTTATCTTCATGAGGCAAGAGTAAAAGGCGTGGTCTACAAGGGTACGTTCTTCGCTTCGTTCAGCCACTTCCATCACTTCGGGTGCGCCGTTGGAGAGGATCGCCAGGGTCCACTCGGGCCGGGTTTGTCGGAGTTCGCGTAAGAGCGCGAGCATCTCGGGAAAGGAGCCACCCGCGACTTGTTGGTACGCTTCCACAAACGCCTGAATCGTCGTTGGCGCCGGCTCCATCTCGTACGACTTGACCACGGCTGACCAAAACACATCAGCCTCCATCGCGCCACGTTCTCGCTCCAACAACGCGGGAAAGAAGGCGTCTTGCATGCGGGCTTTGTCCTCGAAACCCACGACGTCTTGGAGCGCACGAGCAGCGTAACGCCAGCTCACATCATGCAACACCCGAGCCCAATCCAAGAGAATGGTGTTCCAACGACTCACAGGTTAGCCGTCCCATTTCCAATTTCGATCGGCTTTGCGTTCGGATTGTTTCTTTTTGTCATCCAGGCGACGTTGCCGTTGACGACGTGTGGGACGCGTCGCTTTGCGCTCTTTTTGCTCCGTGAGAGCTTCCACCAAAAACTGCTGGAACCGAATCACCGCTTCTTCGCGGTTTCGTCGTTGACTCCGATGTTTTTGCGAAACGACCTGGAGAACCCCTTCCTTGTCGATGCGGTTGGACAAGGCTTCCATAATCTTGAATCGCTGAACTTCGGTCAAGCTAGGTGATTCCGCCACATTGAATAGCAACAAGACCTTGGAAGCGGTCTTGTTTACATGCTGACCGCCTGGTCCACCGCTGAGGGCGTACTGGAACGATAGCTCTGCTTCTGGAATCGAAAGCTCCGGGTTAATCTCAATTGTGTTTTGGTCTGTGTTTGGTTCCATAGTCCCCATCGCTCCTCAGATATCCGAAGAAACAGCTCCTTGCGTTTGGTTGTAGTTGCGACGCTCCAAAAGGCGAAACGTGTCATTGTTGTAACACATACAACACATGTTCCACCACCGATGGACCGCGCAAGTTCGCAGGTATCTACGGAGCACCCACGCAAAAGTGCGATCCATCCTCAACAAGTTGGCTTACGATGGTGGATAAAGTAACGAGGTGATATCGACAAAAGATGACTGGTCTGGTGCGTTGTTGGTGAACAGGTAGTGGGCCACTTTGGAGGGTTGAAGCGCGACCATCGTCGCGGAACGCGTTCCGTATCCAGGCAAGGCCACGCGCAGAGCCTGGAGTTTCTGGAACAGCTCGTGGGGGTACTCGCTTCCCTCCGAAGGATAAGGAACCTTTTCCAACGGCGGCAGCTCCCGGTCCGACAACACTTGTTGAAGAACAGAGACAATGTCTCCCCAAGCCAGCGTTGAAAAATCGTGTGGTTCCAGGAGAGCCCGAGCCCGTTGGACCTTCGAGAACAACGGTGAGTTGAGAACATCGTTGGGTAAGATCTGAACTCCAGGAGGAACCTCTTCCATCTGAATGTCGGGTTGGTCAATCCGACCATAGGCCACAAAGAGCCTCTGAGAGTCACCCAGGAGAAGATTAAATGGATTGAAATCAGAGCCTCGAAGTGAGCGAAGGTAAGCAAGACCCGCGTCCAACGAGCCAGCCTGAAGCGTGTTGAGCACAAGAGGACCTCGCGACAAACGCTCCACATCTGCGCTGGAGAACGAGCGTTGGTTGGTCAGTCCAACAAAGTAACCATCCGCTGTGGCTCCCATCCATGTTCCCTGGCTTTGAAGATCCACCCCACCGATAGTCCGGGGATCTTCCAACAAGACTTGAGCATCTGTGGCGGGGCGCTCCAAAAACTCGTCCCGATTCGCAGCCACAATGACCGGATACTCCGGGGATACCTGATTTAAGATGAGCAGAGTACACATAGACCTACCTCCTACGAGCCAAGGTTGTACAGGAAATGAAGGAGGTAGCCAAGGAGAGAAATGAGGCAGGACAGGTGAAGATTACTTGTTGGGTTGGGGAGTCATACGAAGGTAGGGTTTCACAACGGTGTGACCTTTCGGGAAGAGCTTCTCAATCTCGTCCTTGTCCTTGATGGAAGGAACGATCACGCAGTCATCACCGTCTTTCCAGTTCGCTGGAGTCGCGACCTTGTGGTAGTCGGTCAACTGGAGGGAGTCGATGACACGCAGGATCTCATCGAAGTTTCGGCCTGTGGCAGCAGGATAAGTCAGCGTCAGGCGGACTTTCTTGTTGGGGTCGATCACAAACACCGAACGCACGGTCAGGGTGTTGTCAGCGTTGGGATGGATCATGTCGTACAGGTCAGCCACTTTGCGGTCGGGATCGGCGATGATGGGATAGTTGACGGTGCAACCTTGGGTCTCATTGATGTCACTGACCCAACCGTTGTGGGAATCAATGGGGTCCACCGACAAAGCAATGGTCTTCACGTTGCGCTTGGCGAACTCTTCGTTCAGTTTCGCAACCATGCCCAACTCTGTGGTGCACACGGGCGTGTAGTCAGCGGGGTGAGAGAACAAAACTCCCCATGAGTCACCCAGGTACTCATGAAAGCTGATCTCACCTTCGGTGGTGTCCACGGTAAAGTCGGGGGCGGTGTCTCCAAGTCGAATAGCCATCGTTTTCTCCTAGATAGAAATGAGCCAAAATGAACGGTTGGAGATGATAACCAAATCGAGAGGGATGTCCATTCCCATTTTTTCAAGAAGGGAACCAGAGAACAGCAATTGACATGTTGAAACACCCTGTTATCCTGAAAATGACGGAGGGGCAGTCGTTCGATGGCCAGGTCTGCAACCTTTCGTCCCGTTCCAAGAAACAACGCAGGTAGGACAACACCGATGGTTCGAGGGATTCTTATCGCACTTGGGGGTATCATCCTCACTTCCTTTTTCATGTCATGCGGCTCTGCGCCCTGCCCCCAGATCTGTACGCCCGACCAAAAACGCTGCGGGGGCCAAGGGGTTTGGTGGTGTGCCCAAGAGCAGACCACCGGCTGTTACTCCTGGGCCTTGCTTCCCTGCTCGGCAGGACAAACTTGTACCCAACAAGGCGAGACAGCCCAGTGCAGCGGCAACACCACCTCAACCTGTACACAGGCCGAACATCACAAAGATTGCCAGGGTCAGGCTGTGTACTGGTTTGATGAGTGCAACAAAGCACGAGCCAAGATTGAGGACTGTGTGTCCCCTCAAGTTTGTCAAAACGGTGCCTGTGTGGATCCCAACCAAGGCTGCACCAACGCCTGCAAACTCGGAGACAAACGCTGTTCAGGAAACGCGCCCGAACAGTGCATTCTCGACAACACCACAGGATGTACAAAGTGGAGCAGCGGAACGCCCTGTGCGTCGGGCATGACTTGCCAGGACGGCAACTGCCAGCAAGGCTGCCCTCCTCCGTGTACCGAAGGAGACACTCGCTGCCAAGGCAACGGGCTGCAAACCTGTCAGAAGCAAGGAGGCACCGCTTGTTTGCTCTGGAGCCAAGCGCTCCCCTGCCCGACCGGTCAAGCCTGTGAAAGCGGCGTTTGCAAAGCATCCTGCAACGACACTTGCAAAGACGGTGACACAAAGTGCCAGAACAACGCGACAGTCACTTGCCAAAAGAACGCGCAAGGCTGCTGGGAATGGGGGGCTCCGAAAAGCTGCCCACAAGGTCAAACTTGTCTGAACGGCACCTGCAAATCTTCATGCCCCGCACCTTGTACGCTTCAACAAAAACGTTGCACCAGCAACAAGGTAGAGACGTGCCAGAAAAACGCGCAGGGATGCCTCGTATGGAAAGAAACGCAAGCTTGCACTTCCAGTCAAACCTGTGAGCAAGGACAGTGCAAGAACAAGTGCCCCACCGCCTGTACAGAGAATGCAAAGCGATGTGCAGCAACAACCGTACAGATCTGCAAGAAAGACAGCAAAGGTTGCCTCGTTTGGACCAAAGAACAAGACTGCCCCACCGACAAGATCTGTAGCCAGGGACAATGCAAGTCGCCTACAGATCCGTCGCAACGCACCGAGCAGCAGGTGTGCAACCGCTGGAGAGCAGACTTCCCCATTAAGACCCAAGCCAACTTCCAAAGTCAGGGCAACTGTGACGTTGGCAGTATCGCGCAAGGCTCCATCGACGATGCTGTTCGACGAGTCACTCTGTATCGATGGTTGCTGGGATTTGCGCCTGTCACGGAGAACAAGACATACAGCAAAAACACGCAGGCTTGCGCAGTGTTGCAAGCCAACAACGATGGTCCAGGAAACGGCGTGAATCCACACAGTCCACCCCAGACCTGGAAGTGCTACAACGCGACAGGAGCGTCCACTTCTGGGAAAAGCAATTTGTCGTGGGGAGTGAGCCATCCGGCCGAGACCGTCTCGCAGTACATTGCAGACAGAGGCACACCCAGCCTGGGCCACCGCCTGTGGATCCTGTCGCCCAAGTTGGGACAGGTCGGTTTTGGCCTCGCAACAGGCTCAGGGCGTTGGCGAGTGGCCTCCTGTATGTATGTGTTTGATTACTCAAACAGCGCCAAGGGGCCCGACTACTACGCCTTCCCGCCTCCAGGCATCGTGCCCATCCAAGCGATGGGTGCTGGAACTCGTCACCCAGTCAACGACTGGCACATCACCAGCTCCAAATACAAGGTCTCGGGCCTCAAGCAGGTAAAGCTAACCCGCCTGAGCGACAACGACGTCCAAACGCTAACACCTCGTGGGGTCGGGAATTACGGCAACCCCTCCGGACTTTCTTGGAAGCCCCGCTTCCCAAAAGCTGGCGAGACCTATAAAGTAGAGCTTGGCACCGTACTGACATACCAGGTGAAGTTTGTGAATTGTCCCTAAGATGCGACCTCAACGAAACATTACAGGGAGTAAGAAGGTAGGACACGATGCTCGGTTCTTTGCGGTTAACAAATCCTGCGGCTCAACAATACTTCTCACGACTGCAACAAGCGTTGTCCCAACAACCGGATGGGTCTTGGCTTGGTCGTGAAGAGCACCAGCAAGCTTGCCAACGCGTGTGTGGTTATGGTTCTGCCCTGGCGCGCGACTTAATCACCGTGTTGCAGCAATCGTCGAACATTGTGTTGCGTTCGGAGGCCTTGCGCATCGCCGGCCTGGCCAACCTTCGCAACTCACTGGGTCAACAGATTGTATCGATGATGGATCGTGCGTCGTATCGTCCGATTTTTGGCCGCAAGCTTCAGTCCTTGTACAACATGTGGTATCCCGAGCAGGCCCCGCCGATGGACACCACCGAACAGTACCTCGCCAACCTCGAACAGCACATGTGGTTTGGTCTTCCAGGCCAAGCCAGCCCGACGATTAACGGCAACCTCCCAGTGATTGCCAGTCAGGGCGAGCCGGGCTTGTTTGCCATTGACCAGCTGCTGGGCCGGATCTTGGACGAGGGGTACTTGATGTCGTACGACCACCTCGTTCTGTTTATGCAAACGTCCCAATTGTTCGTGGAACACAACTACTTTGAGGGCGTCCAGATCTTCTTTGACTTCCTCGCGGATTGCGCCCCGGTCGCACCCCAAAAAGATGACCTCGCCACCATCGGCTCGGTACTCAAGGCTGTCCGGAAGTTGCGACCGTACCGGTACCCGCAATGGTCCACACCCTTGGGTCGATTTGTCCAGCATTTCCGTTCGATCAAGCAGATGGGTCGAGCGATGGAAGCCAACATGCTGATCATTCTGATTTCAGCGTCGGAGCTGGAAGAAGCTCTCCTTCTTGAAGACGATGAATTGGTCGACTTGCTCCGCGGTCGCCGTGACTCAGCGTACACCGAGCAAGAACTCGAAGATGTTGCAACGCTTTGTGATGCCGTCCTTGAATCGGGCCGAAGCGACGCAAGGATGTATCATATCCGCGGTTGGCTGGCGGCTCGCCTCGAAGGCCCAGATGCAGCCGAGCCTTTCTTCAAACAAGCCATCGCGATCAACCCATCGTATGTGTATCCCCACCTCGCCCTCTCCGCGATTTACGGGATGAAGGACGACGAAGGAGCACGAGACCATCACCTCGCCGCAGCTTGTCAGTCTGACCCCTCACAGATATCCTGTCACCGGCAGTATGGAGAGCACCTCCAACGAAGCGGACGCGACGACGAAGCGCTCGACATCTACCAGCGAGGGGCGCAAATCAAACCAGACCAGGTCACGGTGTTGGAGTTGGAAGAATACTTTGGTTGCCTCGCAGCCATGGCCAACATCCACGCCCATCGTGGTGCCGTAGGACAAGCCGTTCAGGTCCTTGAATCCCACAACGAATCCCACCTGATTCAGCGCTTCAGCGCCCGGTTCTGCGAGCGCAACCGAGTCATCCTCGACCTTCTCAGCAAAGGCCTACGCGACTACCGGGCCGAACTCCAACGAAGCGCGTAAGCAAACAGAACCAAAGCTCTGCGTATTATTCAAAGTCGCAAAGGCCTTTTTGCACGTTGCAGACTTCGCCTTGTGGACACGTTTGATTGCTGGCAGAGCACTTTTGCGCGCATTGGTAGTACTCTTTGTCGCAGGCAGCGTTGGCTTCACAGTCACTGTCTGAGAGACAACCAGGAATGCAGAATTGTTTGTTGTTGGGGTCTGTGTAACAGATCTCACGAGGGCTCTTGGGACAGTCGTCATCGGTTTTGCATGTAGTGGCGCATTCGCCAAATTCGGTGTCGCAGGTTTCACCACTTTTGCATTGTGCGTCGGTGGAACAGGGTGTTTTGTTGCTTGAGCCTTCGACTCCGCAGAACCCTTTGGAGATGTTGCAAGTTTGTCCTTCAGGACAGCGGGTGTTCCCGGCCGAACACTTCTGCGCACACTCGTTGTACTGGGTGTCACAGACCTCCGTTGATTGGCATTCGCTGTCTTTGTTGCAACCAGGAATGCAGAACTTCTTTTGGTCCTCGTCGGTGTAACAGATCTCTTTGGGGTCGTTGGAGCAATCCGCATTAGAGTTGCAAGCTTTGGCGCACTCTTGGAAAGCAACATCGCAGACTTCGCCCGTTTTGCATTGGGCGTCACTTGAGCATGTGGTGCCAGTTCCCCCGTTGTCAGGAACGCACAACTGAGCGGTCGTGTCACAGCGCAAGCCTGTAGGACAGGTGGTTTGGGTGGCAGAGCAGGTCGGTACGCAAAGAGCATCAGTGACGCTGCACTTGGTGTTGGCCGGGCAATCTGCATCCGAGGTGCAAACCTTGGTCCCAGTCGGCACACAGGCTCCTTCGTTGCATTCTTGGCCCGAAGGACAAGCAGGATCACACGCAGCGCTGGGCTCCACACACATTTTGTTTTCGCAGCTCTTCGGGGATTGGCAGTCTGCGTTAGTAAAGCAAGCCGGTGCATCTTCACACACACCGGAAGCGTTGCAGGTTTTGCCGTCTTTGCAAGCGCAGTCGCTGGCGCAAGAAGAGCAGGTTTCTCCAACTTCGCAAACTGTGTTTCCGCAGACAGGACCGGCCGATTGGCAACGAGATGTCGAGACATTGCACACTTCGTACGATTGGCATTCGGAGTTGTCTCTGCAGCTTCCAGGAGGGCTAGAACAAGCAACAAGCCCCACCAAAGAAAGCGCCAATACACTTCCCAACACACGGACAATGCTACGGATACCCATCTTCATACCGTCAACACTCCACTACCAAAACCACAAGCCACAACGACACATTCACAAACCATTTGTGGAGGCAAAGACAAAAGCCTCCCACGCATCAACGTACATTCAGAACCAAGAGATGTCCATCGGTTGGAAGGCAAAACCACAATCGATGTGTGTATAAACCCACAAATAGGCCAAAAGTTGCCCGAACAATCCCTAGCGTAGGAATTCATTCCCACGTCCATAAACAAATCCCACGTCCCCAAACAAACCCACGTCCACAAACAAATCTCACGTCCACGAACAAATCCCTCGTTCCCCCAAAACATGCGACATCATCTCACATCCACACATCCCAAGGAGGGACGGTGAGGTTAGTCGTCACGTTTGGGCGTGGGTTTGGTTTTGCGGGTGGGTGTGGGCTTGTTATCACGTTTGGGAGAGGGCTGACCCTTTGCTTTGGGTGTGGGGTTCTTGTTTTCACGACGCACGGGAGCGGGCTGAGTTTTTCGCGGTTGAGCAGGTTTGTTTCTTCGGGAGGCTGGGGTTTTGGGTTCTTCGAGGGGTTTGTTCCAGACGTCCAAAAGTTTGGTATCGCGGAACTGAATCCGAAAGACAACCTTTCGATCTTCGGAGCGTGTGGTGGATTGGTTGGCGTCGAGTTCACCACGACCGGCACAGAGCAGTCGTTGTCCTAACTGTTTTTTGAAGGGGAACTCCATCTCATCCGACAGGATGTAGGAGGTGACGCTGAGGGAGCGGCGGACGCTGAGCTTCCAGTTGTAATCGTCGGGGCCGTCGCGATCGGTGTGGCCTTCAACAAGGATTCGGGTGACATCGCGCCTTGCATAGGATTTGGAGAAAAGACTCTTGGCATAGACTGGGATCATTTTCTTGAGGAACGCGATGCCTTCCTCGGTCAGCTTGCTTTTCCCAGAATCAAAGAGAACGTTGTCCTTGATCGCAATTGTTCCGTTGCGCTGGTCCACAGTCACGGCGATGTTGTTGGTCTTAAAGTCTTTCTGGAGTTGGGTCAGCAGCTGTTCCCGCTTGTTTTGTTGTTGTTCTTGGGCTTGCACCATCTGATGCAAGGCTGACAACAACAACAAGACGAACACCATCAACAGACCTGACATGAGGTCGCCCACCGACAACCAGAACGGATTGTCCTGGCTTCCATTGTCGGGCTTGGAAGGCGTAAAGACCGACTTCATCAGGCGCTCTCCTCAGTCCTTGCAGGAGACGATTCTTCCTGCAGCTGAAGACTGCGGTACGCGAGGATTTCGCAAGCCTGGATCAGCTTGGTGATGATCTTCTCCAACATGGCGCTGGTTTGTTCTTGTGACTCATCTTGAAACTCTCGGATGGTCAGCAAGTTGTCTGCAATCAAGGTACGGAACTCTTGTTGCAACTCCTGGAACGACGAGCGGATGGTGGTCTCAAATTGATTGAGTCCTTCCATGGTTCGGACCAGGTTTCGGGTCAGGTTGCGGTGGTCTTTTGCGACTTCACCCAGCTGTTCCAAGGCATCGTGAGCGACAAGCGGCGGACCTGCCAACATTCGCTCCAGCCGAAGCAGAACATCGTCGTGGTGGTTGCGCGACTGGGAGCTTTCGTCTTGCAACTGTTTGAGCCACTCTGCCTGTTGTTCGGCAACCTGCTCCCACGCTTGGAGAGCGAGTTGACGTTGTTCTTCGCCCTTAGCAGCGAAGCTGTTGAGGTTTTCTTCCAGACCTTGGGTGAATCCAGTGAGAGCTGTTTCAGCACCTTGCCACATTTGCTCCCACTGTCCCTGATTGGACTGCAATTGTTCACCCAGTTGAAGCCAGGTTTGTTCTTGCGAGGTCAAGGCTTCCTGGTGGGTTCGCAAGGTTTCGCTGTGGGCGGACAGTTCAGAGACAACCGGCTGGATTTGGCCTTGCAATTGGCCTTCCCATTCTTGCAGGGTGTGACTCCACGCCGACTGAACGGCCTCCGCGATCTGCGTGTCTACGGTGCTGAGACGCTCTTCCAAGGAGCCACCCACCTGAACCAATTGACCGCCCACTTCCATCCAGTGCTGTGTGACTTGCTCTTGCGCAGTCTCTACAGTTTGTTGGAGAGGTTGGAGCGCAGCCTGTTGTTCTTCACGCCAACGCGGGAGAACCTCTGACCAAGCCTTGGTCACGGCTTGCTCCAAGCGCGGTTCAAGCTGCTCCCAGCGTTCGTTCATTTGGTCGTTGACCGCATCCAGTCGCTGGCGAGTCAGGTCCATGGCCTGTTGTAGGCCTTTCACATACTCGCCAAGGTCACGAACCATCTGGACAGCCGAATCTTCTTCCGCATCAGGTGGAGGCGTAGGCGTAGTGGCTTGCGCAAGGGATTGACGGAGAGAGCGCCACTCCCGCTGCATGACCTCTTGTTGAAGCTCGTGCACTTGCCCCTGATCTTTGAGTAAGGCCGCCAAACTGTTCACAGCTTGGAGAAGGTCTTGGGGTTCGCCCTCGCCTTCCAAGGGTGATTGAGAGGCTGTTGCAAGGGTCGCGAGATGCTCCAGCATCGCCCGCTGCACCTCGGTCTCTTTCTCGGACTGCTGCTCCATCGACACTTCGAGGGAGCGGAGTTGAGCCTGAAGAGACTCTTGCTGGCGTTGTTGGTTCTTGTTCTGTTGCTCCAGCGACGACTGAAGAACTTGCAAACGCTGGCGCATGTTGCCCTGCATTTCCAGGTGCTGCTCGCCCTGCTTCTCCAGGGTGTTGAGCAACGGCTGCACCGCTTCCGTCATCGACTGTTGGAAGTTGTCCTGTAAGGTCGTGGTCGCTTGCTGCAGAGACTCTTGCCACTTGGTTTGGTTCTCACTTTGCTGCTGCAACGACTGGAGCAAAGGCTGCATGCTCTCTTGAAGACCTCGCTGAATGGTCAGCGTAATCGTCTGTGTGAGATCCTGCAGAGCAAGCTTCTGACGTTCCTGAATGGTCTGTTGCAAGTTCTGGATGCTTTGTTGCAACGAATGAGCCAGGCTCTCCCCCATCACTTCGGGTTGCCACTGGTTTGCCATCTGCTGCAAACACTGAGCAGACACGGCGATGCCTCGCTCCATGGAGGTCATGGCGCGGACAAACGACTCGGAGGGAGCCGCTGCCGTGAAGTTGCCCGAAGGAGCGGAGACAACCGGTCTGTCCTCTTCCACTTCCAGGGTACAGTAACGACTCAACACTTGAAGCGTGGCATCGTACTGGTAGCGAAGAATCGCGCCCAACAATCGCTCCACCAGGATGAACACAACCGCGGCCCCAATCCCCAAGATGGAGGTTTTGAACGCGGTAGACATTCCCTGCAACAGCGGACGGATGGTGCTAAGGAGGCCTTCCGTGTTGAGCTTTTGAAAGGCACCAAGCCCCTGCAACCCTTCGTTGATTCCCCAAAACGTACCAAGAATCCCCAGCGCGGTAAGCAGCGAGGACACAAACCCTAGACCGTTGATGGAGAGAGACTCCCACCGCTGGGCCGGGTTGTATTGGAGAACAACATGATGTTGGTGAATGACGGGGCGAAGGAGGGATTTGGAGTCATCGGGTTCAGCGGGGCGAAGGCGGAGGAGGTCCTTCCACCAGCCCGCTTCCCAGAAGCGTTTCGCGTCGAGGGTTCCGGTTTTGAGCGTGTCCTCCAAACGTCCCAGACGGCTGGTGTAGGAGACTAACGTAAACCATCGCAACGCAAAGCGAAACAACAGGAAGAAGCCAAAGCCGTAGGCAGCCAACAAGATGGAGCGTGTGAAGAAGGGGCTGGGCCCTTTCACGTACGACCCCAGCATGTTGAAGGTCACTCCGTACAGGGAGAGAGCCAAAGCAAAGCTGGCCATCAACAGAACGAGATCAGCCATCGCTCCAGCAGGCCGAACGAGCGCGCGCAGGAAGCGGAAAAATCGTGTCATGTAGAAGATTCCGTCGTAGGTTCAGGTTCAAGTTCGCGACGAGGAATGTGACAAGCATCTCGGAACGTTCCCACAGGACGGCGCAATCGCAAGCTCAGAATGTCTTCAGAGCCATCACCAGCCTCGGGATCGAGCACACACTCTACATCGTCGGGATAGTGAGCGCAAAGCAGTCGCTGCAAGCGGACTTTTCTTTCCCGGTACGAACGTGCAAGAATGGAAAAAGAATCATGGGTTTCTGACGATGGCAGGCGCAACTGCTGCGACAAGTGCCACCCCTGGTTGGTTTGATGGATTCGCTCCACCAACTCTTCCAATGTGGGAACCTCCTCCCATGTTGTAGACAGTTCGGACAATTGATGTCGCAATCGCTTCATGAATCCTACCTATCGGCGTCGGCGGTTCGGCTTCCGCTGTGGCCCAGACGCCTGCTGACGTTCAGGGGCGGCCACCAAGCCAAACTCTTGCTGTAGAAATCGCTCACAGCCGACCTGCCAGCGGTAATCGTGCTCCAGGCGATGCCAGATCGGTAACACATCCAGATCTTCCTCGCGCAAAGTCACGGTCTCAAACAAATGTTGATGCGTTTCAAACTCACTGCGTTCATACATAAGAACGGGATTTCCGGCCCCGTACATAAATTCGAGCACGACAACCTTGGGGAACACAATGATCGCGATGTTGCTCTCGACATCCTCCTTCCGCCCAACATACCGGCCGATGCTGTGATCGCGAAGAAGCTCTTGGCCTTCTTCGGAGCGTCGCAACCATTGATGGGCTGAGGGAGCCACAAAGAATCGCGTGAACTCCATGTGCCGCTGCAGCCGCATCCAAAACGAGAACCGATGGATCGCTCTCTCCGCCTCAGGATAGACATCCTGAACAAAGTTGCCCGATTGACGTCCACGAGTCTGATCCAACTCCTCGTAATATCCGTCGTCCTGGAGAAGTTTGTGAAACTCTCCATACGCGGAGAAGGCACGCGCTCCAGCCCACGAAGCGACCTTGCGTCGGACCTCTTGGGTGAAGTAGACATCGTTCCAGTCGCCTTCTGTGGAGAGAGGGTGACCCAACCTCTTGACCAGCCAGGGCAGAAGGCGAGTCCTCGATTGCCCCAGGATGTCTTCGCTTAAGGACGACAGCAGCTTCTGAACCAAGTGCAACCAACTGACAGGCCTCACGCAACCCTCGGCCACACTCAGATACCAGCGCGCCTCTTCCCAGGAGCTCCAAGGGTTGGCCAAAAGATGATCAACACAGAGCTGAGCCACATCATCGGACAAGACACCAAACCGAGGCCACTGCCGTTCTTCCAGCCAATCTACCGGCTTGGTCCGGTGTTTGAGTTTGGAGCCAGACTGCACACACATCGAGAGCAGAGCCTCCGCACAAGTTGACGCTTCCGATTGCCCCAACCACTCATAAACATCACCCAACAACGGATGGTGAGGCGGTTGGCTCTGTTCCTGTAGCCACTGCAAACTCGTTGTCATCCACAGCTCGCGCATTGCATCCGACGAAGAAGGACTTCCGTTTTCTAAAAGACCTTCCCCCTGCAAAATGTCCAGCCAGGAGAATACAAAGCTTCTCAACCAAGTGGGAGAAGGAGACGCCGTCCACAGGAAGCTCCACAACGCTTCCAACAATGGGGCCAGATGCTCCATACAGGTGGAGTCTTGGGTCCGCAATCCACCCCAGAGGAAATGCCATTCTTCCGAGGAGAGGGAGTCTTCCGCTGCGCTGAGAACCCTTTGAACGAGCGTTTCTGTAAGGGTGGCGTTGTCTGCCGGAATCAACCGGAAGCCATCGGGCAGTTCGGTGTTTTCCCAACCTTGCCCAAGCCATGAGGTGGCTTTCTGTTCGAGTGCTCCCAACAAAGATTCCAGAGAAACCATCCGGGAACGGGGAGAACGATGCATGATGCTCCAACGTGGATGCGTGTTCATCAGCGAGAACACAGGGACTTTCGACAGCCTTCTCCTTGAATATGGTAGAGCCAGCCATGAGGCCTTCGCACAAACAAGTCCAAAGCTGAGAGAGTTTGTCACACTATGAAAAACCGATTGGGGAAAAAAATCCAGGGGCGACAGTCGAAGACGCTGGCCTTGACGAAACCCGCTCAAATCGTAATGCTAGAATTAATGCAAGTATTTTCAAACCTTAATGTATGGATGCCTGGCCGATGGTAAAGACCTTCTCCCCCCAACCCGCCTACCCCATTTTGCTGTGGTTTGGGCTGTCCTTGTTTATGGTTCAGTGCAGCTACCGCTCCAACCCCTACAACCCACCACCTGATTATCGATGCTCCAAGTGCACCACAGACGCAGACTGCACCCAACCCGACGAATGTGCCTGCACAGACACCAGCGGTTGTTACTGTGTACCGAGTGGAACCCCACAAGGCACGGACCTTTGTAAGGTTTGTATCCGCGCCTTCGGTTGCCCACAAAGTGAGAAGTGTGGCCCCTGCAATTCGTCCAACGACTGCATCGACAACAACGTTTGTGGGTGTACCGACCGAGGCAACTGCTATTGTGTCCCCTCAAGAGCCAGCCAAGGCAGCAACATCTGCTCGTTTTGCCCCAGTCTGGAAGTTTGCCCAAGCAACTAACGAACCAAGAGACCCAAACCACTCACAACAAACAGGGTTTTACAAGCATGCTCCATTGACGCACGTTTGCGTAGAGAGACAAACGTTTCCACAGCGTCCACAATTCGTTGGGTCGGAGTAAAGATCCGCGCAGCTTCCACTGCAAGGGACTTCCCCAGGCTTGGTGCATTGGGAAACACATTGACCGCTCTGGCATAGATCACCGAAGGCGCAAGACCGCTCACAACCCCCGCAGTTCTTTCGATCGGATAGCACGTCAACGCAGCGATTCTGACAGAGCCTCTGACCCGTTGGGCACTCACAAAACCCCTTCACACAAGAGAGCCCTCCCAGGCAACGGAATCCACAAAGGCCACAGTGTTCCAGGTTGGAAGTAGTGTCTACGCAAACGCCTGAACAGACTGTCAAACCGGTCTTGCAGGGTTGGTTGCATTGTCCTTCCGAGCAAACCTCACCGGCCTTGCAAGCCTTGTTGCACCCTCCGCAATGAACTCGACTTGCCTTGAGGTTGATGCACTCCCCCTGACAAAGAGTTGTACCAGCGGGACAAGAACAAACCCCGCTGTTGCAGGTCGCTCCTTTGGCACACACCGTCCCACAAGCCCCACAGTGACTTCGGTTTGCTTTCACGTCCACACAGGAACCTGCACAGTCAGTTTGACCCGCAGGGCAGCTGGCAACACAAGAGACGAAGCAGCTCTCTCCTTGGGTACAGGCTTTGTTGCAGGCTCCACAGTGTTGGAGGTTGCCCAGCAAAGAGACGCAAACGCCATCGCAGTCAGCTTTTCCTTCGGGGCACTTGCATATTCCATACACACATTCTTTGCCACCCGAGCAACGATTGCCACAGGCTCCACAGTGCTCTGGGTTGCTGCGAAGCCACACACAGGCTCCCGAACAAGACGTCTGCCCTGGAGAACATCGATCGGTGCATCGCATGTTGTGACAAACCTTATCGCCAGCACATTGGACAGCACAAGAGCCACATGCGCCGGGGTCGGAAGCGAGAACGGCACAGACTCCGCCGCAATCGATGGCTCCCGGCAAGCAGCGGCATGCTCCTGCTTCACAGGTGGAGCTGCCCTTGCAAGCGTTGTTGCAGGTCCCACAATGAGCGTTGTTGGTTTGCAGATCGACACAGTCGTTGCCACAAAAGGTGCTTCCTGAAGGACAGGTGCATTGACCCTTGTTGCATGGGATACCTTGCGGACACGCTCTTCCACAAGCCCCACAGTGACTCGCGTTGGAGAGGATATCGATGCAACCCAAGGACCCGCAATGGGCCTTCCCAGAAGAGCAACCACACTGTCCACCAATGCAGGAGTTGTTGTTCTGGCAAGCGTTGTTGCAAGCCCCGCAGTGGGCGTTATCGGTTTGGGTGTCGACACACTTCCCAACGCACGGTTGTTGACCAGCAGGACAAACACAAACTCCACCACGACATTCTGTTCCCGCAGGACAGATCTGGCCGCAGCCACCGCAGTGGGAGTCGGATGTTTGGGTGTCGACACAAAGCTGAGAGCAATACGAGCGACCATCAGCACAAATACAGGCTGACTTTGCACAGATTTGGCCCGATGGACATGGGTTGGAGCATTTTCCACAGTGCAGCGCGCTGCGGGAGATGTCGACACAGACGCCATCGCAAAGTTGATCTCCCACCGAACACTTAAACACAGGGTTGGGTTCGCGACCGTCTCGGATCGAATCAATTCGCTCAGGAATCACACAAACTTCTTTGCCACACCAGCCTGACAAGCAATCCCCATGACTGTCACAACGTTCGCCAAGCTCCCGTCGGCAATCACAACCCGCCACGATCAAAATCGCAAAGAACACGGCAAACCGAACCATCACGCACCTCGCACAAACCTACCTGCAGAGGAAAACCTTGGGAGGCTCTTTACTCGCCTCCAGCTTGCTGCAAGGCGTCGCCCAAAACATCGGAGAGACGTCCAAACGCAGAGACGCCAGCCAATGCTTCTGCGTCACTGTTGTAGTTGGTGTTGGTGTTCACATCGTAGGTAAACACCGTGCCTTCCTTGTTGACAATAAATTCAATGCCTGCCACCCGGATGTCGTTGGCAGCGAGGAAGGCCTCATAGGCTTCGATGTTGGGGAGAGAAAAGTCCTGAATGATTTCAAACTTGGCCCGCGCTGTGGTTGGACAAAACTGGTCATCGATGGCACAAACATCTGCAGGGCAAAGCTGAAAACCGTCCGAGGTATCCACGCGGACGGCGTAAAAGAATTGGCCGTTAATGAACTCCATTCGGGTGATAAACGGCTCGGGCGCCTCAATGTACTCCTGGATCAGGGTGATTCCATCAATGGAGGGCTCAAACTCAGGGCCTTCGACAAAGCGTTGAAGCGCCTCAACGTCATGAAACAGGTGGACGCCAAGACCCTTCCCCGCTCGGTTGTGCTTGGTGATAAAGGAGCCTTCCATGCTCTGAGCGGCTTCCACCACGCGGTGACGACCGATCGCAGCAAGCGTCTTGGGAGTTCGGATTCCAAACGTCTCTAACGACGCATACTGCGCGACTTTGCTCACCTCTAGCATCAACGCACGAGAGCCATTGAACACGGTGCGGCTGTGGGCCTCCAGCCAGGACAAAATGGCCGCGGTGTATTCGGGAGCAAATCGATGGTCCCGAGTGTGACTCGAAGCGCTCATCCTGTTGTAAAACACCCCTTCGGGTGGAGGCTGGCTTAAATCAAGAACACCCTCGTGAAGAAACCACTCCTCGTAAGGTAGCTCACGAGCGTCCAATTGCTTCCGAAGTGGAACAACCCATTCGTCATTCTCGTGCAACACATAGATTTTAGCCATGAGCGACTTCTCCCTTCACAACAATCCAAGGAACAAAACAAAGTATTCGTACCGAATCATCCAAATTCTGTAGCGTTACAGAGTAGGGAACTCTCGTTTCACAGACGTGAACAGCCTGACGGGGGGTCCTGGAGATCATCCGAGGAGAACTTCGGGATCCGGAATCGCCTGGTGGCCAATATCTACGTGCACAAGAATGACCATGTGCCCCTGACGGTGCCTGAGCGCCTCCTGCTCGGGAAGCGAAGAGCCAACACAACGAATCAAGAAAAACAGCCACTTACCCAAGACGTCTTCCGGCGACGGCCTTTGTGAAGTATAAGCTGGACGCTGAGGTTCACCAGGTTGCCAACGACATCGATGGACGACTTCGTCCACCGTCTCGCCGCCGACGTCGTCGCCGCCGTCGATGACTCGGAAGAGCAGCTCGAGGAAGAGACTCTGCCTCAAACTCAATCGATTGGTCCGAAGACACGTCCTTGTTCCTACACTTGTGGGAAACCTTTCTTCTGTTCACTCGTATCGCGAGCGCGTCAACGAAGAAAACCTCCTTGCGGAGATGACCGGCATAACCCGGTCAGGAAGCCTACAGAATTTGGTTTCTTTCGTAGATTCAAAGAGCAACATCTTGCAACAAGATGGATGTCAGCCTACTTCAAGTGTCCTACACTTGTCCACAGGGAACGACGCAAAAGACCAGGAAGAAGAAAGTTTTATCATTCAGGCAATGATACTGGGCCACACTCGATTGAGCCATTCACGCATCGCGGCATCGCGTTGCCACTCATCTTTGTAGGGTTGAACCTGCAAGGAGGTCTCAATCCACGCGAAGATCTGCTTGTTCATCGTGGCAGCAAAGTCCTCGTCATCGACAACCAGAAGAACTTCGCTCTCCCAGAACCCTCCGGTGATATCGAAGTTCGCGCTCCCCAAACCGACAAGCCGGTTGTCGCAGGTGAGAATTTTGGCGTGCACGTGAGGAAGCAGCTGCTCAATCTCCGACGACCAGGAGTCACAATGAGGAAGAGCATATTCGTAGGCCGAAGCCCCTGCTTTGACGAGAGGGTCAATGCGACTCAACACAACCTGTGTAGCTAGTGAGCGCAAGGGGTTTCCAGAAAACGGCTTGCGCTCGTTAAACAACGGGCGGACGTTCCCTATCAACACACGCACATCCACCCCACGACGCAACGCCTGCAACAAGGTGTGAAGTACCTCCTGCTGCAAAGGGAATGTGTTCACCAACGTGATTTGATGTTGAGCCTGACGGATCATCTCCAGGTGAGCATCCAGAGTGTATGTGTCACGCAGTCCCACATGCTGAACCAAGCGACAGTCCAATGTTCCTTTCGGCTCCTGCGGATGGAGCGCAAACGGCTCTCCCCCTGCTTTTTGCCAGGAACTCAGAAAGGACGCGTCAACAGCCTCCGCAACTGGACCTTGCACAACAACACCAGCATCCAACCATGGGATCAGATCTTCCGACATATCCGGTGCGATCGTCACTTCGTCAAAGTCAGTGTAGTAGGTGTGAGCCAGGTTGCGCCCTGTCACAACCGCCTTTTCTCCATCCACAATGAGAAACTTCCGGTGGTCTCGTTGCTTAAGGTCTTCCAGCCCCGGAACTTCATCAATGGGCCGGAAGAGATGGACAGTCACGTTCTCAAACTGTGACACGCGCTGCAGCCACTCGTTCTGAATCCCGAAGGAGCCATGCATACTGTACAGAGAGTCAACCAACAACCGGATGGTTACGCCACGCTCAGACGCACGCCGAAGAGCGCTCTCCAACAGCTGGGTAACAGAGTCATCGTGGATGATATAAGCTTGCAGGTGGATTCGCTCGTTGGCATCGTCAACAAGCTGCAAAAACGTCTCGCGAGCCTGGCGATTGCCAGGAAGCAATTCGACCTTGTTCCCTGCCAGAACCTGGCTCTGCGACAACGTATCCAACATGGATTGTTCGGAGTGAGGTGTTGGGTTCTTCTCCACAGACTCCATCAACGCCGAAACTGCAGCGTCATCTGCAGTGGTCAGCATCGACTCTTCCCACACCGCAAAGGTTGTGGGTTGGATGTGTTGTTGGTGTGGAACGACGAGGGCAACGACATGGTAGCCAGCTGCTCGCAGCCGAAGAGCCACACGCATCAAGCGCAATGCCGTCGTGCCATAAGGAAGATCGGTGGGGTAGCCGTCATCGAGAATCTGGCTCGCATCCAACACCCATGATGTATCCGTCAAAGCCGCAAGAGTCTCTCGAATTCTGCCCAAGGACCGACCTCGTCGGACCCGAACAGCAACAGGCTGCACCAGAGAACAATCCTTGTGAAACAGTCGCTGCAGGGTTGCCTCCTTCACTGTTGTATCGAACAAAACAAGGGGCCGAGGGGAAGGACGAAGGAGTCGAAAGGTAGTCTGCAAGGCCGAGACAGCCGCGTCGGCAAAGCCTGTGGAGACGGGAGTGGTCAGTCCAAAAGCAGCCACATCGTCTTCCATGGAAGCCTGGGTCCACGCACAACCTCGCAGCAAGTTAAGAGAGGCGCAGGTCTCTCCCTGGTGTAGCAGTTCCAGGTCTCCGGCAAAGGGTTCAACCCCAAGACCTAGAGGTTCGGGCTGCTCGACATAGACAGGCATCGACTCTCCGAGCAGCACGGAGTCGGCTGCAAACAGCTCCTTTTTCTGGCGGATCTCCTGATGCTGAGGAGGCAGAAAGAGCACCGGCGCGGGCACCTGAGAGAGCGCGTACTGAGAGAAAAGAGGCAGCCCCCATAGACTTTGGTTCACATCGTCCAGAGCAACCACCACAAGGTCAAGCCGGTTGGACTTTACGAAGTCGGTAAGAGCATCAATCTGACGAAACCATTGCACTCCCATGGACTGCAAACTCAGTGTCGCCTCCACTCCAACCAAGGTTCCCCACTCCTTCAAGCTGTCCTCAGAGGTCGGAGAGTCCTTGTCTTCGTTGGCATCCAACAGCAGGACCTGATGCTTCGATGACGTATGTTGATGCAGCAACGCAGCAAGCTCAGGGGTCTGCCGAAAATCACGCTGACAAAGACACAACCAACGGGTCAAAGGTGCTTCAGGGCTGGGCTGTTCTGACGTGGAAGGCTGGGGGTTCAAACCCAGGGAAAACCAGGATGCTGCTTCAGCTTTTGCAACAAGTAGTGGAACTTGAACATCCTTGGCCAACTCAAAGTACCAGCTCAAAGGATGAGTCGTTGTTAGCAATGACAACGACGACGAAAGTATCAAGTCAGCCTGCATCGACTTGGCGACGTTTGCGATCACAGCGGGAGAAAGCTCAGAGAAGACTTCCACATCCAGTTCAGGTCTCTCATCTGGGAGCTTCTTTCGCATGCTGGCGAGCAGATTCTCTCCCTGCTCCACCCACCCTTCGAGTTCAGACCATGGGTCATCTCGAAACCAATGAAACCAGGACAATCCAACCCGTGTCACCACAGTCCATTGTTTCGCGTTGGGAGCAACTTGAAGTGCAAGCGAGAGAACCTCAGAGACTCGCTCTTTCTTTTCAATCACAAGAACACATCGATGAAACGCCACGACTTTCTCTATCCTTCTTCCGAGAGGCTGTTCCTATTCTCCTTGCCTTCTGCTCCAAGAAGCCTCACTCTTTTTCCGGGGCCTCGACACAACAGAAGCATGGACTTCCACACAACGTAGCCAACCGCTTGTACCACGATCTGACGCTTATTTATAGGACTGCACTATGCTCCAAACCTCGCCACATTGGCTTCTTTCTCTACTATTGGGAGGTTTTCTTACCCTGGCAACAACGCCCCCAAGGGCTGAGGCAGGAACCCCCTCACCGTTGCAAGTCCGTCGCTTGAAAAACATCAAGGTCTCTCCTCCCCTTGCAACCTACAAGCCGCTGCGTGTGCTATCGTTCAATGTGGCCCATGGCTCCAACAACATCATGGGCGTGGTTCCCATCTTTACCAGCGCCAGCACCATCAAGAAACGACTGGATGCGATCGCCCAGTTTTTCCGCACCGTCAAGGCCGATGTTGTGGGTTTACAAGAGGCGGACGGCCCCTCCTGGTGGAGTGGAAGATTTCACCACGTGAACTACTTGGCTCGTGCCGCTCGTTATCCATTTGCGGGCTTGGGCATTCATGTTCAGTCTTCCAGCAAACGTTATGGTACCGCTTTGTTGTCCCGGTGGCCTTTGAAGAAGTCGATCTCGTACCGATTTAAGCCGCTGAGTTCTTTCAAGAAAGGGTTTGTGTTGGGGCAAGTCCAGTGGCCTGGCAAACCTCATGTCTGGGTGGACATCGTCTCCCTTCACCTCGACCCACAACAGAAAACGGTTCAAACGCACCAGCTCAATGAGTTGGTCAAGGTGTTGAAGAAGCGGAAGAACCCGGTGATAGTCATGGGTGACTTTAACACCACGTGGTACACGAAGAAGAGTCCTCTAAAGATCTTCGCAAAGGCTATGAACCTCAAAGCGTATCAACCTGCCAACAAGCAGCTGTACACTCATCGATTTCCTCGGGCCAAGCGAATCGACTGGATCTTCATTTCACAGGGTCTTCGGTTTGTTACCTACTCCGTGATTCCCAAGGAATTCACCGATCACTACCCAGTGATGGCCGACATCGCTTTGGGCAAACAACTTCGAACCTCACAACCCACCAGCCAACCAGCGTCGCGTCCAAGCTCCCTCCCCAAACCATAATCCGCAACAATGATGGCATCAAAGACGTCCGGTTGATTCGCAATCATAGGGTTCGTTCGTCTCGTCAGGAAATTGACAGCTACGCCCCAAAACATGGATCAAGGAGAGCACTGGACTGGGCTATCTACGATCCGCACAAGTAAGACCGGGAGCCTTTATGACATCACCCCATCCCCCATCCAACGAGACAACAATCCCCCAAGTGGAGCCAACCCCCAAGCCCAAACCTGCGAGCTCTTTCTGGCGCAAGATTGGGATTGTCAGCGGGGCAACAATGCTCTCCCGCATCCTGGGATTGGCCCGAGACATGGTGTTTGGCGCGCTGTTCTCCCGGTTTGCGACAGACGCTTTCTCCATCGCGTTCCTGATCCCCAATTTGCTCCGGCGACTCCTCGCAGAAGGCATCATCTCTACGGCGTTCATCCCGGTGTTCACGGGCTACGAAGACAAAACCGAGGAAGAGAAGCAGAAAGCCTACGGTGCGGTGTTTGTGGTGTTCTTCGTAACCCTCTTGGGCATCACAGTGCTGGGGATCTTGTTGTCGCCTTGGATTGTAAAGCTGTTTGCTTCCGGGTTCGCAGCAGGAAAGTTAGCCCTGACCGTGGAACTCACGCAGTGGATGTTTCCCTTTATCTTCCTGGTGAGCCTGACCTCCTTTTGGGTGGGTCTGCTTCATATTCGTAGGCACTTTGCAGCCCCAGCGTTGGGCCCGGTGTTGCTCAATGTGGGAATCATTTTCTGTGCATTGAGTTTGCGCTTCCTGTTCCCTCGTTCTCGTATCATTCTGGCGATGGCGCTTGGGGTTTTGTTGGGTGGTGTGCTCCAATTGGCGTTGCAGGTTTGGGCTGCGCGACGAGAAGCAATCACCATCTTCCCTCACTGGAACCCGAAACATCCGGCCATTCGAGAGGTGCTTCATTTGATGGCCCCCACTCTCATCGGCTTGGGAGTCTACCAGTTAAATCTACTTATCAGCAGCTCGCTGGCCTCGTTTCTACCGACAGGTTCGGTCACCTACATCTACTACTCCAATCGCTTGATGGAGTTACCTTTGGGTGTCATCGCCGTGGCGTTTGCAACCGTCACCCTTCCCACGCTCGCATCCAAAGCGGAGAGCAAAGAGTGGGATAGCTTCCACCGAACCCTGGAACAAGGTGTCCGAGGCGTGATGTTTCTTTGCATTCCAGCCGCCTTTGGATTGTTTGTGTTGCGAGAACCGATCATCATGTTGCTGTTCCAACGCGGTCGCTTTCTCCAGGCCGACACCCTCGCAACAGCCCAGGTCTTTATGCCAGCAGCGTTCGGCTTGATCTTTGCGGGGATGCTGCGAAACCTCACCCCAGCCTTCTACGCCGTCAAAGACACCCGAACCCCCGTTCTTATCGCAGTGATTAGCCTGGTACTCAACGCCAGCTTGTCGTTGTTGTTTGGATTCATCCTCGATATGAAGGCCACGGGATTAACGCTTGCAAACACCTGCTCTACGGTGGGTTCGATGTTCTTGTCTGTTTACTACTTGCGACACAAACTTCCGTACTCGTTCCATCTATCCTTGGGCAAGTTGAGCCTGCCCTTGCTCCTAGGCGCGGGTGCCATGACGGCTGCGCTGTGGCCAACGTCCAACATGTTTAACTGGCAAGCGATGTCCTTGCTCTCGCGCCTAGGAGTCCTCACAGGCTTGATCGCTTTGGGTGGCAGTTTGTTCTTGGGTCTGACCTGGATGCTTGGGGTGCAAGAAGTCACACGCTTAACGAGCAAGGTGACACGTCGTTTCCGCAAAAAATCATAACATGTTAAGGTGTCTGCCGTGGAACCACAATGAACTCCAAGAGGTGGAAACATGAGGCGCATACGGATCAATGGACACGGTCATATCCTTCCCTATCCGGAAGACATACCTTCGTTCTTGAAGTCCAAGAGATTGTTTTGGGTGGAAGACGATCGAAGCAAGATGTGCCAGGGAGACTGGACCCGCCCCATCACAGACCCAAGCTTCTTTCTCGACGAGAAGATCGCCTGGATGGCCGAAAACCACATCGACCATGGCGTGATGTTGACCCTCTCTCAGCTCTATTGCAACGGCTGGAAGGAGCAAGACACGTTCGACACCATCCGGTTCCAGAACGACTTCAATGCCTCTATCCAAAACGACAACCCTGACTTGTTCACATGTGGCTTTGTCGTACAACCTCGCTACATCGACCAGGCGCTGGGTGAGATCGACCGATGCGTCAACGAGTTGGGCCTGCGAATGTTGTGTTTGCCCACACACTACCTCAACGCCGACGAACAATGGGTATCAACAGCAGAGGAAGAGGTCTGGCCGATTTATGAGTTGGCCAACCAGCACAGCCTGGCGGTAGAGATACACCCGTACGATGGCCCCAAAATGATTGGACTGCAGGACCGCTTTTGGCGATTCCATCTGGTTTGGATGATGGCCCAAACGGCCGACACGCTTCACATGTTTACGTTGCTGGGTCTGCCCCAGAAATTCCCCAACATGCGAACCTGCTTTGCTCACGGATGTATGTTGGGACAAGCCAACGCCGGTCGTCGGATGCAGGGATTTAACGGACGTCCCGACTTGTTCCAAGGCACCCAATCTCCGGCAGAATCCTTGGGTGTGTCCAACCTGTTTTTTGACACACTGGTCCACGACCCTTACACCCTTCAACTCCTTAAGCAGCGGGTTGGAACCTCGCAGATCGTTGCGGGACTCGACGACCCCTACCCTCTTGGAGAGATGGAATCAGTACCCGATTCGTACCCCGGCAAAGTAATGGACGACGCCGTGTCTCTTGGCATACTCAGCGAAAAAGAGCGGGAACAGATCTGGTACGACAACGTCATTCGATGGCTGGGGTCAGCCTGGAGAGGGAAAGCAGAAGGCAAAGGAGCTTGAGGATTAGGGTTTGCGGAGATAGACCAGCTCGGTGTCGGTGGATTCGGAGGGGCTGAAAACATAACCTTCACCGGTGAATTGCTTCAGGTCATCAATGGTCTCTGCCCTGCTCCGTAGGATCCAATCAGCCATGAACCCGCGGGCTTTCTTGGCGTAGATGGCGATAAGCTTGTACTCACCCTTCTTGTAATCACGAAACACAGGCTGGACGACGGTCGCCTTGAGCGCCTTGCGATCCACAGACTTGAAATACTCATTGGAGGCGAGGTTCACAAGGATGTCGTCGCCTTGGGCTTCCAGCGCTTCGTTCAAAGCGTCGGCAATCTGTGTTCCCCAGAACTGGTACAAGTTTTTGCCTTTTGGATTGGGGAGCTTGGTCCCCATCTCCAGACGATACGGCTGCATCAGATCCAGAGGCCGCAAAAGACCATACAACCCTGACAAGGTGCGCAGGTGGTCCTGGGCGTAGGCGAAGTCTTCTTCGGAGTAAGATTCCAGGTCGAAGCCAATGTAGGAGTCGCCGTTGAATGTCAGCAACGCTTGTCGAGCGTTCTCCGTGGAAAACTCGGGTTCATACGACTCGTATCGATCGACGTTGAGGGTCGCAATCTTCTCGCTCACACTCATCAACTTTCGAATGCCATCGACATCGTAGTCACGAAGGATTTCCACAAGCTGATGAGCCTGCTCTGAAAACTGTGGCTGGGTGAACGTTTGGGTGGGAAGTGGAGATTGATAATCGAGCGTTTTGGCCGGTGACAAGATGACGAGCATCGTGGCAACTCCTTTGATCGGAAAGAAACAAGAAACAAGCTGGAAAGGACTCTCAAAAGGCTACAACCGACAACGGGCAACACCGCCAGTTGCAAGGAGCCTGATGTCCTAGTCCTTTACAATACGCCAGCAACGATGGATTTGTTCCCGGAAGTCCGGTGGGATGGTTTGGTGTGTGATTTCTGTAACGCTCACACCTTCCAGGGCGTCTTCGTCCAGGTTAAACTTGCGGAAGTTGTTGGAGAAGTACATCACGCCACCGTTTGAGAGCAATGCGATGGTTTTGTTGAGGAGCCAAACGTGGTCGCGTTGGATGTCGAGGGTTCCTTCCATCCGCTTGCTGGCAGAGTAAGTGGGTGGATCCATCACAATCAGGTCGTACTCGTCCCAGCCACGCTCGGGAGCGTCGAGGAAAGCAAACACATCCGAGTGAATCAACCGATGTTGACGACCCCACAGATCATTCAACTCCAGGTTTTCTCGGGCCCATCGCAAGTACGTTTTGGACATATCCACCGTTGTGGTTTGGGCAGCCCCACCAGCAGCGGCATACACGGTAAACGCTCCCGTGTAGGCAAACAGATTGAGGAAGCGCTTGCCTGCCGCTTCCTCTTCCACACGTTTTCGGGTGATCCGGTGGTCGAGAAAAAGGCCCGTGTCGAGGTAATCGGACAGATTCGCCCAAAAGCGATGGCCTCCTTCCGAGACTTCAATGCGATAGGTCTCTTCGCCGAACTTTTCGTACTGCGCTTTGCCCTTTTGGCGCTGGCGCGTTTTCGTAAAGACGAGATGACGCTCCACATCCAGAGTCTCGCTGATCACCTCCAGCATCCACTCCATCCACATCGCATGCTCATCGTCGGTGTAGCTATGCCGACGTCGGTACTCCGAGATGTGGAGGTGGTCTTCGTACACATCAATGGCCAGTGGGATTTCAGGGATATCCATGTCGTACAAGCGGTAGCATGTGTGCTTTTCACGCTTCAGCCATGACTTCAACTTGCGTCTGTTCTTGCGCAAGCGATTCGCCAGCATCTCCTGCTGCGATCGCCACTTCATTTCCATATCGTTCATCATGTTGTCTGTTGTCTAAGGGTGTAGGAATGGTTCGACCACACGTGGTGGCTTACTTGCCTTGAAACTCAGGTTGACGCTTCTCCAACAGAGCGTTGATACCTTCTTGCGCGTCTTGCGTATCCAGGGTGGACGCCTGCGCAAAGGCTTCAGCATACGCTGCGTTGCGAACGGCTTCGTTTTGCCCTTGGTAGAGGAAGCGTTTCGTTAATCGCACAGCAATGGGTGCGTTGTTGGCGATGTCGCGCGCCATCTCCATGGCCATGTTGAACACGTCTTCACCCTCAACAGCATGGTTGACAAGGCCCACCGAGGCAGCTTCTTCGCCCTTAATCAGCTTCCCGGTAAACAACAGCTCGGCGGCTTTGGGGAAGCCAACAAGGCGAGGCAAGATATGGGTGATGGCCATGCCAGGATGAATCCCCAGCTTGGTGAAGTTCGCACCATATTTGGAGCTTTTGTTGGCGATACGGATGTCGCACACCAGCGCAAGACCCAAACCGCCCCCAACGGCGTGACCGTTTAACGCACCAATCACAGGGACTTCGATATCCAAAACGGACAGAAAGGGTGTGTACATGCCGAAGGAGCGCTCGTGAGGGAGTTGGTGTCGCTCTTGATCTTTCACCTGGATGTTGGAGCGCAAGTCCGCACCAGCGCTGAAGCAGCGGCCGCGGCCCGTGATCACCACACATCGCAAAGAAGCATCAGATTTGACCTGCTGGATCACCTCTCCAAGAGCGGCAAACAGCTCAGGAGTCATGCTATTTCGGTTGTCGGGTCGGTTCAATTCAACGATGCCTACGCCGTTTTCGACGCGATACAGAACAGCAGCTTCTTGTGACATAGCTATCTCTCTCTCGTTTGCAATCCTGGCCAAAGAATTTCATATTTAGGGAGACGAAACAGAAGAAACCCTCACTTTGGCTTGCTCGACGAACCATGAAGCAAATCCCCTCCAACCCAAGACTGATGTGGATGGTGTTGTTGTCCATCGTGCTTCACATTGTGGTGTTGCGTTGGTGGACCTTCCCGGCTCAGCCGCCTCCGCGCAAGCGTGTAACACGTGTAGTTCGTTTGTACAAGTCACGTCCCAAGAGGCCCAAACCCAAACCACGTCGGCGTCTCCAACCCAAACCACGACCCCGAACCCAGGCTCCGCCCCCTCGCCCCCGACCCAGGAAACGCAGGAAGGCAAAACGCAAGCCTCGCAAGCTCCGAAAGAAGAGAAGCCGACCAAGGCGAAGAAAACGACGCAGGGCTACGAGGAAGAAGAGCCGCTCGGCTCGGTTGGCACGTCGGTCTCAGCGGCCCCCGATGCTTCGAGAAGAGAGCCGCCCCAACTTGCGACCACAACGCCCAAAGCCACGACCAGCCCCAACCAAGCCACAAGCCAAGCGAAGGCGCACTGAGGGCTCGTACCGCAACCTTGATCTGCGACCCAAGAGGCTCCCCAAGCTGGCTGGAGCACGAGGAGGCAAAGGCAAAAAGGGCCCCCTCCAAGCTTGGGAAGGGAACGACCGATTTGGTCGTAGGATGCGGGCGTATCATCGCCGCTGGAAAGAGTGGCTCAAAGACTACTCCGGTCTCACCGACGCCTTCTTCGGCACTGCCCAGATACGGTTGGACCGGTGCCTGGAAACCAAGATCGTTGGTGACCTCCAAAAGCACCTCACCTACGGAGAGATTGCCTCACCCGTCCTGGGTCCCAAATGGAAAGGCCACTTTGTGATGCAGTGGGACCGCCAAGGAAAAGTCCGGGTGCGCCTCCAAAAGTCATGGGGACACCGCAAACTCGACAACGTCCTCACCACCTGGGCCACCCGATGCATGAAACGAGTGAACATTCCCAAACGCCTGAAAGGCAAGCGCCTGTGGATGCTCACCCAAACCAAGGTGTTTGCGAGAATCAACTCCAGCTTGGGCAAGATCATAGGGCTGGAAGAATACCGAGACCCACAAACCGGTGGTTTGAAGTGGAAGTTTACACATTGGGGTCAGGTCTTAATCGACGCCAATACGCTCTTCCTCCGTCAGCGTATCGATCCTTAGCCTCCCTCTTCTTCGGTATCTTTCGCTTGGGAAGCGCCATTGTTTTTTGGAGAATGAAGACTCCAAAGCTCAATGTCTTGCGACTGAAGCGCCGCCAAGAATGCTCCGTCGGGAGACAGACTGACGCTCGCCTCTGTAGGGGTCTGCAACCGGTGTTTGAGAACAGGCTGTCCTTCTTTGAGATCGTAAATGACCAACAAGCCAGAAGCGTCCAACGCATAGCCAATGGTTCCATGCTGGTTGCAACCCAAGCTGAGGATCGCATGCTTGTGCGTGTCAAACTCAAACAGTTGGGTGTGGTCGCTCAAGTTCCATACCGACAGCGCGCCGCTTTGGTTCCCGCATAACAAGACAGGAAGCTGTGACGCTGTAGCCATGGCAGTCACAGGCTCAGGTTTGGGCCGAAGGAGAGTCGCGCTCTGAGACTCACTCAAAGGCCAAATACGAATCTTTCCTGAGGCGCTCGCAGCGAGAAACAGAGCGCAAGATTGCTGGAACGAAAAACAAGAGCCCGAACCCTGGAACCCTTTAAACATAGCGTACTGGCGCTCGCTGTTCATATTCCACAAGCGAACGGCGTTGTCGGAACACCCGATGGCAAGGCTCGATTCATTCGATAGCCAGGAGAGCTGCACGACTTCGGGGAACACCTCCACAGTGTGCGTTTTGCCCAAAGGCTCGACATCCCAAATCTCAACCACACTGGGTGCTGAACAAAACGCGAACAGCGGCAGCTCTGGGTGCCAAGCCAAATGAAACACAGCATCCAAAGGCTCGGTGTACGTCTTTAAAAGTTCAAACGAACAAGCATCCCACAAGCGAAGCTGAAGGTTGCTGTCCACCGTGAGAAGATAACGACCGCAAGGACTGTACACGACCTTCTGGATTTGGGTTCGATGGTCCAACGTTTCCAGTCGTTGGGAGGACCCCAACGAAGGCACCTTGGAGAGATCTTCCTTTGGACCTTCTTTTCGAGCCCGCCGCCTCAACTGGTTGAGAACCTCCAACGAGACAAGGCCGCTTGGATTGCTGGCTTCTTTGTCCACGAGGACTGCGACATTGGGGTTGGGCTCCTGATTTGTGTCCGCTTCGGCAGGAACATCAGGAGCAGAGGCAGGCTCCGTGTTGGATTCCCAAAGAATCTCCAACGAAGAGTAAGAGCCAGGAGGTAGCGCAATCTCTTCCGAAGAACCAGGCGGCTGGGACAGAGTGTGTTGCTTCACCACTGGGGTCTCGGGATTGGTCGCTTGAAGCTCTCCCGAACCACGCAGCCTTCCCACAACAGGAGTCTCGACCGCTGTTTGCTCCATCGAATCACCTGCACGAGAAGTAGAACCTGGAACAGGTGCCCGCTCTACGGACTCATCGCCGAATGGGTGAAGAAACCCGCTGTCGTCGACGAAGACATGATGCTCGGCGGTGGCTTCGTCATCCTTGGGGCTGTGCACAGAGGAACGCCCTGTTTGTTGCTTCGGAATAGGTTGAAACGCCTGACTTGGAGGCGTGCGCTTGAGACTTTTCAACTCCGCATGTTTTAGCGAAGCCAGCACATCCTGATCGGTGTCCAACACAGAAGACACAGAAGGCATCTCAAAGTGGCCTTTGAACAAGCGGTGTGTGTCTGCAAGGAATGCATCCACTGTTGGATAACGTTGGTTGCGATCGGGATGCATGGCTTTCTGAAGAACATCATCCAGATCTTTCGGGAGCCTGGGGTCAATCTTGTAGGGAGAGATGATCCAGCCAGCCGGAATCATCCCTGTTAGCATTCGGTAGAACAGCACCCCCAGAGAGAAGACATCCGTGGCCGGTGACAGCGAGGCAGAGGCGTCTTGTTCTTCCGGGGCGGTGTAGAAAAACCGCTCGGTCCTATCAGCCTGGAGTGCGGGAGAATGAGCAGCGTTGGCGATTCGGGTCAGGCCAAAGTCCATTAAGCGAAGACCAAGCCCATCCTTCGACTTGATCACCATGATGTTTCCTGCTCGCAGGTCACCGTGGATCACATTGTGTCTGTGAGCGTACTCGACAACGCGACCAATTTTCTCCAGCAGAAGGAACGCATCTTCCGGCTCAAACGCGGGCATCCCACCGTTGGTCTTAATCGGCTGGTGACTTTGCCAATGGTCGAGAGTGATACCGTTGATGTACTCCATGTTGTAAAACATCACGCCTGAACCGGGCAGTCGGTCGAGTTGGTACACTCTCATCAAATTGGGATGCCGTAGCGACTCCAGGCGCTTGTAGGCTTGAGCCACCCGACGACGAAACTCAGGGGGCTGCGAGATCCAAGGATGAACCATCCGCAGCGCATACAACCCTCCAAACAACACATCTTCCACAAGGAAGACATCACCCAACCGACCTCCTCCTAAATACTTCTTGGCGTAATAACGTCGCTCAATGTCAGGAGGCAACGCCACAGACAGAGAGGAGTTCCAAACCGCATTGATATCTGCCGCAGAGAGTGAGGAGCTTGAGGGCAAAGGAGTCTGGGACAAACGGGCCGAGTTCGGGCGATTGTCGTAGGTGTCCGCGCTCTCCAATTGCAACCCATGCAACGTGTCTGACGACTCTGTGGCAGTGTCAGATTGGGCAGCCACAGGTACTCGGTTCATGGGTTGAGTGAGCTCAAGAAGGGAAGCCCCAGGTTCTGTCACTTCCGAAAAAGCTGGAAAGTTCGATGACTTTTTTGGCGGTTCACGCAACGTCGTGGAGCCGTCCTCGGTTGCCGACTCGGTCGACAACACCTCTCCCTCAGGTTGAGGGTTTGGCAATGACTCCATCTCGTTCTTGCTCAAAGGACTAAGACCTTTCTCATTGTAACATTTGAAAAAGCAAAACGACTGTTCTCGATCCAGTTCGTTGCTGCATTAAAAACGGCACAACGTTTTGAAACATGAATCCGGATTCCAAGAAAAAAGATGTAAAATAGGAACAACATCCGGTCGGAAATGAAGAAACCCTCCTCTTCGATCGATTACCCTCTTTACAAGACCCGTAGAATTGCTTATGTTGCCGCCGTTTTAACGCCGAACCGCTTGTTCGAAGCACAGCGGCTCAATCCTTCCTCCCTTTCGGGCCTCAGTACGTAAGAACGGATCAAAGGTAGCAAGACATTATGGAAAAAGAGCAAAAGCCAGCAGAAGTTGTGGAAAAGCCAGAAGCGCCGTTGTCGGACCAAGCGGCAGCCGCGCTTGAAGCCGAGCTGCTCCAAGGAGCCGACGAGTATCTTGGCGAAGAGTCCTCTTCGGAAGCGGCACCTGAGACTCCAGCCTCCACACCCCAAACTCCTACCTCTGAGGACCTCGCCGAGGATACATCCCTCACAGCAGCCTCTGACGTTGACAATCCCCAGCTGAAAGAAGCATCGGATGACGACGAAGACGGCATGGCGTTGATGCAACAGTTCATGGACGGCTACACCGAATCGCAAACCCGCTACGAGATCGGCGAAGCGATCACCGCGACAGTCGTTTCCATCGGCAAGCAGTTTGTGTTCTTGGATGTCGGCAGCAAAAGCGAAGCCTCCATTCCTTTGGAGCAAACGCTGGACGAAGATGGGATCCCCCCCGCGATTGGTGACACCATCGAGGCGTTCATCGTCAACATCAACCAGGGCAACTTGGAATTGGGCAAACACCTGCCCGGCACGGATGATGCGATGCTCGCCCTGGAAGATGCTCACGAGAACCAAATTCCCGTAGAAGGCGCGGTGACAGGCACCAACAAAGGCGGCCTGGAAGTTACCGTGTTTGGTAAGCGCGCCTTTTGCCCCATCTCTCAAGTCGAGCTTCGGTTTGTGGAAGACCCCAAAAAGTATGTGGGTCAAACCTTGAAGTTCCGCATTGCAGAGTTGAAGGAAGGCGGCCGCAACATCGTACTGTCACGCCGCGCGCTGCTCGAAGAAGCGCAAAAAGCCGAAGCCTCTAAGATCTGGGACCGCGTGGAAGAAGGCGCCGACTTTGATGGAACAGTTCAGACCATCAAGGACTACGGTGCATTCATCGACATTGGTTCCGGTGTCCAAGGGCTGCTCCACGTTTCGGAGATGTCTCACCAACGTGTGGACAACCCCCGCGAGCTTCTTGAAGAAGGACAACAAGTTCGAGTCCGCATCATCAAGTACAGCCCAGAAAACGACAAGATCTCCTTCTCCATGAAAGTGTTGCAGCGCGACCCATGGGACGAAGCGATGGAGAAGTTCAAGGTCGACAGCATTGTCACCGGAACAGTGGGTCGTCTTCAGCCGTTTGGTGCGTTTGTCGAGTTGGCTCCTGGCATTGACGGTTTGGTCCACATTTCCCAGGTGTCGCACCGCCGCATCAACCACCCGAAGGAAGTCCTGACGGTGGGTGACACCATCGAAGTAAAGGTCAAGAGCTTCGACAGAGACAAGCGCCGCATCGGTTTGAGCCTCAAAGAGATCTCCACCGAGGGGTTGCCTCCTTCCGTGGAAGGTGGAGTGTCACAAGGCAAAGTGCTCAAAGGCATCGTGGATAAGCTCGAAGAGTTCGGCATCTTCGTCCGACTTCCCGACAACAAGCGTGGTTTGCTTCCCAACGCGGAACTCCTCGCTCCTCGTGGAAGTGACTTGAGCCGAGTGCATCCCCCCGAGAGTGAGATCGAGGTGATGATCCAAAGCATCGACCCCGGCTCAGGTCGCATTCGCCTCAGCCAAAAAGCCATCGAGCGTGAAAAACAACAGCGAGAGTTCCAAGAGTACCGCCAACAATCGTCCAAGAAAGAAAAGGCGGCTGCTGGTTTTGGAACCCTCGGTGACCTGCTCAAGAACATCGACGTCAAGAAGTAGGAACTCCACCCTACTTTGACCAACGTTCGACCCACCTGCCCCATCCTGTCCTTGCAACCGATCTCTTGTTGAGCGGTCCTCAACGCTTCGCTTCTACCTTTCCTTCTCTCTTTTCATCTTCGTGGCCTCTGCGCTTTTCTATCGCTCCCCAACGAACAGAAGATTTCGACGCTCTCCGTCCGCACCTTCAGTTGTTTGAAAGGTACGTTACAGATATCTGAAGAAGTTGAGGGATACAAGACAGAAGAAAACAAGAGAGCAACGAGCCAAGAAACGAGTAGTTCGTACGTTCAGGCCCATTGAATCGTTCTGGCACTAGATCTGCATGAAGAAAGGAATGCATGTGGACGAACGAATGACTGTAATGAAAGGATGTACGATGAAACAAAGAAATAAGCTGCAAACATGGTCTTGGCTTGTTGGCTTGTGTGGAATGATGGTCTTCGGAGCCTGTGCGCCAATCGACCAACCCCTTCCCAATGTTCCGGAGACAGAGCGTGTCAGCGCAGTGAAGGGCAACAACCTGTTTGCGATCGATCTCTATCAAAAATTGCGAGACAACCCGACAACTAAGCAAGCCTTGTTCAATGTATTCTTCTCCCCCTACAGCATCTCTTCGGCCCTGACGATGACATACGCTGGAGCAAGAGGAGAGACCGCGAACGAAATGAGGAAGGTTCTTCGCTTCCAGTTGGACGACGGCAAACTTCATCCGGCGATGGGTTGGCTCAACATTGACCTGAACAACAGAGGAAACGCAGGCGACTTCCAAATGAGCGTGGCCAATCGCTTGTGGGGACAAACAGGCTTTCCTTTTGAATCCGACTTTTTGAAGCTCACCCAAACGAGCTACCAGGCAGGGTTGGAAGCTCTCGATTTCACAGCCGATGCAGACGGTTCACGACAAGCGATCAACCAGTGGGTTGAGAACAAAACCAACAACAGAATCAAAGACCTCTTGCCTGTGGGCTCGACCTCCCCCGAGACTCGACTGGTCTTGACCAATGCTATCTATTTCAAAGGCACCTGGAAGAACCAGTTCAAGAAAGAGGACACCAAACCGGCACCCTTTGCGCTGCAAGACAACGCTGCAGCCACCGTCGATGTCCCGATGATGAATGCGAAAGGAAAAGCTCGATACGCAGAGACCAACGATGCGAAGGTATTGGGACTTCCTTACAAAGGCGAGTCGCTGGAGATGGTGTGGGTTGTCCCCAAAGACAAAAAGGGACTTCCACAACTGGAAGAGAAGCTCACGCTGGAGCAGTTGAACGCTTGGTTGGACGCTCTCGTCGAAACAGACCACGTGAAAATGACATTGCCAACATTTAAGTTCACGTACGAAAAAGCTCTCAAGACGAAGTTGAAGAGCATGGGTATGGTTGCTCCCTTCGGCAGCGCCGACTTTTCGGGCATCACAACAGCAGCAGGTCTCTTCATCAGCGAGGTCTTTCACAAGGCCTTCATTGAAGTCAACGAAGAAGGAAGCGAGGCCGCTGCAGCAACAGCAGTTGTGATGAATACCGATGCCTCAGTCGACCCAAGCGAGATGGGGCCCAAGTTCCAGGCGGATCGGCCATTCTTGTTCTTGATTCGCGACAAAACCACCAACGCAATCCTGTTCATGGGTCGCGTCGCCAACCCCAAAGCAAACGAGTCCTAGTAACGGGCGCGATGCTCAAGGTTGAGGGTGTCACGAAGTTCATTTTCGCTTGGACCGCCTCGATGGATGCGAGGGTTGGGTGTCGGATTCAGGTTGCCGCTGCCATCGATTTCGTCACCGTCGTGATCGTAGTCGAGCCCCACAGTGGTCTGTTCGTAGTTGGGATCCGTGTTGGGATTACCGGAGCCATCGACGGTTCCGTCGGGAGTCATGCCTCGCTCTGTGATGCCTTGGGCGTCGTCGGAAGAGTGGATCATCTCGTGAAACAATCCAACGACAGGGGGACGGTCCGCCCAGTCGTTCGCGCCACCCAGGCTAATCCGAGAGGGATTGTAACCAACCCGGCTGGACGTCCCAGCACCAGCGGAACCATCGGCGTTACGGAAGCCGCCGCTGTTGTTGGCAGACTCCACGTTCCCACGATTGTCCCGTTGTTCAATGGTCACGGTGTGTCCGCCCGCGTTGTTGTCGATATCCGTCAACACTTCACGCCCCACAGGGATCGAACGAAGCGCGTCAAGGTCGGACTCAACTCGCATTTGGAAGTCGGGATCTGCAGCGACAGCCGGATCACCAGGGTTCTCCCGACGACGATTGGCTCCCACAGTAACGTTGGAGCCGATTTCATTGCCTGAAGCGTTGGTGGTTGACATGTCCACTTCCACTTGGGTGTCGGTAGAACCGAGACCCACCCGATCTTCCGCCTGACTGTATACAGTGTCTGCGCCGTCTCCACCTGCGATGCGGTCTTTCCCCTCGCCACCAGCGAGAACATCGTTCCCACGACCACCAAACAAAGCATCTTCACCGCGGCCGCCCATCAACTGATCGACGCCGCTACCACCGTGGAGGGTGTCGTTGCCACGACCACCATCGATGTAGTCACGACCTCGACCGCCGCTGATGCTGTCTTCTCCGTCCAATCCATACAAGACATCGCGACCGTTCCCGCCGCTGATGGTGTCGTCTCCGCGGCCACCCTCGATGTAATCGTTGCCGCCTTTGCCGCTGATGGCATCGTTTCCATCGCGACCGTACAGCTTGTCGTCTCCGCCTTGGCCGTCGATCACATCGTTGCCTGCGCCGCCGTCGATCACATCGTTGCCCGATCCGCCCTGGAGTCGGTCATTTCCAGCGCCACCTTCCACCCGAAGGTCGACATCAACGTCCTCCGAAACCCAGACTTTGTCGTCGCCGTTTCCACCTTGAATGGTGATACCGTTGGCTGCGTCATGAGCAGCGATCCGATGGTTTTCACCGTTGACTGCCACATTGACATCGCCGTTGCTGCGGCGGGTCACGCTCACGACATCATCGCCGTCACCAGCGTCAATCACGGTACGTCCACCTACGTTGGTCACTGTCGCTTCGGACTCTGACTTCGGCAACGGTTGCTGGCGGATGACGGAGCGAGATTGCGCAGCGCTCGACAAAGAAGATCCCGTACTTCCAAGGCTACGCCGAACGCTGGGCTTGGCCTTTGCGCCTTGGCCCGAAAGCAAAGAGGACGAAGAAGCAGAGGTTGTCTCATACTTGTTTGTGTTGGTTTGTTGTTCAATCGCAGCACGTTGGGCCGAGCGAGCTTCTTGCGCTGGAGACGGAGCCAAGGAAGAAGTACCTGATTGGGTCGACTTGTTTGCACCTTGTTGGTTGATGTTAACGTTGACCTGAGCAGAAGTTAGATTGCGTTGAATGGATCCTGCTTTCATCGTGTACTCCTCGCCTGTTCGCTTCTTTGGTTACAGCAAAGAAGCGTTGGGGGTTTCGACTTCCTTCTCACGACGGCTCACCCTTGGGTGAAAGCAAGCGTCCTGGGAGGGAACGTTGTGTTTGATGACAAGCAATGTATTAATTTTTTGGACCCCAATCCACTTGTGACTGCCCGTACAAACGAAGTGTGCGGCCTTTTACAAAGACAGAGTGAGATAGCTCACACAGCCCCCACCCTCAAAAACGACCGTATCGCCCGTATATTCGGCGCCTATCGCGAAGCTGAGAGAGTGACGCAAAGCCCTAGCTTTCCTGACTTTCGGCATAAGGTAGCTAGTGTCGAAGTCGAACCCAATCGTTGTCAAAGAGTTCACCGTTGAAGGAGTGGGTGCAACAGCTACAAGCGGGATAGAAGTCTTTGGTCGTTAAGGATGGATTCACTTTTTGCAGGCGTTTGTTGTCATCGACATAGAGTCGGCTGTAGTAACTATGTATTCCGATGCGGACGACATCCTGCAGTCCTTCGGACAAGTGGGACGACACAAGCCAGAAAATCGGTTCAGGGCTATCGAGTCGTGAGACCGCCTCTTTGTATACAGCATCCCATGACTCTCCCACCTTCGACAAAAGAAAACGAAACAGAGGTGTGTAATCTCGACCTCTCCGTATCTTTCGAGGCATCGCTTCGTGTTCGTAACGTTGTTGGTTCTGGCCTTTTCTGAGCCGACGATAGTGTTCGCCTTTGTGGTGCGCTCCATGACCACTGCAATCGCATACGGCGATCTCTTTGCCCTTCCGGTAAAACGCAGGAGCCCCCATGTGTTGGAGTTTCTTGGATGAATGTTTGCGGTAAAGAAGCTTCTTTCGACGCCTTTGATGCCTCCGCCGCCTTGAACAAAATGGCGCGTCCATCGTTCTGCCCGATGATTGTCAGTTTGGATGTAGGAAAGAGGGAGTTATCCGGTGAACAAGAAATGAGGTTTAGAAGCAGTACGACAAAAAGGGGAAATAGTTCGCAAGAGAGTCTCACCTGACCACAAGCGGGAACAAGGGTTAGGATTGGAAGGTTCTACATCCGAGAAAGAAAGAACTTGTAGGGAACGATACAAGAAAAGAGTGCGAAACCCATCCAAAGGGAGGAGCTTGGGAATGTCTCGATTGCGCCAACCAACAAAACGCATTGGATGGTTATTGTTTGCTTTGGTAGGAGTGGGAGGCGTAGCTTTTACGATGACCGCGCCTCGCTCCGCTCCAGCCGAACAGCCCCCTCAAAAGCGTCGCACCGTTGCCCCTGCTACAACAAGTAAGCCATCATCTCAACAAGGTGTGCATCTGGTCTTACCACCGCTCAAGCCCAAGCGAGAGGTGCTCTCCACCCCACCCCGGCGCTGGACATGGGTAAAGATCCCAGAGTCACGATGTGGTTACGGCTCAAGCACAGGCATGGCCGTAAATCCATCGCCAGGAGCAAAGACCCTATTAATCATGCTCCAAGGCGGCGGTGCCTGCTGGAAACGCTATGGTGTCATTGGTGGCTGTTTTTCCCGAATCAGGTTTGTGTTTAGCCTGCGCGGTGTCAACCAAAAGACGTTCCGACGAAGCTGGCGGATTCGTCGCGTGTTACGCTCCTTTGTTCTGCAACGCAATCGAGCCTACAACCCCTTTGCCAACGCCCACTACGCGTTCATTCCTTATTGCACCGGCGATTTACACGCTGGCAACACCACCCTCTCCTTCCGAAAGAACCAAACCATCCGTTTTCATGGTCATCGCAACATGAAGGCGTTTCTGGCCCGACTGGTCCCCACGTTTCCCAAGGTCAAGCGTGTCATTTTGGCTGGAGTCAGCGCAGGAGGGGTGGGAGCCTCACTGAACTGGCAGCTGGTGCAAAATGCCTTTGGCCCCAAGGTGCGGGTGGATCTGCTCAATGACTCGGGACTTCCCCTCAAGCCTGACAACAAAAGGTGGCGCCAATGGCTGTCCGCTTGGAATCTTCACCTCCCCGAAGGCTGCAAACGATGCAAGGATTCTATGGACCACTTTATGGGCCACTATCGCACCACGATGTTTCGTCGAGGTCGCAAGGCAGCGTTTGTCTCATTCCGACGGGATCGCATCATCCGAACCTTTCTTGGGATGTTCACGCAATCGCTGCGATTTCAACGGCAGATGTACTCGATGCTGAATACGCTGCATCAAGACAAGAACGCACATTACTTCATTCAACCTGGTTACAGTCATGTCATGCTGTTTCGCCACAACGCCCACCGTATCCGCTCTTCACGTGGAGTTACTTTCGCGACGTGGTTGCGACGCTTTGCCAATGATGACCCTGCCTGGTCCAGTCATCGCCCACCAGCGATGTAATCATTGACAACCCCCTCACACGGTGCGAGACTCCTGCCCTGAAAAAGAAGAGGAATCCCTAACTCCCAGGATTGCGCATGAATCACCAACGTCTCCACATCCTTGTATCCGGTGTTGTACAAGGCGTTTTCTTTCGTGACAACACCGTCAAACAGGCCCATCACTTGCGTCTCAAAGGATGGGTCCGGAACCTCATGGACGGTCGCGTTGAGATTCTCGCCGAAGGACCACGAACCGAGTTGGAAGAGTTGCTGGAGTGGGCCACCCATGGTCCTCCCCAAGCCAACGTAACCGACATTCAACCCGAATGGCTCGAAGCCCAAGACAATTTGGAAGCCTTTGCCCTCGTTTCGACCTCAGCCCAATCCCTCGACGACCCAGCCAACGGCTAACCCAACCTCGACCACCGAACCATTCATTTGCTTGCACGTTCCTTCGTTTGTTATAACCACTCTATGACATTCATAAACATGGGAGCTTTTTCCCATTCATGGAGGGGCATTGCCCCAGCGTGCCGCTTTGAACAAATCCATTCTCTCCTTATTGTTTGTCCTTGTGTGCTGTTCCATCCCAACGTGGACAGAAGCATCCGAAGGACCCTGTCGTAAGCTGTTTCAGGCCAAGAAGTTCGGCCAAGCGGCGACGTGTTACCAAAAGCTGTTTGACTCCGTAGACCCAACAACATCTTCCGAAGACATTCGGGTGCTGCTCAAGGATCGATACCTTCGCCAAGGCGCAGTCGCTCTCTTTCAGCAGGCGCAAGCACAAACTAACCCAGCCCAACAAAGCTATATTTTGGAGCTGGCGATCAAGCGTTTGTCCCTGTCACTCAAGGAAGGCTACTGCAAAGCGTCTCGACGTTGTTTGTCACACAAGCAGCGCATTGCCAAGCTTCGTCAGCAGATTCAGTACACCGATTTGATCGTCACCACGCGCAACGACAAAACCATCATTCTTGTGGAAGGTTACAAATACAAACAGACGCGAGTCCAAAACTTCCAGGAAGCACTTCGTCCCGGAGAGTACACGTTGACTCTTCGAACCCCTGGTCGGAAAGACCGAGTGAAGACGCTGAAGGTGAGAGGCAATCGACCCGTGTTTGTGAACGTAACGCCGGTACAGGTAAAGATTGTGGAGCGACGAATCATTGTTGCCAAGAAGATCCCACCGCTGGTGCTCACAGGTTACATCGCAGGCAGCCTCCTTGTCGCGGCCGGAGCCGGACTGCTTATTTATGGCGTGGTTCATCAGGCAAGTCTGAACGCAAGGCTTCAAAACCCGGCAGAGAACGCGAACTTCAGCGATGACGACTACTTCAGCGGGATGCAGCAAGGTCAAACCATCGCAGTCATCGGCTCTGCAGCAACAGGCTTGGGCGTGATTGCGCTGGCAAGTGGAGCCATAGCTCACGCCGTGACACGTCGCAAGCCACAACCTCCCAAGCTCAAGAAGAGCGTCACCATGGGAGTGTTTGGACGATGAAGACTCTTCAAGGGACCAAGTCCTCCAAAAACCAACGTCGTCGCCTCTCGACCCAAAGCCTTGTCCTCTTGCTTCTCGGGCTTTGGGTGCTTGTTCCGACGTTCTACCAAGGCTGTTTGCCTTTTGTGGAGCGTCTCTGTAACGACAACTCCAGTTGCCAACTCACCAAAGAACCCTCTGTCTGTTTTCAAGGCAAATGCATCGCCAAGGTTTGTGACGCAGGGACAACAGAGGCCTGCTACTCAGAACCCAACGAAGGAACCAAGACGGAAGGTATCGGAAGTTGCAAAGCAGGACAGCGGATCTGCATCAACAACGGAAGCGCGTGGTCGAAGTGCGTTGGAATGCGCCAACCCATCGCAGAGATCTGCGACACAGCCGACAACGATTGTGATGGTCAAGTTGACGAAGATCTGGATTGCGGTTGTCGCCCGATGGAACATCGAGCTTGCTTTACAGGACCAGCCAACGCCGTCCGAAAAGCACCCAGCCCTTGCAGAGACGGCCGTCAGTTTTGTGTGCTGACCAACGGCAAGTGGACCTGGGGAGCTTGTCAGCACCAGATCCTTCCAGGTCATGACATTGATTTGGTGAAGGGTTGCATCCTGCGTGACACAGACTGTGATGGAAAGGTCGATGAGGGCCTCTTGCCATGCCCTTGTGAAAAAGGAGCCCAGCGGTCTTGCTACTCCCTCTCCGCAGCGGGACCCAAAGCCGGAACCCCCTGCGCCAAAGGCAACCAAAACTGTGTGGAAGTCGCGGCCGGCGTGTTCCGATGGGGACTGTGTGAAAGCGAGCGATTGCCTCAGGTGGAAGAACAAGACTTCTGCAACAAAGCCGACGACGACTGCGACGGCATCATCGACAACGCAACAGGCACCAACGTCCCTCTTTGGCAAGCTTGCGGCGACTTGCAAAGCAAGACAGCCTGTACCATTGAGGTCTGTGGAAAAGACGGCCTGGCCTCCAGCTGCAAAGACCAAGAGCTATGCAGCAACCAACAAGACGACAACTGTGATGGCAGCGTCGATGAGGCAACCTGCGAAAAACTACCCTAAACCAAACAAGAGTCAGAAGATCTCGGGCATCCAAGGAGTGGGGCCAGCGAACGCTTGGGCCGCGAGGGTGAGAGATTCGTCATCGGCGTCAAAGCCGTGAGCCACTCGACCCTCCCAAGGAGACAAGAACCCCGAGTACATCGAAGCCAGAGCACGTATCGAAAGCTTCATTCGACCGCTACCACCGGGAGAGACCGAAACCTTTCCACCCGAGAAGGTACACACCCAACGTCCTTCGTTCCAAGGACAACAGGCGTCATCCATGTCGAGGTGCAGTTCTCCTTCCAAAGAGGAGGAGTACGAGCGTTGCTCCATGGCAGCCTTGAAATCGACGATCCGTAGCAACCAACAGAAGTGTGCCTTAACAGAGTTGTCCTGGTTGGCCAGACGAATCATCTTGGTGTCATTGGGAGAACCACACCATTGAACCTTGTCGTTCACCGAGCGATGGTCCGAAAGAAACGTCCAGAACGCGTCGGTGGCCTCGGGGGTAAGGGAAACCCAATCAGCGACAATGAGCTGCCCCACAAAGTTGTCCAAGGAGGCAGGAGGCTTGTTGATGTACAGCATGTAGCCTTGAGGCACGCCGTCTTGCCAGGCAACGACCGCGAGAGCCGGAGTTTGTGGGTTCCGGGTACGTTGGAGACGTGCCCACATCCACTCGTTGCGGTCCAGGTGTCCTGAGGTCAGTTGGGCCTGCTGGTTGTAGAGCTTCTTGATGAGCGTAAGATCCGAGAGGTCATGAGGCTGAAGGACAACACCCCGCTCTCGAACGTTAATGGCGTGAAGAGGAAGCTCATAGACCACGCGGTACCCGGCTTGCTCGTAGCCAGCGTAACGGTACACAGGCTGGGTCGCTGGATACAACGCAGAGAGAGGAATGTTCCTGTCGCGCATCTCTGCCAAACATTCGGTCATCAAGGTGCGACCGAGCTTTTGCGACCTCGCCTCAGGAGCCACTCCCACGCAGCGAACGGCGCCCACACGAAGGCAGTCACCTCGCAGCCACAGCCCCATGTCCTGAACAGAAAGACCCCCAAGGACCTTCCCCTCCACGCGAACAACGCGCAGATTTTCGGCCCCCTCTGTCTCAATCCAAGGATGCTGCGAGAGTGGAGGGAAGAACAGAGAGCGGGATAGGATCTCTGCCAGTGCTTCTTGTTCTTCCGTATTTCGAGGGACACCAACATCCACATGCACGTTCGACATGGAAACTTCCTTTGTACAAGTTAGGGACGAGGAACCAAAAAAAGGCGGCGGCGTGGGTTAAACGTCAAAGGAGGGGGTCGCGCGAATGTGTTCTTCGAGGCGGATGTCGGCGTTGGACTCAATGGTATCCATCAGGTTTTCCACCGTGAGAAGAAGTTGAGGGTTGCCTGTGATGCGTTCCTGACGCTTCCGACGGTCTTCCAAGGAGAGGAGGTCCAACGACGCAAACATCGCGTTCTTTTCGTACATCGGCTGAATCACATCACGGTAGTCGATGTGGTGGGCTTCCAGATGCTCACGGATGTGCTGGGAAAAGATATGAAGGTCAGCGAGCATCATCATACAAATGTCGATGGGGAGACGTGCCAATCGGGCCAACAAGTCGAAGTAGATGTCGATGCGGAAGCGGTGCAGAGAGATGGACTCCAGGTCTTCGCTTTCGACATCTTCCAACATCGCCAGTTGCAGCATCATAAACAGGCCATGGATCTCCAGACAAAAGAGGAGGTCTTTGCGCAGTTCATCCTCCCAATCGGAGGTTTCAAGGAACTTGCTGGAGGATCCATCGTCGACCATCATCGGCGTGGTTTTAATGGACAAGGTCTCCACGGCCGTTTTGAGAGCGCGTGCCTCAAACGACTCCAAGTCTGCCCAGCGATCGGAGCGACCAATTTCAGATGGCTCGTTCTTGGTGTACAGGGAGAGCACGTGTGACGAGTTGTCATCGTCCCACATCGCTTGTCCCCACGACGACTCCGGTGGAACAAAGTCTACAGCAGCAAAGTCGTCCTGGCTGAACAACGGTTCTGGACCCCCAACCTCGGAAGCAATCGCCAGGACAGGGACGTCTTCGTCCTGGTACACCACCAACACGTGTGTGTAGTTGTGGGAGTCGGGAACATTGATGATGTCCGACAGCACCACAGCCTGGTACTTCTGGTTCAAATGGTACAGCCGCTTGGGAATGGCATCGATAAACACAGCACCACACAACGAATAAAGCGGCAAGATCCCTTTCTCTGCTGCTCGGGCGGCCAACAGCAACGACATGGAGAGGCCTTGATCTTCCCACAACGCCAGAGCCTCTTCCTCAGAGAGTGTGGGTAGCTCTGATTCCTCGTTTTTCTCGAAGGTAAATGCAGAGAGAGCAGACTCGTCTTTGGTCAGCTTTTGGGGGTTCTTGCTGTGTTGCAATTTTTTATACGAGAAGGGGTCGTAGACAGCGGGTGACAGCGACGGCCGAACTTTGCTTGGACGATGCCTTCGTTTCTCCCGGAAGTAACGGATGGCAAACCCAACCAGCATGAGTAGAACGACAAGGCCGAGACCTCGCATGACCCAAATCATCATCATGCGGACAATCCTTGATGCTTGTACAGGGATGAATCTCACCTGCACGGCGAGTCACTACCACTCTACCCAACTGCTGATTCAATTACAAAGGATTTGTGCCAGAGGCCATCAACGGGTGGAACGACACAAAAGTCTGAAGGGGCTTGGGAAAAAGCATCGAACTTGCAGCTTTCTAAGGCGTTGTTAGTAGGAACAGGCCTGTTGCAACCCAATGACTGATAGGAGTACAGGAAGAGTCCTTGTTTGGCAGTACAAGCCGAGTTACCGGCAAAGTGTCTTTGGGGCATCAAAAAGGAGACGTGAAACACCACTGAAAAACCGGCCGATTGTCGCGCAGACATGCGCTTGACAGGGTTAGGGTGGAATGGTATGTTCCGCCCTCATTGGGGATTCTCCACCTGTCCAACCCTGTGAAAACACACGCATGGAGCGTCTTACAACGCCGGATCCCCTGCCCCCGTACCGTCTCAAACGAACCTCTCGCCTGACCCACCGAACATGGAGTGGAGCGACACGCTATGGCGCTGAATTTTCAAGAATTGATCCTGCGGCTGCAGAGTTTTTGGGCCAGCCAGGGATGCCTGATTGACCAACCTTACGACCTGGAGAAGGGGGCGGGTACCTTTAATCCGTCTTCGTTCCTGCGTGCCCTGGGCCCCGAGCCCTGGAAAGCCGCGTACGTGGAGCCCTCGCGTCGCCCCACAGATGGTCGTTACGGAGAGAACCCCAACCGACTGGGCAAGTACTTCCAGTTTCAGGTACTCCTCAAGCCGTCTCCCATCAACATCCAGGAGCTGTACCTCGATTCCTTGCGAGCCCTGGACCTCGACCCTCTGGAGCACGACATCCGCTTCGTCGAGGACAACTGGGAGTCCCCCACCTTGGGTGCCTGGGGATTGGGCTGGGAAGTTTGGGCCGACGGCATGGAGATCTCACAATTTACCTACTTCCAACAGTGCGGCGGTATCGATGTAGACATGGTCTCTGGTGAGCTTACCTACGGCCTTGAGCGCATCGCCATGTACCTCCAGAACTGCGACAACGTTTACGACCTCGCCTGGAGCGACGATGTCACGTACGGTGAAGTCCGTCATCAGGAAGAAGTGGAGCTATCCGGCTTCAGCTTTGAAGAGGCCAACGTCGCCGACCACATGAAGCAGTTCGAGATGAACGAAGCGGCTTGTCTCTCCCTTCTGGAAGAACGCGATCCCCCGTTGGTCATTCCTGCGTACGACCACTGCATGAAGTGCAGCCACCTGTTCAACCTGATTGATGCTCGCGGCGCGATCTCTGTGACCGAACGTCAGCGCTACATCGCGCGTGTTCGACGCCTTGCCAACGGATGCGCTGCGGCCTTCTTGGAGCAACGTCGCAGACTTGGTTTCCCCCTGGTCAAGGGTGAAGCCCGCAAGCACCTCAATCTCACGGAAGAGGAGGCATCCTAATGTCGACCCAAGAATTCTTTTTGGAAGTCGGTCTGGAAGAGCTTCCCGCCGACAACGTAGCCTCGGCCTTTGAACAACTCTCCGAGAAGCTTCAAGCTCGACTCTCCGAAGCCCTGGTTGACTTCGGCGCGGTCCATACCTTTGGAACACCCCGCCGCTTTGGTGTCGTGATCGAAGGCGTTGCCGCACAAGGCCACGACCAAACCGAAGAGTTGGTGGGTCCGCCCACCCGAGTGGCCTTCGACGCAGACGGTAACCCTCGCGTTCCCGCAACCAAGTTTGCAGAGAAAGTGGGCCTTCCCCTCGAAGAGATCCAACGCAAAGAGACCCCCAAAGGCGAGTACCTCGTCGCAGAGAAGCTCAACAAAGGTGCGGAAACTGTCGCTCTATTGAATGAAGCGATTCCCGAAGTGTTGGGCCAGATTCACTTTCCCAAGGTGATGCGTTGGGGTACCAACACGCAAGCGTTTGCCCGCCCCATACACTGGCTCTGTGCGCGACTTGGAAACACCCCGCTGTCCTTCTCGTTTGCCTCCGTCGAGAGCGCCACGAACAGCCGAGGTCATCGTTTTCTCGCGCCTGATACGTTTGAAGTGACCAGCTACAAACAGTTCCAAGAAGAGTGCAGAGAGCGATACATCATCCTTGACCCGGAAGAACGCAAACAAATCATCCGGGACAAGAACAAAGAGCTTGCTGACAGCGTGAAGGGCCAGACCTGGAACGACGAAGGCCTCATTGAGCTTAACGCATACCTCACGGAATACCCAGTTCCGCTGCTGGCACACTTTGAGGAAGAGCACCTTAAGCTTCCCAAAGAGTTGCTGCGAACCTCCATGCGTCATCACCTGAAGTGCTTTGCGCTGATGGACAAGGACGGCGACCTGCTCCCTCACTTCATCGCAGTGGCCAACATGCCCTCCAAAACGATGGAGAAGATCCAGCAAGGTTTCCAACGGGTGTTGCGGGCACGACTGGCGGATGCTGAATTCTTCTACAACGAAGACCAGCAAAAAAACCTGGAAACTCTCGCGACCAAACTGGATGACGTCGTCTACCAATCCAAGCTGGGTAGCTACGGAGACAAAGTTCGAAGGGTCAAGAACCTGGTCAAACCTGTCGCCAAGGCGCTGGAGTTGGACAGTTCGGCCGAAAATGCCGAGCGCGCAGCCACACTTTACAAAGCGGACTTGGTCTCCGAGATGGTCTTTGAGTTTCCCGAGTTGCAGGGAATCATGGGCCGCTACTACGCGAAAAACCAGGGAGAGGCTGATGATGTAGCCTCTGCCATCCAAGAACATTATCTACCAGCCGGTCAAGATGACCCCTTGCCCGAGACGGACACTGGAAAGATCCTCGCCATCGCAGAACGCCTCGACACACTCGTCGGTGGATTTGGTGCAGGATTGAAGCCAACAGGTAGCAAAGACCAATACGGACTTCGTCGACAGGCCATCGGTTTGCTGCGAATCCTCAAGGAATACGAGCTTCCTGGTCGCCTGGATGCGCTGTTAGAAGCCGCAGCTGAGACGCTGGCTGACAGATTGGATGACGCTCAGGCAGTGCAAGAAGATGTTCTGGGCTACCTGCAAGCTCGTCTGGTCCAGATTCTGTTGGCCGATGAGTGGCCACGTGACCAAGTTGACGCGGTTTGCGTACGTGACCTCGTCGCTCGCTACCCAGTCCATCAACTTCGTCAGCTTCTGGATTCGCTCCAGGAAGCGCTGCAGTCAGGTGTTCTGGCAGGGCTTGCTTACAGTTTCAAGCGTGTCAATAATATACTTCGAGCGGCTGCCAAGAAGAAGGAAGTTGAAAACTACAACGGCCTGGGCAGCGCGCTGTTCAGCGAAGAGGCACCCTCCATCGACGAAGGACTGCTGGAAGACGGCCGTGAACGCGAGCTGTTTGACGCTTACCTCTCTGTACAAGAACGAGTAGAGAAAGCTCTCGCAGATGCAAACTTTGCGACAGGCTTGAAAGTTTTGTTAGAGTTGCAAGAACCCATCGATAACATGTTTGATGATGTGATGGTCATGGCCAAAGATGATGCTCTCCGTGCCAATCGTCTTCGCTTGATGCGAGGCATTGCTCGCTTGGCCTTCCTCGACTTCTCTCGCATTGACACCGAAGACGCGGAATCTGCATGAAACCAACGTTGACCTCGACCTCCAACTCCAGCAAGGCCACCCCCTTGACCTCCTGGTTCCGGCAGAACATCTGGCGACTGTGTACGGCTGTAGGCCTGTTGAGCGGTGTGCTCATCACATCAGCCAACTGCACAGACCAGGCCCCTGGTATCTCCCCCGACCCCACACAGATCCACTACCCCATCGGCATCGCAGTGCATCCGTCGGGCAAGTACCTGTACGTGGCGAACTCCAACTTTGACCTCGCGTTTACGGGCGGCACCGTGATGGCGTTCAGCACCGAGGAAACCAAAGAGATTGAGGTCGATCGAGCCGGAGTCAAGACCAAGGTCAAAAGCCTGGAGATGTTGCCCAGTTCGGCCGTCACCATTGGCTCGTTTGCAGGTCAGATTATGTTGAGCCAAGACGGCTCCAAGGCCTACATCGCCGTCCGCCAAGACCGCCGCAAAGACACACCGATTGATGTGTCTTCGATTGTGACTGTAAACATCGACACAACCCAGGCAGGCAAAGGCCACCTGAAGTGTGACGAAGAGACCGTAACCAAAGAACAAACAGGCGGCGTCGGCGAAGAGAACAAGTTTGACAGTGAGCCCCCGCCCCGCTGTGGCGACACTTCCAAGTTGTTCTTGGACGACAGCCCTTACCCCTATAGCATGGCGATGGTTTCAGTCTGCAAACCCCGTCGCAGTTGCACCCAAGATTCCGAATGCGCCTGTAGCGACGCTGACAAGCAAAAAGGGTTTTGCACAGGTGATGAACGCTGTGACTACGGACGCTGTGTCACAGGCTGCAACGCTCGGACTTGCAAGACGGGCGAAACTTGCACCCAAGGTCGCTGCCGGTCCAACCCAACGACAGGCCAGTCCTGTCAATCGGACGACAGCTGCAGCAACAACAACCGCTGCGACAACGGGCGATGCACCCCAGGCTGCCAGCGACAAGTGGACTGTCCCGTTGGAAACGAGTGTATCCTGGGTCGCTGCCGAACGCCGCTGCCGAGCAGCCAACCGTTCTGCATGCAGAGCAGCGACTGTACAAACTACCAAACGTGTACAGCAACTCGACTTCTGGCCAGCCACATTGAACAAGGCGGTCTGTCGGACTACAGCATCAACGCGACCACAGGCAAGCTGACCCGAGAAGTGAACAACATCTCCTCCTTGCCCAGTGGGGTGACGTCGTTGGCGTTGCTGCCCACCAATCCCATCTTGGGCGCTGCTGGCAACATCTTTGTGTCGAGCAACCAGAACAACCAAGTGTACATCCTGCCGAACCAGTTGCCGCCAGCGGATGATGCCTTGACCAGCATCACCTTCAACAACACCGACGGCACCAACAGCACCTTCGCGGATCTTCGTGGCGTTGCCGTAGGTTATGACAAGAAGAACAATGTGGTGAGGTTGTTTGTGGCGTCCCGTCGCCCCACCTCAGCCATCCTTGTCTACAACCTTGCGATGACCACCGATGGCAAGCTGGACGCAACATTGCAGCGGTTCATCCCAGTAGGTAGCGGCCCTTCTCACCTGCTCTATCATCAGCAAGAAGCACCCAAGCCCGACTTACTGTACGTCGTTTGTTCGCAAGAAGGTCGCCTCGATGTTGTGAACACTGAGACCCTTCAGGTGGAGCATCAAATCAAGGTGGGAACACAGCCTGCATTTGTTGCGCTGTATGACCCCAAACCTGGCGCAGAAGTCCAACGACGCCGCGCGTATGTGTCCAACTTTCTCGATACTTCCATTAGCATCATTGACTTGGATTCCCATCAAGTCATCGGACAGGTTGAGGGTATCGAAACCCGCCTGCCTCTGCCTTGAGGATACTATGCAGAACCCTACAAGTATTCGTTCATCTCGTTGGTTGACCGCCCTGTTGCTGCTGGGACTTGCGTCTAGCTTTGTCCTGCATCACGCTTGTTCTGCAACAACCCTTCCGTTCTTGCAGCACTTCAAGCATCCGATGTCAGTCGCGACGGTTAAGATTGTGAACGGCAACTCCGCCAAGTACCAAATGTACGTAGCCAACGCTGACATCGACAAGCTCGCGGTGGTGGACGTCGGCCAACGCAGCCTAGTGATCGATCCCGACAACAACACCCCTGGTATTTTGTACATCCCCACTGGCCGTCGCCCCATTGATGTGAAAGCCAGTCCGGACCAAACCAGGCTGTATGTTCTTCACGCGATCGACGGCAACATCCGAGTGTACGACACGTCGACCAACACCCCCATCAACAACAACCCCATGCTGCCCACCAACTGCGCCCGGCAGCCCGGATGTTGGAGCGGACCCGTTCGGCTGCTCGTGTACCAACAGCAAAACCCCTCGCAGTTGATTGGGTATGTGGCCTTGTCGGGTGAAAACGCTGTCGCAGTCATCAACCTTAACGAGTCGGACTCAGCCAACTTCGGCAAAGAGATCAGCCGCATTCGTCTTTCGGGTCGTCCCGCGGATATGTGGTTTGGACCGGAGAACAAGAACATCTATGTTGCCGACTCCAGCCAAGGCTTTGTCCACGTCATTGAGGCAGAGACCCAGTCTGTTCGCCAGCTCGCGGTGGGTGCACCTTCGTTGAACGGTTCGGTATCCCTCGACAATCGTTGGTTGTACCTCGTCGATGCTCGCGACAACAGCATCATGATTTACGACCTGCAGGAAAACAAAACGGTATCGCAAGGGGACGAGCGCTTCCCGAACGAAACCAACATCCGCCTGACCAACGCCTCCTTCCTCCAAGTGAAGTTTGTGCCTACCATCAGCATCTCAGTCCGAGACGAAGAAGGTGGCACACGAGTGATTACCAAGAGCTTTGCCTGGGCCAACGGAAGTGATGGATACGGGTATCTGATTGACCCCGACGAATACACCAACTCGAAGTCTGACACCAAGTTCAAGGCGCACCGACTCCTCGACAACGACGAAGGCGGCCCCTCTGTCGGCAACATTCGCGTGTTGATTGATGGTGAGAATCGTGGGGATCCACGAAACCCACAGCAGCCCTTCATTCCCCGCCTGGTGACCTCGGAATCAGACCAAGATGGCATCATCTTGTCGCATGGGAAGACCCGCACCGAATCCTGGAGCCTCACCTACGAAGGCAAGATTATCGAAGAGCGTGCCGGACGTTTCAGCAACATCGACGGTGGAATCTTTGCAGACGTAGAACAAAAGGATCTGGCGAGCCTCGGCGTGAAGGCCAAGGATCTGTTGGTCCTTCAAAACTGTGGAACAGCAGTCAGCGTGCCTGACGCAGGGACCATCTCTGAGGAAGCACCACCGGTCCCCACCTGTGACCTGGAAATCACCAAGGTTGAGGGATACCGTGTGTTTGTAGACACGTCCTCCTTGCCCGCCGAGAGCAAGAACCAGGCGCAATGGGGCTACACCATCCGCAGCAACAAAAGCTACGTGGCTGTCGGCTCTGTAACAGGTGTCATCTCCACAAGAATCCCAGAAGGTGCTTTGTTTATTGGTGATTTCTTCACGCTCACCGTCGAAAGCAACACACAAGCCACTCCTCGTGACACCAGCATCCAGTTTGATACCACCTCAGGAGTGAGCATCAAGCGGGTTCGGATGGGCGGATTGCCCACTCTTATCATCCCGCAGGCCAACCACGTCTCATGCGGTGGAACCCTCTGCCAACAACAAAGTTGTACCACGCACCCATCTTGCACCAACACGCAGTGTGAGGCCAACACCGCAGATGCGACCAAGCAATGTGGCACGGATGAGTCTTGCAACAACGGCCAATGCGAGCCGAACACCAAACTCTGGATCCTGGACTCTGCCGGTGGTCGGCTCTTTGTTGTCAATCCCACAGACGCTGTCACTTTGGAAACAACCATTCGATAAGGGAGTCGAAACCTTCTCGACTTCCCACCCGAACGATCCCCCCGGAAGAGTCACTTCCCTAAGGATGCCTCATCCCTTATTTCTCACAACCTCTTTTGTTTCGAGATCCCCTATGTATACGAAAAACGGAAAACAACGCCGCCATTTGCGGTCACTGGGTCATGACCTCCGCGTACTCGTCCAGATCGGAAAAGCTGGACTTACCGACAATGTCATTGACCAAATTGTACAAAATCTCCTCGCTCATGAACTTGTCAAGGTGAAGATGCCAAAGCTGTTTGGAGAAGAGCGCGGTGAATTCGCCGACACGATCTCCAACGCAGTCGAAGCCGAAAACGTTCAGGTCGTGGGTCACAACCTCCTTCTCTACAAACCCCACCCCGACAAACCCAAGATTAAGCTCCCTCGCTAACCCATCTCCATCACCCCACCCAAACCATTCTCACCTTCCCCGCCCCGCTTCTACTCCTGCAGCCTTTTACAGAACAAGCGTTCGGCAAAGAACTGTTCCAATGGATGTCACGGAATCATTTGATTTCTCTCTACTTTTGGGGAAGAGAGAGGGGCAAAGAATGAAAGGCGTTCAAAATCTGTGCTTGACCGATTTGTGGATCTTCGTTAGGATGATTGAGCCTAAATCTAGGCATAGGAGGAGATTTGCGTTTGCAAAACTCACAAGACAGGAGTCAAAACGAATGATTCACCCGCCAAAACATATGGGGTGAATTCGGAAAGATAGACGCTAGCGTTATCATCGCGATGAACGGAAGCAAGTATTTGGAGGCTGGCATGAAATTGTCACGTGTTTTGTTTTCACTCCGCGGAGTGATTTTGTTGTGTGCATTTGGTTGCATTATGGCTGCAACCGTTGCTTGTGGAGAGGAAACTCCCAAGCCTGAGTGTCAAGTGACCGCAGACTGTGTGAAAGAAAAAGGCCCAGATTACTACTGTGACAAGCGCCGACTGATTTGCCGCAAGGCTGCTTGTACGGCCGACACAGACTGTAACAATGGTGAGACCTGTGAAAATGGAACTTGTGTCTCAGGCGGCACAGGCGAAGGCACCACCACCGACAACGAAGGCAACGCCAACAACAACAACGACGGTGGAACCACCAACCCACCCGAAGGCAGCACCAACAACGACAACTCTGGTGGAAGTTGCACCAGCGATGAAGACTGTGGAAGCCAAATTTGTCAGACCAACTGTACCGCAGAAACCGTACCCAAGTGCGAAAACGGTCAGTGTGTTCCGGGTTCACAGCCCTGCAAGTGTGCTACAGGCTTCAAATGCAGCCAGAGCACAGGCCAATGCGAAACAGACGTATGCCCCGGCAACGTTCCCCGCAACCCGGATGGAAGCTGTCCCGAAGAGAAGTGCAAGAACGCCAACTGTCCCTCTGGCCAGACTCCAGACCCCGACAACAACTGTACCTGCATCGTTCAAAAGAATTGGTGTGAAGTGTGCACCAAAGATGCAGAGTGTGGACTCAACGGCAAATGTGTGAAAGACAGCGCAGGAAACAGCTTCTGTGCAGAAGACTGTAGCGTCAGCCGAAGCTGCTCCGACAACTCGAAATACAGTTGCTTGACCCTCGGCCAAAACAAGGCCGTTTGTATGCCTGTATCGGGTAGCTGTCCCTGTATCGGAACGACTTGCCCTGCAGGTCAACAGTGCTGTCTCAGCGACGGACTCTGCAAAGAGTGCTGTGGCAACTCTGACTGTCAGGCGCCCAACATCTGTCGAGGTGACGGAACGTGCGGCTCTGCCGACAAATGCTCCGGCGTCCAGTGTGCCACCGGTCAGCAGTGTAACTCCAGCACCGGCCAGTGCCAGTGCCAGTCGCCCTGCCCCAACGGAACCTGCTGTGACCCCAACTCCAACACCTGTACAGCGCAAGCCTGTGGTGGTAGTGGCGGAAACTGCAGCCCGGCCTGCCAAAGCGGTCAACAATGCTGCGATGTCCTGGGTCAGAAGCAGTGCTTGCCTTCCTGCCCCGGCGGAACAGGTGGAAGCTGCAAAGTCGACAGCGACTGCAAATCAGGCGAGATCTGCTGTGCCCTGTTCGGTAACATGTGCATCCAGGGCGACCCGATCCTCAAGTTGTTCTGTGGTGGTGGCGGAAGCGGCTCCTGCCAATCCGACAACGACTGTGTTGACCCGTCCAAGCCCAAGTGCTGCAAGAGCGCCATTCCCATCATTCCAAGCTCTTGCCAGGCTGCTTGTCCGTAACCCCCCTCTGAATTCCCTCCTCACTTCTCCAGTTTCTATTCCTTGGCCATCAGCGCCGTCCCCAACAAAATCACACCAAAGCTGCTGACCCGAATCCACCACAGAGTGGGATCTTTCGGCATGGACTCGTTGAGAACAACCAGGCCAAGGATGACAGCCGTGACAAGGACAAACACATTGGTGAATGTTCCAATCGCAACGGCCCGCCCATTTTTGAGTCCGCGGGTTTGCAAGAAGAAGCCTGTGCTGCTCAAGCCGATGCTTCCGAGAATTCCAGCGACAGCCCAGAGCGGTTGACTGTTTTGTTGCGACAGCAACATACCTGTACGCATAGACGCAGCCGACAAAGCAAAGCCCAGACCAGCCTGCAAGCCTGTTGAAAACTCCACCCACTTCCCTCGTCGAAACAGCGACTCACAAACCACCATCAACACCACGATGACGCTGACAACAACAAGAGCGGCCTGGGGATCGAGCTTGTCCTTGCCTGGGGCCGCCATCGTGAGACCGATCCCCACGGCGCCAACGACAGAGAGCCCAACACCAATCCACTCACGGAAGATGACCTCTTCTCCCAAGTAGAAGTAGGAAAAGACCACGAGAAATACGACCCCTGCGGAAACAATAGGTTGCACGGTTGAAACCGGAGCCAAGGCAAGGGCGACGGCGGTGCAGACAGCCCCACCAAAGTCACCCAGGAATCCTCCCAGCCATACCCGGTTCCCGAGGTAAGCTTTGAACACAGACCAATCCAATGCAAACTGGGGAAGGTCGTCCGTTCCCTTCTTTTGAAAGACTTTTCCAATATGATTCCCTGCCGTAGCAAGAACAGCAACAACAAATGCGACCCACATGTCTTCTCCCAGAGTTATGAAGCTTCAACATTTCCGGTCCACTGGCGCACCAGACGAACCAACAGGCCCAATCCTACAGCAGGCAACGCAACCCACACCAGTCCAACGTTCAACAGCCCGATGTACCCGGCAAACAAAGAGGTAATGGCACACGCCAGAACAACAACCATACTGGCTCGAAATCGACCGTGAGTCCGGATATGGGTTCCATCTTCTGTGGGAGCACCTGCACACCGCACAAAAAAGCTAGCCAAAAAACAAAACAGAGCCAGCACAAACAGCCACTTCCCCCAAGAAGGTAATGTGACAAAGCCCAGCTCTCGCATCATGTACTTGTGTTGAAGGTCGAAGTACACCCCGCCGCCGATGCAACCTGCTGCAAACACAAGCTGTCGCCAGGCCCTTTCACGCAAAGACGCATCCAACACAAAGGCAACCACTGCTGCAAACCAGAACAACATGTTTAAGTTGGTCACCATCCCAGCCATGGTCAGTCCGACAATCACCGCAGAATCGACCAACGTAGCACGTGGCCCTACGCTTCGTTGCACCATTCGAACGGAGAACAAGGTGGCATAGAGCATGTACAAGCTCAGGTCGCGGCCGACCACGACAACCCACAACGCAAGCCCGGCTCCCAACAAAGGAGTCACGTCGTCATCGACGAGCAGCTCCCGAACAAGAGCCCACGCTCCATAAACGCCGAGAACACCGAGAAGTCCAGCCAAAGCTGTCTCCGAGGTGGTGTCTTTGTTGCGCACCGACAAAACGACAGCAATCACACCCGATGCCACAACCAGAAGAAGCGCGACCTTGTGCCACAAGCGCCGCAAGTCAGGAGGTCGTAAGAGAGAGGTATAGGGAAGCAAAGCAGTTTGTAGCGAAGAAGAACCTGACGGCTGTGCCATAACATTGTCCTATCTTAGAATTGTCAAACAGATACAAATTGTACGATAGGTGAAAAAGGCAGGAGACGCCAGAAGACGGATGCAACGAACGTTGTTCCATTGCCAAGAGAAGCACGCCCCGGTATGAATGGATGCTGAGAATTGACCCATTCCTTCCACGGAGAACCTCCGAATGCAATCACCTTCCTCACTTCATGACATTCGCGTCTTGGACCTATCACGCGTACTGGCTGGACCTTACTGCAGCATGCTTCTTGGCGACTACGGCGCTGACGTGCTCAAGGTCGAACGACCTCATTCAGGCGATGATACAAGGCGGTGGGGCCCTCCTTGGGTGGAGGGAGAGAGCGCATACTTTCTCTCGGTGAACCGAAACAAGAGAAGCCTCGCTCTCAACATCAAACATCCCAAAGGTCAGCAGGTGCTGAGGGAACTCGTCGCCCAGAGCGACATCTTGCTGGAGAATTTCAAGACAGGAACCCTCGACGCTTGGGGACTCGACTATCCCACCCTCAGCAAGAAACATCCCAGGTTGATCTACTGTAGCATCAGTGGCTACGGACGAACCGGACCTCAAGCCCACCGACCGGGCTATGACTTTGCTGTCCAGGCTGAGGGAGGTATCATGTCCATCACAGGCCCAGCCGATGGAGAACCCCACAAAGTTGGCGTGGCGATTGTAGACATCACCGCAGGCTTGTTCGCAACAACGGCCATCCTTGCAGCCCTTCACCATCGCGACAACACCGGCCAGGGTCAGTACATTGATGTGTCTTTGCTCGACAGTCAGGTGGCCTGGCTTGCCAACATCGCCCAAGACCACTTGCTCAGCGGTAACATCCCACAGCGGCGAGGGAACGCACACGCTCACATTGTTCCCTACGAAACCTTTCCCACCTCAGACGGCCACCTTGCCCTCGCCATCGGCAATGACGGACAGTACCAAAAGCTCTGTCAGGTGCTAGAACGTCCGGATTTATGGGACAACCCCAGCTACCAAACCAACGCAAGCCGAGTTGCCCTTCGCAACGAACTTGTGCCTCAACTGCAGCAGGCGTTCCAAACGAGGCCGACCCAGGATTGGCTTGACTTGTTGCTGGATGCAGGACTTCCAGCAGGCTCCATTAACAACCTCTCCCAAGTGTTTGCTCACCCCCAGATCCAAGCACGGGAGATGCTCCAAAGCGTGGAACACCCAACGATTGGGTCTCTTCCTCAAGTCGGACCTGTCGCCAAGATGTCCACGACCCCTGCGTCCATACGCAGCGCGCCCCCTCTCCTAGGCGCAGACACCGCCACCGTGCTTCACGAGTGGTTGGACTATTCAGACGAGCAAATCCATGAGCTAGCCAAAGAACAGGCGATCGCTCTCAGCCCCACGCCAAGCCATTAATCTTTGTCAGGAAACCATCCGATTTCGTTGGAGTAGCGAAAGTAGAACAACCCCAGCACATGCATCGCCAGCACGCTCAAGTACAAGTTGGCGTATCGAATCAACACTCCCCCAAGGAAGCCAGTGTTGGAGCCGATCCAGATCGAGATCTGAAGCAAGATCGAACACAACACAAACATCCCAACAACGGACAAGTACGGTCCAGGAACATTGAGAGCAGCCGGGATCGCAACAAGCGGGTTTGCAGCAAGAGTGTTGTTCAACACAATGGCCGACAACAACATCATCGGCAGAATGACCAGCCCTCCGTAGAGAAGGAATGTCCCCACGACAGGCGCACGGAACCAGAAGCTCGCGATGATGCTAGGACCGATCGCAAACAGCGTAGGAACAACAAACCGGAACAAAGGTCCCATGATGCCGTCTTCATTAAAGTCCGGCCACAGCGGAAGATCCATATCACCGTTCATTGTATGAAGAACAATGCTGATCCAATACGAGCAGAAGTATCCTGCAAAAAAGACGGTGAAGAACAGCCCCAGCAGAGGAGCAAAACTTAACAGCCAGTCTGCGAGAATGAAGAAGGCGACAGCAACAACAAGGGCCCACCAGTTGTCGTTTCGCACAGGATAGGCAAACGATCCCTTTAAGATGTCCAGCCAGGATTTGTCCTTGAGATCTGCATGAGTTTGCTCAGCGAGATGGAGAGAGGCCCCTCCTTCCACAATGGCAGGAACATGCACTCTGTGTTGTGCAGCTACAGGCTCACTATTTGAATCACTTGTTCGATGACAACGACCCCGACAGGAAGGACACCGCGTCGCGATCGGATCAAAGACATCGGCTGCCTCGTCGATACACGACTGACAAAAACACTGCTTGCACTTTTCACAGCGCCAATCTGCCTGACGCTCAGAGTGGACTTCACACGACTTCTGCATCTTCCTCTCCTGGGAGTGTTCCCTGAAGAGTCAACGCAGACATCTCCAAAGAATCAGGTTTTCGCTTTGCGCTTTCGGGTGGTCTTCTTCTTCGTGGAGGCCTTCTTCTTCGTGGAAGCCTTCTTCTTCGTGGAAGCCTTCTTCTTCGACGCCTTCTTGGTTGTGGCCTCTTTCTTGGATGCTTTTTGGCTTGTGGTGCTTTCGGCAGCGTCCTCTGTATTGATGGCAGCTTTCGCTTTGTTCGAAGACTTCTTGGAAGAGAGCTTCTTTTTCGGTTTTTGGTTCAGGTCCTTGGGAAGGACCTCTCGCAAAAACGCTCCGGTATAACTTGTGGGATGCTGTGCCACTTCTTCAGGCTCACCGGCCACCAAAAGAGTGCCTCCTCCTTCTCCACCTTCTGGACCAATGTCGATGATCCAGTCGGCTGTTTTAATGACATCCAGTTGGTGCTCAATGACAACAACTGTGTTTCCTTCGTCTGTGAGACGATGAAGCACTTTGAGGAGTTGAAGGATATCCTCAAAATGAAGGCCCGTGGTCGGTTCGTCAAGGATGTAGAGAGTTCGACCAGTTGAGCGTCGGCTGAGTTCCTTCGCCAGCTTGATGCGTTGCGCCTCACCACCTGACAGCGTGGTTGCGGATTGACCGAGGCCGATGTAACCCAGCCCAACATCAAACAAAGTTTGTAGCCGACGCTTAATCTTGGGGTAGGCCTCAAAGAAGGGAAGAGCCTCTGCTACAGTCATATCCAGCACATCCGAGACAGAAGCACCTCGGTACTTAATTTCCAGGGTCTCGCGATTAAAGCGTTGCCCTTTGCAATCCTCACAGGTCACGAAAACATCCGGCAGAAAGTGCATTTCAATACGAATCACACCGGCACCTTCACACGCTTCGCAGCGTCCTCCCTTTACATTGAAGGAGAAGCGGCCTGGCTTGTAGCCTCGCGCCCGAGACTCCGGAAGCTGCGAGTAGATCTCACGAATCTGGGTAAACAGATCGACATACGTGGCAGGATTGGATCGAGGAGTCCGACCGATCGGCGACTGGTTGATGTTGATAACCTTGTCGACATGCTCCAAACCTTGGACGGTTTCGACCTTACCCACCCGACCCCGCGAACGATGCAGGTGAAGTGCGGCGAACCGATACAACGTATCGATGATCAAGCTGGACTTTCCAGAGCCTGACACACCTGTCACACACACAAACTTGCCCAGGGGAACGTCAACATCCACACCTTTGAGGTTGTTATGCTCGGCTCCACGAATCTCCAGGGAGAGCTGTTTGCCTTCGCGACGCTCGTCAGGAATCGGTATGCTTTTCTTCCCGCTGAGATACTGACCAGTGATGCTGTTCTTGTTGCGAAGGACCTGTTTGGGAGTTCCCTGCGCGACAACCGTACCGCCGTGAATGCCTGCACCTGGACCCATATCAATCAAATGATCGGCGGCCATCATGGTCTCTTCGTCGTGTTCAACAACAACGACGGTGTTGCCCAGATCACGGAGCTGTTGGAGGGTCTGAATCAGCCGACTGTTGTCACGAGGGTGAAGACCAATCGAAGGCTCATCCAGGATGTACAACACGCCCGTCAGCGACGAACCTATCTGTGAGGCCAAACGAATACGCTGGGCTTCCCCACCAGACAGCGTACCTGCTGTTCGATCGAGGGTCAGGTAATCCAGGCCCACTTCCTTGAGGAAGCCAAGACGTTCCCGGATTTCTTTTAAGATCCGGCGTGCAATATCCGCTTCCCGAGGAGGCAAATGGAGCTGTTCAAAGAAGTCCACGGCATGACCAATCGAAAACCCTGAAACATCCGCGATGTTGTTGCCAGCAATCATCACATGGAGGGATTCTTTGCGGAGCCGCGCCCCATAACAGGTCGGGCAGGCTTGCAGCCGCATGTACCGGGCCAATTGTTCCTTCCGTCGCTCCGAGTCAGTCTCCATGTAATGCCGCTGCATCATGTTAACGATGCCTTCAAAAGCAGGGAGCCGTTTTCGTGAGCGACGACGCCCCCAGCGAGTCCGTTTCTTCGGTTGGGGTTGCATGAAAGTATCTTCGTCTGGCTTCTCTCGCTGGGAGCCAAACAACAGGAACTCGGTGAAGTCTTCGGGGAGATCTTCCCAAGGAGTATCGACGGAGATCTCGTGAGACTTGCAAAGCGACTCCAAGAACTCACCCATCCTGCTGTCTTGCGTACCGCCCCAGGGAGCCACAGCGCCGTCACGCATCGAGAGCGAGGCGTCAGGAATCACAAGCTCGGGATCCACTCGAAGCTCAAATCCAAGACCGTTGCAGGTATGGCAAGCACCTTGTGGAGCATTGAAGGAGAACATCCGGGGCTCAAGCTCGGGATAGGAGATCCCACAGTCGACACAAGCGCTGTGTTCACTGAGGAGCCACTCTTCGCCCTCCTTCGTCACAATGCGGACGAGGCCTTCCGCGAGTTTGAGGGCCGTCTCCATCGAATCGGTCAGTCGGTTTTTGACGTTGTCGCGGACCGAGAGGCGATCGACATACACATCAATGTCGTGCTTCTTCTTTCGATCCATCACGATGTCGTCTTCGAGATGGTACGTCTCACCGTCCACACGAACCCGAACAAATCCGTCGCGTTGGTACTGCTCTAGTTCCTTTCGGTACTCGCCTTTTCGACCTCGAATCACAGGCGCTAGAACGGAGAAGCGTGTTCCCTCGTCCATGCTCAGGATCTGGTCCACCATCTGCTGCACGGTTTGCCCTGCGATCGGGTTGCCGCACTTGTAGCAGTAAGGCTGACCTGTACGGGCAAACAACAAACGGAGATAGTCGTAGATCTCCGTGACGGTGCCCACGGTAGAGCGCGGATTCCGGTGAATCGTCTTTTGTTCGATAGAGATCGCCGGACTCAAACCACCAATCCAATCAACATCGGGCTTGTTCATTTGGGGAAGAAACTGCCTCGCATACGCAGACAGAGACTCGACGTAACGACGCTGCCCCTCTGCGTAGATGGTATCGAAGGCCAAGGAACTCTTCCCGCTCCCGCTCAACCCTGTGATGACAACCAATTGGTTGCGCGGAAACTCCACGTCAAGGTTCTTGAGGTTGTGCTCTCGTGCTCCGCGGATCTGGATCTGGTCCACCGTAACGCCCATGAATGTCTCACCTTTGTTTGGTACCGAAACGTTTGACACCTCTGAAATTTTGTTCAGACTATGCCGGGATTGTGCCTTTGTCAACCGGTGGTTCGAGACCGCCTGGCCCTCTCCACCGATGACTCTTTTGCATCAAGGTCCCAAGCCGATTGATGCTTGAAACTAATTGCCAAACACACACTGCAGGACTTGTCTTCCACGTTGGCAGTGAAAGGCTTGCAAAATCCTGAATCCAGTGCAACAATGGGCTCGCTGAAACGTAGCTGATGGTGTGTCTGGGCCTCCTTGCAAGCGGCCCCTGTTTTTTTGATGGATCTCGTTGTGGCCAATCAACCTTATATGGACCAAATCGGTCCCTACAAAGTGCTGGAAGAGATCGGTCGCGGGGGTATGGCCACGGTCTTTCGAGTGACCAACCCAGAAGGAGATGAGTACGCTCTCAAGCTGCTTCACTACGGTTCACAACAAGACGCTCGTTGGGGAACCCGCTTTCAGCGCGAGTTCCGGCTGCTCTCTCGCCTCCGCCACCCTCACCTCATTGAAGTCCATGACTACGGCGAAGATCACGATCAAGCCTACTATGTGATGAACTACATCGAGGGCACAACGCTGTGGGGGCTCTACAGAGAAAAGCTACGCAACCTACCCATTGTGGAGCGACTCCGTTGGCTGCTTCCGCTCACAGGCCAAGTGATATCCGCGTTGGATTACATTCATCGTCACAGGGTCGTTCACCAAGATATCAAACCCGCCAACATCCTCCTCAGCAAAGACAACCAAACGGCTTACCTCGCTGACTTTGGATTGGCCCGCGAAGTCAAAGGCACCTACCAATACACCCACGCCGGTTTCGTTGGGACCCTTGGTTACGCAGCCCCAGAAATTGTAGAGCGGGCACGACTCGATGGCCGCGCCGACATCTACTCCCTTGGCGTGGTGCTTTACACCGTGATGGCCGACTGTCGACCGATCCAGGTCGAAGGCCGGCCCCTGGAACAGGTCGTCAACGCCGTACTCAACGAAGAACCGACTCCACTCGAAGACATTGTCGATGGAATCCCCACTGATGTTGCCTCACTGGTGCATCGCTGCATCCAGAAAGATCCGAACGACCGCTTCCGCAGCACACGGGAACTGTGGCAAGAGATCTTCCCTATCATCACAAGCTTTCAGCAACAAGCGACGGTCCATCTTCCTGTCCCAGACCTGCCCCAACAAGAGGCTGTTCCTCTCTCCCAGCCCTGGATGGAGAGCCAGCTGATTGGTCGTCGGGAAGAGCTTTCAGTCTGCCAGCTACGGCTGGAACAGCTGATGAAGAACCAGCAAGGCAGCGCCACGATCTTCTATGGCATCCCCGGCATCGGAAAAACATACCTGCTGGAAGAGCTGACCCGAATCGCACGACGCTTCAACCCCAGAACATTTGCGGTCAAGCTGCGTCCTCAAGCTCCCCCCTTTGGCAGCTTGTCGGAGATGTTGCGTCAGCTTCTGAGCGAGTTTGAGCCCCAACAATACATGGGAGATGCTTACAACCAGCTCGCGTACTATGTGCCTGACCTTCCTCATGCAACGCCCATGCAGGAGAGTCACCTGCCTCCTTTGGTCGATCCTGTTCAGGACGTCACCCAACGCCTCAACGCGTTTCTCAATCAACTCTTCACAGCCGAAGGCCAGATCTGCTTAATCGATGACTTGCAAAACGCAGACATCGCTTCGCAGGAGATCCTCAAGTTTTGGATGTCCTTTAAGATGGTGGACACCACCACACCGTTCTGTTTGTTTGCGACGGTGAGCTACGCACCAGGAGGAGAGTCTCCGTCCTTCCGATTGAGCGACCATGAGCGAGTCGAGAGCATGCACTTGCTACCTTTCTCGGAGGAGGAAGAGCAAGACTACATGGAGCAGTTGCTGGGTCGTCCTCCAACGGACCATGAGTACTTGCCGATCCGTTCGGTCAGTCGGGGTATTCCACTCCGAACGTACGAATTGATTCACCAAAACGATCTGCTACACCAGCTCCAATCCAAAAACGAACTGGTTGGGATTCCTGGCTTGCAGACTCGAATGGAGTCGGGTCCCGAGATCGACCCACCGACAAGGAATGTTTCGGCGGGAGCATTTGAAGCCATCCCCATATCCGCCAGCGATATGGAAGATGCCACAGCCCTGCAGCCTATTCTTTCGGAGCTATCGACTCTTTCCCATGCAGCGAAAATCTCGACATCCGTTCTTGAAAGTCTCACCCAACAAGCTCCTGAGCTTCAGGTAGAGAAGCTCTCACCGCCTCCAGGAGGGCTCGCTCCCTCGGTAGGCATCGCTCCAGAAACCACCGAGCCTGAGCTGGCTCCCCTTCCAGCCCCTCCCGTTCAAGAATCTGGCGCGACACAACGAGCGCCTTTGCCTCCACCTCCAAGACCTCGGCCTCCAAGCATTCAGACGGTTGCATCACCTGCTCCAGACCTGGACGACGATGAAGCCGGAGAGTCAACCGTGCTTGTTTTTTCGCCAGCCGATCTGCTCCCAGCAGAGCCTGAGACCAAGTCTCACACTCTCGATGTAGATGAAGCTGCAGCCCTCGCGCTCCAAGATGACATTCTTGAGATGGAGGTAGATGAGGACACAGGCGAACACGATGCAGACGCCGGAGAGTCAACAGCTCTATACATTCCTGACCTCCACAGCGAGATCAATCACACGCTGCAACGTCCCTCCTCCTCGGACATTTTGATTGACCCGCTTCAGCCTGTTGCCCTCCAAGATGATGGGGAAGGCGAATCGACCACGATGCAGGTCTCTCCGTTCGCGAACCTGGAGGCCGCAGAGCCAACGCGGACAAGCCGGCTTCCTCAAGCTCGCTCCGTTAGCTTGGAAACCGACGATGAAGTCCCCCTCGATTCCCAGCTACAAACCATCGCCCTCCGTGAAGACGTTGAGGTTGGTGATGTGACGATGCTCCACGCCGCCCCCACTCAACTCCGTGGAACACCGCCTCCTTTGGAGTCCGTTCGCGCTCCAGTCGAATCTGGCAACGAAACCATGATCGGTGGCCTCCCCGCCAACCTCATGAACGCCAGCCCCAGCATGGATGACCTGGGGGAGCGCACAGCCTTGGTAGCCCCCTTGAGTGAAAGCTTGACTCCATTAAGTGAGAGCCTGGCGGAAAGCACCATGTTGGTAAGTCCACTTCGTGAGCTTGACAGCTCCGACAGCGACGAAGAACCCACAGCATTCTTCCGCTCTGTGGACCTTGCCAAAGAGTTGTTTGAGAAGAAACAGACCGAGACCCAAACACCTGTGCCTTCCGCACCTGTGGTACCAGAAGATCCAACTCCTGAGAGGTTCTCAGAGTCGTCCGAGGAGCTGGTCTTGATTCCCCTCCTCCAACGACGCCTTGAGATGCTGGGGGAAGAGCGCCAAAAAAGCCTGGTTTACGGAACGTTCCTGGGGGACGCGTTCACCATTCATGAGTTGTGCATGGCTGCAGGTATCACGCAAGATGACGCATTGGATCTGCTCAACCTGGCCCTTTCCCTACGAATTTTGGAAGTCCACTCGAACGAACACGACGAACAGTACGCTTTTTTGTACCCGATTTTCCGACGCCTCCTCACAGCAGACATAACCCTGGAAGAGCGGAAACACTACGCCACCCAAGCTGCGACCTCGATGAGTCAACATCGCGAGGCCTATCACCGCAGCCACAACGCGTCCTTGCTCGCCATGCGTTTCTCCGAGGCTGAGCAACCCATTGAAGCGCTACGCTGGCAACTGTTTTCGGTCCAGCAAACGCTCCAAAGCCTCTTGCCAGAAGCCCAAATGGAGAGCTTGATCCAGCTGTTCCAGTTGCTCCAATATTGGTCCAACCAGGGCGCAACAACGGCACTCCATCAGGCTCTACCAGGCCTATTCCAGCAACTTGTGCCCCCTCAATCGGGGCTTTGGGACACGGCCTGCTATCGGCTGCTTTGGGTGGGTTGCCTGTACGCGATGAGGCTTCCCCAGCAAGCCCAAACAACGAGTCCACAAGCACAGCAATCGGTCCGCACGCTGATGCAACACCAAGCCCGGAGCGACTCCTCTCAGATCTCCAAACTGTACCAACGACTCCATCCCCTGTTGCAGTTTGCCCGTCTCGACTTCGTGTCCCAAGCTTAGACCTGAGGAACCATGCTCCAAACCCCTCACTTCGCAGATCGAGCCTGGGTACTTGTCGTTCTGTTGTGGCTCGCTGCCCTTGGCAAGCTTGTCCTTCGTTCGGTGTTTCCAGAGAGTCATAGCTTGGGAGCACCGATGGGCGCGGCGCTGTGGCCGCTGATGGGTCTTTCAATGCTGCTGTTTGTCTCCACGTTGCGAGTGCTGTTTGCCTCCACGGAAGACACAGTGGTGGGCCACTACGCGATACTGGATAGCATGAAGATGCTGCAACGCGATGGAGCCACCACCTTCTTCCTCCTTCCACTTTTGGGTGGGCTTAGCCTCACCTTGCTCTACCCGCTGATGCTTTCCAACGTCGACACACCTCTTCGTGCAGGAGCGCAGAGTCTCTTGATTTGCGCGCTGTACAGCCTGTTTCTTTGGGAGAAGCATCGCTGGCAACGTGCCCTGATGCTCACCGGTGCAGGCTTCCTCGCGCTGTACCTTCCGTCTTTCTTCGGCGCTTCCGCTCCGACGCTTTGGAGTACCAAGTGGACCGTTAAGCTTGTCCAACATGCAGTGATTGGGTTGTTTCTTTTGATGCTCGTCGGGCTCTGCATCCGATGGATGTCTGGGCGCAAAACGTACCGAAGGTCCTTGCAGCAAAGCGCAACTCTCTTAATGCTATGTGTGGGAGCCGGTCATCTTCTTCAGACTCTTCTCACTTCGACCAAGACGATCAAATACAGCATCTCACTCAGCCTCTTTGTTCTTGGTTTTGCCCTCTGGACGGGGCTTGGCGCGCGCTCCATTCGAGCCGTCCTTCGGTTGCAAAGTTACAGCCACGCGCAAGCACATCTTCACTACCGGCCCTACCTCTTTGGAGCCACTCTTCCCCTCGCTCTCTTGCTCGCCCTCGGGGGCTGGACCTCTTATAGCATCAGCCCCACAGTGTTGCTTTTGCTTATCAGCGCTCAGCTCCTCTCGTTTGTGAGCTTCATGACCCTTCACAGCGTCCACAACGTATCGCTCGGAGAACCAAGCCCCATCTGGGCCTTGCTCCGGCCTGTACTGGTGTTCCTCCTCCTCTACTTTCCCTACGGAGCCATAGGACTCACCGTACTGGAGATGTGGCGGTAGCCTCACACAACACGGACGAGTCCATGCTGGATGTTGAAGACACCAGGAATACTTAAGTTTTCAGGGAAGAGGTGGTCTTTTGGCCTGAGGATGGACCCTCAGTGTTTGTGTAGGGAGAAGAGGGAAAGAGGCAGGTTACTTGATGGGTTCAATGACTTCTTTGCCCATCATGGGTCGAAGGACTTCGGGGACAACAATGGAACCATCAGCTTGTTGGTAGTTTTCCAAGACAGCGACGATGCCGCGACTGGTAGCGATGGCTGTTCCATTGAGAGTGTGGACGTACACGGGCTTGCCGCCGCCTTCACGACGGAAGCGAGTCTTCAGACGACGGGATTGGTAGTCGGTGCAATTCGAGGCGCTGGTGACTTCACCGTATTTGCCTTCGTCACCGCGACCGGGCATCCAGGCTTCCACGTCGTACTTGCGGTACGCTTGCGCGCCAAGGTCACCGGTGCAGCAATCCACCACGCGGTAAGGAATCCCCAGACCTTGGAACAATTGCTCTTCCACACCAAGGAACTTCTCCAGCGTTTCGTTGGAGTGTTCGGGAGTGGTGAAGGCAAACATCTCAACCTTGGTGAACTGGTGAACCCGGTACAAACCACGTGACGCACGACCAGCCGCGCCAGCTTCGGTTCGGAAACAGTGAGACAATCCACCCAAGAGAAGGGGAAGATCCGACTCCTCCAGGATGCGATCGCTGTACATTCCACCAAGGGTGATTTCCGCAGTGGCCACCAAGGACAGGTCGGTGTTTTCGATGGAGTAGATCTGCGACTCTTCACCGCGTGGGTTAAACCCGATGTTGGAGATAATTTCCTGACGAGCAAGGTCAGGTGTGGTGTGAATGATGAAGCCTTCCTTACGCAGCACGTTCAAGGCGTAATGAATCAAAGCCAGCTCCAGCATAACTGCGTCATTCTTAAGGAAGTAGAACTTGGAACCCGCCACAAGAGAGCCCGAATCCCAGTCGATGAGGTCGAGTTCATCGCTCAGGTCAACGTGGTCTTTGGTGGAGAAATCAAACGTGGGAAGATCTCCCCACTTCTTAATTTCTTTGTTTTGTTCTTCACCACCACCACGAGGGACATCTGGGTGCGACATGTTTGGAATTTGGATCTGGATGTCTTGCAGTTGGGCTTCCGCCTCAGCGAGCTGAGTGGAGAGGTCACTGACTTGGCCCTTCAAGGCTTTTCCTTCGTCGATGAGAGCTTGTCGCTCTTCTTTGGACATCTTACCCTTCATCGACTTTGCCACTTCATTCTGCCGCTGACGCAAGCTTTCCACGTCTTGGATAAGAGAGCTTCGCTTTCCAGCCAGAGAGGCCAAAGCTTCTACATCCGCACTCATGTTGCGTTCTTTAAGGTTTTGACGAACATCATCCAGATTGTCCAAGATAAAACGCAGGTCGAGCATGTCCTTGATTGTCCTTTAGATTGTGGGGGATACCATTGAAAAAGAGAAAGGGCTCTCGTCTCCCATGATGAAAACGGTGCCCTGTTCGAGTTTTGATTGGATCAGGAGGAGCGGCGTCGAATGCTATCCGCCAGCCGAATGATTAAGTCGCGCTGCGAGGCCGTCTGCTCCTTAAAGATATTCCAGAGCACCTTATAACCTACAACGGGATTTTCTTCGAGGAGTTCGCGAAATTGTTCGGGAGAGAACGCGAGAACGCGCATACCTTCCCGCTCACAACGGACGGTCACGGTGCTCACCGCTTCTCCCATGAGGGCAGCCTCACCAAAGAAGCAGCCTTGGGTATAGGTCGCCAGCCAGACGCCTTGCCGCGTCACTTGTCCACGACCGTCAAGAACAATGAACAATCCTTCGATGGGCTTCTCTTCTTGATGAAGAATCTCAGCACCAATAAAGGAACGAAGCGTGCCTCGTTGAAGGAACTCCGTCGACTCCATCATATCAAGGCCCTGGAGCAAACGCAGGGAAGAGAAGATGTCGGGACCCATGTCGAGCTGGGTAGCTGCGACTTCATCCCAGGGAGCGCTAACCCGAACCGTAATCGCGGTGATGTTGTCTTTTCCGCCGCGTTGGTTGGCCGAGTCAATCAGACGGGGAATCAGACGGTCACCATCGTTCTCGCGGAAGATGGTGACAATCTCGTTTTCCATAAGATAGTTGTGGAGTCCATCGGAACAAATCAGGAACTGGTCGCCAGGTTGGATGGTAAGAAAGCCGATGTCCAACTCAATTTTCGGGCTGACACCCAGAGCCTGCAAGAGGACGTTCTTTCCAGGAGCGCGCTTCGCCTGCTCAGGAGTCAGCTCCCCTCGACGAATTCGCTCTGCGACCAGGGAGTGGTCTCGGGTCAACTGGCGGACCTGGTTGTCGCGCACTCGATACAGGCGGGAGTCACCCACGTGGGCGACGATGCCCATTCGTCCACAGATGATGAGGGCCGTGACCGTGGTCCCCATGTACTTGCCTTTGGGTAGCTGGCGAGCCTGGTTCCGAATGTTGGAGTGGGCTCCCAACACAGCACGATGTACGAGCTTCTGGACTTCGCGGTAGTTGGTTTTTGTGGGGGAGTCGCCAAACTGACGAAGCACATGCATTTCATTGAAGAGAGTGGAGCGGATACTCTCAACAGCCATACGGCTGGCTTCTCCGCCTCGCTCGCCTCCTCCCATACCGTCGGCTACAATAAACAAGCCATTGACTGTATCGATTAAGGAGAAATCTTCGTTTTCTTTTCGCTTTCGCCCGAGATCTGTGCCCCCCCAGGCGCGAAAGCGCAGGGACCCCTGTTCGTTAGCGTTGGAGGCGGCTTCGGCTTCCGGGCCAAGAGGCTCGGGCCTTACGATACGGTCCGACATCGTGTTCTTTCCATCAACAAATTGCACCATCAAACGATGTGCAGCAAACCTGACAACCAAGTCGTCTAACAGACATGCGCAGAAACTGTGCCAGGAAAAGTAAGCTACACCATACTGAGTGGATGCACAAAAATCAAGATTCTCAGCCACCAACGGACACCAAGTCCCTGCACGACTCCCCTGGAACCAACACCCCTTCTCAAGCTCCCCCAACAAAGGAAAAGGTTGACGGTGTACGATTAGCAGTTATTATGTGTAACCGAACGACACGAGAATCATCTGTTAGGGAAGGAAACCATCGTGTTAAAAGAAAATGAGAGCAAAGAAGTCCTCAAGGAACAAACCAGCGACCTAAGCCTGGATGATGACGACGACTTCTTTGATGATGACGATTTGCTCGACGACGATGACGACTGGGATGAAGATGCCTATGCCCAGCAAGAACAATCGGCCGAGCTGAGTCAAATTGAGAGTTTTCTCACCCAAACGGTGATGGTGCGCTGCGAACGCTACAATGCCAACATCACTTCGGCGAGTTGCTATCGGAAGAAGACGTCACCAGCCCCCAAGGTCAAGAACGCGCAAGCGCAAGAAGAGGAAGTGATTCAGAATCACCCCTGCTTCGGTTGCCCTGGTCCGATTTGGGTGAACTGGCCCATTCAGGACCCGCCCATTGCCTTGCACGAAGTAGAAGAGCGCCCAGTCATCGTTCACCCTGGCATTGAAGATGACTTCTCTCTGGCTCGGGAAAAGCAAATCGAAGCGTACCGTGAGCAATACACAGGCACGCGATACGAGATAGATGCGCCCGAGGAAGAGGAGCTGCCCTCCTACACCCACGTTCGAATGAAAGAACGTTTGGCCATCCTGGCACAAGAGTCTGAATCCACTCCTGTTCTTGAAGTAGAAGTGAAACCGGACCCTGAACCCACACCCGTGGAAGAGCCCAAAGCCAAAAAGCCACCCGCCAAAGTTGAAACGGTAAAAAAGGAGGAGGCAATCACGCCAGAGCCTCCTGCGTTGGAAGAACCACCAGAGGTGGAAGAAGAAGAGCCAGAGGTGAAGGCCGAGGTGGCTCCCACCGAAGAGAAGAAGACGCCCAAAACGTCAACCAAGAAGACCAAAAGCAAAGCCAAGGCCAAGCAGGAAGAGGAAGAAGAGCCCGAAGAAGAGCCACAACCTGAAAAGGAAGAGGCAGACTCCAACGAGGAGCATCCTCCTTGCGCTGATTGTGGTCGAGAATATGCTCCTCCCGCTTCCAAATACTGGCGCGGTGAGATCTGCAATCCTTGTTATGCCAAGAAGCTTCGCAAGCGAAAGAAAAAAGGTGGAACCACCAAAGCCAAGGCCAAAGCCAAACCAGCAGAGGCAACGGACCATCCGCCTTGCAACGAATGCGGAAGAGAGTACGCTCCTCCCGCTTCCAAATACTGGCGAGGAGAGATCTGCAATCCTTGTTATGCCAAAAAGCTTCGCAAGCGAAAGAGTAAGAAAAAGAAGAAGTAATCCTTCCTATTGTTGGCTGGTGTGCCAGCGACGCCTGACGTTCCCCTGGTTCGGTGAAGCAGCCTCTTCGAGAGTTCGGGGAGTCACTCTTCACCGGCCCCAGTTCCCGCTCCCTCTGCACGTTTCAACGACCCTGGCCCCACCAGTCCTCCTTGCAACGCCCGCAAGATTTTTGTCGTGGCGTAGAACTTCGAGTACCATCCCAACAACCAAAGACTCTAGGGAAGAGTGAACAAACAATGAATCCCAAAGCGCAACAATGGGTGAAGCTCTCGCAGTGGCTTCGCCAGCGGCACCAACAAGTCCGTCGTGCAGGGCAAATGGGAGCCAGCATCCCCGCTGCCAAACTGCCTGAATTTTCAGATCCCGAACTTCAAACGTATGTGAAAGAAAATGGCGTAGCCGACGCAGACGCGGCCTCCCTCAATAAGTTGCACATTGCAACAGCCTACCAAGCGATTCTTCAGGCGCCAGCTTCAGAAGCCGAGGTGATGAAGACCCTTGGATTTAGCACCGACAAATCGCGACAAGATGCGCTGTACGCCCACGCTGCAGAGTACACTCGATGGGTCGAAGATGAGGCGGGACGTGAGTCCGATTTGCTCCAAGGTGCGGGACGTCGAGGACGTTGGCTGCAAGTTGTAGGATTGGCCTTTATGCTCATCCTTTTGGGAGCCGGCACCTGGGGTTACTTCACCTACAAGAGCTGGCAACGCTACCTCGACAATCCGGCGGGTGCTCAAAAAGGAATGGTGAAACTGACCATTCCACGTGGAGCATCCACCGAGACCGTCGCCGACCTGCTCCAAGAAACAGGTGTCCTCTCCGAGAAGACCAAGTTCTACGTGCTGGTACGTTACCACCATTACTTGAAGAACTTCTTCCCCGATCTCCAAAGACTGGGGCGTATCCGCTTGCGAGCAGGAACCTACAAGATCTCTACCAGCCTGACACCCCAGCAGATCCTTGCGGTGTTACGCAAAGGCCCGAAGCGGGAATCCATCCGGGTGACAATACCTGAGGGATTCAATATCTTTAAGATAGCAGCCCGCTTGGAGAAGAAGGGGATCTGCCGAGAAGTCGACTTCCTTCGGTTGGCTCTGAACGCCGACTACTCGCAAAAAGTCTTGGGTTGGGAAGCTCCTCGTCTGGAAGGGTACCTCTATCCAGATACGTACCGGTTCTACAAGAACACTCCGCCTGCTCAGGTCATCTCCAAAATGGTGAAGCGCTTCAAGAGCGTCTTTACGCCAACGTTTAAGCGTCGAGCGGCAGCCCTCAACTGGACCGTTCATCAGGCTGTCACCATGGCCTCCATCGTGGAGAAGGAGACAGGACAAGCGCGAGAGCGACCCAAGATCTCTTCTGTGTTTCACAATCGGCTCCGCCGCAAATGGAAGCTAGAGACCGACCCCACGGTGATTTACGGGTTGTTGCCCAACTTCAACGGCAACATCACCCAAAAGGACCTCCACAACCCGCACCCCTACAACACGTACAAGCATCGCGGACTCCCACCCGGCCCTATCGCTTCTCCAGGACAAGCGGCCCTCCGTGCGGCTCTCTACCCGTTGAAAACGCGCTACATGTTCTTCGTATCCAAGAACGACGGAACCCACATATTCTCCCGAACAGGCCGCGAGCATCGCAAGTGGGTCGAAGTCTACCAGAAGAAGAAGTAGCGAGAGTTCCCCCCTTGGTCCCCCCTCTAAAAAAAATGCAACAATAGGGATGCAATTTTCCCCTTGTGGGAATAGCGGATTGGGTATAGTGTGTTTCGGATTCGGAAATTCACCCAAGGCCCGCAAACCTTGCGAACAAGCTGGTACCATAAAGAACAAAGTGAAACGATCTGGAGGCTGAAGATGTCAACTATGTTGCGTTGTTTGTTAGGGGTCCTTCTCTCCTGTAGTATGGGATTGGGACTCGCCCATGCTGATTTGGGCCCGCCATCCAAAACCTTACCCAATATGACATTCCGCGTGCTGCCCAACGGCACCAACCCCAAGGCTTCGTTGGAACTCAAACCCATTGCAGACCTAAAAGGCAAGCCCATTGCCATCATCTACTGGAAGCTGAAAGACACCAAATCAGAGACGGAACTCCAAGCATTCCAAGCCCTGGCTGGATTGCCTGCTTTCAAAGGAAAAATGCAGTTCTACTCTGCCGTCAAAGCGTCGACTCCGGCAGAAATCAAAGCAGCCACCGAACGTGCTCGTGAACTAAAGGTTAAAATCCCTGTCATAATGGATCGCAGCCAGTTGGCACCTTACCTTGAGGCATGGTTCGCGTTCCCTCGTTACGGCTTGGTGAACAAGAATCTGGTGCTCAAGGTTTGGCATTGTGCTCAGCTCGGTGAGACCGTAGGACCCAACACCACCTTTATGCAAGCCATCCAGAGAGCCGCTGAAGGCAAACAACTGGAGACCATGCGAGGCATCACCAAGCCCAACAACACCTACGAGTTGGTGGGCAAGAAGCTTCCCAATGTCGGCCTCAACAACACCGCCGACAAAGCAACCACGGTGATGAAGTATGTCAAAGGCAAGCCCATTGTGGTGTCCTTTTGGTCGGTCACTTGTCCTCACTGCCGTGAAGTGATTCCAGCTGTGGCCAACTACTGGAAACTTCGCAAAGGCAACCTGGACATGCTGACCATCACCCGCGCCCCCTCTGAAGAGCTGCGCAAGATGATCCGGGACCTGTACAAAACCAAAGGGCTGGTGTGGCCTGTTGCCTATGCTCCAGAAAACGCGACCCTCGGATTCTACAACATTGTGAAGGTCCCCACTGTCATTCTGGCTGACAAAAAAGGCGTGATCCGCTACGTCTGGATTCAACCTGACGCGAAGTGGATCGGTCGCGCTCTGGAGAACGCGATCTTGAAGTACAACCTCTTCTAATACGAGTCAGCTATGCCCCAAATCTCTCGCCCCTGGTTCTCTCTCGCCCTCGTTCTTCCTTTCTTTCTAGTGTTGGTTGGCTGCGATGAGGGGAGATTTGGTGTCCCCAAGAAATCCCGTCTTAAGCCCGGCGACACAAACAAGTACAAACGTATGCTGCCAGGAAAGCTCCTTCCTTTGGCGAAAACGTCACGTACTCAACCCTCCACCCGACCGACAACCCGTCCAAGCGCCTCAACATCCCTGGGCTTGGAGTTTGACCACAGTCATGCTGCTGCTGTCCAAGGCGTTGCATTCGATCCTTCGGGAACGATGGCGTTGAGTTTGGGAGCAGACAGAACGTTGATTCTGTGGAACCTCACAACGCAGAAGAAGATTCGCTCTTGGAGCACCTTTAAAGGAAGCCTTCGCAAGGTCCAGTTTTCGCCGGATGGTAGAAGGTTTCTCGTGTTGGAAGCTCCAGGAGTCTTGTCGCTTTGGTCCCGTCAGGGTCAACGTCTTCGCACGTACACCCACAAGCACGCCATCTTGGATGCAAGATTTGCCCCTCTCGACAACCGTATCGTCGCAGTCACGGAGCAAGGAAAGCTGCTGTTCTTGCAAAGCTTCCAGTTGAAGTTGGTCTCCCAAGAGCAAGCCTGCCCAGCCAAGACCTCCGCCCTCCAGCTCGCCATCGACGCCGGGCAAAAGTGGTTGGCCGTCAGCTGTAGCCATGCCCAACTCTGGATGCGTCCGTGGGATCAAGCCACCCCCTACATGAAAAAGTTACCTTATGTTGCCAGGGTGTTAGCCCTGTCTGGCCAAGGAACATCCATTGCGATGGGAACAGAGCAAGGTGTTGTCGCGTTATGGAAAGTGAAGCCAAAACCGCTCTCGATAGTCCAGGAACAACGGGTTCGTGGACATCTTCGAGCGGTCACCGGACTGGCATTTCATCCCAGCCTCCCCAAACTTGCTAGCAGCAGCCTGGACCAGGCCGTTGGAGTGTGGAGCTTGGGAAGCAAGTTAAAGCTGCTCCGCCTGCTCCAGAATGAGGCGGGTGTCGAAAGCCTGGCTTACTCACCAGCAACAGGAGCCAGCCACATACTCACTGGCGAGAGCGATGGCTCCATCACACTGTGGAAGGACCACGGGAAGCGAATCATGACACAAGCACCACCAACCTGGAAGGCCAACACCCTGTCCTTTTCGCCCAAGGCGAATTGGCTGGCCACCGATGCAGGTCGTGGTGGAGTTATGATTTGGGATCTCAACAAGGGAGTCCCTCATCTCGCGATGAAGGTTCACCCGTTCCACCTTCTCCGTGTTTCGTTTGCACAAGACGGAAACCACTTTATCAGCGCGGACCGACGCAACATCGCTTTCTGGGACTTGCGCAGCCGTCGCTCTGTGACAGTGCTCAACCCTCCCAAGAAATCGAACATCACGGCGGTTGTCTTGGGACGAGACTGGACCCAGGCCTTTTATGGGACCGACCAACGAGGTGTTCACCTATGGACCGTTGCAGGCCCCAAGCGTTTGTTTCATGACTACCGTCCGCAGTGTGTGACCTCCATTGCGTTTCATCCTCTGACCCGTCAGGGTGCTGTAGGAACCTGCGAGGGCATGCTCTTTCTTTACGACTTTTCGAGATACCAGCGAGCGGCGATGCAACCGATCGCCAAAAGCACCATCACCAACCTGAAGTTTTCGGCTGATGGCAAGAAACTCCTGGTCCTTACAGCTCGTCAAGCCAGCCTCTGGGCTGTCCCGAAGCTCAAGAAAGTCGCAGAACGCACCTTCCCCCATGTCCTCCTCTCTGGAACGTTTTTGGGGAAAGGCTCAACCGTTGCGCTGACAGGAGCAGAACCAGGAGTTCGGCTGTGGGAGCCAGGCTCGAAGAAGCCGCTCACGGTTCTAACCCAAGGGTGCAAGGGCCCAGCACGAGGACTCCATCTTCCACCAAAGAAGAACCTCCTCGCCGTCTCATGTTTGAACGGAACCGTTGCACTATGGGACCGAAAAGGCAAACGAAAGCTCGCTACATTGGTGGGATTACCTAGCAAAGAGTGGCTTGCGTACACACCCATGTTTAACTTTGTGGCGTCGGAAGGCGCGCCGCGGTACTTCTTTGTCCGCTCTGGTTTGAAGCGGCTTTCGCTTCAGGCTTACCAACGTCGCTTGCACCGACACAACACTTTGCAGCAAACGCTGCAAAACGTATCATCAACTCCGGGCCCCAAGTGAGGAGTTTGGAACACTACGCTAGATCGAGTATGATGGGTCTCGTCTTGTAACGGAAGTTCACGCCACCTCGTGCGTTTCTTCGATAAGGAATTCATTCATGAACCAAAAGCGCCAACCCCCACATGCACCTGCACGCGTCTGGAAGCCCACGCTCAACGTGTACGCTGAGACCAACCTTCCTACAGAGTTTGGTGTGTTCCGTACCGTCGTGTTCCTCGATGAAGAAGACCAAAAAGAACATCTCGCGATGATCTACGGTGATATCGAAGGCCAAGAGAACGTACTGGTCCGTATGCATTCCGAGTGCTTCACAGGTGAAGTCCTTCATTCCTTCAAGTGCGACTGTCGAGAACAGCTCCACGCAGGACTTCAAGCGGTGGCTGAGTCTGGCTGTGGCGTCTTGATTTATCTCCGTCAGGAAGGTCGCGGCATCGGATTGGGGAACAAGATCCGCGCCTACGCCTTGCAAGAGCAAGGATACGATACAGTCGATGCCAACCGAATGCTGGGCTTTGGCGATGACCTCCGCACCTACGAAGTTGCCTTCCATGTGTTGGAGCACTTCAAAGTTCAATCCGTGCGGTTGCTGACGAACAACCCCAGCAAGCTCACGGCTCTTGAAGAATCTGGCATCACCGTCACGGAGCGAGTCCCTCACCTTTGCCCGCCCAATCCTCACAGTTTGAGCTACTTCCAGGCCAAGCAAGAGAGAATGGGACACATGTTCGATGCCTCCCATCTGGCCGCATCCAATGTCGCTCCCACAGCAAACCGTTCCAACGGAACTCCCCGACACAGCACCCAAGACACACGTCATCTGCACCGACAGGCCAAGCTCACACCGGCCAAGTCCAACGGCACACACCCCACACAGTCTTAAGAAAAGCCTCTCTTCTCCAACACCTCCCTGAAAATCTACATTTTCACGCAACAAATTCTACAGTCTGTCGAAAAACCGAGTGGGGAAGTACGCCAGGTTGACATCCCTTTCCCATTGCGGAATGATCGAGAGCGGGTGAAAAGCACGCAAGCCAAGAGCCATCCATTGCCTCTGACCTCTTTTCTCCCTCTCTTGTACGATGAACCAACCTCGTTCCCCTGTTTATGACCAAGGGAGTAAGACGTATGCGACGAATTCTTGGCGGATTCATCCTCTTGTTAGCCACCAACGTGTTTCTTTTGGGGTGCCCCAAATACAAGGTCCCCCCTCAAGCCAAGCGCATCCAACGAATGTGCATCCAGGCGGCAGACGCCAACAAACTCGACGAAGCAGAGAACTACTGCAAGCTTGCCCTTCGCTACAACCCCAAGTTTGTGGAAGCACTCAACGGGTTGGCCATCGTTGAAATTCGCCGCAACAACCCTCGACGAGCCGAAACGCTCCTCAAGCAAGCGCTCTCCATCCAAAGCAACTTTGCTCAGGCACGTGTAAACCTGGGGCACATTTACTACGAGGAACGGAAGTACAAGCGAGCCAAGCGCCTGTTTAAGTCAGCGCTGGACATCGATCCCAGCTTGCGCGACGCCAACTACAACATGGCCCGGACCTTGATCCAGCTCAAAGAATACAAGGCCGCCTCCAACCAGCTCATCCAGATGTTTGCCTTCCCCCAACACAGGCTGTACGCACCGGCACACTATCTTCGTGCCTACATTGAATTTGAAAGAAAGCAATACAAGAGAGTGGTGCCTCATCTTATCAATGCACTGCGAATTAATCCTCGGTACAAGAACGCGCATTATACAATGACGGTGACCATGTATGTGCTCCGTCAATACGGAGAAGCCTGCAAATACTGCCGATTTCTCTTGATGTTGGATCCCGATCACGTCGAAGCACGCGACTGGTTTAAGAAGATCAACAAGCAACTTGGGAAGCATGGAAAATCCTGCCCTGCTCCTTCTGGTGCTTTTCAACAGTAACCCCCCTAGCCCCCCAAAAAAGCTATCCCACTGTTCTTGAAGGCTTTCAATATAAGTTATCGAAATCGTGGTTGCAGTGCTTCAAAAAGCTATGCTAAATATTTGCGCCAATGGCACTTTGTGCCAATAGCACCCACAAAGAGGTAACCCAGAAGTGCATTGCTGGCAATCGAGGCCCTTCAAGAAGACCCAACTCCACAACATCGCGACTCTCCATCCTGGCGGATTCCTTCGGGCACAGAAGGCCAACGTTTCCATTCACCGCAAGCCTTGTGCAGGAGCGTACACTCGCCATGGCAACAGAAGAAATCCAGAACTATCTCCGCATTCTTGACGCAGTCCCAACGAACGTCCCAGCGTTTGAGGCGCTGCGAGAGATCTACACCGAGCAAGAGGACTGGGCTGAATTAGCTGCCTTGTACGAGAAACGTGCAGAGCGACTCCCCGACCCCTCCCAATCTCCCGATCTCTACTTGCAAGCCGCTGCGCTGCGTCTCCACCGGCTTCAGCAGCCAGACAACGCCAAGCGCGCTATCGCAAAAGTGTTGGAGCAAAAGCCCAATCACTCCCAAGCGCTCAGCCTGTTGCGACAGATCGCTGAAAGCGAAGGTGATTACGCAACAGCCATCAAAGTTCTCCGCCAAGAGAGCCAACTGACCGAAGACAACAACAAGAAGTCTCAGTTGTTCATGCAGATCGCGGTCATGTTTGTCGAGAAGCTCGGCAACAAAGAGCACGGCGCTGTAGCCTACCACCAGTCTTACCTTCTCAACTCTGAGAACAAGGACGCGATGGAAGAGGCTCTTCGCTTGTACCGTGAGACAGGCGAATGGCAGCGAGTCATCGCGATTCTTCGGACCCAACTGGAAAACACCGACGACAACGCCCAAAAGGCGAAACTCCTGGTCAAGATCGGTGAGATCTTCCTGCACCATCTGGAAGAAGGCAAAACGCCTGAGGGCATGCAAAAGGCGCAGCAACTCTTCAAAGAAGCTCTCAGCTTGGATGAAGGTTGCCAGGAAGCGCAAAACGCCATCAACGAGCTGGAGTATGAGACCCAAGAGTGGACCACCCTGCTCAAGAAGTTGAAGAAGGAAATCCGACAAAGTGATGATGACGGTCACTCGGCCTTCTTGAACTACAAAATTGCGGAAGGCTACTACCGACGGGAGAACAAACCCGCCTACGCCATCCGTTACTGCAAGCAAGCCTTGGAACTCCAGCCTGGCTATGAAAAAGCCCTCAACTTGATTCAGGGCCTGTACTCCGAGCTGGGCAAGTGGGAAGCGCTCTCCGACTTCTTGATGGAGCGCGCCAAGAAAGTTGACGATGTCGGCGAGAAGGTAAGCTGGTTCAAGAAACTGGCGACGGTCTACCGCGAACAAACCAAAGAGCGCGACCGTGAGATCTCCACCCTTGAGCGAATCCTCGAAGTCAAAGCCGATGACGGAGAGGCCCTCCGTCGCCTGGAGTCGATCTACCGCGAAGACAAGCAGTTCGGTCGAACCTTGAGCGTGATGGAGAAACGCCTCAACACCATTGAGGACATCGACGACAAGAAGTCGCTGTTGGGTGAGATGGCAACCCTCTCCGAGGTGGAACTCCGCGATCACGGACGTGCCGCGTCGTACTACGAGCAAATCCTGGATCTCGACCCCGAAGATACGATGGCCATTGAGGCGCTGCTTCCCCTCTACGAAGCCAAGAAAGATTGGGAACAGCTGATCGATGCGTTGAAGCGCAAGCTCAACCTGACCGAAGAGCGTGAGCAACGCGGCTTCTTGCTGCGACGCATTGGTGACACCTACCACCAACGCCTGGCCATGTCGAAAGAAGCCTTCAACACCTACACCCTGGCGTTGAAAGCCAACCCGCAAGACACCGAACTGACCACCCAGCTTGAATCGTTGGCCCGTCAGATTGGAAACTGGGACGAGATGATTGCGCTGTACCGCAACACCCTCGACCAGGCGGAAGAAGCTGGCGATCAGTCTGCTCTGTTGACCCGTATCGGTGAGATCTACTCCCGCGAGATGGGCGACCAGAGCTCGGCTCGCAACGCTTACGAAGAAGCCATCGAGCATCACCCCAATCTCGACGCTTACAACGCTCTCCAGCAGATCTACCGACGCTCTGAAGAGTGGGTGGAGCTGGCCGAGTTGTTGGAGCAAAAATCCAACCTGGAGCAGCTTGACCAGACCGAGAAGATCGCTGTGTTGGGAGATCTGGCTTGGGTTCGAGAGCGCCAAGTGGACGACCTCGAAGGTGCGGCCGAAGCGTACGAGCAGATCCTTGCGCTGGACCCCTCGAACACCTCCTCCTTGGAGTCGTTGGAGCGGATCTACAAACAGAGCGAGAACTGGGATGCACTCCGCGAAGTGTACCAACGTCGGATCGACGACCCAGCTTCCGAAGATGACCTGAAAGCTACCTTGCACATCATGGGTAGCTTGCTCCTCGAAAAGATCGTGGACCTTGAAGGCGCTGTGATGATCTATCACCAATTGCGCGCCTTGGATCCCGAGAACAATGTCATCCTCAACCGACTCGACCAGCTTTACCGCAAGCTGGAGCAGTGGGACATGTGGGTCGACATTGCCCGCGAACGTGTCGAGCACATTCGTCGCCCGGAACAGCGCAAAGAACTCTTGGTTGAGATCGCCAAAGTTCACGAACTTGAACTCGATGAATTCGCTGAAGCCATCGCAACGTTGCGCGAAGTTCACAACATTGACCCCCAGGACACCGAGATCCTTGACGAGTTGCTCCGCCTCCTCGACATGGAAGGCGACCTGGACGGCCAGCTTGAGATCTTGCGAAAGAAGGCAGACCTCACCTCCCTCCAAGGTGGAAAGAAAGACCTCCTCTTCCGCATCGCTGAATTGCACCGCCGACGCATCCAGAAGGCTCAACAGCAGCCTCCCCCACAGGTAGGCGAAGACGGCGAAGAAGGCGAAGAAGTCGTTAACGAAAACGACACCCAGGTCATCCAAGCAGGTCAAAACACCGCGGTTCTCGTGGAAGAAGCGGAAGAAGCGATGGCTTCGACCTACCACGAGATCCTTGAATTGGACCGCAGCGATCTCAAAGCACTCCGCGCGTTGCAAGCTCACTACCAGCTTCGTGGCAACCACGAACAAGTGCTGGAGCTGTTCCTGAGTGAACGAGATGCTGTCGAAGAAGATGAGACCCGGCTGAAGTTGAGCCAGCGCATCGCACAGTTGATGACATCACTGGAGCGATTCCGCGAGGCGATCGATGAGTACCGCACCATCCTGTCCGAACACCCCGAAGACGAAATGGCTCGTGAGGTGTTGGAGCAAATCGCCGACGACAACGAGCGTTGGCGCGTGGACGCTTTGGGCGTGTTGGAACCCATTTACCGACAGCAGCAAGATTGGGAAGCCTTGGCTCCCGCTCTGGAAGCTCGCTTCACCATCGTAGATGACAAGCGTCTACGCTCCGAACTCGCCCGTGACATCGAGGAGATCTACCGACTCCGTTTGGGTGATGACGAGAAGGCCTTCGAATGGAGTTGTCAGCTCCTCCACGAAGACTTCGACAACCCAGATGTCCGTGAACGTGTCGAGTTGATGGCCGACGAGATGGACCGATGGGCCGAGCTGCTCAACGTGTACGAAGACCTCGTCCGCACCTTTGTTGAGCCCCAGCAGATCGTCGACACCTACTTGTTCATCGCGAACAACTACTCCGACCGTCTGGAAGATGCCGAGAACGCTCTCCGCAACTACCAACGCGTGCTCGACTACGATCCAAACAACCAAGAAGCCGTTGACGCTCTTGAGCTGCTCTATCGTCAAACCGAGCAGTGGCGTGACCTGGTTGACATCCTTCGGATGCGCGCAGAACTCAGCGAAGATCTCGAAGAACAGAAAGAGATTCTGTTCGAAGTTGCTGACCTGTGGAAAGACAAACTGACGGATATGGCGGAAGCCATCCAGGTCTACCAAGACATCCTTAAGTTGGATGAAAACGACCTGCAGGCCATCCGAAGCCTAGCCGCCCTGTACGAAAACGAAGGTCACCTTCGTGAGTTGGCAGAGCTGTGGGAGCGAGAGCGCACACTCTTGGAAGATCCCTCCCAAGAGCTGACCGAACTCCACTTCCGCATGGCAAACCTGTACGGCCAGAGCCTCGACAACGTCGTTCGAGCCCTTGAGTTGTACCAGCTAGTGTTGGAAGCCGAGGTCGAACACCAACTCGCTCGTATGCAAGTGGAGTCGCTCCTCGACAACGACGCCTATCGTCTGGTTTGTGCACGCATCCTTGAGCCGGTGTATCTCCATCACGAAGATTACCCGCTGCTCAAAGACGTCTATAAGATCCAGTTGGAAGACTCCAGCCAATCGGCCACCGAGCGTCGCAAAGCGTTGATGCGTTTGGGTCGCTTGCATGAGGAGAAACTCAACGAATACCGCGAAGCCTTCGAACGATACCTCCAGGTCTTCACCGAAGAACCCGGACACGAAGGAACCCGCGAAGCTCTCCTCCGTATGGCGGAAAACATTGACGCTTGGAGCGAGCTTGCCAAAGCCTTCGCCAAAGGTGTGGATTCGATTCCCGACCAGGATGAGAAGATCCAAACCACTTTGGTCTTGGCCAAGATCCACCGCGACCGCTTGCAAGACCCCGACAACGGTATGGTCTACTTCCGCCGCGTTGTGGACGACCTTGAGCCCGAAAACCTCGAAGCCATCGAGGCGTTGGAAGAGTACTACGAAGACCGCGACCAGTGGCAGTCTTTGATTGAGATCCTCTTCCAGAAAGAGACCGCTCTTTCGGATGAAGTGCTCAAGCACGGCGTCTTCTACCAAGTCGCAGACATCTACGAAGAGCAGCTTCAAGAGAACTCCCAGGCGATTATGATCCTGCGTCGTTACCTCGACCGCCTGGAAGTCTTGGCAGACACTCCCCCAGCTGAGCCACCCGAACTTGTGGCGGCTCGCCAGGCCGAAACCGACGCGGCAGAACGAGTCCAGCAGTTGATGGACGAAGTCGACCGTGCGACCGAACGCCTGGAGCAGTTCAACGAGCAAAACGACGGTCACTTCGATCGTTTGGAAGATCTCAACTCCCAAGTGGACGCGGATCCCGAGAACGAAGAGCTCCTCAGCGAACGCGATGTATTGGCTGCTCAACTTGAGCAACTTGCCCAGCAACGCACCGAGCTCCAAGAAGCTCGCGCCTCCCTGATGGATCAACTCGATGCAGCAGAAGAGGCAGAAGGTGATGCGTCGGCAGCCCTCCGCGATATGGAAGGCGATGCAGAAGCTCGCGAAGCTCAAATCGCAGAAGCCCAAGAGCAACGCCGAGAGTTCCAACTCTCCACGGTGCAACGATTGGGCGAGCTCTTCATCATCGAAGAACGCTGGAACGACCTTGTTGAGATTCGCAACAAAGAAGTCGAGCTCCTCGACGACGATGAAGCTGCGTTGGAGTTGCGCTTCAACGTGGCCCAATTGTGGGAAGCCAAGATCAACGATGTGCCCAAAGCCATCGAATTGTACCGCGCGATTTTGGAAGACCACCCCGAGTACAAGCCAGCCCTCGAAGCCATGGAGCAGTTGGGAGAGAACGACGAATTCCAACTCATGGTCGCCGAGTCGTTGGAGAGCTACTTCCGCGATGGTCAAGAAGACTATGTCCGCCTGATCGAAATGGTTGAGATTCGCTTGAATCACACGGACGACACCCTCAAGAGAATCGAATTCCTCAAAGAGATCGTCTTGTTGTATGAAGAGGAACTCGACAACCCCGATATGGCGTTTGTTTACCTCTGCCGCGCCTTCCGTGAAGCACCAACCGACCGCGACATCATCTCCGAGTTGGAGCGACTCGCGGAAGAAACCGATGCTTGGGAAGAATTGGTGGGTGTCTACGAGGACGAAGTCGAAAACATCACCGACCAACAAATCGCCCTTCGCATGTACTTGAAGATCGCGAACATCAACGATGAAGCGCTCCAAGACACCGAAGAAGCGATCCTCAACTTCCAAGAAGCGTTGAAGATTGATGGCTACAACACCGCCGCGTTGAGCGCGTTGGACCGATTGTACCGTCAAGAGCGCGACTACGAAGCGTTGGTTGACGTGTTGGCTCGCAAGGTCCAAGTCCAGGATGACCAACGAGAGAAGATCACCCTCCTCTCCCGTATGGCCAGCATCTACGAGAAAGAGCTGGACAACCTAGAGCAAGCCATTGACTCCTATCGCCAGATCCTCGCGGTGGACGCTGAAAACGGCAACGCTCTGATTGCGTTGCAGCGTTTGTACGAAGAAACCGAGATGTTCGAAGACCTGTACACCATCTGTCAGCTTCGAACGAGCGTTGTGGATTCGGCCACTGAACGCAGCAGCCTTCAGAAGAAGATGGCGACCTTGTGCGCAGGCCCCTTGGGTCGCCCCGAAGAAGCCATCAACCTGTTTGAGTCGGCTCTGGAAGTCAACGAAGACGACGAGGAAAGCCTCAGCGCCCTCGAAGGTTTGTACAACCAAACCGAACGTTGGGACGACCTGGTTGAAACGACCCAAAAGCTGTTGAGCGTTGTCTCCGGTGTGGAACGCAAGAAAGAGTTGTACCGCACTTTGGGAACCACCTACACCCAACACCTCGTTGACGAAGGCCAAGCCATCGACGCGTGGAAGAAGGTTCTGGAGTTGGATCCCAAAGACATCGACGCACTCAGCGCGCTCCGAACCATTTACGAGCAGCACGAGCAGTGGGACGACTTGGTCAGCATCCTGCGCCGCCTGATTCCGCTTCAGGAAGAAGACGATGCGATCCTCGACCTGTACCTCCGACTCGCTTCGATCTACCAGGAACAACTCGACCAAATGGACGATGCCATCGCTGCATGGCGTCGCGTGCTGGAAATCAACCCCATGCACGTCCAGGCTCTGGAAACCCTGGAAACTCTGCTTGTCGCTCGCGAAGACTGGCGCTCGGTTCTCGACATCCTTGAGAAGAAAGAGGCTGTCATCGAAACCGACGAAGAGAAGGTCGAATTGCTCAAACGCGCCGCGCAAATCAGCAACGAAGAATTGCGCGAGCCAACCCGAGCCATTCCCCACTACGAGCGCATCTTGGAGATTGACCCCACACAGGTTGATGTGATCCAAGCTGTGTCAGAGCTCTACACCAAGCACCAGGACTGGCAAAAGTTGATTCAGGTTCGCAACCTGGAGATCAACCTGCTGGAGGACAACGAAGTCCGCATCGAGCGTTTGCGTGGCGTAGCCAGTACCTACGAGAAGCAACTCTTCAACAAGGGCGAAGCGTTCCATACGTTGATTCGAGCGTTCGAATACAACCCCTTGAACGAAGAAGTCCGTGCAGACCTGGAGCGAATCGCTGACGAGACCGATCGTTGGGATGACCTCGTAGACGTCTACACCCAAGAGATTGAGAAGCTCCCCGATGCTGACCAACAAGTCCCGTTGTGGCTGCGTTTGGGTCAGATCCAACACATCGAACTGCAAGAGTTTGAGGCGGCCATCGCGTCCTACCGCGTCGCGCTGACCCTCGATCCCACGCAGCAAGCTGCAATGGAAGCATTGGAAGATCTGTACGAGCAAAACGAGCAATGGAACGACTTGATCGAGATCTTCCTGAGCAAGATGCAGCTCGTAGAAGACTTTGAAGAGCAAAAAGACTTGCTCCTCAAGATCGCTGAGTTGCGTGAGTACCAACTGGAAGATTACTACGGAGCCATCGAGTCGTACCGCCAGATTCAGGCGCTCGACCCCGAAGCCTACGAAGTCCTTCCCTCTCTCGAAAAGCTCTACCGACTGCAAGAGCAGTGGCACGAGTTGATCGAGGTGTTGGAAACTCGCATCTCCCTGACCACCGACACCAATCAGATCTTCGAGATGAAGAGCGAAGTCGCTCAGGTCTACGACCTTCACCTCGATATGCCTGAACAAGCCGTGGAAGCCTACCAGCACATCCTCGGCTTCGACGCCAACAACCGCAACGCACTCCAAGCTCTCGAAAAGCTCTACACTCAGTTGGAGCAATGGGAGCAATTGCTGGAAGTGTTGACCAAGCAAATCGAGCTGTCCAACCGGGTCGATGACAAGGTCAACCTCCACTACCGCATCGCGATTGTCTGGGAAGAAGAGCTGGGCGATCCCACGATGGCGATGGACAACCTCAAGAAGATTCTTGAGTTGGACCGTTGGAATCTCCCCGCACTCAAAGGCCTGGAGCGTCTGTACCGAGCGGCTGAAGATTGGCCCCTGTTGATCGAAGTCTTTGAGCGTCACCTCAAAGCCATCGATGACCTGGAGCAAATGGCAGCGCTGTACTTCGAGATCGGCTCGATCTACGAGCAACACCTCGATGACACCAACCGCGCCATCACCTACTACCAACGAGTCCTCGACTCCGATCCGTTCTACCAGCCCGCGCTGTCCGCTTTGGGTCGCTTGTACGAAGCTGCCGGAAACTGGGCCAAGTGCATCGAAATGATGCAGCGCGAAGCCAAGGTCGTGAACGATCCAGAGCAGCTCGTGGAAGTCTACTTCCGCATCGGTAAGTTGTACGAAGAACGCCTCGTTCAGATCGACCGCGCGAAGGACAGCTACCGTCAGGCGTTGGAATTCCAACCCAACTACCTGCCGGCGATTCGCTCGTTGAAGGTCATTCACTTCCTGCAGCGTGACTGGGAAGGCGTGATCAAGCTGGCGATGCAAGAAGAACGCGTCACCGAAGATCCCCAGGCCAAGGCCAACATCTTCTGTGAAGTAGGCAAGCTGTACCGCGAGCGTCTGGCCGATGCTGAGCAAGCGTCGCAGTATTACTACCGCGCGTTGGAAGTGTCCCCCGGACACCTCCCTGCGGCCAAGCCTCTTGCAGAGATCTACATTGAGCAGAAGCTTTGGGAACACGCCGAGTCGGTGTTGGATATGGTGATTGCAGCCCTCCAACAACAAGCACTCAGCGATGACTTGTACCGCTTCCACTTCATGTTGGCGTACGCGGCCGAGCAGCGTGGCGACATCAACAAGGCGCTCCAACAGTACCAAGAGTCGTACAACCTGAACCCCGACTACTTCCCGACTCTCAACGGTTTGGGTCGTTTGTACTACTCCCAAGAGCAGTGGGAACGTTCCCTCAACGTGTATCAAACCATTCTGTACAACCACCGCAACCAACTCAACGAGCGTGAGTTGAGCGAAGTGTACTGCCGAATGGGCCTCGCGTTTGCTCAGATGGATTCGCCGGATCAGGCCGTCGATTACTACGAGCGTGCTCTGGAGATCGACCCAGCCAACCCGCTGGCGTTGCGCTCCCTCGCGACCTACGCAGAACAGCGTGGAGAGTGGGACAAGTCGTTGGAGTTGAAAGAGCGACTGCTCTTGATCCTCGACGACGAGCAAGAGCGCTTCCAGCTCACGATGGAGTTGGGTGACCTCTGCTACGAACGACTCGGTCGCCCCGACCATGCGATTGACTTCTACCGTCAAGCGTATGTGATGGCACCCGAGAACACCCAGCTGCTCTTCCGTCTGTTGGAGCTCTACGAAGAAACCCAGCGCTGGACCGAAAAAGTCGAGACGTTGGAGCAATTGGTCGAGATGGAAGCGGATCAGCAAAAGCAGATCCAATACATCAACCACATCGCAGAGACCTTCCAGAGCCAACTGCAAGATCCCAACAATGCGGTCGCTTCGTACAATCGCATCTTGGACATCGATCTCAACCACACCGCTGCCTTCCAGGCCATCGAGAGCTTGTTGAGCAGCTTGGAGATGTGGATCCAGCTGGATGAGAACTACCAACGGATGATCAACCGTCTGCCGCAGCAAGACGACTACCAACCGCTCAAGCTTGAGTTGTGGAAACGTCTTGGTGACTTGCACCGGTTCAAGATCGGTAACGTGGACAACGCGGTTGTTGCCTACGAGCTCGTCTACCAGATGGAGCCCGTCGTCAAGAACTTGGAAGTCCTGGCGGAACTCTACGGTCAGAAGGATGAGTATCGTCCCAAGGCCATCGAGATCCACCACGAGTTGCTGACCCGAAACCCTGCGCGGATTGACTCCTACAAGCAGCTTGTTCGGTTGTATTACGAGCAGCAGCAACTGGATCGCTCCTTCGCCGTGACCACGACCCTTCGGTTCTTGCGTGAAGCCTCTCCCGAAGAAGAGAACTTCTACAAGAGCATGAAAGAGAATGCTCCCGACCGATTGAGCCGAGCGTTCCAAGAGAACGAAGTGTGGAAGCAGTTGATCTTCCACAACAGCCTGAACAACCCGCTGACCGACATCTTGATGACCTTGTATCAATTCTGCGGCTCTGAGTTTGCTGAGAGCGCGAAGCAGTTCAAGATCAAGAAAGGTGACAAGGTTGACCCGAACCTGTTCTTCGCTCGCACCTACGAGTATGTCTCACAGGTTTTGAGCTTGCCCGGTCGGGAAGTCTACCAGACAGGCTTGTTCCCCTCGTTGCGCATCGTGAACACCTTCCCGCCAGTGCTCTTGGCAGGAGAAGACATGTTCAAAGAGCGGCACCCGAAGGAGTTGCTGTTCATGATCGCTCGTCAGCTGACCTTCTCCCGCCCCGAGTTTTTGTTCGCCAGCGTGCTGCCCTACCCGGACTTCCGCGCGCTGCTGTCGTCCTTCATCAACATGTACGTCCCCAACTATCCGTTGGACGTGCCTGCTGACCAGGCCGACAAGATCAAGAAGCGTGTCGCGAAGACCTTGCCTGCTGAGCGTCAAGAACAGTTGGGTCAAATGGTTCAAGCCTACCTTGCTCAAGAGAACCCCATGACTCCGGAGCAATTCTTGGAGGCTGTTGAGCACACCGCCAACCGTGTTGGCTTCTGCCTGGCTGGCGACCTCAACATCTGCTCGAAGGTGATGGAGCGCGACCAGCGTCCCGACTTCCAAATCCAACACCGCGCGAAGGTCAAAGAGTTGGTCCTCTTCTCCGTTTCGGAAGAGTACTTCCAATTCCGCGAACGCCAAGGACTCGCAGTCAAAGTCGGCTAACACCCCCCCTTCCCTTTCCCTCATTCTCCCTCAACAACTCATCCACTTCTTCCAACACCCAATCGCATGGGCGCCACTGGCCTTTTTTGTTGACAGACAAGGGCTTTCACCAGTAACATGGCCCGACAGCCGACGTGCAGGTTTCGTCCTGCTGTTGGCGTTTTAGTCCAGTCCGAAATTTCCCCTGCCCGGTGCGTGATTGGAACAGCGATTTTCGAACCGAACACTTTTTCGTTGGGGTTGTATGGTTGGCTGCCGCGAGTAGACCTCGGGCTTTTAAGCTATCGAGGGCGTATCAAACGTAGTACACCGCGACCCCACCTCTTTGAACCCCGGTTCAAGGAATTCTGTTCACACGGCCAGGGCGGGGGAATTCTTTATCGTCTCTCACTGCGCAGGTTGAATGAAGCAAAATAGATGACATCGTATATCATTTTCGCGTTGATTGGAGGACTTGCAGTCGGTGCCCTTGTCGGTTACCTCCTTCATCAACGTAAGACCCAACAAACCCTAGGAGAGCTGGAAACTTATAAGACTCAACAACAAGAGAAGATCACCCAGGAAAACGAACAGCTCACCATCCGACTGCAGCTCCAACACGAAGAAAAGCTTGAAAAAGCTAGACGTGAACTCGAAGACGAACACCGCGACCGCCGAAAAGAACTCGACCGCAGAGAAGAACGGCTTGAACAACGAGCCGAAAACCTGCAGCGCCAGGGCGACCTCATCAGCAACCGTGAAGAGGACATCAACCGTCGCCTGAAAGAGCTCGACAACCGCAGCGAACGACTTCGAACTCGCGAAGAAAAGCTTGAGAAGCGAGGACAAGATCTCGACAAACGCGAAGAAGAGATCAACCTGCAATGGGACGAAGCCACCAAGGTTTTGGAACACAACGCAGGAATCAGCCGCGAAGAAGCCAAGCGTCAAATCGAGCAACGTATGCTCGACGATGCCCGCAACGATGCTGCCCGTCAGCTTCGGCAGATCGAAGAAGAAACCCAAGACGAAGCTGAGAAAAAAGCCCGTCGTATCCTCTCCATCGCAGCCCAACGCTACGCCAGTGACTACATCTCCGAAAGCACAGTCAGTGTTGTCCATCTCCCCAGCGATGATATGAAAGGTCGTATCATCGGGCGTGAAGGCCGAAACATCCGTGCCCTCGAAGCTGCGACCGGCGTGGATTTGATCATTGATGACACACCCGAAGCCGTGGTTGTCTCCTGCTTCGACCCGATCCGTCGGGAAGTCGGACGACGCTCCCTGCTCAAGCTTGTCTCCGATGGACGCATCCACCCAGCCCGCATCGAAGAAGTCGTAACCAAAACCCAAGAGGAAATGGACGGCTTAATTAAAGAAGCAGGTGAAGAAGCAGTCCTCAAACTCGACATCCATAAGGTTCACCCCGAGATCAAAAAGATGTTGGGTCGCCTCAAATGGCGCTACTCCTATGGCCAAAACCAATGGGCGCACTCCATTGAATGTGGCCATCTTTGTGGCCTCATGGCCAGCGAACTCGGGATGAACGTAAAGCTCGCACGACGCGCCGCGCTCCTCCACGATATCGGAAAAGCGATGACACATGAGCTGGAAGGGTCACACGCCATTAACGGCGGAAACTTCCTCCAAAAGTACGGTGAAAGCGCCGAACTTGTGCATGCTGTCAAAGCGCACCACGAAGAGATCAAGCCTGAAACCCCCCTCGCCCACCTCGTGATCGCAGCCGACTCCCTCAGCGGTGGTCGGCCTGGTGCACGTCGTGAAGCGATTGAATCCTACATCCAACGCCTCCGTGATCTCGAAGACATCGCCTATTCCTTCGATGGTGTCGATAAAGCCTATGCGATCCAAGCCGGCCGAGAGATCCGCGTCATCACCTCCTGCGAAGATATCAACGACGATCAAGCTGTCTTGCTCTGCCACGACATCACCAAAAAGATCGAACGTGAGATGACATACCCCGGCCAAATCAAAGTCACCGTCATTCGCGAAATGCGGATCGTAGACTTCGCCAAATAAACCAACCCCCCTCTCCTTCCACACACCGATCTTTCATCCTTCGCAACCCCGAATTGTATCGAATGAATTCCGGGGCTAGGTCCATCCATCTTCAAATGTTATGGGAAATGTGGGTTGGTAGGTTGGGTTGGTGTGATGAAGTAAATGATCGGGAGGAGATTTGAAATGATCAATGTTCCGAATGAAACGATGTTTATTCGTATACACCTTCCATGCGAACGATGGTTCCGTTCGCACCTACGATAATGGCGGCTTTGTCGCTGAAGGCTGCGATGGCGTGAAGATCAGGATAACTTCCTTGTGCTTCGGAAGACCATGACGTTCCGCCGTCTTTGGTTCCAAGCAAGACTCCGCCTGCTCCGATCATCCACCCGCGCTTGTCATCCAAGAATCGAATGCTGTTAAGGTCCGTAGCCACGGGGGATTCTTGTTTTTGCCAACCGGAGTCTTGGGTTTTGAGAAGCAGCTGACCTTGTGCACCCACTGCCCAGGTGTCCTGACTGTTGATCGACGCATCTCGAAAGTTGGTCTGAGTGCCTGTAACTTCGGTGCTAACGGAAAGTGCGCCGTTGTAAGTATGCAGGATCGTCCCTTGTGCTCCAACAAAGTAGCCATGTTGCTTGTCTTTGAAAGCAATCCCACGAAGATCAATGTTAAGAACGCCAGACACGGACTGCCAAGACTCGCCACCGTCCGTGGTTCGAAGCAGAGTGAAAGCGTCACCCACCGCCCAGCCATTGTAAGAACTGACAAACTGAACAGCATAGAGATTGTCAGTCACCAATGAAGGCTGTGATTTCCAGGTAGCTCCACCATTCTTGGTGAACAATATCACGCCGTTATCCCCAACTGCCCAGCCTTTCTTGGAGTCAACAAACCAAACGGCACGAAGAGTTGAAGTCACACCAGAGTTCTGGCGACTCCAAGTAGCACCAGCATCCGAACTGAACAAGATCGTTCCGTTGTGACCAACAACCCACGCATCCGTTGCCGTTGGCATCGTGACTCCAAGAAGATCGGCGTTACCTTCCTGAATCACTTTGCTCCAACGATACGATGTAGGGGTCGGTGGTTCGGGCTTGGTTTCAGGCTCGGGCTCAGTTGGCGTTTCCTTTGGATTATCCGGAGTTTTCTCTCCACCAGAAGGAGTGGCAGATGGATCCCCCTTGGGCTCTACCGTGCTCCCACTCGGAGATTTAGGCGTGGCTGGTGTGGGTGATGTTGTGGTTTCACAGCGGCCATCCACGCAGGACTCGGAACTACCACAGTTGAGCTGCGTACAAAGAAGCGGCGCAGGAGGGGGGGTACATCCCAAAAAGACAATAGAAAGAAACAGAAAACTCAAAGTGGACAGCCAGAAAGTTTGGGGAGAATGTGTAGCTCGCACCGTTGACTCCATATAAGAACTCGCCTTGAGTTCCACGTCGAACACCCCGTCCCTGGTAGTGTTTGGTTGATGTGTATCATGAGAAGAAGAACGACCATACCCTGCAAACCTTGAATCACTTTTTCATGACCGAATTCAATAGAAAGGCCAAATCCAGGCTTTTCCAGGCGATTCATCCCCAGATCGAAAAAAAAGCAAAAAAGATGTTGACACCTCGGCAGCGTTTCTGTAAAACGCCTTCTCGCTGCTACGGAGACACCGGCAACGCCGAATCACTTCCCTGACGCAAGTCATCAAGTAATTCAATGGATGCCACAGTCCAATCCATCAAAGAGAACACTCTCTGTAGCGCCTGTCAGCAGCAATGCTCGAAAGTTTTTTTGAGAAAGTTGTTGACACACCAAGGCGGCCATGTTAGAAACGGTCGCCCTGCCACAAAACGGCAGACTTCTCGATCTTTGAAAACTGAATAGCAAGAGAGAAACAAGTGACGGATCACGTCGATCCTGAATGAGTTTTTCAGTAGTACTCGAATGCAAATTCGATTC